>CBDCFT010000033.1:0-20285 GCA_965216365.1 Arenicellales bacterium | reverse complement strand
CTGGCTACCATTTGATTCCTTTCGTGCGAAACAATCGTTGTGCTTTTGCACCAGGGAAGAAATTCCGGGTAACTGGGCACATCGGCCACCAATACGTACATTCGCTCTTGCGAGTACGGCACTATCGCAGATTGAGAAATATTAATCACGTTGTAGATATGTCTTACCGGTGCGGCATTATTGGGTTAGCAATCTGATCGATTATACTGGAGCGCTATCAGGCATCCGTAACAATGGCAAAGAAGAAAAAAATACCGTCCAATACTATCGCGCAAAATAAGAAAGCGCGCCACGATTACTTCATTGAACAGGAGTATGAAGCCGGTATCGCCCTGGAAGGATGGGAAGTGAGAAAAGCCTGCGCGCCGGGCGTGCACAACTTAAAGAGAGCTACGTCATCATACGTCAGGGTGAGTTATTTCTATTTGGCGCACACTTTTCACCGCTAACCTCCGCCTCAACCCATGTCAATCCCGACCCGACACGCACACGAAAACTATTACTTCACCGTCGGGAAATCAGCCAACTGATTGGCGCTGTCGAACGTAAGGGCTATACCATTGTTCCACTCAGTTTATATTGGAAAAAAGGCCGGACAAAACTTAAAATCGCGCTCGCCAAAGGCAAAAAGCAATTCGACAAGCGAGCGTCTATCAAGCAACGCGAATGGGATAGAGAGCAACATCGTATATTAAAGCTAAATCGATAATATATCTATATCTTTCTGTTTTATATTATCATTTTAACTTTTACAGTAAATGCATGAATTGAAATTTCACCACTCAGACCGTATAATATAATTACTTCATGGGGGCGACCTGGCTTCGACGTATGTCGCGAAACCATCGGAGCATGCCGAGGTGCAGAGTTCCTCGCAAATCCAACTGCAAATTGATAGTTGCCAACGACGACAACTACGCACTAGCGGCTTAAGCCCGCTAGCCTCTCGGCCCTGTTTGCTCATGGGTGGGGATTTCGAGGGGTCAAATTACATGAGATCGCAACGCATTTTGTCTGCGCAATGCATTGTTAAAAAACTTAGCGGACTCGCTGGTCGAATTCCTGTCTGTCGGGAAGCGAACAGTCAAACTAAAGACAGACTAAGCATGTAGGGCCGATGCGCGGAGGGCTTGCGGACGCGGGTTCGATCAACACAAAGGTCGCACTTGCTTGCAAGAGCAAGACGAAACACGGGGCTCACATCGGTGAAACCTAAAGCGAACGAACAGGAGTTCGATCACTATGGCAATACCGAGGGGTAGGAAGAAGGCTAACTTCAGACCTGCCCTGTAGAGACTCATAGGTTCGCTGACCAGCTTATGCTGCGAGCGAATACTAGGATTGGTCATCGATAGTTTACATGACCGATAACACGCCCCGCCCCATCCTGGCTGTTGCCAACGATGGGTGAAGGTATAGTCCAGTCCTTATCGAAAGATTAAGGGCCAACTGTCCCCGCCGCCTCCACCAGTAAAATATCCCGGCACGGAACGCCGGGGTTATTATTGTTTCCGTTTACTGTATATTTAAACAGTGACTCGAATAGTCCATAACCTCGCGCCAACGGATGCAGCCTATATCGCCGGACTGGTCGATGGGGAGGGTACGATTACCCTTGTCCGGCGGCATCGCAACGAGAATCGGCAACTTGAGATCAGCGTTGCCAGCACTGAGTTTGAACTTCTCGACTACCTGCTTGAGACCATCGGTGCTGGTCGAATCTCACGCAAACGCATGATAGCTCACCACCACACTCCAAGTGGCGTGTACGCGATCAGCAACCGTCAAGCTCTTGCGTTGCTCCAGCAAATTTATCAGTATCTTCGGTCGTACAAACGCAGTCGCGCAAGCCTCATACTTAAGCGCTATGTGGCATTGACACCCCGAAACGGATACTACACTGATGAACTACGCAAACAACGTGCCGTATTCGAGGCTCGATTCCTGGCTATAAAACCGTCTTGAACTCGCGACCTCATTAAAGATCGAATGGATGGAACACTGTAGTTCGTGCCTGGATTCCTACTGTATTCACAAGTTTAGCAATTCTATTTCACTAAATCCGTGTGGTTATAGGCCGACAACCAGCCAAACCAGAATGATCGGTGAGCCGGTAAGCGATTTAACGACTGGCCGTTTTCATTCATTAGTTTGTCTTCGGACAACGTCCAGTTATTGCCGCTTTCGTCAATCACTGTGGCGTCCTGATCCCACTCGATAAACCGGATGTCTTTTGACTCATATACGCGATTCGCGCCACTGCTGTCGGTTAACACAACCAATTCGAGATCACCCATTGCGGCGTGATAGATCGGATTCTCCGCGAGATAATCAGCAGAAATCGCCATTGGTTTCTGCGTATATTGCGGAAATACCAGCCCCAGAACTTCGGCTTTGTTTTGCAGGCGCTCATCCAGAAACGGCACTACGAACATGAGTTCGTCGGTGGCGAAGTAGTCACGGTAGGCAGCGCCTTCGGAGTAATCACGACGATGACCTGTTTCGAGGGATAACACGGTGGTATCCGGGTGACGGCGCAGCCATTCACCCCAGGTTGTCGTTACCAGGTAACTGCGATTGAGTTCGATGTCCTTCCCGACCAATGGGCCTACCACGGGCTTCCCTTGCAAGGTGTTCCAAAGCGATTGTGTCGCCTTGTCATACATTAATTTGTTCGAACGGTACAAAAATCCGCTGGTGCCGACTTGATATTTTGTTCCGTTATGTTCGGTCTCGTACAGAATCATCGCTCCGCACAACGTGCAGTACACACCCGCCATTTCTATACCGCCGACAGTATCGGTGAACATTTCATGCCAGGCCATGATTCGCTTGGGGTAAGCGCGAGCATCGCCGTTTATTTCCAGACCAAAAACAATATTGTCGTAGCCAAGATAATCTGCTTCTTCAGCAGTTATCATTTTCGGATTACGTAACGGCGGAATACCATCCTGCGGCACACCACCCCAGCGGATCTCGTCCAGTCTTATCTCGGTATGTCTTTCATCTGAGAAATAGCCCGCAAACACATCGTCAATATTCGCATATAAAGCGGACTTAAAACCTGCATAGTTGGGATGATCGTCTGGGGGTTGCGACCATAACCATTGATACCACGCGTCGAGATCGAATCCTAACTGTTGACCTGTATTTTGTTCCAACAGCGTTACCAACTCGCGATAAAGATTTGGATCCCGATTGAAATTCAACACTTCCAACATCATTGCCAAATAACTGGGTTTCCATGTTCTTTTAACAAAGCTCAATGCCGCTTCACGCTCTTCCTTATCTTGAGAAAAAAAGCCAAGAAACCACGTTACGGGATCGTCGTTCAAATTGGTCTGCGCACTTATCTGACTTGGACTGTAAAAAATAGTCACCACAAACGTAGCAACTAAGAAATTCCGTAATTTTTCGTGGTTCAACATACAACCGCACACAGATTTGAGCTATTAAGAAAACTAATGTGAAATACTTTTGAAATAGATTTATAGATAAATCGAAAGCCAATAATAGCGTCGATACAAATACGAATACGACTAATTCGGTAACAATCTCATAACATTTTGGTACACAGCACTAACAATAATAATGCTCAATGGGCAAACGGTGCTAAGCCACAACCGGAATTCCAATCAGCCGGGTATGCAACCAAAACACAAAAGCGGCGTACAGTGCTAACCCCAGCACAATTGCAATGACATCGTTCGCTTTACTCGCTGGCGCACCCGGAATAGTTCGCACGCTACGATGTTTCATTGAGATGCGATCGGCTACCGCCCAAATCAGAAATGCGCCAAACAGAATGACATCGGCGAGCATGCCATTCGTCAGCAGGTGGGCGAAAGCCCAGATTTTTGTCGCCAACAGCATAGGGTGTTTGGCTGCACCTTTGATACGTCCCGGCAAATAGGCCGCCAGAAACAACGGAAACACCGGTATCAACAACAACATGGCCACATGCCGCAACCACACCGGTGGAACATATAGAACAGTCGGGTTTTGCCGGGCTTCGGCATAACCCCAGACAATGAGCAGGAATCCAACGATAGATACGACGGAATAAAGCCCCTTCCACGACCATTCACCGATTCTGTCTGCCATCCCATTGCGCCATTGCTCGGCGAATATCGAGACCGAGTGTGGAATAAAAAACAGAATTAAACCCGTAATGAGCATACTCATAAAATCAACTCCTTGAACTGAAAAACAATTCTAATCCGGATGACCAACCACATGAAACGCCACCCGTTCTAAATGTACTGCTTTTTCTGGTTCAGGTAGAAACGAGGCTTTGAAAGAGTTTTCAACGAGCAACTTAATATTATCCTTCTCCAGCTTTAGTGCCTGAGCTATCTGGACATAGTTATCATTGATGTATCCGCCAAAATAGGCGGGGTCATCGGAATTCAACGTCGCCATTAAACCTTTATCTAACATTCTTCGTAACGGATGGTTCTTCAAATCGTCCACCACACGCAGTTTGAGGTTCGACAGCGGGCATACCGTCAATGGAATTTGTCGCTCTGCCAGTAAGTGAACCAATTCCTCGTCTTCCAGTGAACGATTGCCGTGGTCAATGCGGTCAACTTTCAATTCATTGATCGCACCCCAAACATATTCCGGCGGCCCCTCCTCGCCAGCGTGTGCCACACACCGAAAACCTGCCTGCCGTGCTTGCGCAAATACACGGCTGAATTTTTCTGGCGGATGACCTAACTCCGAAGAATCCAAACCGACACCGATAATTTTATCGCGATAAGACTGCGCCTGTTCCAATGTCTCTAATGCGGATGCCTCATCCAAATGGCGCAGGAAACACATGATTAGACGGCTCGAAATTCCAAACTTTTTAAATCCAACATCCAGTGCATGGTTGATTCCGTTTACGACGTGTTTGAATTCAATTCCACGTTCAGTATGACCTTGTGGATCAAAAAATATCTCAGTATGAACAACATTTTCTTTTGAACACCGTTCAAGATAGGCGTAAGTCAGATCATAAAAATCCTGCTCGTTTATCAGAACAGCCATGCCCTGGTAATAAATATCCAGGAATTCCTGCAGGTTCTGAAACTGGTAGGCCCGACGAATTTCTTCGACCGTCTGGAAAGGAATGCTGACATCGTTTCGCTGAGCCAATGCCAGCATCATTTCCGGTTCCAGCGTTCCTTCGATATGCAAATGCAGCTCGGCCTTGGGAAAGCCCCTGATAAATTCAACTAAATCCACTTCGCCATCCTAATGCGTGGTGAGAAAGTAGCTCGACGCACCGGTAACGTAACTATTCAGCTAGCGGTGCGTCTGCGCGAAACCTTACTTGGGCAACGTCCCTTCTACGCCTTCGACATACCAATCCATGCCCAGCAACATGCCGTCATCCGCGGTTTCCCCTTCTTTAATGATGACTTCACCGGCCTGGTTTTTGATTGGACCGGTGAACGGGTGCAGTGAACCCGATTTGATGGCCTCTTCTGTCGCTTTTGCGTCCGCAACGACATCGGCGGGCAACGCTTCTTCGTTGTACGGAGCCATTTCCACCATTCCGGAGTCGATACCGTCCCACACGTCAACTGATTCCCAGGCGCCATCAATCACGGCCTTGGCGCGCGAAACATAGTACTCATCCCAGTTATCGATAATGGCGGTGAGTTGCGCTTTGGGCGCGAACGCGGACATATCGGAAGCCTGCCCAAATCCCTGAACACCACGTTCTTCTGCAACCTGCAACGGCGCCGGCGAATCCGTGTGTTGCGAAATGATATCTGCGCCCTGATCGATCAACGCTTTAGCGGCATCACCTTCTTTACCAGGGTCGTACCATGAATTCACCCAGACTACTTTGACTGTTGCTT
Source organism: Arenicellales bacterium (assembly GCA_965216365.1). Classification (GTDB taxonomy): domain Bacteria; phylum Pseudomonadota; class Gammaproteobacteria; order Arenicellales; family CBDCFT01; genus CBDCFT01. Next base: position 14,430 of record CBDCFT010000033.1, on the reverse strand, counting down.
CGGGATTAACGCTGCGCAGGCCCAGGGTAAATGCGTTAATGCCTCGCACGACTTCAGGAATAGGGAACGAGGCGATATAACCCACGGTGTTGGATTTAGTCACCGCACCGGCGATTCGACCGATAATATAACGCCCCTCGTAGAAACGCGCGACATAGGTACTAACATTGTCCGCTCGTTTATAACCGGTCGCATGTTCAAATTTTACATCTGGAAATTGCTTGGCGACTTTCACGGTTGGATTCATATATCCAAACGACGTCGTGAAGATCAAACCATGCCCGCTGGATGCGAGTTGACGTATCACACGTTCGGCATCCTGACCTTCCGCGACAGATTCAACAAACGTGGTTTCGACTTGATCGCCCAATTCTGTTTCAATCGCCAGACGACCGATGTCATGGCGATACGTCCAGCCATGATCGCCAATCGGGCCGACATAGACAAAACCGACTTTCAATTTGTCTGCAGCATGGACTGTGCTGAAAACACTCAACGCCATAACGACGGCACTCATTACTAAAGTGATAATTCTTGATCTCATTATTAACTCCTGCTGTATAGTGAAAAGTAAATTGTTGGTTTTTATGCGGTCGGATGAAAAACCTTGCCGATACAGGCTGGCGCGTTTAGCTTCACCCGGCTGCTGTCACGTGAGATTAACACCAATACGACTATCGTGACCAAGTAGGGCAGCATGGATAAAAACTGCGACGGAATCGCAACACCAAAACCCTGAGCATGCAGTTGCAGTATAGTTATCCCACCGAACATGTAAGCACCGAACAAAACCCGCCAGGGATGCCAGGTGGCAAACACAACCAGCGCCAGCGCAATCCAGCCACGTCCAGCAGTCATATTTTCAACCCACATCGGCGTGTATGACAAGGACAAAAACGCTCCCGCGAGTCCAGCCATTGCGCCGCCAAATAATACGGCCAGGTAGCGTATGCCGATCACGTGATAGCCAATGGAATGCGCCGCGTGGTGTGATTCTCCAACCGCGCGCAAGATCAGACCCGGCCGGGTTCGATACAAAAACCATGCAACGACACCCACCATTACCACAGAAAAATAGGTCAAGAAGTCGTGCGCGAACAACACCGGACCGAGTATCGGGAGATCCGACAACAGCGGGATGTTCAAAGTCGGTAAACGCTCTACCGGTTGCCCGACAAACCCAAGACCGAGCAGAGAACTGAATCCGACGCCGAATAGTGTTAAAGCAAGACCGGTGGCGACCTGATTGGCCAACAGGCTAAGGGTGAGGACACCAAATATGAAAGCCATCGCAGAACTGGCCAATACCGCACAAATTATCCCAAGCACAGCACTGCCACTGGTTACCGTCACGGCAAAAGCGGTGACCGCGCCGACCAGCATCATGCCTTCGACACCCAGATTGAGAACGCCGGATTTTTCAGCCACAAGTTCGCCAGTGGCAGCGAACAACAAAGGCGTCGCGGCGCTGATGACCGTTAAAATAATCGGAACAATGAATTCCACACTCATGAACCCGTCGCCCCGGCGACACGCGCTCGTCCGAAGCGTATGCGGTACTTGATCAAAACGTCCGTTGCGAGCAGAAAGAACAACAACATGCCTTGAAAAACACCGGCGATGCCTTGCGGCAAGCCGAGTTCGATTTGCACTGTTTCGCCACCGAGATACGATAGCGCCAACACCAATCCCGCAAACAAGATGCCGAGCGGATGCAGTCTACCGAGAAACGCAACAATGATGGCGGTAAACCCGTAGCCCGGTGAAATGCTCGGTAATAATTGGCCGATGGGGCCGGATACCTCGATGATACCAGCCAGGCCTGCCAAACCTCCTGCAGTCAGCAACACAAGCCAGACCAAACGATTGCGTTTGAAACCCGCGTACTCGGCGGCGGCAGGTGCAAAGCCCGCGACTTTGATTTGAAATCCAATCAGGTGACGCGCCAGCAGCAACCAACCCGCCAGGACAACAAACAAAGCAATCAGTGCGCCCAAATGCAGACGTGTTCCTGACAACAAAATCGGCAACGTAGCGACATCGGGGAACAAGACGGACTCAGGAAAATTAAACCCGCCAGGATCGCGCCATGGGCCATGTACCAGCACGCTGAGAAACAATGTCGCGACATAAGTCAGCATCAAACTGGTCAGAATTTCATTCGCGTGATAACGAGTTTTGAGTAATGCCGGTATCGCTGCCCATGCCATACCGCCAGCGATGCCCAGCAACATCATCGCGGACAGCATCAACGCATTTTCGCTGTCTGAAAAATAAACCGGCAGTATGCTGCCGGCAATAGCGCCCAGCGTCAGTTGACCTTCGGCGCCGATGTTCCAGACATTCGCGCGAAAACCGATTGCCAGGCCGACCGCAATCATGATTAACGGCGTTGCTTTGACAAACAATTCAGCGACACCATAACCCGTGGTCAGTGGCGCAATAAAAAACGTCGTGATCGCTTTGACCGGCGGATGCCCTAATATGCCGAACATCGCCATGCCGGCTATAACGGTCAAAAACAGCGCAATAAATGGCGTGAGATACACCATCGCGTGAGAAGCCTGACTGCGTGGTTCGAGTCTAGGCAGCATCAGCTTGATTCTTGTTTGGGTGGGAATCTATTTGCGCACCACCCATTAATAAACCCAACGATTCCGCTGTAACCTCGGACGCTGGCATCGCATTCGACAATCGTCCGTGAAAGATCACGGCAATACGATCGCTTATAGTCAATAACTCATCCAAGTCTTGTGACACCACCAATACGGCAGTGCCCTGCTCCGCCAGACTCAACAATGCCTGGTGAATCGCCGCTGCTGACCCGGCGTCGACGCCCCAGGTGGGCTGCGCTGCAATCATGACTTCAGGTTCCTGCAATATTTCCCGGCCGACAATAAACTTCTGCAGATTGCCGCCGGACAAACTCGATGCCGCTGAATCGACGCCGCTTTGCTTCACGTTAAATTTTTCACAAATCACACCGGCGCAATCACGCGCTTTTGCGTATCGAATAAAACCATGCTTTAACAACGACTGACGGCTATAGCCACTCAATACGGTGTTGTCCACCAGGGACATGTCCGGTACTGCACCGTGACCCAATCGTTCTTCGGGTACGAATGTCAGGCCGTTACCACGGCGTATCCTGATACCGCTCGCGCCACAGGACTCGCCGTGCAAAGAAATCGCATCCTGCGACGATGCAGCAACTTCACCGGATAAAACTTCCAACAACTCAGCCTGGCCGTTACCCGCGACACCGGCAATGCCAAGAACTTCCCCGGCTCGAAGCTCGAAGCTAATGTCTTTAAGTGCAACAGCGAAATCGTCCTCTGCTTCACGATTAAGCTTTGTTACCTGCAACTTCACTTCGCCGGCTTGTTTTTCCGCAGCTATCGGCGCCTTCAGTGTCGAACCAATCATCATTTCCGCCAGACTGCGCGCCGTCTCTTCACGCGGATTGCATTCCGCCACGACGCGACCACCACGCAGGATGGTTGCATGTTGACAAAGTGCTTTAATTTCATCGAGTTTGTGACTGATATACAAGATAGAACACCCTTCGTCAGACAACTGGTGCAGGGTTTCGAATAAGGTATCGACTTCCTGTGGCGTCAACACCGAGGTCGGCTCATCCATGACCAACAGCTTTGGATTCTGCAACAGACAGCGGACAATCTCGATACGCTGACGCTCACCAACCGATAAAGAATGCACACCACGGGCGGGGTCAAGGTCCAAACCATAGGTTTTTGAAACTTCCGTAATGCGCTGATCCAGGTCACCCCGGCTTTGCGATGCATCCAGACCCAAAGCGATATTTTCGTGTACGGTCATTGCCTCAAACAATGAAAAGTGCTGGAACACCATGCCGATTCCCAAACGTCGAGCCGCGTTAGGGTTTGCAATATGGATGCGCTCTCCGTTCCAGTGCAACTCACCACTGTCGGCGTGCAACAAACCGTAAATAATTTTAACCAAAGTGCTTTTGCCTGCCCCGTTTTCGCCCAGCAAGGCGTGGATTTCGCCGGGATAGATCGACAAATCGACATTGTCATTCGCCAACACACCAGGAAAGGATTTTGTTACACCCTTCAGTTCCAGTAGCGGCGTTCCTGTCGCAGCGGCTTCACGCTGTGCCGGTTTACTTGTCGATGAGGTCTGCTCGTTCACGCGCTTGCTGCCGTTGTTTGTGTATTTTTACGCGTTAAACGAAGCTCACGTTCTTGCAACAATTGCGCTGCAACAGATGCCGCGATGGTTGATGGACTCTTATCGGTAATCCCGGAAAGTCCAATCGGACAAATCAGTTTGTCCAATCGATGCTGAGCAATACCCTCGCACAACAGTCGTTGTTCAAAGCGACGGCGTTTGGTCACTGAACCAATCAACCCTAACCAGACGTCTTCGGGTTTCTCCAATACGGCTTTACAGATTTCATAGTCCAGCTGGTGACTGTGAGTCATTACTAGGCAAAAAGATTCAGCGGAAAGTCGTTGTATGCACCACAGCGAATCATCGATACTGTGTACTTGAACACTTCCCGGAATAGACTCAGGAAAAATATCCGAGCGTTGATCTATCCAATGCAAGCGAAACGGCAATAAACTTAAAGACTGCACCACCGCCTTACCGACATGTCCGGCGCCAAATAACAACAAATCTGATCGCTCATCGATCAAACGCTGAACAAGATAACAATCATCAGCCCGTACAATCCGAAAAGTATTCGATTCAGTCTTTCGCAACGATTTGTAAGAAATCGGCGTCTCTTGCGATTCGCTGTTGGAATCCAATACGTAACGTTTTTGGCGACTCAAATCCGTGACCAGAAAACTGTCGCTTTCGTTGTTCAGAGCGGATACCGCAGCAGATATCCATGAATTCTCATCTTTCGACAACACCTCAAATACCAGCTTTACTGCGCCGCCGCAACACTGGTTTAGCGCAGGACCTAACCCAAAAAATTCTTCATGCCAAACTTTGTGTGGCGTATTGGACAATAGCTCGCGCGCCTTCACGATAGACCGGTATTCCAAAGCACCGCCCCCGATAGACTCTTCCACCGATTCATCTGTAACCAGCATAGTGGTACCCAGTTCGCGCGGCGACGAGCCGATAATTTCAACAATCGTTACCAACACACAACTAACGTCGGCGGCAATGTTTTTCTGAATTAGTGGAAAGAGTTTTTTCACTTAGATAAGAATTTTTGTGACTTTATTATTTTACCGCCGACAAAACATTGTATTGCGTCGCAAGCGCAACCGGTTCTAGTAAATTTGGATTTTCTGTAATACTGAGTGTGGCATACGATACTTTGCTCAACTGCCGCGATAGGTCGAATAGCTGTACGGCGACACCAACAACGGCACGTGGTAATGCTCGTCACTCGAAGATACTCCAAATCGAATGACTATTTGATCGAGAAATCGCGGGGAAGTGAGTTCATGTCCAGCGGCTGCAAAATAGTCACCGACATGAAAAACCAACTCGTAATCGCCAGCGGAAATTGAATCATCGTCCAGTAAAGGCGTATCGCAACGCCCGTCATCATTGGTTACATCTTCTTTTACTTTTTCCCTGGCTGAAACCACACGGAACAATTCGACTTTAATTCCGTGACCGGGACACCCATTGGCGGTATCCAATACGTGAGTTGTCAGACGGCCCATTTATGCTACCTCTCGTTTTATGATGCCACTTTTTGTCTACCCTAGCACACTACTTCCACTTTGAAATCCCCCATTTGCGGTTTCCAGAACGCATGCACCGCGAATTGAAATTCTCGGCGACATCAAACATCGTACAAGGGTTACAATTAGCCTAACATTCACCCAGGGGGCGCTGTGGACAATTCAACCATAACCAAGATTATCGATGAAGGCGATATCGAGAAACGTGTAGCAAAGCTGGCTACCGATATTTCCAATGCATACCGCGACGCCGGCGAACTGGTACTGGTTGGCGTGCTCAAAGGTGCTTTTATTCTACTGGCCGATTTATCACGACGGTTAAGTATCCCGCACACTATCGATTTCATCGCGCTGTCCAGTTACGATCTGAAAGACGAATCCAGTGGAGAAGTCAGGTTAGTGATGGATATGCGCGAAGCTATCGCAGGGAAGCACGTCATAGTCGTCGAAGACATTATCGATACGGGTCGAACGCTGCACTATTTACTCGATCTATTGAATTCACGTCACCCCGCATCGCTCAAAACCTGCGTTCTGGTTCGCAAAGAGCGCGACCAAACACACTCTATCGAAATTGATTATCTAGGCTTTGATATTCCCGACAAATGGGTAGTTGGTTATGGCTTAGACTACGACGAAAAACACCGCACCTTGCCGCATATTGGGCAATTAAATTATTCGGAGTAATTGGATGTGGAACTACACTCTCGATTATGAAGCGTGAATGCATATAGCCTACTTTGATGAAGTAAAGTACCAATCGGGAAACCAACCTTACTTTTGGTTTGGTTGCCTTCTTGTACCATCCGATCGAGTAGTCGAACTTGAAAACGAAGTTGCCAATTTGTCGCGAGCCTGTTTCGGGCGCTCCACTTTGTCTCGTAACACCGAGTTTCATGCAGCAGACATCTTTCGAGGAAAAGCGAATTTCAAAGGTGTAGATATAAATAAGCGACTAGAGGTTCTAAAGAAACTCGTGGAAATTCTATCCGCACACAATGATGTAGGACGCATTTTTGTTCGACTTAATCCTTCAAAGATGCATACTGTAGATGATCTAGAAAGACGAGCATTTGTATTCTTGGCTGAGAGAATTGAATTAGAGCTTAGAGCGCGAGAAGATTACGGCGTTCTCATCGGCGACAAGGATCGTGCTAAGCTCTCGACAATATTTGCGGAAGACCTATCTAGATATCGAGAAACCTCAACACCATACGCTTATGGAGGGAAACTCACAAAACTCATCGACACGGTGCATTTTACAGATTCTCATACTAGTCGCATGTTACAACTTGCTGATACATACGTATTCGTAAAACAACTTTGTCAACGAGATCCAACAACATTTCCAGGAAATGAATTAGTACGATATGCGAGAGAAGAAATGGACTTTGGCTATGCTAATCGATATAAAATCTGGCCCAAGTAACAGTTTAAATTTACGAATTTTCGGGAACTGACCGTTAAGCGCAAAGCACAATAAGCGGAGCGCATTGCGCCGAATGAGTTTTACCTTTGTTCGACGTATTTACAACATGTAAGGCGGAACGTGTTCCGCCCTACATTCACTGGTTTAAGTATTGGCAAGCAAATCAATTCTTGCAAAGAATACAAAATTTGTATGATTACTCTTTGGTGGTCGCGCCTGCAGCACGAAGTATCTCAACGATACTTGAATATCCTGCTTCAATAGCATGATCCAACGGCGACACTCCGTTTCCATCGGCGATACTAACGTCTGCGCCAGCATCTACCAACAAACGAACGATCTCAATATACGTGCCCCCACCGTCTCCAAGAATGATAGCCTCCAACAAAGCTGTCCATCCGAGATTGTTAATATGATCAATATCGATTTCGGTTTTGACAAGTTCGCGCACAATTTCAACGTGGCCGTGATGAGCCGCTGGAATCAAAGCAGTTCCACCATAACGATTCACACTGGTCAGATCGGCGCCGTGCTCTAGCATCATGAGCAGAATTTCCAATGGGCCTTCTGCACCGGAGTAGAGATAAGGAGAATCGTTGATATTGTCCATAGCATTTACATCCGCTCCGGCTTCCATTAAGACTCGCGCGGCATTGACGGCTTCGTGATGGGTTGCAATGAGTAACGCTGTGCGTCCGTTAGCGTCACGAGTTTCAATATTCACGCCTTTTTGCAGTATTTCGCGTAGCGCCACAACATCATCGTGAGATGCCGCCACTCGAAGTAGTTCTTGCAGTTCGGACTTCGATTCATCGGCGTTTATATTATTCATAGCAATAATCGATGTACAACAAACAAGACTGAAAAATAATTTTCGCGTTAGAGATATAGTGGTTATCGACACAATACAGGACGCCCGCCATCGCTTATCGCTTCGCCGTACACCATACGATCTATACCTGCCCAATAGGCGGCTGCTTCACACATAGGACAGGCGCGAGAAGACGAATAAAGTGTGCAACCGCTGAGATTCCGGCTACCCAGACGACTTGCCGCATCCCGAATAGCTTCCATTTCCGCATGGGCGGTCGGATCACCATTGACAATGACATGACTTGGCGACTGACCGACAATGTCCAGATTCTTCACTATGATCGCACCATAACCCTGGTCGCCAAGGGTAATTGCCTGATCACGCATTTGAAATGCTTTATCTATAAACGATTTATCGCTTTTGTCCGACGGCTGTTCAATATCTTCTCTGGAATTGGAAGCATAGGCATGACGCGAAAGAATTCCAGGAAATACTAATACTGCGTAGCCAGTCAAGCCTAGTAGCACGCGCCTCGTAGTCTGGTGGTGTTTTTTCATTTGGACATCCTCTTGCATCGCTGGTTATGTTTTAACTTTTACCATTAATCATTTTTTGTGAAATCGCATTGTGTTGTTCAATCAACGGCGGGAGATCTATCGAAAGTAGTCTCCCATCCTGCACTACTATTTTTCCGTTCACAACAGAATAATCGATATTCTTTAGGTCGCAAAATAGTAGTGCAGATACCGGATCGTGCAATGATCCGGCAAATTCAAGCCGATTGAGATTGACTGCAATAAAATCGGCGCTCATTCCTGGCACGAGATATCCAATATCATCACGGCCTAACACTTTCGCACCGCCGCGTGTTGCTATTTCCAAGGCCTGGCGTGCGGTTATCGCTGCGGCGTTTGGTGTGATGTGCAAGTTATCGACCGCGTTTGAACGAACCCTACTCACCAGCATCGCTATGCGCGCCTCGTTGAGCATGTGATTGCCATCGTTAGACGCGGAACCGTCGACACCTAAACCTGTCGTAACGCCATTGTCGAGAAACGCGCGCAACTGCGCGATGCCACTACCCAAACGCAAATTGCTACTCGGACAATGCGCAACACCTGTACCGGTTGCAGCAAAACGATCTACTTCTTCATGATTCAGATGGATGCAGTGAGCGTGCCAGGCATCATCCGCAAGCCAGTCTAAATCCGCCAGATAATCGATCGGTCGTTTGCCAAAATGTTCAAGGCAATATTGTTCCTCTTCGACTGTCTCGCAAATATGCGAATGCAAACCCACGCCGTATTCGCGCGCGAGCGTGGCGGTTTCGCGCATCAAATCCATGGTGACGGAAAACGGCGTACACGGCGCCAGCACAATGCGCATCATGGCATGACGGTCAGCGTCATGATATTGCTCGATCACACGTTGACTATCACGCAGAATATCGTCGTCTTTCTCAACAATGTCGTCTGGTGGCAAGCCACCACCGCTTTCTCCAAGCGACATCGAGCCGCGCGCTGCATGAAAACGCATGCCGGTTTCCTGCGCGGCGCGCACCTGCGCATCCAGCGTGCAATCGTTGGGATATAAATAAAGATGGTCGCTGCTGGTCGTGCAACCGGATAACAACAACTCCGCTATTGCCGTTTTTGTGCTGACATAAACGCCTTCATCGGTGAGATTCGACCAGATGGGATACAGGGTTCTGAGCCAGGTGAACAAGTCGGCTTCCTGGGCAATACAACGCGTCAAGGTTTGATACATGTGATGATGTGTATTTACCAAACCCGGCAGAACAATATGCCCACTCAAGTCCAATACATTGTCCGCCGATGTCGGTAATGAATCGGTCGGACCGACCTGCTCAATCACATTGCCACGAATAAACAACCCGGCATCGGCAATTTCCCGGCGTTGACCATCCATAGTCACGACGACGCTAGCATTTTTAACCAGAAGTGTTGACATGGTATCTGTGCACAAATCGTTTTTCATAGCCGTGCTGGCGGCAATGATCTCGTACTACTGCGGTCTATGATATTCACGCCAATGTGTAGCGATATCGATTCTGCGACAGACCCACACTTTTTCATGCTGTTGTATATAATCTAAAAAACGTGCCAGACTCGCGAGCCGCCCCGGTCGCCCAACCAGCCGACAATGCAGGCCGATGGACATCATCTTGGGCATATCCTGGCCTTCGGCATAAAGCGTATCGAACGTATCCCGCAAGTAAGCAAAAAACTGGTCGCCGCTATTGAAACCCTGGGCTGTCGCAAAACGCATGTCATTCGCATCCAGGGTGTACGGCACCATGAGTTGCGGTTCGTCAAAGCTATTGTCCCAATAGGGCAAATCGTCAGCATAGGAATCCGCGTTATAGACGAACCCGCTCTCCTCAGCCACCAGACGATGGGTATTGGGACTCACACGGCCAAGATACCAACCCAATGGGCGAGCACCGGTTACGCGGGCATGAACATCGATGGCTTGTTGCAAGTGTTCGCGTTCCACTTGCTCGTCGATGTATTGATAGTCAATCCAACGATAACCGTGACTGGCGATTTCCCAATCGGCTTCAAGCATGGCCGCGACCGCTTCCGGGTTACGTTGCAGTGCCATCGCCACACCAAATACGGTTACCGGCAAATTGCGTTTTGTGAATAGTCGATATAAACGCCAAAATCCTGCACGGCCGCCGTATTCATAGATGGATTCCATATTCATATTGCGCACGCCTTCGAGTGGCACTGCACCGACGATTTCCGACAAAAAAGACTCTGAGATTTCGTCGCCGTGCAAAACACAGTTCTCGCCACCTTCTTCGTAATTGATGACAAATTGCACCGCGATACGCGCGTCGTTCGGCCAATGCGGGTGGGGCGGCTCGCAGCCATAGCCGACTAAATTTCTAGGATAGTCGTTTGACACTAAAATTTCTTGCTCAATAAATCTTAAATAGAAGGCGGTACAAGACCGGGTATACACACCATCAACACATCAACGTGACTTCATCGTTATCGAAATAAAACTCGTCACAATTCTTTCCCGGACCACCGCGATCCACGATAAGAAACTGTTGACCATGCTGCAATGCGATCAACGGAAGATGCCACACGCCACGGTGATAGTTGATTCCCTGCTTGCCGTTGGATACAAACGCCTCAAGCTCCCGCGGATCAACCGCCTCGCCGGGTGGAGCCACCACGATTGCAAGCGGCGTATCACCAAACGGGATAAACGCTTGTGTGCCTAGCGGATGGCGTTCAACAAATTTGACTGGAAACGGCAACTCGGTCGCTTGGTTGCATCGTGCAATGCTGATTAAAGGGCGGCCTTCGCGCTCGGCCCCGATATCGACTCGGGCCAGATCGTGATAACGCTCAATGGTGCCGGCGTTGATTCCAAAATGTCGCGCACCGTCAATCTCGATAACATCGCCAAAGGACGCGAACGCCTCACGGGTCAATGGTTGCAGTTTCAAACTGATGCCAGTCATCTTGTAGAGATGCCTTAGCGAGCGACGTGACCGTACAGTCGCACCCGGCTCAAGCCCCCGTCCGGAATAACGCTGACGCGAACATGTGTGACCGGACCTATACTCTGTAATTCTTTCTCGTAACGATGAATCGCGTCCATTTCCAGCTTTTGCTCCGGCAACAGTTCCTGCCAAAACATGCTTTGCGTCACCAGTGAATCCACCGTACCGACATGAATATAACCGCCTTGAATCGATGCTCTGTCAGGGAAATTGCCTTTGTAGTGCGCCGTGTCCAGTTCAATCACCTTGAGTTCACCGGGATGACCGAGCGCTAGAATGACCCACTCGTTACCCGGTTGCCGTCGACGCGCTGTTTCCCAACCATCTCCCATATCGATGCCACGACCGGGCATGCCGAGATTCAACATGTTGGAGCCAAACGCCTGATTGCTGCAGGCCACGGCGAGGCCACCGTTTTCCAGCGCAGCAAGATCAAACAACTCACTTTCGCTGCGATTTTCCCAATCGCAGTGAGGTTCCCCATAAACACGAAAACGCGCGATCCCGCCGTCCGGATAAATATTGAGCCGCACATGAGTGAACACACCGCGATCGTGAATATCGTACAAATGTGCGCTGTCCTGCTCCAGACTGACTGAGGGCAGAATTTCAACCCACTTGCTATCATCGCCTGGATCACCATCGGTGCAATAACAAGCGTCGATGGAGGCAGCCGGTGGATGATTGCCTTTGAAATGACGGGTGTCGATATCGACGCCGCGCACAACACCGGGCCTGCCCAAACGCACGATGCTGTAGTCATAACCTTCAACACGCTTACGTCGCGACTCCCAACCATCCATCCACTTGCCATTGTCGTCGAACTTACCGGGGATAAAAACCGCCGGTTCGGGTTGCAACATGCGTTCGCAGGGCGCAAAAAACTCGTCCGTGGCGTAGATGGCTTTGGCGCCCAAACGTGGATGGGCAAGATTGATATAACGTTGCGAAAAACGATTTTGTTCGAGTTCAGTACCCACAACAGTTTCTCTTTTATCAATGAATAGTGTTATCAAACCTTAGCACGATAATATCATCACGACTTTAACGCGATTATCACACAGGCGAACCAGTGCAGCCGTGTCGGCGTCCATGCTCATAATGCCGCCAGTGCGGCTGCGAAAATTCTCACGTTCAGCCTCCCTTACTATTAAGCTGACTGAACCAATCAGCTATCATCTTGCGTTCGTCGTCGGTCATGTTTGTCAGGTTACCGATGGGCATGGCTTTGCTGACCACTGCCTGCTGATGAATGATTTCGGCCTGCGACCGAATTTGTTCTGCCGTATCGTAAACCACCCCCTTGGGCGGCGAGGTAAATCCGGCCTGGGTCGGACTGCCCGAATGGCATGTAGTGCAACGCTGCGTAACGATGTCCTGCACGTCAGCGAAACTGACCTCGCTGCCTGCAGGTGTCGCGGAAAAATGGGGCGCGATGGCCGCGGCGACCACCGCTATAAGCACCACCGCAGCCGCGGCTGGGGTGTACGCTGTTTTACCTTCGCCGTGGCGCGAGACGAAGTACACACGGATCAAGGCGCCGGCCAGCGCTATCGCAATCAATATCGCCCAGTTATATTCATGACCGTACGTCCTGGCATAGTGGTTACTGATCATGGTAAACAACACCGGCAACGTGAAATACGTGTTATGCACCGAGCGTTGTTTACCTCTTTGACCATGTTTTGGGTCAGGTTCGCTGTTCTCTCTTATCGCTTTGACCAGCGCTTTTTGACCGGGGATGATGACAAAAAAAACATTGGCCGCCATGATGGTGCCCAACATAGCTCCAAACATGATGTAAGCGCCACGACCACTGAATAGCTGGCACAACCCAAACGCGGCCATCGCTACTAGGATAAACATCACCGCACCCAGTGCCACGTCGTTTTCACCCAGTTTCGATTTGCACAACAGATCGTAAACAATCCAGCCGCCGGCCAGGAACGCAATACTGATGAGAATGGCAACCGGTTTTGTCAACGCCAGCACATTTGGATCGATGAGATAGATCTCGGCTCCATACCAATAAATTAACGCAAGCAAGAAAATTCCCCGACATCCAGGTCGTGTAAGCCTCCCATTTGGACCAATGCAGGTCTTTTGATAACGGCTCACCCTGCGGGCCAGCGAGAAATTTCTGGCTTTGATAAACGCCACCACCATGTACCGCCCACAACTCGCCAGATACGCCGCGTCCGGCGTCCTGCGGTTTTTTCGGCGATTTGAGAGAACTATCCAGCATTACAAAGTAAAACGATGCACCGATCCAGGCGATGCCTGCAATCATGTGCAACCAGCGCACCAATAGATTCAACCAGTCAACAATGTAAGCTTCCATCCGATGTTCTCTGACTAATAGTGGTTTCGGGTAATGACTACGGGCAGTTAGTCTCCCAACATCGCATCCAAGCGAATACGAGCGATAATAAAAACCTGCTCCAGACAGGCGCTCAATTCGGCGTCCTGGTTATTCGTTAACCGTCTTTCCCATTGTTCGAAGATACTCTGCTTGGTGTGATTGCGAACAGCAATGATGAAGGGAAAACCGAATTTTTTTCGGTATTGCGTGTTGAGTTGAGCTATCCGTGCCATCTCTTCAGCACTCAAGGCATTGAGTCCTGCGCTGGCCTGTTCGCCCGTGGATGCGTCGGTCAATTCTCCTTTGCGCGCTTCCTGTCCTGCCAGTTCCGGGTGTGCGCGAAGTAGTGCCAACTGCTCGGCCTGGGATGCGTGTTGCACAACCTGCACCATTGCCTGATGCAGCTGATCGATATCAGTAAAAGGACGCCGATGACTAGACTCTTCGGCAATCCAGGGAGAATGTTCAAACACGTCGCCCAGCATGTCGGTAAACTGTGCACAATCCATTTCATTGAGTGCGTTCAGATTTATTTTCATGGCTTCACCCCATGTGCTGCACTAGCAGATATTTTCGCAACGC
>CBDCFT010000032.1:0-12305 GCA_965216365.1 Arenicellales bacterium | reverse complement strand
TCGATGCGATTCTGGACGACGGCAGTGAAGCGCATTTTGGTCCATTAAGTGCCGACTATCTTGCCAACCATGCTGTACCAACGTCGGAACGCATGCGGCAAATGACAAATACCCTGTTACAGCTTGGTCAACGTGAAGCGGCAGAAATAAAAAGCCGTTTTCCCAATCTCATGCGTCGAGTCGGCGGTTACAACATCGATGCGTTAACGCCGCAGCGCGAAGACGGAAATAATCTTTCACATCTGCTGGTCGGCTCTGAAGGTACGCTGGCTTTTTCAAAACAGATTCATGTGCGCTTGCATCCGGTACCTGCGCACAAAGTGTTGGGCGTTTGTCATTTCCCGGGTTTTTATGAAGCCATGGATGCGACCCAGCATTTGGTTGAACTTGGCCCCAGTGCGGTGGAACTGGTTGACCGCACCATGATCGACTTGTCGCGCGATATTCCATTATTTCGTTCGACCGTAGATCAAATCGTCAAAGGTGAACCCGCGGCATTGTTGTTAATCGAGTTTGCCGGTGAAGATCATGCGCAACAATTCACAAAGTTAAATCAGCTAAAAGAGCGCATGAGCGAACTCGGTTTTATCGATGCAGTAGTTGAGGCGACCGATCCTGAACTCCAAACTGCCATCTGGGAAGTGCGCAAAGCTGGTCTGAATATCATGATGTCCATGAAAGGCGACGGTAAACCGGTGTCTTTTATCGAAGACTGTGCCGTGTGCCTGGAAGACCTAGCCGAATACACCGACCGGTTAACCAACGTATTTTACAAACACGGCACGACTGGAACCTGGTATGCCCATGCGTCGGTTGGCTGTCTGCATGTACGCCCTGTGTTAAATCTGAAACTCGAAACCGACGCAAATAAAATGCGCGCTATTGCCGAAGAAGCGTTTGCAATGGTGCGCGAGTACAAAGGTTCGCATTCCGGCGAACATGGCGATGGTTTGGCGCGTTCCGAATTTCACGAGACCATGTTCGGGTCACGCATGATGACTAACTTCAAGGAAGTAAAGTCATTGTTTGATCCTAACAATGTATTTAATCCCGGTAAGATTGTTGACGCGCCACGCATGGATGATCGTAGCCTGTTCCGCTTTAAACCGGATTACAAAGTTGGGCTTGATAGTACGGAACTCGACTGGTCAGAGTGGGGTGGTTTCGCCGGCGCTGTAGAAATGTGTAACAACAATGGCGCATGCCGCAAGTTAAGCGGCGCTGTGATGTGTCCGTCATTCCGGGTAACAAATGACGAGAAAGACAGCACCCGTGGTCGCGCGAACACTTTGCGTCTGGCAATCTCTGGACAGCTCGGCAAAGACGCGCTAACCAGCGACGCTATGGCGGAGACCATGAAGTTATGCGTGGGTTGCAAAGGCTGTAAACGCGAGTGTCCGACCGGTGTCGACATGGCGAAGATGAAAACGGAATTTCTTTATCATTACTACAAGAAACACGGTTTGAGCTGGCACGATAAATTGGTCGCGTATCTTCCGCGTTATGCACCATTTGTCAGCCAGTTCAGTGGTATGGCAAATCTGCGCAATCAATCTCCCTTAGTACGTCGGGTGGGAGAGAAATTTCTAGCTTTCAGTGCGCAACGTAATTTACCGCAATGGAGTAAACAACCTTTCATCTCCCATACATCGGATGGTAACGAGACTGACAAAGAAGTCGTTTTATTCGCTGATACGTTTAACCGTTATTTTGAGCCGGACAATTTGCATGCCGCAGTCAGTGTGCTAAGCGCTGCCGGTTATCGTGCGCATGATGTAGCGGCCGCTGACAATACAACCCGGCCATTATGTTGCGGACGGACTTTTCTTGCCGCTGGTTTGGTTGACGAAGCACGTGTCGAAGCACAGCGTACATTCGATTCGCTGCAACCGTTTATTGAGAGGGGCGTTCCTGTGATCGGTTTGGAGCCTTCGTGTTTGCTCACCCTGAGAGATGAGTTTGCCAGTCTTATTCCACACGAGGTGGCACAAGCATTGTCGAATAAATCACTATTACTGGAAGAGTTTCTTGCCCGGGAGCATGCGCGAGGGGCATTGAATCTTGAATTGAAAGGATTAAACGGAAAAAATGTATTGGTGCATGGACATTGTCATCAAAAAGCATTTGGCGTTATGAATGCGATGCACGAGACACTGGACATGGTTGAAGGTTTGAATGCAAACACCATCGAATCCAGTTGTTGCGGCATGGCAGGTGCTTTTGGTTACAACGCCGATACTTATGCTATTTCAGTAAAAATGGGTGAATTGACACTCGCGCCTGCCGTACGCAACAGCGATGCCAACACAATCCTGGTAGCAAACGGCACCAGTTGCCGACAACAAATTAAAGACTTAACCGGTCGTGAAGCAATTCATTTAACCAAACTACTTTATATGGCGATCAACGATAACTAATTGCGGTGACCCGGAAAAACGTGGAACTTCATGTCAGTCGTAAAAGTGAACGTGAGCCGTTTACCAACCCTCCCTTGGCGGGGGAGGGTTAGGGGAGGGGGTGAACAATGGATGTTCTTCAACAACTCGTTTGTCTCCTTCCCACAAGAGGAAGGGGTAAAGATGTGCGCGATTGCATTGAATATTACAATTACCGCCGGGACCGACACTAACAAATATGTGAACGCAGCTACCTCAACCCGCGCATCGTTATAACACGCGCCGTGACACAGGTCAGCCAAATGCATCGGTGCCAGCGCGGACACTGTTTGACCGTTATCGCTGGTTTTAAACACGCGCCTTTATATGAACACACAACTCCTGCTCGCACATCGTCGGTAATACGCAGTGGCATGTGGACTTCGCCGAGGTCATTCCACAATTTGACCTTTTGTCCTTCACTTAATCCACGTGCGTCGGCGTCGTCCGGATGCATTTCCAGCCAGGGTTTCGTCACTATGGGTTAAACCACCGAATGTCGAAGTCGTGCGCAGTTTGGACGATGGCGTCACCAGCCACAATGGATATTCTGACTGCAGCGCTTGATAAGATGACAACGGCTGGCCGAACTCTTTATCCAGCGCATCGGATAAGATTTCAATTTTTCCACTCGGCGTCTTTGGAAAAACGTTTTTCCATAAAGATGGCGTCTTCGCCATCGAACTGCATGGGTAGTGCGGTGTCGAGTGGCACCTTGGATGGTTGATAACCCCGCATTCGTGGATCATCTGAATCGAATGCGTCATCCATCAGTTGTTCGTCACTCGCTTGAAACTCAGGCTCATCGAAACCAAATCGCGCGGCAGGCGGCGAAATATTTCCGTGTTTGGTAGTGAATCTCCCACCGTCGGGATGACGGCGCGGAGCGCGTTGCAGATAATGTTGCCCATAAGCCGGGTAGATGTCCCGGATATTCGAAATGTGAAGATGCGGGTAATACGATATCTGCATAATCTACCGTGTCCGTGTGCACGATATCGCACACTACGGTAAACAAATCTTCCTGCACCAGCGCGCGTTTCATTACATTCTGATCAGGGTGCACGTTACCGGATTGTGGTTGTATATAAAAACGCCTTTAATCGGCGGGTCAAGATTTTCATCTAACAGATCGCGCCCCATGGTGACAATATTCAGGGTGCGCGTTTCCTCGTCGACCAGATGCGCACCTTCAAGTTTTTCACTGGTATGGGGGAACGCACGGCTCGCACCCTGCACCAGACCACTACCACGTACACCGAATTTTCCTGCCAACGTAGGCAACGCATATACGGCACGAAAAACTGCTGCCACCATTGCGATTGCGTTCAGCGCCATTGCCCGGACAAATCAATCGCGGGCGATGCATCCTTGTACCACCGCACGAGAGTTCTAACATCTTGCGCATCGATGCCGCACTCGTCAGCAGCTCGTTCGGGCGAATACTCTCTGGCCCGTTCATGAACGCATCGGTACCTAACACATATTCATCGATAAAAGCTTTGTCCAGTCCATCGATACGTTCGAGTTCCGCTGCCAACGCCCAGGCTAACACCACATCGGTGCCGGTTTTAATGCAAGATGCATATCCGCGTGTCGTGCAATGGGTATGGCAACGGATCGATGACTACCAACTTCGCGCCGTTGTTACAGGCCTCGGAGATTAACGGGCGCAAATGCAGGTTGGACACGGTGGACATTGTTGCCCCAAACAATAATCAGTTTGGCATGCACCACATCGTCAGGCCGTGACTGTGGCACATTGCCGAACACGGAAGAGTAAGCCGTCGCACGAATGCCGCCACATAACGAACTTCGCAGCAACTGGCTAGCTCCAAGTTTGTTGAAAAAACGCATGTCCATGGAACCGCCTGCCAGCATGCCGTGGGGGCCGGCATAGTTCAGCGGAGCGATAGCTTCGGAACCGTATTGTTCGATGATGTGAGTGAATCGGTCATGGATGGTATCTAATGCATCGTCCCAGGAAAATTTCCTTGAACTTGCCCGTTCCTTTCTCCGCCCACGCGTATTAACGGCGTACACAAACGCCCCGGGCCGTGCACAAACTCGGGGTAATGCGTGACCTTCGCACAAATGCTGCCGCGCGTTAGCGGGTTGGCAAACGACCCGCGTACTTTTGTGATTTGTTCGTCCTCGACTTCCACCGACAAACTACAGGTGTCGGGGCAATCCAAAGGACAAACGCTAGGATGGAGTTGGGCCATAAAATTATCCTTGTTGACTCGTCTGCGATTGATTATTCATCATCACTTGCAAAATGTTCCGCCACGCAAAGAGATAGTGCATCCAAATCATACCCACCTTCCAACATGGAAACGAGTCGTCCCCCGGCATGTTTATCCGCGACTTCCATCATGCGTTCACTCATCCAGCCGTAAAATTCCGTGCTTAAATTGACCTGCCCGAGCGGGTCGTCATGATGCGCATCGAAACCGGCGGATATCATCACCACTTCGGGTTTGAATTCATCGATCTTCGGTAATATTTTTTCTTTGAATGCTTGTTCATAGTCGCCATCGGTCGAACCTGCTGCCATCGGGCAATTCAAAGTCGAACCCTGGCCGCGCCCGATTCCGTTCTCGGAATGCGCGCCGTACCGGGATAGAAAGGATACTGATGCGTGCTGACATACAAAACGGACGGGTCTTCCTCGAAAGTATGTTGTGTGCCATTGCCGTGGTGCACGTCCCCAATCGAGAATCATGACTTTATCTACGCCGTATTTTTGTTGGATATAACGCGCGCCGATGGCGGCGTTGTTGAACAAACAAAAACCCAGCGCCGTACTTTTTTCCGCATGATGCCCCGGAGGCCGTACCAGCGCAAAACCATTATCGACCTCGCCATTCATCACTTTATCTGCCACCTCCAAAACCGCGCCGGTAGCCAGTAAAGCAACGTCATAGGATTGTTCGCTAACGCTCACATCGGGTGAATCGACATGGGAAACCCCACGTTTAATTTCTTCCTCCACCCGTCCTATATAGTTGGAGGCGTGGGTGGTCTCTATCCATTCGCGTTCCGCTACACGCGGCGCGACTTTAATCAAATCATTAAACCAGGATTGACCATCGAGATGTGCCATGGTGGCTTCGAGGCGTTCGCGTCGTTCGGGGTGTCCACGACCAGTGTCGTGTTCAAGATAACTGGGATCGTAGACAAAAGCAGTTTGGTTTTTTGATGAATTCATAGTCGCCACGCTTAGCCGGATGATAAAGAATCAGATTGATTCTAGCAGTTAGTGCCCGCTGAGAAATAAGGAAATTTAAAACAAAACCGCCCCTAGAATAGGGGGGCGGTGGAGTAAAGTTATTAGGGAACCTCTAATTAACTCAAACTTGTCATTTCGACCGCAGGGAGAAATCTTATAACCAATTGATTCATGGAACCCTTTAAAAGAAAGATTTCTCGCGTTGCTTGAGGAGTGGCACACGGACGTGCCGTCAACGGACCAAAGGATGGAAATGACATTCTAATCAGAAATTCCTTAGGCTAAGAAATTAGAATTGGAAGGCTTGAGCGGTGCTATCAGATGTTGGCGCTTTGCTTTCAGTGTCATTCATGTTTAGCGTCAAGATGGTAACGTCGCGCCAGTTCTCGATGGTCGCTTTCAGTTCGTATTCTGATTCGTCGCCGTCGGCTTCGGTCGTTTCGCCCCATGCCAGATGTTTAATGGGTTTGCCGAAGATACCGAATGGGTCACCACTGCGTCGCGACTCTTTTTGCATGGCGGGCTGACCGAAGCGTTCAATCAATGCCTGGTATGCTGCTTCATCATTGTTTTTCGGTGCAACCTGGGTCAAGGTCATTCCTGCGACTTCAGGCGTCGGGTGGTTATCGAAAGTGGCCTTTAAACAACGCCAGCCGGGTAACGGCGAAGTCGGGCGTTTTTCCCAATCATAGTCGGCGTAGCAACCACCCTCTTCGACGGTCAATAATCGATTGGCGCTGTCATAGCGTGGTGATTCTTTGAACACATCACCGACCGAACGCACTGCCGTGTCCAAGCGCATACCGAGTTGCAAGCCGGCGACCGAGTAACTGTCTTTGTGCATACTCCGGTCATCAGCGTGTTGCTCGATACTCGTTTCATCCGTTGCGGTGTCCTGATAAACGCTCGCACCGTATTGCTCATTAGATAGAACATTGTCTTCGCGCGGTTCGTTTATGGTGACATCCGGATAAGTCGCCGGTTCTGTTGGTGACGCTGGTTGTGTCGATGATTGCTCGATCAAATCCTGCGACGCGACGCCGCCATCCAAGGCAATCGACTGGTTGACCTGTAACAACCATCCGGTTGATGCATTGGCCATACCGGAAAACAGCGGATCGATAATGCCGTTTAAATAACCGTCGACTTTGACCTCAAATACATCGCCGCATTCAAAACCCATTAGGGCGCGCGCAACGTCCGTGTAGCGTTGCAGTTCAATTGAATCGCCGGAAAAGACATCCGCATTGTTGGAATTTACTCGAATCTGAACGGGTGCACCGCAATTTGTATTCTGTTCCAGGTAAACGCTGGCGGCATGATCCTGAACGAGCAACCTCTCTGCGAAGGCCAGGCCGGGCAAGGTGGCCGCCGCGGAAATGGCGGCCACAATGAGCTTGCGCTTGAGCATTACGCTTCCTCCCAGCTTCCGTCAGCGCGCTGACAGGCCTCGATATTGCGCGTAGCAGCGGTGCCGTCCGGTAGCGTGATCTGCTGCGTGAACACCGAACAACGGTTCGACTGGGACGTGCCTTGATTCACCGTATAGTGCGACGGCGTGTAAGCAGGCGTATTGAAGGTGTTACGGTTGTAATTGGCGCCGTTATAACCGATGCCCGGACGCGCATCGTAAGCGCTGTAGTTCGGCAGCGGAGACAACAAAGGTGCGTAAACAAATCCAGTGCCGATACCGTTCTCGGCAATCATGTACCAGTCCTTACCAATTACCTTACCGATAACGGCTACTTGTTCGCCCTGATGCAACTGGTCCACGACCAGGTAGTCAGTACCGGGGCCGCCACGCACATTGGATTTGGTATCGGCAAGATAAAAACCATCGATCATCTCAAGCGGCGGTGCCGCGGTCAGGGGCTGTTTAAAACTTGTACGCCGGGCCTGCACATGCGATGGTGACGGGTAAGAACGACCGGACGAATACACCGGTTGCGAATAATAGCTCGACGCATGTTGTTTAGCCGCCGAGTTGCGACCCACTTTGCCGCCTAGAATATAACCGGCAACCGTACCGCCAGCGACTGCCGCCAGCTTGCCACGGCCACCGCCAATTTGCGAACCGACCAAAGCACCGACCGTCGCACCGACGGCACGACCGACGTTTTCTTTTGTTACACCTTTAGCGAAGCGTTCACCCAGTGTAGGCTGGTGATCGGCGAATGCCGGAACACTTATCATGGTCATTGCTGCTAAGCCTATCAATGCGGATTTCATTCTTTTTTCCTCCGGGAAAAGGGTTACTGTCATGACACTCACTATTGAGTGTCGGGTGCCAGTATGTCCCCGGAGCAGTGAATTGAGACTGAATAAAATCTGAATTGAAACTTAACGCGGTGAGTGGCAACCGCGCCATAAAAAAGACGGGCATTGCCCGCCTTTTTTACTCACTTCACTTGTGCTATTCGATTCCCAACAACTCATTTGCTTTAGCCAATGTCGCGACGGAGTCAGCGTGCTGACCACTGCTGTGTTGGTCCTCACCCTGGGCGCGAAGTTCTTTTACCATGGCCAGGTCTTCGTCACTGATCTGCGGCCCGGCAGCGAGGGCTTCGTCAATTTTACTCATGTCGGCCGGGCATTGACCGGCAAGAACGGGTGAACTCAGCAAAACACTGAGAGCGACTACACCAAGAAAACGTTTATCCATTACCTACTCCTTTTCTGATTGATGAAAAATATGCGATATGAAATCCAGCAAAACCGCATAGGTTAAGATGAATCAATTCCGGGTTTAGTTCCCATTTTTACCTGGTTTTACCCAGATTTATAATTGTCCGCTATCAGGCTCAGAATTTCGAACATTATCGACATCGAAACCAGGGATGTAATTTTGTTGGGCGAATCCTTAGTCGGCATAAGACACACCACATCACCACCGATGACGTTTTTGCCGCGCATGGCCTGGATAATCCGGGTGACTTCGGACATGCGAAAACCCTCGCAGCCTGCCTCGATGTTGGCGACACCGGGCGCCACGGTCGGGTCGAGACAATCCAGATCGAAGGTAATGTACAGCGGTTCGTCTTCAACCCGGTTATTGATAATCTCGATACACTTTTCGATGCCGTATTCATCAAAGTCATCTTTACGAATAACTTCATAGCCCAACGCATAACTCGGCTCCAGCCAGTCCAGTGTGCGCACGTTGCCACGAATACCGATTTGCACACTCTTCTCGGCATCGACATGACCGTCCTTAACCAGATAACTGGCCCAATGAGCGGCTGATTTTTTCGCACCCAAAAAATGATCGATATGATGAAACGCATCGGTATGGGCATCGAAATGCAGTAACACGGCTTTGCGACCCTTGGTTGATTGCGCATTCTTTCCTGCTATAGCCTGCAAAACACCACCGGTGATGGAATGATCGCCGCCAATGGAAACCGGTTTTGCACCTGCCGCATCGATTTTGTTATAAAACTCGGTAATGCGTTCGATGGATTTTTCGTTGTCGTTGCCTTCGGGCAAGGGCACATCGCCAAGATCGTTAATCCGGCATTGCTCCCAGGGTGATACCTGAAATTTCATGTGCGCGCGACGGCCGAGGGCCGACACATCGCGCACCGCACGCGGGCCTAAATGCTGGTCACGTTCCGTAGTGCCGTTGCCCGTGCTATGTGGCACACCGACCAGTGCGATATCGCAGTTGTTCGGGTCGGGATCATGTGGACAACGAAACAAGGTCGGCACACCCCACCAGTACAAACCCTGTACGACCGTATCGATGGGTTGTTCTTTACCGGTAATCATACTGTGTTGCCAAAAAAACTTATGTCGGTAGTTTTACTGTTGCCCACTCTGGTTTTGCATCGCCGCTTCCAGTTGTTCGAGAATGCGTTGCAGGGTTTCGGCAAGATCGGCCTGGCCGTTGTTTTGAAACTCTTGTGCCTGTTTTTCCAGTTCATCCATATGTTCTTTCGCTTTCTCCGATGCGCGTACCGATCTCGATTCAAGTTCCTTGACCGCGGCGTCAATTTCCCTGGCGATATCTTCCGCCATGCCTTGCATGGATTGCTGGGATTGTTTTTCCAGTTCAGCTAGTTGCTCACGCAAATCCGTTTTGGATTGTTCCCACTCATCGCTTGCAAAATAACCCTGTACCGACTGCACCACTTGCTCAAGCATTTGTGCCGCCGATCCGAATGTCACGCCGGTTTGCCATGCCGCCAGTTCCAGCTTTGAATTCAATCCGTACAACATCGCGCCTTCGGCAATCGTTTCGCCGGAACCCGCGGGATTTAATATCTCCACGAACGCGCTTCCATCCGTGTTAATAATGGCCGCGGCGTTTTTCTGAATAGCGCTCGCATTGTCTTTGCCAATCGACAAGATAACGGAAACGCCATTTTCCTGCGAAGTTACGGATTTCACTTTGCCGACGGTAACGCCGTTAAACATGGTTTTAGCGCCGGATTCGAGTCCCTTGCCGTTACCAAATTCAGCACCGATTTCAATGGAGTTGTTAAACATGCTGCAACCATGCAGTATCAAAATAATGAAAAGCGGAATAGACTTATAAAGTGCAGGCATCAATTGCTGTATATGCTGTAGGGGGTTCAATATTAACACAACGATTTTGGGGTAATCAGGAATGAAAATAGTCACTTATAACATTCAGTTTGGGAAGGGTAAGGATGAGCAATTCGATCTGCAACGGATCGTGGATGAAGTCACCGGCGCCGACATTATCGCCATGCAGGAAGTGGAACGGTTTTGTCAGCGTTCCGGAAATGTCGATCAGGTGTCCGTGATCACAAGTTTGCTAAGCCAATATCATTGGGTATACGGGCCGGGTATCGATATCAATGCGGATATTGAACAAGATGGCGTCATCACTCACCGGCGTCAACAGTTTGGTAATTTATTGTTAAGCAAAACACCGATACTTTATTCGCGCAATCATTTGCTACCCAAGTACGGCAGTCTCGGCCCGATCAGTATTCAGCGCTCCGCTTTGGAATGCGTGTTGGATTTAAAACAACCGTTGCGGGTCTATTCCGTTCACTTGACCCATCTCGCGAGCGCAACACGTTTGCCGCAAATTGACCAGTTATTGGACATTCACCATAACGCAGTCATGGAGGGTCCGCCGTTAATGGGTGACATGAGTGACGGCTATTGGCAGGATCCCGGTCTTGGTATTGATGCGCCACGCGATGCCATTTTCCTCGGTGACTTTAATTTTGAACCGGATTCCGAAGAATATGATCGCATGACCGGTCCCGAGTCGCCTTATGGTGGCCGCATGAGTAATCCCGACGGCTTTGTCGATGCTTGGGCAGCAGCGGGACACGATGAGTTTGAAGGCAATAGCGCTGAAGTAAAAGGCCGGCCGGCGAGACTGGACTATTGTTTTATCAGCACGCGACTGCGCAATTCTATCAAGTCAGTCCATATCGACAATGCTGCCCAAGGTTCGGATCATCAACCAGTTTGGGTTGAATTGGATATTTGAACGTACGACCTACTTTACCTGTAACCGCTTTTTGTCTCGACAGAATGCAAAGCATTGAATAGACGAGAGCAGCCTATGGCCGCGAATTGTTGTGACTGGATTCTTCACTTGTTACGTTCGTTCGATGACTAGCTTTTCCCTTATGGTCATATAGAAGATGTGTGTGTTGAGATCAGTTAAGTTGGAGTGAAGAGAAGCCAGTGCAGGGATGCACGTACTTGGTGGAACTGAAGATGGAATCCAGGAAAACAGCGTCGTGCAGGGGACAAATACACTTGTGGGAGCGGCGCCCTCGCCGCGAGGCAAGCCTCCCATATACCGCTTGAATGACTCGAATGACTATAGCGAATGCTCATGTCGTAGACTGAAACTCCTCAACTTGAATATTTCGACCCCATCCGGTCCAGGCCGCAACGTTCTCATGGATATACAGTAGAGCAGGGCACGAGAATTAAAACCAACAAGGTGGCGAAGGCCAGACCGAACGCGATGGAAGTCGCCATGGGTATCAGGAACTGTGCCTGTAACGATGTTTCGAATAACAGCGGTGTTAAACCGGCTATCGTCGTCAGCGAGGTCAACAAGACCGCGCGCAGGCGTTGGCAAGCGGCTTCGATAACGGCTTGTTTAACCGCCATGCCTTTTTGCCGTAAGGATTTATAGAACACGACCAGGATGATTGAGTCGTTTACCACGATTCCGGCGAGGCCAAAAAACCCGAATAGAGAAAGTATGGTTAGGTTTAAACCCATGAGCGCGTGTCCCCATACCGCACCGACCAGACCAAACGGGATTATTGCCATCACCACCAACGGCCAACCATAAGAACCAAACACCCAGGCCAAAACAAGATAAATCATTATCAACGCCACCAGCGCGCCATTACGCATGTCGGTCAGTGTTTCTTCCTGATCGGCCTGACGGCCTTCAAAGGAAAAATTGACACCGTGTTTTGATGACAGTTCGGGTAAGGTCGCTGCATTCAGGTTTTCCACAATAACATTTGAGTTCGCTACGGCAGGATCTACGTCGCCGGTAACGGTGACGGCGAGCTTCCCGTCCGCGTGACGAATGGAATCGAAACCGCGTTGATGGGTGATATCCACGACATTGGAAATCGGCACGGTATCGCCATTGGGCAACGCAATGTCCAGGTCTTCAAAAC
>CBDCFT010000031.1:0-10948 GCA_965216365.1 Arenicellales bacterium | reverse complement strand
CGTGTAGATTTGCTAACGCTCTTATCACACGAACGCATCAAAAATCTGTTGCGTTACTGGATCAGGAAAAGTGACTTTGTATTGCCATCGTCACGAAAGCTGCAAGAAGCAATGAAACAACTAATCGACAACGAATCCAGCGGCGCATGTGTTGAATGGGGCGACGCCGAGTTGCGTCGCTACCGTCATCATCTTTTCTTGCAGCATAAAGTCGATATCGATTCTGATTTTCAAGTGAAGAGCTGGCCTGTTGCCAGTTCTTTTGAATTGCACGAAACGAAGCTTAAGTTGCGAGCGAAGTCATGCGTTTCACAAGGACTGCGAAAAACAGCATTGCGGGACGGGATAATCTTCGTCCGTCCACGCCGGGGTGGTGAACACATTCGTTTACCCAATGCGCGGCATCGAACGGCAATCAAAAAGCTCTATCAGGCCAGAGGTATTCCGCGCTGGATCAGGGAGCGGTTACCGTTGCTGTATATCGGCGATCGGTTAGCCGCTATCCCCGGGATTGCGGTGGATGATGCTTTTGCGGCCCGTGCGGGCGAAGAGTCGATCGTAATTAAAGTAGAAACAATTACTTAATCGCATTTGTATTGTATCGGACAGCATGTTTTGTTATGGTGTCCGACCGTGCGGGGGCTACAACCCCGGTGCGGCTTCCCGCCGCTTGACCGTCCGGTCGATAACCAGGCGCTCACACAAACTGACTTATTTTCAGTAGTTTACACAAGGCAACGCGTAGGCAGAGCAGCTTGGCGAAATTTGTATTTATCACAGGTGGTGTGGTTTCCTCGTTGGGGAAAGGGATATCCGCCGCTTCTCTTGGCGCAGTGCTTGAAGCGCGTGGTCTCAAAGTTACATTCTTAAAGCTTGATCCTTACATCAATGTCGATCCGGGCACAATGAGTCCGTTTCAACATGGCGAGGTATTCGTTACTGAAGACGGTGCGGAAACCGATCTGGATCTCGGTCACTACGAACGTTTTGTCCATACCACCCTGGGCAAGGCTAATAATTTCACTACCGGTCAAATATACGAACAGGTCATTCGTAAGGAACGCCGCGGCGAGTATCTCGGTGGCACGGTTCAGGTGATTCCTCATATCACAGATGAAATCAAGCTATGTATTAACCAGGCGGTAAACGACGCGGATGTTGCGCTGGTCGAGATCGGCGGCACCGTGGGCGATATCGAATCTCTTCCGTTCCTGGAGGCAATCCGGCAAATGCGTATTGAGCTGGGTCCGGAAAACACGTTTTTTGTGCACCTGACCCTGGTGCCCGAACTTGAAACCGCGGGAGAGTTCAAAACAAAGCCGACGCAACACTCGGTGAAAGAATTGCGCAGTATCGGTATTCAACCTGATGCAGTATTGTGCCGTGCCCATCATCGTTTGCCTGACGACTCTAGACGCAAGATTTCACTGTTTACCAACGTGCAGGAAAAAGCCGTCATTTCCGCTATTGACGTGGACGATGTTTACACTGTTCCAGGTTTGTACAAAGAACAAGGGCTGGACGAGCTGGTAGTCAGGCAACTAAGCATCGATGTTCCCGAGGCGGATTTGTCCGAATGGGAGCGTGTTGTGGATAGCCGCAGGAACCCGCATGAAACAGTGACGATTGCCATGGTTGGCAAATATGTGTCGTTAACCGAATCTTATAAATCCTTGTCTGAAGCTCTGGCCCACGCCGGTGTGCAGACACGCGCTCGAATCGATATTCGTTATGTCGATTCGGAAGATATCGAATCGATTGGAACGGGCATGTTGCACGATGTCGATGCCATACTGGTTCCGGGTGGTTTTGGCGAACGGGGTATTGAAGGCAAGATTCGCGCTGTCGAATACGCACGCACTAACGGCGTACCTTATCTGGGCATCTGTTTGGGAATGCAGGTCGCCGTCATCGAATTTGCACGCAATGTCGCGGGATTATCTCAAGCACACAGTACGGAGTTTGACACCGCCAGTCCTGAACCGGTGATTGGTTTAATTACCGAATGGCTGGATACCAGTGGCGTGGTGGAGACCCGCAATGAACAAAGCGACCTTGGCGGAACCATGCGTCTCGGTAGTCAGGCGAGTCATATCGAAAACGATAGTCTGGCTCGGCATATCTATGGGGAGGACGTTATCTATGAACGTCATCGTCATCGATATGAGTTTAATAACAATTACTTAGACGTATTATCTAAAGCAGGTTTGAGGTTTTCCGCGAACTCGAATGACGAGTTAGTCGAGATTATTGAACTGCCAAATCATCCCTGGTTTCTGGCCTGTCAGTTCCACCCGGAATTCACGTCAAATCCGCGTGACGGTCATCCGTTATTTACCAGCTATATCAATGCCGCACTGGCTTATAAAAAATCACAATATTCATCGGAGGAGACGACAGCCAGGAAGATTGCCGTCCAGTGAAGTTGGCGGGAGCGACAATCGGAGTCGATCAACCGTTATTTCTGATTGCCGGCCCTTGTGTGATCGAGTCGCGGCAATTCGCACTGGATACCGCGGGCGAATTACGCGAGATTACTCAAAAATTAAACATTCCCTTCGTTTACAAATCATCCTACGACAAGGCGAATCGAACATCGGTTAAATCCTATCGTGGTCCGGGCCGGGATGAGGGACTTTCCATTCTCGCTGAGGTGCGTGAGCAAATCGAAATTCCGGTCTTAACCGATGTACATAGCGTTCAAGAAGTGGAGGACGTGGCAAAAGTAGCCGACGTGTTACAGACTCCGGCTTTTTTATGCCGGCAGACCGATTTGATTCAAGCCGTTGCTGCCAGCGGCAAAATGGTTAACATCAAAAAAGGCCAGTTTTTGTCGCCGAGCGAAATGCAACATGTTGTCGGTAAAGCGCATGAGGCAGGTGGCGAAGGTCGCATCATGGTGTGCGAGCGCGGCACATTTTTTGGTTATAACAATCTCGTTGTCGATATGCGTTCACTGGTGGCGATGCGTGAGACGCATTGCCCGGTTGTGTTCGATGCGACACATTCGGTTCAACTTCCCGGCGGAGCAGACGGCAAGTCAGGTGGTCAACGCGAATTTGTTCCGGTGCTGGCGCGGGCCGCTGTTGCGTGCGGTGTCGCCGGTTTATTTATGGAAACACACCCGGAGCCGGACAAGGCATTGAGTGATGGCCCGAATGCCTGGCCATTGGGCAAGATGCAGCAATTGCTGGAACAATTGATGATGCTGGATAAAACGGTGAAGGCATCATCGATGAGTTAAATCATTGGAGTATTTACTCATTGGCAAAAATAAAATCAATTATTGCGCGCGAGATTCTTGATTCGCGCGGCAACCCGACTGTCGAAGCGGATGTGTTCCTGGACGACGATGCCTGGGGCAGGGCAGCGGTGCCGTCGGGCGCATCCACCGGTATCCATGAAGCACTGGAACTGCGTGACAAAGATCCTGCGCGTTATCAAGGTAAGGGAGTGCGACAAGCCGTGGAAAACATTGATGGCGAAATTTCAGCAGCGCTAATCGGTTCTGACGCGCTCGACCAATCCGGCCTAGACAAGACGCTAATCGATCTGGATGGAACACCGAACAAAGGCACGTCTGGGGGCAAACGCGATACTGGCGGTTTCGTTGGCCAACGCAAAAGCCGCCGCCAACAGCCGTGGTGTACCGTTGTATCGTCATCTCGACACCGGTCGTGGTTTTTCGTTACCGGTTCCGCAAATGAATATTTTAAACGGTGGCGCCCATGCGGATAATTCAGTAGACATGCAGGAATTCATGGTGCTTCCCACGGGCGCAGCCACATTCAGCGAAGCGTTGCGTTGTGGAACGGAGATTTTTCATACACTCAAAAAATTACTCATCGAAAAAAACCTGAGTACCGCTGTGGGTGACGAAGGCGGATTCGCCCCTGATCTGGAATCCAATGCTGCTGCATTTGACCTGGTTCAAGCGGCGGTCGAACGTGTTGGTTACGCACCTGGCGGCGATGTGATGTTGGGGCTGGATGCCGCCAGTTCCGAGTTTTACAAGGACGGTGAGTACAAGTTAAGTGCGGAAGGTAAAACCTACGACTCGGAATCATTTGTTGACTATTTGAAATCTTGGATAGAAAGTTATCCGATTATTTCCATCGAAGACGGTATGGCGGAAGAGGACTGGACGGGATGGAAAGCACTGACGGATGCAATAGGTAAACGCGTACAACTCACTGGCGATGATTTGTTTGTTACCAATCCGGCGATACTGAAAAAAGGTATTGCGCAACAATGCGCCAATTCAATTTTAATCAAGGTTAATCAAATCGGCACGCTCACGGAAACGCTGGATGCGGTAAAAATGGCGCAAGACGCAGATTATGGCGTTACAATATCCCATCGCTCTGGAGAAACCGAGGATACGACTATCGCCGATCTTGCCGTTGCAACGGGTGCGGGACAAATTAAAACCGGTTCCCTATGCCGCTCGGAACGCGTTGCCAAGTACAACCGCCTGCTGCGCATCGAGCAGGAGCTGGGCGGCAAGGCGCACTATTCCGGTAAAGATGTTTTTGCCGCTTATTCTGCGTAACCAATGCCCAAACAGAGTTAATAATGTTTGCTAAAATCTCAATAAAAAGGTGCGGGCCATGCGCGTAGTTTCCTGGACGCTGGTTGTCATGCTGGTCATGCTCAATGCCACGCTTTGGTTTGGGGACAAAGGCGTTGCCGATCTGCACCAACTCAACCGCACGGTTGACGCGGCCAAACAGGAAAATCAAATTCTGGAAGATCGTAATCAAACTCTGCGCGCAGAAGTCGCAGATTTAAAAACCGGATTAAACGTGATCGAACAACGCGCTCGTACCGAACTCGGCATGATCAAAAAGAACGAAACGTTTTATCAAATCGTTACCGAAGACTGATTTTTTACAAAGCAGATAGAATAGATTGTGTTTCGATTCACCAACGAGTTGAGCGTCAATCGAGTTTAACACCAACTTAGCGAGTTACAAGGGCGGGTTCAAAGACTAAGTTCACAATACAATATCCATTTTGATGCATGCAACACCCGGGACCAGCCCCGAACATAAAAAAGTAATACTGTCGGGCGGTTGTCAATGTGGAGCGATCAGATATGAACTCTATGCGATCCCTGCAAAGGTCCATCTTTGTCATTGTCGTATGTGCCAACATGCGGTTGGTGGCCCCTTTGCTGCGTTGGCGCCGGTGAAGTGCCATGACTTTGCGTGGACAAAAGGGTGTCCTAGTGAATTCCAAAGTTCGGAGCACGCGGCCAGAGGCTTTTGCCCAGACTGCGGAACGCCTTTATCATTTAGATATCTTACCAGTAACTGGATCGATGTCACGATTGGGAGTTTGGACGATCCAGGCGCCGTACCACCGGAACGTCACTACGGTATCGAAAGCCGAGTGTATTGGTTAGACACGCTACAGGATTTACCCGAACAAGAAACACAAACTGGTGGCTTAACCGGGTGCTGCTGATTCAATTCAGGTGTTTGAAAACTCAACATTCAAGAGTTGCATCCGTTTAGATTTGTCGCGAGCGATACGGCCCGTTCCTCACCGACATCTTAAGTGAACTGAATAAACCATCGTGATGTTTGATGCTGTCAGCGAGTTTTATCTGCATGAAATTCGTCCAGGATCTGACGCAATTACAGCGTATAAACGCGACGGCGTGGTGTGTCTTCGTGGTGCGTTTGAACGCGACTGGTTGGAGGTTATTGAACAAGGCATAGAGCAAGCGCTCTCCGGCAGCAGCACCAACCTGGATGTTATAAAAAAGAAAGGCGATAAAGGTAATTTCTCTGTCAGCTCTCAGGCCTGGCAACAGGTAGAGCCGTTTCGTCGATTTATTTTTGAAAGTCATATCGCCGAACTTGCATGGTCGTTTCTGGAATCAAAAACGTTGACGCTGTTTTACGATTTTCTTTTAATAAAACAGCCTCACAGCGATAACGCGTCAACACCCTGGCACCAGGATCATGCGTATTACCCGTTGAAAGGGCGGAAAGTCATCAATTGCTGGGTCGCGCTTGACCCGATCCCGATAGAAACCGCGTTGCGGTTTTATCGTGGTTCTCACAAACCTGGTACGTTGTACCGCGCGGTAAATTTCGAAAACGCAGCGCAAGATTATCAACATGTACGACGCGAACGACCGCCGGTTCCGTCGATTGATACTGACCCCGACGCGGAAATCATAGTCACAGCGATGCAACCCGGCGACATGCTGGTTTGGAATTCCTACACCTTGCATTCGGCGCCGGGAAATACCCTGACCCAGCGCCGGGCGGCGTTTTCCGTGAACTGGGTAGGAGACGACGTGACTTACGAAGATGTACCGGCGCTCGATACGTATTTACACCCTGATTTAAAAACCGGCGATTCCATAATCAGTGATAAATTTCCGCTCGTCCGCAGTCAGGAAGCCATCGTATAGGGCAGATCACGCCACTCTAATAACGTGGTACGTGCCGGATCGGCGTAACCTTTTTCGTCATCGGTTCGGTTAGTGCTTATCAGCGCATCGCAACCGGATTCATCGCAAATTGCATCGACTACTGTGCCCATACGTTGTTCATGGTCTTCCCTGTAAACCGGATCACCTGGTTTGAGTGAAACATTGCCAGAGGTTTTCGCCTGGTGCATGCGTTGTTTGGATTTGCCGAGAAAATGCATCCGGGCGACGATTTCCTGACCCGGATAACAACCCTTATTGAAACTGACGCCGTCGAGCAAATCAAGATTCAATGCCTGAGGCGTAAATTCTTCTGACGTGGCAGCCCAAACACCCGGTATACCATCGAGAATATTCAAACGGCGCCACTCGCTATCAGGTGCACTAGCGCAAACAGTACCCAGTTGTTGTTGTAACTCTGATAATTTTTTCTCTGGCCCGGTTAGAACCAGTCTCTGTTGGCTGGCACCAATACGTCGAATCAGCACATCGTCCTGCCACTGTATTGCAAAGTTTTCGTCAGCCATTTCGCGCCACTGTTCTTCGATGAGCACACCGATAGACTCTCCACCCAGACCAATCGACTTGATACTTTCCAACACATTAAACTCGACTTTCGCGCGCAGCACATACATTGATAAACGCTTTACGAGCGGCTGTAAAAGTTCTGTATGCGTGGTAACCCAAAACCCATCGTCTTCGCGCGTAATTTCCAGGACGGCGATAACCCGGCCCTTGGGATTGCAATAGGCGCTGCGCTGCCAGTGCCGCGTATCCAATGCGTTGACGTCATTGGTTAATTGGGCTTGCAGAAATGTCTCCGCGTCCGCCCCGGTGACATGAATGACACCGGTATCGGCGATATCGTAGCTATGACTGGTTTTGTCTTGTTGGCTCATTCAGTTATCGTGTTAAGAAATAGTAATAGCGAGTGAGTTTGTCGTTTGTTCTTCACGTGCTTTTCAGATGATATTCGTGCAGTGGCATTTCCCAGACAAGATATCTTGTAAAATTAAGACTATAAGGTCAAAATAGAGCATGCTGCACTGCAGCACAAGTCTGAAAGTATGATCCAACAACAAAAACAAACCAAAAATTCTGCACCACCGGTTGAAAATGCTGACGATCCGAAGCCGAATCAGGAGCAAGCAAAGGAAATCGGCGGTGTTCAGGGACCGGAGCCGACACGATACGGTGATTGGGAGCGCAATGGTCGGTGTACCGATTTTTGAAAAAATATTTTTTAACACCAGCACAAAAGCTAATATTAGTACCACCGCAACCGGGTAATCTCTGAGCATGCAGAAAGTGACACGGCCATTGTCGCCGCACTTACAAATTTACAAGCCACAGCTTACTTCGGTGCTGTCAATAACACATCGTGCAACCGGTGTCGTGTTAACGCTTGGAACGCTGGCCATAGCGTTATTCTTCATTGCGGCAGCCGGCGGTGTTGAGCAATTTAATTCGCTTAACGGTGTATTTGACTCCGTATTCGGCAAATTGCTGGTATTCATCTGGTCATTCTGTTTTTTTTATCATCTATGTAACGGTGTGCGCCACCTTTTTTGGGATGCCGGTCGGGGATTTGAAATAGAAACCGTATACACAACGGGAAAAATTGTGGTGATTGCTGCAATTGTATTGACGTTTTTATTGTGGATCGTTTCCTGAGTCTTTCGCGATGAATTTACGTACGCCACTACAGCAGGTAAAAGGTCTTGGTTCCGCAAAAGAAGGCGCGGATCACTGGTGGTGGCAACGTCTTACAGCGATTGTTCTGGTACCCGCAGGGTTGTGGTTTGTTTTTTCGTTTGTGCGTTTGATCGGCAGCGACCACCAAGTGGTAACCGATTGGCTGTCATCGCCCTGGGTTGCAGCCATCGTTGTCTTATTTCTAGCGGCCATGTTTTACCACGCCAAGCTGGGCATGCAGGTGGTCATCGAAGATTATATTCATATCGAATGGCTCAAGTTAGCTTGCCTGATTGGCACGCAACTCGTGTTGTTGTTGTTCGGTCTCGCCGCAATCCTGGCGGTATTGCGGCTCGCGTTATAACCAGTCATTCAACCAGTAAATGAAAATAGGTTCATACGAGGTAATTGATCACCAGTACGATGTCATAGTCGTGGGCGCGGGTGGCGCCGGTTTGCGCGCAACATTCGGTATGGCAGCGGCGGGTTTAAATACCGCCTGCATTACGAAGGTATTTCCTACGCGCAGCCATACGGTGGCCGCCCAGGGTGGCATGAGCGCGGCGCTGGGTAATATGGGTGAAGACGACTGGCGTTGGCATATGTACGATACCGTTAAAGGTTCGGACTGGTTGGGTGATCAGGATGCCATCGAGTATATGTGCCGCGAAGCACCTGCTGCGGTCATAGAACTGGAACATTACGGCGTGCCTTTCTCACGCACAGTGGAAGGCAAAATTTATCAACGCGCTTTTGGTGGTATGACTACGCATTTTGGCGAAGGGCAGGCTATGCGCACCTGTGCGGCCGCGGATCGCACAGGTCACGCCATTTTGCACACCTTGTATCAGCAGGCGATCAAACACCAGGCCGAGTTTTTTATCGAATACTTTGCCCTGGATTTGATTATGCAGGACGGCGAATGTCGTGGTGTTATGGCTTGGTCGCTGGAAAATGGAACCCTGCACCGGTTCGCCGCCAAACAGGTTGTATTGGCAACCGGGGGTTATGGGCGCGCATATTTTTCCTGCACCTCAGCACACACCTGTACCGGTGACGGCAACGGCGATGGTGTTGCGTGCCGGTTTGCCACTGCAGGACATGGAATTCGTGCAATTCCATCCGACCCGGTATTTATGGTGCCGGTTGTTTGATAACGGAAGGCGCGCGCGGTGAGGGCGGTTATCTGACCAATTCAGACGGGGAACGTTTTATGGAACGTTATGCGCCGAACGCCAAAGACCTCGCATCACGCGATGTGGTCAGCCGTTCCATGACTATGGAAATTCGTGCTGGTCGGGGTGTCGGTGCGGAAAAAGATCACATACACCTGCATTTGGAACACCTGGGTGCGGATATTTTGCAGGAGCGTCTGCCCGGTATTTCCGAGACGGCGAAGATTTTCTCCGGCGTGGATGTCACCCGTGAACCGATTCCGGTATTGCCAACGGTGCATTACAACATGGGTGGCATTCCGACAAACTACCACGGCGAGGTGGTGACGTTGAAAGACGGAAACCCGGACACACCGGTGTCGGGGTTGATGGCGATCGGCGAGGCGGCCTGTGTGTCGGTGCATGGTGGCAATCGCTTGGGGTCAAATTCGTTGCTTGATCTCATCGTCTTTGG
Source organism: Arenicellales bacterium (assembly GCA_965216365.1). Classification (GTDB taxonomy): domain Bacteria; phylum Pseudomonadota; class Gammaproteobacteria; order Arenicellales; family CBDCFT01; genus CBDCFT01. The sequence continues at coordinate 1,176 of CBDCFT010000031.1, read as the reverse complement.
CCGCGCTGCTGCGCATCACGCACAAAGAAACGGTAAAACCCGGTGGCCGTAAAGTTACCCTGGATAAAAACGCCGGCGAGGAGTGTCTTGAGCGATTCGATGCGCGCCGGCATGCGAATGGCTCTCTGCGTACAGCCGAGATCCGACTAGCCATGCAAAAAGACCATGCAAAATTACTTGTGCGGTTTTTCGAACCGGCGATGTCATGCAGGAAGGTATCGATAAACTGGCAGAAGTCTACCAGTCCGCATCCGATGTGAAAGTCGCAGATCGCTCGCTATTTTGGAATTCCGATTTGATGGAGACTTTAGAGCTGGATAACCTGCTCGCACAGGCTACTGTGACCATTCATGGGGCGATTAATCGTGAAGAGAGCCGCGGCGCGCATGCGCGGGAAGATTTCAGTGAACGCGACGATGAAAACTGGATGAAACACACTTTGGCCTGGTTGCAGGAAGGAACGAAGCCCACCATCGACTACCGACCTGTGCACATGTATACACTGACGGATGCAATAGGACGTCATACCTCCTAAAGCAAGAGTTTATTAAATGGCCGAATTTCGATTACCTGCAAACTCGGTCGTCAAGCAAGGCAAGACCTATACGTCGGCGAATGCGAAGCAACCCATGCGATTCAGCGTTTACCGGTGGGATCCGGACGAAGGCGAGAATCCGTGCTTGGACAACCTACGAAGTCGATCTCGACAGCTGCGGGCCGATGGTGTTGGATGCGCTGATTAAGATAAAAACGAAATCGATTCTTCTTTAACCTTTCGCCGTTCCTGTCGCGAAGGAATTTGCGGTTCCTGCGCGATGAATATCGACGGCACCAATACACTGGCTTGTATCAAACCGATCGAAGATATCAAAGGCGATGCGAAATTTACCCTTTACCGCATATGCCGGTGGTCAAGGATCTGGTGCCCGATCTGACGCATTTTTATGCGCAATACGCTTCGATCAAACCCTGGTTGCAATCCGACACACCACCACCGCCGGATCGGGAACAACTCCAGTCCAAGCAAGACCGGGATAAACTGGATGGCCTATAATGAATGTATTTTAAGCGCCTGTTGTTCAACCATTTGCCCAAGTTACTGGTGGAACAGCGATCGCTATCTTGGCCCGGCTATTTTATTGCAGGCTTATCGCTGGATAGCGGACAGTCGCGATG
>CBDCFT010000030.1:0-11094 GCA_965216365.1 Arenicellales bacterium | reverse complement strand
GAACCCTACGAAAAACGAACCCGGGTTCGATTTCGAGTGGATGGCATGCTGCACGAAGTGGCTTCACCGCCGCCCGCATTGACACCGCGCGTCATTGCGCGAATAAAAATTCTTAGCGCGCTGGATATTGCGGAGCGGCGGATACCGCAAGACGGGCGCATGAAAATCAAATTGTCCAAGTCCAAGACGATTGATTTTCGTGTCAGCACATTGCCCACTCTATTCGGCGAGAAATGTGTGATTCGCGTACTGGATACATCCGCTGCAAATCTGGAGTTGTCGACCCTCGGTATGGAGGAAGACCAGCTCGCCCTTTATACAGAAGCCATCAAACGGCCTTACGGGATGATTCTGGTCACCGGACCTACCGGTAGTGGTAAACAGTCTCGCTTTATTCCGCGCTCAGGGTGCTTAACACGCCCGGAGTCAATATTGCCAGTGCCGAAGATCCGGTTGAAATAAATGTCGAAGGTATCAACCAAGTCAACGTAAACGTCAAGGCCAATCTCACTTTTGCAACCGCGCTTCGCTCGTTTTTAAGACAGGATCCGGACATCGTGATGGTCGGTGAAATTCGTGACCTGGAGACAGCAGAGATTGCGATTAAGGCAGCCCAAACCGGTCACTTGGTGTTATCAACTCTCCACACAAACGACGCCCCTGCTACACTGACTCGACTTTTGAACATGGGTGTCGCTGCATTCAACGTCGCCTCATCCGTGCATCTTATTATGGCGCAACGGTTATGCCGGCGACTTTGTGAAGCATGCAAACAACCTGCCGATGTCCCGGATGTTGCATTGCTGGCAGCCGGTTTTAAAGAAGATGATATAGGGAATATCCAACTGTTTGAGCCGGTAGGCTGTGGTTCGTGTACCGGAGGGTACAAAGGCCGGATCGGTATTTACGAAGTCATGCCGATCTCGGACGAAACAACACGAATCATGCTCGACGGCGGCAGTCAACTGGACATCGAAGAACAGGCGCGTAGGGAAGGCGTTAGAGACCTGCGCGAATCCGGCTTATTGAAAGCAAAGGCGGGCATTACCAGTCTCGCTGAAGTCGAACGTGTAACTAACATGTAATCTTAACATGTCATCAAGGAATAACGATCATGGCAAAGAATCCGAACGCTAAACTGAACGCTTACACATGGGTTGCTACCGACCGCAGCGGCAATATCAAGAAAGGCGAAATGGACGGTAGCAGTGTTGCCTTTGTTAATACGGCGTTACGTCGTCAAGGATTAACGCCAAAGAAAGTCAGAAAAAAATCAAAACCCTTATTCAGCGTTGGAGGCAAGGTAACGCCGAAGGATATCGCATTCACGGCCCGGCAAATGGCCACTATGGTCAATGCGGGAATTCCAATAGCGCAAACCTTAACGGCATTAGGACGCGGACACGAGAAGAAGGCAGTATCGGATTTATTGACTACAATACGGCTGGACGTAGAGGCGGGTACCAGTTTAAGTCAATCGCTAAAACCCTTTCCACAGCATTTCGATAGGTTGTTTACGAATCTTGTCGCTGTAGGCGAGGAATCCGGGACACTGGATATTTTGCTGGATAAGGTCGCCCTGCACATGGAGAAAGTCGAGGCCATTAAAAGCAAAATCAAATCGGCAATGTTTTATCCCGCTGCCATTATTGTTGTCGCCATTGTCGTTGTATCTTTGCTGATGATTTTCGTCATACCGCAGTTTGAGTCCCTGTTTCAGGGCTTTGGTGGTGATCTACCAACTCTGACCCGGTTAATGGTGGATATTTCCGAATGGTTTCAAAACTACTGGTATATTGGGCTTCCCATACTAATTGTGAGCGTTGTTGCAATTCTCCAGGCATATAAAAGATCGGAAAAAATGAAATTTCTGGTGGACCGGATCAGCTTAAAATTGCCGGTGTTCGGCACTGTAATACAGAAAGGCGCCCTAGCCCGGTTTGCGCGCACACTTGCCACCATGTTTGGCGCAGGCGTGCCATTGATGGATTCGCTGGAAGCCGTAGCCGGCGCCTGTGGTAACCGGGTTTATGAAGAAGGTATCCTCGATGTGCGGCAGGAAATCAGTTCGGGCCGACCACTCGAGGAATCCATGGCAAAAACCGGCCTGTTCCCCGGCATGATGCTGCAAATGGTCGGCACCGGTGAAGAATCGGGTGAATTGGAAACCATGCTGGATAAAGTAGGCGAATTCTACGAGCGCGAAGTGGACGATGCGGTTGCGGCAATCAGCAGTTTGATTGAGCCGTTCCTCATCGCGTTTCTCGGCATCGTCGTCGGTACGGTTGTTGTTGCCATGTATCTGCCGATTTTCAAAATGGCGGCGGTGTTCTAAGGTTTTTGCTAATTCCGTTGATTAAGTAACTGAAGTTCGAAATTTTTGCACTAGGATGATTGCACCCTAATGGCTTTTATTGAGCTGTTAGAAAGCAGTCGGCCATTCTTTCTGTTCGTTGTTGGACTATTGGGTTTATGCGTTGGCAGCTTTCTCAATGTCGTTATTTTTCGACTGCCAAAAATGCTCCAACAACAATGGACGGAACAATGCAAAGAGTTGTTACATCCTGAAACCGAACCAGCGCCGGATTCTGACAAGCAAAAGTTCAACCTACTTACACCTGCTTCAACTTGCCGGAATTGTGGCCACAGGATTACCGCGCTGGAAAACATCCCTGTCATCAGTTATGTCTTCCTGCGCGGGCGGTGTTCTAACTGCAAAGAGAAAGTGTCCCCGCGTTACCCTATCGTGGAACTACTCACCGCAATTCTATCCATTGTCGTCGCATTGCACTTTGGCGTGACCTGGCAATGCGCAGCGGCATTATTACTGACATGGTCTTTAGTCGCCCTATCGTTTATCGATTTTGATCATCAGATACTTCCCGATGTCATCACCCTGCCGGTTTTATGGCTTGGACTTCTGGTCAACTTGTTTGGACTATTCACTGACATTCAATCCGCCGTAATTGGCGCAGCCGCCGGTTACTTGTCGCTGTGGCTGGTTTATCACGCATTCAAACTACTAACCGGGAAAGAAGGCATGGGATTCGGCGATTTTAAATTACTTGGCCTGTTTGGCGCGTGGTTTGGCTGGCAGCTATTACCGTTAATCATTTTGTTGTCAGCTTTCTCCGGTGCCGTTATTGGCATTGCACTCATAGTGTTGCGTGGCCGTGACCGCAATATTCCGATTCCATTCGGTCCTTATCTCGCTATCGCGGGTTGGATTGCCTTGTTATGGGGCGTGAAAATCATCACATCTTATCTGCAAATCGCCGGCATAGCCTGATCTACTGTTGAGCTTACGGATCGGTCTTACAGGCGGAATTGGAAGCGGCAAGACAACCGTATCCAATCATTTTCGAAAACTCGGTGTAACCGTTATCGACGCGGATGAACTTGCCCACAAGCTCTCAAAAAATGGGGAAGTTGGTCACACGAAGATTGTCGAAACATTTGGTCCGGAAATTCTGCAAAGTGATGGTGAACTCGACCGTGCGCAAATAAGAGATGTCGTATTTAAAAGCCCGTATAAACGAAAACTACTGGAAAAGATTCTACATCCCAGGATTCGTCAGGAAATGATCCACCAGGCCGAAAACGCCACTGGAAGTTATTGTGTTCTAGTTATTCCGTTACTGATTGAAAACAAGCTACAGGAAATTGTCGACAGGATACTGGTTGTCGACGCGCCTGACGAAAAACGCATTGCGTGGATAAAAAACCGTAGTGGGCTGGACGAACGGGAAATACAACGTATTTTCGCGACGCAAGCCTCGCGTCAACAACGCCTAGCCGCTGCAAACGACGTTATTGATAATTCCGGGTCGACGCAGGATCTGATTAAGCAGGTTGATTCGCTGCACAAAAAATACCTCAGGCTAACGCAAACCTGAGACGATCAAACGGCTTGCGTTAATCGTTCCAACAGCGTTTTGACAATCGAATGATTCGCTTCGAGTAAATCAAGCTCGGCCAGTTCATCCAACCTTACCCAGCGTAAACGTTGCCCTTCATTCGAGCGCACCTGACCGACAAAACATTCCACCGCCCATACGTCCAGGCACACCCGTCTTTGCGGGTAGTCATAGTCCAGTTTTAACAAAGGGCTTGCATCCGATACGGCAATATCGAGTTCTTCTTGCAGTTCACGATGCAGTGCTTGAAGGACAGATTCGCCCTGTTCGACCTTGCCACCGGGAAACTCCCACTTGCCAGCGTGCAATCCATGCTCAGGACGCCGGGAAACCAGATATTCATTATCCGAATTACGAATAATGCCTACGGCGATATGCAGCCGATCATCAAGATCGGTAGTCGGCATTGATACGAATGTAATCGTGGGTCAGATCGCATGTCCAGACAGTCGCGCGTCCGCGACCGACACCCAAATCAATATCAAGACGAATATCTCGCCCTTTTAGATGACTGGCCACTTGCGCTTCTTTATATCCACCCACCTGTTCACCTCTGTCAGCGATAAGCACGCCACCCATTGAAATTTTAAGTCGATCACGATCCGCTTTTTGACCGGACTTGCCCACCGCCATGACGACACGCCCCCAGTTTGCATCCTCACCTGCAATCGCGGTTTTGACCAGTGGCGAATTACCGATAGCAAGACCCACCTTACGTGCAGCCTGAAACGATGCTGCACCGCTCACATTTATCTCGATAAATTTAGATGCGCCTTCTCCATCTTTTACGACTTGGGTCGCCAAATCCTGTAACACCTTGTTTAAAGCTGCTGGAAAGTTTTTCAGTGCGGCATCACTTTGTGATCCCGGTTTTCTATTCCCAGCCTTCCCCGTCGCAGCTAACAACAATGTGTCGCTTGTGGAGGTGTCACCATCTACCGTAATGCAATTGAACGTTCGGTCGGCAGCGTGCTTTAACAGCGATTGCAAGATCGGCGCAGGTATTGCGGCATCGGTAAAAACAAAACTCAACATAGTCGCCATATCCGGCGCAATCATGCCCGATCCTTTGGCAATCCCGGCGATGGTTACCGTCACACCGCCAATGTCCGTTTGCACGCACGCGCCCTTTGGAAAGGTATCGGTGGTCATAATGGCGCCAGCCGCTGTTTCCCAGTCATTCTTTGGCAAGGCCTTTACCAATTTCGGCAGCGCTCTGACGATACGATTCGCGGGAAGTTTCTCACCGATAACACCGGTAGACGCAACGAATACCTCTTTAGTTCGAACGCCTAAGTGAGTCGCCGCTTCTTCGGCCATTTGTTTCGTATGTTCCGCACCGGCCTTTCCAGTAAAAGCATTGGCATTACCCGCGTTAACAATAATTCCTCGCGCACGCCCCTTTGGCAGTAATGCCCGACACCAGTCCACAGGCGCGGACGCCGTCAAGGATTGGGTTAACACCCCGGCAATGGAAGTGCCTTTATCCAGCGAGGCCAGGAATAAATCGGGTTGGCCACGTTTTTTTACACCGGCGCTAACTCCAGCGACATTCACACCGTCGATTTCTGGCATCTTTGGGAAACCGGCTGGCGCCAGCGGTGATCTTTTCATCGATAACTCGCAACAACTATTAAGCTATTCTGAACCAGCAAAGCTACTAGAGCATCATGGCATATGAGTTCGCGACCAAGGTCGCTCCTACAACCTCTTATCAATTTAACGACCAATCACTGAAAACTGATCGCTGATAGCCAAAAGCTTAATTCAACTTGCCGTGACACTGTTTGTACTTCTTGCCTGATCCACACGGGCAGGGTTCGTTGCGTCCGACTTTTCGACCTGCTCGAACATAAGGCTGAGCAACAGGCTTCGTAGCAACCGCGGGCTGGCCTGGTTCACCGGCAAATTCTGCTTCCTCCTCTGGCGGCATTCCTGCGACGTTCGCATCCGGATGCAAGAACTCCATTTTTTGCGCCTCACGCCGCTGGGCTTCCATCGATTCGACTTCACTTTCAGTCTGAATCTGAATTTTTGACAATATTTTTATCACTTCATGACGTACGCGATCGAGCATAGTAGTAAACAACTCAAAGGATTCGCGCTTGTATTCCTGCTTTGGGTTTTTCTGCGCATAGGAACGCAACCCGATGCCCTGACGCAGATGATCCATGTTGGCTAAATGCTCTTTCCATTGCTCATCCAGTACTTTCAACATGACGGCTTTCTCCAGATGCCGCATCACGTCCTCACCGACCGCCTCGCCTTTTTGCTCGTAAGCATCGACAATTTCTTTTTCAATACGCTCGCGTAGACTTTCTTCATGCAGGCTGTCGTCCTCTTTCAGCCATTGAGCCACCGGCAGCTCGACGCCAAACTCATCCGCCAAGTCTTTTTCAAGACCCTCCAGATCCCACTGCTCTTCCATGCTTTGTGGCGGGATACTGCGACTGGTCACATCGTTTATCACTTCCGAACGCACCTGGGTGATGTGATCGGAAATATCGTCGACATCCATCAGCGTGTTGCGTTGCTCGTACACCACTTTGCGCTGCTCATTGGCAACGTCGTCGAACTCAAGCAATTGTTTACGAATATCGAAGTTACGCCCTTCAACTTTGCGCTGGGAGTTTTCAATCGCCCGTGTCACCCAAGTGTGTTCAATCGCCTCACCCTCTTCCATGCCCAGTTTTTGCATCAGATTCGAAACACGATCCGAACCGAATATACGCATCAGGTTGTCTTCCATGGACAGATAAAACCGGCTCGAACCAGGATCCCCTTGACGTCCGCAACGACCGCGCAACTGATTATCCACCCGGCGTGATTCGTTACGTTCCGTTCCGAGAACATGCAAACCACCCGCTTCGATAACCTGGTTATGCCGGTCCTGCCAGGCTTGGCGCAGGCTAGCCTCGTCGCTGGCGGAAACATCGCCCGCATCCAATATTTCCATTTCCACATTTCCGCCCAGCACGATATCCGTACCACGACCGGCCATGTTCGTCGCAATGGTCACGGCACTTGGCCGGCCGGCCTGGGCGATAATATTCGCCTCGCGTTCATGCTGTTTCGCATTGAGCACTTCGTGTTCTATTTTCTGCTCTTTCAACAATTTGGATAAGTATTCCGACGATTCGATGGACGCCGTACCTACCAGTACCGGTTGTCCTTTTTTGTTGCAGTCCTTGATAGCATCGATGATCGCGGTGAACTTCTCTTTACCCGTGCGATATACCAGGTCAGCGTGATCCTCGCGAATCATTGGATGATGGGTCGGAATCACCACTACTTCCAGACCGTAAATCTGTTGCAACTCTTCTGCTTCCGTATCCGCTGTTCCTGTCATGCCGGAAAGCTTGTCATACAAACGAAACAGATTTTGAAATGTAATCGACGCGAGAGTCTGGTTTTCCTGTTGAATCTGCGCTCCTTCTTTCGCCTCCACCGCCTGGTGCAACCCGTCCGACCAGCGCCGACCCGGCATCATACGGCCGGTGAATTCATCGATAATAATGACCTGCTTGTCGCGCACAATGTAATCCACATTCCTGGTGAACATGGTGTGCGCGCGCAGGGCGGCATTCAGGTGATGCAATAACCCGATATTGGTGACATCGTAAAGACTGCTGCCTTCGGGTAATAATCCGATTTCCTCCAGCATTCTCTCGCTGGTTTCGTGACCGTCCTCGGTTAAAAAAACCTGCTTCGCTTTTTCGTCGACACTGTAATCGCCCGGCCCGTCTTCTTCCTCCTGCTTGGTAAGATTCGGAATGATCTTATCAATCTTGGTATACAAATCCGTGCTTTCTTCGGCCGGACCGGAAATAATCAACGGCGTGCGCGCTTCATCGATCAGAATCGAATCGACCTCGTCAATAATCGCGTACGTCAGCTTGCGCTGCATGCGATCTTCCGCACGAAACGCCATATTGTCGCGCAGATAATCGAAACCGAATTCGTTGTTGGTGCCGTACACAATATCGCACGCGTAAGCCTCGCGTTTCGCCGTGCCGTCCTGACCGGAGACCACAACGCCGACGGTCAATCCCAGGAATTTATATATCTTGCCCATCCAGTCTGCGTCACGGGCAGCCAGATAATCGTTGACCGTGATGATATGCACCGGATCGCCGCTGAGCGCGTTGAGATACGCCGGCAAGGTGGCGACCAGGGTTTTACCTTCACCGGTACGCATCTCGGCAATCTTGCCCTGATGTAACACCATGCCACCGATTAGCTGCACGTCGAAATGACGCATATCCAGCACACGCCGGCCCGTTTCACGTACCACAGCGAAGGCTTCCGGCAAGATGGCATCAAGTGCTTCGCCCTGCTCGATACGCTGACGAAACGCCGGTGTCTTACCAGCCAGATCAGCATCGCTCAAGCCTTTGAGTTCGTCTTCAAATGCGTTAATAGTAACAACGGTTTTGGACAATCGCTTCAATAACCGTTGATTGCGGCTACCTACGACCTTGGTAACTAACTTACCCAGCATAAAGCAGTAAACTCCTTGAGAAACAATCCGGTAGTGTGACGCGGGTGGTGACGTTCAACCGGAAGTAAGCAGGTATTTGCGCGGATCGATGTGCTCTGAATGACGAATCACTTCAAAGTGAAGATGCGGCCCGGTGGAACGCCCACTACTGCCGACAACAGCAATGACTTGACCCTTTTTCACCTTGTCGCCGGTTTTAACGCTGAGCGCACCGGTGTGGGCATAGCGCGTAATAACCCCGTCGCCATGATTAATTTCAACCGTCAGCCCGTATTGACCGTCTTTGCCCGCGGAGATAACCACCCCTGACGCGACCGCCTTGATCAAAGTACCGGCATCGGCGGCAATATCGATGCCTTCGTGAAATGCCTTGCGCCCGCTAATCGGATCACGCCGCTTGCCGTAGCCGGAGGATACCCAGCCTGTTGCCGTCGGCCACACGTCCGGTAAGCGCGCGTGATCCAGTTTGCGATCAATAATGAGTGTCTCCAGCAGTAACAACTGGTGCTTGTTACGTTCCACCTCGGAAGAAAGATTTTCCAGGGTGACCAGCAGATTGTCGTTGCTGAATTCCGCAGCCAAACCGGGGGCCGTATCCAGCGAGGGGGCGGGACCACCAAGAGCGGGGACACTGGAGAAATTAAATTCACCTTCATCTAGGCTGGCTACATCGCTTAAACGGCGACCCAGGGCATTCAATCGCAATACCTCGGCTTGAAGAATTCCAAGGCGGGCGCCCAGTGCTTCGACTTGATGGCGGGTTTCGCGCTTCGCCCGCTCAATGTCAAGCTCCTGCTGAGAGATAACCTCACTTTGACGCAATACCTTGTCCGCTAGGCCTTGTTGCCAGGCATCTACCGCTCGCTCGACCTGGTTTTGCTGCTCTAAGCGCGCCATGTTTTCGCTATTACTGAGCCAGCCGGCTGTAAAACCAATGCCCAGCACACCTGCGACTGATGCTACGATTACCAGCGGGTGAATCATTCGCATTAAAACCTTGCCGCCACGTTCGGCTGTCCAGATAATACGCATTCGTTTAGTTAATAAATTAAATGATTGGTTTTGTTGAATTCTAGCCTAGAAAAACCGGCTCTCGCACACGCAATTGTCTGTACATTCGTCATTTAATACGCTGTCACAAATCCTTGACCGCCAATTCAGCGAGTTGGATACCGCAAGGCTGGATCAGGTACGCACAGCGTGGCGCGAAATCTGTGCACCGGAATGGGTGAATCATACCGAAATTATCGCTTTTAAGGGATCAATATTAACGGTTTATGCCGATTCTCCGTTGTGGGGCAATGCCCTCATACATCAAAAAGCCTCGCTACAACGCCGGCTGGTCGACCACGGCCTTGATGTCAGGGAACTGCGCATTCGCGTAATTCCGCAAAATACCAAAAGGAGTGAAGAAAACAAACCGAGGCAAAAACGCGAAATCCCGCCTGAAGCGATTAAAATCCTGCGTGAAACCGCTCAAAACGCACAACATGAAAGCCTTAAGTCGAGCCTGCAACGGCTCAGCGAACACAAAAATCCGCGATCTGTTGAAAAATTACCGGATTAGTGGCGGCCTATACCGCCGCTGCGGCAGGTGTCATAAATGCGATCGGCGCTTGTTCCGGGTCATCGAAACTAACCAGTTCCCAGGCGGATTCGTCCGCCACCATTTCCCGCAAAATACGATTGTTTAACGCATGTCCGGATTTGTGCGCATCGAAAGCGCCAATCAACGGATGACCGAGTAAATACAAATCGCCGATAGCGTCTAAAACCTTGTGTTTGACGAATTCATCCTCATAACGCAGGCCGTCTTCGTTCAATACGTGGAAGGAATCCATGACAATGGTATTGTTGAGGCTGCCGCCCCGGGCCAGACCCGCCTCGCGTAAAGCCTCCACGTCCTGCATAAAGCCGAATGTGCGCGCCCGGCTGACCTCTTTAACAAAAGATGTCGTGGAAAAATCCACCGATGCTTTCTGGGCTGAATTCTGGAAGATAGGATGGTCGAAATCGATGGTAAACGTCACTTTAAAACCGTCTAATGGGCTGAATCGCACCCATTTATCGCCGTCTTTGACCTCGACGGTTTTTTTTATCCGAATAAACTGCTTGGCCTTGTTTTGCTCCTCTATACCTGCCGATTGCAGCAAAAACACAAACGGGCCGGCGCTACCGTCCATAATCGGCACTTCCGGTGCGGTTAGATCGACGTAAGCGTTGTCGATACCGAGTCCTGCAAAAGCCGACATCAGGTGTTCTATGGTGGAAATATGCGTGCTACTGCATCTCAACGTCGTCGAAAGCCGGGTATCGCCCACATTTTCTGGGCGCGCGGGTAACTCCACTACCGGGTCCAGGTCTACGCGCCGAAATACAATTCCTGCATCCACCGGTGCAGGACGCAGAGTCAAAAACACCTTGTCACCGGTATGCAAACCCACGCCGGTTGCCCGAATAACGTTTTTCAGCGTACGTTGCTTAATCATCAGGTGTGATGAGGCGAATTAGTGGTTTAGTTACGATGGTTGTTTTTTGTGTGCTCTGTTTCCCGGCAAAACACCCGCCCGGGGCGGTGGCGAATCCTACACCACTTGGCCCCGATTGTGTACCGTAAACACACCGATTCAACACATCTTTTTAAGCGATTTTTAGTTCATTTCAATCAGTCAGCCT
>CBDCFT010000029.1:0-17506 GCA_965216365.1 Arenicellales bacterium | reverse complement strand
ATGCAAGTGATAGATCGACACCATATCCTTCCTAACACACATGGATTCTTCTGGTCCGAGAGGTGTACACATCCCTGTAAGTAAACTTTCAATTACAAGATCGTAGTTGGTGGTAATTATCCACGCGGGACTAAGTCTTTTAACGTAAATTGAATACTCCTCTCTATGGCCCTTCCTTGGATACCAACTTGTTAAAGATGCGAGTTCTGCCTTAACTTCGCTAAAGCCTCTCGATAACCTATTTCCTCGTTTTCCGCGATAGCCTCACAAATCTTAGTGGCAATTTCCGGAAAACTGATTCCTTCTTTCCCTATATCTGTATAGGATATCCCGAGTTTTTCTGCAGCCTTCTCAAGCAATGCGCCCCAAGAAAGAGCTATGTCCTCTACCCCATGATTTAGAACTGCTTTCGAGAAAGCCAGATCCAACAAACAAACCTAGATTTCCAAAGTCCCCCGACTCCGAAATAAATTTTAGCACTTCCTCTTTAGACGGATTTTCTTCCAGTCTACTCATTTTCGGGTTCTTTTTCGTACTGCATAGCGCGCAGGATGCGGTAAGGAACGAACCGCATCAATCGAGGAGACTAAATGCCTTAACAAACGGACGGTGGAATACACCATGCCGAATGGGTTGCACCGGTCTACAGCGAGTAATGGGTTATAAGATTAGGGTCGTACACTTATGTGGCCTTCGATGAACAATTATCCACACAATTTAGTACCTGCTAAATAATTCGACTTCGCCGTCTTTATTGAAGCTCAAAACATCGTAGTTTTTCGGGATAAGGCTGTTCATGCCCGGTGACATTTGCGGCATCCGGGCGCCGTGATTCCAACAATATCGGGTTTTTCTTCAATAAGGCGCCGGATGTCATTAACCGGCACGTGGCCTTCGACGACGTATCCATTAATTAGCGCAGTGTGGCATGACATTAGTCGCCCGTCCGTCAGCCCGTGTTCCGCCTTGATTTCGGTGAGCACATCCGTATCGATGGTCTCAACAGTAAAACCTTCATCGCGCAGATAATCAACCCAACCTTTGCAACAGCCGCATGTCGGGGATTTATAAACGGTTATAGTTTCTGCGGTAGCTGTATTGTTCATGAAAATAAACGCAACAGCGATACTAAATGAAAGCGTAAAAAAAGTAATCCGATTCACTTGTTAACCCTCATAATGCATATACGATTGACCGTCCATAATAACGCAAATAGTAGGTAATGTTGACTTATAAAATGTCAACATTAGATGGATGGTTTTAATAGAGGGGTGCAACGAATTGCACTGTAGGAATTCCGATATTCGGATTCGGTTAATTCGCAAATAACTGAACGCAGTATAAGACATCAATATCTGGTTTTGCGCCCGCGTAGTGGCAAGCTGTACCGGTAAACTCTTCATCATCGGATAGGATGTTGTGACGATGCCCCATCGAATCCATCCATTGATCGAGCAAAGAAAACAATGTGAGTCCGTTCCAGGTTAAGCACTCATTGCAACTTTCATCAGCCATTGGAAAACTACTTTAGTGGGGATATCGGTGGCTTGCAGTATGCTTGAACTATCGCGTTTGACTTGGCTTGGTAAGTCAAAGTGCAACATTAATCTGCTCGAACATTTGCACCTCGTACTCAACTACTTGTTTATTTTTGTGAACTTGTTCACAGAAAAATCAGAAATAATGATTTATAACCATTATTACCGTTTGCAGTTGGGTATGGAATGACATTCCAGGTGTCAGATCCGACCGAAAGTCGTGTTGTGTCCATCGAAGCACGACGCATTGTCTAAACTATCAGTTGGAATAGGAGTGTAGGGGATATGCTAGTAGATCGTCTGGCGCTTGTTTTTTACTGTTTGTTGTTAACATCATGCGCTTCGATACAAACCGTTAACCAGTCGTTGATCGTAGAATTCGATCGCATGGGTCTTCAAACACGCGAGGATGACCGTGGCGTTGTAGTGTTGGTGCCTGACTTGTTTTTCGAGTTTGAAAGTCACGCGCTCAACGAGCAAGCACGTGACAAAATACAGTTGGTAACTTTTGTTTTGAAGAAAGCTAAATCTCAATCTCGGAAGATATTGGTTGAAGGACATGCCGACGCCATCGGACCTATTAAACTACAACATGATGTTGTCAAAACGACGGGCACAAACTGTGAGAGAAGAACTCATATTTAGCAATGTGCGCCCTGATCGCATTGTCACGCAATGGGTCGGCGAATCGAGGCCGGTTGCACCGAATGTGAATCCCGATGGTAGCGATAATCGTGAGGGTCGCCAATTGAATCGTCGCGTCGAAGTCGTGGGTGTTGAATCCATAGTTCGGCGCGCACACCGCCAAAACCACTTGTATCAGCTAGGCACGGTGAACCTTTTATTTAGTCACAACTACGTATAGTTAATTGGCAAATAACTGAACGCAGTATAAGACATCAATATCTGGTTTTGCGCCCGCGTAGTGACAGGCTGTACCGGTAAACTCCGCTTCATCGGATAGGATATTGTGACGATGCCCCCTCGAATCCATCCATTGATCGAGCAGTGACTGGGCAAAACCGAGATAGGTATGGCGTTCGATGGGTGGGCCATTTGGTGTATAGCTCACGATGGTGTGAGTATTTTCCGTTCGTGTATAAAACGTTTTTCCGGATTTATATTGAATCACCAGCATCTCGGCGATATTCTCGCTGACGGAATTGGCAACAAAGCCGATTGCACTTACACGATCATAAGGTGTTCTGAAAGTTATGTTTTGCGAGTTGATATGCCCCAGTTTGCCACGTATAGCCATATCCTGAGCGTGCAGGCATGCCGCTTGCGCCAGTTTCGCATGGTATTTGACGGGATTCCTTTTGCGCTTAGCGCGCACTTGGTTCGTTACGTGGAACAGGGTTTGCGTAATAACACCATAATCCAGGCGTTTCACGTCGATGGGTTGTTGCACCGATGGGTTTTCCAAAAACCGCAATGTCGCCTGATGAATTGATAAGTCCGGTGGCAGACCATAAGGCTCGCACGCCCGAGCAACATGCACGCAGGAAAATGCCCACACTAGAAGGGCGGCTGATGCGGCGCCGACTCGAATGTTCACCACAAGCGTGCCACCGTTTTGAAACGGGTTAGATTATTCGCTTGTTTGGGTATCAACTTCCTCGACGGGTGCCGGCGTGGTTTCTGCATCACCCGAAACGGTCTCTTTCGCGCCCTCATAGAGTTCTTTTGTTTTCGAACCTACAGTACCTGCCGCAGACTTGGTTGCATCCCAGGCCTTTTTGGATTTTTCTTTTGTCCACTCGCTTGCTTCCGATGTGCCTTCCTTGGTCGCATCCCACGCTTGTTTGGATTTCTCGACGGTGACATCTTTGGCTTTCGCAGCGCCAGTCTTCGTAGTGTCGATGGCTTTATCGACTTTTTCGCCAATGGTAGTGGACTGCTGTGCGTCAGGTTCAGTGTCCTGTGCTGTAACGAGGTTGTAGGGCACGCCGAGCGTTAACGCTAAGATCGTAAACCACGCGAATCGAGTCAAGTCAATCATGATGTTCGTTCCTCTATCGTTAAATATATACCATCCAATATTACAGTTGTCGAATTAACACAAGCTGAAAACAAGCTGCTAATTCTCTAGAACTTCTCACGCGTGTAACCATTTGATTTATATTGAAAATAAAGCAAATTCGCAAAACAAAAAATATTCATTACTTTGACGCTGATAATGATGGTATTTCAATGCCGTTTGACAGTCGTTAGAAAAAATCTCTGTGATATTTCTTATCCCAGTTTTTTCGAAAGACTTCTTCGCCGTTCTCCCAGGCTATCGACTCTGCTTTCAAAAAGAAGTGGTCAAGATCGCAAGTCATTATTGTTCGGGTAAAAGTCCTAATACTCCAATCACTTCCACGACTGTACTCCCATTCCCACTCGTATTCCGCTTTTGCGGATAGCGGGTCGTCCGCTTTGATGGAATATTGTTGTAAGTTGTTTGAACCCATCTCAAGCTGGCTGTGCTCGAAGCGCAGTTTGCCGTTGTCCGCGAATATTTCAAAAACATGAGCGCCGGTTTCCGGGTCGATGCGCACGGAGCGTTCTTGCTTAACCTTTCGCAGTATCGTGGTAGCCAGCGGTTGGCCTGTTTGCGTCGCTTCGAAGTGGGTTAGTTTTCCATCATCGGCTTTGCATGATCTAACGGGCAAGTTCAGCCGGGTTGATCCGGTTACGATACTGACCGTAGCTTTACGGGGCGATGGCCAGGCCATGGGCCAATAACTCGTGGAAATCGCAAGCCGAAGTTTGTGTCCCGGCAATACTATATAGCCGCTGTGATTTAATTTTAATGTAACGGCATAAAGTTCCCCGGGCGCTAACGCTTCAGGGTTTCGTTTACTATCACGTTGACAAAGATTCAACAACCCGCGTGTGATCAAGGTGCTGGCGCCGTCGGGCCAGACATCACACAGGCGGGCTGCAAGCAGCGCCTGTGGTTTGTCAGCGGACACCATTATCTCAAGTTCGGGATTGCCAAGTATCTGGATCGGATCTTTTAATACGGGTGTATCGAATATCAGCGAACCTTCGTCTTCTTCCTGTTGATCGTTGGGTAATTCATCAGCGGGACCGAATGCAAACCACGGCATGTATTCACCCGACGCCAGACCGACGGTTTGCGGCGAACAGATTGCTAAGACTTGGTTTTGTTCGGTATTGGACTCCAGGAGTACATGTTCACCCAAATAGTAGGGTTTCATACTGACATTAGGCGAAGGCCAACATTGCTCGTCAACCCATCGACCAGGCCTTGTTTCGTAAAAAGGTTGAGGCCGCACGCTGTCCTGGATATAAACCTGGTACGTGGATTCATCCATGATGCTGTTGTCCTTGCCTTTCAGCCAGCAATCAAACCAACGCGCCGCATCGTGTAAAAATCCGACGGTGGGGCCGGGAATGCCTAGATGAGGATAGCGATGGCACCATGCCCCTTGTAGTCCGCGCTTCGGTACGGAAAGATTTTCCAGTAATCGGGATACCGTATTGGGCCAGCAATCGGCGTGACCACTGACGGCATAGATCGGGATTTTTATAGCATCGTAGTCAGTGCCCACTGTTCCGCGCAGCCAATAGTCATCTTCGCGTTGGTGAGTTAACCAGTGCTCCAAAAAATGCGGGGCTTGTTCAAGACGGTCGAACCAGAGTCTATGCCAACCGTTCCCCACCAGTTGCGGGTCCGGTGGGCGTGTATTGTATCCGAACATAATCGCCGCCCAACCGATGGTCTGCCCGACCATGCAACCCATATAGTAACCGGCATCGTCGTAGTAACGAAATTCCGATGCGCCCAGGGCAATCACTGTTTTCAGAGGTTTGGGTGCGCGTTGGGCCAGTTGCAGACCAGTGATGCCACCCCATGAAATGCCGATAGTCGCCACTTGGCCATCGCACCAGCTTTGTTGGGCAATCCAATTGATAACCGCCACGCCATCATCAATCTCCTGATCGCTGTATTCGTCAAGCATTACACCATCGGAGCTACCGGATCCACGCATGTCGACTCGAATACAAGCGTAGCCTCGCGTGGCAAACCATGCGATTGTGGTGGAATCCCTGATTGCAGAGTAATCGTCTTTGCGGTAAGGAATATATTCGAGAATGGCAGGCACTGGTTCGTCGTTAGCCGAATCAGGCAGCCACAGTCGTGCACCTAGCCGCGCACCGTCAGGCATGGGTATCCACTGGTGTCCAATACATTGGACCATTCGCTATAACCTGAAAAAGTAGATTAATAAATCTTTGTCATGTCGACCGCAGGGAGGCATCTTACGCTTCATAAGCTAAGTATAGATTTCGCACATAAAGATTTCTCGCTTCGCTCGAAATGACAATCTGCGCAAACAGTTCAATAGGAAGAACTTAACGTGGATAATGACAGGTCAATACGTGCGTGTCGCTGACACTGTGTAACGGGGGAAAATTGTTATCGCAGTTTTCCCCAATAAACGGGCAGCGTGTATGAAACTCACAACCCAGGGGGCGATTCATAAGACTTGGCACTTCGCCTTTCAACTCTATGCGCCCGATTTCGGCATCTGGATCAGGCTCCGGGTTCGCCGACAGTAATGCGAGTGTGTAAGGATGACGCGGTTTAGAAAAAATATCGTCGGTTGGACCCTGTTCCACAAAACGGCCCAGGTACATGATGGCTGTGTAATCGGATATGTGTCGAACGATGTTCAGATTGTGGGTAATAACAAACATGCTGACACCAAGATCGTCCTGCAACCGGTTGAGCAGGTTGAGAATTTCGCCTTGCACCGATACGTCCAAACCGGCGGTGGGTTCGTCGGCAATAATTAATTTCGGATTCAATGCCAGCGCGCGCGCTACGCCGACCCGGCGTGCCTGGCCACCGCTTAGCTGGTGCGGATAGCGCTCGGAAAAATGATCGGGCAGGCCAACCATTTTCAACAACCTAGCGCACTCTGCTTTTAGATCGCGTTCCTTCATACCATGAACAATGTAGGGTTCCGTGATCAATGCCCCGACACTCTGTCGCGGGCTGAGCGACCCCACCGGGTTTTGCCACATGAAGGAAATTTGCTTGCGGTAGGTTTGCATGTCGGCAGCATTCATCGTGGTCACCTCGTCGCCGATGAAACGGATCGATCCTTCCGCGGCCCGCAGCAAACCGGCTACTGCCAGTGCCAGAGTGGATTTGCCGGAGCCGCTTTCGCCAACCAGAGTGAATGTTTCGCCTTCGCCGATAGAGAACGAAACATCGCGCACGGCATCGATATAAGGGTCGGACACGCGTTGTAGCAGCGCTTGCATAGTCGACTTGACGCGAAAGCGTATGCGCACGTTTTCAACTTGCAGAACCTCGCTCACGATAGACTCCGGTGACAGCTAACGAAGTGGCCGTTGCTGGACTCGGTCCATTGCGGCACTTCGGTGTCGCATTGCGTCATGACATATTCACAACGGTTTTTGAATATACAACCTGGCGGCAGGGTCACCAGATCCGGAATTTCCCCGGGGATGGTTGGCAGCGAGCGGCTTTTGGTGGCGATGCCGGCAGGGTCGCACTGCAACAGTTTTTCGGTGTAAGGATGCGCGGGACGATGAAATACATCGCGCACAGTGCCTTCTTCCACCACTTCGCCCGCATACATCACCACGACATAGTCGCACAACTCGGCAATAACGCCGAGGTGATGAGAAATAAAAAGAATGGAGCAACCTATGTCTTCCTGCAGCGCTTTGAGCAGATGAATGATCTGCACTTCCAGCGTCGCATCCAACGCGGTTGTGGGTTCGTCGGCAATTAACAACGAAGGCTGGGCTTGTAACGCCATGGCAATGGAAATACGTTGCTGCATACCGCCGGAAAACTCGTGTGGAAACTGTTTGAGCCGGTTGGCCGGGTCGGGAATGCCGACACTGGCCAGCATGTCAGTGGAGTGTTTAATTTTTTCCTCTTGGGATTTTTTATCCCGATACTGAATGTCGACCATTTGCCGGCCGATGGACAACACAGGGTTCAGGGTCGACATCGGATCTTGAAAAATGATGGACATGCGATCACCACGGATAGCGCGCATCTCGTCTTCAGATAGTTTCAGCAGGTCCTGGCTTTCGAAGTCGATAGCACCATTCGGGATGATTGCGTTTTCGGCCAGTAAGCGAATGATGGAGGAAATCAGCGTTGATTTGCCGCAACCGCTTTCACCGACGACGCCGACAATGGAACCTTCGGGTACATCCAGGTTAACGTGCCGCATGGCTTTCAGTTCGCCACGATCGGTGTGGTAGTGCACCGATAAGTCGCGGATAGTGAGAACGTTTTCCATCATATGCTCTTGCGCAGTTTGGGATCTATCAGGTCGCGCAGCGATTCACCAAGAAAGGTAAAACCCAATGTGATCAGGACCAGCGGAATACTGCCGGCGATGATAGGCCAGGGTGTGTTGCGAATTAATGTAAAACCATCATTCAGTATGCTGCCCCAGGATGGTGTGGGTGGTTTGACACCCATGCCAAGAAAACTCAAACCTGCCTCCAGGGCGATTACTGTTGGAATGTCCATGGAAGCTAAAATAATCAACGGGCCAATGACATTAGGCAACACGTGAATAGCGAGGATGCGAAGGGTGGATACACCCATAACACGTTCGGCCATAATAAATTCATTGGATTTGATGGTAAGGGTCTGTGTACGCACCACGCGGCCATAGTTTGGAATGGTGGTCACAATGATTACTGCGATCACGGTTTCCAGCGATGGGCCAACCAGAGCCACCGTCGCTAACGCGAACATCACCGTGGGGAAAGAACGGATGGTGTCAAAAAATATCATGATGATATTGTCCAGCCAGCGGGGGCCGAATCCGGCAATCATGCCAAGCAACACACCGATGCTGAGTGCTGCTGCGATCGATATCAACGCCACTTTCAACGCTACCTGACCGCCGTACAGCACTCGTGAAAACAAATCCCGACCGAGCTGATCGGTGCCGAGCAGGTGATTGGCCGATGGACCTTGCAAACGATCGAGTATATTTAGCGCTATCGGATCGTATGGCGCAATAAAGCTGGCCAGAAGTGCACTGGTTACGATAAGGATAACCAGTATCAGCCCAATCAGGCCTAGCGGTTCATGGGTTATGCGCTTAAGTATGTTAATCAAAGCGAAGCCCTGATGCGTGGATCAAGCCACGCATTGATGAGATCGGATAGTGTGGTGCTAATAACGAATAGAATAGTGCTGATCAATACCGAACCCATGACAACCGGATAGTTGCGTGTGGTAATGGAATCGAAGATCAATTTACCGATACCCGGCCGTGCAAAAACAATCTCGGTAAACAGGGCGGCCGATAGCAGAAAACCCATGCCAACACCGATAACGGTGATGGTTGGTAGCACCGCAAGTTTCAAAGCGTAGCGGTAAACGACAGTGCGTTCGGGAAGACCGTAAGCACGCGCCGTACGGATGTGGTTTTCGCCCATGACTTCCAGCATGGATGCACGAACCAGCCGTGCCAGGTAACCAATCCAGGATAAACCAATGGCAAGCGCGGGTAACACAAGGTGTGAAACCTGATCCCAGAAGTCGCCTTTTTCGCCGGCCCCTACCGCCGGAAACCACTGCAGTGTGACGGCGAATATCAACAACGAATAAAGCGCTACTACAAACGCCGGGATCGTGATACAGGCGACGGACAGTATGCCGGTGATACGATCGGCTATGGTGTTGCGGTGTAGTGCAGAGTAACAACCGAGTGGGATACCGATTAACGCGGCAAAGAAAATAGCGGTGAAAATCAGCCATAGCGTGTAGGGAAGTTGACTGAAGACGATGGATGCGACTGGACGATTGGTGATGACATCCATGCCTAAATCGCCGCGAAACAGATTGCCAAAGAAGCGCAAAATTTGAACGGGCAGAGGTAAATCCAAGCCCATGCGGGCAGACATACTGGCGATGAGTTCAGGTGTTGCTCGAGGGCCTAGTAAAATTCGTGCAGGATCTCCCGGCACCAAATGAATCATGCAGAACAACAGAGTTACCGCTAACATGACAATTAATATGCCCAGGGCAACTCGTTTTACGATGTAGAGAATCACTTGTTTAGCGCTTTTGTTTTTTGAGAGTATGTTCGATTATTGTTTTCTCTACAAGCGGGACTCAGTAAGTCAGAGTACAGGCGTACATTGTTATAGCGGATCGAGATGCGAGCTACAGGTAACCCCCTGGTTAGTGTGAAGGAAATTGAACATTGTTGGATTGCCATGTCCGATGGTGTGCGTTTGTCGGCGCGTCTATGGTTGCCGGAATCGAGCAAAAACACGCCCATGCCGGCGATTCTTGAATACATTCCCTACCGCAAGCACGACATGGTTCGTATACGTGACGAACGCAATCATGTGTATTTCGCGCGTTGTGGTTACGCCTGTGTTCGCGTCGATATGCGCGGATCCGGCGACTCTGAGGGGGTGATGAATGACATGTATTGTTCCGACGAGTTACGTGACGCGATCGAGGTTATCGAATGGATTGCCGATCAATCATGGTGTGACGGGACGGTCGGCATGATGGGTACGTCTTGGGGCGGGACCGCAAGTTTACAGACGGCATCGAATCGGCCGGACGCTTTGAAAGCCATCATTGCTGTCTGCGCAACGAGCAATCGCTTCGAAGACGATATTCACTATATGGGTGGATGTGTGTTAACCGATACCGTCGAATGGGGCGCCACATTGCCAGTGATTCTAGCGTCGCCGCCTGATCCCGGTAACGTTGGAAGCGACTGGAACAAAGTCTGGATGGAGCGGCTTGAACAGATCGAGTTCCCGCTTCAGAATTGGATAAGGCATCAGACTCGTGATGAGTACTGGCGCAGTGGATCGGTTAATGAAATTCCTAACTCAATTCAGTGTCCCGTGTTGCTTATTGGCGGATGGGTTGATCGTTATAGTAATACCGTGATGAATTTTCTGGCACAGTGTCATGATCAATGTTGGGGTATTGTTGGCCCCTGGGGGCATCATTACCCTGATCAGGCATGTCCGGTGCCGGGGATAGGATTTCAACAGGAAGCCGTACGGTGGTGGGACTACTGGCTTAAAGGCCAGAACAATGGTATCGATCTGGAACCGCGATTACGGGTTTGGATGCAGGAATACGTTCGGCCGGATAACAGGATCGACAAGCGACCGGGCCGGTGGGTCAGTGAATTAGCCTGGCCATCTAAAAATATTTCACCACAGACCTATTGGTTCGAACCCGGAAAGCTTCTCACGAAAAGAAATTCTGAACAGGAAAAGGTGGCAGTGCCAACCGCACTCGTGGGTATGACGGCGGGCGACACAGGGTATTTCGGACGTACGGGAGGATTACCGTTAGATCAAAAAGCGGATGATGAATTATCGTTGGTCTTTGACAGTGAAATACTTGAACAACCCAAAGAAGTTATGGGCGCTATCCGGTTTGTCGTTAAACTGGAGTCGGATCAATCGGTGGCCACGTTGGTGGCACGGCTTAATGATGTTTCGCCCGAGGGTGACGTCGCGAGAATTAGCTACGCGGTAAGAAATCTGGCGCTGAATGACAATCTGGATGGCCCGTCTCGTTTAACGCCTGATAAACCACAAACATTTGTAATTACTTTTCCGAATACGGCTTATCGATTTAACCAAGGGCATCGAATTCGCCTGTCGCTATCCAATTCCTATTGGCCGTTAATCTGGCCATCGCCGCAAACAACGCAAATAACGCTGCACCTGGCCGGTACTTATCTCGAGATTCCAGAACGCGAGAATTCCAGCGAAGAGCAACCGGTGCATTTCCCGGAGCCATTAGAAAGCGTTGATAACGGTCGATTTGTAGTGAAGGATTCTGCGCCACTCGAGCGTTGGGCAACGAACGATGTAAAGTCGGGAATGCTTTCGATTCAATGGAAGCAACCGTTTAAATGCATCTACTATCCTGATATCGATTGGGAGTTCGGATTTGAGACCCATGCGTGTCATAAAGTTAAACGTAATGATCCGGGTAGCGCGTCTACCCGGTTTGATCACAAACTTTGCTTTCATCATGGTAATTGGACAGTTGAGGTGGACGGCACGGCTGAACTCACTTCCACTGAAACCACGTACAGAATTTCAGGTTCGGTAGCGGTGCGGGAAAACGGCGAATTGAAATTTGAACGTCACTGGCATCCAGAGATTCCGCGTTATAACGGCGAGTAGCCATCTCCGGTGGCGACCTGCAATGTTGAAGTCGCCACCGAAGAAGAGATCATGACTTATGCAGGCTCGAAGAAGCGCAGCAAGGGCAATCCATCGGGTCTAAAAGCCGGTGTAATATTATTGCGATAAATAACCGGTGTCGCTTCGTGGGTGATGAAGCGATAGGCGCCACTCTCTTCCATGATGTCCTGCATTTTTTGGTACATCTCGTCGCGTTTCGCGGGATCGGATTCGGCTTTGGCTGCCGCTTCCAATTGGTCAAATTCTTCGTTGCTGAATCGTTCCCAATTCCAGATGCCTTTTTGTTCAGTGATAAACCAGGCGGTGGCATAAGATGGATCGGGACCCATGGAAAAACGATTAAGAATGAGTTGAACATCTTTATAACGTTCGCCTTTACTGGAATCGCCTAACGACCAGAACGCTCCGGACTCATGCAAATTGACTTCAACAGTAATACCCACTTGTGCGCAGGTGGCTTGTACGATTTGGGCGGTAGTGACATTGGCGGCTTTGTTAAGTACATCGAGTGTGACTGTGGCACCGCTCTCCAGGCCCCCGGCAGTGAGAAGTTCTTTTGCTTTCGCAATATCCGCCTGCGGTGCAACCAGACTGTTTGCTCGGTGGCCGAGCAAACCAGGAGCAATGATGCCAGTAGCCGCTTCCGCAGCGCCAAAATATGACGCCTCGAGAATTGATGGCACGTCAATGCAATGCTGAATCGCTTTGCGCAGGTTTGTGTTGGCCATGGTTTCATTCTCGACATTCATGCCAATCCACACATAGTAAAGTGATGGATATTCGTCTACCGTTGCGTTCGGCGGTGGCGATGCTTTCAGATTGGCAACTGAACTTAGCGAAACACGCGTACAGTCAATATCGCCCGCCTCAAACGCAATTTGAGCGGTGTTTTCATCGTCGATTGGAAAAATATGAATTTCATCGAACGCTGCTGTGCCGCCGTGCCAATCGGGGTTACGTGTCAGGATTGTTTTTTGTTTGGGTTGCCATTCCTGGTGCATATAAGGCCCGGATGCACAAGGAGTAGTGGTGTCCACCTTGCCGCCCGCTTCTTCCCACGCCTTCTTCGAAATAATGTTGCCAACAATGTAAGGCATGGCGATATTCCAGGCCGGTGGATAGGGTTCGTTGAAAACAATCGTGCCTTCGTGAGAGCCATCGACGATTACTTCTTTGAGCGAACCCCAGTCGGGTGTGTTCGTAGACTCCAGCGATTCGTCAAGAATGCGTTCGAAGGAATACTTAACGTCTTCTGCAGTCATTTCGCCGTAGCCACCGGTGAACATGATTCCTGGCTTTAGTTTGAATTTTATATGCGTGTCATCTACTTGTTCGACAGATTCAGCGGCATCCAGCTCCCAACCCCATTCACGACCGGGTTTGTATTGAATCAACTTGCTGTAAATGCTGCTTTGAATTTCCTCGTCCACGATGCCTTGTGAGTAGGCTGGGTCCAGACTGCGCATGTCCGCATAGGTGCGAATTTTGAGTATTTTTTTATCCTGTGCGTAAACAATGTCGCCAAATCCTCCGGCGGCTGCGGCCAACCCCAGCGCACCGGTTGTCTGCAAAAACTGGCGACGATTTGTACTCTTCATGATGTGTTTCTTGTGTTTTGACTGCATTGTGTCCCCTCCAAACGGGTAAGTTAGGATAAATCCTCGGTATTAAGGAATCTTACATGCTAACGCTAACAAATCACTGGAGCACTAACAATCGCACAACGTATAGTTCAACGAGAGCGTCTGAACCCAACAGAAAACTCTAACTTCTTCGCATTAGTTAATAATTTTGCTGGCTTTATCCGGTTTGCATAGGTATAGTCGCGCCACCTCGTCAAGAGGGATTGTACGTTACTGACCTTCCTCGTGTTTTTCCCATCACTTGTTATCTGGTTAGCAGCGTCCTGTGGGTTTTACGGCGGCACAAGAAACGCGTGCTAAAACCACGGTAGAGTGAACCAGATTCGGTGACGCTTTAGAGCTTCTCCGCTAAAGTTCTTTTTATAAACTATTATTTGTCCGCCCATTGGGTGGGCAGGGGTGTTTTTTGTGTTTAGTGAATTAAATCTCGACGGAAGATTAGTGAAGGCCGTCAAAGCGAGTGGATTTTCCGCGCCGACTGAAATCCAACGCCAGGCTATTCCGGCGGTGTTGTCAGGCAGCGATGTGATGGCGTCGGCCCAAACCGGCACCGGTAAAACCGCGGCGTTTGTTTTGCCTGCTTTGCAACAATTGTTAAAGCCGTCCACAAAGCGGGGCAAAGGCCCGCGTGTCCTCGTGTTGACGCCAACGCGCGAGTTAGCCATGCAGGTGAATGACAATATCCGCCAGTTCAGCAGGTTTGCAAAATTTTCTACCGGTACGGTTGTCGGCGGAATGTCCTACACGCCACAAATTAAAATGTTACGAGCACCGCTGGATTTGCTGGTCGCGACACCAGGACGTTTGATGGATCACATGGAGCAGGGGTTGGTTAATTTTTCGCGCCTGGAAATATTGGTTCTGGACGAGGCTGACCGTATGCTCGACATGGGCTTCGTCGATGCGGTGAATACTATTGCCGCCGCGATGCCGGAGCAACGACAGACTTTATTGTTCTCCGCCACTATGGAAGGTGCGGTATTGAAGATTGCACGTAAAATTTTAGAAAATCCCAAACGCATTGCTCTGGCCGCCAACAACGAGCGCCATAAATCCATTAAACAGCATTTACATCATGCAGACAGTGTTTCGCACAAGCATAAATTGCTAAACCATCACCTGGATGACATGTATGTTTCACAAGCATTGATTTTCACGGCGACGAAACGTGGTGCGGACAAGTTGGCCAGAAGTCTTTCGGCAAGAGATCACAAGAGTGCGGCGTTACACGGTGATATGAGTCAGAACAAACGTAAACGCACAGTGGAAAATATGCGCCGTGGTAAATTCCGATTATTGGTCGCGACCGACGTGGCTGCGCGTGGCCTCGACATAAAAGGCATTAGTCATGTAATTAATTTCGACATGCCAATGGTGGCGGAAGATTATATTCATCGTATAGGCCGCACCGGTCGAGCCGGTAGTACAGGCAATGCGATTTCGCTAGTTGGACCTAACGATTGGGACAAACTTGCCCAAGTTGAAAAGTTGACCGGACAGAAGATTAAACGCGAAGTCATCGAAGGTTTAGCGCCGACGACCGGGGAACCAAAGCAGCGACGCTCCAAAGGCTCAAGCCAAAAACCAAAAGGCAAGACTTACGGTAAGAAAAAGTCCTTTGGCAAAGCGAATGGTAAGTCAAGCGGCAAACCGTTTGCCGGTCAAAAGCGACGTGGTTCTAAGGCAAGTATTGATCGACCGAGAAAAAATAGTCGGCAAAGATTAGCTTTAGCTGTCTAAACGGTTACTTGTATGTGAAAATCGAGTTTCGATTTTTTACTGTAATGGCGATTGTAATACTCATTGTCGTCATTCAGTAAATATTTCGCAAAAGGAGTACGCAAGCCTTAGCGGACATTTCAATTCACGCCTAATTACAACTCGTTTTGGATATAAAAACGCGTAGTAATGACCCTAAGGCGACCGTTTAAATTCAATAATTAATGTCCACAGTCTGGATCTAAGCGGAAGTCAGAGACAAGCGTGTTTGTCGTAGTTCGTCTCTGCGTGTACACGCACGGTTTTCACCTCGAATCATTTAGGCTGGTGGGAACCGTCTCCTCTTTCGATCCTGCGCAGTTTGGAAATGCACCTACTTGACGTTAGGCAGGGCGATGCGGCGTTCATCGTCACCCCGAAATGAATCACACATTTATAATGAACTCGTTACCGACACGTCTGACAACTTGGTAGTGAGATACCTAGTTTCGACAACTGTATTATTTTGTTACTTAGAAGTTCACCTAAATTTATTGGACTTTGTTCCTTTATGGAAAGAGCGCACCTAATTTAGGTCACTTTTGACAACATCTAACTTCCCTGGCTATTCAATGCTGTTGTAGGGAAGGATTTCCGTTGCCTCGATCGAATAGCCCGCTTCGCCGAGTTCACTGCTAACGTGAATGGTTTTTAACTCGCCAACGACATTGATTGGATCCCACATCTCATCGATATCGATGCCTTCCTCGCTTTGCACATAAACAATTTGATTTGCTGGCGGCGGTGGTACATGAATGCAAGCACCGAAATAGGGTACCAGCAAGAATTCCCGAACCTGTTTTGCATCGAAATCGAGTGGAACAACAAATCCTGGTATTTTGACCGTTTTCCCATCTAAATCAGCTACCACCGGCGCAGTATCCCGCAGCCGTTGCATTTCACTCATTAGTGCCTTCGCTTTTTCGCTATCATCGGTCAAAGACGCATACTCTTCATCGCTTAACTCATCCAAAGGATTTCGCGGCACAAAATCTTTTGGCACTAGGTCCTCCCAATCTAATTCGAGTGGGTCTTCTCCGTATACATTGATACCCACTGCTACCGATAGGAAACAAAAGACAACAAAACCAAGTTTAATTTTCTTCATGTTCACACTTTTACTGTTAATCCGTCCGCTAAGGAATTTCGATAAGCCTGATAAGCGGGCAGTAGTCCCATGATAATTGCACTGATAACGACAATACCCAATAGGCTCAATTCGTAGATATTTAGCATTCTAATCGATATCAACAAGCCAAAATGGTCTTCGATGATCGGTTGTGCTACCAGCAACAAACCATACAATAAAATCACTCCGAGTATGACACCTAAAGTCGCTAAAAATGCCGCTTCACTCAGCAATAAACCGAAAATATGCCCTGCACGAGCACCGACAGAACGGAGAATCGCCATTTCTCTGCGCCGTTCGTTAAGACTGGCCAATATCATTGCCAACATTCCTACCAATCCAATGGCAATCACAAAACCTGAGATAATTAATAAAGCACGCTCGGCAACACTCATCAAGTCCCATAGCTCTTGTAACGCTACGCCAGGAATGATGGCGAGCAGCGGCTCTTCCTCGTACTCGTTAATTGCGCGTTGTAACTTGAAGGTGCTGATCCGGGATTTGAGACCTAGCATGAACGCGGTGATGACTTTCGGCGATAAATCGATTGTTCGTGCCTCATCAGCGCTGACACGCGCACCCGCACGCGGTGCGCCATCTTGCCAATCGATGTGCATTGCCTCTATGCCTTGTAGACTCACATGAACGGTTCTATCAACCGGTGTCCCTGTGCGTTTTAATATCCCACTAACACGAAACGGTTTGTCGGCATGATCAATAAAACTTACTTCACCCGCCCCGTGCGCCACGACAATGGGTGTACCGACTTCATAGCCCAAATCCTGTGCGACATCCGCACCGATTACGGCATCGTAGAGGTCATCAAAAATTGCTCCTGAAGCGAACTCCAGCGAACGTGAGCGGGCATAACGGTAATGTTCGAAGTAATCCGTAGTGGTGCCCATCACACGGTAACCCCGATGGGAATCTCCTAATGAGATGGGAACGGCCCACGCGACTAATGGATTGGCGCTTAGATCCTGGAAACTTTCCCAGGAAATATTGTTGGTAGCGTTGCCGATCCGAAAAACCGAGTACAACAACAGTTGTACGGAACCGCTACGAGCACCGACGATTAGATCCGTGCCAGATACGGTGTTGGTAAAACTTAAATGTGCATCATTTCGCACACGTTCTACACCTAACAAAAGTGCGACGCTCAACGCTATCGCACTTATTGTCAATATCGCAGTGAATTTACGATTGCGAAT
>CBDCFT010000028.1:0-8474 GCA_965216365.1 Arenicellales bacterium | reverse complement strand
CGGAAGAAACCATTCGTTGTCTTTTGAGTACGGTGCCGAAAGAAGTTCCTGGCATTGCCTTTTTGTCCGGCGGTCAAAGCGACGAAGATGCGACGGCACATTTGAATGCCATGAACAATCTGGGTCAGGACTTGCCCTGGCGTGTAACTTTTTCCTATGGTCGCGCTCTGCAACACGCTGCCATGCAGGCCTGGAACGGCAGTGCGGACAATGTTGCCAAAGCACAATCAATCGCTGTGCATCGCGCGCGCATGAATGGCCTTGCGTCTAATGGCGAGTACGCCGCGGAGCTGGAAAAAGCGGCTTGATACTGACCTAACAATGGTGGGTTAGGTCTGACGGCGTAACCCACCTGATCGAGCACGTTTTTGCTTTTGTGAAAGCATTACTCGTTGACGGGTTGAACTTAATACGCCGAGTATATGCCGGCGTACCCGGCGATCAGGATACCGAAGAACATCTGCAAGCAGCGATAACCAGTTGTTCAGCATCGTTGCGACGTGCTATCCGGAATCACGAACCCACGCACGCCGTGTGTATTCTGGAAGACGGCGGACAAAGTTGGCGCCACGATCTCCTGCCTTCTTATAAGCAGGATCGCCCACCGGTACCACCACTACTCAGCAAGGGACTGCCAAAGATTCGTGGACAGTTCGACCAGGAAGGAATTAAATGCATTACCGCGCCCGGTTTTGAGGCAGACGATGTGCTGGCGACGCTGGCTCACAAGATCGCTGATCGAGACGGTCACGCGGTAGTGTTATCTACCGACAAGAGCATGTGTCAGTTAGTAGTGGATGGTATTGAGGTGTACGACCATTTCTCCGGTCGGCCGCTTGATGAACGCTACGTACAGGAAAAATTCAAGGTGACGCCTGCTCAACTTTCCACCTTGTTTGCGTTAACGGGTGATGCTTCGCTCGGGATATCAGGCGTGAAAAATGTAGGTTTAAAAACCGCCGCGAAACTGATCGCCGATTACGGTGATATGGAAGCTATTTTATCTGCTGCAAAAGACATTCCCGGTAAGCTCGGTGAAAACTTGAGGGATTGCGCCGATGATGCACGCCTCGCTTTGCGTTTAATGACATTGCGTACAGACGTAAACGTCGGTGTAAATTTAAAAGACCTACGCGTCGACCCGGTTCCGTTTTGACGACGCTTTTTCGAACTGGCGAGATTTATTATTGCGGAAAAATAGACCGCAATAATGCTTCCGTTTCCTTAAAGCGCCAGGGGTTTTCTATTAGCCGGCCGTCAAAGTTTTTACGCGTGTGCGGATTCATGACCAGCACAGTTTTGATTTCCCATCCGTCGCTTGCCTGCAGTTTCCTGTAGTCCAGGGCGTTGTGCGGGTCACACTGAAATAACAATACTGTATCGTCTTCCAAAGCGGTGACAAGTCGCCCGACTCGAACGTCGATGCCGGTTTCTTCTTTGGTTTCCCGTGCCGCCGTTTGCACCGCCGTTTCAGCAGGTTTTCGATGACCTATGGGTAGTTGCAATTGTCCACGCCGGTTAATTCCCACAACCACGCCCTGTGGTGTCGCAATCAAACAACCGGCGACTTTAAAATCTGAATAATCTGTCTCGGCAGGCGCAAGTTTACAGACAAACAATAAGACCACGAGAACTAATCGTTTTACCACAAGCCGTTAATTGCCTTTAACGAAGCTCTGGAAGTCCGTCAGGGTGGCGGCCACGGCGGCGTGGAACAATTGTTCACCGGCCTCAACGGTCGCTAAGGCGGGATTGGAGCCAATACGTCCGTCCGGGAATCGTTTACGATAATCTTCAGCGTCACGAATAGAGCCAACGGGCGCCAATTCCGGTTGCATGGCAACATTTTTTACTGCATGCGGGTGCGCGAAGTAGCTCAGGGAGACTTCGGAAGGCGTTGCATGACTGCCTTCGGCATGGCCGAATAATTTTTTGGATAGCGCATTTACTTCGCTACTGTGCCACCAATTTTGCAGGCGCATGCGCAAGGGGTGTTTATTGGCTTCTTTGCTGAAACTGGATTGCGCATACAATTCGGAAAATGCAGCGGTGACAGTCGCGATGTTGCCGCCGTGTCCGTTTAGAAAATAAAAATGATCGAAGCCGTGTCGTGCGAGGGAATTAACCACGTCACAAATAACCGCAATCAACGTTGAAGGACGCAGGGTAATTGAACCGGCAAAACCCAGGTGATGTTGTGCCATGCCGATGCTGATGGTTGGTGCAATGAGCACCTCAGTTTTATCCGCTACGCCTTTGGCAATGGTTTCCGGGCAAATTGCGTCGGTGCCGATCAAACCGTTTGGCCCGTGTTGCTCGGTCGAACCGATAGGAATAATGATGGCGGTGGAGTGTTGCAGGTAGGCATCGACTTCCTGCCAGGTGGAATGTTGCAGAATCATTGTGTGAAGAACCCAGTTGTTTGATTAAATTCTTATTTGGTGAGTCAGACTGTGCTAACCCACTTGACTCACTGATATAGTAACGCAAAACAGGTCGATTTCCCGTTAACGAACACCGGAGAATAAATAGTGGATTTGAAAATAAAAGGTAAAACCGCACTGGTATGTGCATCCAGTAAGGGATTGGGCAAAGCCTGCGCGATGTCGTTGGCGCGCGAGGGCGCAAACGTAGTCATGAATGGCCGTACCCAGGAGACATTGGATAACGCGGTGCAAGAGGTGAAGGCGCAGGCACACGGTAACGTCACTTCGGTATGTTGCGACATCACATCGGAAGCCGGCCGGCAACAAGCACTGGCCGCGGCGGATCATTATGACATTGTTGTGAACAACGCGGGCGGGCCACCGCCGGGAGATTTTCACGATTGGGATCGTAACGCATGGATTGACGCGCTGGATGCCAATATGCTGACTCCGATTGAGATCATTCGCGCGACAGTGGACGGCATGATCGAACGAGGTTTCGGTCGTATTGTGAATATTACGTCCGGCGCTGTTAAGGCGCCGATTTCTTTTTTAGGTCTTTCCAATGGCGCGCGTGCGGGATTAACTGGGTTTGTTGCCGGTGTTGCGCGCCAGGTCGTGCCGCACGGTGTGACCATTAACAATTTATTACCCGGCCGTTTTGATACGGATCGGTTGCGTAGTGCAATCCAGTTCAATGCCGACCAATCAGGTGGCGACTTCAACGAGATGTTCGAGGCCGGGAAAAAAGTCATTCCGGCCAAACGTTATGGCGATCCGCACGAATTCGGCCAAGCCTGTGCTTACTTATGCAGCGCTCAGGCCGGTTACGTCACCGGACAGAACTTTCTCATTGACGGTGGTGCTTACCCCGGCACTCTGTAAAGTATGCACGGAATAAATCCCCACGACGAGGGCGTGAATATTGACTGGGGTAAAACTTCGGCGGATTACGCGACTTACAGGCGAGGCCCGCCGCCGCGTTTCTATGCTTGTTTAACAGCATTTGACATTGGACTCGCCGGGCAAAACATTCTCGATCTGGGTACCGGAACCGGTGTGCTGGCACGTCAGTTCGCCAGTCAAGGAGCGGCGGTCGTTGGTGTTGATATTTCCGAGGGACAAATCGATGTCGCTAAAGAGTTAGCGAAACGGGCTGAGCTTGATATCGAGTTCAACGTTGCAGGAGCGGAAGCCGTTCCCTATCCGGATAATTCGTTTGATGTGATAACCGCGAATCAGTGCTGGTTGTACTTCGATGTGCAAAAAGCTATCGCTGAAGTTAAGCGGTTATTGAGGAAAGATGGCGTACTGGTGACATCGCATTTTTCCTGGTTACCGCGTGAAGATGCCATTGCCTGCGCCAGTGAAAAGCTGGTGTTGAAACACAATCCTGTCTGGAGTGCCGGTGACTGGTCAGGGAAAATACCCAACTGTCCGGACTGGGCAAAACAGGATTTCAATATCGTCGGAATGTTCTATTTTGATACACCGGTGCTCTACACACGGGAGTCGTGGCGTGGCCGCATTCGTGCCTGCCGTGGTGTTGGTGCGGGACTAAATCCCGATCAAGTTAAACAATTTGATCGCGAGCACAAACAGTTGTTACGAGAAATAGCAGACGATGAGTTTAGTGTGCTGCATCGAGTTGACGCACATATTTTGCAGCTTAAATCTTAATCGTCAAGTCGGCTAGGCAGTCGCTGCGCGAACCACCGGTTTTTCGTTAATCGGCCAGTGGAACAACGCGGAAATGACACCCAGCGCTATACTCATCCACCAAATCATGTCGTATGAACCGGTAGTGTCAAATAACCGGCCACCGAGCCAGACACCGAGAAAACTGCCTACCTGGTGGCTGAAAAAAACGATGCCAAACAACATGGCCATGTAACGCGGGCCAAAGATTTGACCGACCAAACCCGAGGTTAAAGGCACGGTCGACAACCACAGCAATCCGATCGCAGCAGCGAATACCAATGCGGATATATTGGTCAGTGGTACGAGGATAAAAATAGCGATAACGATCGAGCGTGTGAAATAAAGCGCGCTGAGTAAATATTTTTTACTATATCGGCCACCCAACACACCGGAGTAGTAAGCGCCGAATACATTGAACAAACCAACCGTACCCAGCGCCCACGCGCCAAGCTTAGGCGATAATCCACCGTCAGTAAGATAGGCGGGTAAATGTGTTGCGATAAACGCTACGTGAAAACCGCAGACAAAAAAACCGCCAATGAGAAACCAGTAACCGCTGTGTCGACTCGCCTCTCTCAGCGCTTCGCCTAAGGATTGTTGCGGTCCTTTGTTTTCCGGTCGTCCGGTCAAGGCGCGGGCCAACGGCACCATTGCGATGGCAGTAACGCCGAGCAGCATTAACGCAGTAGACCAACCGTATTTCGATAGAAATGCCTGGCCTAGCGGCACCAGTAAAAATTGTCCCATCGAACCGGCAGCCGTGCCAATACCCAGTGCCCAGGAGCGTTTCTCTTCAGGCACGGCCCTGGCAAGCGCGGCGAGTACAACAGCAAAAGTCGTGCCCGACAACGCCATACCAATGAGCAAGCCTTGCGAAACATGCAGCATCAACGGCGTGGTGCTGTTGGCCATCATAAACAAACCGGCGACATATAAAATAACACCGACAACAATGACCCGGCCCGACCCGTAACGATCCGCTATGGCGCCGGCAAAGGGTTGCGATGCACCCCACATCAGGTTTTGTAAGGCAATCGCCAGAGCGAATACCTCCCGCCCCCAGCCATTGGCGTCGCTCATCGGAGCCAAAAACAATCCAAAACTAGCGCGCACGCCGAAACCAATCAGCACCAGCAGACAACCGCTGACGACAATCAACATGGTTTTATCGGCAATCTTTTTCATGAACGTAATTTATCAGCGAGCGAGTTTATTCGGTGGCGCCACTCTAGCAAAAAGCGTTCGGTAGGTAGAACGAATGGAGAAATAAATTATTGTTTAATGAGTCTGGCGTTGATCGAACGCAACGGTTCGTTATCGCGTAAGCGGGTGAACTCTAGATCGAGTCCGTCAGACGTTAATGTTCGTTTGTACACCAGCATTTCGTATCCGCCGTCGTCCGTTACGAGTAAAGCATACACGGTCATGGTGTTGTCGTTCACCCTGGCCCAGACATAGGGATCGCCTTTCATAGGATCCAGCGCTTCACGACCGCCGAACAAATCGGCCTTCATAGCAGAGGAATACACGTGCTCGCGGTCGGTGGACACAAAATCGATGGAATAGGCTTTTTCTTTCGGTTTTGATCCGGGTTTGTGCGTGGTGGTTTTCCAGGCTACGTTAAATCCGTTTTTTAACGCTTGAATGGATACGCTGAGATCGCGTTTGTATTCCATTCCATCGACTTCATAAACCGTTTCGCCTGCGTACTCGCCATAAAATTTTGCATAAGGCGTATGTTCCGCGAACGCAGTGGAAAACAACGTAATAAAAGCGACAAGACCAAACAGGAAACAAAATTGCACTTTTTTCATGAGGATGTCCGTGATCGTTTTAAACCGGCGGTCATTAGTTAGACCGCTTAGCGGTTGGTTGATTCCATTTTAGCCGATACCAAGCCCCAGATGACGCCTGTTAACAATCCCGCGGTGTGCGCCATGTTAGCGAAGTGCAGGTCCAAAAGAAGTTTAAAAATCCCCGACCAGCAAATGACAAACCAGATAAGCAGGGCATTAATCAATGATTGCGGTAAATGGATGCCGAACCTGGGATTAAACCGGCCCTGCATCCACATGTAGCCGAACAAACCATACAAAACACCGGACATGCCTCCAAAATGCGGACCGGATTCCCAATACTCGGCCAGATTGGAAACAACACCGACAATAATCACCAGCGCCAGCAACGCCAGACCACGTCGTCGCAATTCCATCGCCCGGCCGAGAACCCACAACGCGAACATATTCAACCCCAGGTGAAGGACGCCATAGTGAACAAATATCGGTGTCAGCAGACGCCAAACCTCGCCTGATTTCACCTCCGGCAACTGCTGTATGAAACGCGCGGAGATATACAGTGGCTGCAATACGTTTTGCGCTTGGCCAAAACTTGAAGACAGAGCTACTAAAACGCACAGCGCTATAAGCGTTGTCGTAACTGGTGGCAGATGGCGTATCGAGTTCAACCTGGAAAAAAGCGGTTATGCTGCTGACGGTTTAGTAATGAACTGTTGCTAAACCGATTCAGTTATTCTCGATCATCTCAACACGATCGCTATCGCCCAGGGTGACGCGACGGCCATCCAGCGTAGTGAACTCCTTTCCTTCGATTGATTTTTTGTGAGCCTGATAGTTAAACGCCGCTCCGCTGGCATCGATAACTTTTATATTGACGATGGTGTTTTGCTCCATCCAGTAAAACAAATAAATCAGACCAGATACCAGCATAATGAGCACGATAAAAATATAAGCCAGCATTTGCGGTGAAATGCCGCGCGGTGGTTGTTCCAACGTGGCAGGGGAAATATTTTTAACCGTCGACGTTTGATTGCGATGACGAAACACAAACATCACCACTACGATGACCGCTACCGTAAACAGAATTTTTGTCAGCATGGATTGGAGATCAACCTCGGGTTTATTTTAATCGGGGCATGGATTCATCGCCGGTGGTGTTTTTCACGTTATCCCAGAGCGGTCGTTCGAGGCGAAAAATCTCGCCCAGACGCGCGTAGTTGTTTCCCGCCAGACGGCATACGGGGTCGAGTTTCTCCGGCGACACGCGACCGTTTTCCCATACGGATGGGTCGACATGAATATGCAGCACTTCGCCGATAACGATATTCCCGTTGCCGGCGGGTACGATTTGTACGCTGCGGCATTCGAGGTGTGCTTTTGCTTCTTTTACTCTGGCGGGGGAAACTGTGTGCGCGGTTGCAGGCGTCAACCCGGCCCAGCCGAATTCGTTTTCTTCGGAAGGGAAATCGGTAGCTGTAAAATTCATGTGCTCGATCACGCCCATGGTGACGATGTTGGCGACAAACTCACCGGTTTCCTCAACGTTGCGCAAACTGTCTTTCGCGCCGATGGAACTGAACATGACGTGGGGTGGATTATGCGCGACTGCGTTGAAGTAGGAGTAGGGTGCAAGATTCGGAATGCCTTGCGAGGATACGGTGGATATCCAGCCGATAGGACGGGGTACCACCAGTCCGGTCATTAAATAGTAAATGTCTTTCGCTTCCCAGTCGTCCGGCGCTATTTCAATATTCTCGGTTAGTGTTTTTGGCGGAACGGAAATTGTCGGCATTAGTCGTAGCGGGTTTCGAGTATTATTTGGCAAAGAGTATACCTTAAGCTTAACGGCGCGCTTCGTGATGAACCAAAACGATCAGCGGGTTGTCAAAACTTACCACAATCAAAAAATGTTCAAGTTATTTATGAATACGTTTTCGCATTCAAATAATTGGCGTCTTCCTGCGGCGCGTATATTCCTGGTCATTGTTGTCGGTTGGATTGCCGTTAAAGGTGTTGTATTCGCGCAGTCGAAAATAGCCGAGCGCTGGTCGTCCGAATGGCCAAAGACCGAATTCAGTGTTACCTCTATTGACCTGACTGAAATACTATCTGGTGGTCCGCCAAAGGATGGCATTCCGGCCATTGATGTTCCGGAGTTTGTGAGTAACGAAGATGCCCAGCAATGGCTGGATCCTCTTGAACCCGTAATCGCGGTAAATATCGACGGTGCGGTGCGAGCTTACCCGATACAGATATTGATGTGGCATGAGATCGTGAACGACACATTGGGTCAAACACCGTTATCAGTAACTTTTTGCCCCTTGTGTAACGCCAGTATCGTGTTTGATCGGCGGGTTGGCGATCAATTGCTCGACTTCGGTACCACCGGCAAGTTGCGCAAGAGCGATCTGGTTATGTACGACCGGCAAACCGAAAGCTGGTGGCAACAGTTTACCGGGGAAGGCATTGTCGGTGAGATGACCGGCGTAAAACTAAAACGTGTGCCGGCACAGATAATAGCCTACGAGGATTTTGTTGAAGCCTTTCCCCA
>CBDCFT010000027.1:0-131563 GCA_965216365.1 Arenicellales bacterium | reverse complement strand
CAATGCGATCAGGACGGCGGTGCCGATCACTTGAACGGCGCCCATGCCGAAGATGCTCGTCCTCATCGACCAGAGGCGCTTCGGTCGGAGTTCCAGGCCGATGACGAAGAGCAGCAATACCACGCCGAATTCGGCGGTGTGCATCACCGTCTCGACGTCATGGAATCGATAGATCAGGCCGAGACCCGAAGGGCCGATCGCGACGCCGGCGGCAAGGTAGCCGAGAATGGCGCCAAGGCCCAGGCGCTTGGCGAGCGGCGCGGCGATCGCGGCGGCGGCAAGGAAGATGGCGGCGTAGACGAGCATGTTTCTACTCTCGGGTACGTTCGGGTTTTGGCTCCGGATCGCCGAACAGACCGACCCAGCCGCGATAGACGGTTTGCGCGGAAAGCGGCACGCGGAACATGCGCGTTCGGGTTTGGATCTTCTGCCGATCAGCTGTGTCCGCCTTGCACAAGCGCCAAGCCAAAAAGTAGCTTCCGGCGCCGAACAGAACGCCGCCGATGGCCTGGCCGAGGAGCACGCCCTCAGGACCGAGCCACCGGGCGCCGAGCCAGACCAGCGGCACGGTGCCGACGGTTACCCGGCCCCAATTGGTCAGCGTCGACCAGAGCGGCCGGCCGAGATTGTTGAACGCCGCATTGGCGACGAAATGGGCGCCCAGGAAGACGAACAGAACCGCTATGTAGGTCGAGAAGAAACCGATCAGATCGGCGGCCCCCTGGCTCGCATCGAAGACGGCGGCGATCTGGTCCTGAGACAGATAGAGAATGGCCGAGGCGGCGAGCACGACGGCGGTGCCGAGGAGCATGGCGTCGATCAGCGTGCGCCGAATGCGCTCGGCGTTGCCGGCCCCGAAGTTCTGGCCGATCACCGGACCGACGGCGCCGGAGAGCGCGAAGACCACCCCGAAGGCAACCGGAATGATCCGGCCGATGATCGAAAAGCCGGCAACCGCATCGTCGCCGAACGCCGCCATGCTGCCGACCACATAGGCATTGCCGAAGGGCGTGGCGAGATTGGTCAGGACGGCGGGGCCGGCGACCTCGGCAATCCTGGCGACATCGCGCGGCAGAGCGCGGGGCTTGAAACGGCCGATGATCTTTTCCCGAGCGACGACGCCATAGGCGCCGACCGCGAAAACCGCGATCCTGGCGGCGACCGAGGCCAGCGCTGCCCCCTCGATGCCGAGATCGAGACCGAAGATCAGGATCGGGTCGAGCGCCGCATTGACCAGGCCACCGATCAGGGTCGAGGCCATAGCGAGTCTGGCGGCGCCGACAGCGCGCAGGGCGCCGCCCAGGCCCATGGCGAGCGCCAGGACCGGCATCGAGGGGACGATGATGCGGAGATAGGCGACGGCCAGCTCCAGCGTCCGCCCCTCGGCGCCGAGCATGATAAGGAGGGCGGGCAGGCTGATCCAGACGATCGCGGCGAAGGGGATGGTGAGCGTGAGCGCGACCACGCTCACATGGACCACATAGCGCTTGGCGCGCTCCTCCTCGCCGGCCCCGACCGCGCGCGCCACCAGGGCGGCCATGGCGATCGCCAGGCCGATGCAGACCGAGGTGGTGAAGAACAGGATGGAGCCGGCATAGCCGACCGCGGCGGCGAGTTCCACTTCGCCCAGCAGGCTGAGGAAATACAGATCAAGCAGATCGACCACGAAGATTGCGATCAACCCCGCGGTCGCCGTCGCCGTCATCACCGCGATGTGGCGAAGGACTGGCCCTTCCGTGAAGACGGCGGCGGTCAACGTCGGACGCACAGGTCGACGAAGCGCCCGCAGCTTCTCCGGCCCGAGGATAGCGTCCAGAGGCTTTCAGACGACGTCTTCCTGCTCGACATCATGGCTTTGCTCCAGATCCTTGTTCGAGCGCGCCGCAGCAGCGGAAGCGATCCATTTGCCCTCAGGGAGTCGAGCAATCATCGCTGTCTTGCCGTTGACGGCATGTCATCGATCTCGGCGGTTATATCGTGATCGGCGGCGCCGGCAACTTCAATAGCGCGCTGGTTCTTCGCATGAGGCCATTTGAGTTGTGTCGGCGCGGTTGTAAAGGACGCCCAAGCCCTACGCAAATATGCGCAAC
This sequence comes from Arenicellales bacterium, assembly GCA_965216365.1. GTDB lineage: Bacteria > Pseudomonadota > Gammaproteobacteria > Arenicellales > CBDCFT01 > CBDCFT01. The sequence goes on along the minus strand of CBDCFT010000027.1, from coordinate 129,473 downwards.
CTTAGAGCGACGTCGGATCAAGTCGACCCACGCCGGCCCCGCTCCAACCTGATCAGACGTCGCTCTAGTGACTGCAAATGGCCCTGCCTTTCCGCGAGCCTTGGGGCCGAGCGTTCTTGGACTTATTGAGGGGTCCAAAGCGTTATCTTCCTCGAACTCGAAATCCGAGATCGATCCTACAGCAATAGGTCGTGTCCCGAAGAATGGCTGACCACCCGGCGCTACATGCCTCTTGAGACCATGGCCAACATCATGCAGCTTCACACCACCGAGCCAGCGGCGCTCACCGTCGCTTCCGTTTGAGCCTCAGCAGACGACGGCTCGCAATGGTCTCGTACACCACGCTCAGTGACACAAACGTCGATCGCGCTCAAAGCCACCGATCGGCACAGAGCAATTGACGCACGCAGGATTGATCGGAGACAATCACCTCAGGCCAAAAGCGAAAGACAGGGAGGCGTGGTGGTGCGTCGCATCGACCAAGCGTCGTGGGATCGGCTGTTCGCTCGAACGGTCGCGAGCGGCCGGCCGTTGCAGGCGCGCTTGCGCGAGATGGTGATCAGCGCGATCAGTGAAGGTTGGCTCGGCGTCGACATGCCGCTTCCCTCCAGTCGTCAGCTTGCCCGTGACCTCGGCGTCGCCCGCAACACCGTTCTGCTTGCCTATCAACAACTCGTCGATGAGGACGTGCTCGAAGCGCGTGAGCGTAGCGGCTATTTCGTGAAGCCATCAGGCGACAGGCGACCCTGCCATGACCTGATCGCCGAGAAGGTGCTGGGGCCAACAATCGATTGGTGCCCGCATCTGGCGATGATTCCCAGCGGCCAGCGCAACATCGACAAACCCGCAGACTGGCTGAATTTTCCATATGCGTTTCTCTATGGCCAGTCCGATCCGACCTTGTTTCCGATCAACGACTGGCGGGAATGCGCCCGCCAGGCTTTGAGCGTTCTCGAAATCCGCGGCTGGGCGGCTGATCTGGTCGACGGCGACGATCCCGAGTTGGTCGAGCAAATCAGGACCCGTGTGCTGCCGCGCCGGGGTATTTGGGCGGGTGCTGATGAAATCATGATCACGCTTGGCGCGCAGCAGGCGCTCTTTCTCCTGGCGGAGCTGCTGGTGCGGCCTGGCGCCGTGGTCGGCATGGAGGAACCGGGCTATCCGGATGCGCGCAATATCTTCTCCCTGAAGTCGGCCGATCTCCGAATGCTGCAGGTGACGAAGGAGGGCATCGATCCGGATGATGTCCCAGATGGCTGTCGCCTTCTATTTCTGACGCCGAGCCGGCAATGTCCGACGGGAGTGCGTTTACCCGTCGAGCGCCGACGACGGCTGCTGGAGCTTGCCGAGAGCCGGGACATGCTGTTGATCGAAGATGACTTCGAGAGCAATTTCGGCCTCACGGAGGATGCATCCACCGCGATGCGCGGGATGGACGGCAGCAGCCGCGTGCTCTATGTCGGCAGCCTTTCGAAGACGCTGGCGCCCGGCCTGCGGGTCGGCTATATCGTCGGCCCGCCAGCCGTCGTGCGCGAGGCGCGCGCCCTTCGCCGGCTGATGCTTCGCCACCCGCCGACCAACAATCAGCGGGCGCTGGCCTTGTTTTTGGCGCTTGGCCATTTCGACCGCCTGCTCAGGAAGAGCATCGACGTGCTGGCGGAGCGCGCCGCCGCCATGCGCACCGCGTTTGAGCGGCATCTGCCGGCGTTCGATGTCATCAGCGGGGCCGGCGGTTCCAGCGTCTGGGTGAGAGGCCCGGACGGGCTGGACAGCAGGGCTCTCGCCATGGCGGCGAGGCAGGCGGGCGTGCTGATCGAGCCTGGCGACGTTTTCTTTCATGGCGACGAGCCGCCAAAGCATTATTGCCGTCTCGGCTTCTCCTCGATCCCATCGACCCGCATCGAGCCCGGCATCAAGATCCTGAGCGGGATCGTCGGCGAGACTGGAGCCATAGAAGCGCCGTCTCTGGATCTAAGGGAAGGCGGTAGTCTGCCCTAACTTCCGGATGCAGCGGGACGCTTGCCGCCATCGACGGCGTTGCGTCCCCTGAACGACGATCTGGAGGGATGAGCATGAGCGGTGGTAAGATCGATCTGAACGCCTTGTTCGAGGCCTTCAACCGGCATGACGCCGAGGCGGCGGTTTCCTTCATGACCGACGACGTCGTGTTCGAGACGCTGGGCGGCGCCGAGGTCTACGGCACGCGGATCGAGGGCCGAGATGCCGTGCGCGATGCGTTCACCGGCGTCTGGCAGAGCTTTCCCGACGCCCATTGGGAGACCACCAGCCACCGGCTGGACGGTGATTTCGCGGTCTCCGAGTGGATCTTTCGCGGGACCGGCGGCGATGGTTCGCGCATCGAAGCCGAGGGCGTCGATCTGTTCACGCTGAAAGACGGCAAGATCGCATCGAAGCGCGCCTTCAGAAAGCAGCGCCCGCCGATCCCGGCCTGAATTTTTTCGACCGGAACTCTCCCTCAGGGAACAAGGTAATGCCCGACCGTCTCCGCCCGAAACACTGGCCGAAAGCCAGCTACGATCCGCACTACGACCCGCTGGTCGACGCCGGCCCCGGCCACAATCGGGACTATGCGCCGACCTACTGGATCGGGACGGCAGGGCCGCCGCCCGAAGACGATGGACCCGTGTCGGGTGACATGGACGCCGACGTGGTGGTGGTCGGCTCCGGCTATACCGGGCTTTCGACCGCGATCCATCTCGCCAAGGAGCATGGCATCAAGGCGGTGGTGCTCGAAGCCAATACCGTGGCCTGGGGCTGCTCCACGAGGAACGGCGGCCAGGCGCAGATCTCGTCCGGACGTCTCAAGCGCTCGGAGTGGATCCAGCGTTGGGGCGTGGATGTCGCGAAGAAAATGCACGGCGAGGTGGTCGAGGCGTTCGACGTCTTTCGCGATCTGATCGGGTCCGGCGAATTCGACTGCGATCCGCAGGACGGCGGCCATGTCTACATCGCGCACAAGCCGGCGGTCATGGCCAGGCTGGAGAAGGAGTCGGCACTGCTGAACGACGTCTTCGGCTATGGCTCCAGGGTGATGGGCCGGGACGAGCTGCACGAGCGCTTCGTCAAGGAGCAGGAAGCGGCGGGCGCCATGCACGAGCCTGACGGCATCTGCATCCACGCGGCGAAGCTCGCCTTCGGCTATCAGAACCTGGCGAGAAAGCTCGACGTCGCCATCCACCCGGCGAGCCCGGTCATGGGCTGGAAGACGGTGAACGGCGTCCATCACCTGACCACGCCCGGCGGCACGGTCAGGACACGCGCGGTGGCGCTGGCGACCGCGGGCTATACCCCGCCCGGCCTCAGCCGCTTCACCAAGCACCGGCTGATGCCGATCCTCTCCAACTCGATCGTCACCCGGCCTCTGGAAGACGACGAGAAGGAGGCCTGCGGTTTCAAGACCTGCTCGCCGCTCACCGACACGCGCACCTTGCGGCACTACTACCGCTATTTGCCGGACGGCCGCGTGCAGATCGGCAGCCGCAGCGCGATCACCGGCGAGGACGCCGAGAACCCGAAGCACCTCGCGCTGCTGCAGGAGGGCTTGTATCGAAAATTCCCGGCGCTTCGCGGCATTGATCTCGACTATTCCTGGTGGGGCTGGGTGGATGTCAGCCACGACATGATGCCCCGCATCTTCCAGCCGGACAAAGGCGAGCAGATCTACTATGCCATGGGCTATGGCGGCAACGGCGTCATGTACTCGGCCCAGGCGGGACGGCGTATGGCGCAGATGGTCGCCGGCAAGGGCGGCGAGCTCGATCTTCCGATCTTCACCTCGCCGCTGCCCAGCCACGGCGTCCTGACCCCGTTCCGGCGCCTTGGCCAGCGCTTCATGTATGTCTGGTACTACATCCGCGACGATGTGGTGTGACCACCTCATCGACTTTTGACCGCCGCTGCCAGGCTTGACGGTATGCGGCCAGGTTTTCGGGCGCCTGTAAAAAAAGAGCGCCGCCATCGACGAAATACGAGCAAGAGGAGTGACAAGAAATGAAAATGACCACGGAAGAGGCGTTCGTCAAAGTCCTGCAGATGCACGGCATCGAGCACGCCTTCGGCATCATCGGCTCGGCCATGATGCCGATTTCCGACCTGTTTCCCGAGGCGGGCATCACCTTTTGGGACTGCGCCCATGAGGTGAACGCCGGCATGATCGCGGACGGCTACACCCGGTCCACCGGCCGCATGTCCATGGCGATCGCTCAGAACGGTCCCGGCATCACCAACATGGTGACCCCGATCATCACCGCCTACTGGAACCACACCCCGCTGCTCCTCGTGACCCCCCAGGCCGCCAACAAGACCATCGGCCAGGGCGGCTTCCAGGAGATCAAGCAGATGGCGATGTTCGAGGACTGCGTCTGCTATCAGGAGGAGGTGCGCGATCCGGTGCGCATGGCGGAGGTTTTGAACCGCGTGATCCTGAAGGCGAAGCGCGGTAGTGCTCCCGCCCAGATCAACGTGCCGCGCGACTTCTGGACCCAGGTGATCGATATCGAACTCCCGCAGATCGTCGACATCGCACCGCCGCGCGGTGATGCTGATGCCATTGCAGAGGCCGCGAAGCTACTGTCTTCCGCCAAGTTCCCTGTCATCCTGAACGGTGCTGGCGTGGTGCTCTCGGGCGCCATTCCGGCGTCTGCGGCGCTCGCAGAGCGTCTGTCGGCCCCGGTCTGCTGCAACTACCAGCACAACGATGCCTTCCCGGGCTCCCACCCGCTCTCCTGCGGCCCGCTCGGCTATAACGGCTCCAAGGCGGCGATGGAGATGATCTCGAAGGCGGACGTGGTGCTGGCGCTCGGCACCAGGCTGAACCCGTTCTCGTCGCTGCCTGCCTATCAGACCGAGTACTGGCCGAAGGACGCCAAGCTCATCCAGGTCGACATCAATGCCGACCGCATCGGTCTGACCAAGAAAGTGACGGTCGGCATCCAGGGCGATGCTCGGATGGTCGCGGAGCAAATTGTCGACCAGCTGTCGGAGACAGCCGGCGATGCCGGTCGTGAGGACCGGAAGAACCTGGTCGCCCAGGCGAAGTCGCGCTGGGCGCAGGAGCTGTCCTCGATGGATCACGAAGACGACGACGAGGGCGTCACCTGGAACCAGCGCGCCCGCAACCGCGAGCCCGATCGCATGAGCCCGCGTCAGGCCTGGCGTGCGATCCAGGCGGCCCTGCCGGAGAACGCGATCATCTCCTCCGACATCGGCAATAACTGCGCCATCGGCAACGCCTACCCGACCTTCGAGGAGGGCCGCCATTATCTCGCTCCGGGTCTTTTCGGCCCCTGCGGCTACGGCCTCCCCTCGATCCTCGGCGCCAAGATCGGCCGCCCGAATCTGCCGGTGGTCGGGTTCGCCGGCGACGGCGCTTTCGGCATCTCGATGAACGAGATGACCGCCTGCGGGCGCAATGAGTGGAAGCCGATCACCATGGTGATTTTTCGTAACTATCAATGGGGTGCCGAGAAACGGAATACCACGCTCTGGTTCGACGACAACTTCGTCGGCACCGAGCTCAATGTCGGCGTCGACTACGCCAAGGTCGCCGAAGCTTGCGGCCTGAAGGGCGTCAAGGTCGAGACCATGGAGAGCCTGACCGAGGCGCTCAGAACCGCGATCAAGGAGCAGATGGAAGACGGCGTCACCACCTTTATCGAGGTGGTCCTCAACCAGGAGCTCGGCGAACCCTTCCGCCGCGACGCCATGAAGACCCCGGTCAAGGTCGCCGGCATCAACAAGTCCGACATGCGGCGTGCAGCGCACGCAGGCTGAACTTGACCCCGAGCCGGGGCGGGCTTTACTTGGGGGCGTCGCTCGGTCCGACGGCATGCGCCGTAACTTTCGGACCGGGCGTCTGACCCGGCCGGTCAAGGCTCCAAGCGTCGGTGTCAGGCAAGTCACCGAAGTCCGCGCCGGACCTGGAGCAGGATGATGACAACGGAAACCATCGCTAGCCGCATCAGCGTCCAGGGCGTGGGTGATTGGATGCAGCGCTACGGGCCGGGCTTTCTAGTCGCGGCGGTGGTCGCGATCACCGCGCAGTTTCTGTCCGATCACTACGGCGTGCCGGCGATGCTGATGGCGCTTCTGCTCGGCATCGCCTTTCACTTCCTGGCCGAGGAAGGGCGGTGTGTGCCGGGCATCGACTTCACCGCGAAGACCGTGCTGCGGCTTGGCGTGGCGCTACTCGGCATGCGCATCAGCGCCGGTCTGCTGATGGATTTGGGTTTGGCGACCATCGCGCTGATCATCGGCGCCGTCATCGCCACCATCCTGTTCGGTCTTCTCGGTGCGAAGCTGCTCGGACGCGGCTGGCGGCTGGCGCTGCTCACCGGCGGTTCGGTCGCGATCTGCGGGGCGTCGGCCGCCATGGCGATAGCCGCGGTGCTGCCGAAGAACGAGCATTCCGAGCGCAATCTCCTCTTTACCGTCATGGGCGTCACCGTGCTCAGCACCATCGCCATGGTGATCTATCCGATCATCGCGCAGCAGTTCGGGCTTGACGACCGGGAGATCGGCATCTTCATCGGCGGCACCATCCACGACGTCGCCCAGGTGGTTGGCGCCGGTTTTTCCGTGTCGCAGGAAGCGGGTGACACCGCGACCCTGGTGAAGCTGATCCGCGTCACCATGCTCGCCCCCGTGGTGCTGGCTTTCGCGCTGATCATCCGGTCGCTGCCGATCGAAGCCGATGCCGGCGCGAAAAGACCGCCGCTGCTGCCTGCCTTCGTCGTCGGCTTTCTCGTGCTCGCCGCGATCAACTCGATCGGGCTGATCCCCGAGGCGGTATCGAAGCTGGCTGGCGACGCGTCGCGCTGGGCGCTGCTGATCGCGATCTCGGCGGTCGGCATGAAATCCTCGCTGAAACGCATCTTCGATGTCGGCGGCCAAGCGATCACGCTGATCCTCGCCGAGACGATTTTCATCGGCGTCCTGATCCTCGCCGGTATTGCGCTGCTCAGAGGGAGTGTCGGATGAGGTGGCGCAAAGTCTGGTTCCATCAATGGCTTATTCTGGTCCTATGGGCTGGGCTCGAAGCGCTGTAAAGCTATGTGAATAAGAACAGGCGTCAGGTGCACGCGATCCGCTGGGCGGCGACAGGGCCGATCCATCCGGACAGGAGACAAAACGTCAGCGCCGCAAGAGCTGGTGATCCTGCGGCACGTTCGCAACCAAAGGAGGCAACGCATGCATTTCCATCAGAAACTCATCGGCGGGGCGGCGATCGCCTTGACAGCACTTCTTGGCGTTACGCTGGACGCTTCCGCTCAGACCAGTTTCCGGGTCGCGGTTGGCGATGCCGCGGGCTCCGCCCAGCATGAGCTCGGCAAGAAATTCGTCGAGGAACTCGAAGCCCGCACCGATGGCGCCTACACCGCGGAGCTGTTCCTGAACGGCCAGCTCGGCAGCGAGCAGAACACGGTCAACGACGCCTCCATGGGCCTCTTGGACATGTCCATCCTGGCGATCAACAACATCACGCCGTTCTCGCCGACCGTCGGCATCTTCACCCTGCCTTACGTCATCCAGGGCGTCGATGATGCCGAAAAGCTGATCAACAGCGAGGTCGGCCAGGAGCTGATCGACAACACCATTCGCGATGCCGGCGTGCGCATCATCGGCTGGACCTATACCGGCTGCCGTGTGCTCACCAATTCCAAGAAACCGGTCGAGACTCTCGATGATCTGCAGGGCCTGGTGATCCGGGTGCCGAAGAACGAGATCATGATCGACAGCTACAATGCCTGGGGCATCAATCCGACGCCGATGGCCTGGTCCGAGACATTCACCGCCCTTCAGCAGGGCGTGGTCGACGGTCAGGACAATCCTTACCTCACCGTGCATTCGATGAAGTTCTACGAGGTTCAGAAATACGTCACCGACATCTGCTACGTGTTCTCGATCGAGCCCCTGGTCGTCAGCGAGGGCGTGTTCCAGAGCCTCGATCCCGCCACCCAGGAAGCGGTGCTCGCCGCGGGGCAGGCTGCGACCGAGCACAGCGCCCAGTTCCTTCGCGACTCCGAAGCCTCGATCAAGGAGGACCTGGTCGCCAAGGGCATGGAAATCATCGATCCCGATGAGACCGACTGGATCGCCAAGGCGACCGAAGCCGTCTGGCCGAAGTTCTATGACAGCATCGGCGGCAAGGAAAAGCTCGACGCAGCCATGGCCCTCCTCGGCCGGTGATATGATCACCTCATGGACTCGGATCGCAGTCGCTTGGATGTCAGGTTTGCGGCCAGGTTTTCCGAGGTGAACCGTATGTGAGTGACAAGATGGTGTCCGGCTGAATTGGGCCGGACACCCAAGCCACCCGGCAGTCGTCCGGGCAAGTTAAAGAAAAAAGGAGGGGCGGATGGCCATTCTCAAGCATATCTTCGAGAACATCGAGAGTTATGTCTGCCGCTTCCTCCTTGCGACGTTCGTGACGCTTTTGTTCGCGCAGATCGTGTCGCGTGAACTGTTTGGCCACTCGATCTCCTGGATCGAAGAACTCTCCACCTACATGTTCGTCTGGTTCGTTTTCTTTGGGGCGAGCTATGCCGCCAGATTGTCCGCCCACAACCGCGTGACCGTGCAGTTCAAACCGTTCCCGAAGATGGTCGCGAAAGTCTCGGAGACTGTCGCTGATCTGTTCTGGGTTCTCTTCAATATTTACTTCGTCTGGCTCAGTATCGACTTCGTGTTCTTCAAGATGAACCTCTTTTGGAAATCACAGACGCTCGGCGTTCCGATGAAATATTTCTACATGATCCTGCCGATCGCGTTTGCGCTGATGACCGTCCGGATCATCCAGGTGAACTACCTCCGCTGGGTCAAGGGCATCGACGTCCGCGATCCTGATCAGGAGGAACTCGACCAAGTCATCGAAGAAGCCAAGTAGCCGGCGACAATAAAGCAAACGGGAAAACAACGGGCCTTTTTCAAGCTCGGGGGGAAACCAGATCATGGAAAGCACCGTCGTCTACATTCTGTTCGGCGCCTTTCTCGTCCTGCTCTTGATCGGAGCGCCCATCACGGTGGCGCTCGGCATCGCCGCGCTCGCTTCCTTCCTTTATCTCGGCGAGAACCCGATCAAGTTCGTGCAGATCGCGTTCACCTCGGTCGGTTCCTTTCCGCTGATGGCGCTGCCCGCCTTCATCCTGGCCGGCGCCTTGATGGAGGCCGCCGGTATCTCGAAACGCCTGGTGGCGCTCGCCGAGAGCTTCGCCGGCCCCTTCACCGGCGGCATCGGCGCCGCGACCGTCTTTGCCTGCCTTTTCTTCGGCGCGATCTCCGGCTCCGGCCCCGCAACCACCGCCGCCGTGGGCCTCCTGATGATCCCGGCCATGGTCAACAACGGCTATGACCGGAGCTACGCCTCTGCCGTTACCGCCTCCGCCGGCAGCCTCGGCATCATCATTCCACCCTCGATTCCGATGGTCATTTTCGGCATCGCCGCTCTCGGTCTGCAGGCGCCGCCGGAGGCCGTCGAGAAATTCGGTGTTTTCCAATCTGTCTCGATCCCGAAACTGTTCGTCGCCGGCGTGATCCCCGGTCTGCTGATGGCTGGCAGTCTTCTGATCATGAACTACTTCCTCTGCAAGAAGCGCGGCTATCACGGCGCCGACGAGGGCTGGTCCGCCGCAACCATCGGCACGGCGCTCGGGCGCGGCTTCTGGTCCTTGTTAGCGCCGCTGGTGATCCTCGGCGGAATCTACACCGGCTACTTCACCCCGACCGAAGCCGCGATCGTCGCCATCTTCTACACCCTCTTTGTCGGCGTCGTCATTCACCGCGAGCTCAAGTGGGAAGCGCTCAGCCACTGCCTCACCACCACCACCTGGCTCACGGGCCGCGTGCTCCTGATCCTGTTCACCGCGACCGTGTTCGGCCGCCTTTTGGTCGAGAACCGCATCCCCGCGATCATCGCCGAGGGGATGCTGAGCGCCACCGAGAACCTCTACATCCTCTGGGCGATCATCATCCTGTTCCTGCTGTTCGTCGGCATGTTCATGGAGACGCTCGCGACCATCCTGATCCTGACGCCGGTGCTCCTGCCGATCGGCTACAATCTCGGCATCGATCCCACCCATTTCGGCATCGTCGTGGTCTGCGCGCTCGCCGTCGGTTTTCAGACCCCGCCGCTTGGCGAGAATATCTTCATCGCTTCGGGTGTTTCCAACGCCACGATCGAGGAGATCTTCACCCGGATCGTGCCGTTCACCCTGGTCAACGTGATCGCCATTTTCCTGATCGCCTTCTTCCCCCAACTGACGCTCTGGTTACCGAGTCTGTTCGGCTACTAACCGGACCGGCAGGGCCGGCTGCCTTAACTTGAGCTGCCTTAACTTGAAAGGAGTGAGGGCATGCAGCACGCAATCAACAACATCCTGTATTCGACGGATCTATCGCATAATTCGCACATCGCCTTTGGCTATGCCGCCTATCTTGCGAAGCTGACCGGCGCAGACCTGCATCTCCTGCACGTGCTGGAGCGATTGTCGGACGACGCGGCCTTCGCGCTCCAGGTCTATGTTCAGGACAGCAAGGCGCGTCACGACATGCTGGATCTCCGGATCGATCGCGCGAAAAAGCTGCTGGATGAAAAGCAGGATGCCTTCTGGGCCGCACAGAACGACGAGGACAAGAGGGTTCGATCAAAGATCAAGTCGGTCAACGTCTGCGAGAGCTACCCGGCGGAGGAGATCCTGACGGCGAGCCGAAAGCATCATTGCGATCTGATCGTCATGGGCTCCCACGAGCGCGGCGTCAGCCACACTTTTCTCGGCTCGGTTGCCAAGAGCGTCCTCCGGCGCTCCCATATCCCGACCTTGATCGTGCCTCTTGCGGAGGCAGACTGACCGCGCCCGCTTCAGCGAGGATTTTTCGATGAACCGATTGACCGGAACACTCTTGTCGTTGGCGGTGACCGCCTTCATGCAGCCGGCCCTGGCGCAAGACCCCGAAACGATCAAGGTCGCCTACTTTGCGGAATGGCCGACCGCCAATCAGGTCGCCCAGGCGGAAAAATGGTACGATCAGGAACTCGGCGTGCCGTTCGAATGGCAGGCCTTCGAGACCGGGGTCGCCATGGCCGAGGCGATGGTCGCAGGCGATATCGACATCGCCTATTCCATGGGCGTCGTCCCCTTCGCGCTCGCCGTCACCAAGGGGGCTGCGATCAAGGCGGTCGGCGTCGCCGTCTCCTATGCCGAGAACGACAATTGCGTGATCTACAAGAAAGAAGCGATCGACCGCGCCAACGCCCATGAGTTGGAAGGCCGAAAGGTCGGCGTGCCGCTGAACACCGTCACCCATTACAAGATGCTGAAGAGCCTGACCTTCCTCGGAGTCGACGTGAGCAAGGTCGACATCGTCGACATGTCGCCGCAGGCGATCAGCGACGCATTCGTCAAGGGCGAGCTCGCCATGGGCTGCTCTTGGGGCGGCCCGCTTCGCCGCATGAAGGGCCATGGCTGGGAGCTTTTGAGCGCCTATGAGCAGGAGCGCCTCGGCATTCGCGCGTTCGACGTGGTGGCCGTCACCGAAGACTTCGCCGCCAACCATCCCGAGCTTGTCACGCAGTTCCTCAAGGTGACCGACCGCGCGGCCGCGTATCTCGAAGACAATCCCGATCAAGCCCAATCGGTGATCGCGGAGGCCGCGGGGCTCGACCTCAAGCAGTCCAACATCGTGCTCTCTCTCTTCGATTTCTACACCCGTGACGACCAGCTTACCGCCCCTTGGTTGCTAGGCGGAGTCCAGACCTTCGTTAAGGAGGTCGCGGATTTCTTTGCGGAGCAGGGCGAAATCGAGCGCGCGCTCGATGACTATTCCGCCGCCATCGACAGCAGTTTCTACGCGCAAGCAGAATAAGGCAGTTATGCCGTTCGTCCTGGGTATCGACCTGTTCCAACCCTCTCCCCCGCCAACGTTGGATTACGATCGGTCGGCATGGTGCCCATTGGACGCCGGAGCTTGCTCGCCTTGAGGCGAAACGGCTCCTCGGTGAGACCGGACAGCCGGCAATGACCATCGAGAAAATCGGTCATTCGACAGTTGGGTTGGCAGAAGATAGCGGTAGGGAAATGCCGAGCGCCATTTTCGCCATGGAGCCACGCTTCATACGCCTGGGATTGTTGTCCGTCGACTGCTTGTTCGGCGTGAGTGATGAAGAGTATGATCTTTCATGTGTGTCGCAACGGCTTGAGGCAAACGGTCTTGCAAGCATCTCCTGACAAACACCAATCCCGAGAGCGCATTCAATGAATGACACCCATACAACGCTTGAGGTCGCCGGTGGCCAAAACACGAACCCGCTCGGCGTGGTTCGCTTCGCCGATCGTGAACCGGTCGATGCGCTTTTGGAAGCGGTCGCACGAGAGTTGAGGGCGAACGGAGTTCATGTCGCGGGTTATGTGCAGCGGGAAATTGAAGACGGTGATAGCTGTTGCGCGCTTGTCCATCTGGAGAACATTGCCGATGGCCGGACGTCTTGCATTACGCAACCGCTCGGTCCCGGCTCGAGAGGATGCCGGCTCGATCCGCGAGCGTTGGCCGATCTTTGCGGCTCGCTCCTGGCGGAACTCGATCTTGGGGTGGACATGCTTTTGCTGAACCGGTTCGGCAAGGCTGAATCCGAAGGCCAGGGATTTCGCACGGTGATCGAGAAGGCCTTCGACAAGGGCATTCCGGTGCTGGTGGCCGTCCGCGGTTCTTATGCGGAGGCCTGGCAGGCCTTTGGCGGCGCGTTTGCCGACGACCTGCCCGCCGACTCCGAAAAGATTGCCGCTTGGTGCTATCAGGCGATCGGCGATGGGGGCGCGTCCGGTCAAGCCGCCTGAGGTCAGTGCTTGCCGCCGCCCGCCTCATCGCCCCAGAGCTCGACGAGGCGCTTGTCGCGGCCGCAGCCGGTGCGATAGAGGAGATATCGAAGCGGGTTCTTGTCGGCGTAGTCCTGATGATAGTCCTCGGCCGGGTAGAAAGGGCCAGCCTCGACGATCTCGCTGACGATCGGCTCATCGAAGCGCCCGCTTTTTGAGAGCGCCTGCTTTGATTGCTCGGCCAGCTGCCGCTGCTCCTCGCCGCCGACGAAGATGCCGGTGCGGTAGGAGTCGCCGCGATCACAGAACTGGCCGCCCGCGTCGAGCGGATCGACATTGCGCCAGAACACGTCCAGGAGTTCCTGGTATGTCACCTCGGACGGATCATAGGTGACCTGGACCGCCTCGGTGTGGCCCGTGCCCCCGGCGGTGACCTCCTTGTAGGTCGGATCGACGGTGGTGCCGCCGGTATAGCCGGAGGTGGTGTCGATCACCCCGTCCAGCTTGTCAAAGGGCGGCTCCATGCACCAAAAGCAGCCGCCGGCGAAGATCGCGACCGCGCTGCCCGCGGCGGACGCATTGCCGTCGGCAGCGGTCCTTGTTGACCGCTCCTCGGCGGGAACTGATGGCGAGCAGGCTGCAAGGACCAGAAGCGCTGCTGCGGTGATCATTCGCCTTCCGGCGATGTCGAGGCCCCTCATGTGTTGCCGGAGGTTTGGGATTCGTCCGGCACGAACGTCATGGCGACCCCGTTCATGCAGTAGCGAAGGCCCGTCGGCGGCGGGCCGTCTTCGAAGACATGGCCGAGATGACCGCCGCAGCGGCGGCAATGCACCTCGATTCGGGTCATGAACAGGCTGTCGTCGATGGAGGTGCCGATGGCGTCGTCGAGCGGCGCCCAGAAGCTCGGCCAGCCGGTGCGGCTGTCATATTTGGTGTCCGAGGAGAACAGTGGCAGATCGCAGCCGGCGCAGGCGAAAATGCCGGCGCGCTTCTCATCATCGAGTGGGCTCGATCCCGGCCGTTCGGTGCCGTGACGGCGCAGAACCTCGTATTGCTCGGGCGTCAGCAGACGGCGCCATTCCTCGTCCGATCGGGTGATTTCGAAATGTTTCCCGTCCGCCGCCTTAGCCTGTCGATCGAACAGCGTCACGCGGCTGGCGCCGGTCATGATGATGGCCGTGGTTAACAGAAGGCCAAATTTACGTCGTGAAAGCATCTGGGCTTTGCTCCTCTTTTTCCGCCTATCGTCAAGGCGAACTCAGTGGATCGTGGCGCTTACGCAGGCCTCCTCATGCATGGTCGCCGTCGACGGGTCAGAGAACGGCTCCAGCGCAACCGATCCGCCGGGCCTGACTTCATAAAAACCCCGCCATCCGAGAATGCTATGGCCGTCGGCCTGCGCTGAACCGGCAGATGGCGCCCATGCTGCGTGTTGGGGATAGGGGTAGAGAACCAGATCGCCGGCTTTGGTCACCTCATAGCATCCCCACGCGGCCACCACCGGATCGACGACGCGCATGCCGTCGACGGCCGGCGCGGCGAGCGCCGTTGAAGCCAGCGAAAGGAAGCCGCCCGTTGTCATCGCCAGGAGGTTCGAAGCTTTGGACCTCGAGCGCCTCATTGTCACCGCAGTCATCGTGCAACTCCTGTGGTCGGCTCGATCCCAGCATGAATTGGAGCAACACTTCCAACCAAAAAATACGAATTTACTGTTTCTGATCAAGTGAACAGCCATCACAACGACGTGACGGCTGATCGTGTTTTGTCGGATCAAGAAAAATCGAAGTTGCGAGACGGCCTGCCAAAATGACAGGTGAATAGTTTCCTCTTTCGAGAGGCCGGCACTCTTCAAGCTAAGGGCGGCGTCCCGGCGGAACGAATCCGGCTTGTGCGAGCATGATTGGCCGCCTCAAATCCGGCGTCATGGCCGGCTGCATCGCGCCACCTGCCAATTTGGCAGGTGCCTTGTCATCGGCATCGAACCCGCTTTGCGCGACAGATGGTTAGCGCTGTGGTTGATCGTACAAATGGCCAAGGCAAGAACAATAGTCCTACATCAAAAAACAAAGTGAATTAATAGGGTTAACGGCGCGTAAATTTTACTGAATCAACCCTTGCACGAACGACGAAATGTCGGTCTTGGCCGTGAACGGACAGCGCCAGTCTTGAATCGCGCGATCGGCCCGCGCTGAGGCGTCTGGCGCCCGCTGAATTCCTGCCATCTTGGCAGGACACGGGACCTGTCGATCGGCGCGCCGTTCCTGAGAAAGTGCAAAAATTAAATAAAATCAATTGGTTATATTTTATTTCAGCGTTTGGCATCGCGCTTGCTTGTTCCTTGGAACGTAAGAGACATGCCCTGCGCGTTCGCGGCGGGGCGAGACAGTGATGCGCAATTCAGCGGGAGAGGCACAGAACATGAGATGGTCATCCGAATTCATGCGGAGGACGGCGGGTGCGGTCGTCATCGCGGGCGCTGCAGCTTTGATGGCGCCGATGGCAAGCGCCCAACAGAACATGCCGCAACAGCAGGCGCCGGGAATGTGGGGTCAGGCGCAGGGCATGTACGGGATGCCTGGGATGCAAGGCGGATGGGGACAGCCGCCACATCATGGCATGTGGGGCATGCCCGGCATGCAAGCAGGCATGTACGGGATGCCCGGGATGCAGGGCGGATGGGGACAGCCGCCGCGCCAAGGCATGTGGGGCATGCCCGGCATGCAGGGCGGCATGTACGGGATGCCTGGGATGCAAGGCGGATGGGGACAGCCGCCGCGCCAAGGCATGTGGGGTATGCCCGGGCATTCCATACATGCCATACATCCCTGACATTCCTCCCATACCGCCCATTCCGGACATTCCGCCCATGCTGGCGGGATAGAAGTAGATTTGTCCGTCGGGGGTGATCTGGAAGTAACCACCGCCCATGCCGGACATTCCGGACATACCGCCCATGCCGGACATGCCGCCCATTCCTTGGCCACCCATGCCGTACATACCGGGCATTCCGTACATGCCGTACATACCTGGCATTCCATACATGCCATACATACCGGACATGCCGCCCATTCCTTGGCCACCCATGCCGTACATTCCGGGCATCCCGTACATGCCGTACATTCCGGGCATCCCGTACATGCCGTACATTCCGGGCATCCCGTACATGCCGTACATTCCGGGCATTCCGTACATGCCATACATGCCGCTCATGCCTTGGCCGTAACCTTGGCCACCCATGCCGTACATTCCGGGCATCCCGTACATGCCGTACATTCCGGGCATCCCGTACATGCCGTACATTCCGGGCATCCCGTACATGCCGTACATTCCGGGCATTCCGTACATGCCATACATGCCGCTCATGCCTTGGCCGTAACCTTGGCCATACATGCCGGACATACCGCCCATTCCCTGGCCGCCCATGCCGTACATGCCGGGCATCCCGTACATGCCGTACATTCCGGGCATTCCGTACATGCCATACATGCCGCTCATGCCGCTCATGCCTTGGCCGTAACCTTGGCCATACATGCCGGACATACCGCCCATTCCCTGGCCACCCATGCCGTACATACCGGGCATTCCGTACATGCCGTACATTCCTTGTTGGCCGTAGCCCTGGCCATACATGCCGGACATACCGCCCATTCCTTGGCCGCCCATGCCGTACATTCCGGGCATTCCGTACATGCCATACATTCCGGGCATTCCGTACATGCCATACATTCCGGGCATTCCGTACATGCCATACATGCCGCTCATGCCTTGGCCGTAACCTTGGCCATACATGCCGGACATACCGCCCATTCCCTGGCCACCCATGCCGTACATACCGGGCATTCCGTACATGCCATACATGCCGCTCATGCCTTGGCCGTAACCTTGGCCATACATGCCGGACATACCGCCCATTCCCTGGCCACCCATGCCGTACATACCGGGCATTCCGTACATGCCGTACATTCCTTGTTGGCCGTAGCCCTGGCCATACATGCCTTGCATGCCACTCATGCCTTGACCGTACATGCCTGCGCCGCTCATACCTGACATACCTTGTGATTGAGCTTGCGGCATAATACACAATGCTCCGATCACGGCGGCCAGGCTAGCGGCTGCTCTCCACTTTCGCATTCGCTTTGGTTTAGCCATTTTAAGATTTACCTCCAATTGTTGAGTTGATGCACCGGGTTATTCACCCGGTACCCTGACCGACTCGTCCCGGATTAACAGGGCGAGGCAGTCCTTCTTGATGCCGATGTCTCGACATCGAAAAGCCAGAAAACTTTGGTTATTGCGTAGTGGCAGGTCCTTGGGTCGCGTCATGCCAATCGCGAATATCGTAGGGGCCTGTCATGCCGGGACTGTTGAATGGCGTGTACCAGTTACCCTGATCCTCCAAAAACCGGAAACTACTCGGATAGGGTGGCTCTACGCCCGTGAGCGCCTTCTGATACCACGCGGCGTCTTTCGCAACGCTGGTAATAGACGGAGCGTCTGCCGGTCGTTCGTCGGGTTTCATCCCGGCGATCGGGTAGTCGGATTGGGCCATGGCCATTCCCATGCCGCCGTGAACTACCCCTGCTAACAACACCATGCACAAAGACTTCTTGAGCGTTATTTCCACGCATTGCCTCCAATCAAAAATTTCTCGTGCGTGCTTTCTCGCATGCACTCAGCTATCCTTATTTGAACTAGCAATGAATGTGCCAAATAGAAATAGGGCGCTAACTAATTGATTTAAATATTAAATAAGGAGGGCATGGGTCGGGGTATGATGGGTCGCAAGCTATACCTGCCAAGCTGACAGGAACATGATTTCAACGCTTTGCTACGGCCCTGTCAGTTTGGCAGGTGAGCAAAAACAAACTATTTTTGGCCGGTTTTTTGAAGAGTAAAGTTATAAGAATTCCTGACGACACAACATGGTGATGGTCGCGGCGGATAGCGTGGTGGGCCGGCTGTAACCCCACAAAGAACCGGTCTGGCTTTAGCGGTTGTTTAACGTATTTGAAAGGATAAGCCGTACTGTTTTGAAGACCGTTCAGCGCATTATTCTTTTTTTCGGTAATGTTGTCATGTGTGACATGACATCGACCGCAAATTGCCGGTCGAGCGCGCGCAACGCAGGCGTTTGTTCCCCATCAACGCCTGCCATAAACATTTATTCCTTGTTAACACGGGAGGACTGTTTGCCTTCGGAGTACGCGCCGTCTTTACCCAGGTAATCCCATCCGTGACACGACGCTCTTTGCAACGCCAGTTACCCTTGGTTTTGTCTGCATACATTGTTATCAGCGGGATACAACGGATGTGCCTCGGTGGGATCGGCAGCATCGATTGCAGCGTACCATTTATCATATAGCCGCCCACCACACGCGATGGATGATTCAATTTCATCGCTCATCCCCGTCTCCGGGATTGCAATCAGTGATGCCAGTACAAGAGCAGTGGTTGTACGGCTTATAAAACCCTTGGGGTAATATCTTTATAATAGTCATTACCCTGGTATCTTTTGTTTGTTGGTTATGACATGTCGCAAGAAATGGGATAGTAACCAAACAGAAAAAGTGCTTACCTATATTGACATTGAATCAATGTCGGTGAGTTTTTGTTTCCTGACTATTGAACGGCTTAACTCGCGATCAACCATTGTATACAGTACTACAGACGTGATATCGCGTTGATGACAGCTGACGATGTACGGCCACCGCTCCCGGGCAGTACTCAGGAGCTGAATCGATTTGCCGAACTACAGCACCGGCTTGCTCCGTTGTTTCGCCGTGTATTTCCAAATCCACGTGAACCGCGTACGGTGTTTGTTAACCCGAGTCTCAGTTTGGATGCAGATGTCATTGCAAACATCACTGGCATAGCGCACTACGAGGAACGCCTGCTTTGCATGCTGTTATTGTTGCGTCTGCCCCGCACGCGGGTGGTTTACGTTACCTCCATGCCGGTGGATCCGGCAATCGTTGATTATTATCTCCACCTGTTGCCGGGTATCCCCGGTATTCATGCGCGAAAACGCCTGGCCATGCTCAGTTGCCACGACGATTCGACGGATCAGACATTAACCGAGAAGCTGTTGGCCCGGCCTCGTCTGCTCGAGCGCCTGCGTCGATGCCATTGGCGATCCCGAGCTTGCCCACATGACGTGTTTTAATGCCACGGCCGCTGAACGCACGCTCGCTGTTCAGCCTAGGCATTCCTATTTTTGCCAACGATCCTGCACTCGAGCATCTGGGTAGCAAGAGTGGTAGTCGGCATGTCTTTCGCGACGCTGGTGTATCCATGCCGGATGGATGCGAAGATCTGCGCGACGTTAAGGATATGGCCGATGGCTTGGTTCAATTGAAGCGCAATGACCCGTCACTGCGACGGGCCACAGTCAAGCTCGAATACGGTACCTCGGGAGAAGGCAACGCGTTGTTTGATTTTCAAGGTGCACCGGAGGGACATTCGCTTCACACGTGGGTCACCGATTCACTGCACGAGCGGCTTCAAGTTCGAGGAGCCGACCATGAGTTGGGAGCGGTATGCAGACTAAGTTCGGCGAGATGGGTGGAATTGTCGAAGCGTGGATAGAAGGCGAAGAGAAACGTTCGCCATCGGTACAATGCCGGGTGAATCCGCTGGGGGATTCAGAAATCATCTCCACTCATGACCAAGTGCTGGGCGGACGTTCCGGGCAGATATTTCAGGGCTCTACTTTTCCCGCAAGCGACGATTACCGCCTGGCTATTCAGGAAGCGGGACGACGCGTCGCAGCGTTACTCAAAGATCGTGGGGCGCTGGGTCGATTTGGGGTGGATTTTGTATCCGTCCCGGGCGAGCACGGCTGGGAGAACTACGCCATCGAGATTAATTTACGCAAAGGCGGAACAACGCATACTTATCGCATACTGCAATTCCTGACCGACGGCAATTATGATGAGGCGACGGGTTTGTTTTTCACGGCGTCGGGTCAGACGCGCTTCTATCGGGCGTCGGACAATCTCAAGTGTGAAGATTACAAATGTCTAACACCGGAAGATTTGATGGACATTGCTGTCGATTACGGTTTGCATTTCTCCGCGGCTACTCAACAAGGCGTTTTCTTCCATCTCATAGGTGCCTTGTCCGGATATGGAAAACTTGGTCTGGTGTGTGTGGGTGACAGTTTCGATGAGGCTTCACGTTTATACCAGGACACCATCAACGTGTTGGACAAAGAAGCACGCGGTCAGTAACGCGGGCAGGGCGCACGATCTTTTTCACTAAAATTCGGATCGCTTGTTCTGACGCCGGATGATTCTTTTTAGATTTTCATCTGCGTGGCGAACTTTTCTATTGCCCTTTGCAACGGAAAATGACGGTCAAAAAGTTTGACAAAGTCACCTTCGCAATGTCCTCCTTTTGCGCGCACGATATCGATTACCCCCATGCGATTCTTTTTACTCCATCGACTCATGCCGTGAAAATTAACCAGCAATGTTGACCATCGATCCCAAGCTTCACGTTCCGCGTGATTAAACCCCTTGAACGATTTTAAGCCAAGTCGTTTCGCGACTTCGGCTGATGCCTCCTGTATGCCGAGCTCTCGATTAGAACCCCAACGAGTTTGATCGGCGGAAACTCCCATTTCCACATCCCAGGTTAGCGTCAGCTTGTTCACTGGGGACTTGCGCGTAACCATGTCGAAGTGCAAATGTTCATTCGCCAATTGGCTCAATGTCGCGTGACTCGACCTATGATTGGGATTGATTTCCTTCTTTTTTAACTCACTTCGTATGATCTGGCGAATGTCACGATCTCGAGACCGAAATCCCATTTTATAGTAAAACCACCACACCCCTGCTGCGATTGCATCTTCATTGTCTTGGCCCAATTGGTATGGATCGACAACGAAATGCTGCGCATCGAACAATAAATGGGTGAGGGCGATTGCACGAGCATAAATCAGGGTGGTCTCGACACCTCTGAAGTTTTCAAAAATGTGGAAGGGTAACTCAGCGGTTTTAAACAGAACGTTTACTTGAAAGTAACCGATAGGAATACCGTTCTGCATGCTGAGGAATCCGTAGTATGCCGGGAGGAGATAGCGCCGCTCAGGTATTATTCCAATACACGCGAATTGAAACCCGTCTGCATAATCAACCAAACGCACGTCATGCCTGTTTCCGTAGGAAAACGCATCGTGATCCCGCTCGCGTGTCAACATCGCTTCGCGCGCCAGATTAATCAACTCCTCACCGTGTGGTGGCGATAAATGGCGAATATTTTGCGGTTTCTGTCTAAGAACCTTGCGTAGGTCGACGGGTTTGGTTTGCAAATGATTTTCTTGATACACAATTGACCGGATTTTGTTCCGGCTAAGGGTGCGCGAGGGCGTTGTGCGGTCTGGCGTTAACTTGAACGAAAGGTCCATGAAGTTATGCAATGCCTCGCGTTCAAATGCGGTGCTGAAAATGGTATCGAGTCGCCGCATTAGAAATGTAGCGTCAGTTTCGTTTGCGCCCTTTAGCTTCTTAAACCATTCCATTGGAGTCCGCTCAAAATTTTCAAATTCACTGGTCTTAAGCTCAGGAAGCAGTACCGGCAAGAAGCTCATTAGACATCTAGTGTCCTTTATCTCCGCCCAATCAAGATACAGTTTCTGTGGGTGGGTTTCGGCCAACCAACGGGCCATCGGCCAGAAAAATCGGAAATAAATTGGCGTCGCTACTACACCGGAATTAGCTAATTCTTCACGGTGTTTGTTTAGATCTTTTCTTTCATGAAATGTATGCAGAAGTTTTTCTACCTGTTTAAGAATTTCCGGGTTATCCGGATAGGCTCTAAGGAAACACAGGATTTCGTGAAACTCCAGAAGTTGTGCTGCAGTTTTGATCGAACGGTTTTCAAAAGCACGCAACAGCGTGATTTTCTCTACCGCAGCTTGCTCAGAGTATTCTTTGTAGACCTTATTAAGACATCTTAGTAGATGTGATGATTTCATTTGCTTGCCGTTCCCCTGATTCGAATGAACTCACCGAGAAACTCAGACCGTTAGTTCTCGATGCCAATCAACGCGCAATATCCACGAAGGCAATAGTGGGCGACCATTCGATGGAGTGTGTTTTGTTAAGACCGTTTTGCTTTGGCAGTCCGCGACATGTTCTTCGTTGTGTAGACGTGGCTTACAAAGAATTTTTTTCAAACCCACAAGGGTTTGCATACGTGCCATTATTCGCTTTTGTCGTCTGTTTGTTCCGAGACTTGTTGATACAGCAATTTTAATTTCGTAAGCAGCGCAACTGACGCCCGGTCCGATCTTCTCAGATTGAACCGGTGTATAACCGTGAGTATGTCATGGAACTCCGTCTCTAACGCATCGATGGTGGTTTTGGAGTCGTCGGGCCAGCCCAGCGAGCGGAAATACAAGGCTGCTCCAGTTGAGATAGCCCTTGGAAACATTCATTCGATGCAGTGTTTGCTCCGCTCTGTCCGCCACCAGCGGAAGGTCGTCTTCATTATTCTCATAGTGGCAGGTTCTACACGTGTTCTCGATCAGATCCTGGTAGTAAGGTCTGCGGTTCATGGCACGGTGGCAGGTGGAGCAGGTCGGCGCATCAAGCTGATCCAACAGTCCCTGGTAGTGATCGCTTCGTTCGAACAGTTCGGTCTCCTCAGCGTGACATTCTCCGCAAGTCTGCGGTTGTTGTTGGTAGAACACCCGGCTCCTCGAATCGGAGGTGGAAAATACACCTTGATGTGCCGTATCGGTGTCGTCGCTTTGCGGATTGCCGCCATGACAGTCATTGCATGCCAGGCCAGCCGCCTGGTGGGGCGACGTCAACCAGTCCTGATAGTATTGGTGAACCTTGCGGTTCTCCACGAAAAACTTCGCGTCCTTATGACAATTTTCACAACTGCTTAGCTCAGCTTTAGCGTAACCGTTGAACAAGGCCATCCAAAGCATAACCAAAAAGATGATCCAGGTACTGACGATGGTGCGACGATACGAACTATTCATGACAATCAGGTTTGCAGTTTAGGTAATGTACTGGTGTGTTGCGGTGTACGGTTGGCGCTTGATTGGCGGACATCGCCAAGCTCAATGGGAATACTGGCTTTGGCGAGTACGGTAAATATCAATAAACCGATTGCCCAGATTCCGAGCGAGACCGCGAGCTCCGTCACCGTCGGTGAGTATTCGAATATCTCGCCCAGCGGTGTTGGAATAAAACCGGGCACTACCAAGCCCATGCCTTTCTCAATCCAGATGCCGACGAAGGTCAATACACAGGCGATATTCAAGGTCACTATATTCTTGCGTAGTGGATGAATCATAAGAATGACCAGCGCTGCGATATTGAATATCAAAGCAGTCCAAATCCACACACGCAGTGCGTCGAAGCCGTGCAGACCTAAAAACAAATAGTGTATTGAGGCGGCGTGTGTCCCCTCGTTATAAAAGTCGGTGAACAACTCCGCACCGACGAAAAACAAATTGATCTGCAACGCTACGGTCATGACCAACGCCGTGGTGGAAATGACGCCCTGGCTGACCGGGTAGCGAGTTAGTTTACGAATTAACTGCATGGTGATAATGATTAAAGCCGGCCCCGACACAAATGCCGATGCGATAAACCGCGGCCCCAGTAAGGCGGTATGCCAGAACGGTCGTGCGGGATTGGCGGAAAATAAAAACGCCGTGACGGTGTGTATGGAGATTGCCCAGAACATGGCCACTACGATCAGCGGAAAGTAGAGTTTATAGTTCGGTTCGCGGTTTTGGTAATGACAATAGTGAATGTATAAAGGGACCGCCAGATTGAGCAGCAGATAACCGGACAAGACGACGACATCCCAGGCTAACAGCGAGACAGGAAAGTTAAAACGCCCGAGAACGGGGATCATGTGCCAGATGCGATCAGGCCTGCCCAGGTCGACCACCACGAATAACATGGCCATGATCACAGCCGCCACCGCCATGCCCTCGCCGAGTAAGACCACCTGTTTGATGTCTTGCCGGTGAAAAATATAGGCGGGTATCACCAGTAACACCGCGGACGCCGCAATGCCGACCAGGAACGCAAAGTTCGAAATATAAAAACCCCACGACACCTGGTCACTCATACCGGTGACAATCAGTCCATTTTGCAGTTGGTTTACATAAAACCAGATGCCAATTAGTGCGGCCGCAAGTAATAACGCGATCCAGCTCCAGTACAGCAATCCACCGCGAAATACCGGGCGCAAGGCATCGAATACGAATCGTATGGGGAGCACGCCGCCGGCCTCAGTCGGTGAAATACCAGAACTTGGGTTCTGTCCCAAGATCTTCTTTCAGTCGAAAGACAGTTTTGTTATCCAGCACGTAGCGTATCTCGCTGTCTGGGTCCAACAGGTTGCCGAATATGCGTGCGCCGGTCGGACAGGCTTCCATACACGCGGGTTGTTGTCCTTTGCGTGTTCGCTGGATGCAGAAATGGCATTTTTCTACCACACCTTTGGGACGTGGTCTGTTACCCAGGTAGTGGGTGTTCGGGTTGAGTTCTTCGGCGGGAATGCTGGGTGTGTTCCAGTTAAAGTGGCGCGCCCAATACGGGCAGGCGGTCATACAGTAACGGCAGCCAATACACCAGTCGTAGTCGATCGCTACGATGCCGTCCGGTTCCATCCAGGTCGCCTCCACCGGGCATGCTTTGACGCAAGGTGGATCATCGCATTGCATGCATTGCACCGGCAGATAATACTTGCCGTCGGCGGGTACTTTTTTAGAGTCATAGTAGTGGTCCGACTCCTCAAGGTTCATGGTTCCCCTGTTCATTTCCAGCACTCGTATGTATTGCAGTTGGGAATCGCGGCCCTGGTTGTTTTCTTCTATGCAACCGTACACGCAATCGCGATAACCCTTGCACTTGGAAATATTAAGCGCATAACCGAACACCACGCCTTCCTGGGGCGGCGTGTTTTCGCATTTGATATCTACTCCGTACCGCTGTTTTGCCTTGCGTTCTATACGCGCCAACGCTTCATCGATTTCCTGCTTGGTCATGCGTTGGTAATGATCTTGAAAGAAGTCGCCGATTGCGTCCTGCATGCTTTGTCCTCCCCACGCCGGACCGACCATTGAACTTGCCGCGCCGGCCACGCCCAGTTTGCTGAGGAACTTCCGGCGTGAGTAATTTACTGCCGACGTTTCAGCTTTAAGTTTTTTATCGTAAGTCATTGCTGTTCTACTTGATCCTGCTTTCGGATTGCTCTGGCACGTCGGTATGCTGGTCGTTTTGCATCGACTGCAATCCTGCTCTTATCGATGGCGGTGGTTTGGGTTCGCGTGGTTCGATGGCGGGTTCGTGCGGGTCGTGGCAATAGGTGCAGTTGTAAATAACCCGTTCTCCCTGCCAGTTGCTTAGTCTTTTTCCATGTCCCCCAAAATACCAATCCTTTTCCCGGTTTGCATGACACGATCCGCACACGACGTAGGCTTGCGTGAATGCCAGCTTTTCTCCCAGTAGCGTACGCAAACTTTCCCGTTCTTGTTCATCGTGACAAACCAGACACCAGATGTGACCGTTACCATGACTGATACCGTCGACATGGGGAGCGTCTTCGAGTTCGCGAATGGTCGGATTGGGGTCCATCTTATCGTGGCATCGAGAACAGCGCCGGTGTCTCGCTTTCAATTCACGGGAGACTACCGTAAATGCCGGAGCATCGGGGTAGCCCTCGAACAGCAACTCCCCGGGCAGGTCTTCGGCGTCGGCAGTGCCGGTTAACCATATTGCGCATCCGAGGATAACCAACACAAATTTTTTTCTTATAACCTCCATCCTCCGTAAACATAAATTATCAGGATGCAAATGAAAATTAGAACATCATTCACCGCACGTAGGACTTGATCCTTGTCAAGTATTCGGCAATAACTGGCGAACTTTTTATCGTTCCTTAATTTGGAAAGGCAAAAATGTGCGGCATCACGCCGGTAACGCAAACCTAATTTGTTTTGCTGACTCGTTTTCTCACTTAAAAACTTGATCTAGATCAAGTGTCATGTTCAATGCTCTTGTGAGTAGGTGTAAAATTCTTCATCAAGACCAGGCAGAGATTAACTGCTCGATAGTTCGGATCGAGCGACCCATTCCAAAAGGAGGAATGACATGACGATCAAAAGCACTGCTAAGGCGTTTGTTTTCGGTGGCTTAATCCTTCTTCCTCACAAGCTGTACCGGCGAAAAGCAAATGGTCGATGTCGATGCCGTGTTGTCTGTGCCCAAAGCATATGTCGGTTCGGATGTGTGCAAGACATGTCACCTCGAGCACTATGACGCGTGGCAAAAAACTGTGCACAGTCGTATGACCCAGGATGCCAAGGCAAACCCGGACGCCTTGGTGGTCAAATTCGATGAGCAGAGAATCCGCGAGGATCTCAAGAAGAAAGAAGGACTCAAAGTTCCTGCGGAAGAGATTTTCATCCCCAAGCCCGAAGACATTTTGTATACCATCGGCAGTCAGTGGAAACAGCGTTTTATAATCAAGCAGGACGACGATCTATATATTTCCCCCGTGCAATACAATGTGGATACAGACCGCTTCGTCAATTACCACGAACACGACTGGAAGGAGCGGCCTTGGCTCAAGAAGTGCGGGGGTTGTCACGCCACCGGTGTCAATCTGGAAAGTAAAACTTTTGTGGAGCCGGGTGTGGGTTGCGAGTCTTGTCACGGACCCGGTTCGTGGCACGCTGCGCTACCGAAGACCGCTGTTTTCCAAAAACGACAGACTATTGTAAACCCAGAAAAATTGACTATGGGTGTGGCGGTGCAGATTTGCGGTTCCTGTCACAATCGCGGCAAATCCAAACTGGTCGACGGTTCCAGTTGGCCGGTGGGTTATGAGCCGGGCAAGGCGTTAACCAGTTACTATGAGTCGACTTCGTTCGAAGCCGGCGATGTTAAGCATGTCTATGCCAACGAGTTCGCCAAGGGCCATCACCAGCAATACATCGACTGGCAGCAATCGAAACATTACAAGGAAGGCGTCACCTGCTTGTCCTGTCATTTCTCGCACCAACTGGGAGCTGCTCCGGTGCGTTCGCAGACTTATGCCAAGGGCTCCAAGGTATGTTTTGAATGTCACGAACAGATGAATAAGGAAGGCCCGCACGCCATTCATTCTTTCGCTAATTGTGTCGGTTGTCATATGCCGCGCATCGCCAAGAGCGCAGAATCCGGTGATATACACAGCCATGTGTTCGTAACACTGTTACCCGAGGATACCTTGAGGAATCCGGACATCCCCAATTCGTGCCAAACCTGTCACAGACACAAGGATGAAGATCTCGAGCAACTGCAACAGCGTTACGACGAACTGATTCAACGTAAGCCAAAGGTCGCGACGGCGCCGTCCCAACAGACTACCAGCAGCGGCGGTTAAGCAGGCGGAGCACCCCATCGTGGGCGGCAGGTCAAGCGGGAGAATACAGGGCAAGTCTGTGGCATGTTTGTTCGCACTGATGCTACTTGCACCGCAGTTGATTTTAGCGCAGCAGTACAGTGGTGATCGCTACGCGCAGGGTACGGTAGTGCACGGTTCTGACGATGCGGCCGCGGCGGTGCGCCGTTACCGGGACCAACTGGAGAGTTCCGGCCGCCACGAAACCGGTGGGACCGAAACGATTCTGCGCTATGGCCCTGCTCAACCGGACACTTACCGTCGTGCGTCACGAGCCGATGCCCACGCGGGCATAGGTGACTATTCCTATCGAAAATGCGTGGCATGTCATGAACAGTCCGCCGCCAATCTGCATACCGTTCGTGCCAACAATACCTGTCGCCAGTGTCACGGTCCCGATCCGATCGCTTCCGTGGCGCACTATTTCTCCCGCCTGAATCCTATTCGCAGACATGCTTATGTGTGCGCAAA
Organism: Arenicellales bacterium; assembly: GCA_965216365.1. Taxonomy (GTDB): domain Bacteria; phylum Pseudomonadota; class Gammaproteobacteria; order Arenicellales; family CBDCFT01; genus CBDCFT01. Next base: position 101,751 of record CBDCFT010000027.1, on the reverse strand, counting down.
ATGCCACGAAGGTGCGGGCGCTTCGTTTGCCACCTATGTCATACACCAACCGCCCCCCAGCGGTTCGGAAACTCGCACCACCTTTCCGGCTTTGTTTTTCAGCGACCGGCTTATGTTCTGGCTCATCGTGGGTGTTTTTATCGTGTTCCTTCCCCATAGTGTGGGTTGGTGGATAAGAGAATGGTTCGTCAAGAAGAAAGCGAAGTCCTGATCATGGGCACCGCACCCCGTATTCGGCGATTTGGCGTGCTTGATCGATTCACGCACGTATTGCTGATTCTGACTTTCATGCTGCTGACAGTGACCGGAACCGGCCGCATGTATTTCGCCACGGGCTGGGGTCAGGCAATTCTCGATTTATTCGGCGGGTACGATAGCGCTACCCTAATCCACATCTGGGCCGGTTGGCTGATGACCGGCGGTTTTGTATTTCACATTGCTGTGGTGTTATTTCGGCTCGATTGGCGTCACCCGGGACACAGTCTGTTTGGTCCCGATTCCCTGGTGCCGACCTGGCGGGACTTCAAGGAGTTCGGGCAACGTATAGCCTGGTTCTTTGGTCTGGCCAAGTCTCCGCAATTCGAACGCTGGAATTATTGGGAGAAGTTTGACTACTGGGCAGTATTCTGGGGTGTACCGTTGCTGTTTATCTCCGGTCTTGATGCTTATTTATCCTGTTGAAACCAGCCGTCTGCTGCCGGGTTGGGTGCTCAATGTGGCACTGCTTTTTCACCGCGCCGAGGCGGTGCTAGCCGTTACCTATATCATCATTGTCCACCTGCTGATCGGGCATTTCCGCCGTTCAACGTTCCCGCTCAACGAAGTCATGTTTTCCGGAAGCGTTTCAGTAGACGAGGCGGAAGAAGAGAAACCGGACTGGATTAAGCGATTAAAACGTGAGAACAGGCTTGAACAAATGAGTGCAAACGCGCCCGCTACGTGGTATCGCGTACTGTACTTTATTTTCGGTTATGCGGTGATCGCCCTCGGCCTGTATTTGTTGATCGCCGGTGGCTATTACAGTCAGTTCATTAACATCCATTAGTTGCGGAACCGGGTCTCTCCCGATAATCGGCTGGAATTTTGCGTCGTGTAACTCCTGGCAATTCCAACTCACCTTGGGTACAGTTTATCAAGGCCAAGCCTTTCGCTAGTGGTAATAAGAATGTGAAATGTAGCGGACTACAAGGCGTCGCTTTTTGTCGGTGAGATATGCACTATTACACTGCCGTCAGCCCTGCTGACCAAGCAACCGAACTTACCAAGCGGGAAACGCAAATCCGTGCGTTTTGATTGCCACCGGGGACGCATAGGGTGGAGGCGAAGACATAATGGATTCGGATAACAGACCTTGACCATTCACGATAGCGCAAGATCAATGTCGCAAAAGCACAATCGAGACCATGGGTCGCCGGTTAGAAGTGTCATAACCTGCGATCTAGAGGGGCGTATCGAGACGTTTAACAATGGCGCGCAACAACTGTTCGGTTACGCGCCGAATGAAGTCGTCGGTAAAAAAAGGGTGTCGTTGTTTTCACCTGGTTTGGTAGTGCTTGGGCATGTACAACACTGGCTCAAACAAGCACGTGACACGGGTGAATTTGTAACCCGAACAGTTTTCGTCGGTAAGGATGGTGATCATTTTTCTGCCCGGATTCGGATTACGCCAACATTCCGGCGTGAGAACGGTGTTAAGAAGCATATCGGATACTGTGGTCTTACCGAGCCACTACCGGAAGTTTCGGTAGATGAGGTGATGCCGTCAATCGATTTATTCACCCGTGTATTCGCCTGGTTGGTGATTACCCGCGCACCGTTTTTGACCGCAACGCTGATGCCCATTCTGATTGGGGCGGTGTTGGTGAATTGGAATCGGGAACTGAGTGCATTCCCCTGGGTTCTGTTTTTATCGGCTTTAGTTGGAGCGTCCGCGTTGCATATCTCGGCAAATCTATTTAACGACTACTTCGATTGGCGCAGCGGTACGGATCCCGCAAATACGGACTACATCGTTCCTTATTCGGGGGGTAGCCGCGCAATCGAATTAGGATTGATTTCCGAACAGGGAACTTTGCGCCTGGCACTCGCCTCGTTGCTTATAGCCTTGTTCGTGGCGACACCCATACTTATTGCCCAGGGATTGATGGTCTTCGTTTTCGGAATCGCCGGTGCTTTTCTCGCCTATTTTTATACCGCACCTCCGTTGCGTTTGTCCGCCCGCCGCGGTCTCGGGGAATTAAGTGTTGGTTTGGCGTTCGGCCCGCTGTTGGTGGCGGGAACCGTATTTGGTCTTAGTGGGGCCGTGGATATAAATGATTTTATGGTCGGAATACCGATCGGTTTTCTGACTACGGCTATTCTTTGGGTAAACGAATTCCCGGATATCGAGTCGGATGCAATTACCGGTAAAAACACGCTTGTCGTTATTTTAGGACGCGAATCAGCACGCTGGGGTTACCTCATGTTGGTGTTGTCCGCCTATTTATCGGTAACCATCCTGGTCATGACCGATCTCCTCCCATTGGGCGCATTGGCCATGTTCTTGAGCGTACCTATCGCCGTCGGCGCCATTCGAAATGTGTTGGCCCACTATCGTAATCGCGAAGTCGTTAATGCGTGTTCTGCCACTATCCGTTTGCACCTGGTGGCCGGATTATTGTTGGTGGCGGGCATCTTGTTGTCAGACTCCCTGCTTTCTTGGGCTGCCATTTGAATTGAATTAAGACGCGAGACGATTAAAGCTAAGAAGATTAACAATATTCCCAAACGCTTGTATTCAGGGCGCTTATGATTGGCACAGGATCAGAATAAGATGCGGAATCGCCGAAGAAAGAGTCGACGCACGCTAGCATTAAGTCTGGCAATCGTTTTGCTGGGTGCGATTCTTCTTCCAACCGGGAGTTACCTGGTTACCGGTGTTGCCAGCGCGTACGGGCAAGGCGGCAAAGAAACGAATCCGCGAGCCGACTTTTGGCGTAGTGTTCGACAAGGAAAGTCCGGCTACAGTGCGGTTCAGGGACCCGAATCGAATGTGCTCATTCAAAACGGCGGTCAAAACTGGCGCCAAATACGGTCCGGTCCGATTATGTTCTTTGGCAAATGGATAATGGTCGGTGCCATAGGGTTATTGTTGTTACTTTATGTCGTGCGCGGTCCGGTGGCTGTGGAAAAAGGCCTGGCCAGGAAGACCGTGCAGCGCTGGTGTTTGAGTGAACGTATTCTGCATTGGTACACGGCGATTCTATTTATTGTTCTTGCCGTCACCGGTCTGAGTTTTTTGTTTGGGCGTAGCGTTCTCATACCCTTGTTCGGTGCCAAGGGTTTTTCATTGTGGGCTTCGTTTGCGTATTCCTTGCACAATTATTCAGGCCCGGCATTCACCGTTGGCGTCCTTCTCATGATCATCGTCTGGTTCAGGAATAATCTGCCCAAAGTGCATGACTGGCAATGGTTTTTGCAAGGCGGTGGCATGGTAAAAGGTAAACATCCGTCGTCGGGTAAGGTAAACGCGGGCGAGAAGTTGTTTGTTTACTGGTTTGGTTTGTTGGTGATTGGTGTTGCCGTTTGTGTGTCAGGATTAATACTGGATTTTCCGCTGTTCGGGCAAACACGCGCAACCATGCAACTGGCCAACGTGGTACACGGTGCGACGTCCATCATCTGGATTGCGGTGATGTGTGGTCATACCTATCTCGGCAGCGCGGGTATTCAAGGTGCGCTAGAAGGCATGACGAGCGGAAGTGTGGATGTCAACTGGGCTAAACAACATCACGATGTTTGGTACAAAGACTTGGAAAACAAGTAACCAATACGGTCAGCAGGTTAGGTGCTGGGTGTATGAGTCTATGTGGCTGAAGACGACGCACCGTACGTTTATTCTGCCTGGGCGAATGTGTGACTTTAGTTTTCATTGCAGCCGGATGTTGGATCGATGTGCAGCACACGTTCTCGGCGCTTGATTAACCCAAGTCCCGATTATCGGTATAAAAATTGATGTTAATCAATGCTCGCCCGCGTTGGAAATGATAAATATGTAGCTCGATTACGTACAAAGGGGAATAGGTCATGTCAATTGTTAATTTTCGTTCAATCCTTATTCCGAGTTTAGTGCTCACTGCTGCGTTATGGGTCACAACGGGAGTCCAGGCACAAGACGAAGACTTTTCGGTTACGTTTGGAAAAACGGAGTTCGGGAAACGTTGTGCCGTCTGCCATGGCCTCGCGGGCACAGGTGAGGGAGCGCTTGCCGATCTGCTTACGCAAGCACCACCTGATTTGACTAAGATCAGTCAGCGCAACAATGGTAAATTTCCTGTTTTGGATGTCTATCAAGCGATAGACGGAAGGCGCGGATTGCGTGCGCACGGAACATCGGAAATGCCGCTCTGGGGTGACTATTATAACCGTGACGCCGGTGAACGACTGCGCGTTCCGCACGATGTGAGTTATGAGGAAATTGTTCATGGACGGGTCCTCGCATTGGTCTACTACATTCAATCGATTCAAGTGGAATAGTTACATCAGCTAACTCCAAATAACTCATGGGCGACGCGAGAATGCGTCGCCCGTGTTTTCAATCACACCGTTGTTTAATCCAGATAGCCCGACAATATTGAATACAACCCAATCAAGGTAATCGTGATGCAATCCTTTCAAAGTCAATCGTAATGGTTCGACAAACGTTTTTTGCTTTTTTTGTGTTTTGTTTCTCGAGTGTACAGGTGTTGGCTGATGCGAGGCTTGTGTATGAACAAAATGCCAATACTAATAGTACCTTCGAACTTATTGTTAAAGGTAACAACGTGGGTATCGCTGATGGTGGTTCAGCCCAACTGGGCATATTATTTGACGAATCGACAGGCACATTCACATTTATCGATCATGCTTATCGTCAGTTCACTCAAATTAACGAACAAAGGATGATTGAGGTGAACAAACGAATGCGGGAACAGATGAAGCGCATGCAGGCTAATCTGGACGAACAGATGAAGACCATGACCCCCGAACAGCAAGCCATGGTTAAGCAAGGCAAAATGGGTATGCAGATGATGCCGGGGATGGGAGGTTTTGATGCGCCCGACTCGCAACCCAAAAACCATATTCCATCAATGCTGAATACCAGAGTGAATGATTACGATTGCCGCCGCATTGATACTTTTCAAGGAGGTCAGGTAGTACAGACGCAGTGCGTCGCGGAACAAAAAATCTTAGGTTTAACTCAATTTGACTACGACATGATATTGGCATTTTTGCGGGCGACGGCGGGCCTGGCTCGGCAAGGAGTATTTTCTATGGGATTTGCCGCACCGCCATTACCCGAGGCAGGTAAAAATATTAACGGCATACCGGTGCAAGCAAAACACCAAGTGGACGGACAACAGGTTTTAACGATGTTAGTCGAAATCTCCCAAGAAGCGGTAGACGCCGCGATATTCGAGATTCCGGAAAATTTTATACAGGCCAAAATACCTTTACCGGCGATGTGAGAAAGCCAGTGGGCGTGCATGTTAAAGTGGGGAGCTGGAGGTAGGTAAGAACACGTCGACATGGATAAATTATTACAGGAAAAAGCGACTAACTATCCTGCCAATGCACAGTTACACTAGAAGGCAAGCGTCGAGTTGGTGAAAGAGGCGTTTGGTGGCAGATTCGGTTTCGATGGCTAAACCCGGGCGCTGGCCGCGTTACCAAAACGTAATATTCGACTGCGACTCGACGCTGAGCCGGGTGGAGGGTATTGACGAGCTTGCCAACCACCCTGATACCGTTCGCCAGGTTGTCGATCTGACCAATGCAGCCATGGAGGGTCGTATCGGTTTGGAACAGGTGTATGGCAAACGCTTAAATATTCTCAAACCCACACGTGGCGCATTGCGCCTGTTGAAAGAGGCTTATAAAAAGAATCTGGTGCCGGATGCCGATAGACTGATAACTGCTCTAAAAATCTTAGGTCACAACGTTTACATCGTGAGCGGCGGTCTGTTGGATCCGGTCAGAGAGTTTGGCTTGTCGCTCGGGATTGACAGTAAAAATATAAAAGCTGTCGAAGTTGAGTTTGACGAGCTGTCGGGTGATTGGTGGCAGCAACAAGATAGTCAATGGCAGCAGAGTTATCTCGACTATACGCAGTCTGATTTGGCCGAAAGCGATGGTAAGGCGCGTATTATTGAAGACTTGCTGGTGCATAAGCAAGGTCGTTCGTTATTGGTGGGCGATGGCGTGAGCGATCTGCTTGCCCGGCACGCTGTCGATTTGTTTGTGGGTTTCGGTGGTGTTGTGCAACGTCAAAGAGTGCGCGACGAGGCAGATGTCTTTGTTGAATGTGATAGCCTTGCGCCGTTGTTATTGTTGGCCAGCGGCAGCGACGTGTCGCTTAACCTGGAAAATGATTCGGTCAGCTCGCTCAAACGAACGGCGGACCAACTTATTGCTCAATCCGCGCTGCGATTTAACAATCCTGTTTTGCAACAGAAGTTTCGATCCGGCTTTGCTATGTCTTTAGACAATAAACTTGAACATAATCTGGAGTTTTAGATGTTTCGCATTTTAGTATCCGACAAATTAGGTCGGGCCGGTTTGGATAGGCTCGCTGACGCACACGACACCGAATTCGATGTCCTTACCGGTATGTCCAAACAAGAATTGTGTGCAGCCATTGCGGATTACGACGCCCTGCTGGTGCGTAGTAGCACTCAAGTTGATAGCGAGGTATTGAACGCGGGTAAAAAACTGCGTGTGGTAGGCCGTGCCGGGATGGGTGTGGACAATATCGATATTAAAGCGGCTACCGCCTTCGGGGTTATCGTTATGAATACACCGGGTGCTAACGCCATTGCAACCGCAGAACACACGATGACCATGTTGTTGGCGGTATGCCGTCACACCGCAGCGGCACACGCATCGGTTCAAAACGGGCAATGGGAGCGTTCCCGATTTGTCGGTATGCAGCTTTATCGCAAAACGCTCGGGTTGATTGGTTTCGGACGTATCGCACGGCATGTGGCCAAACGGGCCAAGGCATTTGGTATGGAAGTTATTGCCTACGATCCGTACGTGTCTGAAGAAATCGGTCAACAAATCGCCGTGACACTGGTGGACAAGGACGAGTTGTTTGCGCAAGCCGATGTGATCTCCTTGCACAGTAGTCTTTCAACCGAGACTGAACACATTATCAACAGCGCCAATCTGGCGAAGGCTAAAGACGGTGTGATCGTGATCAATCCTTCGCGCGGTGGACTGGTGGACGAAAAAGCGCTCGCCAGCGCGTTAAAAGACGGCAAAGTCCGCTGTGCTGCATTAGATGTTTATAGTGAAGAACCGCCCGCGGTGAATAACCCGTTGATCGGTCTGCCTGATGTGTTGACTACACCACACCTTGGCGCCAGCACTGAAGAGGCACAAAGAGATGTTGCGGTACTGATCGTCGAACAGGTGTTGGATGCGTTGCGCAACGAGGACTTTCGCAATAGCGTTAACATGCCTTTCGCAGCCGGACCCGAGTTTGCTTCCGTATTACCGTATATGCAGTTGGGTGAAAAAATCGGGATATTGCAATTCCATATGGCTGATGCGCCCATTCGCAAGGTTGAGTTGGAACTTCATGGTGACACTGTGCGCGAATTCACCAAACCGATTGCGACCGGTGTCCTGAAGGGGCTGATGAGCAACGTTATTGCCGAACCGGTTAATTACATCAATGCGCCGATGCTGGCCGAGCAACACGGCATTCATATCGCCCAGGCAAAAGGCCTGGTTGGGCCGGAGTACACCAACGTGATGTCGTGCCGTGTTCAGTTGGGAGGGTGGTGATCGTATTATTACCGGCGCCGTATTCGGCGGGGAGCATCCGCGTATTCTGCAAGTCAGTGATTATCATTTGGATGTGGATCCCAGTGGCACGGTATTGGTAATGTTGAACAACGACGTGCCCGGCGTTATCGGTCAAGTCGGCACACTGCTCGGTGCTTACGGCGTTAATATCGGCGAGTGGCGTTTGGGACGACCCCACGTCGGCAAGGATGCCTTGTCGTTTATTAATCTCGATAGTGAGCCCGCCACAGGAGCCATCGATGCGTTGGAACAAGTCGATGCGATCAAGAAACTAAAGCTGGTGCATTTGTAAATGAAACAAAAACATAGCTGGCTGCGATTGTACTTTTCAAAACCACGATAAATCGCAATCTTGATCAGAAAAAATGCGAACACTTACCGAGCCTTAAAAACCGATTAGTCTTTTTGAGCACAAAACATTTGAATCAAATACTTGACAAGTATTCCAGTATTTGATGAAGGTATTGATTGTTATGGGTAGCGGATTTATTGGAAGTACCATCGTTAAAATTCTCATCGATATTGAAGTTGACGTTACCGTTACCGTAGTTTCAAGAGAGAGCATCAACCCTGCCTGGACAGATCGCACTTCTCACTTTACGGGAGATAGAGGGGATATGTCGATTAGCGCTACGAGTTATGATTCTATTGTCGACTTAATTGGCTATCAGAAGCGACACTTGGAAGTAAGTCTGGCCAACAAATACAAGTCGTAACATCGCTAACCCTCTTGGGATGCGATGAGTTTCGAATCGCATTTGTCGAGTTGTGTACGAATTGTGATAAATGAGCGTTGTTCACCCGTGTTGTTCCGGCAGAAATTTGAGGGCGCAATGTATTGCGTCGAACGAGGTAACTATTTGTATGACTAAAAACAAAAACGGAATCGATGTGCTACGGTAAGCGCTAGATTAGTAAATCGATGAGGCTAAGCATTCCATCCGGCATAATACATTCTGCCCTCAGAGCTAAGGAGATGGTTTTGTTGATTTCATTTGCAGTTAAATTATGTACTTCCCCATGACCAATAGCCGACTCAGACTAAATGTATTCAGCCGATTTTTAGACATCGAACGAATCGACAATAAATGGATAGCGTTTGATAAAGGCAATGAAGGCAAGCGACGACGAGCGACTGATATAGTGATTCCGTCTTCGCTTAAGCAAGCTGAGTTGATTACCTATCTCGATGATCTGCTTCACGAAAGTGCGACCGAGCGCAGTCCCAATATTACCGATCTCGATGAGTAACAAATTAGCCGCTTTGTGCTGAGTGGAACCACTCAGGAGTTTTTCAACAGAGCAGGTAATTAGACTGTCGGATGACACAGCATGGAACATGACATCCCTGCTGGTACATTTGAAGGCATTCACACAAAACCCCTATGGGGTTTTATGTACCCTTAGCTATGTGGAACCGTTGTATTACGCAAGGGAAAACAAAAAGGCCTGCACAAGGCAGGCCCGAATATCTATCGCTATGGAGAGGAGTTGTAAACAGAGAATCTCGTTAGCGTCCCTGTTTGCCTAAGGTTATTAACTGGCTGGTACGGGTACGCCGAACATGTTGATCATGGGCTGGAATGTTTGAGGGTTAAACATCCATTCCAATCGTGGCGTGTATACCAGTTAGGGTCGGCAAAGGCAAACATCGGCTCATAAAATTTTGGATTAGCACTGACTTCGCTGCCCAACGGATATACTTATTTGGGTCCATTAAGGCCAGCATCGACATATAGACTTGTGGATCCATCATACCGGTCATCCAATTGAAATACATATTAGGATCCATAAAACGAAACATCGCATTCGTCATTTTTGGTACATCGGTCAGACCCGCCATCCACGTGTCCCACATAACGGGTTCGGTCGAGCATTTCATCATCAAGTAAACGGCTTCCGGTTCGCTGATGGCATTCATCCATTGCACCATTTTGCGTGGGTCGGAAAACATATCCATCATGATTTCGACATCGGTGAATGGTTTCAACCACGGGCGTAGTTTCTCGAAGTCTTCCGATGTCGCACCTTCGTTAAACTCGAGAAAATACTGTTCGGCCTTCTCAAATTTGTGTTCCATCTGGTATTGACGATCACTTTGAGAAAGTTGGTTTTGGGCAATTTGGCCCTGAGCGGCTTGGCTTTCCGTTGCCGCAGCATCATTACTCTGAGCGGGTTGTTCTTGGGCGATAGCTGTTTGTGAAATGAATAACGCCACAAAAAGACCTGCAACAGTTGCGTTCAATCTAGTGAAAGTTCTCATCATGCACCTCCTTAAAGTACACGTTGGGTGGTAATTGCTAATTTATAGTATTATTATATTCGATGATTGTAAATTAAAGTTTATGATGCAAGTCAAAAAGATTGCTTATCGCTGGTATACCTAAAAGAACTGTCGCAGCGTAGCCGTTTGCACGCCGAGCGATTGGGGCGAGTTAAGAAATCGAGAAACTTAAGTCAGATAAAGTTTTTTCTGCGTCGCGAGGTGCGACTCTATGGCTGGAACTAATTTGTACGCAGGCTGGAAGCAGTCGAAGGGGTGGTTACACCCATTGGACAGGAAAACCCGCCCCATACCGCCATCTGTCCCAGCATGTCTCTAAAGAACGGTATCTGTCCGGCGATGGGGCACATGATTCCTCTGAACTTGCTCAAAGCAGGCATCGGCTGGCCCTAAATTTGCCGGGGCATCGGCTTTTTTTAATTGGTTGGCGGCGTCTTGCTGTTGTGAACTTTCCAATGTCGCCCTGTTGGAAATTTGCTTGGGGAAAATTGACCTGGGGAAAATTTACTTGTGTAAAATTCGCCTGGGAGAAGTTATCGGAGGATGCAAAAGGACTATTTGCACACGCAAGGAAAAGAAGTGTGATTGATACGCGAATTGTAAATCTGTTTCGATACCGCAACTCGTTCTCCAATCGGTGTAGTCACCTTTACAATATAAACCTGATTATACCTCATTTGACGCCAGAACTTTCCTCATTGAGCAACAAATTCAGATATTTACGTTGCTTAATCCTTTGTTTGTTGACCTAAATCAAGGGTTATTACCGATAATGGAGTCAAAAGAAGAATCTATGTGAGTACCAATCGTAAACCTGTTTTAATGCAGCTCCACAGCCTGACACAAATAAAATGCAATTTCGGTTGAAACTGTCAGCCCGCTTGGCTTTTCTTTTCCTGGCCCTCGCCGTCGTACCGGTAACATACCCGGCCAATATAGGCGGATTGACTGAGTTGTCTGAGCGCCCTCCAGCGCCTAATTTTGAGTTGCCTGATATCGGCGGAAAACTGCACCGATTGTCTGACTTAAAAGGCAAGGTTGTGCTGATTAACTTTTGGGCGACCTGGTGTCCACCTTGCCGCGCTGAAATGCCTTCACTCGAAAGGTTGTGGAATCATCTCCAGGATGAGGATTTCGAGATTCTGGCGGTCAACATTGGCGAATCCAATGAACAAATCGCGCATTTTTATTTTTCCATGCGTACTCCGTTGACCTTTACTATTTTAGCGGATCGAAATAGTCAGGCCTCGCAATACTGGTCGCTTCGCGGGTTACCTGGCACTTATGTGATTGACCGGGAGGGCCGCGTTACCCACGTTGCACACGGTGCCCGGCGTTGGGATACACCAGCAATTATAAGTACCTTAAAACAGGTAATTAACGTCGACAACTAACATTTTCAAGTGCACACAAGGCATATTTCAGGTAAGAGAAAATACCTTATCTTGATCCATATCAATGCTTAATACATATAATAAGTTTATTATATTACAATTATCGTAAATAATGAGTTACAGTATTGGTCAGGATTTCACTTTATCAAAAACCCCACTGATTGGAGGTACTACAAATGTTTAGAAAAGCAATTATCGCGCTAGCGCTCGGTTTAAGTCTGGGCCTGTCATCTTATGCATCGGCACAGCAAGCAACTGCAGTTCCGAATCCATTCGATATGTCCGCCTGGATGGGCGGCAGTGGTCAACAGGCGAATTCAGGATCGTTTAACTGGTTCGATCCCTCATCGTGGATGGGAATGGGAACGGGCTATCCCATGCAACCGGGCGGAATGCCGCAGTTTAATCTGGCCCATCCTTCCGGTTGGACGGTGTTCATGAACCCTGCCACCTATCCGGCATTAATGAATCCGGCTACGTACAGTCAATTCATGAGTCCGCAGTTTTATATGCAGTTCATGGATCCGAATAACATGGATGGCCTGGATGAACCCAGCGGCCTACGGCCAATGGATGAATCCTGCAACGTACATGCAAATGATGAATCCGATGGCGTACATGCAGTTTATGAACCCGAATACTTATATGCAGTGGATGAATCCAGGTAACTACATGGCGTACATGAATCCAGCCACTTACATGCAGTGGATGAACCCGGCGGCCTACGCAATCCCCGGCATGAACACGTCAGGTGCGGGTGGGTTCAACTGGTTTGACCCCAATTCGTGGGCCAACTCGGGCGCTTCGGGTTCGGGTACTATGAATTGGTTTGATCCTAATACCTGGATGAATATGGGCTTAGCCCAAGGGCAACCGGATCAGGCTGACGAGGAGGAAGCGCAATCAAACTAAGGTTGAGTTTACTGATGTCAATTTGTTCCACATGACAGCAATGCAAATATGGGCACAGCAATGTGTCCATATTTTTTTCATTTTGAAGCATTACGCTTCGTTAAAACGGATGGAATAAGGAGTAGTTAAATGAAGAATACACGAATCTCGAAAAAACCTCTTTCAATCGTAGCGCGTTGTGCGGTGTTGGGAGTAATACTAGTTGCACCCACGGTGAGTGCGCAGTATCCAGTGCCCATGGGTTATCCCATGATGCCGCAGCAGTCTTATCCGATGATGGTGCCTCAGATGGGTGCACCGGTCATGCCAGGCATGATGCCACAGACAGCGAACCCGATAAGTGCGTTAAATCTGTCACAGGAACAACAGCAACAAATTACGGCAATCGGTCAGGAGGCACGTTCCCAAAGCGTTAAGGTAATGAATGAAATTGGGAACAAGTTTAATGAGTTACGCAACTTGTTCGCCGCTAAAGTGCCTGATGCACAAGCTATTGGTGCTATGTACGGCGAAATATTTGAGTTGCAGAGACAATCGATTGAAACAGCCATCGCGACTTATAATAAACAGGTCGATGTACTGGACGAAAAACAAAGAGAAATGTTTGATTCAATGCGACAACACATGTTGTCGCAGTTCAAGCCGTCCGGTGAAGCCCAACAATAGCCGCTAGCTCGGTCTATGATATTCGCGAATGCCCTGGTGCATAGCGATGGGCAATCACTGGCATATACATAGGAGAGAACACTATGATTAAGAAATTATTTGTTGCTTCGGTTTTCTATATTGCCGTTATGGGCACTACCTGCGTCGGCGTTCCACTGGACGGTGACGGACCCGGCTACTGGCCAGAGTATGACCTACGAACAACATGATGCCGCAAATCCCGTGCAGTTCAATCTTGCTCATCCGAGTGGCTGGGCCATATTCATGAATCCGGGTACGTATGCGGCTTTCATGAACCCGGCGACTTACGGTCAGTTCATGAGTCCACAGTTCTATATGCAATTCATGGATCCGAATAACTGGATGGCATGGATGAATCCGGCAGCCTACGGACCTTGGATGAACCCTTCGACCTATATGCAATGGATGAACCCCGCAGCCTATGCGCCTTACATGAATCCCATGACTTATATGCAGTGGATGAATCCAGGCAATTACATGGCATTTATGAATCCCGCCACCTATATGCAATGGATGAATCCGGCGGCTTATGCGATTCCGGGCGCGCAGGGCTATGGCAACACAGGTGCTGGGTTTAACTGGTTCGATCCCAATACCTGGGCAGGAATAGGACAAGCGCCACAGCACGAGGGCCATGCTGATGGCGAAGGAGCCGTGACGCCGGAAAGCGGTTTGGAAGATGCGACGCAAACCGATGGAGTTGCGGAGCCGGCACAGTAACGCATTGATTAGCTCATTGCATTGTTGCAGGTGAGTGCTCTATATCGCATCCTTAATGCTTATGCGGAATCGCTGTCCTTAGCTGAAAAGATGAATGTTAGAGCTGTTTTACAGGCGCTCGTTTTACTGTGTACGGCGCTGGTTTCAATGAATGCCGCTGCGTGGTTAGAAGGTGAGGCCAGCCGCGAAAGGGCGATGGATTTGCAACCCGATCTTGCCAACGGATTGGAGATATATCGGCATTGTGCTGACTGTCACCTGCCACAGGGTTGGGGGCAGGTGGATGGTTCTTTTCCAACAATTGCAGGTCAGCATCGCAACGTATTAATCAAACAATTAACGGACATCCGTCTGGGTAACAGGGATAACCCGGCGATGTATCCATTTTCACTACAAGAAGAAGTCGGCGGCGAACAGGCGATCGCCGATGTTACCGCTTATATTTCGGAATTACTCATGAACCCCGAGCCGGGATTAGGTTCAGGTACGCATTTAGATCAAGGAAAGCAAATTTACAACGCAAACTGTGCCAGGTGTCATGGTATGAATGGGGAGGGTGACAACGAACGTTTTTATCCGCGTATCCAAGGCCAACACTATGAATATTTATTACGTCAGATGCATTGGATTCGCGATGGTAAACGCCGCAACTCCAACCCGGAGATGACTAGTCAAATAAAGCGACTCAGTGAGCAGGATTTTGAGGCAGTCGCTGACTATGTGTCCCGTTTGAAACCACCCCCGGAATTACTCGCGACACCGGACTGGACTAATCCCGATTTCGACTAGCGTGTATCGGACGGAAGTAAACGTCGTCAGAACATTTAGTTATGTGATTGTCCGCGCCGCGCTTGTGGACACGACTTTTACCGATATGGCTTGGGTCGGGCAAATCCCAACACACGAACCGCATCCTGTACAAAGATCACCGTCAACCACCGGCATATCATGTCTATAACGCTGTATAGCGTGTTGAGGACAGCCGTGATTGCAACTGATGCATGTAATACCCTGTGGCACGAGACAACGTTCGTTATCGATAAAAGCCATTCCTAGTAAAGTTGTTGCGTTCTTCGATTCATTCTGTGTGGCAGGGCACACGTCAACACAGGCCTGGCAAAAAGTGCAGCCGGCGTCAGTAAAATCAAGATAGGCACGCGTGGCGTTAACGTGATCGGTGGGATAAAAGCGGATAATATCCCGCGGGCAGGCGTCAACGCAGGGCCGAGCGCAGTCAAAACAAGCTTCGTCGACGCCGGTTGACAACAGACACGGCGGCGCAGGACCCCAGGCTTGTTGGAGGTTCGCGATCCGGTCACGCCCGGATTGGGTTAGTAACTGCCCGTTTAAAAATCCACGCCGAGCCGTATTAACCGAAGCCACGGTTTATTCGGCAGCCTCAAAGGTATTATCGACCAGGTTTCCTACTTCGGCCTGGGGTACGTGACATTGATTACAGGTGAAGCGTGCACCGGCCATGAGCCACTCCTTTTTGTTTTCTCCTTTGACTGCATAGTGGCTTTCAGGCATGGGCGAGCGGGTACTGGATTCTCGACCGATATACTGCGGTTTGTCGTGACACTCCAAACACTGGTTGTCGTCGGTCACGATAGGAAGCATGGATTCCACTTCGTGCGGCACCTGGGGTGGCGCGCCGGGAAAAGAGCGTGGCAACGCATCACTGTCTTCCGGATCGAGCGCGACATGCGAAAACGCTTCCGGTGTTGGAACATCGAATACACTGGATTTGCTCAAACCCAGTTCTGTATCATCCAGCGATTGTTGCGCGTGAACAATTCCGGACAACGCGATAGCGAATAAGGTAATTACGAATCGATGGTATTTCATGCCGTCCTCCTGATGGGTGTGGCGGGATTTGGTTGACGTCGGGTGATTAGAAAACGCAGATCAAATCGCAGGCTTTGTTCGGGACACAGTGTGGTGCAACGGCCACAGTTAGTGCATTCCCCGGAAGCGATCATATTATTGAGACTTGCCTGCTTGAGATTTAATACCTGAGGTTCGGGACAAACGGTTGCGCATTCGCCACATCGTGTGCAGCTTTGCGCGTCAAATCCGATTTTCAGTTGCGCGCTACGTGCACCAAGAAGCGCATAGAATGCACCCAGTGGACACAGATGGCCGCACCAGCCGTTCTTTAAGACAAACAGATCAAACACGAATATTCCGAGCACGGCCATCCAACCCATACCGAGTCCGAAAATTAATTCACGATAAAACATGCTGATAGGGCTGATCCACTCAAATGCAGCAACTCCGGCGATAGCCGAAAGAATCAGTGTTAGCACAACTACAAAGTAGCGCGTATTGCGGTTTAGCCTGAACAGATCTTTGACGGGTAAGCGACAACGTAACCAATTAGCCAGATCCGTCACCATATTGACAGGGCAAACCCAGGAGCAAAACGAGCGTCCAAAAATGAGTGCATATAACACAAGCACGATAATAGCGCCGACAATCGCCTTGGATGCTAATACGTGTTGCGAGATAAAAATTTGTAGTACGGCGAATGGGTCGGCTAACGGAATAATGCCTAAAAGTTCTGAGCCACTTAAATTTCCAAGCAATATAGGTCGATTGGCAATAGCCCAACCCCAATGTGCGCTGCCGAAAAACAACAACAATATTGCGAACTGACAGAAGCGTCGAAAAATAACATAACGCCACAACCAGACTTTGCCGACAAGCGATGACGCAGTCAGTAAATGGTGCATAGGGCGACCGTTGGGTCCGTACAGTGGATCGCCGTTAGCCGATAATTTGGCTTGACGCACCAGATCGATCACAGCGAGTCATCCTGGTTAAGGTAGTCCAATGCCTGCTCGTTGCTGTTCGAGCTTTTGTCAGGCGTGGTGTTTTTGCTGTAAGGCTTGAACTCTTGCGTGATCGGGGTGTCGGTTTCCCAGCCAAGCCGGTAATGCTCGCCGATTTTTCCTTGCACCAGTTCCGGTTGCACGACTCGGATAGCTGCCTGCTCTGTCGGGCATGCTTTTTCGCAAATACCGCAGCCGGTGCAGTGATTACTGTGCACCATGGGGACAAACATGGCGTGCTTGCTCAGTTGGCGCGGGTGATGTTCGATTGAAATGGCTTTGTCTTTCACAGGACATTCGCGATAGCAGATCTCGCATCGCAGACCCTGCCAGGACAGACAGTTCTCGATGTCCATGGTAGCAAGACCCATGCGTGCCTGTTTGATTTCGGTCAGTTCAGAACTCAACGCACCGGTGGGGCAGGCATCGGCACATGGAATGTCCGTACACATATAACAAGGCGTGTCTCGTGGTACGAAGTAAGGCGTGCCGATAGGAATATTGTTTCCGGTTGCGGCAAGATCCAGCGTATCGTAGGGACACGCTTGAACACATTGGCCGCACTTGATGCACTTGGCATAGAAGTCGTCCTTGTCTTCGCCTCCCGGCGGGCGAATGGCATAAGCCGCTGCTTGGGCTTGCTCGTTCAACAGATAAAACCAGGCGAGACCACCCGTGGTAGCTAGTGCGGCGCCTTGGGTGGTCCGGGTAAGAAACTGCCGGCGGGAGTTATTTGCTCGTGCCATGACTTGGATCGAAGCGATGAATACGCGCGTTGTTTACCTCAACTCATGCCTTGTAAACCTTGACCGCGCATTTTTTGAAATCCGTTTCCTTGGATAACGGACAAGTCATGTCCAGCGTCACTTTGTTAATGAATACACCTTCGTCGAAAAACGGAACAAAGGTGTACCCTTTGGGTGTGCGGTTGCGACCTTCGGTTTCCACAATGGCTTTAACTTTGCCTCTGCGCGATTCGATCCAGGCCAGGTCATTGCGTTTCAAATCGCGCGACTTCGCGTCCTCGGGATGGATAAAGATTTGTGCCGCCGGTACCGCACGGTGTAACTCGGGAACACGCCGGGTCATAGTGCCAGTATGCCAATGCTCGATGACACGGCCCGTGGCCAGCCATAAATCGTAGTTGTCGTTGGGTTGTTCCGGTGGTGCGGCATAAGGCCGGAAAAATATTTTCGCTTTGCCGGCCAGACTGACCTTGTCCGGATTAGTCACATCATCCAGGTCGCCGGTGGGGAGTGCTTTCAGTGCGGGTCCGTAAAACTCGAAGCCGGCTCCTTTAGTGACATAAGGATCGTATTCCTCGTTAAAGCGCCATTCGGTTTCTTTGCCATCGATGACAGGCCACTTTAGACCACGTACATCGTCACGGTAGTAGTCGTCGAAGAAAGCCAGATCATGTTGATGACCGCGGCCGAATTCGGCGTATTCCTCGAACAGGGCTTTTTCCACAAACCAATCGACACCGAGGTCGCTCACCGTATGATTGGCGTGACCCTTGGCGACAGGATCCGGCCACGGGAATTGCTTGTTGTGTTCGTTTTCGAACAATACCTCGTACAAGGTGTCATCCGGTGAGTAGCCCATCTCTTGGGCGGCGGCCAGCACATCCGGTAATTTGCCGTCTTCAAATCCTTCCGTTTTCAGGCCGGGTACGGATTGTTCGGCCCAAACATCTTTCAGTTTAAAGCGTTTGGAGAATTCGAGTACCTGCCAGACATCGCTGCGCGCCTCACCCGGTGGCGGTACCTGCTCGCGCCACATTTGGGTGCGCCGTTCGGCATTACCGTAACCACCCCATTTTTCGAATATCATAGCCGACGGCAGGATTAGATCGGCCACCTTGGCGGAGATGCCGGGATAAGGATCGGAACACACGATGAAGTTGTCCATTTCTCGTGCAGCCTTGATCCAATGGTTGGCGTTGGCCGTTGCCTGAAACGGGTTGTTAACCTGCACCCAGGCGAATTTAACCGATCCGTCTTCAAGATCGCGCATGATCTTGGTGATGTGACTGCCGACTTTCGGGTTCAGGGTTTTTTCCGGTAGTTTCCATAGTTCTTCCGAACGCGCGCGGTGTTTAGGAACAGTAACCACCATATCGGCGGGTAAGCGATGCGCAAAAGTCCCGACTTCGCGTGCTGTGCCACAGGCCGACGGTTGACCGGTGAGCGAAAACGCACCGTTGCCCGGCTGTGCTTGTTTGCCGAGTAACAGATGCACCGCATACACTTGCTCATTGACCCAACTGCCACGATAGTGCTGGTTAAAACCCATGGTCCAGAACGAAGCAACCTTGCGATCATCCTGGATATACAAGTCAGCCAGTTCGGCCAGTTTGGTTTTGAATTGATCGAGCGGTTCGTCCGGATCGCCCTTGGCCAGCTCCGCAACAAAATCCAACGTGTAAGGTTCGACCGCAGTCTTGAAATCTTCCATACCGATCATCCAGTGTTTTACCGGTTTTTTCCGGTTGTTCTGCTCGACGACTTCACCTTCTTTACGTCGTTGCGCGATGGCCTCGTACTTATCCAGTTTGACCTTGAGTTCTTTGGCCTGTATGTCTTTTTCCAAATCGTAGGCATACTCGTCCGTGCCACGCATGCCATAACCGATGTCGTAGGGACCGGTCGCAAATACACAGTGTTTTTCGACAAAGTCGTGATTGACTGCGTCGCGCTGCATGATTTCCCGGGCGATGTAGTTGAGAATGGCGAGGTCGGTGCCGGGCTTGAAAAGAATTTCGAGGTCGGCAATGTCGGAAGATTGATTCTTGAACGTCGTAAGGTTGACAACCTTCACTCGTTCCGGATCGCTCAATTTTCGGTCGGTTGCACGCGCCCATAAGATAGGATGGCACTCGGCCATATTCGCGCCCCAGGTGACGATGGTGTCGGTCAATTCGATATCGTCGTAGTTGCCGGCGGGTTCGTCGATGCCAAATGTCTGGATAAAACCGACCACAGCGGATGCCATACAATGGCGGGCGTTGGGATCTATATTGTTGCTGCGAAAACCCGCTTTCATCAGCTTGGCTGCGGCATAACCTTCCTGGATCAGGTATTGACCGGAACCGAATATCGCTACGCCGGCCGGTCCGAGTTCCTGATAAGCATCTTTAAATTGCTTTTCCATTTCATCGAATGCCTGTTCCCAGCTAACCGGCGTAAACTTGCCTTGTTTGTCAAACTTGCCGTCTTTCATGCGCAACAGCGGTTGGGTAAGACGATCTTTGCCGTACAGAATCTTGCCGTTGAAGTAGCCTTTCACGCAATTCAGACCGCGATTCACCGGTGCATCCGGGTCGCCCTTGGTGGCGACAATTTTCCCGTCCTTGGTGCCCACCATGATGCCGCAACCCGTACCGCAAAAACGGCAAACGGATTTGTCCCATTGCCAATCGGCTTCGGTGGTTTCAGTGGCGGCAAGAGCCGAGCGAGTGACGGGTATACCGACTGTGGCAGCCGCGGCGGTGGCGACATGGGCTTTAAGGAATTCGCGTCTGTTGAGGGTCATTGTTACGCCTCCTGTGATGGCAAGCTAGTTGTTGAGATATTCGGGTACGTGGGGTAATTCTTTTCGATTGGATGTGTTTTGAAAGGTGGTTGACTCAGGCGTTGAGTCGTCGCCGAGGTAGTGATAAACCAGTTCGGCGGAAATGACATGAGGTAGTGTTTTTATGCGGCGCAAGCCGGCGACCTCATCGTCAATCGTCTCTGCCTCCTGCACGGCGATGATTCGGCCCTGCGGCTCATGAATATGGACTTCGACCCCTGGTACTTGATTGAGCGAATTCGCAACTTCATCGCACCACTCGGGTGATGTCAGGACTAAAATTCCCGATAAATTCATTTCTCCCATCCTCTCATTACTCGCGGCACAACACTCGCGGCACAACCTCGGACGGTTGTTCCGAATATGATTCAAGATTTTAGGAGTAATCGGTGGACCCTACCTTGACATGGGTCAAGATAAGGCGTCGGAGCTTACAAACAACGGTTGACGATATTCAATTATTCTTTGCACCTTGTTCGATCCATAAATCGATCGTGTCGATTTCGGACTTTGTCATTTGTACTCTATTTCCATACGGCATTTGCGCATTCGGGTCAGCGCTCGGGTGAATGTAAATGGAAAGAGTGCTTTTACTCGTACTGCCTGGGGTAATCACCGGGCCGTTGGTGGATCCCTGCAAAATATTTTCGTAGTTGTTAAGAAGCAGCCCCGAGCGTTTATACCCTCGTCCGCCTTGCTCATGACAAGACAAACACTTGTTAACTACTATGGGGTACACATCATCGCGAAAACTGATTTCCGGCTTGTCGCTACTATTACAAGCAGTTATAAAAGCTACTGCTAGAAACAGTGTAACGACTTTGGTGTGATGTCGTGCTGTTATCCAGTGCATCTCGTATCAATAATCCAGCAATTCTTTTCGCCGCACCCCGCTGGAAGAATTTACCAGTATGATTTTTACGCTACAGAAAACAAAGGCGGCCGAAGCCGCCTTTGTTGCGTGGCACATGTATATCTAACTGAACATATCCGTTGTGATGGATTTATACCAGGCTCTCGCATATTTAGCTTCCTTGGAATGGACACGCTCGGACTGCTCCAGCGGGCTGACGCCACCCGAAATTTTGGTGATGCCGTCTTCCTGCAAGTTATACACCGCCGCAACCGAGATGCCGTATTCGGGCGAGATCAAGCTGTAGCAAGTATTGGCGTAAGTCGGAGCAGGTGGTTCGACACCGGCCAGACGCGAGATAATCCCCGCTGCGCAGTTCTTTGCCTGCGATGCCGCGGAATGACCGGACTTTGGCATGGCGCCGGCGACACACGCATCACCGATAACGAACACGTCTTTGGCGGCGGCCGATTCGAAGGTTCCCTGATCGACGGAGCACCAGCCGTCCTGATTGGTCAGCCCCGCTTCATGGACAAGCATATTAGCTGTTTGATGCGGAATGAAGTTTATAACATCACCCTTATAGGTTTCGCCAAAAGCGGATGTCACAGTCATATTGGCGGCATCGACGGATTCAACCTGTCCTCCTTCAGAACCTTTCACCCATTCAATCATTCCTTCGGGTCCATAGCCATAAAGTGCATTCCAGCCTTCCTGGAAAGCTGCCTGTTTTGAATGGCTTTCGTTCGAGTCGACAATGAGTATCTTGGACTTGGGCTTGTTGTTTTTAAGATAGTTGGCAATGAGACTGGCGCGCTCGTAAGGTCCTGGTGGACAACGAAACGGTTTCGCCGGTGGGACGATAATGACGGTGCCACCATCGGCCATCGCCTGTATTTGATCACGCAACAACGTGGTTTGTGGTCCGGCCTGCCATGCGTGTGGCATCGCTTCTTTGGTAGCCTCTTCATCGTTCTCGACTGCGCCCCATTTGAACGATATACCGGGTGAGACCACTAACATGTCGTAATCCAGAGCGTCACCGCCATTGAGATTGACTTTTTTGCCGGCGGTGTCGATGCCGGATACAACATCGGTTACGACGTTCACTCCACGTGCTTTGAGACCGTCATAGCTGTGAGTGATTGCATCGAGTTCTAAGTCACCACCGATGACTTCGTTGCTAAATGGGCAGGTAATGAACTGCGTGTCTTTTTCGACCAGGGTGACTTCTATGCCGGAACCCCAGCGGGTCAGGTAGTTGGCGCAAGTCGCGCCGCCAAAACCACCGCCGATAACAACGACTTTACCACTCGCTGCGGACGCGGTGTTTACCCAGGTTAATGGGCTGGTGGCCGCAATAGCGCCTGCCAATTTTACGAATTCTCTGCGATTGTAACGATTCATTAGTTTTCCTCCCTTATTGCATGCTAGTGTAGTAATCAGCGATGGCTTTCAATTCTTCTTCGCTGTAGCCGGTGGCGTGTCTGTCCATGATAGTGGAGTCTTCCTCACCGGTTTGGAAGGCCTGCATGGTTTCGACTATCTCGTCGGCGTCAAGATCGTTTAGCGCAGGTATCGACTTGGAGCCGCCACCATCAACACCATGACAGGTGTTGCACATTGATGCCAGTAACGCTCCGCTTGAAACGCCTTCAGCCGCCTGCGCGGCGAATGCCAAGCAAGATGCTGCCGCCAAAGTGATGACGGCTAAACGATTAGTGAATTTCTTTTTTTTCATCAATTGCCTCCAAAAGTTTATTTGGTGAAGTGGGATTCGTTTTCTGCTATTGAGTCAAAGTGTGTTCGGGTCTGTTCGCCGGTTTGGGCTATCCTTGGAACTATAACGTTGCCTTCTGTTTGCAAACATTGACATGGGTCAAGTTTAGCTATTCAAAACTATGATCTCAAAACCGGTAACGAACACCGGTCTAGCCGCCGCGCTCATGCAGTTAAAGATAGCGATGTGCTGGCGGGCGCGCTCATAGATCAGAATAGTATACCGTTGCCGCTTCGATGTCGTCACTCGTCAATCCCTTAACGTCGGCGATGGTTTTTGGGTCAAGATTTGTTCTTGCACCCGTTACAAAATCGTCCAGCGCATACTTCATATAATCCGCTTTTTGGCCTGCGAGCATCGGAATAAACGGCGCGACGCCTTCGCCGTTAGGACCATGGCAGGCCGCGCATCCGGGCATATTACGGTCAGGAACACCTTTGACTACCAGGTCTGGAGGTGTCGGCGGGGGCTTGGTGGAATTAGGTGGCAGTAGGGATGCATACCATGCCGAGACATCGGCGAGTTCCTGATCGCTGAGTTTGATTACACGCCTTTTCATGCCGCGATTCTCCCGCAGCTCCGAGATGAAGTCCTTGTTTTGTTTGAACAGGTAAACGGCATGTTGACCTGCTAGGTTCGGTATGTCCTGATCCTCTTCGGCGCTAATGCCATTGTCACCATGACATCGATTGCATTTATCCTCAGCGATCAGTTGCCCATTGTCCGGGTTCGCCGCCGCGATGATTGCTTTTGTCTCATCGTTCCACACGAATTTTCTGTCAGGAGTTGAATCCGCCTGGAGAGGGTGGGTTCCAACTAAAATAAGAAAGACGGCGACGCTGGGGCGCAATTTTTGTAAGTCGAATTGTCGTTTTACGCTAATCACAATCAGTCGTTTTTATTTTGTTTCGAAAGTGAATCTTTTGAGTCGTTGTGTCCCTTTAATTCCGTGCTTGTGATTCCGCGTTTGGATTCTTTAATACAACTGCGATAAAAATACCGGCGAATGATTTTGATCCTGCACGGACAAAGATGAATAGTCGATTGATAGATTTAGGCGTTTTTATAATTCGTTAAACTTGCTTTTCGTTGTTAATATCATTGTAACGTTAATAGCCAGGTGAAAACCATTTCCGTTGTGGATACCCCATATGGAATAGTTGATATTATTGCAGTGCAACAAACCGCTTAGAATGTTGAGAATGCAACCCCGTTTTAATTCGCTTTTTCGATTTGAGCCGCATAGCCGGGTATTTGCGCGATATTTCAACGCATTCAAAGCGAGAAAACTTGTGTTGCCTGATGGTACTCCGGTTAGTTTGCGCAGTGTTCGACCATCGGATCGGTATCGATTGTATTTTGGTTTTAAACGTTTGTCCGATCAGTCGCGTAACCGGCGCTTCCTGCATTCCAAACAAAAATTGACCAAATCGGAGTTACGGTTTTTGACTCATCCGGATGGTGAATATCATGTTGCGCTGGGCATGCTGGAACGACACTTATTCGGTTTAGCCGGGCAAGGCATTGGAGTTGGTCGTTACATCCGCTTAAATGACAATCCTAATGTGGCAGAGGTTTCATTAACAGTTGCCGATAAATATCAGGGCAGGGGCGTCGGCAAATTATTGCTCGCATATTTAACCCAAGCAGCAATGGATAACGGTGTACAACGATTTCTGTTTTATACCCTGGGCGACAACCGCCCCATGCAGCACTTGTTAAAACAGACGGGTTGGGAAATGGATAGCGTTATTGAGGCGGGAGCGATTACGTTCGACGCGAAACTGGAGTCGTCGGGCTATCTAACAAACGCAATCGTGGCGGCGGAAGCAGTAAGTAGAAGATAAAAACCCGGCATTAAATAAAATATAACGCCGGGTGTGTGAAACATAAGCCACCTCAGGGGCGAATGTAGAGATAACCTTTGGATTGCAATTCGGCGATTCTAACCACGCCACCTTCGTCACGACGCACAAAACCCGGTAAGACATTATCCAGCTCGTAGTCAAGCACACGCATGGTGTTGCCGCACATGTTGAAGGCGACGCCTTCAACTTGCAACTCATCGACTAAAGAAGACACTTTTTCTGTAACATTCTCGTTGTGGAAGGCTTTGGCTGACGGTCCGTGAGTGACCAGCACAATTTCAACATTATCCGATCCGCCAACACCTTTAATATGGTTCTTTATGTTGTTCAACACAAAGGGCACTTTTTCAAGTTCGGAGACATGATAAACGACTTTCAGTTTTTCGTCGGCGTAGGATTGATAGCCGATGAACGAGCTTAATATGGTAACTGTAATGAGAAATAATCGAAGACGGTTTTTCATTTGTATTCCTTTGTTATGTTATGAGTTGAGTTGTAGACAACAATAATCAGATGGAATTCACTTATTTGTATATCGAAGCAGTTATTGTTCGTTTGCCTGGGTTGCGAGGCGTGGCATCAACTTGAAATCGGACAAAGTTTGCATGACGGCGCGTCCGAATGTGTCGTCGATCAAATGATATTGCATTTTTATCGTGAATGCGGAACCGAAAATAATCGATAACAAGGCTATGAGCGAACCCAGCGCCAGAGTCGACATGCCGGAAATTCCCTGGCCAATGGTGCAACCCAGTGCCAGCACGCCGCCAAACCCCATCAAGACTCCGGCTATCAGGTGAGCAACCAAGTCCTGGCGGGAGGCAAAGTATTCGATCCGAAAAGTACGCGATAAGACAGAATACAATAGCGACCCGGAGATAACACCGAATACGACGGCAATGCCAAAATTGATGGTGGAGCCTGTGTAGGTCATCAGGTAATTGATGGTATTTCCGGCAGGTGCAATAAAGGACAAGGCTTCCAGTGGCACAGGTTCAAAGTCGTCGTTACCAATGACGCCAGTGACATACCAGGCGCCAGCCGCCAGAACGCCGATGACCACGGCGGTCAAAATGCTCTCATAATCCCGGCGGTAATCTGGATCTTTGAATGCGAAGTAGATTACGCCTGCGCCTATCAGTGTCGTCAGGGTATACAGAACGAATTGCCGGTTGATGCCGAACCATTGACCGATAATGGCGGCAATGCTTTGATCGGTGATATCCCATGCCGCCAGATCGATACTGGTGGCGTCTATAAATTCAATTCGAACAAACGCCAGTAACCCGCGTAACGTCATATAGGCAGTGATACCCATAATCAGTAATACGACCAGCGATTTGAGATTACCGCCACCCACTCTCACTAGAGTGCGTTGACCGCAGCCCGATCCGATAGTCATGCCGATACCAAACAAGATTCCGCCAACGATATACCCTAACCACGCAAAGTTAGTTGTCAAATAAATCGATTGGCGCAAATCAATCCAACCTAAAGCCTGCATGATTTGTGTGGCGACGAGCGCGCAGGCCATCGCCAGCATCCAGGTTCGAAAGCGTGTCTTAGTTCCGATATTTATCCAGTCGCTGATAGAGCCCATGGTGCAAAAATGGGTGCGGTTGGCGACGGCGCCAAAAACCATAGCGCCAACAAATCCCCATAGCGCGACTTTATGGATTACCTCAGATTCCATATTCTTTTTCGCGGTTTTGTACTATTAACGATGAGCCATTGTGGTCAGATGGTATGTGATAAAAGTAATTACCACTCGCCGGTTGCGCCGGCGTGCATGATTTCTTCCATGGCGTCACGAATACGAATCGCTTCCTGTTTCAGTTCTACTCCGAGTTGTGAATCCGGGTGCCAGGCCAGGGCGAGCCAGGACACGTCCCAGTCCAAAGTCATCACCCACAGATCTGCATTCGCGTCTTCAAGCACAGCGATACGGCACGGTATAAAAATGACAAATTCGGGGCTGTAGTCGAGCATGGCGCGCCCGACCGTGGCGTCGCAGAATTGTAAAACCTCAACCCTTAACGTCGGTACACCGCTGATGGCACCGACATCGCGCCAAAACATATTGTGACCCACTTTTTTAAAGTTGACATCGTTCGCCTTTATTTCCATCGACTCGATGACTTCGTCAAACGTGATCCCTTCAGCCACCTTTTTCTTGGATGTCATGAAGTTAAACAGTTCGCGCATTGACATGCCGCTGACCGCGCTCATCGCGTCGAACATTTGTTTTTTCATGGCAGCGGGTACCGGTGGCAGCACCGGATGGGTGCTTTCCTTTAATTGCTGGCGCCGTACCGCTTGTGCTTCTTCCGAAATGTCACTCAATAAGCGTGGTCCAAGCTCAGGTTGAGGGCTTAATTCATCCTCGACCGTGGTCGCCGGTTCTTCCGTTTCAGATTGTTCCGGTTGCTCCGTCGTTTCCTGGGCAAGGGGATGGGTGAGCGGCAGCACCGTTAAAGCCGCAAATAAAATCAGATGTTTTGCTATTGTCGTATATGTTTTTTCACGCATTTTTTTGGTCTCCTCCTGACGTGAGTAATTTTTGCGACACGGACTCGGATTCGCGAAAAAGTAAAAACAATTTATTGTTCGGCGCTGCTTCCGGCTTGTCCGCCACTATCTTTTTGAGTAGGGACTAAGTCGCCGAATTTTTTCATCCAATCGTTATAAAAATTTGTGTACGTTTCCGGATCCATTATTGGCGCCATCATCTGCATTTGGCCATTCGGGTCCATCGCGTGCAGGTAGGTTTGCGGGTTTAGCATTGGTCCATAAGTAGATGGGTTCATGAACTGCAGGTAGGAGTTAGGGTTCATTAACGATTGGTAAGTGCCGGGGTTCATAAACGCCATATATGACATTGGATTCATCATGGACATGTATGCGTTGGGAGACATGAATTGTGAATAGGTATTGGGGTTTACCCAGTTGGGTGGGTGCATCATGCTCATCATGGGGTTTCCCATGCCGGGTGCCATTATGCCGGGAGCCATCATTCCCATCATCGGAGCCATCATCATGGGGTTCATCATCATGGTCATGGGATTCATTAGCGTATTCATGTTCATCATGGGGTTGGCTGCGCCGCCCATCATGGGATTTCCCATGCCGGGCGCCATCATCATGGGGTTTTGATATCCATGGCCCGGTAGTTGCTGAGGCGCAGGTTGTTGATTGTTTGGCTGTAGCCCCTGCATCATGTTCTGCATCATTTGGGTCATATCCGGCTGTTTGTTCTGATCCTGTGCTACCACGGTTGGCCCGAAAACCAAGCTAGCGGTTAGAAGTGAGTGCATTAAAACGTGTCTTAACATGGCGTTAACCTCCAGAGGGGCGAATATTGCTTGTATTCAAGGTTTGTGGGCAATTGCGTTTAATCGAAGTCTGAGCAGGGATGAGATTAATACAGCGACGTGCTGGATATAATATCTATATTAGATATGAATTTCCTCCATCGGGGATAACCGCTGCGCTGTACCGCTCGTGTTAGCGATGCAGTTCACGATTAATCGAAAGACGTTTTGGGTTTGTAGCGTCTTAGTTATCCTTTTTCTGAAAAACACTTGGTGTCTTAG
This sequence comes from Arenicellales bacterium, assembly GCA_965216365.1. GTDB lineage: Bacteria > Pseudomonadota > Gammaproteobacteria > Arenicellales > CBDCFT01 > CBDCFT01. The sequence goes on along the minus strand of CBDCFT010000027.1, from coordinate 73,423 downwards.
CAACGATGCGAATAATAATACTATAGTTATTATATTATGATATATTTATATAAATCATAATATTTAGCTTACCGTAACCAAACACCCCAGCGCATGTCGTCAAAAATGAACCTGAGCTCGATGGAAGAAGCAGCAACTGATGTTAGTAACTTGTTGAAACTTCTATCTAATCGCAACCGGTTACTCATTTTGTGTCAACTAATTGATGGCGAAAAGTCAGTCGGCGAGTTGGCCCGTTCGTTAAACGTAAGCCAGGTCATTGTTTCTCAGCAACTCGGATTGCTGAAGAACACCAGGATGGTGGAAAACAGACGAGAGGCACAAACCATTTTTTATTCGATTATCAATAAAGATGTGACCAAGCTGGTATCTTTCTTGTATAAGAATTTTTGCCCTCAATAAAATCAAGCGCGGTTACCCGGACTTCAATTGAGGGCGGGGTGTGAGTCCCGTTGTTGTTAAACTCTATCTAAGTCAGTACAAATCTTAAGTCAGTACAAATCCCGGATTTCCTTCAATACCCTTTACAACCGGAATATTGGCCGAGACGCCGCTTATTGTTTTCTTATCACGTAAATATTCGGCGACAGTCTCCCAGATATCCGGAAGTTCATCCGGTTGTGGGTTAACACTGGCCCACCCGGCAACCCTGTAGGTTTTTGCTGCATCGATCGGTTTTCCGTTGAGTTCCAGGTTCGACAACCTGTTGCCAATTTTTTTTGTGGGATCGATGGTGTATCTCAAACCACCGATACGGACCATGTCGCCGCCCATTTGATAATAGGGATCCGGGTTGAATAAATTGTCCGCGATATCTTCGAGAATCAACTTAATATTCTCGCCGGTCATTTCGTTAAGCGTGGATTTTGCGTAGGTAATCGCGGTCTGATCCATGAGTCGTTCCATAGTGATCGGGTCGCCGGGCAGAACGCTGGTGCCCCAGCGAAAACCCGGAGAAAAAGCGATTTCAGCATCCTGCACTGCCATCATGGCATCGACGATAACCTGATCAAATGTACCGATGAAGTTGCCACGCCGGTAGAGCGTCGTGTCTGTCGTCGCGAGAACTTCTGATAATTGGTCTGTGTATGGCGCGCGCACCTTGTCGATGTAAGCCGTCATTTCCGCGTCCGCTTCCAGCAGATTGGAAAACACCGGTAGCATTTTGAAGCGAAAATCCGCAACGCGCCCGTCCTTAACATCGAGATCGAGCACGGATAAAAATTTACCGTTTGAACCGGAGTTAATGACGATTGTTTTACCGCCCGGATTGTCAATTACCGCGGGTTCAGGTACGCCATCATGGGTATGACCACCCAGTATTGCGTCGATGCCGCTGACGCGGCTGGCCATTTTTAAATCGACATCCATGCCGTTGTGCGACAGCACGACGACAACCTGCGCTCCTTTGCCTTTCACTTCATCCACCGTTGCCTGCATCTGTTCGTCACGAATACCGAAACTCCAGTCTTCGATTAAATAACGTGGATTCGCGATAGTGGTGTATGGAAACGACTGACCAATGATGCCTACTGACACACCGTTGATTTCGCGCAGGGTGTAAGGCTTGAACACCAGACCGGTATTGGTATCAAACGCTGGCTTTTCATCGAATTGCGCGTCCTCGGTCAGATATACGTTTTGCGCGATGAATTCGATATCGTCTTTAAGTTCGTTATTAATGATTTCGTGGACACGGTCTGTGCCATAAGTGAATTCCCAATGACCGGTCATGATATCGACGCCTAACAATTTGCACGCATCGACCATGTCCTGACCCTTGGTCCATAAGGCAGTCGCTGAACCTTGCCACGTGTCGCCACCATCCAGCAATAAACTTCCCGGGCGTTGACTACGGAGTTTTTTTACCAGTGTGGCGAGATGTGCGAACCCACCGACTTTTCCGTATTTCCGGGCTGCTTCTTCGAAATTCAGATAAGTGAATGCGTGCGCATTCTGGGATCCGGGGCTGACATTAAAATGGTCGAGAAATTGATCACCGACAATATGCGGTGGTTTGCCGATGGCTTCGCCGATGCCAATGTTGATATTCGGTTCACGAAAATAAATCGGCAGTAGTTGGGCATGACAATCGGTGAAATGCATTAGCGAGACGTTTCCGAATGCGGGAACATCGTAGGGAGCTGTTGAATCGCTCCAACCGCTAAGCGGCAGACCAGCAGCACTCGCAGCGGCCATTGTTTGTAGGAATTCTCTGCGTGTCAGGCTCATGGACGTTACTCCCTGATTAGATCGTCAAAACGAGTAGATAAAAAAATAGCCTGACCAGTTCTGATCAGGCTATACGTTTATAACTTAACTCACTAACTTTGTTGCTATTGGCGCTGGCTAGGTGCTTTGAGCGGGACGCCGGTATTCATTACGGCTTCGTAGAACTCAAGAGCCTTGTACTCAGCACTTTGCGGTTTGAATGGTCTTGCACGCACCTGTTTGTTGCAACCTTCGTAACGACGATGCACGGTACCCCAGGGTTTGCCTGCAACCGCCCACTTGGTGCGATAAACCGGGAAGCCGGTGGTGTGACCCAAGCCTGCGCTTAATACATCGCCGCGAATGCTTTGTCCCGCGCTGTGCACGTGACAATCGGCGCAGGCGAAATTAAGTTGGCCGCGCTTGGTCCAATAAAACTTTTTACCTTTCTCGTACCAGTCCTGCGCGCCCTCGCTACTGACATCGATGGCCATGGGTTGCCCATTGAATTGTTCCCTGAATGCCGCGACCAGACGCGCGATTTTACCGTTTTTTAGATTTTCGATCGGTTCTTCGCCGTTGGCTTCGAGACAGGCGTTAATGTCGCCTTCCACCGTATGCAGATCATCCGTTTCCGCATTATAGTAGGGGTACTGATTAGCCGGTGGCTTGTCGGCGAAGCAATCGGCAAATGTTTTGCCATTAGCGAACGGCGTTGCCCATTCTTCCCGGGCGATATCCATTTCCGGCTCGTACGGGGGGAACTCCATCAAAATTTCCCAATTTGCCCGGCGATGTTCGTATTGAGGCAGGGAATTAACACCATCCTGGTAGGCCGTTAATTCAACGTCGGGAAACCGTTTTTGAAAATAGCCCTGGAAAGCCGCGATATCTTCTTCAACAGTGCCGGCGTTTGCATTGAGCATAGTGCCGAAAGACAAACTTGCTGCAACGACAGTTAACGCTAATCGTTTCATTTTATTTCCTCCAGATACCAATTGTAAGTTTTTAGCTACTGAACCGTGGCTTCCGCGCTGCCGGTTTCGCCTTTATTGTCTGTCCAGGATACGCTTAGCGTGTCACCCGCTTTGGCATTCGTTACGCGTACGCCAATCAACGGATTTTTCGATACGCCCTGGCCCAGTATGGCTTCGGCGACGGTTTCGCCATTTAATTGAAATGTCATGATTTCAATAAAATGCTCCGGGACAAGTTCACCGGTTTTGCTGTCTTTGCGTAAGCCGGTTTCCATGGGATGGTTGACCAGACAAAGAACATCGTGCCCGCCGTCCACTTGTTTGATTTTCATCTTGGTAGTAAATGCCATAACGTTTCTCCTGGTTGCAGGGTGCGCCGGTGTTAGCCGCCACAACCTCCGACGGTAACTTTAATCTCTTGGGATGCCTTGTATACTTTATCGCCCGCGCTGACGAAGGCGGTTACATTCGATGTTTCGCCCATTTTAATTCGCGCGCTGTAAAAACCGCCGGCGCTCTCGCTCAAGTTGATCGAGCTTATGAGTGGTACCGGATTTTTCTCCACCACAATCGCAATCATTGTCGTGTCCGGCAGGCTGGTGCTTACCTTGATCGGTACCACAGCGCCGTTTTCCGCCTGCAACGGCGCTTTGATCACCACGTCGCTGCTTTCGGCAATCTCGGCGTCACCGAACATGTTTTTAACCAGATCGGATTCGTTTTCAAGTTCGAACAATGCGGCCGGCCATTCCAACGCATGGGCCACGAGTGATTTTAATGCGCCTGCACCGCCCGCTAAAAGCAATGCACCTGCGCCCAGGGTTTTTCTTAAGAAAAGTCGTCGTTGCATGTTTCGTTACCTCACTGACTCCGACTGAGTGATTTGAATGTAAAAAGATTTATATGGTGAGAAGAAAAGCGACAATGTTATCGATATCTTCGTCGCTAATAAGTTTATGTTTGCCAAACGGCGGCATGACTGAATTCGGATTAACCTCGGTCGCGTCCCAGACTTGCGCGCGTAGTTTTTCCTGGTCAGGAAAACGTTGTTTCATGGCAACCAGCGGCGGCGCGATATTGCCACCCGGTGGCAAGCCCTCTGGCCAGGGATTCACGGTCATGGTGTGACAGGCCAGGCAATTGCCTTTCCTGCGGTCGATGGCGACACACCAGCCTTTCATTACCGCATCAGGATTTTCGACTTTCTTGCAGTCTTTGTCTGTGGGAAAGGATTCCGCGAATGCGGAAGAATTGAGGTGTGGCATCGCGAACGACAGTAAAGACACTATAGTCGCGCTGAATACAATACTTTTATACGTCATTAAATCCTCCGGTACTCGATAGTTTTAAAACCAATTATTAATCCGGTCGGGTTTGTTACTAGAGGCCATCATTCATTAACCCCGTGGTGTCCCACGCGTAGAATAACAAGCTTTGCAGTGGCGAGTGAAGTATTCAAATAGGGATATTTGATATTGGCACAAGGGGTAGTTATTGAGCCAGGTCAATTGTGGGCATAATTTGGCTGTTAGAGTATTATGCGTGGTCAGCCTGACGATCGTGATGCACTGTTTTGTCGCCGGGCCAGTAAACATTTACCTGATTTGTACGGAGAAAACCTGTTTATGTCCGAATTTGATCAAGAACTCGATGCCCGGGGCCTGAATTGCCCGTTGCCGATATTGCGCGCCCGCAAAGCCATTAACGGTTTGGAGAGCGGGCAGATTTTAAGAATCATGGCGACTGATCCCGGGTCGGTCAAGGATTTCGAAGCTTTTGCCAGTCAAACCGGCAATGAATTGCTGGAATCAAGTGAAAGCGATGGCGAGTTTCATTTTCGATTGAAAAAAAGCTAGACTGTTACTAAATACTGCTTTATTTAGCTTGTAACTTGCCTTAAACGTGCGCCGCGGAAGCTGATGGTTGTACACTTCGCGATGCCATAAACGTCGTAATCGCGCGAATTTAAATAAAAACATAAATAAAAACACCCGCAATTCCGCGGGTGTTTTAGTTTCAAACCTTTATATTTATTACCGCATTACTCGTTGTAGAACGGCTCAGCGTTAGCCTGTTGTTCAGCCTGTTCTTGTCCCAATTTAGCCGATTCGGCGACACGGTTGGCGATGCGCAGTGCTTCATCCAGTTCACCGGCTGCCTGTTTTTCTTTCGCGGCTTCCAGAAGTTTACTCAGATCTTCAGACCCGCTACCGGTTGCCGGATCAATCAAGCGCCATACATGTCCCGATTCCTCGGCTGCGGCGAGCTCGGTCTCGGCCATCTGGATCGCCTTGTCGACTTGCGCAGCCTTGTCGTCGGCTTGCACACCGCTACTCATGGTCCCACAAGCGGTGATTGAGAGTATGGCAACAAGCGCAAATAAATTTTTCATAACTATTCCTCCTGTAGAAACAAATCTTTCAAAGTTGGGTTATTTTTAGCGAAATTAGTAGCGAATCACAATACCGTAAGTCTAAATGAAACAAATTTATTTGTACCCTGTCACTAAACCGGTTTCTTCAGGCCAGGCATAGACTGCATTCGGGGTAGGGTAGTGTGTGTGGCCTATCCAGATAGGGGTAAAACGGACTCCCGCAAGACGAAGCTTAGCGCGATGAACCCTTTTCAGAATGCGCCAAATCAACGAGTTGATTGGCCAGTTTGTCGTACTCCTGGCGGAATCCGTCCAGGGTGTGGCCGGATTCCGGTGCAAAATAATCATCCGGATTAACGCCATCTTTATGTTCATAGGCGATAAATTTTTTCTGCATTTCCAGCATTTTCTGGATTAGTTCCTGTTTTTCACTCATACCTGTTCTCGCTTAGCCTGGTTTATAAATAGTTGGCTCAAATAGTAATGGTTTTGCGCGGTTTATCCACTATCCCAAAGGTATTGTGAACCGGCAGTGGATCAGTAACCGCCTTTGCGCATGCTCTCCGGCAGACCCGCAATCAGCCCCGCCTGCTTGCTTGGATTTCCGGGAAACAAGTCATACATGTCCTTACTGCTTACCTTGCGCCCCCATTTGGCGGACATGTCTTTGAGCATAGTACGGTTATTGGGTTGGTTGCCGCCATTTTCGAAAAACTCCTCGCGCAGATAATGAATCACATCCCAATGCTCGCTGGTTAATTCGATATCTTCGGTTTGCGCCAGTTCATGGGCGAGGTCTTCGTTCCAGTCATCGGTGTTAACCAGAAACCCCGTTGCCGTTGTTTCAATAGTTTTGCCAGCAATTTCAATAGACATAATTAACTCCTTAACTAAACGCTTTAAAACAATGTTGCAATAAATATTCTCAATTAATTATCGTCGTTAACCAATTGATAAACTTCGCGAATACCTTTGTGCGGCACGAACAAGCCACAACCCATGGCGCGGTGCGTGCCGAGACCGGTTTGCTGTACACGCACGGATTCATGTGGTTCCAGATCCGCCAGCATGACACTTTTTACAAAGACCGGTTGGTGTGGGGTTTTAAACCGCACTGTCCTGCCGCACAACAATTTGCGAATTTTTACGCCCACGTGCTCCAACTCCGCTGCGATACGTGCGCTGAATTGATCCTCGTCCTCCTTTTCGCTGGTGACAACATAGCGCGCAAAGAGCGTGTCGAAATTTTTCAGGGGTTTCACAGTGGCGGTACCCACAGTCAGTGAATGGCCACCGATGCTGAGTTCTTTGCCGCTTAGGCTCTGCGCGTCGGCTACCCGTTCTTTGGGCAGGCGAAGGGTGAGGCGGGTGCGTTTTGATAGCTGCAATACATCCTGTGTCGTATCTTCCGGCCGTTGCCAGCCATTGCTCGATTCCGCGACATGAATTAAGTGGACACCGGCGCCGGGTTCATCTTCGATCCAGTCCAGTTGCGCACGAATGGCTGAAGACAAATCAAAAGCATGATCAATGGGTAAGGTCTGACATTGAATGCGAAACGAAAGGTCGACAATGCTGTCATCCGGCGCGAAGCTTTTCCGCGTGTCGTCAGGTTCCTGCCAGTATTGCATTGTTATTGGGCAAAGGCTCTATAGGCTTCAATGAACCGGTAGTGTTGCATGTATGGCATCGCGATCCACCCACCAGTCGTCCTGCACCAGCACATCGATAACATTACGCAGACGCACCAAAAATTTCGATGGGTCATTGAGTTCCAGTTTTTCCAGCCACTCCTTGAACTCGTCCTGTTCTTCTATTTTGCTATGACGACGCGCGACACTTCCCATGAGCTGCATGGAGAAGAAGCGCAAATCTTCCAGTTGCTTGTCTTTCGCCCGCAGGTCAGTGACGTAGGCAGCGGTCGCAGCGGCCACGGCAGCGCCGTCGGCGTCTTCCGGTGTTTCCTCGATGATATTCTGCAGCATGGCCACGGTCAGTTCCGGATCGATAGGGAATGTCACGGCGAGCCAAACACCTTGACCCAGCGCGCTCAGGGAACCCGGCCGCTCGCAATGAAATAGAATATCGCAGGTTTGTACGGCATCTTCCCACATTTCCAGACGGGCAAAAGTGTCGAAGGCCTGTCTGGCCAGTTCCCACGCCTGCTCGCCTTGTTCCAGATTAACCAGTAAGGCGCTTTCATCGCGTTGCTGGCGCGCGCGCGCCGGCGCATCGGTCCGGTCTATTTCCCGTCCCCGTTCACGCAGCGCGTTAAGACGTGCCTGCAACGCTTGTTTGGAGTCGCCGCTTTCCTCGCCACTTTCGGCGCCTAAATCAAATTGTGTATTCAAGTATTTCATAGCGTTATTTAAAGCAAATTATAGCTCAGTCAGGTTTAGCGGTTTTCATCCAAGGTCGCGGTAAACGCGGCTTCCAGGCGGTCTTCCCAGTTTTTCGGGGTATCCGGGAATGTGGGTTTGACGTCCATGCGAAAAAACATTTCCCCGCTACTCGCTTTTTGTTTAATCACGTCAATCAACTCGTCAAAATTATCCAGCGCATGGTGTTCCAGCAATACTTCGCTCAGCCACAGCATGGGTTAATCCCGCTTACCGAATGCAGGACAATCGGTAATGCCGGTGCCGATGACGCGGTCGTAAAATCGCGCACGATACAGCAGGCGTTTTGACCGGGGGTCAGCGGTATCTTCGAACGCTTTGCGTCTATGCAGAACGTTGTTACACAGGACGCCTTGACCCTGTTGCAGCTTATGTTCAAGGGCATAGGATTGGCATTGATCGATGCCCTCTTTGAGTGCTGCCGAAGCCTCTTGCAATTTGCTGTTCTCAAGCCACGTAATATTGGTTTGGCGGGCGGTGTACCGAACGTGCAACGAACCATTGGACTCATCGACGGAAAATACCGGACCGGTTTGTCGTTTCCGTATCAACTCGCCGTTCTCGTGGTTTGCTGGAATACTCATTGCGGCCGGATCAAACAATGCCTCCAATAAATCGGGGTTGTGATCGCGCAAATGAATGTAGACAAGCTCAGGGTCGAGCAGGGAATTTTCGCCGCCGGTCTGCGCGGGTCGGACACAATGTAATATGAATGCGCGGATGGTTCGCTCGGGTCGATTATAGTAGCCGTCGGTGTGCCAGTTAATCGCCCTGGTGGTGTATGGAATATAACGTTGACGCGCGCGATCGTCGCTGGCTTGAATACAGGCGATACGGTCACGGCCGGCGTAGCGATGGCCATCTAACCGGTTTAATCCCAGTTGCAGGGCGAGCGAGCGCAAATCCTGTTTGGAAAACGCATCGTTAGCGCACTGGTAAACCACCATATTGGTGGCGCGTAAACGGCGTAACAAGGCGGAGCGTTCGGTCAATGTCAGTGCGTGCGGGTTCTTTATTAAAACCGGTGCGCCATTTTCGAAGACCGCGAACTGATCAAACTTCCAAGCGCGCCATTTTGCATAAATATCGGGGTTCTCCGAAGAAAAGGGAGAAGGCGTGCTACTGACGACTGGTCCCCAAGCAGGGGTGCCGGGTGAATGCATTGCGAAACCGGAATTGTTTGCCATTTCAATCATTATGTTCATGGATTTTAAGCAAGCGGTGCTTGGTTTGTAAGCTGCCCAAATTGGTGGGTGTAAAAATGGTGTGGAAATTCAGGTTAGAACTACCCATTGGCCGATTGGTTGACTCAGATCAAGACTGACACACTATAAGTCAATGATAGTTAAGTCGAATAATTGCACGTGTTCCGGATAAATTGAAATACGCGGGAACGCGCCGTACAAGCTGTATCTCATAGGGGATAGGGCGCTTTTTTTTACCGCTCCCTAACAGGAGAATGTGTTAAGTACGGGTAGCGCTTACAATGCGTTTAAATTTACAAACCACGACGCTGGTCGAATTTTCCTGAACCCCATCTGGAACCAAGGAGAAAATATTTATGTCGGATAATAAACACCCCACACCCATGCTCGATGAGTTGGAAAACGGGCCATGGCCGAGTTTTGTTTCGGGCATAAAACGCATGCGCGATGACCACCCCGACGACCGCATCAACGGCATGGCCAATGACTTGTTGGGTCAGCTTGAGCATTCCTACGAAACGCGCAAGGGTTACTGGAAAGGTGGCACCGTGAGTGTTTATGGTTATGGTGGCGGCATTATTCCGCGTTTTTCCGAAGTGGGTAAGCAGTTTCCTGAATCGAAAGAATTTCATACTCTGCGCGTGCAACCGCCGGCAGGTAATTTTTACACCACCGATATTCTGCGCCAGCTTGGCGAGAGCTGGGAAAAATGGGGTTCGGGTCTGGTTACCTTTCATGGTCAAACCGGCAATATCATGTTCATTGGCGCGACAACCGAAAACACCCAGCACTTTTTCGACGAAATCAACGACTATGGTTTCGATCTCGGTGGCGCCGGCCCTTGTGTTAGGACTGCGATGTCCTGTGTCGGTTCCGCTCGTTGCGAACAATCCTGTGCTAACGAACACAAGATTCACCGCACCCTGGTGAATAATTTTACCGACGACGTGCATCGCCCAGCGTTACCGTACAAGTTTAAATTTAAAGTGTCCGGTTGTCCGAACGATTGTATGAATTCCATCGAACGTGCGGACATGGCGGTTATCGGCACCTGGCGTGACGAAATCAAGATCGACCAGGACGAATTCAAGGCTTATCTCGATGTCAAAGGCCGCCAACATGTGATCGACAACATCATCACCCGTTGCCCGACTAACTGCATGTCGTTAACCGACGATGACAAATTGGAAATCGAAGATCGTAACTGTGTCAAATGCATGCACTGCTTGAATGTCGTGCCCAAGGCGTTGTCACCGGGTGATGATCGCGGCGTCAGCGTTTTAATGGGCGGCAAGCGTACCCTGAAAATCGGCGATTTGATGGGCACTGTTGTTGTGCCGTTCATGAAGCTCGAAACCGAAGAAGATTACGAACGTATCGTTGAGATCGCGGAAGAAACCATCGATTTCTGGGCGGAGAACGGGCTTGAGCATGAACGCTGTGGCGAGATGATCGAACGCATCGGTCTGGTCAATTTTCTCGAAGGTATCGGCGTTGATGTTGATCCCAATATGGTGAGCCATCCGCGCGAGAGTTCTTATGTGCGCATGGATGGTTGGGATGAAGAAGCGGAAAAATGGTTTCAACGCAAGGCGGAAGAGAAATCAGCAGCCGCGGCTGCTTGAACCGGTAACCCGGTACATTTATTAGACGGAGATACAGATGGCTAAAAAAGAAATGCGTCAACCGATCGAATCGGGTTGTCCTGACGGTTTTCAATATATGCATCCGGTCATGCTGAAAAATTTCGGCAACTGGAAATGGCACGATCATCCGCGCCCGGGTGTATTGCGGCATGTGGCCCACAGCGGCGATGCTATCTGGACAGTCAAAGCGGGTACACAACGCATATTGGATATGTTTACGCTGCGCAAACTGTGTGACATAGGCGATCAATATGCCGATGGTCATGTGCGTTTTACCATTCGCAGCAATATCGAATACATGGTGGCGGACGAGGCCAAGGTCGATCCGTTAATATCCGCCCTGGAAGGCGAAGGATTTGTTGTCGGTGGTACTGCGAATTCCGTCGCGATGATTTCCCATACCCAGGGCTGGTTGCATTGCGATATACCCGGCACCGACGCATCCGGGGTTGTCAAAGCGATGATGGACGAACTCGTCGATGAGTTTAAGAATTGCGAAATGCCTAACCGGGTTCACATTACAACGTCGTGTTGTCAAATTAATTGTGGCGGCCAGGGCGACATCGCCATCAACGTGCAACACACCAAGCCACCAAAAATCAATCATGATCTGGTGGCGAATGTTTGTGAGCGTCCCTCTGTTGTCGCGCGTTGTCCGGTCGCTGCCATCCGCCCGGCGCAGGTGAACGGCAAACCGACGCTGGAAGTGGACGAGAAAAAATGTATTTGTTGTGGCGCGTGTTATCCGCCCTGCCCACCGATGCAAATCAATGACCCTGAGCACACTAAGTTAGCGGTTTGGGTCGGTGGTAACCACTCCAACGCGCGTTCCAAGCCGAGTTTTCAAAAACTGGTGGCATCGGGCATTCCCAACAACCCGCCACGTTGGCCGGAAGCGACCGCGATTGTGAAGCGTATCCTTAAGGTTTACAAAGAAGACGCTAAAGATTGGGAGCGTATCAACGATTGGGTGGATCGTATCGGATGGCCACGCTTTTTCGAACTAACGGGATTACCGTTTACGAAATATCATATTGATAATTGGCGTGGGTCACGTAAGAGTCTGAATGCATCCACACATATTAGATTCTGAATGAAATTTTCAATCATGGTGACGGAAGGGCCGTACACGCACCAGGCGTCAGATACGGCTTATCACTTCACTAAAGCGGCATTGGATCAGGGGCATGAAATTTATCGCGTGTTTTTTTATCACGACGGCGTTAACAATGGCACACGCCTAACCACACCACCACAGGATGACCGCAATATCGTGAATCGTTGGAGCGAACTTGCCCAGGAACATGATCTCGATATGGTCGTGTGTGTTGCGGCCGCCCAACGGCGCGGTATTGTGGATGCCGACGAAGCGAAACGAAACAGCAAGGATGTCGATAATATTGCACTCGGTTTTCGCATTTCCGGGCTGGGCCAGTTGATTGAAATGGGAATCCAGTCGGACCGCACTTTGGTTTTTGGAGACTAGAAATATGGTAGAAGCGCCGCAGACATCAGGTGTTGTAAAGCGGTTCATGTATGTCAATCGCCACGCACCGTATGGCACGGTGTATGCGCTGGAAGGCCTGGAGGTGGTTTTGATTGGCGCGGCATTCGATCAGGATGTCAGCATGGCATTCATTGATGACGGTGTTTTTCAGTTGGTCAAAGGTCAGGATACCAAAGACACTGGCATGAAAAATTTTTCACCGACTTACAAAGCGCTCGGTGATTACGACGTTAACAAGTTATATGTCGAGAAAGAATCGCTGCAAGCGCGTGGTTTGTCCGAGTCGGATTTAATGGAACTGACTTGGGAAGATGAAGATGACGATTGGGCGGAAAAACCGTCCATTCATGTCGTGGATAAAAGCGCACTAGCGGATTTGCTGGCCGATCAAGACGTGGTTTTGAATTTCTGAAGGAGTCGATCGAATAGTGCTGCATACTGTCAATAAATCACCCTTCGAAAAAAACAGCCTGGACACCTGTTTGCGGCTGGCAAAACCGGGTAGCGCTATTTTGCTGATTGAAGATGGTGTCTATGCAGCGGTGAGCGGATCCGAGGCCGAAGTTAAAATTGTTAACGCGATGAATCAGCACACTCTTTACGCATTAGGGCCGGATTTGAAATCCCGCGGGTTGGAAAACGGTAAATTGATTGAAGGTATCGAAGTTGTCGGCTACGACGGTTTTGTAAAGCTCGCGGCTGAGAACGATGCGGTTCAATCCTGGTTGTAGTTCATTAAACTTTTTGGCGTACTTAGGAGGCCATTATGTCATTAGAAGTAAACGGTAAAACCTACGAGACCGATGAAGAAGGTTACTTGGCCAATCTAAGCGATTGGGATAAAGATGTCGCAGAAAAAATGGCGTCTGAAGATGATTGCGATCTATCCGAGAATCATTGGGAAGTCATTAATTTTTTGCGCGAGTATTACGAGGAATACCAAATTGCACCTGCCGTGCGCGTATTAACCAAGGCGATCGGTAAAAAGCTAGGCAAGGACAAAGGCAACAGCAAGTATTTATATGAATTGTTTCCTTATGGTCCGGCCAAGCAGGCCTGTAAGTATGCGGGGTTACCCAAGCCTACCGGCTGTGTGTAGCCTGAGTTTTTGCGACGGTGTAGTTCTGCATCGCTTTGACTATTTGGTATGCACTTAGTGCACTATGCTGTTAGCGACACTATTTGGTTTATTGTTCTATTTAGCGACGCTGGTTTTGATTATAGGCGTCGTCAGCCGTATACGGTATTACGCTAAAACTCCCGCACCTCTGGTTATACCCACAACACCGGCGCCTACTAGCCGTGGTGGTGTTATAGCGCGCATGTTTCGCGAGGTCGTTTTTTTTGAAAGTCTGTTCAAGGGCAGTAAGTGGAGCTGGTTGTTTGGTTGGTTGTTTCACTTTGGCATGCTGGTGGTGTTATTACGTCACTTGCGTTACTTCACCGAACCGGTCTGGTCCTGGGTAGTAATGATGCAATGGGCCGGCGTGTATGCCGGGTTTGCCATGGCGATAGGTTTGATTGGTTTGTTTGTCCGGCGCCTGGCAGTTGATCGTATTCGTTATATCTCCGCTCCATCGGATTATTTGATGGTCGTTTTATTATTTGCTATTGCGGGGACGGGATTGTTGATGAAATATGTTTGGCACACTGACATCGTAGCGCTCAAGGCCTTTACGTTGGGTCTGGTCACGTTCAACTGGAGTCCGTTACCGTCTGACCCTTTGTTGTTGCTTCACTTGTTGCTCGTGATCGTGTTAATGCTGATTTTTCCATTCAGCAAATTGTTGCATGCCCCTGGTGTTTTTTTTAGTCCGACACGCAACATGAAAGATACACCACGAGAACAGCGGCATGTTGCAGCGTGGGCGAAGCAATTGAAAGCGGAAACCCGGCGCGTTACCAGCGAGTAGTTTGACCGCGTATGACAGCCTCCGGCAAACAGGAATTCGCGACACCCGAGCTTAAAGCGTACCCGGTAATTCCGCCGATACAGGTGAACGCCATGGCTCATAGTAAACCGTTTGTAGCCAAAGCCGATCATCAGGAACCGTTGGGGTTTCCAGGCGAGTTGGTCGACAACTGGAAAGAAGTCGCCTTGGATAAAATGGAAGAGTTGCTGGGCAAGTATCGATCTCTGCCGGTTTTCCTCGATGCCTGCGTCAAATGTGGCGCCTGTACCGATAAATGTCATTATTATCTCGGCACGGCGGATCCAAAGAACATGCCGGTTGCGCGACAGGATTTGTTACGCAAAGTGTACCGGCGCTATTTTACTTTCGCCGGCAAGCATTTCCCCAAACTGGTCGGCGCGATCGATCTCAGCGAAGAAGTCATCGACGACTGGTACAAGTATTACCATCAGTGTTCCGAATGCCGGCGTTGTTCGGTGTATTGTCCTTACGGCATCGATACGGCAGAGATCACCATGGCCGGTCGTGAAATTCTCGACTCCATCGGTGTTGGTCAGAAATACTCCAACGAAATCATCGGTAAGGTATTCAAGATTGGTAACAATCTTGGTTTACCTGAGCCTGCACTGGCCGATACGCTGGAAGGGTTGGAAGAAGATGTCGAAGAAGACACCGGTGTTACGGTCAGGTTTCCATTGGATCAGAAAGGTGCGGACGTTTTGCTGGTTACACCGTCGGCGGATTTTTTTGCCGAACCCCATGTCGATGGTTTGATGGGCTATGCCAAAGTCTTTCACCAGGCAGGCATTAGCTGGACGTTAAGCTCCTATGCATCGGAAGCCGCTAACTTCGGCATATTTATCGGCAACTACGAGAACATGCAAAAAGTGGCCATGCGTATTCGCGAGGCCGCGTTAGATCTCGGTGTAAAACGCATCATTGTTGGCGAGTGTGGACATGCTTGGCGCGTGGCTTACAGTTTCTGGAACACGCTTATCGGCCCGTTTGATTTTCTCGATTCTAACTATCCGGCGCCGCAACATATCTGTGAATTCACTTATGACTTGCTGCAAAAGGGCGCGTTAAAACTGCGCCCTGAAGAGAACGATGACAAGGTCGTTA
Source organism: Arenicellales bacterium (assembly GCA_965216365.1). Classification (GTDB taxonomy): domain Bacteria; phylum Pseudomonadota; class Gammaproteobacteria; order Arenicellales; family CBDCFT01; genus CBDCFT01. The sequence continues at coordinate 58,069 of CBDCFT010000027.1, read as the reverse complement.
CGTTTCACGATTCCTGTAACGTATCGCGCGCATCGCGTATGGGCGACATGCCGGGCGGACAATTTGTTATCCCGCGTGAGATTCTAAAATCGGTGTGCAACCATTTTGTCGATATGGCGCCTGAGACCATTCATGAAAATACGTTTTGCTGTGGCGGTGGCGGTGGTTTGCTTACCGACGACCTGGTGGAACTGCGTGTCAAAGGCGCGTTGCCACGTATGGAAGCTTTGCAACAAGTGATCGAGAACGATGGGGTCACCCACATGGCCGCTATTTGCGCTATCTGTAAGAGCCAATTCTCTAAAGTGTTGCCTTATTACGGCATGGGTATGGATATGATTGTGAGCGTCCATCAGTTAGTTGGTGATGCGCTGGACTTAGGTACGGAGGTTTAATGCGATGTTAAATCAAAGCTGTTTTCGTTTGTTTGCATATGTGTTTGCGTTAGTCGTGTTGCAAGCAGGTTCATTATCGATGGCGCAGGAAAATACCGAACACGGGAAGTTTATTGGCGCGATGGAAACAGTAATGCCGGACTGGTTTAAAGAGAGTTTTCTCGAATTTGAAGAGGATATCGCGGAAGCCGCGGCGCAAGATAAACGCCTGATGCTTTATTTTCATCAGGAGGGTTGTCCATATTGCAATGCTTTGGTCGAGCATAATTTTGCACAAAAAGATATATACGACACCGTGCGTGAAAAGCTGGATGTGGTGGCGATCAATATGTGGGGTGATTTGGATGTCGTACACGTCGGCGGCAAGAACTTCACCGAAAAAACACTGGCGGAAGCGTTACGTGTTAATTACACGCCGACACTGATGTTTTTCGACGAGCAGGGTAAGGTCGCATTGCGTCTGGATGGTTACTATCCACCGGAACAATTTCGTCTGGCGCTGGACTATGTGAATCAACACAAAGAAACGGAATTATCTTACACCGACTATCTCGCTGCGATTGCACCGCCTGCTCAAGACGGCAGTCTTAATAAGCAGGATTTTTTCATGCAGCCGCCGTATGAACTTGCGCGTGCGGATAGTGACCGGCCGCTGGCGGTATTCTTTGAGCAAAAACAGTGCGAACAATGCGATACGCTGCATAAAAACACGTTGTCCGATCCTGAAACACTAAAAATTATCGAGCAGTTCGATGTAGTTCAACTCGACATGTGGTCGGATACGGCTGTTGTAACGCCGCAAGGAGAATCTACTACCGCAAGTGAATGGGCGCGTGAACTGGACATTAAGTTCGCACCGTCCATCGTGTTATTTGATCGTGAAGGTAATGAGGTCATTCGCGCCGATGCGTTTTTCAAGACGTTTCATACGCAGTCGCTTTTTGATTATGTTTTGACCGAGGCATACAAAACAGAACAGAATTTCCAACGCTATATCTCGGCGCGTTCCGAAGCGTTGCGCGAGCAGGGTATCGACGTGGATATCTGGTCGTATTAGTTGAATGGTTTTTGATGATTAGTTTTTATTTTCTGTTGGAGCAGAATCATGGCGAGTAATGCCGAAGATGTAACAAACGAAACGAAACTCACATTTCGATCGTTCGAAGACGGCGACCACGTGCAAACGAATTGGCATGAGGCGATATTCGAGGCCGATCACTCACACAAGTGTCCGGTATATGTGCATCGTACACCGCCGTGTCAGGGCAGTTGTCCGTCCGGTGAGGATATTCGTGGCTGGTTGCAGATTGTTCGTGGTATGGAAAAGCCACCCGCGGATATGAGTATGCAGGAGTATGCTTTTCGCCGTTCCACCGATGCTAATCCGTTTCCTTCCATGATGGGCCGGGTATGTCCGGCGCCGTGTGAAGACGGTTGTAATCGGAACAATGTTGAAGATTTTGTCGGCATTAACGCGGTGGAACAATTTATTGGCGATACCGCATTCGAACAAAAATTTAAGTTTGCTGACGCGCCACCGGTGAGTGGCAAACGCGTTGCCATAGTCGGTGGTGGTCCGGCGGGTTTAGCGGCCGCTTATCAACTACGGCGCAAGGGTCATGCATCCACGATATTTGATTATCAGAAAGAACTAGGTGGCATGATGCGTTACGGTATCCCCGGTTATCGAACGCCGCGCAATGTTTTGGATCATGAGATTCAACGCATTCTCGATCTGGGCGATATTGAAGTTAAAACCAGTACCCGTGTTGGCCGAGACATCGGCATTGAGCAACTGGAAAAAGACTACGACGCCATTTTATGGACGGTGGGTTGCCAGACGGGTCGTGGGCTGCCCGTGCCCAATGGCGATGCGCCAAACTGCGTAAGCGGGGTTAAGTTTCTTGATGCCTTTAACAAAGGCTCCTTGCAGGTCACCGCAGATCGTGTGATCTGCGTGGGTGGAGGCGATACTTCTATCGATGTCGTGTCCGTTGCGCGCCGTTTGGGCAAGGTTGAAAAGATCAATCCAAAAGACCGGCCAGAGGAGGTTATAGGCGGTTACGTCGCGCACGATTCAGCCTATGCGGCGGCGCGTAAAGGCGCCGAGGTGACGTTGACTGCATTGTTCGAACGTCAGGAGATGACCGCAACCGAGCATGAAGTGGAAGATGCGTTGCAGGAAGGCGTCACGATTTTAAATGGCGTCATGCCGGTAGAAGTTGTGCTGGGCGACGACGGCCGGGCAAAAGCGCTGAAAATGGCCAAGTGCGAAACCGACGATAAAGGCGTGCCCTCAGCAATCGAAGGAACGGAGTTTGAACTCGAATGTGATTTGATTGTGTCCGCTATTGGTCAGGGTGGCGATCTCGAAGGTCTGGATGAATTAAACAATGGTCGTGGATTTATCGAGGCCGACAAATTTTATCAAGTACCGGAAAAACCGGGTCACTTTGTTGCAGGCGATATTATCCGTCCACACTTGTTGACGACTGCAATCGGTCAGGCATCGATAGCAGCAGACAGTATTGATTACTTCTTTCAGCACAAAGAGTTTACCAAGCGGCCAAAAGTCGACGTACATCATTTTGACTTGCTGGAAAAGCTGGACGAATCGGGTTTGACTCCCGAGCAATACGATCATACGCAGACCTGGGGTACATCGGCGGCTAATTTTGCGGTGCATAATTATGAAAATCGTGCGGCCCATGAAATTGTATCGTCGGATAAGTTATTTCTCGGTCATTTCGAGTATACACCACGCAACAAACGTGCAAGTGTTGGACCCAGCGCGGAAGAAGTGCTGGGTTATTTCGAAGAGCGTCATCGCGGACTGGAAGAGAGCGAAGCGGTTGCTGAAGCGGAACGCTGCATGAGTTGTGGTATGTGTTTTGAATGCGATAACTGCGTCATCTATTGTCCGCAGGATGCCGTGTTCAGGGTAAAGAAAGATCAATCAACCACCGGGCGTTATGTCGATACCGATTACAACAAGTGTGTAGGTTGTCATATTTGCGCGGAAGTGTGTCCGACCGGGTATATTGATATGGGTATGGGTGAATAAAACCCATCTAAAAATAGCTGTGCTTGCTCGATACGTCGTCATCATTGCTCTTATTATCGTGCATGGCGCTGTTGCGTGGGCGCAGGAAAGTACCGTGGTTGCGACCAGCAAAGCTGCAACGCTGCAGCAATGTGTGGAACCAACCGATGCCATGCGTCGCGACCATATGGAGTTTTTACTTCACCAGCGCGACCGGACCGTGCACGAAGGGATACGCACAAGTCAACACAGTCTGGTTGAATGTATCGATTGCCATGCAGGAAAAGATGACAACGACGAGTTTGTTCCGGTTAATGCTGACAAGCAGTTTTGTCAGACCTGCCATCAAAGCACCGCGGTGAAAATGGATTGTTTCGAATGTCACGCAACCACGCCTGATGTAAACATATCAAGTGCGATACGTGATTCCGATACCTCGCGTGACTTTCACCGGTTTGCTACGAATGATGATGTTGCCGCTGCCCTGGGGTTGTACTTGCGTAGCTTTATGTTGAATTAAATGCATCGGTTATCGTGAACGAGAATAATTCCAATCCGTATACAAGCCGCCGCGAATTTATCAATAAATCGGTGAGCGCCGGCGCTTTGCTGGCATTGGCACCGGGAGTTCGATTGATTGATTTGGCAATGGCGAAAGCCGAAGACGATGCGGTAAACGATTTGGTGCGTTGGGGAATGTTGGTCGATACCAGCAAATGCGCTGAAGGTTGTGATGCCTGTGTCAGTGCCTGCAACGAGGAACACGGTATTGAAGATTTTGGCCGGCCTGAGACCGATCCACAGTGGATACGCAAAGTCGATCTCAAGGATAAGCAAACCGGCAAAGAATATTCAATGCCGTTGATGTGCCAGCATTGTGAAAATCCACCCTGTGTCGATGTCTGCCCAACTGGAGCATCGTTTAAACGTGCCGATGGTATTGTGCTGGTAGACAAACATATCTGTATCGGCTGCCGCTATTGCATGATGGCGTGTCCGTACAAGGCGCGCTCCTTCGTGCATGAAAACCTGTCAAATCAGAAATCCTATTCGCCCCGTGGTAAAGGTACGGTGGAGAGTTGTACATTTTGCGTGCATCGTGTGGATAATGATCGAACACCAGCCTGTGTCGACGCCTGTGATGCAGAAGGACACCGTGCTTTGGTGTTCGGTGATCTTAACGATGGAAATAGCGAAATCGCCCGCCGTGCGCGCACCGTGCCGAGTCGCCAGATTCGCGAAGATTTGAATTTGAATACCGGCGTTCGTTACGAAGCGATCTGATCTCATGAAAGAAGTCCTTTACCAAACCACGCGAGGGCGCAACACCGGCTACTATTTCTTGCTGGCCGTGTTAGCGTGTGTGATCGGAATAGGGTTATATGCCGCGCACCACATGGATGTGAACGGCCATCATGTTACCGGCATGAATAACCAGATCGTTTGGGGTATGCCGCACGTATTTGCGATATTTTTAATTGTCGCAGCATCGGGCGCGTTAAACGTCGCTTCTATCGCTTCGGTTTTTGGCAAGTTGGATTACAAACCCTTGACGCGTCTGTCCGGGTTACTGGCGATTGCCTTATTGGTTGGTGGATTGGCGGTGTTGGTGCTTGATCTTGGGCAACCGGATCGATTAATCGTTGCGATGACTTACTACAATTTTAAATCCATCTTCGCTTGGAATATTTTTCTCTACACCGGCTTTATTCTGATTGTCGCCGTGTATCTGTGGATGATGTTCGAGCGTCGTTTTAATCGGTATTCCAAACCTGTCGGTGTGTTTGCGTTTATATGGCGTTTTGTTCTGACCACGGGTACCGGTTCTATCTTTGGATTTCTGGTCGCGCGGCAGGCTTACGACGCGGCTATCATGGCACCGTTGTTTATTGTTATGTCGTTGTCATTCGGTACGGCGGTATTCACATTAGTGTTAGTCGCAACATATAAGTGGACGCAGCGTCAATTAAGCGACGACATTATCAACAGGTTGCGAAAACTGAATGGAATTTTTGTTGCTGCGGTTCTTTATATTGTATTGGCGTATCATCTGACCAACTTGTATGCCACCGAGCATCACGGTGTTGAATTATTTATTTTACTGGAAGGCGGCGCGATCACTTTTGTTTTTTGGATAGTGCAAGTACTGATCGGAGGCGTTTTGCCATTGATATTGTTGTTTGCACCACGCGCAAATACTCGTGTGTCGGCAGTGCTCGCATCTTGTCTGATTATTATTGGCGCTTTTGGCCAGCTGTATGTGATCATTATTGGTGGTCAGGCATATCCTCTGCAAATGTTTCCCGGCATGGAGGTGTCCAGCAGTTTCTATGATGGTGTTGCAGGCAGTTATTTTCCCAGCCTGCCGGAGTTCGGTCTGGGCTTGGGCGGTGTGGCGTTGGCTTTACTGGTAGTGGTCGTCGCCGTGCGTGTATTGCCGTTTCTGCCGGCGTCACTCGCAACTTCAGAATCGACCGATACAATGGTTACCGGCGAATCCCACGCCGCAGCCGTTTAGACTTCGCGCGCTTTAAACGCCATACTCTGTATCCCATGACAGGCTTTCTTGTTTCAGCCGCGCACAAATCGTCCGGCAAGACGATCACCAGTCTCGGATTGGCTGCATTGTTAAACGCACGTGGACAAAAGGTGCAGTGTTTCAAAAAGGGGCCGGATTACATCGATCCGAAATGGTTGTCACTGGCTTCGCATCGACCATGTATAAATCTCGATTTTTATACGATGAAACAAGAGGAAATCCTTCAATATTTCGCGCGTTACTCAACACAAGCGGACATTGTTGTTGTTGAAGGCAACAAGGGATTATTTGACGGCGTGGATACAGGGGGCAGCGATTCCACCGCAGCGTTGGCGCAGTTGTTGGGTTTGCCGGTAGTGCTGGTGGTGGATACGCAGGGCATTACACGCGGCATTGCGCCGTTGCTGTTGGGTTATCAATCCTTCGCGCAGGAAATAAACATCGCCGGGATAATTTTGAACAATGTTGCCAGCCCCCGTCACGAACAAAAACTGCGCGCGGCGGTAGAGCGTTACACCGACTTACCGGTATTCGGCGTGATGTATCGTAACCCCAACTTTGGCGTTCCTGAACGGCATCTCGGTTTAATGCCAAGTAACGAAATGCACAACGCGCGAGAATGTGTATCGCGTATTGCAAATGTGGTAGATGAGGCGGTCGATGTGGACGCGTTGATTGAGCAGTGTACGAGATCAGGAACTAACATGCTTTCGCGTGCACCGGGTTTAACCAAGCCACAGCCCGTTCCGGCGGATATTTCTGTTGGCGTAGCACGTGATGCGGCCTTCGGCTTTTACTATCCTGACGACATCGAAACATTCGAACGAGCCGGGGCACGTATTGGCTATTTTGACACGCTTCACGACACGCGATTACCGGATGTTGATGCATTGTTTATTGGTGGTGGCTTCCCAGAGACTCATCTCGATGTATTAAATCGAAATCGCGAAATGCGGGCTGCTATTTATGCATTCATTGATGCCGGAAAACCGGTTTACGCCGAGTGCGGCGGGTTGATGTATTTATGCCGTAGTGTGACTTGGCATGGTGAAAACAAGGAAATGGTCGGGGCCATTCCGGCGGATGTCGTCATGCAGGAAAAGCCCGCGGGGCGAGGTTATGTAAAACTACGCCGAACCATAAATCATCCCTGGAACACATCAAAGGGCAATCCGGATGACGAAATTAGCGCTCACGAGTTTCATTATTCTCGTTTGGAGAATTTGCCGGCAAATATCGATTTCGCATTCGACGTTTTTCGTGGGATCGGCATCGATGGTCAACACGATGGCATTTTCTATAAGAATATCCTGGCGACATATTCTCATCAGCGCAATGTCGGGAAGAACACCTGGGTGTACGATTTCGTAAATTACATACGAGATTGTAAAAATGCCGAATCAACCATCGCATTAAAAGCAAGTTAATTATGTCAATACAAATAACCGAGGCTGCCGCGAGGCAAATTGAAAAATCGTCACAACAAGGTGGCATGCAAGGCATGCCTCTGCGTGTCGCAGCTAAGCGTAAACCGGATGGATCAATTGACTACGCTATGGGCTTCGATGAGGTTAATGATGCGGATTCGATACTTGAATTCCATAGCGTAAAGATTGTCGTAGCCCCGACCAGCACGGAACTGTTAGCCAACGCGACTCTGGACTATGTTGAGTTGGAACAGGATAAATTTGAATTTATATTTTTAAACCCTAACGACCCGAACTACGTTCCACCAAAGGAGGAAGCATGACAAACGCTATCAAAATCACGACTCGTATACTTATCTGTGTTATTGGTTTTACAACAGTCGTCGCGCACGCAGTTTTTGCCGATGAAGCACCGCTCACCACGCAAATACAACGTTTAACCATGGATACGGCTTTAACAGTAGCGCAAGCCACAATCGAAAAGTGTCGTGGAGAGGGCGTGAACGTTGCGGTGACCGTAGTAGATCGGGGAGGCGATGTACAAGTGGTGTTGCGAGACACATTGGCGATGGATTTAACGCTGGAGATCAGTCGCCAGAAGGCTTACACTGCGATGAGTTTTAACACGCCGACTTCACAGTTGACCGATCGATTCACCTCGCCTTTTTCAGTCGGCAAGGTTCAAGGTGTGCTGATGTCCGCAGGTGGAATCCCGATCAACGCAGGTGGAACCATAATCGGCGGTATAGGCGTCAGTGGTGCACCCAGCGGCGAAACCGATGAACTTTGCGCCCAGGCAGGACTCGACGCCATCCTCGATGACTTAGAGATGTCGCTCTAGTTGATTTAAATGGCGCCCCAGAGAGGGTTCGAACCTCCGACCTGCCGCTTAGGAGACCAACGGAGCTAGCAACTTGATCTAGTTAATTCAACTACTTATAGCGCACCGGTCCCGCGCTATCGTGACTGAGAAGGACGCAACGTGATAGATGGGGACTACTAATAGTCACGTTTTTACAAGTCAATTCGGAAGTGCTGTTTAATCTTGTTTTATCGAGAGTATCTCAGTGAACTCGGGTCGTACGCTTAGGCGGCATCTTGCTCTGGCAAAAATGCGTATTTCCGACCCAATGTATGGACTCCTCTAACCTAACTGATTAGGTTGAGTGTCTCATCACAACACATGAAGAGGAATCCATACATGACACATTTAAATACAATTGGAGTTGATTTAGCAAAGAACGTCATTCAAGTGTCGGTGGTCACATCGAGTGGTCGGGAGCTAGTAAACAAATCGCTGTCGCGCAGCAAGTTTAGTGAGTTTCTCGTGAAGCAGAACCCGTCACTGGTTGCTTTTGAAGCATGCGCCAGTTCCCATCATTGGGCCAGGCGAGCACGAGCACATGGTCATCGAATTCGGATTCTTCCTGCGCTTTCAGTCGCGCCCTTTCGCCAGGGCCACAAGAGCGATCAAAACGATGCATTGGCGGTGGCTGAAGCAGCCGTTCGTCCTAATATTAAGGAGGCACCGCTGAAGAGTTTAGAGCAGCAAGGCTTGCAAGTGATTCAACGATCCCGTGAATTATTGATCAGAGATCGCACGGCGCTTTCAAATCACATTCGCGGACTGTTGTTGGAGTTTGGTATTGTGATACCCAAGGGTTTTTCCCGCCTCCATGCCCACGTACCCCAAGTGCTCGAGGATGCTGAGAACGGTGTGCTGGACATGTTGCGGCCAACGCTTTATCGGATGCACGAGCGACTGATCCAAGTGAAGCGAGACATCGATGCGTTGACCGAGCAGATCGAAGCGCTAGTCCGTAGCAACGATGCCTGTAAACGACTGCTTGCCATAGAAGGTGTGGGTCCGGTCAGTGCGGTGTTGCTGTTTGCGACATTGGGCACGGGCGAGGCCTTCGGTAACGGTAGAGCATTCTCTGCGTACTTGGGGCTTACCCCCAAGCAGTACAGTAGTGGTGGCAAGACGAATCTCATTGGCATTAGTCGTTACATCGCGAACAAACGCTTGAGGGCGATACTAATCCAAGGTGCTCGTGCCTATATGTACCGTGTGAAGTATGCCAAGTCGCCCAAGGATCAATGGCTGATGGCGCTGATTGAAAGGGTGGGCTATGGCAAAGCATCGGTAGCGCTTGCCAACAAGAATGTGAGAACCGCCTGGGCAATGCTCACGCGTGACACGGAATACAACAAGTTACAAGGACTGACTGCCTAGGCAGCCAAACCGAGTTCGGCAAGCAAGCCTCGTTCAGATGAAGATATCGACCTTGGAATAACCTGTTCTCTTTTGAGGACTTTGAGTCCAGCGACCCATAGAGGATCCGAGGTGCGTATACATTGTGGGTTCGGAGATAGCGTCTCCATAATGAAACCGAACATACATACGCGTCTTAATTCTGAACTGCAATACCCTTGCTTACCAAACAGGAGGAGTCCACATACAAAGGCGACCTTATCAGTAGTTTGTAATAACGACTGTTGTATACTCATTGCGGACATCCCAAATTTCTCAAAGTCGAAAATGATTGGGATGCTGCCTCAAAATTAATTGACTATAGGCTCCAATTCTACCGGACCCACAAAGTTTTTGTATGCAGTGAAAGTAGAGTTTTAATGGATGCCGCGCGAAATCAGAAACCAAGTGCAATTCGTTAGTTGTTTTTCGAGCTATCTAACGCCTCTGTTCATACCACCATCTGACAAGATACTTTGTCCAGTGATGTAGCGGGCTTCATAGGATGCGAGAAAAACACAGGCATGACCAATTTCTTCGAATGATGCAGGTCTTTGAGCGGGAATAGAGGTGCGCGCAAACTCTGACAAGTTTACATTTTCACAAAAGCCCGGCAAAAGATTGTTCATTCGAATGTTATATCTTGCATATCGATCTCCGTACAGCTTTGAAAAACTATGCAAAGCTGCCCGAAGCATGCTCATTGGATAGGGAGCTCTGGGTTCGATTGTGTTCATGGATGAAATATTGACGAAGGCGCCACCACCTTGTTCAATCATGATCGGCGTGACAATTCGGGCGAGTTTCACGACGTTAAGTACGTACATATCTAAACTTTCGTGCCACAATTCATCGCTAAGCTCCAGTAAAGGACCGTCGAAATTAGGATCGAACCCCACTGTTTTTATCGCTTCTGGAACCCCTCCACCATGACCCATGTTGCTAACTACCGCATCGATTCGTCCGAAGTGATTAATGGTTTCATCTACCATCGCCTGCAAATCATCAGCTTCCAGTACGGAACCCTGCCGACCAATTCCTCCTAGTTCATTCGCTAAATCAATACTGCGTTCAGATGGCGACATTAGCGAAACCTTGTATCCGGCTTTCGCCATTTCAATAGCACAGCCACGCCCAATGCCCTGACCGGTTCCGGTCATAACGGCTACCTTTAGATTTGTCATGTTTTATCTCCTCGTTGTTTGTATCGGGATTGCGAAACCCATGGGCTACAATATCTTATTTAATTTGCTCATATAGAGAAATAAAGCCATCTTCAGTTTAATGGCTTTAATGAGGTATTCAAAACGATATAATTGCATCCTCTTATGAGCATAAGTAATAAAAAAAGTTATCAAACCCTTCCAAATCTATCCTGTTTGAGGGGATTTGAGGCTGCGGCCAGGCATATGAGTTTCACTGCAGCGGCTCATGAGCTCAACGTGTCGCAAACGGCCATCAGTCATCAAGTCAAAAAACTTGAAGAGCAACTCGAGATTAGTTTGTTCAATCGTTATGGCAAAACCATATCGCTGACTTCAGCAGGTGAGAAGCTGTTATCAGCAGCAGGAGAGAGCTTAGGTATTCTCTATGATACGGTTGTTGAAATTAGAACTGAGACTCAAGCTAATGTACTAACCATTAGTGTTACACCGAGCTTTGCCAGCAAGTGGCTAGTGCAACGGCTCGATCATTTTTGGCACGAATATTCAGGCATCCAGTTACGGATTCACCATTCACTCGAATTAACGAACTTCACTACAGATAGTGTTGACGTTGCGATCAGGGCTGGTGATGGGAATTGGTCAGGTACTGTCACCAGGCTAAATTTGAATCTGGACCTATATCCTATCTGCCATCCTTCATTATTGAAAGGTGATCGTCCACTTAAAACGGCTAAAGACTTAAAACACCATAAACTTCTGCATGAGGACAATCATGACGATTGGACATCCTGGCTTGAAACCGTCGGAGTGACGGAAGTTGATCCTAAATCGGGAGACATTATGAATGATAGTAATTCGCTGGTTATAGCGGTAGAAAACTGCCAAGGGATTGCCCTTGGTCGGATGGCACTAATTGAAAATGATTTGAAGTTGGGCAGAATAGTGAAACCCTTTGACGTCAGTATTCCGTCACCATTTGCATATTATTTGGTACATCCGGAGAAAAAGTCTGAAAATCGAAATGTAAAACTATTCTGTGAATTTGTTCTCAACGAAGTCGGGTAAGACTAGAGTTTCTAAGGCATTTCAACCGGCAAACAAAATCCATGGTATCTTTTCTGCCCATGACCGCTTCGGGCGCTTTAGAGACGTATTTTCTTGGTCAACAAAGGTATGTACTTGGCCGCACTGAGAAGTTCAGCGGTCAATGTTGGGGTCAACTATTTTTGAAGAACTACTAATATTCCAAGACGTTTGATCCAGAGTTTTCCATCAGTTGGAGTTTGGAATAAGGTTGCCTAACAACTTATCACGCAAATTTTGTTCATGCGGAATTGGATGTCAACTCGAAAAACCGACATTCTCACTCGCTGATATCCGTTGTGGTTAACTGGACTTGAAGATGTGTTCTGCCTATTTGTTGCCAAACTCTATTTCACCCAAATTATCATTAAGGAACTGATAACAATTATTTTTTGCAACCTTCAAAGAAAAGCTGTCTGCGTGCAAACAATATGCTAACCATAGTCCATCAATAAGCGCAATGAGTTGCCTTGCTATATCACTGGCGTTGATCCGGACATCTCTCGATTTAGCTATCCCTCGAATCGCGGCGGTTAATCGGCTCTTGTATTTTTTGTAACGTCTTTCGTGCAATGACCTCAAGGCCGGATTAGTGGCGATTTCACCCCATATCGCCAGCCATGCGCGTAAATATGATTTCTTAAGTGTTTTTTCATCAAAATTTTCCTCAATCAACATTTCCAATTGCTGTTGAGGAAACGTATCTGGCTGCTTTTTTACCAGATATTCGGTCATGTCCGCATATATACAAACCAATAATTCGTCTTTTGTTCTGAAGTGGTGATTTATCAAGCCTCGGGACACATTTGCTTGCTTACTAATTTTGTCTATTGTAAATGCGGACATCCCACCTTTGCTCAAACATGCAATGCCTGCAAGAATTAAATCGTGACGGCGATCTGCCGGTGTCTTTCTACAGTAAGAGACTGTCTTGGTTGGCATTCTTGAGATTACGGAGGTTCAGCATCGTATTGAGCAACAGTATAACAAATGCTAAGCTTGATCTCTACTGTACGATCATTCAATAGTGTTCGACATTCAACGTGTTCCAAACATGTCGCGAAATACTGACTATGACATTTTATTTGAAACGGTTCAGATTGGTCCGGTCACCGCACGCAATCGTTTCTACCAAGTCCCACACTGCACGGGAATGGGATACGCAATGCCGAAAACCGTGGCCGCCATGCGTAAAGTTAAAGCTGAAGGTGGATGGGCTGTTGTGTGCACGGAATATTGTTCTATTCATCCTTCTTCCGACGATGGTCCGTACGCGTTTTGCACGTTATGGGACGATGATGATATTCGCAACCAATCACTAACAACGGAAGCCGTGCATGAGCACGGTGCGTTGGCCGGCGTCGAGCTATGGCATGGCGGTATGCATGTCAACAATCGTTCGTCACGTGATACTCCTATGAGTCCGTCCGTTGCGACGCCGTTTCACGCTCATCCCCGACAAGCACGTGCGATGGATAGGCGCGATATACGCGACTTACGGCAATGGCAAGTAGATGCTGCTGTGCGCGCGAAAAAAGCTGGTTTCGATATTGTATATGTGTATGCGGGCCACGATTACTTGCCTATGCAATTCATTTCACGCCGTAGTAATCGGCGTTGTGACGAATACGGTGGTAGTCTTGAAAATCGTGCGCGTTTATTGCGCGAAATGATTGAAGAAACCAAAGACGCGGTCGGAGACACCTGCGCCGTCGCTGTGCGTTTGGCCGTCGATGAGTTAATGGGAGAGGATGGCATAACCAGCGAAGGGGAAGGGCGGGACATCATCGCCATGCTCGCCGAACTGCCCGATCTTTGGGATGTAAATATCAGCGATGTTGCAAACGATTCGAAAAGCGCGCGTTTTTCGGACGAGGGTTTTCAGGAAGACTACATCTCGTTTGTGAAAACCTTGACTTCTAAACCAGTAGTGGGTGTCGGCCGCTATACTTCACCGGATCGCATGGTGTCTTTAATTCGAAGAGGAGTGCTAGATTTTATCGGCGCGGCAAGGCCATCAATTGCCGATCCGTTTATGCCCCGTAAGATAGAGCAAGGACGCATGGATGAAATTCGCGAGTGTATTGGTTGCAACATTTGTCGCTCGGGTAATAACGAAGGGGTACCAATTCGTTGCACACAAAATCCGACCATGGGTGAAGAGTGGCGCCGTGATTGGCATCCTGAGAACATCGTTCGCTCAGCAAGCGATAAATCAGTATTGATCGTCGGTGGAGGACCGGCTGGATCGGAAGCTGCACGCGCCCTTGGACAACGTGGCTATAAAGTAACGTTGGCGGAAGATCGTGATCAATTGGGCGGCCGGATAAATCACGAGTCTCGTTTGCCCGGACTGGCAACCTGGACCCGGGTGCGTGATTGGCGAATTGGACGGCTAAATGATCTTGCCAACGTCGACATCTACTTGAATAGTCGGTTAACGGCGGATGATGTGATGGAATTCGCTGCGGATTATGTCGTTATTGCCACCGGAGCGACGTGGCGACGTGACGGTTTAGGGGGACACACACGGCATGGCATTAGCGGATACGAACTAGCGAATATATTTACACCGGATGACATATTTAAGGGGGACTGGCCTACCGGTAGCGTACTCGTTTATGACGACGACCATTATTATATGGGTGGGGTAATCGCTGAGTTGTTAGCGACTAATGGGTGCGACGTAACGCTAGTAACGCCGCATAGCATCGTTTCCAGTTGGACGGTTATGACGGACGAGCAGCATTTTATCCAGACGAGATTAATGAGTCTGGGGGTCAAGTTGATCACTCAACACAAGTTAGATTTATTTAACGGTGAATCAGCGACACTATGCTGTCTGGCTACCTCAAAAAATCAATGCTATCCCTGTCGCTCGATGATATTGGTAACAATGCGCAATGCAAACGACACTTTATATAATGAACTGACTGAGCGCGGGCTATCCACAATTTCAAGGATTGGTGATTGCGAGGTACCCGGAGCCATCGTGCACGCGGTGTATTCAGGTCATAAATTCGCACGCGAGTTCGATTCCAAAGAATCACTAGTTCGTCGCGAGAGAGTCGTCAATTAACTAAACATGGCTAAGCGACGTTCGCGCAGACGTGATAATTCTCACAAAGGGCGTGGTGACAGTTTCATACACCAAACTCCCTGGCAGGAGGTGTGTAATCCATATCGGCTATTTGAAATCCTCAGTGCAGATCAAATCGAGTCGATTCACCAAGCGTCCTTGCAGGTGCTGGAAAACTTAGGACTCGAAGTGTTGCATGCCCCGACCAGAAAATTACTGCAAGTAGAAGGTGCGATAGTGGACGGTGAGCGTGTACGAATCCCGAAAGACATGATGGAAGAAAAAATTGCCCTGGCACCATCGGAATTCGAACTACAAGCACGTAACCAAAAACGTTCGGTCACTGTCGGCGGTAATCGCATTGTGTTTTGTTCCGTAGGTGGACCGGCGTTTTCGACGGACATTGACCGTGGTCGACGTCAAGCGAATTTTGAGGACATGTGCAATTTCTGCCGACTCGAGCAGACGCTGAACGCTATCCACGTTGGCGGCGGCGGTTCTGTTGAACCGACGAATTTGCCGGCGGAAACAAGGCATCTGGATATGTACCGGGCGTTTCTTCAACTGACCGACAAACCATGGTCAGGTTATGGTCTGGGGGCGTTTCGCGCCAATGATGCGATAGATATGGCGGCGATAGCGTTACGCCAGACACGTGATGATTTGTTAAAGCGCCCTGCAGTTATCACCGTAATTAATTCTAATTCGCCTTTACGTCTGGATGGTCCAATGTCCGAAGGTCTGACCACGTTCGCAGCCGCGGGGCAACCCTTTGCTGCCACGCCTTTCACATTGTCGGGTGCTATGGCACCTGTGACCGTAGCGGGTGCCAGCGTGCAACAGAACGCTGAGGCGCTAGCGATGATATTGATTGCACAGTGTGTACGTTCTGGTGCACCGGTCATCTATGGAGGATTTACATCGAATGTTGATATGAAAACCGGATCACCCGCATTCGGAACGCCGGAGTACGCGCAATCAGTGTTGGTGGGTTGCCAATTGGCTCGACGTTATCAAATACCGTTTCGTACCAGTAATGTGACGGCATCAAATACGGTAGACGCCCAGGCCGCCTACGAATCGCAAATGTCATTGTGGCCAGCTATGTTAGGTCATGCACATTTGATTAATCATTGCACGGGATGGTTGGAAGGTGGACTCACCGCTTCATTCGAAAAATTCATTCTGGATACCGAGATGCTTCAAATGATGAGCGCATTTCTTAACCCACCGGCGGTTGACAACGATGCTTTCGGTCTTGACGCGATCGAAGAGGCAGGACCGGGCGGTCATTTTTTTGGAACGCAACATACCCTGGCCCGTTACGAAAATGCTTTTTATGAACCCCTGTTATCCAACTGGCAGAATTATGAATCCTGGTCAGAAGCCGGTAGTGAAGACGCGACACATCGCGCCAATAAAATCTGGAAACAAATGCTGTTGGACTACCAAGAACCAGTCATGGATCCGACAATCGCTGAGGAGTTGGATGTATTTGTTGCCAAGCGGAAATCGGAGATTATAAAGAGTGGAATCTGATTACTATGACAAACAAGTTGACACCTCACCGCTATCGACTGACTACTGATTAACCTCGAGAACCCCTACGCTCGAAAAGTTATTTGTTACACCCTCCAGGCATTAGATTGTTTTCAGCAATGTCAGTTTGTATGCTAAAGCAGACCGATTCGGGCGACTTGCATCACCATGGTTCGGTGCATGATCCGGTTACCGTTGGAGACATCATTGACTCGAAGCTTGACCAGGTCACAGGCGCGTAATTTACTGTCGATAGCGAGGTTAAACATAGCTAAATCGCGGATCCGATTCGCTGACCGCAGCTGAATCCGAATCGCCCAGATTTCCTTCAATTTCAGTGGCGGCTTTTGCCCGGTGAGTTTGCCCTTATTCCAGGGGATATGCTTCGCTTTTTGGTGTGTGAGTAGATACATGACAGTGACTCCTTACGACATATAAAAGGAGTACCATTGTGCAATGTCATAGTGTTCAACATTATTTTTCGCAGTGAAAAGAAGAATATTGCGGAGACAGTTAAACGAATAGCGCTTGTCACAGAGGTGATGACACTTTCTTGTCAAAAAAGTTTGAGTTCAGACGTTCGGCGTTTTGGGTAGCAACCCGAACTGAAAGGTTAGGCCGACTCCAATGGAAAGATGAGACAATCACCAAAGTTTACGGGCACGGTAGTGGCGGCAAATTTGTAGAATTGTCTTTTGATCTTAAACACGGTTTCGATACCCCGCCCCTGGCGCTGGCCGAATCGGCGCAACAGTTCCATGCCGAGCCACGTGTCGTGTTCCGCCAAAATACCGAGGTCTTGCCCCCCAACTTGGGTGACCAACTGCGCACGTTTCTCGTTCACTTGTTGCAGGACATAGGCGCTGAATTGTCGATCGTCGAATCGGACATCATCCGAGGGGGCTTGGTCCCTGCAAGACCGCACATTTCGAGTTCGTTCGGTATCAGTGTTGCGATTATCTATATTTTGTTTGTTGAACATTGTAAAAACACTCCCAATCAATCTAAATAAAGGTTCACCGTAATGTCTTGCGACATAACTACACGGTCTGCGCGGGCCCGCACCCCAAGACCCCTAGTAGGCCCGCGCACTCCGTTTCCCCCCAAACAACACACCCCAAGTGTGTTTGTTCAAGCGACAGTTATCGCTTTAAGGGTATTAGGCCTGATGACGCGAACAAAAAATATTCGTTCGATTGCTTAGGTACGGGTGCATAGGTAGAGCTACCTAGATCAGTCATAGCATTTGAAAAATCAACAAAGACGATCCAACTAGAGCGCGAGATCTGACGATACGAAACAATGTTTAACAGGGTGAGCTATGAACCAATCGGATGTTTTATCGAATGATTGTTGTCCGTGTCTCGTACCGACCACCGGTTCGCAGCAGAGCGCGTCCAACAAATTACATTTCTTTACACCCTAATTACGGGAATCTAATGTAATGTTGATCTCGACTCCGAGGGTAGTGGAGTCATTAATCCAATAACAAAAGCAAAACATCCCAAGTACATTGATCCCGTACTTTTTCTCTCCCCTTACCCCAAAACTCAAGTATGGGATCTTTTTCACCAAATGAGATTGTGAACAACGATCAACACGTTCCTCTCATGCATTACAGTTGGCATCCATTGATCAGTGGTGTTTGCTTTCGGTCGTGAATCCGCCACCATAATTAACAGTTGTTAAACATTTACGGGTGATTCGCCCCCGGGGTTGTCGGAGGTTAAACCTTTTGAGAGGGTTAACCAATGCAGACAAAAGCTTTACATTCTCCCGAAGTACGTGAACGCGCGGTTCGGTTGGGAAGGGAAAGTGGTTGGAGAAATTTATTGCGGTCTTGGCCTACGGTTGGCGCTTCAAGAAAGGTCGTAGAGTCACTTTGTTTTGTAAGTTTAGCGCAAAGTGCGGTCAAGAGAGTCCGTTATTGGGTGCCTAACCGACTTATTGGGTGAGTTAGCAGACGGCTCGTAAATGGCCGGATCTTGACCAAATTAGAATTGAAGCGTCTGGAACGTTACCCCACAAATTGAGAGCGAGGGTAGATGCTCATGTAGTCGAATTTGGCAGTCACCCACTTGTTGTAAGCTTATTGTTTATCGTTTTTTACTGTGCTCAAAACACTGAAGTTTGCGCGATCAGTTGTTTGTTTTCCCAAAAGGGTGAATCGCGCCATCCAATAACCACTTCACGAGCATGCATGTGTGCTTGCCGAAGCGTTTCTACCATGCTCGTTTCATCCGCACTCGGCTGGTAGTGGGGAACTAAGAAATCCCCGTCCAAATCATCCAAGCGTACCCGAAAGTACCGGATATGTTGGCGAATAATTTCACTGATTTGCCGTGTCTTGCGTCTTGGTGTGAAGTGAAGATCGGTATCCGGATTGTTGTCGTACTCTTCCAGTTCCCAGCGATACAGAGCGCGTGTCGGGTCTACCGGCATACTACGGCTATCACGACGTAACTCCCGGCGTAGCGCATCTGTAGATAACCCACCGAGATCATTACTCACCACATGACGAAGGGTCAGGTGAAGATGAGGCTCCCAATCGACACTTTCTGGGACCCCGACGGTGCCGAGTTGATCACCAATCTCCACAAACTCGCCCACCGAAACGTCTATGCGTTGTAAATGGTTATAGCGTGACAAATAACCTGGCCCACCTGGTAAGTGATGGAACACTGTAATAATCCCGTTGCCACGTTCGCGGCCATCGTCTTCGTCTCGGGCATCAACGACGCGTCCACTAATGACTGGGTAGACATTACTGCCAATCGGTGCATGCAAATCTACACTGTCATGTGCGCGTCCCGATGGTGTATTTGACCGTTTAGCACCGAAACGACCCTGCGCCAATCGCAAGCGTAGTGGTAGCTCGAGCGGGGCACTCAACAACAATTCGTGGACATTGACACTATGAATGGACATCTTATTTTCCTCGTAGCGGATTTAGGCGCATCGAATAAACTCAATAAGATGTTTTACTGTGTTGCTTGCTGTAATACGTTACTTGGCAGTTGTAATCGAAGTGCAGGGCCTAGTCTGTGACCGGATACACAACATGCATTGGTTTTAGCGGTGGGTTTTTTGTTCTTGAGCCAGCATTTACCTTGTGTCCCCTGAAATCCTGGTTTAACAAACGTATAGGCCTTACATTGAGGGTTATTGCGACAGGCAGACTCACAACTACTTGAAGTAACAGCATCGAATCCCGGTGCGATATCCGATCCTGGTCGATCGACATTCAATTGTTGAGGACTGAGCAGGCGCACACCCGATACACAACAACCGTTGGTTTTCTTTGCCGGAACCTTATCTTTCAACCAGCAAGTTCCTTGACCTCCAGCGCTGCCCGGATTGACATAGCTATAAGCACGGCATTGGTTATTAGTGGCACAGGAGGTGCTGCAAGCACTCCAATGAGGCGAGGGAAATCCTGGCATGATGTCATTGCCCGGCCGATCGAAACCGTGTTGTGGCGATCCCATTGGTGATGCATTAGCATTCATCGAAACAACGAGCAGCAGTGAGATGAGCGATGTTATGCGCAAAAACACGCTGGTAAGATGGTCCTTCATTGCGACAATCCTCCTTGTATATGTAGACGATTGTTCTATTATCCGGATTTCCACCGAGCAATGAATCACCCATATAGGTGAAATTGACGGTTATTTTAGAATACTTCTGCTTTTGTACCTATAACCGACCGAATTGAAAGCAGTGATAAAGGACCGTTGTTGGCCGCACCCAGAAATTTGTAATCTGGAAACACAATTTCGAAATTCAATTTAGGATTGAAGTACTTAGTGCTGTATAAAATATTGTTGGCGAAAAAAATTTAACTTGATTTAAGTCGAGATGGTAATGCCTTGGCCCTAAGGCCTGATCACCGAAAGCAGGCAGGACAGCTGCATCCACTACAACCATGCTAGTGGCAATCGATTAGTCTGGTATTCAAGTGCAATAATTCCAACGCTTGGCAACGCTTTGCGCTCGGGACAGGGTATTGACTACCCTAATAATAAGTGTCTCAATTCGATTGTTGTAAATTGTTATGACCTCAAGAGGATGTTACCAATGAAAAAATCGAAATTTATAAGTGTGTTATGTGGATGTTTTTGTGCGCTGGGGATGACGACATGTGTTTACGCCGAGTCGGCTCCAGCCGTTGTTTACGATATGGGTGGTAAATTCGATAAGTCTTTTAACGAAGCCGCTTATAACGGTGCCGAACGTTATCGTGAAGAGACAGGGAATGAATACCGGGATTTTGAACCGACTAACGAGGCACAACGCGCACAGTCGATGCGTCGTCTGGCGAAACGCGGTATCACACCCATTGTTGCGGTCGGATTTGGGTACGCGGCGGCAGTGGAAGAGGTAGCGAAAGAGTATCCGGATACGCAATTTACCATCATTGATATGGTGGTTGATTTACCCAATGTGCAATCCATTGTATTTAAAGAACACGAAGGATCTTTTTTAGTAGGTGCGTTAGCGGCACTCGCGTCCACCAGCGGCAAGGTAGGTTTTGTCGGTGGCATGGATATACCGCTTATTCGCCGCTTTGCATGCGGTTATGAACAAGGTGTGAAACATATTAATGCCGATGCAGAGGTATTGCAGAACATGACCGGTTCCACTCCGGCCGCATGGAATGATCCAGGTAAGGGTGCGGAGTTAGCCAAAAGTCAATTTGACCGCGGCGCTGATGTCATATACGCGGCAGCGGGTGGCACAGGTTTGGGTGTATATCAAGCCGCGAAAGACGATGGAAAGTTAGCCATCGGTGTCGATTCTAACCAAAACCATATTCACCCGGGCACCATGCTGACATCCATGGTTAAGGGCGTGGATGTCGCTGTGTACAATGCGTTTAAAGGTGGTTTGGATGGAAGTTGGACTTCTGGTGTAGAAGTGTTGGGTCTGACACAAGACGGAGTGGGTTGGGCGCTCGATGAGCACAATGCATCATTGGTTTCTGAGGAAATGAAGACCACAATCGAATCCCTGCGTGATCAAATCATCGCTGGTGAAATTGCCGTGCATGACTACATGGCTGACAACACATGTAATTATTAATCTGTCAGTTGCGTCGGGTTGTTGTTTAGGACTACCCGGCGCATACGTACTGTTAGGTGAATAGTGTGAGTTTGCCTGCGGTCGAGCTTGTCAGAATCAACAAACGATTCGGCGTCGTTCAGGCTAATCGTGATGTGACATTGTCCATCGCGTGTGGTTCTGTTCATGGCATTGTTGGCGAGAACGGAGCCGGCAAGTCTACGTTAATGAGCATTCTATTTGGCTTTTACGAAGCGGATAGTGGCAAAATACGGATTAACGGCAAATCAATTCAAATTCGCTCAACCGACGACGCAATACAAGCCGGCATTGGTATGGTACATCAACACTTTATGTTGGTGGATTCGTTCACGGTATTGGAAAACGTGGTGTTGGGTGCTGAGAGCGGCTTATTGCTTAATTCCAGCCTGAATGCCGCTCGCCAAACATTGAATAATTTAGAGGCTGAATACGGTTTGGATGTCGATGCCGATGCGTTAGTCGGTGATTTGCCAGTGGGTCTGCAACAACGCGTTGAAATTTTAAAAGCGCTCTATCGTGATGCACGGGTGTTGATACTGGATGAACCGACCGGCGTTCTCACTCCCCAAGAGAGTGAGCGATTGTTCAACATCTTGCATGGTCTGCGCGATCGTGGTGTAACCGTCATACTGATAACACACAAATTGCGTGAGATTATGGCAGTAACTGACGCGGTCACTGTCATGCGCGCTGGTGAGGTCGTAGCCCAACGCGAGACTGAAGAAACATCAGAGACAGAGTTGGCTGAACTTATGGTGGGTCGTAAAGTACTCTTAAGAGTGAACAAGAATCCGATCGAACGTGGACCTGTTGTTTTAAACGTCGATGACCTAACTGTAATAGACGATCGTCGAGTGTCGCGTCTCCAAAACGTGAGTTTCAATGTGCATGGCGGCGAGATCGTTGGTATTGCGGGCGTTTCAGGAAATGGTCAAAGCGAATTGCTTGAGGTATTGGCAGGCATGCGCACGGTAACAAGCGGTCAAGTTTCTTTGGATGGAAACCGTTTGATCAATGCAGAATTTGTTTGTGATGCGGCAAAGATTCGACAGTATGGCATTGGTCACGTGCCTGAGGATCGATTGCGGCGCGGTTTAGTTGCGAGTTTTGAGGCTTGCGAATCTTTCATTTTGGGCCACCATAAGAAGGTCCAATTTAACGGCGCATTGTTTCTTAAACTAGGTGCAGTTGTTGAAGAGTGCCGCCGAAAAATGCAAGCGTTTGATGTGAGACCGCAAAATCCACATTTGAAAACCGCAAATTTCTCCGGCGGAAATCAGCAAAAAATGGTTCTCGCGAGAGAAATAGATCAACAACCTAAATTGCTCTTGGTGGGCCAACCCACGCGTGGCGTCGATATTGGTGCAATTGAGTTTATCCACCAAAAGATTATCGCCATGCGCGATGCAGGGCATGCGGTATTGTTGATTTCCGTTGAACTCGAAGAAATCATGTCACTGGCTGATCGGATCTTAGTGATGTTCGATGGCCAAATTGTGGGTGAAGTCGCGGCCGCACAAGCGCAAGAGCGTGAACTCGGTTTGATGATGGCAAACGCCGCCTAGCTAACCGACGAAGTAAAAAACATGACCGGCAAGCTGCACGATGTTCCCGCCTGGGTCTCATTAGCCCTGCTCCCGCTGGTCAATATACTATTGGCCTTTTTGGTATCAGCACTCATTGTTATTGTCATAGGTGAAGATCCGTTAGAAGCCCTGAACTTTCTAATTGTGGGTGCATTAGGTAGCCAGGAGGCGATCGGTTACACCTTGTACTACGCGACCAATCTCATTTTCACCGGATTAGCGGTGGCTGTTGCTTTTCATGCGGGCTTATTCAATATCGGGGCGGAGGGTCAAGCTTATGTTGGAGGACTTGGTGTAGCGCTGGTGTGTCTCGCTTTTGACTCCAGTCTTTCCGGTTTTGTAATTATTCCACTGTGCATCATCGCGGCCGCATTGTTTGGCGCCGGTTGGGCTTACTTACCTGGTTACCTGCAGGCGACTCGTGGAAGTCACATCGTCATTACTACCATTATGTTCAATTTCATTGCTTCGGCACTCATGGTTTATCTACTGGTCAATGTGTTGATCAAGCCAGGTCAGATGGCGCCAGAGACACGGGTGTTTGCGGATGCGGCATGGATGCCATTTGTACACGATGTTGCCGGTGGTTTGGGGATTGAACTAGCCCACTCGCCGCTCAATTTGTCGATAGTATTGGCTTTGTTCTGTTGCGTTGTGGTGTGGTTATTTATTTGGCGTACCCGCTGGGGTTACGCCATCCGCACTGTCGGACAAAACGAGCCAGCAGCAGTGTATGCGGGTATCAATCCAAAACACATTGTTATTTTGGCGATGTCCATATCCGGTGGTTTGGCGGGATTTGTGGCGATGAATGAAGTGTTAGGTGTGCAACACCGCTTATTGATTGATTTTGTTGCCGGGTATGGATTCACCGGCATTGCAGTGGCACTGATGGGTCGTAATCATCCCGTGGGTATCGTATTAGCGGCGTTATTGTTTGGCACGTTGTATCAAGGGGGAGCAGAACTGGCGTTTGAAATTCCAACCATCACACGCGACATGGTTGTCGTCATCCAGGGACTCGTCATTCTATTTTGCGGGGCCTTGGAGTTTATGCTTAAACCTCAAGTGGAAAGTTTGTATCACAGACTGCGACCCATTTCGGAGTCTGCCAGCTAGTGGATTTCGGCAATTCTTTTCAACTGCTGGTGTTTACGCTCGACTCGACCGCGCGTTTAGCGGTGCCGTTGTTGTTCTGCGCACTCGCCGGTTTGTTCGCCGAGCGTTCCGGTGTTATTGATATTGGATTAGAAGGTAAGATGCTTGCGGCCGCATTCGCTGCGGCTGCTAGCGCGGCGGTGAGTGGCTCAAATTGGCTGGGGCTTTGCGCGGGTTTAGCGACCGCCACTGCACTCGCGAGCCTGCATGGATTTGCCTGCATCACGCATCGCGGCAGCCAAGTAGTAAGCGGACTGGCCATCAATATTCTGGTCTCTGGTCTTACAGTAACATTGGGCATTGCCTGGTTTCATGAAGGCGGGCAAACACCCTTACTGACAAATGAGAGCCGTTTTGCCGATATTATTTGGCCCGGAGTAGATTCGATTGCATCTGTTCCCATTGTTGGACCGCTATACCGGGATCTGATTAGTGGCCACAATATACTTGTCTATCTGGCTTTTCTCGCGGTGCCCATTTCATGGTGGGTTCTGTTTCGAACGCGTTTTGGGTTACGCTTACGTGCTGTTGGCGAAAACCCTGCGGCTGTGGATACCGCCGGGATTTCGGTGCAGTGGTTGCGCTATCGTGCCATGCTTTGTTGCGGATTATTGTGTGGACTTGCCGGTACTTATCTTTCTACAGCGCATGGCGCGGCCTTTGTGCGCGATATGACAGCTGGCAAAGGGTACATCGCATTGGCTGCGATGATCTTTGGTAAGTGGCGACCGGTACCTGCAATGTTCGCTTGCTTATTGTTTGGTTTTTTGGATGCCGTGGCTGCTCGTTTGCAAGGTGTCACGTTGCCTGTTGTCGGTCAGGTACCGGTTCAGTTTATTCAGGCCTTACCTTATGTCGTCACAGTCATTTTGCTTGCGGGTTTCATTGGCCGTGCCGTAGCGCCAAAAGCCAGTGGCATCCCTTACGTCAAGGAGAAATAGCAGTGCAAGATTTATTCCAAGCCGCCATTCAGGCGCAAAGAAATGCGCATGCGCCTTACTCCAATTTTAAGGTGGGTGCGGCGGTGCGCGCAGCGAGTGGAGAGATTTTCGCGGGGTGCAATGTCGAAAATGCCGCTTATCCAGAGGGTATATGTGCGGAAGCATCAGCTGTAGCGGCAATGGTATCCGCGGGACAGAAACGTTTTACCGAAGCTCTGGTGGTTGGCGACGGTGAACAGATATGTTCGCCATGTGGAGGGTGTCGGCAAAAGTTGTTTGAATTTGGCGAAAAGAGCACACCGGTGTATATATGTGGTCCCGATGGCTTGCGACATACTACCAATCTGTCCGAGTTATTGCCGTTTGCTTTCGATTCAAAAAATTTGGTAAGCAAATAATATTAACCTATCTCATAATTAGCGAGTGTATATGTGAATACATGCGCATTTTGAGAGCGTTTTTAACGCCGTATGGGCAAAACGCAGGCATTATGAGATAGCTTCATGAAGGAGAAAGAAATTGCGCTGCGGGTTATTCCGCTATTGGACCTAACCAGTCTTAATGACGACGACAATGACGCCACCATCGATAACTTGTGCCGCTGCGCTTTACAAACGCATGTCGCAGCTGTGTGCGTGTGGCCGAGGTTTGTTACGCGTTGTCAGGTACAGTTAACCGGAAGCGGCATTAATATTGCCACGGTTGTCAATTTTCCGCACGGTGGCACGGATGTTGGACTAGCTAAAAAAACAACCCAGCAAGCCATCGCGGATGGCGCCAACGAAATCGATCTTGTCATGCCATATTCCGCCTGGTTGAGTGGTGACCAAGTGATTTCTCAAACAATGATTGGTGAAGTTAAGTCGCTGTGTAACGAGAATACACTATTAAAAGTCATTCTTGAGACCGGACGGCTCGGAACGCAACACAATATAGAAGAAGCCAGTCGAGACGCTATTGTCGCCAGTGCGGATTTTTTGAAAACTTCGACAGGTAAAACTTCAATATCCGCCACACCAGAAGCAGCCGAGGCCATGTTAAGGGTAATACGCGACACTGATCGTCGCGTAGGATTTAAAGCCTCGGGTGGTATCAGAACGGTGCAGCAAGCGGTCGTGTATTTAGATTTAGCTGACCGTATCATGGGACCGGATTGGGTTGATTCAAACACCTTTCGATTCGGTGCGAGCGGATTGCTAGATGACTGTGAGCGTTGCCTTGCAGATATAAGCTGATTACCAGACCATGCTAGTTCAAGAAATCATTCGCCGCAAACGTGATGGTCATACGCTGACCCAAACTGAACTCGAAGTTATGGCGAATGGTATCGCCAACGAGGATATCAGCGAGGGCCAGGCCGCCGCATTTGCGATGGCTGTATTCTGCCGTGGTATGAACACCAAAGAGACCGCGGAATGGACGAAAGCTATGGTGGCAAGCGGCCGCTGTGCGTATTGGGACTGTAGTCGTTTCGATGGCCCGTTACTGGATAAACACTCAACAGGTGGACTTGGCGACAAAGTTAGCTTGGTATTGGCGCCAATGCTTGCCGCCTGTGGTGCATACGTTCCTATGATTTCAGGTCGCGGGTTAGGACACACCGGTGGTACGCTGGACAAGCTGGAAGCGATACCGGGTTATCGCACACAACTCGATGATTCGGAATTTCAGCATACGTTAGAACAAGCGGGCTGCGCTATTGTTGGAGCGAATGAATCGTTGGCGCCTGCGGATCGGCGGTTGTATGCCGTGCGCGATGTGACGGCTACCATTGAGTCAGTGCCACTGATCACTGCATCGATCTTGTCAAAAAAACTGGCGGCTAGCCTGGACGGACTGGTGTTGGATGTGAAAACTGGGTCGGGAGCTTTTGCGGATACAAGGCAAGCTGCTACAGAGCTGGGCGAAAGTTTGGTATCCGTAGCAAATAGCGCTGGTCTGCCAACCGTTGCCTTGATTACCGATATGAATCAGGTATTGGGAAGCAGTGCAGGTAATGCAGTAGAGGTGATGGAATCCATCCGGTTTTTGCGCGATACTCCACGCGAACCTCGTCTTAACGCTATTACTATCTCACTAGGAAGCGAAGCGCTAAAGTTAGGTAAGTTAGCAACAGATGAAGCGACGGCAGAGGTGATGTTGAACCGCTGTCTTGATGACGGGTCAGCGGCGGAACATTTTCAGGCGATGGTGACCGCACAAGGCGGGCCTGCTGATTTATTGGCAAATGCAGCCAAACATTTGTCCGAGGGAAATGTCATTCAACCCGTGTATGCGCAGCAGCACGGTTTTATTCAAAGCATCGACGTTCGGGCCATTGGACTCGCGATTGTTGAATTAGGCGGTGGTAGACGCCTATCAACCGATAAAATTGATCACAGCGTTGGATTTACGGAGTTTGCGGAATTAAATGAATCTGTATCGCCAGACCAACCCATTGCTTTCGTCCACGCCGCGAACGCGCAAGACGCCGATGTTGCATCTGCGGCAATTCGTGATGCGGTAACTATCGATGATACACAAGTTGCTATCAACGAGATCGTAATTGATCGAATTGCGGAGGTTTAGAACAAGAAATTAACGTAGATATTTTATGGGTTCGATGTTATTCGCCGAACGGCGTGCTAATTCGAGAATAAACGGTAGCGAACGTTATAAAAACTATTCGGATGGACGGCACATTGAGTCGAGCACCATTAACATTCATCAAGCCGGCGCGGGCAGAAAATGTACAGATTCCTAGTTCCCGTATCGTGATGGCATGGATTGACTAACGCTATGCGCTCACCGACAACGTCCGCTGCTGACGGGCTACACATTTAACCTCTCAACCGATTAACATGGTTGAGGAAGGATTTGATTTATCAATTCGTTTTGGAGAACTCCCTGACTCACGATTAACAGCACGCAAGCTCGCATCAAACCGGCGGATACTTTGTGCAGCACCTTCATACATTAAGGAAATGGGTGAGCCGGCATCTCCTCATGAATTGCCACGACACCGCTGTATTTTTCTAAGAGAAAGTGATGAGACTTTTGGTACCTGGCATCTTAATAGCGGATCACGCCATGAAACAGTCAAGATTCAGGGGACTCTAACCAGTAATGATGGAGAATGTGTACTTTCTTGGGCGCTTGATGGGCATGGGATTTTGATGCTTTCTGAATGGGATGTCGCACCATATATTGGATCCGGTAGA
Organism: Arenicellales bacterium; assembly: GCA_965216365.1. Classification (GTDB taxonomy): domain Bacteria; phylum Pseudomonadota; class Gammaproteobacteria; order Arenicellales; family CBDCFT01; genus CBDCFT01. The sequence goes on along the minus strand of CBDCFT010000027.1, from coordinate 29,556 downwards.
CTGAGACCTGTTCTAACAAAGTGGTCAACACCACCAGCTGATATTTATTTGGTTTACCCTACCAAAGCAAATTTAACCGCAAAAACTAGAGTCCTAATTGATTTTATGCTCGATAGATTCAAGGGACACCGGGATACCAATGGTGCGAGTTTACATTGGTAGATATCTATACCAATTCAGTACCTGACTAGGGGTTTTTCAACAGGCCGTCGAGACTTCTACAACTCAACCGTATTCAGTGCGGCTGAACGCGAGAGTGCCTATGTCATCGATGGGTTAATGCACAATGATGTCGTGAAAAGTAATATCCATTCAACTGATACACATGGCTACAGCGAAGCCATTTTCGGTACAACACATTTGCTTGGCTTTTCTTATGCTCCACGCATCAAGAACCTTAAAAAGCAACAGCTCTATATTTTTAAATCTTGAAAGAAATCTAAATCACCGGACTGGAAAATCACACCAGATGATTATGTTAACAAGCAGATCATTATTGATAATAGGGATGACTTTCTACGTTTGATTGCGACCATCAAACTGAAGGAATCCACGGCTTTCGATATTTTCCGTCGGCTCAATTCGTATTCAAAGAAGATGCTGGCCGAAGGTGTGTCAGAAGATGTAATAAAAGAATTTGCCCGGATTTCACCCATTACCTGGCATCATTAATTTTTTATCGAACGATGTACCCCGTCAGCGTAAGTGATTGATGTTCTACCTGAGAGATAGGTTACGGATTATACCGGGGAGATGGTTTACACAATTAGGCATTTGGGAGGCTCTCAAATGCCGTGGAAAGAGTGTAAACCGATGGATGAAAGACTGAAATTTGTCGCCCGACTCCTCGATGGGGAGAAGATGGCGGTTGTGTGTAGAGAGTTTGGCATTTCCAGGCCGACAGGCTACAAGGTATTTAATCGTTACAAAGATCATGGCCTGCTTGGGCTAGAGGATCGCAGTCGTCGACCCTATCGTCATCCGAATAAGCTACCCTTTCAGATCGAACGCGCCCTACTGCAGATCAAGAAAGAGCACCCTTCTTGGGGCGCACCGAAGATCCGCGAGAAGCTGATTCGCGCTTTCCCCATGATCCAGCCTCCTGCCAAAAGTACCGTACACGCCGTGCTGGATCGTCATGGTTTGGTGAATCGGCGCAAGCGACGGCGATACAAAGCACAGGGGACAACACTGACACAATCGCATCATCCCAATGGGCTGTGGTGCGCCGACTATAAAGGTGAATTCAAACTCGGTAATCGACAGTACTGTTATCCGCTCACCATTACGGATTACTGCTCTCGATATCTACTGGGTTGTGAAGGACTTCAATCCACTGGCTCACAGTTCGCCTTCACGGTGTTCAAACGCGTGTTCAAAGAATATGGTCTGCCACGGGCTATTCGCACCGATAACGGCATTCCCTTTGCCTCACCCAATGCATTATTTGGTCTGAGTCGGTTGTCGATCTGGTGGCTTAAGCTCGGGATTCAGATTGAACGGATCAGGCCCGGCCACCCCGAACAAAATGCACGCCATGAGCGTATGCACCTCACCCTGAAAAAAGAAACCACGCAACCGGCTTCATTCAACTTCTTACAGCAACAAGAGTGCTTCGATGACTTTATCGATACTTACAATCATGCACGTCCACACCAGGCATTGAACGGCCAGTATCCGGCACAAGTGTATACACCTTCACCGAGAGTATACGCCGTAGCGGATGAGCCTGAGTATACGATGCATGATCGCGCCGTTCGCGTCACAAAATGCGGGAGAATCTGTATCGGTAGGCACAAAATCAACTTCAGTATTGTGTTTGCTGGGCAAAGCGTGGGAATCCGCGAGGTCGATGATAATATCTGGCTTGTCAGCTTCATGCATTATGACCTAGGATTCTTTGATCTGGATTCGCGGCGAGTCGAACCCGCCCCGAATTCTTTCGTACCGAAACTGTAAACCATGTGCCCGGTACATTCTGTAAACCATGTCTCCGGTAAGGACCTTGATTTAATTGGCGCCCCAGAGAGGATTCGAACCTCCGACCTGCCGCTTAGGAGACAAACGCGGCTTTATATTTGATCTAATTAATTCAAACACTTACAGCGCACTGGTCCCGCGCTATTGTGACTGAGAGGGACACAACGTGACAGGCAGGGACTACCCGTAGTCACGTTTTTTTGAAAGCCAGTTCGAAATAGCCGTTTGGTTTTGTTGTGTCTAAAGAATCAAAGTGAACTCCGCGGCACGCTCATCCTAAGTAACATTTTTGTAAGGATTAAGTCGAGCAACTGGTCGCATCGGCACGGCATCAAAAATGCGTATTTTCGACCCAACTCGGAAGATATTGTCTGGCCCAATAATGGTCTGATATTAAGCGCTTAGCTGCCATATTTTTGACTACAATTTATATAGAATTTGCGTGGAACGAACGAGGCGTTTTCCACCGGCTTCAACCTCGGCCGATGAAAAACGCCTAAAAAATCCATTATTTTCAAAACTGTTATTTGAACAAAGCAACCTGTTCAAACGGAGGCCCGAATCCAGGTGTGCTGAGCTCGGTTGGCCAGTCCAATATGGACGCACTTGGGCCATGGGCCGAGACAATTAAATGGATCTCCACGTGGAAACCGTTTCCACGGCGAATCCCCCCACCATGACCTGCAAACACCGTTGTGCCCTTTGGAAGCCTACTGGCTAATGATCGAAACTCTACGTTAGCAACTCCGCCATTACCGGTGACAAAAGCGGTACCGAAATAGACGGAACCATCGGCTGCGGCTATATCCGTTGCATCGCAGTCTTCGTCACAGTTTTCCGGTTTATTGAATGCAGCGATCCACAGTGTATACGCCGAGTTTGGATCGAGCTGGGTTGTGTTAACACGAAAAGTCGCTGAGTTCCTAGTCCTGATCAAATTGGCGGCGCCAACGGCAGCAGAGCCTTCGACTACCTCCACCGTCTCAGTCGTGCTTTTGAATGCGTAGGCAGGAAGGCAAAGCAAGGTCATCAAAGCGCTACAGATGACGAGAATTTTACGTTTCATAAGTGTTCTCCTGTTCTCGGTTGCGAATTTAGGTCTTCGGCAGATCCGCACTGCCAAATTATTCCCACAGATTACGAATTACGGCTTGCGATCAACCAGGCCGTAAAATTAAGACTAGTGAATCAATCGCTTAGGAGCTTGCAATAATTCTGTAAAAGTCTGTAATCTTTATGCAGTCCAGGCGAATCTGAGTACCTATGCGCTATCGATTCAGCAACTGCGAATTGGATACGGAACAGGATCAACTGTATCGGGCGGGTCAGCCAGTACCGCTGCGCCGTAAAGCTTTCGATTTGTTGGTTTACCTGATCAATCGTCCTGGGATCACTTTGGGGAAAGATGACCTGGTTGGGAATATCTGGCCCGAGGTCGTCATCAGTGACGCAACGCTTAATTCCAGCATCCGCGAAGTTCGTCATGCCATCGGTGACAGCGGAACAGAGCAACGGCTGATACGAACCATTTACGGCAAAGGTTACAGCTTTGTCGGTCATGTCAGCCTAGTTGATAAAGACGAACAGCGTGCGTCAATAGAAAACTCCCTGAATGCCGTGCACCTCACGTGCCCGTATCCGGGGATGGTCCCTTATCGCGCTGAAGATGCTTCACATTTCTTCGGGCGTGAATCGGAGGTCGAGCAGATAGTTAATCTGTTGCACCACCAAAGTCTGATCATGGTGATTGGTCCGTCCGGTTCGGGTAAATCCTCACTCGTCTACGCGGGACTGTTACCGGAACTAAACCATACTCGTCACTTCGAAGAAGGTTATTGGCTTGTCCGACAGATGCGTCCGGCGTCAACACCCAGTGTTTCGCTGGGGCGCGTTTTCGAGACTAACATTGATCACGGACAAGACTCCGATGTTGTTGCGCCTCTACTCGAAACCAATCAGCCCGCTCGCCGAGTGTTGTTGTTGGTCGATCAGTTCGAAGAGGTATTTACCCAAACGGAGCGGGAAGAGGCGTCGCGTTTCTTCGATGCATTAAACGAACTACGCCAACGGAAAGACGTCACCTTGGTGCTTACTATGCGAGCGGACTTTTACCCTGATCTCATGAGTTGTCCGCTTTGGCCAATCGATGTTAGCCAGCGAATAGAGGTGGCACCACTTCGTGGAGATGCTCTACGAGAAGCGATTAAACAACCAGCTGCGAACATTGGCGTACAAATCGAGCCGGACTTGATTGAGCGGCTATTAGCCGATGCGGCGGATGAACCTGGCGTACTACCGATGCTGCAAGAAACAATGCGTCTCCTGTGGGCAGACATGGAAGACAGGGTCTTGACGTATGCGGCTTATGAAAGACTGAACTATAAAACCGGAAATGGTAATGACGAAGAGACAGCGAAGGGGTTAACGGCTGCCATAGCGATGAAAGCCGATGCAGCTTTGGCGGAATTGTCATCTGATCAACAGACCATCGCGCGCCGAATTTTATTGCGTTTGGTCCAATTCGGTGAGGGGCGTGCGGACACGCGCCGCCAGCAACCATTGTCGGCGTTACGTACTACCGCGGACAATCCGACACTCTTTGAAAGCACTCTCAACCATCTCACTGAAAACAGATTATTAACCCAAAGTGGTGGTAATGAACGCGAGGGATCGTTTGTCGACATCGCCCACGAGTCACTTATTAATGGTTGGACACGTCTACGTGACTGGGCAATAGAGCGCCGCGAGGCAGAGCAGGTGCGAAGACGTCTTGAAGCCAAGGTGGCAGAATGGGAACGGCTTGGCCGGGATACAGGCGGCTTGCTCGATAAAGCCCAGTTACCGGAGGCAGAGCGCTGGTTGAGCAGCCCGGATGCGTCAGATCTTGGCGCCAGCGAGTCGCTATCTGAGTTTGTACGGGTTAGTAAAGCAACAATTGAAAAGGCGGAACAAGAACGTGAAGAAATGCGTCAACGTGAGTTACTCCAGGCGCAAACACTTGCTGAAACCAAAGCCCGTTCGGCAAACCGACTTCGACGTTTATCTACAGTGCTTGCTGGTGTATTTATGCTTGCCCTTATTGCTGCGTTTGTGGCATGGCAGCAGCGGGAAGCTGCGAAGAGCCTGGCTGATCAAGAGGCGATTGCAAGACAGGAAGCGGAATTGCGGCGCAGCGAAGCCGAACAAGCCCGTGAACTGGCAGAGCAGTCGCGAAAAAATTCCATTGCCCAACTATTGCTAACCATTGCACCCGAACAACAGGCGATTCACGAACACCAACGCGCCGCCCTGATGGCGCACCAGGCTTATCTGATGAGCGCTAATGATTCGCCGTTGATTCGGGACCTTTCCGATCGCGTGATACGAAATATTTTGCGTAATCAAGGATTCGGTCCAAATCTGACAACGGCGGTTGATCAGGTTGCGTTCAGCCCTGATGGGCGAACACTGGTAGCCTCTAGCCGGGCTGGTAATAAACAAAGCCAGTTATTAGTATGGAATCTGGAGAATCATGGTGTTCCACCGACTGAGCTAGCGGGACCAACTGACAGGTATATTTTCGCCTTAGGCTTTCACCCCGATGGCAAAGCCTTGGTCACAGGAAACAGTGATGGTGTCGTCATGCTGAGAAATCCTGATCGGCCAAACGACGAACCAACCGTAGTGGCAGAGTTAGGTGAAAGTATCTGGTCGATTAACTTTAACCGAAGTGGCCGCTTTGTCGCTGCTGGTTCCAAAGTATCAGACAAAGTATGGTTAATTGACCTTACACATCCGGATCGCACTATCGATCTATCTCACCAGTTTGGTTCTAAGAAATATTCAAACAAAAAGCTTTCCCGGGGTATACCAGTGGTTTTCAGCCCTGACGGAGAGACACTCGCGGCAGGTAGTATTGAAGGCAATATCAGGCTGTGGGACGTTGATGATACGGAAAAGCCATTTGCGGTAGTTCAGGCGCACGAGGGTCCGACCTTGTCGTTGGTGTTTAGCCCGGACGGCAGACGTTTGGCCTCAGGTGGTCTGGATGCAACGGTTCGGATTTGGGATCTACCTGCGACAGACCGACCTTCCCGAATCCTCGACGGACTTGAACAGCGGGTAACAGCACTGGCATTCCATCCGAACGGTCACGATCTGCTCGTGGGTGTTTCCGACCGAGTAAGATATTCAATTCACCGATGGGATCTGGCCAAAGAAGACATTAACATGGTCGTGCTCCATAGCGATCTCGGATTCAATAATCTTGCATTTGGCCCTGATAGAAATATTGTAGCTGTGAGCGACTTTGGTCCTCGGGGTTTGCGTTTGCTTGATCTTAGACCCAGCGGTCGCCCGAAGATTCTGCTTAGCAAACACGGCGAAGCCTTTGGACTGGCATTCAGTCCCGATGATCAGACTCTGGCGGTGGGAATGAATGAAGACGTTATTCAACTATTGGATCTTAATAAGCTCAGCGCATCTCCTCTTCAACTTATCGGTCATCACGGATTTGTCACTGGTTTGGTCTATAGCCCGGACGGCAAGATGCTTACTTCCGTCAGCAACGACAATATCGTCAGGTTATGGCGGTTTGAAAATTCGATAGAGGAATTGGCCCGTATAAGCATTGAATCCGATCAATGGTATGCGCCATTTACACCCGATGGAAACAGTGTGGCTATTATTGACTGGTCAGGTGAAAACGATGCGGGGATCATTCAATTCCGGGATATCGTCGATCTGCAAACCGAACTCGCCGTCTTTCCCACGCCAATGAAGCGATGGATCATCGACGTTAAATTTAGTCCGGACGGGAGATGGATGGCCGCCGCCGGAAGGGAGGGCATTATCCATCTCGAAGATCTCGAAAACCCAGGAAAGAGTGCCCAGACGCTAAGTGGTCACGAAGAATTGATCTGGACTCTCGCTTTCAGCCCGGACAGTAAACACTTGGCATCAGGCAGTCGTGATAGAACTGTCAGAATGTGGGATGTGACAGACGTCAACAAACCATCAAGGATCGTCGGGCGGCATGACGATGATGTCGTTAACGTACGCTTTAGCCCCGATGGAAAAACTTTGGCTTCCAGCAGCTGGGACCAAAGCATCCAATTGCGGGACCTCACAAAACCGGACTCGCCTCCAAGATTTTTGATGGGGCAGGACGCGCGGGTTTGGGCATTGGCCATAAGTCACGATGGACGTACACTCGCCTCCGGTGGAGGTGAAAAGGGAGTGTTACTTTGGGATTTAACTCACAAAACGAATAGTGCGCCGCTCGAAGAACTTGCTGACTCGATATGCCAGAAAGTGTGGCGAAATTTAACGATGGAAGAGTGGAGGAAATTTGTCAGTGAAGACCTGCCTTACGAACGCACATGCCCCAACTTACCCGCGCACCCATCTATGGCCGCCGGCCTATAGCGAAGTGCCCAATTAAGAGTTCTCCATTGGTTAGTTTCTATCCGTGTACCAATAGGAGTAAATGCTAAACGCCAATTGAATCGCATTTGTCGTCAATAGGAAATTTCAAAACCGACCGCGATCATTGCATTAACGGACACAAAAACAAGAACCGATAAAGGTCCGTTTGTGGCCGTTAGTACGCACTGATCTTGAATCGTTTCGTGTTGTTTCTTGTTGGCGTGTTGAACGTACGAAGACACCTATTAAGAATCTACTGCATTGTTGGATCCAGCTGGTAAAGCGTTAGTAAGTGAAAGTTGGGTACGGAATCTTTGTAGAAAATTAAAACCAGTTTCTGGATAGGCGGCAGGTTATTACCTTCGTCTTTATTGATAAAAATACTTTGTAACTTATTCAATCGAATATGTATTTGGCGCCCCGGAGAGGATTCGAACCCCTGACCTGTCGCTTAGGAGGCGGCTGCTCTATCCAACTGAGCTACCGGGGCATTGCACGGTTGGATTGTAGAATACCTTCTCAAGGGATTACAGGCGTAATTTGTATGGCGCGAAATCGCTCATTCAAGCCATCGAAATATCTGTACTTTAGAAATCAGCGGGAATTTCGTACACTTGCACTAGTAATACATAATCCAATGAGCATAACCAACATGTCGTCGAACGCAATCCATCCTACTATGGTCAATACACTTTGGCCGCGCGAGGACAATCAAAGAGCTATTCGCAATATTATCCTGGCAATTTTTGGCTCGATGCTATTGACGGCATCAGCAAAAATCCAGATTCCTTTCTTCCCAGTTCCGCAAACCGCGCAGACTCTCGTGGTGTTGACCTTGGGTATGCTGTATGGCTGGCGTTTGGGTGCGGCAACGGTGTTGCTTTACCTGGCAGAAGGCGCGTTTGGAATACCGGTGTTTGCTGGTACGCCGGAGAAAGGCATTGGCATTGCGTATATGATGGGTCCAACCGGAGGTTACTTAGCCGGATTCGTGTTGGCAGCGATCGTTTGCGGATGGTTGGCGCAGCGCGGCTGGGATCGTAAACCATCGACCACGGCGCTTGCGATGTTGTTGGGCAATATCGTTATCTACGTTCCCGGGTTGATATGGTTGAGCACTTTCACCGGGTCAGAGAAAGTCATTCAACTTGGATTGGCACCTTTTGTCATTGGAGATATCGTCAAACTGGTGTTGGCGGCGATTAGTTTGCCGTTGATTTGGTCAGCACTGAAGTCTAAATAGTTTAGACGAGACTGCTATAAGGCAAGATTCTTTAGCCGTTGATAATATGGCCAGTGGTGGCTTAGATATTGTTTGAGTTGCGGTGCGTTTTTAGCCATCTGATCGAATCGCGTTTGAATTTCCGATTCATTCTCTAAACTCGCTGGCTCGATGGTGTTACTGCTTGATGCGGCCTTATGCCATCCGGCCACGTATTGCCAGTCTTTTGGCATTTCATCGTTTTGCCATTCGAAGGCGTGTTCCAGAAATGGCAAGTCAAGTTTTTCCCATGCCTGACTCATGATCTTTTTCGGATCATTCTGAATTGATTCTGCTTCTATGACAAGCGGTGTATCGCCGGTTGTATTGTGTATCCATTCGAGATGTTGCCACTGCGCTTCAAGTCCTATTTCATCGCAGATGATGTCGTTATCGAGTTTATAATAGGACAGAATAGATTTGCGAGGATCGCGAATCAAAAATACGTGGTTTAACGACTCGGCCAGATCATCGTACTCAAAAATTTTCGGCACGACGTAATAACTCATGTCTTTGAAAAAAACATGCTTGGATATCGCATGTTGTTTTAAATGGTTTACTATCTCGTCGAACTCAGTGGGCTGGTTCGTGTCAGCGTCAAAGTGGGCCAGTTTTTTTACGCCCAAATGCACATAGTAATAATGAATAAACGGTTCGTGAAAACAATGCAGATCTCCGCGTTCACGCATAATGCGCTCCACGGCCGTAGACATGGAGCGAGGATGGCACCACAGCGCGATAATTGGAAATTGTGTTTTGTTCATTTAGGCGATACCACGCATGCGCAGATTGTCCGGGTCGTAGGGTGCCCGCTCCAGAATAATTGCCCGTGATGTTTCTCCAAGAATCTGAACTGTTAGACCGTTGTTTTGTGAGTCTACGTGCTCAGCGTCGATATACGCTAAAGCGAGTTTCTTTTCAGTACGATGACCATATGCGCCTGATGTCACAATGCCGATGACTTTGTCACCCCAAAACACCGGGTGAGAATAAAAAGGATCCGGCCCCTCGCCGGTGATCTCCAACAACACCATGCGTTTTGCATTTGGTCTTTTGTCACAATTGAGCAAAGCGTCACGACCGGTAAATTCTCTGTCATCTATTTTGACTAAATTTTCGATTCCGGATTCGACCAGCGTACGTTCGGTGGTGAAATCCAGTCCCCAGGCGCGATAGCCTTTCTCCAGCCGCATGGCATTCATTGCAAACGCGCCGAACAGTCTGCAGTCAAGTTTTTTTCCTTCATTTTGTAATGCGTCAAATAGCGGTTGTTGGTCTTCGATAGAGTGATGTAGCTCATATCCAAATTCTCCAACATAAGAAATGCGCATAGCTTTCACTCTTATCCCTGCGACGGTCAATTCCTTTGCCGTGAACCACGGAAAAGTGAAATCGTCATCACAAATCTGCTCGAGCAGATCGCGAACGTAAGGTCCCATGACAGCTAGCACGCCAAACTGTTCGGTGACGCAAGATATTTTTATGTCACTAAAACGTTTGGCGTGATTAATTAACAATACATGATCTCGCCGTTCGGCTGCTGCGGCGCTGGTGAGGTAAAAACAGTTTTCGTTTATGCAAGTGGCGGTAAACTCAGAATGTACGCCGCCGCATGTTGTTAAGACATGAATGAGTTTTATCGCACCGGTCTTTTTCGGGGGAGTATTCGCACCGAGTGTTTGCATGAATGTGCTTGCGTCGGTGCCAGAAACTTCAAATTTTCCGAATACACTCATGTTGGCGATGCCTACGCTGTCACTTACAGTGCGGCACTCCGCGCCGACGTTTTCGAACCAGTTAGAGCGACGGAAGCTAAACGTGTCGTCTTGTGGAATTTTTGGATTCGAAAACCAATTTGGTCGTTCCCAGCCGTAAGCGGTTCCAAAAACAGCACCGCGTTCTTTTAACAACGGATAAATTGGAGTGAGTTTCTTTTTTCTACCGGCTGAACGTTCTTCAAACGGATAATGAATAGCAAACTGATTGCCGAAACTTTCTATGGCTTTTGCAATTCGATAATCGCGATCAGCAAAACTGCCGAAGCGTCGTGAATCGACTGCTAACGGGTCCATAGGCGGTTCGCCATCGACCATCCATTCGGCGAGAAATTTTCCCGCGCCGCCACCTTCCATTACCCCCATGCTGGAGCCGGTTAGCAACCACGCGTGATTCAGATCAAACGCAGGGCCGACGAGCGGGCCAGCGTCCGGTGTGAACGTGATAGGGCCATGCACCGTTGTCTTGATGCCTGCGTTGGCCCAGTGCTGGTATACGTTGCATGGCCTTAAGCATAATGGGTCCGATGGCGTCGAGATCGGGCGGTAACAATTCCATGCCGAATTCGGGTGGTATTTTGTCGATTGACCAGGTCTTGCCGTCGCTTTCGTATGGTCCGATGATGAAACCGTCGCGTTCCTGGCGTATGTACCAACTTTCTTCCGGATCGCGAATGATGGGTAATTCGTGAGGAAACGAATTCAATTCATTGACCGCATCCGTGACCACATATTGATGTAGCATGGGCACAACGGGAAGATCGAGTCCCATCATGCAACCGACTTCGTAGGCCCAGGTTCCGGCCGCGTTGACAATGTGTTCGGTGGCGAATCTCGCCTTTCGTTGTTTGCACCAGCCATTCATCGCCCCGGGCTTTTTGAAATGCCTGTTACTTCGCAGTGCCGCTCAATGTTGGCGCCATTAGCGCGCGCGCCGGCAGCCATGGCATGAGTTGCCTGACTGGGATCAACATGACCGTCGAGCGGTTCGTGGATTGCACCCACAATCTCATCCGTAGTTGTTAAGGGATAAATATCTTTAAGTTCCTGCGGTGTGAGTATGTTGAAATCGAAACCAGCGAATTTGCCGATGCCTTGTACATGACGAAATTCGTCCATGCGGTCTCGTGATCGGGTCATGCGTAGCGCACCAGTTTGGGTGGAAACTAACCGCTTGCCCGGTCTCGCGTTCGAGTATTTCGGAATACAACTTCACCGAGTAACGCGCGCATGTGCATGATGGTCAGATTGTGCGCAAAGTGGGTGCATAGTCCGGCCGCGTGCCAAGTCGATCCGGCAGTTAATTCATTTTTTTCGATGAGTACAGCGTCCGTCCATCCGAGTTCGCTCAAATGATAGAGCAGCGAACAACCCATGGCGCCGCCACCGATGATTACTACGCGAGCAGTTGATTGCATCAGATTATTAAAAAAAATAAACCTTGTCATTGCGAGAAGTGAAACGACGAAGCAATCTATGTTTAATCAGTTTCGGTAAAGGCGGAGATTGCTTCGCTTCGTTCGCAAAGACGTAAAAAAGGGAATACAAATAATCTGAAAATCATGATCGCATCCTGATGCCGTTCGGGTCGTAAGGTGGGCGTTTGTGCGCCGTAAGTGAAAAACGTTCGCCGGCAATGCCGATTTCGTAGTTACGACGATACAAAGCCTGTTTTGATTCGCCCGGTTCGAGTCCGATGTTTGCGAAACACAAGGACAATCCTGTTCTGAAACCGCGCGCACCGGAAGTAGTGACACCGACAATTTTGCCGTCGCGGTAGATCGGCTCATCGTGAAGTAGTAGCGGGTGGGCATTGTCCACGGAGAAAAGTATTAGTGCTCGTTTTGGTTCTGATTGTTTTTAACAAAGCAGATTTACCGGTAAAGTCGTTTTTTCTTTTTGTAATCAACGGTAAAGCCTAAGCCCATGTCCAGTGGTGAATTCTTCGGGTGTCATATCGTGACCCCAATGTTTGAAACCTTTCTCGATGCGGCAGGATTCCATGCAGTAAAATCCGGCATGACCCATATCAAACGCCTCTCCCGCTTCACGAATCGCGTCATAGATTTTGGTCGCGTTTGCACTTGGAATGTATAATTCATAACCCAACTCACCGACAAAGGCCTGGTGGCGTTGTGCGACGACAGGAATGTTGTTAATTTCGATTTCGCATGCTGATGAAAAGGCTAGAAATTCATTGCTCAGATCACAATTGCATAGCGTGCCCAAAAGACTGCGTGCTCGTGGCCCCATGATGCCAAGAACCGCGTAATCTTCAGTAACATCTTCAATATTTAAATGATCTTTTTCACTGGTATGGCGTCGTAACCACGTCAGGTCTTTCCAGCGTGTCGCGGCGCTGCCGATTACCCGGTATTCTTCTCGACTCACGCGACGTACGGTTACATCTGCTTCGATACCGCCGTTATGATTGAGCATTAAGGTGTACACGACCTTTCCATCTTCAATAGCAGTATTGTTAGTGCAAATTCGTTGTAAAAAATGTTCTGCGTCTGCGCCGGTTACCTGGAATTTGCTAAACGGCGATAGTTCGAATAGCGCTACACGATTTTGCACGGCTTCGGATTCACGTTGTGTATAAGGCCACCAGGTTTGTGCTTGGTAGCTGTAATTCATCTGACATTCCAATGGGTTACGTGCGAACCACAAAGGTCGCTCATAATTTGCGATTGCGCCGAAAACGGCCCCGGACTGTTCGAATCTTGCATGTAATGGTGAGTGTCGCAGGTCGCGGCCGCTGTTCATTTGTTTGTATGGCCAATGCATGTTGAGTTGATTCGCAACGGCTTCCTGGGTTCGATTGTTCAGAAACGTATCGTCATTCCACAGTGGGTCTGCTCTCGCAATATCAACCGGCCATAAATCCATAGGCGCAGTGCCATCGATTACCCAGTCCGCCATCACTTTGCCAACGCCGGCGGACGACATAATGCCGATAGAATTAAAACCCGCCGCGACAAAATAATTTTTTAACTCCGGTGCTTCACCCATGAGTTGACGGGTATCCGGCGTGAAACTTTCCGGGCCATTCATAAAATGTTGAATCCCGATTTGTTCCAATGCAGGTATGCGATGTAGACCGGCTTGCAAGAAAGGTTCGAATTGTTCCCAGTCCTCTGGGAACATCAGGTAGCCGTTTTTGTTATTTTCTTCCGAGGGATACCACAGCTTTGCATCGGTTTCAAAACCGCCAATGACTAATTTTCCTGCATCTTCTTTTATGTAGATTCGTCCTTCGAGGTCGCGCACGACCGGGCAGGGTTGTGGTAATTCGGCGATGGGTTCGGTCACGATGTACATGTGTTCCACCGCTTGCAGCGGCACTGACACGCCTGCCATCGCCCCGACTTCGCGCGCCCAGAGACCTGCACAATTGATAATGGTTTCGCAACGAATTGTTGCGTCGTTATCTGTGGTGACGGAATGGACTGCGCCATTGCGACTATGGATGCTCGTGACTTGTGAATACTCGATCATTTTGATGCCACAATTTTTCGCGCCTTTGGCAAGAGCGTGGCAGGTATCGACCGGATTGGTCTGGCCGTCCTCGTCTATCCACAACGCACCGATGAGATCATCGGTATTGAGATGAGGGGCAACAGTCGATACCTTGTCAGCGGATATTATTTCCACCTTCAAACCATTCAACTCACCCATAGCGTGAATGCGTTTGAGTTCGGTTAATCGATCTTCGTCTTGGGCGAGATAAAGTCCCCCGGTACGTTTGTAACCCGTCGCTTGACCGGTTTCCTGTTCCAGTTCGGCGAACAAGGTGGTCGCGTAGATAGCAAGTTTGGTCAGATTCATGTTGGCACGCAGTGGGCCGACGATGCCTGCGGCATGCCATGACGTGCCGCTGGTCAGCTCGTTGCGTTCCAATAGAACGACATCGTTGCAACCACGTTTCCCCAGGTGGTAGGCGACACTAAGACCGATAATGCCACCACCGATTATGATAACCTTGGCATTGTTTGGTATCTCAGCCATACAATTTTAGTAGTGATTTGCGTCAGGCATCGTGGCTTTGCGTTTGGTAATGTATTCCTGCAATGCCTCATTGATAGCCGGATCCAATAGCGGTTGTTCGTACTCTTTTAATAATTTTTTCCAGCGTTTGTTCGCTCGTTGTGCCGCGTCGAGTTCACCGTCCGCTTTCCATTGTTCATAAGAATTGTTATCCGCTACTTCGGTGTGTAAAAAGCGGTTTGGAAATTCGCTTGGGTGTGATCGCTACCTAAAAAGTGCTCGCCCGGTCCGACTTGGCGAATCGCGTCCATGGCCTGCGCATTTTCCGACAAATCCATGCCATTAGCAAAGGCAATGGCCTTACCGCACAAGTCTGCGTCTAAAATAGTTTTTTCATAGCCACTCGACAATCCGCCTTCGAGCCAGCCACCGGCGTGATTAATGAAATTCGCACCGGCAAGAAGACTCATCATCAAGCCCCAAGTGCCTTCTTCCATGGCTTGTTGGTCGGGAATTTTTGATGCGGTAAGCGCGCCAACAGTATGAAAGGGTACACCCAGACGCCGCGCCAGTTGACCAGCTGCAAGCACAATGTGTGCACCGACGGGATTGCCAAATGTCGGTGCACCGGATTGCATGGACATGGTGCTGGCGAACGAACCCATCATCCCCGGTGCGCTCGGATTGATGAGTTGAATCAATGCGAGTCCGGCCAATGCTTCGGCCAGGACTTGCGCGAGGGTGCCCGCCGCGGTACATGGACTCATGGCACCGGCCAGTGTCCAGGGTGTGACCGCGACGACTTGATTGTATTTAGCATAAGTTTTGAGCGCGCCGGACATATTCGAATCCATCACCAATGGCGCGTTGGTGTTGCTGACCGCGTACAGACAACAGTTATTCTCTACAAACTCGTCGCCGAATAAAATCTTCGCCATGTTTACGGAATCCTGCGCGCGTTCTTCGCCGATAAGTGCGCCGAAAAAGGCGCGATCGGAGTAACGAATATGCGCATACAACATGTCGAGATGACGTTTGTTTGCGGGCAGATCCACCGGCTCACACACAATGCCGCCGGAGTGATGATAGTGCGGAATCATTTGATTGATCTTTACCAGATTATGAAAGTCATCGATGGTGGCATAACGCCGACCCTGATCGAGATCATGAATAAATGGCGGTCCCCAAACCGGACCGAGCACGGTATTGCTGCCGCCAAGCACGACATTATTTTCCGGGTTACGGGCATGCTGGATGACTTGTTTCGGCGTGGTGGCTTGAATAACCGAACGACACATGCCGGGTTCGAATCGCACGCGTTCGTCATTTACGTCGGCACCGGCGTTTTTGAATATCTCAAGAATCTCAGGATCGCCGCGAAACTCCATTCCGGTTTCTTGAAGTATTCGGTCAGCGTTTTTTTCAATCAGACACAGGCCTTCCTCATTAAGAATGTCGTAGGTCGCTATTTTGCGTTGGATGTAAGGCGTGCGCGGTGCAGCCTGCGCTTCACGCAGTGCTTTGCGTCCACGCCGGCCACCGCTCGCGCGACGGGAGGTGTTGAGTTTGGGTTGGGTCTCACTCAATGTAATAAATTTTTCGAATTTACATGGATTAATGACTGTCTTTACACGATGCTAGCAGACTAAAATACGTGGACGCTAGATCAATTAGCGCGAAACGATAAGTCACTACAGTTTTGAGACCTCAATGAACTCAACGGTGTCACTACAAACAGGACCAAGCATGACGTTGGAAACCGATTGGTCGACCGATGCAATCGTTGCCCGCCGGGATAAATTTTATTCTGCGTCGCAACGGGCGTTTGTTCCCTATCAAACGCCGTTAATATTCAAATCGGGCAAGGGTCAATACCTGTGGGACGAAAACGACAAGCGTTATCTCGATCTGCTCGGAATGAATGTTTGTATCAGTGTGGGTCACAGTCATCCCGTAGTGAACGAAGCAGTTAAACATCAGGTCGATCAGTTACCGCATTGCACGACTATGTTCTATCATCCAGTACCGGCACACTTTGCTGAGGAGTTGGTAGCGACTATGCCCATGGGGCACGATTGGGTTGTGCACTTTATGAATTCGGGCGCCGAGGCAACCGACCTCGCCCTATTAATGGCGCAAAGTTACACCGGAAATATCGATTTTCTCGCCTTGCGAAACGGTTATCACGGCGCTACTTTTGGCGCGCAGTCGTTAACCGGCATCAGCGGTTTTCGTCATGCGGTGCCGTTGCTGGGTGGTATTCATCATGTCGCTAATCCGGACGCGTATCGTGGCGTGTATGGCGATGACGTTAGTGCATATCTGAATGAAGTCGACCGAACTATCCATCACTCAACCTCTGGTAAGTTGGCCGGTATGATTATCGAACCGATACAGGGGTATGGTGGCATCGTCCCCGCGCTACCGGGGTATATAAAAGGCGCTTTCGAACGCGTTCGTGCAGCGGGGGGCATTTGTGTGATTGACGAAGTGCAGTCCGGTTTCGCGCGCACCGGCGATAACTACTGGGCATTCGAAGGTCACGACGTCGTTCCCGATGTTGTGGTGATGGCTAAAGGCATTGGTAACGGAATACCGTTGGCCGCTGTGGTGGCAAAACGTGATGTGGCGGAAGCGTTAGCGAACAAATTTTACTTTAATACTTACGGCGCGAATCCTACTGCCTGCGCAGCGGGCAGGGCAGTGTTGCATGTTATTGATCAGGAAAATCTGCAGGACAATGCCAAACGTGTTGGTGCAAAAATGTTAAGTGTTTTGAAGGATTTGCAAAACAAATACGAAGTGATTGGTGACGTGCGTGGCCGTGGTTTAATGATGGCCATCGAGCTGGTGAAAGATCGTGCGAGCAAGGAGCCGGCTTTCGAAGAAACCGCGCGCCGTATTTGAGATTTCCCGTGAAGAGGGTTTGGTGTTGAGCAAGTCAGGTCCTTTTCGCAGTGTGTTGCGTATGGTGCCGCCGCTGTGTATCAGTGAGGAAGATGTGGGTTTCTTTGCCAATGGCGCTGGATAACTGTTTTGAACGTTTGTAACTCAACTTTTTTAATAATGGGAATAACCACAACGAAGACGTTGACCGAATCTGAACTGACACCTGCAACCGATGCGGTGGTGAGTGTCGAGTCGAAATCCAGCGGGGTGAATGTCAGTGCGCGCCGCCCGGACGGTTTGATATCAAAAGAAGATGTGACGAAATTTAATCAAAAATCTGACGGAATGGGTTTAGTGTATTTTGCGTCACACTTCGGATTGATTGGTGTTGGTGGGTGGCTATGTTGGATTACCTTTCCAGGTTTTGTTTTTGTACCCGTGTTTTTGTTGCACGCATTTATTATAGGGTTTCTGTTTTCACCTTTACACGAATGCGCACACGGCACGGCATTCAAAACGCGTTGGTTGAATGAAACAGTGCTTTGGTTGGTAGCTATCGTTTATATCGTGCCGCCGTATTATTTTCGTTACTTTCATTTGGGCCATCATCGCTTTACCCAGGTTCCCGGCAAAGATCCGTCGCTGGTTTTACCGGAGCCGGCAAATTTTCGCCAGTATCTTTGGTATTGCGCTGGCTTGTGGTTTTGGTGGCGCAACATAACCTGGCTTGTGAAACATACTTTTGGCATTGTTCATCCAAGTAGTGCGGACTATGTGCCTAAACAAAGACGCGGACTCATGGTATTGGAAGCACGTATCATGACTATGATTTACCTATTCATCGCGCTCAATGCATTGGCGGGTGGCTTCGTTACGGTATTGCTGATCTGCTGGATTCTGCCCCGCTTGGTGGGCGAACCCATCCAACGCATAATTCGCGTGGCGGAACATGTTGGCTGTGCTGAAACACCTGATCTTTTAGAAAACACTCGTACCACGTTAACCAATAGCGTTGTGAATGCACTCGCCTGGCAAATGCCGTATCACGCCGAACATCATTTATTTCCCAGCGTCCCGTTTTATCAACTGCCCGCAGTGCATAAACGTGTTGGCGATAAAGTCATCGTCGAAAACGAAGGTTATATTAAAGGTCAATTGAAAATTATTTCTATGTTGTTAAAGAACGATAACAACGACAAGATGTCTTCCAACGCCCCCATGCTTTGACTCAAAAAAATAATGAGAAAACTGTACGATTTTGAATTGTCTGGCAATTGCCACAAGATTCGAATGATGCTTTCGTTTCTCGAGCTGGAATACGAGCGCGTAGACATGAATCTGTTGAACAAGGAGCAAATGAATCCTGAATTTCTAAAATTAAATCCACTACATAAAGTACCGGTTTTGGACGACGACGGATTTATCATAAGAGACAGTGCGGCCATTTTGGTTTATCTCGCACGGCGATACGACAGGCACGAATGGTATCCAGACGATCCTGTCGGCATGGGTAAGATTCAACAGTGGTTGTCGTTTTCGGTGAACGAAGTGTTCAATGGTCTTGCCATATCGCGCGCTATCGTCATATTTAAACGAGCGATGGATTTGGAATTGGCGCGATCAATCGCAAAGACCGCTCTGGGCGAAATGGAGCGGCGGCTAACGGATCATGAATGGCTGGCGCTGGATCGTTTTACTATCGCTGATCTTGCATGTTACCCCTACACCGCGTTGATTCATGAAGGTGAGCTGACGTTGGACGATTGTCCGTCTATACGCGCCTGGTGTAAGCGTATCGAAGCGTTGCCTAACTATGCCGCAATGCGGGGGTTGCCTTACCCGGATTGATTTTGTGGTGCAGGAGTGAGTTTGTATTTTTCCATGCGGTAGCGCAGCGTATCGCGGGAAATCCCCAACAACCTGGATGCCTGGGTCACGTTGCCACCGGTTTGACGCAGCGCTTTTTGTACCAATTCAATTTCCGTCTCCACAAGGCTTAATCCATTTCCCTCATTACGGGTTGGCTCGGTGCTGCTCTTAGGTATTGTTTTTCGCGGCTTGATATTAGCTATCGCGAGGTGTTCGTGTTCTATTATTGTCGATTCGGTAAGCAGTACCGCGTGTTCGATAATATTTCGTAGTTCGCGCACATTTCCAGGCCAGTTGTAGTCAACCAATGTCTTTTCCGCTTTCTCGGAGAAGGCCAATCCCGGTTTGTTGTACCGCTTTTCGTGCAGCGCAAGAAAATACCTGGCCAGTTCTTTTATGTCGTCACGATGCTCGCGTAACGGTGGTAGTTCAATATGAAGCACTTGCAAGCGGTATAGCAGATCGGAACGAAAGCGTTGTGTCTCGATGAGTTGTTGTAGATTCTGGTTGGTGGCGGCGACGATGCGCACATCGACCGACTGATCGCGTAAGCCACCAACCCGACGTACACGTTTATGCTCCAGCAGGGTTAACAGTTTCGCTTGCAATGCGATATCCATATCACCGATTTCATCTAAAAACAATGTGCCGCCATTCGCGCTTTCGACCAGTCCAAGTTTGCGTTGTTTAGCATCGGTGAAAGCGCCACGTTCGAAGCCAAACAACTCAGCTTCCATTAATTGCGTAGGTATGGATGCGCAATTAATTTCGATGAACGGCATGTCCCGCCGCGGCCCATCGAAGTGAAACGCGCGTGCGATAAGGTCTTTTCCGGTTCCGGTTTCACCGGTGATGAGTACCGGTGGTGGTGTAGTATCGGACAGATTTTTCTCGGATTCAATGAAGTGTTGTATGCGTGATTTGATTTTGCTAACAATATCGGAGCTGCCAATCAGTGTAGAAAGACCGCTTTGTTGTGCTTCTTTGTTTTGATAATAGGCGAGGGCGCCGTCCTTACGTTCGCTTCTTACCAGTTTGTCGAGCAGTAATTTTAGCTCACTTAAAATCAGTGGTTTGGTCAGGTAGTCTTCGGCACCCGCTTTCATTGCTTCCACGGCAGAGTCGACACTATGACTGCCGGTCATGAACACGATTCGGGCTTGACTGTCGATTCCCCTTATTTGCGACAAAAAATCGAGTCCGGTTCCATCGGGTAAATTCAGGTCGAGCAATATCGTGTCAGGTTTGAAGTTATCCAATGCGTCGATCGCTTGTTTACCGGTATTCGCAACCTGGGACTCGTATTCGTGACGATCGAGGTATCGTTTTACGTTTTTTGCAAACGTTTCTTCGTCGTCAACAATCAGTACGGAATGGGTCATGGACTAATTATCTATTAGAGTAAGTACAAATGAGCTGAATCAGATGCATAGTATCTATAAAATCGTTGATGATTAAAAATGGGGGATTTCACATAATTCGGGGAATATGCCCCAAGTCCGTATCGACAAAGAACTATTTAGGCCTGTGGAATTATTGGGTTTTGGGTACGTTTAATGTTTGGCACAACTATTGCTTTATAAATTATTATAATTTTGTAGATGAAAAATCAGGAGAAATAAATGTTATGAGCAGCAAACCAAAAGTAAATCGCATGCGCCGGATTTTAAGTTTATGGGGAATACCTCTGGTATTCGGCAGCCTTTACGGGTGCGGTGGTGGATCGTCTGACTCGGGAACCGGTAGCTCTTTGGCATCGGGTAACGGCACATCCGGTTCGATTTCCAGTAGTGGGTCGTCGTCAGGTAGTGGCTCGTCATCCGGTGCATCGAGCACAGGCGGTACGTCCGGAACTTCGGGAACAAGCGGTAGCGCGGGAACGAGTGGAACGTCAGGCACCAGTGGTACACGTGGAAGTGCGGGTACTGGTGGAACATCAGGTTCAAGTGGATCATCCGGTTCATCCGGATCATCGGGGTCGTCAGGTTCTTCTGGTTCGTCCGGTGATGATGACGATGATGACGACTAGCTGGATTAAGGTTTTTCAAGTTAGTATCCGGTAACCGGTAACAATCCCCCCTCCCTCTCAGGGAACCTGTTAGGCGTCGATCAAATACTTTCAGGTTCCCTTTTTTTCCATGTCCTTGTAGTGGAGCAAACACAATAAGCTGGATTCGATCGCTTCGATAACCACGTGTGGCGTAATCGATTTACCGCATTCGAATTACCTTGCAGCGTGTTGATGCTGTGGGCACCAATTCCGGTCGAAGCGGTCAAAAACATAGTCCGGATCGTTCCATTATTCAGTGCATATGTCGTGCGGCTAGAATTGCGCGGTTAGCGAACGACGTTGGTACAATTTGTCAAAACCGGGGTCGTCATTGAAATGGACGTTATTTGGAGCTGATTGGTCTTTCTTAAACGAACGCTGAGTCGCGCTTGTGCTTCGCTTGTTCTATTTAACATCTATTGGAAACGAATTGTGCTCTGTGGTTAACCATGTGAATATTCCCCTTTTGTTATAGTGCGCGTTGTTCGACAATAATAGTTGCATGAAACTCGTCAACTGCAAACCGATTCGACGTTATTAACGTGGACGACAACACCCAATTAGCCGCGGATAAAGAAATGCGACCCTTCCATTTGTTGCATTGGTTCGCGGGTTTGTCCCTGTTGGCAGTCGCTTTAGTCAGTATTGGTTCTGCTTTGGGGGTTTCGCGGTTTCTGACTAACAATTTATTGGAACGCGACGTCACGGTTACCATGGAGTTTGTCAGTAGTGTTGTGGATGATGCCAATGCGCGACATGTTGCGGACAGACCGGAACTTCCACCCGACGCACATCCGCAAAGTGCAATTGAGCACTATATGGCGGGTGATATTGGCAAATTGCCGGGGCAGTCACATGAAGCTAACGCGGGTCTTGATGAGTTTTTCGAACGTGTCGCAAAGATGCCTGACGTGTTGCGTGTAAACATTTACAAGCCCGATGGAAGTGTGGTCTGGTCGAGTGTAAATGAGTACATCGGTGCGAATTTCGGGGACAACGATGAACTGGAGTTTGCCCTTTCGGGAAATCCTGTTGCTCATATTCAAGTTTCAGGTACCGTCGATAAAACCGAACATATGATATTTCCTGAACCGGGTACACGTTACATCGAAAATTATGTGCCGATCTGGACCGATGGCGGCAAAACGGTGGCGGGAGTTCTGGAAATGTACAAGTCTCCTCAAGCGTTGTTTCAAGCTGTAGATTATAGTCGCCGGGTGATTTGGATTGCTGCGATTGTGACAGGGTTGTTCTTGTACATCATGTTGTTCTTGATTGTGCGGCGGGGCAATCGAATCATCCAGTTTCACCAAAAACGGTTGTTAGAATCGGAAACTCTGCTGGCACTCGGGGAGATGTCCGCGGCGGTCGCACATGCCATACGCAATCCGTTGGCGTCCGTAAGGTCGGCCGCCGAAGTGGCGTTGGAAGAGAGAACGGTGGAATCGGCACAGGAGTCGCTAAAGGATATCGTTAAAGAGACGGATCGATTGGATAAATGGGTAAGAGATCTTTTGTTGTATTCGAATCCTTCCGAGGACGAAACGGGAACAGTCAAAATATATGAGGTTATATCGGACTGCCTTAAAGGTTATGATGATTCGATGCGTAAACAAAAAATACAACTCGAATGCAATATTTCGCAGACTCAGCCGCCTGTTTTGGCCAGCGCCGCCGCGCTGACTCAGGTTTTCAATGTTCTGATCGAAAATGCACTGCAAGCGATGCGGGTTGGCGGACAGCTTACGGTAAGCGAGAAAATCGTGAATGGTGGACAGATGATAGAGTTATCGATAGCGGATACTGGCGATGGCGTCGCCAAAGAGGATTTTAAAAAAATATTCAAGCCATTCTACACGCGCAAGTCAGCCGGTCTCGGTGTGGGGCTTGCTATCGCAAAGCGTATCGTTGAGCGATTTAACGGCGTGCTTGATATTTCCAGCGTGGTCAATAAAGGAACTGTCGCCACCATACGCCTGCCACTGGCGGGCCAGTAATATTAATACACCGTGTGAATCATGCTGATGTATGATGTTTCGATATTCTCCAATTCACTAACTACATTATTTGAAATGCCGACATGAAAGAATATTTACAGTTTTATATCGACGGTCAGTGGGTCGACCCGGTGCAACCGGAAACATTGGATGTCATCAATCCCGCAACAGAGGAAGTCTTTGCCAAGATCAGTGTCGGCAGCAAAGATGATGTCGATGTTGCGGTGAAGGCGGCTCGCCAGGCGTTTAATCGGTATTCCACATGGTCTGTCGCACAACGTACCGAGCTGTTGGAAAATGTGCTGGCGGTTTACGAGAAACGCATCGGTGATATTGGCGATGCCATCATGAGTGAAATGGGTGCGCCGCGTTACCTTGCGCATGGCGCTCAAGCCGTCACCGGAATCAACCATTTAAAAAGCGCTATCAAGTCGCTGAACACGTTTGACTTCGAACGCGAGATGGATGGCAAACTCATACGCCATGAGCCTATCGGTGTTTGTGGCATGATTACACCGTGGAACTGGCCGATCAATCAGATCGCCTCGAAGGTCAGTCCGGCGTTAGCCGCGGGTTGTACTATGTTATTAAAACCCAGTGAGATCGCGCCGATCAGCGGGATTGTGTTTACCGATATTTTGCATGAGGCCGGTGTTCCCGCCGGTGTATTTAATTTGATCAACGGATATGGCGTGACGGTAGGTGAGGCGATGTCGGCTCACCCCGGTATCGACATGATGTCGTTCACCGGTTCCGCGCGCGGCGGTATTGCCGTGGCGAAAGCGGCGGCGGATTCTGTGAAACGTGTTGGACAGGAACTGGGTGGCAAATCGGCGAATATTATTCTGCAAGACGCGGACATTGCCACGGCGGTGGATAAAGGCGTTCACTTTATGATGAACAACAGCGGTCAGTCCTGTAACGCACCGACTCGTATGTTGATAGCGAATTCAAAAATGGATGAAGCGATTGAAGCTGCAAAAAATGCAGCATTAAACGTGGCCGTTGGCGCGCCCGATAGTGAAGGCGTTGAGATTGGCCCGGTTGTCAGCCAAGCTCAATTCGATAAAATTCAAGACCTGATCGAAACAGGCATCGACGAAAAGGCGGAACTGCTCGTTGGTGGTACGGGTAAACCCGATGATTTGGAACAAGGCTATTACGTAAAACCCACCGTGTTTGCGAACGTAAAAAACGACATGACCATTGCACGCGAAGAAATTTTCGGGCCGGTGTTGGTAATGCTGGGTTATGACGACGAGGATGAGGCGGTTGCCATAGCCAATGACTCCGAATACGGTTTGGCTGCTTATGTTTATTCCGATGACTTCGAGCACGCACGAAAAGTTGCTAACCGCTTGCGCGCCGGGCAGGTTCATATCAACTACAAAACCGGTGACACCGACACGCCTTTTGGCGGGTATAAGCAATCCGGCAACGGTCGCGAAAAAGGCCTGTGGGGATTACAGGAATTTCTCGAAGTGAAGGCGATTACGGGTTACCGGGCCGCTTGAGCGGGTAAAGATATAGATCGCCGGAATTTACGCGTGACCACGATAAACTTCACCCCCAATCTGTTGCGTCATGTCGAGACACCCACTGCCGCAGTCGAAGGGGGTACGGTGGGTCAAGTACTGAATGAATACTTTCGTATCAATCCGCAGGTGCGCAGCTACATTCTGGACGATCAGGGCACAGTGCGTAAACACGTCGCGATATTTCTTAACCGGGAACCCATATTGGATCGTGAGCAATTGTCCGATCCGGTGCAGCAAGACGATATGATATTTGTGGCCCAAGCATTGTCCGGAGGTTGATATGAGTAATCGTTTATTAGTTGGAACGCGTAAAGGTTTATTTCGGTTTGAACGCGACGGCAAAGGCGACTGGAAAATCGATCAAAGCTGGTTTCTTGGTGAACCGGTGACCATAATGTTGCGTGACGAGAACAGTCAACGACTCCATGTCGCACTTGATCTCGGTCATTTCGGCGTCAAAATGCGGCGTTCGGATGACAATGGCGAAACATGGGCTGAGGCAACCGTGCCCAGCTTTCCGCCTAAACCGGATAATGTTGAAGATAAAGACCCCATGCGCGGGGTGGAGTTGCCCTGGAACACGCAGATGATCTGGTCGATGGCCGCCGGCAAAGCGGATGAGCTTTGGTGTGGCGTTATTCCGGGTGGGTTGTTTCACTCGCTCGATGGTGGCGATTCATGGGAGTTAGTGCGTTCGTTGTGGGACGACCCGCGTCGAAAGAAATGGATGGGTGGCGGGTATGATTTTGCCGGCATTCACTCTATTTTGGTCGATCCGCGGGATTGCGCGCACGTCACCATTGCCGTTTCTGTCGGCGGCGTGTGGACGACTTACGATGCGGGTGCCAGTTGGGAGTTGATAGGTGCCGGTTTGCGTAATGCCTACATGCCACCGGAGTCAGCCGACGATCCGTTACCGCAAGATGCGCATCGTGTCGTTCACTGCCGCACAAACCCGGACCGGTTGTGGATGCAGCATCACAATGGAATATTCCTCAGCGACGATTGCGGTAAAAACTGGCGTGAGCTGGATGAAGTTTCGCCGTCCAGTTTTGGCTTTACAACGGTCGTGCATCCGGAACAACCCGACACCGCCTGGTTTGTCCCGGCGACCAAGGACGAGCGGCGTTATCCAGTCGATGCCAAGCTGGTGGTAACACGCACACGGGATGGCGGTAAAAGTTTCGATACGCTCAACGATGGTCTGCCAACAGAACCCGCCTTTGATCTGGTCTATCGGCACGCGTTGGATATTTCTAAGGACGGCGATAGTCTGGCCTTTGGCAGTACAACGGGTTCACTTTGGATTAGCGAAGACCAGGGTGACACATGGAACACGGTAAGCAATTATTTGCCACCCGTGGCTTGCGTTAAGTTTGATATATAGCCCTCAAACTCCAAAACATGCACTGAGCAATTAATTCCCGGACTATCCTTCCATTCGTTTGGTGTGTCTTAGTGAAACCCATCAACGCAAGTATTGAAGAATTGAAATATTCTATTTCTGGCTGGTAGCCAAAAGCGTTTGATTGAATCTATGCAGCACCCGTTTTCTCTTGATGAGGTCATCAATCGCCGCGACGTTCCGGCATTGAAGGTTCATCCGAGAGTATTAGGCGAGGGGGCAGACAATCTGTTTGCTGCGGGTGTAGCCGACATGGATTTCAAGACTGCTCCTGTCGTGTTGGCCGCCCTGCAGCAACGTCTCGATCATGGCGTATTTGGTTATGAAGCAGTACCGGATGGCCTGATACCTGCACTAATCCAATGGCTGCGAGATCGTCATGACTGGCAGGTTGACGAAAAGCACATCCTGCGCGCGCCTAATATTTTGAATGCATTGGCAACAGCGGTAAATTTATTCACTGAAGCAGGTGACGGAGTTATCGTTCAACCACCTGTCTTTTTCGACTTTTTCGATGTCCTGCGCGAGAACCATCGGCGTGCGATATCCAATCCTTTAATCCTCGGCGATGGTAACTATCGTATGGATTATGAAGATTTGGAACAAAAAGCATCGCATCCAAATACCAAAATGATATTTTTGTGTAACCCGCACAATCCTGTTGGCCGCGTGTGGACTGAACAAGAACTGACAATGCTCGGTGATATTTGCGCGCGCCATGGTGTACTGGTGGTATCTGATGAGATTCATGCCGATATTGTTTTTAAAGGACATAAACATACGCCATTCGCCTCTCTTGGACCGGGTAATGCGAGTAACTGTATCACCTGTTTGTCGCCGGCAAAAAGCTTTAATCTTGCATCCTGTTGCAATGCGTTCACTGTCATTTCAGACAATGAGAAACGGAATGCGTTTCAAGTTGAGAACAGCCGTTTAACCGTTAACAAGAACAACGCATTTGCAAATGTCGCCATGCAAGCGGCTTACTGTGACGGGGCGTCATGGCTTGAGCATGTTTTGAAATATCTGGAGATGAATGTTGCGCTGGTGAGAGAATATGTCGAAGATATCGCCGGTGTTGATTTTATCAAGCCACAAGGTACTTTTTTGTTATGGATTGATTTTAGAAAGTTGGGTTTGGCGCCTAATGATTTGACGGCGTTTCTCAGGGGACAAGCCAAATGGGCTGTTACGCGCGGACACGCCTTCGGCGATGAAGGAGCGGGATTCGCCAGGGTCAATATTGCCTGCCAACGTACCAAACTGGAGGCGGCACTTAAGCAGCTCTCCAGTACGATTGGATCAGTTGCCTGATCTGGGTCGACGCAAGTGAAGAGAAAACGAAAAGCTCAGTGTTATGTTTTCGTTATCGAAGGTTTCAGGTTGGTACGCAAACGCTGCTGAAACCCGCGCGAATTGGTCGGGGAGATTTGATATTTCAAACTGTTGAGCTGTAGAAGTTCAGATATTCGAATCATCGCTCTTTCCACTTTTATTACCTTTTTTGCTTCACCATCGTTAAAACGGTGAAATCGCCGCCGCTATCGTTGAACTAACAGGGTAGCCTTAATTGATCGCTTATCATCATCCAACAGGTCAGGGCGCGGATAACGGGGTCGGGTAGTCGCGTCGGTTTGATCAATCATGTTGTGTCTTCAAGGGGGGATTAGATTTGATGAAGAACGGAATAATCAAGAACGCAACGTTTTCTTGTGAACTAATTCACAGAAAAAGTAGAGTTAACAATTTATAACAATGGTTCGCGAAACCGGCCGCTTACCCAACGGAAAAGACAACATTACGCCGCGTATTCACTAAGGGAGAAAATATGAACACCACGCCATGTCTGTTTCTATTACCGATCAAACAATGGATCAAAATCCTCTGGGCACTAGTGATAGGCGTTTCGCTATCAGGCTGTGTTGCGCACAAGCCCATTATTACTAGCTCGTTTGACGATACCGTCACGCTACAAGCGCACGTCAACAGCTATTTTCATGCCGATGTGATTCCCCCTTTGCGCGAATGCTGGGATGAATTAAATACCGAGGGTAGCGTCACCTTCGTTCACCACTATGGTCTAGACGGCAATGATGGTTGGATGCCCGTGCGACTAGAACTCGGCGTCTCGACATTGACGGACCCGGAAAATCAAATTGCACTGACCTGTATGCGCAAAGCCGTCGCTGGCACCGTCATGCCGGTCGGCGCTATTGAGGCGGGCGAGCAAGAATTAGTACTGCACTGGAGGTGGGCAGTGCCGCTTCCGACCGAGATGCCTGAACGCAAAGCATTGTTTTTGGGAGCAGGTGGCAGAGTCGGGAGCCTAGACAATGACTTCGGATGCGACGGTAATGGTGCTGTGGCGAATTGCATGAACTGTGATGGTCTCGAATCCGCGTGTGTAACTGCATGTGTTGGTTACAACACATGTGAAGAAAAGTTTGATGCTGGTGGAGCGATCTGCATTGCTAAGGGGGCCTGTGCATCAGGCGGTGCATTCGGATCGGTGGGTATTGGATTGGGTGTTGGTGGTGGTGGTTTATCTTTTTAATGAACCATACCGGCGACGTTTGATTGACGTCGCTGCCATAGGACAGGGCATAATCGCTAGCTAATACGAAGTGAACAGCGACACCTGGATACACTGGATGGAGGGTTACAAAATGGATACAAAGACAGATCATGTAATAGAACACTACGCATTGGCTTTTGGGGGTAAACCCACAGGATTCGCCAAGAGCTTTTCCGGGGGTAATACCAAAGGGGTGGTCGCCACGCATGGTGTGGGACCCAGTGGGTTTACGAAAAAGCGCGTAGCGACGATATCCCACGAACCCTTCACGGTCGAAGTGAGCACGAGTATGGGCAAGGATATGTGGGATTGGATCAATAGCGCATTCAATCAAAGCCACACGACCAGATCAGGAGAAATTATTGCCGCTGACTTTGACTACAACGCATTGCGTGTGACCGAGTTTAGCAACGGACGGATCACCGAAGTGACTATTCCGGCCTTGGATGGCAGTAGTAAGGACCCGTGCTACCTCACCGTAAAAATTGACCCCGAACGTCTACGTCACCGTAAACCGCAAAATCGCCAACTAAAACCACGTGCGGAATCAACACAGTGGTTGGCCTCGAATTTCAGTTTAACGCTGGGCGATCTACCCTGTAAACGGGTATCTAAGATCGACGCCATGACGATTAAACAAGGCGTTGTGCGTGATCGAGTCAAGGTCGAAGTCCCGAACCTCAAGATCACATTATCAGCGGCCGATGCCGAACCCTGGGAAGCATGGTTTAGGTCTTTCGTGATCGATGGTCAAAGCAGCGACGCCGATGAGTTGTCCGGATCGATAACATTCCTCGGGCCAGGTCATAAATCCGAGCTTGGCA
>CBDCFT010000026.1:0-14258 GCA_965216365.1 Arenicellales bacterium | reverse complement strand
TTTGTGTCATGAATACGCAGCGAGACCTGTTGGCCGGTATTCTGGGCGATGTATAGCGCCGTCAACAGTTCCTCGTAGGTGACAATGTCTTGTTCCAACGCGTAGTTATTCGCCAGCGTGCAACTGGCCGGATTGATGTAAGGATCGCTAATATTGACCCAGACCCGACCGGTGGCAATTCCCACTCGAGCAATCGAGGTGAATTGCGATGCGGCATGCGCCTGTATTGAAGTCAGGCTGGATGCGATCAATAACAAAGCGGCGAGTGTCTTAGATGTCTTTTTCATAATGTTGTCCTGTGCCATCAATAAAATGGGTTGATTGTCATGTCAGGTTAATGTCACTCATCATCGCGGAACAGTTTGTCTATCAGGTGATTTGAGATGCGATAAAGCAGCTACTCGGTTACCTTTGATCTGTCATTGTCGATGCGTTACTGCAACCGGATGTAGTCAATCTTGGGGTAATAGTTGGCGTAGCACTCATCATCGAGCACCCTAATGAGCACTGGTTGACCGGTGTTCTGGGCAATGGTGACCAATGTGAACACTTCCTCATAGTTTTCTAAATCACGTGTCAAAGCATAATGATTAGGATCAGTACAATTCGCAGGATTGATTGGCGTAGCAGTAACGTTGATATAGGTCACCGGCGGGGCAGCTGCGATCCTCATAATAGTGGTCCCTTGATACGCCCCGCCGGCTCGCGCCTGAAACGAAACAACACTGAATATCACCAGTGTCACGGTCGTCAATGTTTTCAAAATTGGTTTCATAGTGAGTTCCTCATGTAAGTAAATGTCTTCTAAAGGTCCGTTAATAAATGAGTGTTGTCATCAATTAAAATATTCTTTAGGCGTAGTCGCTCCGTTGATCGGCGTATCTGGGATTACTGGGTATGGGCGGTAAAGATATAGTCGCGCTCGCTCCAGGTGCCGTCTTTGAAGGTCCGCAAGCGTACATAGACGGTGCTGCCGTCGGTCGGTAAACCTGCGATGGTCTTGTTGTGCAAGGGGCCAAAGCGTATCGGCACTTCCTGGGGATTACCCGCCACATCGGTACCGTCAATAAAGAACAAGCGGCGCGTACTGCGTCGAAAGGCAATGTCGCTGGCTCCCAAGGAAGTACCAATAAGGAGTTCATACTTACTCGCCCCGGCTCGACTCCAAGTAAAGGTCTCGGTACTGGAGGCCAGGGTCGAGCCATCGACCGGAGTGAGCAACTCCGCTTCCAGATCAGGATTGAGCGGTGCATTGAGATTGACCGTGACGGTTTGTTGTTCAGTACCAATGACCGTGCCGCTGGCATCACGGATGGTCCAGGTCACGACGGTCACGGTATTGACATCGAATTGGGCCGGGGCATCGTTCTCGAAAGTGAGTACGACGTTCGATCCCACCTCATTGGCGCCCGGTGTCCCGAGGACATCTACAGCATTAACCGGCACTTTGCTGTCGATCACCACATCCCCCGGAATAAAGTACAGCGGCGGTTCTGTCGCGGACAGGGTTTGCAAGTCCAACCGGCCCTGTAAATCGTATTGACGCGTTTCGGTCACACTATTCCCGAAGGATTGGCCGGTCACTAAACCATCGGCCCGATAGTCGGTGGTGGAACGCGTCAATAAGGTAGTCGGTGCACTATTAACGGTTGTATCGATACTGGCCACCCGGCGAACGGCATCTCTGCCGTAATCGACCGCACGCCCGTCGGGATACGTGATAGAGGTGATATTGTCACCGGCATCGTAGCTGTATTTGGTTTCGAGTACGACGGAGTTGCTACCGACTGCTTCTTCTTTACGTAATCGGGTGACATTGCCAAATACGTCGTAGTCGTAACGGGTGGTGCCGCTTTCATCGACTTGTACACACAAACGTCCTTTACCGTTGTCGCAGGTCTGTCCCACACCCCCATCGGCGTCGAAGCTAAAGGTGATGTCTTCGTCGAGTCCGGGATAATCGATAGAGGTGACCCGGTTGAGTTCGTCGTAGCCGTAGTGAACAGTGACACCTCTTGCATCGGTGATCGTCGTGACATTGCCGGCCGCATCGTGGGCATACGTCGTCGTACCCCTATCTGGACTGGTTTCGGACAACAGATTGCCGAGATCGTCATAGATATAAGTCGTATTGGCGCCGTTGGGGGCGGTGACTTGGGTCAAGCGGTCATTGATGTCGTAGTCGTAGTCCGTGGTATTGCCTAAGGCATCCAAGGTGTCTTGTAGGCGATTGAGGGGATCGTAGTCGTGCGATGCGGTTTCGCTGTTGGCATTCAAGTTCTGTTCGGGATCGATCTCACCGGTGAGATTACCCACCGCATCGTTAATCAGTTGGGTAATGGAACCGTTGGCATTGATCTCTTTAACGCGGTTACGGATATCGTAAGTGGTGGAAACGGTCCGCACTAAATCCTCATTGGGGTCTTTGGTATTCTCTTGACGCCGGTTGCCTTTGAGATCGTAGAAGTACTCGATCTGGTTA
Source organism: Arenicellales bacterium (assembly GCA_965216365.1). Classification (GTDB taxonomy): domain Bacteria; phylum Pseudomonadota; class Gammaproteobacteria; order Arenicellales; family CBDCFT01; genus CBDCFT01. The sequence goes on along the minus strand of CBDCFT010000026.1, from coordinate 11,776 downwards.
CCGAGATTGTCGGTAATGGTCTTCAAATCATGCGCGGCATCGTAGCCATAGGTCAGGACAATCCCATCAGGCGTTGTGACGGTCTTGAGCTGACCCATGGGCGTATAGGTGTATTTCGTCTCACGGGGATTGCCCGATGGTAGCGTTTGGGTGACGTCTTTCAGCCAGCCACGGGCATAGTAGGTATAAGTTGTGGCAACACCGTGGGGATCGGTCATTTCGGTCAAGCGGCCGTTGGCGTCGTATTGAGCATACGTGGTGACATGACCCATTGCATTGGCAATAGTCGCCACCTGACCGCATTTACCACCTGTCGAGCACTCGTGGTAGGTCATAGTGGTAATATCGGCCTTATCGGTGCGGGGGCCATCAATCGTTTCGACTTGACCCACATTGTTGTACGTAAACGTGGTCGTTCTGGAGATGGCCGTGCCATCGGGTTTGAAGCCATTGATGGTGATGGAGTTGACTACTAGTGTGGTCGGGTCGTAGTCGGTCACAATTTCCTTTTTATTAGTTCCTCCTGACACACTCGGGGAGATGACTTTGGTGACCAGATCGATGTCGGGCGAGAAGTATTCATACGTGGTGGTGCGGGCTTCGTGGGTACCGAACGCTTCGGTCATGGAAGTACGCTGATTATCGGCGTTATAGGTGTATTGGGTGACTCGGCCCTCTTCGTCGGTTTTCTGAGTCAGATTGTTATTGGGATCGAAGACTTGAGAAATACCCTTGCCATCGACTTGATTGATTTTGCTCAGGAGATTTCGGCCACCTAAATTATCTTCGTAGGTATAGATGTTCTTGGTGCCAATCGCATCTGTCGCAGAGGTTTGTGTTGCGGAGTCGTACGTTAGCGTGAACTTCTCTTGCGGCGCGCCATTGTCCGTCTCCGCGTGTTGGGTCGATATTGCCTTTCCACTACCGTTGTATGCGTATGTTGCATACCGGACTCCATTTTCGTCCTCAATCCCGGTCAGGTGATTTGGAAAATTGGTGCCTTCGTAGTAATAAATACGTTTAGGATTGTCACTATCGTCACTCGGTGTGGTGTCGGGATAAATGACTTCCGTGAGATTTCCATTCGCATCATAGCCATACTTAATGATGTTGCCCTGATCATCACTCATTGATGTAATGTGGGCCTCGGCATTCCAGGTCACACTCAAGGTATGTCCATACGGCCCGGTGATGGTTTGTAAGTGTCCATCGGGATGATAATCATACGTCGTTGTTTGTCCCGAAGGTGTCGTATGGGTTTTTATGCGACCACCGAGATCATAGCTTTCCGATTCACCGCTCCCTTCAGTCAGGGTAAATCCGTTGGCGTCCTGTGTGAGGCTTAAACCCGTATCGCTATCACCAGCCCAAACACTATTTGATTTGGTAAACACCTCTTCACGACCGTCGGATTGACGAATGTAAATTTTGTTGTTGGAAACCAGAAAATTGCGTAGGAACCCAGCAGACCAACCACGGCCAAGACCGTGATCAAAAGGGGATGAACTGTTGTAGTGGCGAACGATATCTAAAGGACTACCTGAAGAACGATAGTCCGTCTCGGTCAGATATTTGTTACCTGTAGATGGATCACAAGGGTTGCCGACGCACTGATCGGGTTTACCGTTTTCTTTGGGGTGTGGCGGCAATTGGCCAATGAGTGTTCCATGGACTAAACCTCCGCCACCGCACGTTCCATAGAGTTGATACCAGGCAAATCGATTGTTGAGTGTGCCGTCTTCAAATCCTGAGTTGTAAAAACAACCCGGAAACGCCCATGCCCAGCGTACTTGATACTTTTCCCACCAACAATCGACCGCAGCTTGCGGTGTTGGGGAATCCGGACAAACAGTGTAGAAATCGTTATCGTTGTATGGGGCGCCGTAGACACTTTGTGCCTGTGCTTTATTTTGGAACGGCACACATGAAAACAATAGTAAGATAAACACACTCCACCATTTGGTAGAGTTTAAAACAATTGATTCGCTTTTCATGAAGGAAAGGGGGTGTACTTAATTTTCATTAGACAGCTTCCACTGCTAACCAAAGATTCGGAGGGATCGCTCGTTCGATAAAATCGAAATATGCCGATATTGAAAAGCGGCGCATTATCATTACCGGTTAGGTGCGAGTCAACAACTCAACACTTAAGAATGTGTTAACAATTGTTTCGTCTCTTTTAGTCCCAACTAAACTAAGTTTCGTAAAACGAAACTTTAGTTACCTAAGTCATGTCAACGATCAGATTCGCCGAAAATATGATGGGACGGACCACCCTCTCCACGGTTACTTAAGACCCCTAAATGGGGAAGATCACTGTGATCGTCAATAATTTCAATATCGAATTCATCATCATTTTTCAAGCGAACGAATAGCACGATGCTGATCGTTGACTTTTAGTCTCAGAAACCTGCTAAGTCGCCCCTAGCTTCTCTAATTCCCTAACCCCGTGCTGCCCACAAAAACGCGAGAGCTGGTGCGACGTCGATCCATTGACTGATCCGACTTCAAAAGTCTATCACCGTAACAACGTAGGTCAGAGCCGTGCAAAACCGTTCGATTCGAATAGAAAAATCATGGTAAATATTGGATGCAATTCAGCATGCCGACTACCTGATTTTTCGTCAGGTGCTCGAGTACCCAGTTAACTAATTGATTTGAAAGCAAGTCGAAATTTGAACGACGACTTTTTGTAAAGTATGGGTACAAGAACACTGTAAAAAAACGAAAGACAAATTATTGATTTCTAAACGAAAAATGCATTTGGTGGGGCGTGCAGGGATCGAACCTGCGACCACCTGATTAAAAGTGCATTCGAAAGAATTGCGATTCCTTACTAATCAATCACTTGCAGCGCTTGCCATATTCAAATGTACCAGTAAACGCTAGTAAATCGCTAGTGGTCACAGATAAAGTGATACAAATTTGGTACACGGATACACGCATCTAAAATTAAACAAAATACAATAATTTTCACTGTATTTTCCTCAGCACATCGTCTATGACAACCTGAATGATCCTCCCTCAGTCGGTTGGCCAGTGATTCGGAGAATGTGAATCTCAAACGGTCGTCCATCCTATCCGTGCAGACGACTAACCGCTTAACAGGCCAGCAAATTTAATGCTTCGAATTTTTCGAGTTGATTGGGCGTTCGATACTCACGCCTCTATGTTACGAAACTCCGGATAGTATCGATGAAGTTGTTTGTAACTCTTAATTGCAGCCAACGATTTCTTGTAATCGCTCGCAGGTCGAAATTTCAATCGCTCCAGAATATAGCTCGGTGGTCTGCTCAAATAGGCGTCTATCTTCATTTTCTCCTTCATCGAAAAATCGGGCGCCTCTATCCATACTATATTTCTCCAATGCTTGGCTCGGAAAGGCCAGTTACTTAAATTTGAAGTTTTGGTCTCTTTGCTTGTACTCGATTTAGCTCGAACCGTCACGGTCAACATGCGTTGGCCGTCTCTGTAAGTAGTGACAAGTTCGGGCGCAAATTGAGTATCATCTAACTCACTTTCTGCGCGAGAAACGGCCAGCCTGACACATCTTGCTAATGCAATCGGAAAGTCCGTGTCGCCAATATGTGTCAGATCCGTAGGTACAAGCTCGCCGAGTTGTCGCTTTAGTTTCTCCAGCCAAAACGCTCCCGGAGAAGCAAACTTTTCTGATCTCCATTCATCAGGTGTCTTCTGCAGCGTTCCCAGGCTCGCATTTAGCGTTATTCGAAGAATGTCGCCTGGCTGAAGTCGCTTAAGGACTTCAATCATTTCCTGCAACTGGATGAGCCGAGCATTTGGATCCGTATAGTCAAGCCAAATTATCAGGTGTTTTGCGTTAGAGAAACTCTTCTGAATGGTATCTATTTCAACCGGTAAATACGCGCTATCCAATTCGCGACACAAAACTTCGTCGATAGGTTTATTTATTTGTTGCCTCCTCACTACGTTTTCGTCTTGCTCAAATGAGTAGAGCTGGCGAATTCCCAATTGTCGATAGATAGCATTGTGATCGACCAAGTGTTTGCCACCCATTGAGACATAAGCGTAGTTTTCGTTGCCATTGCCCGAGATCAAGCGTCCCAGGAGATCGACAAAAAGTTGCCGGTCTATAAATTTATTTGGTCTTAGTTGGTAGGGAATGTCTGATCCGGTCATTTTTCATTCGCCTCCTCAAACATCAGATCAAAGCATTGTTCACCAACCGTCGACGGTTTTTGCGCTGGATCTTCAAACAAATATTCGGAAACCAGTTTTATTTTCGATTCGTTTCGCAAGAACGATATGCGCCTTTGGGGATCTCTTGTTGGTGGGAGCGGGAGTCGCGGCACATACTTCTTTGCTCCCGACTCGCTTCTTACCGTTGTCCCATGCTGACTTGCCAAAGAAACTTGCGTCTTTGCATCAGCACGAGAGCCACTGAAAAACTTTTCGGTCTCTTCTTCCATTCCCTTCCATTTGTTCGTGAAGCTAGTAAATACTTTTAACCCTTCCATAAGAACCTTACGGGCTTTGAGATAGACTTCTGAACCAACATCTAAATCGCGTTTTGTTGTCGAAATTGGAAGCTTTTCGGCAGCGGAACTCGAGAAGACAACTATCCCAGCAATGGCGCGAAATTGTGGGTGATATCTTGGAACTCCACCGTCTCCCCAGCCTGTCTTCATTGTTCTATCACAAAGTAGAATTACTCGATCATTGCATACGACGGAAACACCTGCTTTGTCGGCCTCTCGCGGGCCTTCCAGCTCATGATCTATTTCGGATTCTCGAACGAGCGGACGAAAAAAACCAACCGCTACTTTGATGTCCACTCCTTTGAAATTGGCTTCGAAGTCAAAGGGACGAATTGTGTTTTCTTTAGAATGCTTATTGTATGCGAGTTGAAGCGTTCTTGGTCGTAGCTCCTCACCATTCATGGATATGGAGAAACCTCTTTGCATGAGGTAACCGAAGTGCTCTGAGATTTGACCTTTGAGTCCATTTATGAAGGCCTCGTTATCGAATCTCTTTCCTATTTCTCTTCGGACGTCGGTGATTGTTATCGTAACTCCCCACCCAGCTTTTTTATCTGGCTCGTATCGATCTATCGGCAAATCCCACAGGTCGTTATTTGGATTCAGCCAGTCAGTCGTATACGTAACCTCAAACAAACCGTCTTTCGAGTTAGATTGAACCAACGCTTCATTTCCTATTTTGAATACAGCCCGCTTCATGCCGATGCCGTACATTCCTATTGTCGGAAGATCTTTATCTTTCTCAAGACTTGGTCGACCAAGAGAAAAAGCATCCTCGACGTAAGCTTCCGGGATGCCTCCACAGTTGTCCTCGATTTCAAATCCGTCGGAGGACAGTGTGAGAGAGGCGTAAAAATCTCTGAAAGGAGCTTTTTGCTTGAGTCTGGATTTCTGGGTTCTCATTGCTCCATCGACGCTGTTGTCGATTAAGTCTAAGATCGCATCTTCAAGGGTGATATCCCGAGGCAACATTGAAACGAAGAACCTTTTTGTAGGGCCCCCAAAAATTGTTTCACGTTGTTCTACTTCTTCCTGTTGCTCCTTTTTCCGCGCCATATCTCAGTTTCCAATTGAATTATAGGGTGCTCATTGACCTGACAGATTCGCCCGCTCAATAATATAGTACGTATGAAAAATTATAGTACAAGTTGTGCTCGCAACTCGCTTTGGCGATCGACAAGATGCGGCGGTGTTGATAACATCCAGCCGTACATGAAGTCAATGAGCACTGGGAGACTCAGGTGATAATAGATCTTTTCTGCGGCTGTGGAGGCCTGTCACTGGGCGCTCATATGGCTGGACTTGGCCAAGAGATTGGCGTTGATTTTGATGGCGACCTCACGTCGTCGTATCAAAGCAACTTTCCTTTGGCACAATTGCTAAACGCGGATCTATCAAAGCTCTCGCCTAGAGATCTCGAGCGGATGTTCGATCTGGGCAGACCGAATGCGATATTGGGTGGACCTCCCTGTCAGGGCTTTAGCGTAATGGGTCGCCGAAACCGCAAGGACCCAAGGAACAAGTTGCTTCGTGTTTTTTTCGATTACGTCGCGTACTTTCGTCCTGGTTTCTTTCTGATGGAGAACGTCCCAGGTCTGTTTTCGGATGAAAACCGCTCGCAATTGGATCGCGCGTTGTCCCGCCTCCCTTCACGCTATAGAGTGTTGAAACCCACTATATTTGACACAGCGGATTTCGGGGTCGCTACCGTTCGGCCACGACTGATTGTTATTGGATATGACGCTGAATATGTGGATCGTTTTGAAATCAAAGATTTGGAAGCCAAGAAACCTAGATTTAGTAATGATGTTAGTGCTGCGATAGCAGATCTACCTCGATTGAATCGCCCTGCTCAGAATGGTGAATGGCTATCATATAGCCGTCAAAAAGAAATTAGCCGGTATGCCAAAACACTTAGAAAGGCTGCTTCTCGAGATCTTGGCAGTAGAATCGCAAAAAAAATGCATCGTCTAGGCAAAGTAAGCGGTTGTCAGCTTACTCAGCATAAGTCTGCCGTGACGAAACGATTTTCCAGTTTATCGCCAGGGGCCAGAGACCCAATCAGCAAGTATCCCAAACTTTCATGGGATAAACCCGCAAATGTGCTTCGTGCTGGTACCGGAGCGGATAGAGGATCTTACCAAGCTGCCAGACCAATCCATCCTGATGAACCCAGAGTTATAACGGTGCGTGAAGCAGCGAGAATCCAGGGCTTTCCAGATTGGTTTCAATTCCATCCGACGAAATGGCACAGCCACAGAATGATTGGAAATAGCGTATCGCCGCTGTTTGCGGAAAAACTCCTGAAAGTCGTTGCCGCCAAACTGGATACGAGCAGGGTCTAGCTATCGAAGGCTGAAGGCCAATGATTGATCGGCTGTCGCCAGAACGCCGATCAGCACTTATGTCAAAGGTGCGCGGAAAAGATACGTCGCCTGAGATTAGAGTAAGACGTATGGCACACAGCTTAGGCTATCGATTCAGACTGCATCGCCGAGATCTTCCGGGATGCCCAGATCTGGTATTCCCCGCTCGGAAAAAGATCGTACTTGTACACGGGTGTTTTTGGCACAGACACCCCGATTGTCCCAAAGCGACAATGCCGAAAAGTAGAGTCAAATATTGGGGGGAGAAATTTCAAAAGAACGTGGAGCGAGACAAGAAAGTGATAGCTGATTTGTGCAGTGACGACTGGTCCGTGCTTACAATTTGGGAGTGTGAGACCAAAGATCCGGACACGCTGAAACAAAAATTAGAATCTTTTCTCCAGTGAAAGGAACATATAAAACTTTTTTGCTACTGAAAACGCGCAGCCCTTTCTCTCATATTTATTAGTGTGACAGCTTTTTGCCTTTCATATTGAGACCTACTTTTTATTAGTATTAAAGATAACTTCTCTCCATCACTGGCGACCTTTTTGGTGAAAAGATCGTGACCACTTCTAGAATGCGGTTTTGGTGAAACGCCTATTTGCGTAATGTTGAAGCTAGGGTATTATCCCCTTTGCAGCGCAGGGTAAGTCCTCAATACTATGAATATACTTACACCTGCCGAGTTTTACTCGGAGTATCACAAACGCATTATTGCGTTTCACATCCTTGGGATGAACAAACGGAGTGCAGAGCGTGTCGCATTGTATTATTTCGCTAACTCGCAGTATGAACTGGCAACGCGAATGGCTGAGCACTTAAAGAATGATCCTGAACGCATCAGCGACTTTCTTAAGCGCTTTCCGATATCGATTGCTCGTTTGACGCAGATTAGTGATGCACAGCTACGTGATTCACTACCTGGATATCGTTCTTTTGGTCTGAAACCGAAAATATGTCGTGAGATACAGGCAGCAAGACTGTCGATCATTAAGTAACTTCGTAACCGACGAACCCTGTGCTGCACTTACTCCGACACGATTTTTGCGAAGATCAGTTCGCGCCGCTTCTTTTCTTCTTCAGAAATCTCTACCCACTCCGTTTCTACTGTGTAACCACGAATTGTTTTACCTTTGTTTTCCTCAGCCAGAGAGTCGATATATGAGTGAAAGGAATCGAGCGAATGAAACTGAACCGTTTGCAATTGCTCTTCCGACAGGGATTCTGACGCCCGGCGTTGAATCGCCGCAAGGTGTTTTTCATCTTCTGCCAGTACGAGAACATCCTGATAACCTGCCTCCAGACACTTTTCAATGTTTTTACATTCATGTTGTGCCGATGTGGTTGCAGAAATCTCACATGCAACTTTTTGTGTCGGTGTCGAAAGAACAACGTCGATGGACAAACCGTCACCGATATGTTTTTCTATTTCCGCACCCAGACCGCGTTCATGCGCCATCTTTTGAATTTTGTTTTGAAGTTCAACATGGCGGTCACCGCCTTTTCCTCGAAGTTCGGTCTTTCGGGCGGGTTTCTTGGACGTAGTTGATTCAACTGTTGTTTGGGGATTCCCATCGAAGATTTCGGAAACTTCTTCACCCGCAGTGCGACGCTCAACATCGGAAAGCTGTGATGCAAACTGAGCACGCGATGCTTGTCTGACGGCTTCTCGCCGCATATGGGCTACCTGTGGATCAACGGGCGGCAGTCGATAGGTAGTGAGCGAAAAATCATGTGCCGCTTGTTCGATCCGTCCTATGGCTTCGCCCGTGCCGAGACTCTGCAAATCCTGGGAGTCGAACGCTGAAAAACCTTCACTGAGTACACGGGCATCCCGTTCGCCCATGCGGAAACAAATCCGTGTATAGGGATTTGCAATCACGGAGGCCGCCACAGCACGATCTTTGAGCGACAACTGGGCCAGTTCCTGGTGGGCCAAGATCATGCCCACATGGTACTTCCTTACGCCGGACAACGTTTGCTCAATGGACGGAGTCAGGAAATTTTGAAACTCATCGATGTAGAGCCAGAAATAGCGACGCTTCTCTTGCGATACCGCCTGGCGAGCCAGTGCCGCTTGGTGGAATTTGGATGCCAGCAATGCACCGAGCAAAAAGGAATTTTCTTCACCGATGCCGCCGTGCGACAGCTTTGCCAGTAGAATCTTTCCGTCGTCCATGACCCGTGAAAAATCGATGGCGCTCTTCTTTTGCGCCACCATGTGACGAATAGGCTTCGGTCTTAAGAACGTGTCGAGTCGGGTTAGTACGGATGCCTGCGGTCTGCCGCTCAAGAGGGGAAATTCTTTTTGCCAGTAGTAGACGATTTCCTTGTCCGTGACCGTTTCAAGGAACCGGTCGCGAAAGTCTTTCTCTACCAGAAAGCGGCGAAGATCGATCAACGTGCCGCCTTCGGTGCTTTCCAAAAAGGCCAAGATGCCGTTCGAGAGCACCGCATTCATTTGATCGCCCCATGTGGTGGACAAGCGCTCGAAGATTGCCGCCAAGTCGCTGGAGAGCAGCGTTTTTTCGAGGTTCGAGTGCGCATCGAGGACATTGAGTCCGATGGGAAACTGTTCGTCGCTCGGGTCCAGCAAAATGACGTCTTGGTAGCGATGCTCCGGGATATAGGAAAGGGCACCGTCGATGAGGTCGCCGTGTGGGTCGATCACGCAGAGACCTTCGCCGTTTTCGATATCTTGTCTTATGCCATTGAGAAGAAGCGTCGATTTACCGGTGCCGGAGGCACCGACGACGTACATGTGCTTTGTGCGTTGTTCGCTGTTGAGACTCACTTCTTGCGTGACGCCTCGGTGTGTGTTTTGGCCAAGTACTAAGGAATGTCCGATGGCGAGGGATGGCGCCGCTTTGGTCTTTTTGCGCTCCCGTACCAGTTTTTCGCTGCGCACCACGGCATCCGGCATATGCATGAGTCCCACCAATTCATCCAACGACAACAGCATCCCGCTTCTATGCGTCGTTCTGTGTATCACGTCATTCCAATGATCGTGTGCATCATAGCCGTCATTGTCCAATGGCATGAGATTGTTACTTCGCGGATCGTCGAATTGGGCCAGTGTGCCGCCAATCGTTCGAGCAAGCTGCAGCCGTCTGTCGTAATCTTCAGCAACGACGGCAATGCGGATGATGACGGCATACAGTGGGCTACTGATTTTTTCCTTAGTCAGTGGCACCATTTCCGGTGCATCGGCAAAAAAGGGCGTGCCGTCGGCATCGACGACCGCCGCGGCAAAATGACTTTCCCAGGGATGATGGGTATGCGTGAACAGTAGCTGAAAGATACAGGTCTCACCGTCTTCCAAGGCTTCCATGCTGCCGATCAATGCCGTCAGGGGGTCGTGCTTTAAGTCTTTGGTCCGTAGAAGCGGCAGCATGGCTTCATGCTCCAAGGCAAAGTCGACCACCAAGGCGTTGTCGGGAGTCACCCCGTCCGGTAAGAGATTGGCACCGGCGTTCTGCGTCGCCTCGGGTATCTGCGCCAGCAGTTGATCTTTAAGTGCCGCGATATCGTTTTCCCACGCGCCGAGTTGTAGGGTGGTCTGACGGTTGGTGCCGACAACCTCAAAGCTGATGTGATTGTGCCCATATCGCAGCGACTGCAACAAGTTCTTATGGACTTGCAGGTTTCCGCTAAAGTCTTTGGGCAGTGCAATTTGAAGCGTGCAATAGTGTTCGTCCGGAAACGCAAAACATTGTGGAGAATCGTCGTAATCGTGATCCGGCAGCGGATCCTGTTGCGGCGTCTGTGCCTCTTGGGATTTAAACAGTCCGGTTGCGCTGTTGGTAAGTGCGCTGAGCAACGTTTCGCGCCGGGCATCGTCGGTGACCGGTTCAGCTACCGTGTCATAGTAGTTAAACGGTACGAACGGCGGTTCGAGGGCAACGGGATACGGCCAGAGATGCCACCCTCTGGCGCGTTTTTCCCATTCGTAAAACGCTTGTGTCCGTTCGATACTCGGATGTGTCATCTCTGGACTCTATTTCCCCCGGGCAAAGAAATCTTTCATCTGCGGTTTTCGCTCCGATTCCGTGAGTGCCCTTATGCCTTTGGCTTTGGTATGCGTGTCGATCATTTCCAGTACGGCACTATGCACCAGTTTCTGAAACATCATCATCGTATCGACCTTATAGTAGGTATCCGGTTTAAACAGCTTCTCGTATAAGTAGGCCAGCCAACTCAGGAAGGGCAGCATGTAGAGAAAAGCCAGCAATCCTCGTGGCAGTTCGCCGAGCCACCACGAAAAAAACGTCCCGTTGCCGAAGGGTGCGCAACAGATATCGAAAACATGTTCTTTGCGCCTGATGCGCAGGTATAACCGCTTGGGTGATAGGATTCCACCTTCCCTCCATGCAACAAAAAGCTGCGTAGTATCCGGCACGCTCTTGTCGGTGATCGCGGCTTGCAGTGCGCCGTAGTACTCCGAAGGAGTCAGACGTAAACCCTCCACCATCGTGTTCCAGTGGCCTGTGATTTGGCGAATCTTGCGGCGCAAGAACATCCCGCGCAGGACCCGGGCGCTCGCCATGACCCATGAGCGTGTGATAGGCACCGCGAGCAACGCCCCCAAGAGCAGTGCGCCGCTCAGCAGCGTCATCGTCACCGGATGGCGACGATACGTTCGTTTCACCCCATCGCGGTACGCTGACAATTGATATCGCCAGCTGCGCCAGTATTGCTCCGATTCTTGCAGCTGTCTCGTGATCTCCTTGTCGGTGAATGTGCCCGGCAGCGCATGTGCCGGGCTATACTGGTCGTCGTAGCGTTGTTTGGCGAGGTAACCGATGCTGTGACGGTCGCTGCCTTGATCGAGGTATGCAAGCTGGTAGTAGTTCCGTGTCTCGCCCAGCGGAACGAGGGCACGACCCTGAG
>CBDCFT010000025.1:0-136732 GCA_965216365.1 Arenicellales bacterium | reverse complement strand
GGGGATACATGTATTGGTTATTGACCCAGAGCAATGAGTCGTTGTTTTGGTTTGAATCCATTTCTGCTCTTCCCACTGACACCTCAATTTTTGTCACAAATGTGCCGTTACTTCGTTCGCGGCGCGATCACCAGAGCAAAGTGCGTGATCCACAAAACCGCGCAAACTATGGTGAAAATCACTTACTCTGAACTACATAAAAAGGTGACTGTTATCAAAGTTGCTTCACTGCGGCAAATCGCGACCCAGTAGCATATCGATGAACGTCTCCCGCATATTTTCGGGTCGGTCTCGATAACTCATGAACTTCGCATGTTGTGTAGGCGACGCCAGGTTGAGGTCGATGCCCCACATCGGTGTGACGCTGGTTGGCAACATCGAATAGCGAATGTCGATCAAGACGTTGTCACGCCCGCGGTCAGCTACTACGAAGTCATTGGAAAGCCGATAAAACCGTTCGATGTCGCGCGCGAGCACGCTGTCCCGCGGCAGATTGGGAAGATCCTGCTCGGGTACGAACATGCGTGCCGAGTCGCCCGGGTAAAATCGATTCGAGCCTGGTCCAACCCGAATCGCGTCGACGTAAAACATATCACCGCTTTGGTAGACCGAGCGCCATAGGATCAGGTTCGCCAGCGTCGGTTTGACCAGGATTCGCTGCGTATCGTGACCGCGCTGTGCGGCGAGTTCCCGTGCGGATTCGAGCGCGTTTTGATGCTGCCACAGGCCAAGCAGTAGGTAGATGCCGGAGAGCGCCAGACCGACGCAGGCCGAACCCGATTTGTAGTACTTGAAGCCGAGGATCAGGGCAATAAGCAACACCAGCGTAAACATCGGATCGATGATTGCAATGATGCTCCACGCAATCCGTTCGTCGCTGAAGGGCCACAACAAATGAGTCCCGTAGCTGGTGCAGGCGTCGAGTAGGCCGCTGGTGGCATAGCCCAACAACGCATAGAAATAAATACTTTTAAACCCGATACGTTTGCGCAGCAACAGCCAGAGTATCGAGGCGATGATCAGTGCCCCAACGGGGATGAAGATCAACGAGTGCGTGAAATGCCGGTGAAACTCGATGTTGAGCAGCGGGTCATTGCTGGCACCGATCAGAATATCGGCATCCGCCGGTAGCGCGGCAGTAAAACCGATCACCGTTGCGAGGCGAGATTCCTTTTTCTTTGCGACAGACAGTGCCAGCGCTCCGCCAAGCAAACCCTGGGTTAACGGATCCAATCTTTTACGTCATCTACGATTTGAGCAATCCTGCTACATTACACCGGAATCACTGTTTTCTACAAAGCTGACGCTCCATTGGACGCACAGTTACGATTTAGTGTAGCTATTCGTCGAACTTGAAGTATGCCTGCGCCTTTATATCTGTTTACTACGAATGGGAACGGACGTTTACCTGTGTTTACAGTGTCGGTCACCCATGCGTTGGTCCTGATCGTTCGCGGCCAAAGGACTAAACCACTATTGCGGTATGGGTGGGCGAGGTTGTGTCGGAGTCGTCGTGAATTGAGCTAGCAAAATGGGCATCCCATGCGTTGAGGTTGTGTTGCTACGCGACAATCAACAACACAGGAGAACATCCCATGCCCCAGTCTAACAAACCCATCAGTGCTTTTTGCTAGCGCATGATTGACGACATGACGCTCCGGCATTCGCATTGAATTAGCTGTTTAACTGCAATACAAAACAATCGCGTGGTGTACGAAATCATGTCAAGTCTCCTTTAAACAACAGGGCCTGTGGCACATGAGGGCACCTAACTAAAATTCATTCACCCTATTCTTGTGACGACATCTCCCTTCGCTGTCGGGAGGGCGCAGCTTACAGACACAGAACAGCCACGTTTCCCTGACGTGTGCGAATGGGAAAACATAATTCATCATCTTGACTGGTATCACAAGCGTCGCCTACACCGTCTTGGTCGTTATCCGCTTGACTGGGATTTGCGTCAAACGGACAGTTGTCATTCTCGTCCAGCACGCCGTCATTGTCATCATCCGGATCACTTGCATCCGGTATACCGTCACCATCATTGTCAGCGATAATGGTCAGGTCGGCATTGTTAATATCAAAAAAGACATTGCCCGTGCACTTGACCTTAATTCGTGCCTGTGTGGTTGAAATGCTCGGTATGCCCACGATTTGCGCACCGTCGTTCGAGGTTGCCGACGCGAGTGAGTGGAGATAAGTAACACCCCCGTCATCGGACATCGTTATATCGACGGCATTACAGTTTATGGGGGATAAATGCGTGCCCGCAACATTCCAGGTAATGTTGATTGGCGTTTCGGCATTTAACGTCATAGCCGAATTTTGCGACGTAACACTGAACGCTTGTCCGGTGTTTTGAACGGAAATCACGGTCGCATCGTTGTCTACACCGCCTTGTTGGTCACGCACAGTTAACCGAAAATTTAAGCTGCGTGTGGTTGACGCTAACACCTCTCCTATAGAACTGGTATTTGTTAATAGATCAGTGAGTTTTGGAAACACGCGTTGCGGTGTTGTCACCGGCAGGAATGCACGAAAGATGGCGTTGTCACCTGTGTCAACACTGGCATCCGATGCCGTACCCGCATCGATTTGTTCCCAAGAATAAGTCAGTGAATCTCCGTCAGCGTCAGTTGCTGTACCCATGAGTTCAAATGGAGTCTGAGCAGGTATCGTGTAGGCACTATTGGTGCTGACATTAGGCGGTGTATTGCCATTCGCGCTGGTGGCGGCGCAGTTATTACCGCTACCATTAATAGTATGCGCAATGATCTCGTCGATGCTAATGGTGGAAAACATGGCGTCGGAATTGGGTTGCAGATTGTTACTTCCACATATACCGGCGTAAGCCTGAATAGTTGCCCCACTACCGGGTTCCACCGCGGTTGAGGCGTTGCGATTGCCGCCGCCACAGGAAGAAGTTACGCTATTGAAGGTGTGGTTAGCCGCGAATTGGTGACCAAGTTCATGCGCGACGAAATCGATATCAAACGGATCACCAATCGGGTTACTCGATCCCGTTACACCTCGGCCCTTAAATGAGTTGTTGCAAATGACGCCCAATGAAGCCACGCCCCCGCCACCGGTACTCAACACATGTCCGACGTCGTAGTTGCCTGTCCCAATCGTCGCGTCCAGGTTGGCTTGATTTTCACCGAGCATTGTAAAACCGTTGTTGTTGGTGTAGGGGTCCGTTGCAGGGTTGGTGTAAATGATGGAATCATTGTTCGTGATCAAATTCATTTGCAACGACGCATCCCGTAGGTAAACTTGATTAACGCGATTCAGTGTGGTCACAATGGCGGCCAGTGCTAGCTGGACCGTGCCACCATGGAACGCGGTATATTCGCCCGTTGCCGCAATTGCGACTCGATACTCTCGTAGTTGATCGCCGGATCGCATCGCCAATGCAGGCATTTTTTGCACCTCGCCGCGCCCGCCCGCCGAATTTAAGAAGTTCTCATCCACCAGGCATTGATGGGGCTGGGTCGTTTTTTCCTCCGGAAAATAATCTTGCTTAAAGTAACTAATGTAATAGATATGGGAATCGCCCGTGCGTGGATCAATAAATACGGTGCCCTTGGGTGTATCAAGTACCGCATGAAACCCATGTGGGGTGAGGTCGAGACGGCCAAAGATCCTGGGATTGGTGACGGCAAGTGCTTGGTACGTTTTTATCTCAGGGTACTTCGCCGCCAATCCCGGCGCCATAACGGGAGACTCGGATACGCGAAGGCTAATCATTTCGCCATCGGGCAGCGGTAGGTTCAATATAACGTCTGACGAAACACCTCCCCGCTGAGCGTGACGCAGGGTGTCACGCATTAATTCAGCGTTGAGCGTCAATAACCTGTACCGGGATGGCATAAGTTTAAGCTCCTGCATCCGCTGTTGCTCCGTGGGACTATCAATCAGAACCACTTCGGTCCATAAATTCGCCTGTGCCAATGCCGCCAGCGGCAACAATATGAGGATCGAAGCCAGGATCCATCGATGTTTGTTGAATTTCCCTAACAAGACGAATCGTTTCCCAGTTATCTGACGTGTTTCATGCCTTCAGTAGAGGTCACCATATGTACAAGATGCAATATGCACAGGATGCAGACTTCAGTGCTCGTTTCGCAGTACGAATGTGCAAATTTTCTTTTTACGAAACGTAAGAAGTTGCCTATGCACCCAATATTCTACCAGCTTGGGCCAACGGCAATGCTGTAACGATAGGTCTCGCACACGCGCTCCTGAATTACCTACGCAGTCCACAATAGCTTTATCATGAATGACAGCTGCTATTTGATACGCAAATGGGGTGTGTCCCAAACTTGGTTGAAATTTGAAGTGGCTCACAATCTTTGATGATATTTGTTTTGGGAATGAAATCATCAACGAGAGCTAGGAGGCACAGATGCTTAAGATTACCAAGCGACGACGTAAAAGCAAACGATTAGGGCTGCCGGCGCAGTGCTCAGCGGCAGATTATTTGAATCAATCGATTGACACCAAGGTGGAACCGATCCGTGCCTTGATTCCATTGGGGTTAATGGCGGTGCAGAAGATGTTGGAGACGAAGGTTTGAATCTTACCGGGCGCGCAATTAAATCAGGTTGGGTCAAAAAATCAAAGCGGCGTAGCCTCCTAAGGACTAAGTGGATTTAGGACGCCGTCAGAGTCCAAGGCTTTTCTTCAACGAAACGTTTTTGGTGCTTACGTTTAACTTGTCTCGGCTTTGGACTACTTGTTATCGACCAAACGCTGGTATAACGAATCTTTAAGTATTGCCCTTTCGTGTTTCTTTTGGTGCATTGCTTCGTCACCTATGGGCAGGCCATCTAGTTCAAGTTCTCAAATCTCTTTATCGAGTTCGTTGTATTGATTCGTGTCCCTTGCGAAATCCTCATCGCTTTCAGTCAGTCGGGCAATAATATCCTTATATTCAGGAAACTCGTTCGTAAGACAATGGTCTTCACCTAGCATAGTTGCCTCCTTATCGGTGGTTTTGTGATTGGTATTATATTATACGATTAAATCATCGGCTGACGGGCGGGGCAAATCCAGTCATCGAACTTTCCGCGCAACCTTTAGGCAGTAGTGTCCAGCCGCGTTCGGCTGGACGCATCTGACTTTAGTTAATAAAAAGTTAAAGTCGCAGCTGGAAATTTCGAACGAGAAGATCGAGGGTTCAAATTCTTCCTAATGCGCCACTCAAAATCGAAGACTTAGCCGACGCTTTCGCCTCTTCACTTACTGCAGCGCGACTAAGATGTGAGTGAAAGCTTTTCTGTGGTGAAATAACCGCCCAAACATTCTCCGCTGCAAGGTGTGCATAGCTCTGTATCACTATTGCCGCACTGCGCCCTAACAGATCACACGCTTGCGATAACGGCACAGCGACGGATGCCAAACAGGCGGCACTCGTGTGTCAAAAATCCTGTATCTGCGGGAACCGGTTTTGCTGTTGCGCATAAGACCTTGCCAATTGTCTGCATCGTTCTAAAATTGGCCAGCACCGGTTATTGCGGATAGGGATAACAACAGTGCCAAAATCCAACTTGAACTATGATAATGTCACCATGTAGCGCAGTTGTTTTCCATATTGTCTTAATCTTTCTAAAAGCGGATATCGGCAAATGGACACACCAGCTTATGGCAATGGAGTTTCTCTCTTGTACCATACACGCGCGCACAAAATTGGAGGATACATGCGGTGACCAAAAATATACTTATCGCCGATGATGAGCCAAACATCTTGTTGTCGCTGGAATTTTTGATGAAACGCGCCGGATACTCGGTACAAAAGGTATCAGACGGTCAGGCGGCGATTGAAGCGATCGAGCAAAATCCACCGGACTTGATCCTGCTCGATGTCATGATGCCAAAAAAGACCGGTTACGAAGTCTGCCAAGCCATTCGGGACAACATCCAATGGAACAATATCAAAGTCGTTTTGTTAACTGCCAGAGGCCGTGACGTTGACCAGGAAAAAGGATTCGCTTTAGGGGCTGACGACTATATTACCAAACCGTTTGCTATTCAGGATGTCGTAGAGAAGGTTAAAGAGTTGTTGGGATAAACGCTACCCGTTCTCCTAAACAAGATTATGAGTAATCGATTCAAGTATTGGCTGATTGCTTTAATTCCTCTCTGTACGACCGTTGCGATAACGGCCGCGGCATGGTGGTGGTTGCCTGAGCTCACACAGGATACGGAAAAACGATTACGGCTACCGAGTCTCGCCGTGCTGGCGGGTTTGGTCTTGATATCGGTTATTGTGGGTGTTTGGGTGTTACTCGATAGCAAATTGCTGCGTCCGTTACGCACACTTGAGCGTGGCGTGCATATCATGCAACGCAGCAACCCCGCTCATGAACTCGAAATCTCGTCTGAACATTTACTTGGAGAACTCCCACGAGTCCTACATGATCTGGGCAAGTCTTTATATACGGCACGGCGCGAAGTGAGTGAAGCGATGGCGACGGGCGCACAGGAGGCTGCTGAACAGAGATCTCAATTAGAAGCAGTACTAGCTGAATTATCTGAAGGAGTTTTCGTGTGTGATGCAAGTGCCCGGATAGTGCTATTCAATCCGGCTGCGTTAAGACTATTACCGAGTACACAACATGTTGGACTTGGACGCTCGATTTACGATGTATTGAAACGCGCCCCGGTGGAAAGCACACTAGAGTTGTTGCGCCATTGTCAACTGACACCTGGTGACGCTGTCTGCCGTACAAGTAATGCTGAGTTTGTTTGTTCAACGACAGCGGATGAGGAACAACTATTACACTGCCAAGTAACGCTGTTACCAACGACAGCGGCCATTCAATCAGCATTTGTCATCACGTTTACCGATGCGACCGATCAACTTGACGCCACGGCGACTTCGTTGAAAGGATCAAACTTGCGTCTCGCCGACCTCAGGCAATCGTTAGCGAACCTAAGGGCGGCTGCAGAAAATATATCAACCACTGACGCTATATCTCAAGAAGATCAAATAATGTTTCAACAAATCGTCGCTGACGAGAGCAAGAATTTGAGCGAAAGGCTTGAAATCCTTGCAACAAACCTGAATGACACACTGTCAAGGCAGTGGCCAATGCGCGATGTGTATTCCGAGGATTTGGTAGAAGGCGTAAATCATCGGTTACGACGTCACGGCGGGCCACAACTTACACTGGTTGGCGAACCGTTGTGGTTGACGGTGGATAGTCACTCCATCACTTTGTTGCTGGAGTATGTAGTGAATCAATTAATGCGAGTGACTGACTCCATAACGCTAGAGAGTTTAATGGGTAATCGCCAAGTGTATCTGGATCTTGTGTGGCCCGGGCAGCCCGTCCCCGCAGAAACAATCGAGCATTGGATGGACGATACCCTGGATGATTTAGTGGGCACACCGGAAATCAGGGAAGTATTACGTCGTCACAATAGTGAAATGTGGAGTCAAACTCATCGGCAAACGGGCAAAGCGTTGTTACGCATACCGCTGCCGGCATCCAGCCGGCAATGGCAAGAACAAAAACCCGAATCGGAAGCGAGACCGGAATTCTATGACTTTAATATTGGCCGGAACGCTGAAACCCTTGGCGACTTGCCAGACAGACCGTTAGCGAGCCTGCAATATGTTGTCTTCGATACGGAAACCACTGGTCTGGAGCCGTCCAAAGGCGATGAGATGATTGAGATCGCTGGTGTGCGTGTAGTCAATAAACGGGTGCTGTCGGGTGAGACCTTCGAGCGACTGATTAATCCGGGCAGACCGATTCCAAAAGCCTCAATCAAGTTTCACGGTATTACCGACGATCAAGTGAAAGATGCCCCCGGAGCGGAGACGATATTGCAACAATTCAATGCGTTTGTAGGCGATAAGGAAACGGTGTTAGTCGCCCATAACGCGGCATTCGACATGAAGTTTCTGAAGTTGAAGGAAGCGGCTAGCGGCGTCAAGTTTGATTACCCCGTTTTAGATACATTATTGCTGTCGTCATTTTTGCACGATCATGCCGAGGATCACAACCTGGACGCAATCGCCGACCGGCTGGGCATCGATATTCATGACCGGCACCGCGCATTAGGTGATGCGTTCGCGACTGCCAATGTATTTATCAGTTTGCTGACGCTGTTGGAGGCACAGAACATTAATACCTTAGGTAAGGCTTTGGCCGCCTCAGAGAAAATGGTCACGTTGCGTCGCGCACAAGCACGCATTTAGCTATGACCGGGAAAAACCGATTCAAGGAATACACGATTATTTTATTCGTGTTCGGTTTGTTGGCTTGGAACTATCCGGTTTTGTCGGCTGTTGATCGTTTGTCCATGCTTTGGGGTATCCCGGTATTGTTTTTGTATGTCTTTGTCGTGTGGTTGCTAGTGATCATCGTGATGGCGTTTAATTTGAAGAGGATGTCAACCGGCTCCACCGGCGCAGGCGACGAAACCGATTCGAAATAATGCTACGCGACGGCGTTATTATCCTTTTCGCGATTGCCTATATGGGATTGCTATTCGGCATCGCCTACTTTGGTGATAAACGCGCCGAGGCGGGGCGCTCGATTATTGCCAATCCGTATATCTATACCCTCTCCATCGCCATCTATTGCACGGCATGGACGTTTTATGGCAGCGTCGGACGCGCCGCTGCCTCCGGTCTCGGCTTCCTGCCCATTTATCTTGGACCGACCCTGATCGCCTTGTTGTTCTGGTTTGTGCTGCGTCGTATCGTGCACATAACAAAAGTCGAGCGCATTACTTCCATCGCCGACTTTGTTGCCTCGCGTTACGGCAAAAGTGCGTTACTGGGCGGATTGGTCACCGTGATCGCCGTGGTCGGCATCATGCCTTACATCTCCATTCAGCTCAAAGCCATTGCAGTGAGTTTTGAGTTACTACGCAGCTACCCTGACCTGGTCACGCTTGCTGCATCGGAAACCTTGCCCATTTGGTTGGATACCAGTTTTTATGTCGCCGTTTTATTGATTGCGTTTACTATCTTGTTCGGCACCCGGCATATTGATAACACAGAGCGGCATGAAGGCCTGGTTGCGGCGGTCGCCTTCGAATCAATTTTTAAGTTGCTCGCGTTTTTGGCCGTGGGCGTATTTGTCACTTACGGGTTATTCGAGGGTCTGGGTGATATTTTCAACCGGGCCGCGAATAATCCCGACTTGCGGCGGTTGCTTACCTTTGAAGCCATCCCCGGTGGCTATGGCGGTTGGTTGTCCATCACTTTTCTTGCCATGGCCGCTTTTTTGTTTTTACCCAGACAGTTTCAAGTATTGGCCATTGAGAACGTGGATGAATCCCACATCCAGAAAGCAAGTTGGTTGTTTCCCTTGTATCTGTTGATCATCAATATTTTTGTTTTGCCAATCGCACTAGGCGGTCTTTTGACCTTTACCGGCGGTGACGTTGACGCCGATACGTTGGTATTGAATTTGCCCATGGCTGAACACCAACAGGGGTTAGCGTTACTTGTCTTTCTGGGCGGCCTTTCCGCCGCAACGGGTATGGTCATTGTCGAAACCGTTGCGTTGTCGACCATGATCTGTAATGACCTCGTGATGCCGGTGTTGTTACGTCTGAAATCCATCAGACTTAGCGATCGAAAAGATTTAAGCGGTCTGTTGCTGGCGATTCGACGCGTCAGTATTGCCTTAGTGGTATTACTGGGTTATCTGTTCTTCCGCTTTGTCGGCGATTTCTTTCCCCTAGTCACCATTGGATTGCTATCTTTCGCGGCGGCTGCGCAGTTTGCTCCAGCGATTCTGTTTGGCATGTACTGGCGTGGAGCCAACCGTACCGGCGCATATGCAGGTTTGCTAGCCGGTTTCGCAGTGTGGATATACACCTTGTTGTTGCCCTTCTCCGGTTGGTTGGGGACGGACTTTGTCTCCACCGGGCCGTTCGGACTGACAGTGCTCAAACCCTATGAATTACTTGGTGTGTCCGGACTCAATCCACTCAGTCATGGTGTGTTCTGGAGCATGTTGGCGAATATTGGAGGAGTGGTTTTTGGGTCGCTGCTGAGTCGACCGGACGCGGTACAACAGGTGCAGGCAAGCCGGTTTGTCGATGTATTCGAACAAGATGGACATGTCGGCGGTTCAGTGTTGTGGCGCGGTACTGCAGATGTCACTGAATTGCGCGAATTGGTTGCGCGTTTTCTCGGTCGCGAGCGGGCTGATCGTGCATTCGCTAAGTACACCGATCAATATGGAACTACATTCACTAATGCATTACAGGCCGACCCGGTTCTGATCAATCATACGGAGCAACTGCTGGCAGGCGCTATTGGCGCGGCATCGGCACGCGTCATGGTGTCGTCCGTCGTTAAAGGCGAAGCGCTGCGTATCGATGAAGTCATGACCATTTTGCAGGAAAGTTCCCAGGCAATTCGTCATAGCAAGGAACTGGAACAGAAATCCGAGCAACTCCAGGCCGCTTATAGCGAACTGCGCGAAGCCAACGAAAGATTGCAGGAACTTGACCGTCTCAAAGATGAATTCGTTTCGACTGTGAGTCATGAGCTGCGTACACCACTCACCTCGGTTCGTTCATTTTCGGAAATCTTGCTGAGTGAACCGAATCTGGATGCCGATCAACGCAGCGAGTTTCTAAGTATTATCGTTAGGGAAAGCGAGCGCCTGACGCGGCTTATCAACCAAGTGCTGGACATGGCCAAGATGGATTCAGGACGCATAGACTGGCAGATGGGATCGTTAGACCTGAGAGCCTTAATACAAGATGCTATTAGTGCTACCGGTCAACTATTTCGTGAAAAAGATGCCACGCTGCATGCAAACTTAGGCGACACACCCGTGGAAATAACGGGAGACAGTGATTGTTTGACCCAAGTCATTGTCAATCTGCTTTCAAACGCAGTCAAATTTTGTGCTGATACGAATGGGGAAGTAAATATTTCGCTATACGAACATGGCCATAACGTACGTATCGCCGTGCGGGACAATGGTCCCGGAATTCCACGGAATCAGTTAAAACAGATATTTCAACGATTTCATCAGGCGAGCGACGAACAAGCCGGTAAACCGAAGGGTACGGGACTGGGTTTATCAATTAGCGAGCGAATCGTCGAGTATCACCAAGGCCGTATATGGGCGGAAAGCCAATCGGGACAAGGCGCCACCTTCATTGTTGAGTTGCCACACGAAATGCCCATTGCTGGTGTGGCGGTTTAATGATGCAATTCGAATTGTCAGGCTTGGAAATGCTGTACAAGACTGGTTTGCATGGTGCGCACCAGAGCGAATGCGTCTTTTAGATGATTGCGCTCAAAATGCGATAGCTCTTTGGGCGACACAAAGTTGTCCGGTTTTGCGCCATTCTTGACCGCGTTGGCCTGATGCCGCAGCCGCACGTTACTGATGTACTCAAAAGCGTCTCGAAGATCAGCGGATCCGGCCTTACTAAGTTCGCCACCGGCCACCCCTTCGAGTCTCTCGTCCGTGTTGACGGCAGCGATTCCGCCGGCCAGCGCGTAAATACGTGCTAAATCGATAATAGGTACAACGCCATTGTGTTTCAAGTCCAGCGTGCGGTCATTTTCACCGTCTTTGATCAGGACAAAATTGCGCAAGAACCCCAGCGGCGGTCTGTGGGTCAATGCATTGGAAGTCATAAACGCAAGAAAAATTCCATTCTTCCCGGATTTAGCCAACACATGCCGGCTCAACTCTTGGAACAATTCTTTGTCACCATAAATCGCACGCATGTCAAAAAATATACTGGACAGCATTAGCGCCTTCGGTTCGGGTTCGTCAATCCATCCATCGAAATACTTTCGCCACGTCGCCAGCGGTTGCCGCCATTTATCGGTCACAGCCATAATATCGCCGGGGCAATACACGTAGCCGCATTCATTAAGACCATCACAAACAAACTTGGCTAGACTTTTAAAATACTCATCGTGCTCGGGTTGAACTTCGTCAGCCAACAATAGTGCATTATCCTGATCCGATAATGCCGTTTGCTCGAAACGTGCCATTGAACCGGCTACTATCCATGCATACGGTACCGGGGCCGGCCCGAATTTAGCTTCCGCCAGCTCCAGTAATCGGCAAGTAATCGCTTCTCCGATAGCGCTGATCACATGACCGACGCTGTGAGCGGAGGCACTCGCCTCGACCAGATTCAGCAAAACATTGGGTATTTGCCGGCTGATCTCGGTCAAACCCTGCGGTGACTGGCGCTTATAGATGTCGCCGATAAGATAAACCGCCGAAGTAGAACGCCGTTCCAGCAAATCGGTGGCGGTAATCATTCCCACAGGTTTGCCATCATCCATCACCGGCAAATGGTGGATGTGACGCCGTGCCATTGACAACAAAGCCTGAAAACCGTAACTCGAAGCGTCGGCGGTGAACGGATCTACCGTCATAATATCTTTTATGGGCCTATCGTATGACAATCCCGCTGCGATAACTCTACTACGCAAATCACGATCCGTAACAATGCCGCGTAAGCTGCCGTCAGCGATGACAAGTATGGAAGAAATCCGGTTATCCCCCATCGTTTTAGCGGCTTGTCTGATACTGGCCTCCGGCGACAGGGCGACCGGTTCGCGTGTCACCAAGTCCGCCAACGATACCGCCATGAGGTTGACGCTACTGTCGTCACCCTGGGTGAGTCTATTTGTAGTGCCGGTCAGTTTTTTTTGTACCGCGGGCGTAAAAAATTCCCATAAATGCGGATGTTGTTTGCACAAACGGACAAATTCAGCACCCTTCAACCGGTACAAAATCGAATCGTCCGACGCTTTCGTTTGTTGACTCGTATGTTCACCCTGCAGCAACGCACGATAACCGAACATGTCGCGCGGGCCTAACCGGTTCAGTACCGTGCCGTCTTCCTGCTGTATCTCCACCGTGCCGGTGTTGATAATGTAAAAACAACCGTTAGCGAGTGCGCCGGCCTCGGTGTCACCCGAACTCATCTGAAAACGTTCAAACCGTGTCGCCAGACCATCCAGCATATCGGCCGGCAAGCGGGCGAACGGCTGTTGTCGCCCCAAAAACCTCCGTATCTCCTGACCGGACCTATCTGGATTATTACTGACTTTATTCATAGGACATGTTGATGACCCATTGCTTTAATTCTAGTTGGCACTCGTTTGCTCGCTACCAGGCCAAATGGTTTTAAATTCACTGATATAAAGATTATTCTCAGTAGCGGCGCCGATGCGCAGCGTCAACGGAGATGATGACCATGATCCAATACGGGAAATATTGCTTGCAACCCTCCAGTGTTGAAGATCATTTCCTTTTTCCATTCGATAAACCGTCTCGTCGGAATCCTCGTTGACGACCGACAGAGTAACGGCATCCAACGGGTGATTGGATACCAGGGAGGTTACGCCATTTCTGTCCGACAATTCCAGAACAAGACCGTCGGCCACCAATTGGCACTGGTTAGTGGCGAGAATGCAGTTATTCGTTACTGATAACTGGTACAGCCTCGGTTGATCTTTCTTATACTTTACGTAGTAGTCGGAACCGATATAGCCGCCGATGGCTAAAAAAGGCGCGACAAAAATTGCCAGTTTTACGTGTCTGTTCACAGTAGCGATTATAAGGCGTAGCGTAGTGCGGGTCAGAATTTATCAGGCCGCTACACGACAGGAGGCGCTACGCCGGATTCTTCATCGATACCAGAAAAAAGGCCCCCGGACGGAGGCCTTTTTCAAACCAAAAACAGAATCACTAACTCAATAATTAACTAATGATAATTGGTTAATGATCCGATGCTGCACCGGCGCCGGCGGGAACCCGAAAATTATCCACCATATGCTGAATTTCCTCGGGGGCGGGACCGGTGGCCTTGGATACGACATAAGCCACTGCAAAGTTGACCATCGCCCCGACAGCACCGAAGGCCTTGGGATCAATGCCAAGGAACCAATTCGGTTCTAGACCCCCCAAAAACTCGGTTCCCTTGATAAACATGATGCCGTGATGCTGGAACACGTACAACAGGGTCACACCGATACCCGCTATCATGCCCGCTACGGCGGCCTTGTTATTGATGTTTTTGGAGAAGATACCCATCATCAGCGCAGGGAAAATAGACGACGCCGCCAAACCAAAGGCCAGCGCCACCGTCCCCGCGGCGAAACCGGGTGGATTCAATCCCAGATAACCTGCCACTAGAATGGACAGGGTCATGACAACACGACCCGCCAGTAACTCGCCTTTTTCCGAGATATTGGGTGTCACTACACCTTTCATTATGTCGTGCGATATCGCGGAGGAAATCGCCAGCAACAATCCCGCTGCCGTCGACAATGCCGCCGCTAATCCACCCGCTGCAACCAATGCGATGACCCAGTTAGGTAGTTTCGCGATTTCAGGGTTAGCCAACACCATAATGTCACGGTCAACTTTTACCATTTCGTTGGTATCGGCATCCGCGGCATACTGGATCTTGCCATCGCCATTCTTGTCTTCGAATTGCAAGAGGCCGGTGTTTTCCCAGTTTTTGAACCACTGCGGGCGTTCATCGTAGACCAGGTACTCGTTCTTGGTAGGCTCGATAGTGTTCATCAGATTCAAGCGTGCCATTGCGCCAACCGCAGGCGCGACGGTATAAAGTAGCGCGATAAACACCAACGCCCAACCCGCTGAAGAGCGCGCATCTTTGACTGTCGGAACGGTAAAGAACCGCATGATGACGTGCGGCAGACCCGCTGTTCCGATCATCAAAGACAAGGTGTACATGAACATATTAAGCGTACTGCCTAATTTGGCGGTCGTGTACTCCTTAAAACCAAGATCAGTGACGATAAGATCAAGCTTATCCAATAGATAAACGCCGTCATCCATTTTGCTGCCGAGGCCAAGCTGTGGAATCGGATTACCTGTCAATTGTAAAGAAATAAACACGGCCGGCACTGTATACGCAAAAATCAACACGACATACTGGGCGATCTGGGTATAGGTAATCCCCTTCATTCCGCCGAGTACCGCGTAAACCCAAACCACGCCCATGCCGATACCCAATCCGAGGCCATATTTGACTTCCAAAAAGCGGGAGAAGGCAACCCCAACACCCTTCATCTGACCAATGACATAAGTCAGGGAGGCGATAATCAAACAAATAACCGCAACGATTCGCGCTGTGTTCGAATAGAATCGATCACCGATAAACTCGGGTACGGTGAATTTACCGTGTTTACGCAGATACGGCGCGAGTAACATGGCCAATAAGACATAGCCACCGGTCCAACCCATTAAAAAAACGGAGCCGCCGTAACCGAGGAATGCGATTAAACCTGCCATGGAGATAAACGAGGCCGCACTCATCCAGTCTGCGCCGGTCGCCATACCATTAAGCACAGGGTGCACACCTTTGCTCGCCACATAGAAATCACTTGTGGAGGAGGCACGCGCCCACCAAGCAATGCCGAAATACAGAGCAAAAGTACCGAATACAACAATATAAGTTAGTGTTCTTAGTTCCATATCCGACTCCCCCTAGTCTTCGTGGACGTCGTATTCGCGGTCGATCTTATTCATACGGGCCGCATAGAAAAAAATCAAAACCAAAAAAGTGTATATCGAACCTTGTTGGGCGAACCAGAATCCTAGCTTGTAACCACCGATCTGGATATTGTTAAGCGGTTCGACCAGCAATATGCCAAAACCAAAGGAAACGATAAACCAGATCACCAGACAGGTTATCATCAGTCTGATATTCGCTTGCCAATATGACGCATGTTTACTCACTTAGTGCCTCCGGGGAATTACAGTAGTGGTAGGAATATATTGAATAGTTATGTCAGTTATGAATTATTCTCGGTTCTGTGTGACCTGAATATATCAAGACATCGGTTTTATACCCTAAATAGAACTCAACGTACACTCGGTTAAAGCGTCAAAACGATCACTATAACCCGGGAATCCGCCTTTAAACTAGATAAATCGCTGTAGACTGTAATGCAACTGGACGACAAAAAGCAACTTGACATCGTCCAGCAGTCCGGCTAACTGGGACAATACAGCCTCGAAATAGTACGCCAGTCGACCATCAGTATCGTTCTATGCACTGCAGGTTCGTCTTTCCTGGATCGGTTAAATGTATATTCGTTTATGCTTGTATATTCTTATGCTTTTATATACGTGTTACATGAAGCATAAGATCTCTCGTATCACTAAGAAAACTCGAATCTCTTAATGTGCAAGTGTCTAAAGATACTGTCGCAGGGTTTTGTCGTTACTGTATCTTATTTTTTAAGCACTACATCACCGTTATGATCGGCACGCAGGCGGTCAACGAAAGTTTGCACTGCAATGGTGACCGCATCGGGTTGATCGCGATGCGGTGAATGGCCGCAGTCTCTGAGTTTGATCAGCGTCACGTCGGTTGCACCGCAGGCAATACGCTCGATCTGATCCATGCTGCCGTACTCGTCATCCTTTCCCTGGATAGCGAGAATGGGACAAGTGATGCGGGGCAAATATTCCTCAATATTCCAACTGCGAAAATCCGGGTGTAACCAGATGTTGTTCCAACCCCAGAAGGCGGAATCTACATCCGCATGGTAGCGTGCAAGTTTTTCTCTCAAACCGGTCGCCTGGTATGCTAGCTTCGCCGCGCTGATACTTTTTATTGAAATATCTTCCACCACAACATGCGGAGCCAATAAGACTAGACCGACCACCGGTTGCGTGGTATTGCCGGCGTAAATCAGCGCTATCGACCCGCCATCGCTGTGACCGAATAGAATTGGTCGCTCAATGTCGAGTCTGCTCAGGAGTTCCGGTAATACCTCGAGAGCTTCGTGGTGCATGTAGTCGACCTCACGTGGCCCGGCGAGCGACTCTGACTGTCCGTAGCCATAACGCGAGTAAACCAGCGCATTACAATTCGTCGCGCGGGCCACGCGACTCGGAAAGTCGTTCCACATTGCAACAGACCCAAGACCTTCATGCAAAAACACGATCGTCGGGACGTCGCTTTCAGTAACGTCGATGCGCTCGTATTCGATCCGGCGCGAGTAAAGTTTAACGAACGGCATCTACACCACCATACACTGCTGTAGCAAATCCGGTGGCGCGCGCAAGTTGTGACTGTCGGCCACTGCACCATGGTTCTTGTCGACGATCACGGGTGCAATCCCGGCGGCACAAATCCGGCGAATGATTTGCCGGATCTCCCGCCGGATCAAAAAAGCGTCTGAGCTAAATATTCGAGTCCGTAGATTAAATTGTGCAATCGCCGGTTTCATGCATCTAACCGCGGTAGACGATATACGTCATATAAGCACCGTACAATGCTACGAAAAACAGTCCGTGTGATCGCAGCAGTGTGTTACTGCGACTGGTCACCAGCGCCAAAATTATCAATGTACTCGACACGATTACCATAACGAGATCTATATTGTTAATCACCTCAAAAGGTAATTCGACAATGCTTGCGGTGATACCTAATACCCACAGCAAATTAAAAATGCTCGAACCGACGACGTTACCAACAGCAATATCGGCCTGATGCCGGTAAGCGGCAACCGCGGATGCGACAATCTCCGGACTGGAGGTTCCTATCGCGATGATCGTTAACCCAATCAGCGCGTCGCCGATACCCCACGATCGGGCGATCCCGACCGCGCCGTCAACCACCCACTGACCGCCAAAATACAGCCCCAGTATTCCCAGGCCGACATAGACGATAGCTAACAAAGTGCTCATCGTTTGTTTTCCATCGTGATCCGTGTGTGTTTTCTCGCTTGCAACTTTGTACACATACAGCAGAAACAAAAAGAAGAAAAACAGCAATATCACCCCATCCACACGACTGATGCTAAGGTCATGGTTTTGGTGCGGTGAGACCAATGCCGCGTTTGCGAGAAATCCGACCAACAGCGCGGCCGTCAGCGAAAACGGAATCTCCGATACCACCGTAGATTCGCGCACCGGTAGCGGGCGAACGATAGCTGCGATACCCAGCACTAGCAATATGTTGGCGATATTGCTGCCGATGATATTTGCAATGGCGAGATCGGCACTCCCGCGCAAACCGGCGACAACGGAAACCAGCATTTCAGGTAACGATGTTCCAAATGACACGACGGTTAATCCGATAACCAACGCCGATACACCCATGCGTGCTGCAATCGACGAGGCGCCCTTGATGAGCAACTCGGCTCCAGCGATCAGAATCAACAATCCCGCAACAAGTAGTACTATGTTCATTTATCTTTTACGTTCTTGTTTCGTGCAGCCTGCCTGAGAGGTACGACTTCTAAAGATTCGCGAATGAGCGAATTATTTTGACTGGACAAAGTATAACGACTGCGTGCGGTGTGAAGGCGAAACCACACATATCAAGCTAGCCTGGATATTTCACGAATAAGAAAGGCGAAGCCTATAAATCCTTTATAATTCAATTTGCTAGAAAAGAAATAAAGGAGGCTTCGCCGTGACCCAATGTACCCAAACGACGTTTGAATTTCCAGTGTGTAAAAGGCGCTGTGTGGAGGCGGATTTTGAGGGAGGGGCCATCAGCAGCGATGGTGGGGTGTTGTTGTTGCGTCAAGTGGATCGGGTGTTGGGGTTAAGCGAAGCGGTGAGTAAAGTACTGAGCGATCCGCGCCGTCAGGCCAGTTGTGGGCACGATGCGGTGAGTTTATTGCGCCAGCGGGTATATGGGTTGGCGCTGGGGTATGAGGATTTGAACGATCATGACACGTTGCGCAAGGATTTAGCGATGCAGACGGGAGTGGATCGGGATACGGAACTAGCGAGTCCTTCGACGTTATGCCGTTTTGAGAACCGGTCGGAACGTGACAGTGCCTGGCGCATCCACGAAGTGTTGGTGGAGCAGTTTATCGAATCGTTCAAACGCGCGCCGAAGCGTTTAGTGCTGGACTGTGATGCGACCGACGATGCGGTGTATGGGAGCCAGGAGGGTCGATTTTTTCACGGGTATTACGACCACTACTGTTTCCTGCCGTTGTATGTTTTTTGCCGAGATCAATTGTTAGTCAGTTATCTGCGTCCGAGCAAGATCGATGGGGCGAAGCACGCGTGGGCGATTTTGGCGTTGTTAGTCAAACGCCTGCGCCAGGTGTGGCCCAAGGTGAAGATTGTCTTTCGGGCCGATTCGGGGTTTTGTCGCTGGCGGATGCTATCGTGGTGTGAGCGTCATGGCGTGGGCTACATCGTGGGCGTGGCGAAAAACAAGCGTTTGAACGCCCTGACGGCAGATTTGCAGAGTGAGGCCGCCGAGTGCTTTGCCGTGAGCGGGCACAAAGTGCGCTGCTTTACCGACCTGCACTACGCTGCCGCAAGCTGGGATCATCCCAGGCGGGTGATTGCCAAGATCGAGTACTCACAGCACGGGGTCAATCCGCGTTACGTGGTGACCAACCTCCACGGCGATGTCCAACACCTGTACGACAAGTTGTACTGTGCCCGTGGTGACATGGAGAACCGGATCAAGGAGCAACAACTGGATATGTTTGCCGATCGCACCAGTTGTTCCGCGTGGTGGCCGAACCAGTTTCGCTTACTGCTCTCCTCGATGGCCTACACCTTGTTGGAGGCCATTCGACGGTTGGCACTCAAGGGCACCGAACTGGCCCGTGCCTATGTCGGCACATTACGATTGAAACTGCTCAAGATCGGTGCGGTGATCCTGCGCAATACCCGCCGTGTCCGTTTTCTGTTATCGAGTCGTTATCCCTATCAGCATTTATTCTTCCTCGTCGCCCACCGACTCGCACCCGGATAATCGACCGTTATCTCCATTTCAACGGCGTGATGCATCACGCCAGGACATCGCTCGCCCTGGGACAAAGAAAATGCCGATTCACCCCTGAAAATCGATCACATTGAGTGGAACAAATGCCAATTCACACCTCTATCTGAAAATACATAGGCCTTTCAACGACTCAACCTGCATAACAAGGCCTTTTCCTCCTGACACTCCACTACTCATGCAATATCCGGGCTAGCGCAGACTCCAAACAATGAATCTGTGCGATATAAGACGGTATCGCTCAGGTACTCCCCGGCCAAATAAATTCGACACGAATCCCGCCCGGTTCGTAACACATCATGTGTTTACGCGGACCGTCGCCGACCAACTCCGGCATGAATTCGATTTCAGCATCTTGCGCATCGGATAGTTTTTCCGCAATCGCGTTTAATCTCTAAGGGTCGAATTCCCCGCCCCTTGGGGCGAGATGGAAAGCTACATTATCAATACCCCGTAGCTTGCTGTGGGGTAGTTTATTTGTTCTTCGCTTCGAACTTCCAATGCCAGGTGGTGCAGGCCAATATTTCGCCTGCGATCAAAGGCATTGAGTTCGCAGCCCGAATCCACTTGCCAAAGGGTCAAACGCACCACACCATCGGACACCACTGTTCTGGGATAAGATTCATCGCGGCCCGACTCGGTCCAACCTAATAGTTCGACAAAAAATCGTGTACTGGCAGCGAGGTCTTTTACCGCGAGACCCAAATGATTGATGCCTTTTGTTTTCGCGTATGTGCCTATCGATTTTGATTAACCGATAGCCGGGATTTCAGTATCTTCCTGCTTCTTTTTTACAGGCCGAATAGCAGGTCGAGGTGCTGACTGCACCTTGGGTTCATCCTGCAACTGCATCTCGGGTTTTTTTCTCGGCTTCTCGCGGACTTTGTTTTGCACCTGGTCCTTTCTCGGCGCCGGTTTGGCCTTACGCGGTCGTTTTTTTCCACGTTCCTGTTTCGATACCTGTCGGCGCTTGGAATGTGTAAATTCCGGTTTTTCCAATGCCGGCAACATGTCCTCCGTGATATCGCCCTTGGGAATGCTGTGTCCGATATATTCTTCTATGTCCATCAATGAAAAGGCATAACGTTCACACGCGAAACTGATTGCATCGCCACTGGCTCCGGCACGTGCGGTGCGACCGATCCGGTGCACATAGTCTTCGGCATCCTGTGGTAAGTCATAATTAAATACATGACTCACGCCCGGAATATGCAGACCGCGCGCCGCAACATCCGTCGCGACCAGTATCTGCACCTTTCCCTCGGTAAATTCACGCAGCAAACGTTCCCGTTGCCGTTGTGGTACATCGCCGGACATGACACCAGCAGACAATCCGTTTGCCTGTAACCAATTTAGAATGGTCTCCGCAGCGTGCTTTGTGTTTATGAAAACTAGCGTTCGTTCAGCAGCGTTGCGTCGCAACAACCCGACCAGCAAGGCGATTTTTTCATCGTTCGCCGGGTAATAGACGATCTCCTCGACCCGCTCCACCACTAGCCGGTCAGCGTCCACCTTGATTACCTGCGGGTTATTCATGTGCTCATAGGCCAGTTCAAGCACACGATAAGATAGAGTCGCTGAAAATAATAAGTTCAACCGCTTTTCCGGCGGCGGCAGACGGCGCAATAGGAATCGAATGTCTTTTATGAACCCCAATTCGAACATGCGATCCGCTTCGTCAATCACCAACACCTGGATGGCGTCGAGACGAAACACACCTTGTTTAAAATAATCGATCATGCGCCCCGGTGTGGCGATCAAAATATCGACACCTTTTTCCAGCGCTTCGCGTTGTTGTGTGTATCCAGTGCCGCCGTAGGCCAGACCGGTGGTAAAACCCGCATGTTTGCCAATCACTTCGGCATCGCGATGAATTTGCAATGCCAGTTCGCGTGTCGGTGCAAGGATCAACGCGCGGGGTTGCCCCTTGCTTTTTGCATCCTCCCCGCCGGGATTTTCGAGCAAATAATTGTACGCCGCCAGCAAAAACGCAATGGTTTTTCCGGAACCGGTTTGCGCTTGTCCGGCAACATCAGCACCGGCTAACGCGGTCGGTAAAGATTCCGATTGGATTGCCGTGCACTGGGTAAAATTGGCTTCGTGTAGTGCGCGTTGCAGAACTTCCGGTAATTCAAGTTCCGTAAATTTATGATCTGTAAGATAATTTTTTTCCATATTTGTGGTTAATTAAAAATAGTATTTTTTGCCATTTATCACTTGCAACTGATGCGAGTTTCGTATCAAATAATACTTTAGACGTTCCACCTGTCAGGCATATCGCCGCTTTTCCTTACTTTTATTCAACACCCGAGGCATGTATTGATGTCTGAAAAAATATCGCATATTACCGACGAATCCTTTGACGACGAGGTATTAAATTCGACTCAACCCGTTCTGATTGATTACTGGGCGGAATGGTGCGGGCCGTGCAAAATGATCGCGCCGGTTTTGGAAGAAATTGCGGAAGATTATGAAGATCGGCTTAAGGTCGTGAAATTGAATATTGATGATAACCCGGAAACACCGCCTAAATACGGAATCCGCGGCATTCCTACATTAATGATTTTTAAAAACGGCAACGTTGAGGCAACCAAAGTCGGTGCTGTCTCTAAATCGCAATTAACCGCATTTATCGACAGCAGCTTATAGGCCTTTGAGGCGTTCAATATGTGATGTGTGTGAGCAAATATTTCAGATGGTAAGGTAACGGGGTATAACCAGCAGATAATGAATACTAATCTATCTGCGGCGAAAGGTACATGATTTATATCAATAATTAACAATAACCAATAATACGTTTTGAGTAGTAAAAATCTATATCTTTGGACTTTCCCCAGGCTCCAGGTTACGAAGAATTTTTACAAAACTGATAGAGACTCGGCAAAAGATTTTATAGGTGAAATCAATCCTGGTTTGAAATGAACTAACCCGAAATTGACACGGGTCATGGTTTCTGGACGGGGATTAAGGCACATGTTATGGTTTAACCGGAACTTAACTTTCTATAATTTTTAACTCCACAACAACCCTCTCCACTGGCGCGGCCTGTTCTTGGTCTCGCGCTGGCCAACTCACAATATGGAATGTACTAGATGTCACTAAGCCTGACTGAACTCAAGACTACGTCTCCCGTAGAACTTACCAAGATGGCGCGCTCGATGAAGTTAGAGCACGTCACTCGCATGCGTAAACAGGATCAGATATTCGCCATCCTGAAAGCCCAAGCCAAAAAAGGCGTCGATATTAAAGGCGAGGGTGTGGTAGAAATTTTGCAGGATGGATTTGGCTTTTTGCGCTCTGCCAGCAGCTCCTATCTCGCCGGCCCTGACGACATCTATGTATCGCCCAGCCAGATTCGACGATTTGGTTTGCGCACTGGTGATTCCATCGCCGGACTGATACGTCCGCCAAAAGATTCGGAGCGTTATTTCGCGCTACTGAAAGTTGAGACCATCAACTTTCAAAAACCGGAAGAAGCCAAGAACAAGGTTTTGTTTGAAAACTTGACGCCGCTGCACCCGGATGAACGTCTGCGATTGGAGCGAGAAGACGGCTCAACAGAAGATTTAACCGGTCGCGCGATAGATTTGATTGCACCGATCGGTAAAGGCCAGCGCGGACTGCTGGTGTCTTCGCCAAAAACCGGAAAAACGGTCATGTTGCAGCAAATTGCGCACTCGATTACCGCGCAACACCCGGAAGTTTTTCTGATTGTATTGCTTATCGACGAACGCCCGGAAGAAGTCACAGAGATGCAACGCTCGGTGCGTGGCGAAGTTGTGTCGTCCACCTTTGATGAGCCGGCAGCTCGTCACGTTCAAGTTGCGGAAATGGCTATCGAAAAAGCCAAACGCCTGGTCGAACACAAAACCGACGTGGTCATACTGCTCGACTCGATTACCCGTTTGGCGCGGGCTTATAACACCGTCGCACCGGCTTCCGGCAAAGTATTAACCGGTGGTGTGGATTCCAATGCCTTGCAAAGACCAAAACGCTTTTTCGGTGCCGCGCGTAATATCGAAGAAGGCGGCAGTCTGACAATTCTGGCGACGGCGCTGATCGATACCGGCTCCAAGATGGACGACGTGATTTACGAGGAATTTAAAGGCACGGGTAACATGGAAATCCACCTTGACCGGCGTATTGCCGAGAAACGGGTGTATCCGTCCATTATCATCAGCCGCTCCGGCACACGCCGCGAGGAATTGCTGACCGATCCGGCGGAGTTGCAAAAAATCTGGTTGCTACGCAAATTACTGCATCCCATGGAAGACACCCAGGCTATCGAATTTTTGCTGGATAAGCTCAAAGCCACAAAGAACAATGCCCAATTCTTTAAATCCATGAATCGCTAGAACCTCTTCTCATAATTAGCCGAGCGCAGCTAAGACGAGGCAAAAACGAACGAAAAAGCGCAGTGTATATATAATATATGAGCATTTTGAGTGAGTTTTTAACGACGTATTAGCCAGCACAGGTATTATGAGATAGGTTCTAGATTGCTTGCGATTCGGCGCGCAATTCCTTATTATCGCGCCCCCTTGTCCCAGCCGGGCAAGACATCAGATTACGAGGGAAGAACTATGAAAGCCGGTATTCATCCGGAATATTCCGAAATCAAAGTCGTATGCGCCTGTGGCAATTCGTTTACCACACGCTCCACGCTAAAAGATGAGCTGCATGTGGAAATCTGCTCCGCCTGCCACCCGTTTTACACGGGTAAACAAAAAATGGTCGATACCGCAGGCCGGGTCGGTAAGTTTCGCGCTAAGTACAGCCGTTCCGCATAAAAGCATTCGCATTTTACGCAGGTATTTGTACCCATAAAATTTATCCGAAGCCGGGCACCGTGTTTCCTGGCTTGCTAAAATCCGTTTTTCGTCTATGCCGGCCAATGGCCGGCATTTTTATTTGCCTTGCGCTGCTAAGCGCTTGTGCCGATCCCGGCAACGAAAGTGGCGGTTCATTCACCGCCAAAGTCGATTGGGTGGCCGATGGTGATACCCTTCGTTTAGATGATGGTCGTAATGTGCGTCTGCTGGGAATCAACACGCCTGAGTTGGCTCAAGACGGTAAACCGGATGAAGCTTTAGCCAAAGAAGCGCGTCTATTACTGCGCGAACTAGTCGATAAACAAACCGTTCAAATCATAACCGGCGAACAAACCCATGATAAGTACGGCCGTTTGTTAGCCTATGTTTTTCATGACGATACCGACGTGCAACACGAATTATTGAAACGGGGTTTAGCCAGCGTGATCGCCATTCCGCCGAACGTGCGCATGGCAGATCGTTATCTCGCAGCGGAGTCCGAAGCACGACGTTCGGGAATCGGCATGTGGCAACAAGAACAATTCAAAGCCGTACCGGCTGACCAGGTTGATAGCACTACGGAAGGTGACTTCAAATTTGTAATCGGTAAAGTCAAAAATATCAGCGAAACCAAACGTAATCTGCTGCTCAAATTGGGCAATCAATTTTTTGTTGCCATTCCGCTTCAGGATTGGGAAGAATACTGGCAGGGTTCCGTAAACAAATTTTCAGGTGAGACGATAGAAGTGCGTGGCTGGATTTATAAATCGAAAAAGCAATTTCGCATCCGCGTTCGACATCCAGTGATGCTGCGAATTCTCGAATGAATCCGAGCCTGTCAACAACACCAACAAACCTGCAAGCCTGTGTCGAGTGGGTTGAAAAACAACTGGAACTAAACGATCTGTTTTTCGGTCACGGCACCGACAACGCTTTCGACGAAGCGGTTTGGTTGACCTTACATGCTGCGAGATTAAACGTTGGCAGTTTTAGTGACGAATGGGAAGGGGAAATAGACGCCTCCCAGCTCGACAAGATTCAGGCTTTGTTACAACAACGCATCGAAACACGCAAACCTCTGGCGTATCTGATAAATCAGGCCTGGTTTGCCGGTGATGAGTTCTACGTTGACGAACGAGTGATCGTGCCGCGATCGCACCTGGGCGAATGGATACCCGAACGCTTTGAACCGTGGGTTGATTCAACGAATGTTAAGTCTATATTGGATTTATGTTGTGGTGGTGGTTGTATCGCTATAGCGATGGCTAAAGCGTTTCCGGATGCGCAAATTGACGCCTGTGATCTATCAAACGATGCACTGCAAGTTGCGCAAATAAATGCGCAAAAACACGATGTCACACAGCGCGTGAAACTGATTGAAAGCGATTTGTTCGACGCTTTAAAGAACAAACGCTATGACTTGATTGTCAGCAACCCACCCTATGTTGATGAGAATACGATGGCGACCATGCCGGACGAATATCAATTCGAACCTGCCATGGCTTTCTCCGGTGGCGATGATGGATTAAAGCTGATTGAAAAAATCCTGCAACAGGCCCGAACTCACCTCAACGACAACGGCACTTTGATAGTCGAAACCGGTATCGCCGCACCCGCAGTGGAACAACGTTATCCCGATGTACCCTTCACCTGGCTTACCTCCGCCAACGGCGATTCGGTTATTTTTCTATTATCAGCTTCCGAGTTGGATGAGTATGCGGATAGGTTTGTTTAACGTGACGGATGCAGTTCGTAGCTCACCAACAACCTAATCGTCCTTACACCTACCTGTTACGTGTCAAAACCCAAGCCTGATCTTTATATTTTTGGACAAATTCTCGGGCTTCCTCAATTGACGAAGGATATCGAATTCTCGTCCATACTCCACCTTTTTTACGGTAAATTTTTTGGAAAAAGAAACCATTCTCCACAAGAAATTTTACCTTTCCCCATTGCCTATCATCATTTTTCTTCGGTGTCCTAAAACGATGACTCATCATAATTGCGCTGTTACCGCAATTTGGGCAAATACGTGTCTTGTGGAATTGAACCTACCGGACTTCTCTTGAACGATTTTCGACACGCAAAGCACGCAAATGATTGAGTTGTCGTGGCATTTGGCATGTCGAGATAGATACAATGATGAGGTGAAATAAGCGTACTGGGAAGGTTGAATTAGATTTCCACCATCTCAAAATCGACTTTGGTGGCGTCGCAGTCCGGGCATTTCCAGGTGTCGGGGATGTCTTCCCAGCGTGTGCCGGGGGCGATGCCTTCTTCGGGCAGACCGTTTTCTTCCTCATACAGAAAGCCGCAAATAACACACATATAAACTTTGTATTCCATCAGAACCCCGGAGTAGATTTGTAAAAAGGGCGCAGATTTTAATGCGCCACGCCGGACGGGTAAAGGCATTCAAAACACTTGCGGAATACCGCGTTTTCGCACTAGGCTGTAGACAATAAAAATCAGGAGTCTTCCACCATGTCAGTATCCAATCACGCACTATTCGAGCAAGCCCAACAATGCATCCCGGGTGGCGTCAATTCGCCGGTACGAGCATTCAAAGCCGTGGGCGGCGACCCGGTCTTTATCGCCCGGGCGCAAGACGCTTATTTGTGGGACGAGGCGGGTAAACGCTATATCGATTATGTCGGTTCCTGGGGGCCGATGATTCTCGGTCATGCGCACCCGGAAGTGATCAAAGCCGTGCAGGAAACCGCCGCCAACGGACTCAGTTTTGGCGCGCCTACGGTTCTGGAAACAGAATTGGCTAGTGAACTATGTAAACGCATTCCGGGCATGGACAAAGTGCGTATGGTCAACTCCGGCACCGAGGCCACCATGAGCGCGATTCGCCTTGCACGCGGCTTTACCGGACGCGACAAAATCATAAAGTTCGAAGGCTGTTATCACGGTCATGCCGACGGCCTGCTGGTGAAAGCCGGTTCCGGTGCACTAACTTTCGGAGTGCCGACGTCGCCCGGCGTGCCTGCCACCATGGCGGAACACACCATCACTGTCGATTTCAATAATGTCGATCGGGTCGCGGCGGTATTCACAGAACTAAAAGATCAGGTCGCGGCGGTAATTGTCGAACCCGTCGCCGGGAACATGAATTGCGTACCGCCTGTCGCGGGGTTTCTCGAAGGTTTACGCGAGTTGTGTTCGGACAACGACGCGTTACTGATATTCGACGAAGTGATGACAGGTTTCCGCGTCGGACCACAGGGCGCGCAAGGGATTTACGGCGTACAGGCCGATCTGGTCACACTCGGAAAAATTGTTGGCGGTGGCATGCCGGTTGGGGCGTTCGGCGGACGCGCTGAGATCATGGATCATTTATCACCGAGCGGACCTGTCTATCAGGCAGGAACCTTGTCCGGCAACCCGGTTGCGATGGCTGCGGGTCTCGCAACAATCAAACAACTTGCAGAAAAAGATTTTTACGAAAACCTTACAGAAAAAACCGGCAAGCTGATCGCCGGATTAACAGATGCTGCCGATAGCGCAAACGTCGCGTTAACCAGCAATCAAGTCGGCGCTATGTTTGGATTATTTTTTAATGAAAAAGAAACTATTACCAGTTTCGCGCAAGTGATGGCCGGCGATGTTGAGCGATTTAAAAAATTCTTTCATGGCATGTTGGAGCGTGGCGTTTATCTTGCACCGTCCGCATTCGAAGCCGGTTTTGTTTCCAGCG
Source organism: Arenicellales bacterium (assembly GCA_965216365.1). Taxonomy (GTDB): domain Bacteria; phylum Pseudomonadota; class Gammaproteobacteria; order Arenicellales; family CBDCFT01; genus CBDCFT01. The sequence goes on along the minus strand of CBDCFT010000025.1, from coordinate 108,451 downwards.
CACACAGTGACGATGATATTCAACATACCATCGATGCTGCCGCCGAAGTTTTTAGCTCGCTTTAGCTAACAGGCTTGCAGTACTAATCAGACGGTTTGCCTGCGGCACTAATCCGATGGTTTGCCTGCGGCAAAACGCAAACGCACGTAGTCGACTGTCCAGTTGCCGGATTCGTCACATAAATCCGGCCGTAAACATTCACGCAGCTCATCCAGTAGAGTCGTGCGTTCGATAGCCGGAACCGTAACCAGAAACGACTCGGCGAAGGTTTCCAGCCAGCCTGCGATGTCACCCGGAATCGGTGTCGGGCGATCGATGAGTTCAATGGAGTGCACATCGAAGTTGTGCATTTCGAGGCGTTCGCGATATTCGTTTACACTGGGGAAATACCAGGGATTGTGCGCGTAGGCATCGATTCCCCTGACTGCTAAGACCTGCGTGATCGCTGCAACCACAGTCGCGACATTGCCGTCACCGCCAAACTCCGCGACAAATCGCCCACCGGGTTTTAAGGACTTATACACACCGGCCAGCACTTCATCCGGGCGAGTCAACCAGTGCAGAGTCGCGTTGCTGAATACCGCATCGAATTCCTGCTCGAAGGGTAGCTCGTGACCGTCCATAACCAGGACATCAAGACCAAGCTTGCGCGCGGCTTCGATCTGCTCCGGACTCGTATCAATGCCAAGTACGTCGCAACCAATGTCAACAAGCTGCTGGGTAAGTGGGCCGTCGCCACAACCCAAATCGAGAATGCGTTCACCCGGTTGCGGATTCAGTAACGCAAGCACGGGTGCACCGAGATCGGACACGAAGCGTGCGTTCTCGTCGTAACGCTTGGGGTCCCAGTTCTGGGTCATGTATGAATTCTGAATATCACAAACGCAACGCAATCAGCGCCTGTTCATGTGCAACGCATGAATCTTTAAATTTACGGTTCCAAAACAGGGAACCGCGAAAGATTATTCGCCGACGTCGAGATCCACGTCTTGTGCCGCCAGTCCGCGGTCACGTTGTTCGATACTGAACTCGACCTGTTGACCTTCGGCTAGTGTGCGATATCCATCGCCTCGAATGTCGCGATAGTGAACGAAAACGTCTTCGCCTTCTTCGCGCTGAATAAATCCGTATCCCTTTTTATTGTCGAACCATTTTACGGTTCCCGAAAAACGATCTGTCATGGCTCCTCCCCGAACAAATTTGGATTGGGGTTTTAAAAATCAGTTTTATTGTGCCTTGTCAAAAAAACAAGTGCATAGGAACTGTACCGGGCATTTTGGCAATAATCAAATAATTTGAGGACGACAAAACGTCTATTGCCTTACTGATGTGGCAAAACCGACTCAAACCCAGGTAACCATTGTGTTTCTAGCGCGTCGCTGACAACGCTTCCAGCCCTGTTTCATCGTCCATGTCGAACCAATCCTCAACCAGGCGATAAGCGATAGAAATGCGCGTCGGCACCCGTAAACTCCCGTTGAGCAAGCCATCACGAATATCCTGCCGTGAATACCACGCGGCCTGCTCCAGTTCACCGTCACGTAAAGTGATTATTTCGTCGTCGGTGCTTGCGGAGTAACCCAACATCAAAGAGCCGGGAAAAGGCCACGGTTGCGAGGATTCGTAGTGTACGTCACGCACCTGCAGGTCTGTTTCCTCCCACACTTCGCGCACGACGGCGTGTTCGACACTTTCACCTGGCTCGACAAAACCGGCAATCACAGAGCGTTGATTCGGTGGCCAGTTCGGTTGCCGCGCTAACAGAATTTTATCGTCACGCGTGACGCGCACGATAATCGCGGCATCGGTTCGTGGAAAGTGAGATTGTCCGCATGCGCTGTTTGTACATAAGCGCAGATGTCCGGACTGGGTTACTTGCGTCGGCGAACCGCAACTACCGCAAAAACGATGCCGTTGATGCCAGTAAATCATGGCTTTGGCATAAGCTACCAACGCAGCATCACTGGCGCTTACGCGTGAGCTGATTTTACGTACATCTTCGAATGCGTAGTCCGAGTGCAGATTAGCCGCCTCATCGCTCAACACATCCGCCGCAAAATAAGGCTGCCCGTCTTGCATACCCAACATGGTCACACTTTGCATATCAACGTGTTCAATGGATATTACCGATGTTGGCAGCTTTACCAATTCATACCGGGAGCGCACGGCGACCAGACATTGACCATTCCAGACCGGTAACAGACGAGCCAGTGGATGTTCCAGCGTTATCTTATCGCTTTCACCGTGCTTGACTGCATTGGGCTTGCGCAAATCCGTGGCACGATCCAGCTCCGACCAAACAAACAGATTACGCAATGATCGACTGAGATGATCCATTCTTAGCGCATGGTTCTAATCGAGATCGACGTAATGACTGTTGTCACCCACTCGATATAAACGTTTTTTCAGTCGCGGGTAGTCACACACATCGGATTCACACCGTTCACCACCCATTAGATAAACCAGATCAGTGTCCGATGCGTTGCGCATCGCATGGGGCAATGACGGTGCGGTGAAACCGATAAAACTACCGGGGCCGACCTCGATTTCATCCTCACCGAGTTCCAGAAGACCTCTACCCTCCAGAATATAAATAAATTCTTCCTCCACGTGATGAAAATGAAACGCGGTGGTTTCCTTGCCTGGTTCAACACGTACTAAATGCACACCGATGTTTTCCATGCCGACAGCGTCGCTGATTGATTTGGTATGCCGCACCGCATTCGGGTTAAGCGGATGATCGAATTTACGCTCATCCATTTTTTCTATTTCACGTTTGTGCAACACCGCAGATTTATTCGCGTTACTCATAATTGTTCCTCTCAGTAACTACTCGGTTTCCAGTACGTACCACGGACCTTTGACATGCTGCCAGGTATTCTCATCGCCTGACGCTGGTGGATTGTCCTTCGCGTAGGCAACTACAATTGACGACTTTTGTTTTGGCGAATAGGTTACGTAATTCTCGTACACGTTGATGTTGTTTTGTTGCAGGATTTTCGGTGGATCCGGTGGGTTTGGATCACTCAATAATACCTGCGCGTACTCCGCACCTGGCTTTTCGAAATAATACAACCATTTTTCCGCCGGTGAATGTCCTGACCAATACAACCCCAAACCAATCGCGATAACCGTGATGACGGCACCGAAAAACAACATGTTATTGAGTGAAAAGCGCATGAAGTTTTAATTCATTCCTCAAGGCAAGTGTTCTTTTGCCAGATAGTCGTGTGACTGCATTTCCTGCAAGCGGCTGGTGGTGCGTTGGAACGCATCGCGCAATCGGGTGCCATGGTACAACTCCTCTGGTGGTTTCTCGGCTGATACAATTAGGTTTACGTTGCGATCATAAAATTCGTCCATCAGTTCGATAAAACGTCGCGCCGGGTTATCCTGTTCACGGGACATCTTAGGAATACCGGAAATAATCACGGTATGAAACAGTTTGGCCAGCTCAATGTAATCGGCATGGGAACGCGGGCCGGCACAAATTTCATCAAAATCAAACCAGACGACGCCGTCACCGAGATAGCGCGCCTGGATAACACGCCCCAGAATTTCCAGTTCGCAATTCGCTTCATAGCGTCCGGTCGCCACATGTTCGAGGCATGCGATTAAATTTTCCTCCGCCTGTTCATCCAGCGGATAGTGATAAATCTTCGCGCGATCAAGATATTGCAGACGATAATCGACGCCCGCTTCTAGCTCGACCACATCGGTATAGGTTTTTAATAACTCAATAGCCGGTTTGAAACGATCTCGCTGCAAACCGTTTTTATACAGTGTATCGGGGTGACTGTTCGACGTGGTCACAAGACTGACACCTCGAGCGAACAACGATTCAAGCAACCCGCTTAAAATCATGGCATCACCGATGTCCTCGACGAAGAATTCATCCAGACACAAAATACGCGTAGTTTGCGCCCATCGTGTCGCGATCAGAACAAGAGGGTCTTGTTCCTGGCGCAGTTGTTTTAATTCGGCATGCACACCCTGCATGAAACGATGAAAATGCACACGGCGTTTTTGCTCAATGGGCAATAATTCATAGAACAAATCCATCAGATAAGTCTTGCCACGACCGACGCCACCCCAAAGGTACAAACCTCTAACCGGCTCGGGTGGTTTGGAAAACCAGCGCGCGATTTTTCCCGCAAACCAGCTTTCGTTCTCTAGGGCGGCTAACAGAGCATCATATAGCCGCTGCAAATGATTAACCGCATTACGCTGCGCGGCATCATTATGAAAATCCGGGTGGGTTAAATCCTGTTCATAACGTTCAAGCGGCGTCACAAACAATCAGGCAGGATTGGCTAACTCTGTTTGCGATACCACGATGCCGTCACAATCGGCGTATAAATAATGACCCGGAACGAAATCGACACCGGCGAAGCGCACGCTGATATCTGTCTGACCCTCTCCACGTTTTACGCTTTTCGCCGGGTTTGTATTCAGTGCTTTGACGCCGATTTCAAGACCACCGATTTCGACGCTGTCGCGGATACAACCGTATATCACCAGACCCGACCAGTCGCTGTTTAGCGCCAATGCGGCGATCTGATCGCCCACCAGCGCGCAACGCAGCGAACCGCCTCCATCAATCACCAGCACGCGACCGTCGCCGGCTTGTTCCAGGGATTGGCGCACCAGGGTGTTGTCCTCGAATACTTTCACCGTCGCGATTGGCCCGTGGAAATTCGCCTTGCCGCCAAAGTCGCGCAACACCGGTTCAGCCACTTGCAGATTTTCGCCATGATGATCGTACAAATCGGCGGTCATGAAACTCATATATAACTCCAGTTAACAATTGTGTTGCCGGGCATTCTACCCAATTCCTACTCTAACGAAGCGATCCGCAATGCAGAAATATTTTAAATAAATCCCGCTATACGTTACCCTGTCAACGAGAGTCCGATTGGCTAGGATCTGTCTTATCATTCATCAAGCGTAGTGAAGACGAGGCAAAAACGAACGAAAAAGTGTAGCGTACGGATAATATACGAGCATTTTGAGAGAGTTTTTAACAACGTATTCGCAAGCGCAGATATGATGAGATAGGTTCTTGAAAAAACCACCCGAAATTCTCGACGTTAGACTCGCCGTCCAAAGCCGCTTGTTTCGTGTAGAACAAGTGTCATTGCGCTACAGCAATGGCGTCGAGGTTGAATACGAACGTCTGGCCGGAGCCGGTCGTGGCGCGGTTTTGGTCATGCCGCTTTTGAATGACGATACCGTATTGATGATTCGCGAATACTGTGTTGGCACCGAGCGTTACGAACTCGGTTTCGTCAAGGGCAAAATCGATAAAGATGAAAAATTAGCGGACACGGCACAACGCGAATTGCGTGAAGAAATCGGTTATGGCGCTCGGCAGATGGTCCTGCTAAAAACAGTGTCGGTGACGCCTGGTTACTCACGTTATCAGACTCACTTGTTTCTGGCGACTGATTTATTTGAAGCGAAACTGCACGGCGATGAACCCGAGGAACTGGAAATCGTGCACTGGCCGGTATCCGACTTAATGCAATTACTAGACCGGGAAGACTTTAGTGACGCCCGCAGTCAGTTAGCGGTTTATTTATTGAACGATTACTTGAAAGGTAAATCATGATTGACGATATAAAAAATATGCGCGAGTTATTGGAAACCACGGTAGATATCGCCGTCGCCGCCGGCGCGGAGATTCTCGATGTCTACGAAAACGATTTCGATGTGGAATCCAAGGACGATGGCTCGCCTTTAACCACGGCTGATCGGCGCGCGCATGAACTGATTGTAAAACGGCTGGGCGAGCTATCGCCGCCATGGCCTATCCTGTCTGAAGAATCCGTGTCGATCGACTATGCGGAGCGCTCAGGGTGGCAGCGTTTCTGGCTGGTCGATCCACTCGATGGCACGAAAGAATTCATCAAACGTAACGGTGAATTCACTGTCAATATCGCATTGGTCGATGATGGCGTGCCGGTGCTTGGCGTCGTGCACACTCCGGCACAAAACGTGTCCCATGCTGCCGCGCGAGGCGAAGGTGCTTTCCTGATAAACGCGTCAGGCGAATACCAACCGATCTCGACCAAAAAATACAACAATGATGAAGTCACCATGGTTGCCAGTCGTTCACATGCCGGTGCCGCTGTGGATGCCTATCGTGAAAAACTGGAAAAACAAAGCGGCAAGGTCAACATTCAAAGCATGGGCAGCGCGTTAAAAATCTGTTTGGTGGCGGAAGGCAAGGCCGATGTGTATCCCCGTCTGGGCTTAACCTCGGAATGGGATACCGCTGCGGCTCATTGTGTTTTGAATATCGCTGGTGGAAAACTGGTCAATTGCAACGGCGAAGCATTGGTGTATAACAAGCAAAATATATTGAATCCCTGGTTTTTCGCCATTGGCGACGATTCCTTCGACTGGGTTGGGCTAATGGATCTATCCAGGTTTAATCCGGTAATTTAATCGGCGTCTGTTTTCATTTTGCGTTGGCGGCGCGCCCGAAAACGCCGCCACCAGACAACTAGGTTCAAGTGCAAACGCCGCGCCCAGGGGAAATCCTTGGACAACATCCATAACCCCAGGGGAATCATCCAGATACCGACAACCGGCAAAAACCAGACCAGGCCGCCGATAATGAGTAATACGCCAATCAACATGCGCCACGGGTGCGGCAACTCACGTAGTTTTTGCAGGCGCTTCTTAAGTGATAATTTCAACAGCGGGCGGTAGAATTAAAGTAACAGTATTTCTAATTGGGACACCAAACACATAATACAAGTTTTGCCTGTTAAATCTTTGTTAAATGTTGAAATTCACTAAAATGCAATCGCTGGGCAATGACTTTGTCGTTATCGACGGCATACGTCAGTCCGTGAATATCAATTCAGCATTAGCTCATCGCATCGCTGATCGTCATACCGGAATCGGTTGCGATCAAATCCTGATTGCCGAAAAAACCGAACCGGCCAATGGTGCCGATTTTACTTTCCGAATTTTTAACGCCGATGGCAGTGAAGTTGGTCAATGCGGTAATGGCGCACGCTGTTTTGCCCACTTTTTGCGTGATGAGAATTTGAGTAATAGCGATTGCATCACGGTAAAAACCCAAACCAGTCTCATGCGATTGCGCTGCAACAGCGATGACACTATCAGTGTCAACATGGGTGTGCCGACATTTGAACCCGTCGAAATTCCGATCCAGGCAAGGCAACGCGAACAAATATACACTCTGGACGTCGCTGGGGAGTCCATTGATGTGTGTGCGCTCGCCATCGGCAATCCTCACGCCGTGCAGATTGTCCCGGACGTGAATGAAATTGATGTGCCTGTGAGAGGCGCGCTAATTGAAAATCACCCGCGATTTCCTGAGCGTGCGAACGCCGGTTACATGCAAATACTGAATCCCGGGCACATCAATTTGCGTGTGTTTGAACGTGGTGTTGGCGAAACCCTGGCCTGCGGCAGTGGTGCCTGCGCAGCGGCGATTGCGGGCCAAACGCTGGGTTATTTGAACGAATCGGTAAAAGTCAGTCTGCCCGGTGGCGATTTACAGGTAGAATGGCAGGGCGAGGGGCAACCGGTATGGCTGACCGGCCCGGCCACCACGGTTTTCAAAGGCAATATCGACTTAGACCATTAACCTGGAGCATCAATGAGCAAGTCCGAAAAGGCAACACAAATCGAGTCAAACGATTACGAAAAAAATATTGCGGACTATCTGCAATCCAACCCCGGTTTTTTTGAACGGCACGAAAACGCGCTTTTAAATCTTAAACTTGCGCACCCGACCGAGGATCAGGTTATTTCCCTTATGGACCGCCAGGTCATCGCGTTACGCGAAAAAAATGACGACTTGAACAAACAATTTGCCGATCTCATAGAAAATGCAAAAGAAAATCAGTTATTAAGCGAACGTTTTCATGATATTACCGTTTGCTTACTGAGTCTGTCGGGTGTCGATGAACTGAATAGCGTTTTCGCGGAGAAGCTAAAACAAGATTTCGATGTTCAGTATGCCAGAAGTAAAATCAGCAATAGCGACAAAACCGATTCACTTTTTTGCTCACCGAAGGACGAAACTTACCGATACTTTGTCGATCGACTCAGCCCGAATCTGAGTCTGTGTGATAATCGCTTACCCCAGGGCAAACTCGAGTTTCTGTTTGACGACGACGCTACCCAGGTGCAATCCTGCGCCCTGATCCCGATCGTGTCGGAGCAAGGTATTGACGGCATCCTCGCCCTGGGTTCGACCGATGCCGGTCGCTTCACGCTGGACATGGCGACCAGCTATCTGGATCGTTTGGGTCAATTGCTGGGGGCTTTTGTTTCTCGTTGCAACACGGACGCAGCGTAGTTCGCTGCAGCGCAACAAGTGTCATTGCTCGACACTGAAATCAATCATTTTCTGGTTCATTTGCGCGACGAACGGCGCGCCTCAAAGCACACCTGTTCAAACTATCAACGTGATCTGGAAAAACTGAAACAGTTTTTCAGCGCGCGCAAACTGGAAGAATGGACTGACCTCGATGCACGACAGGCCCGGGTGTTTCCCGCCACCCTGCATCAAAGCGGCCTTTCCAGCGCCAGTATCCAACGTGCATTATCTGCAGCACGTTCGTTCTATCGCTACCTACTGCGCGAGAAAAAAGTAAAACTCAGTCCCTTCGACGGGGCATCCGCACCCAAATCAAAACGGCATCTTCCAAACACCTTAACCGCCGAACAGGTCGCTCATCTGGTCAGCGACAAAGAGTCCACAAACATCGCCATACGCGATCGCGCGATCATGGAATTGTTTTACTCATCCGGTTTGCGTTTAAGCGAACTGGTTAAGCTCGATCTGGGCGACATCGATTTTGACGAAGCCAGTGTGCGCGTGACGGGTAAAGGCGAGAAAGTACGAATTGTCCCGGTCGGACGGTTCGCCATTGAAGCGATAAATAAATGGCTTGAATCGCGTCCGGCCATGGCGGCAAAAGATGAAACCGCGATGTTTACCAGTCAGCGCGGCACACGTTTGAGCACGCGCGCGGTGCAACAACGTATCAATTACTGGGCCAAACGGCTCGGACTGGACGTGCGTGTCCACCCGCACATGCTGCGTCATTCCTTCGCCAGCCATATTCTGCAATCCAGCAGCGACCTGCGCGCAGTGCAAGAACTCCTCGGCCACTCGGATATTTCCACTACGCAAATCTACACCCACCTCGACTTTCAACACCTTGCTAAGGTATACGATAAAACACATCCACGTGCGAAACAAAGAATTAAGCAAGAATGAGTAGAAATGAAAGTCACAACTCGTAAAACGGCCATTGGTAGGACTCGACAAGTCGCGCCGAAAGAATACGCATAAGAAAAGTCATTCGGTGGGTTACGGCTACAGCCTAACCCAACGTCTACTCATTATATGTGCATTGACTGCGTGTAAATAAGGTTGTGACGATGGAAGTAAAAGTATGTGCATCATGCGATTGCTGCTGGGAAGGACAGGAAGAAATCGATTCGGAAAAACGGTAACCATGCCCAGAATGTAGCTCAACTACTCGAAAGATCAGTGTTCAAATTGAGGAGAATGTCAAATTCTACGAATCGGTTGGCGGAAGAATAAAGGATCCCAACCTTCCGAGTCACAAGAAGTTAAGAGTGGAATTTTTTGATGGATACGAATGGTCTTTTGCGTATGAGAAATGTGTGAAGAAATCAAAGGTGATAGACAAACGCGAGGACCGATATTTTGAAATAGTGGAAGATCCGGATACAGGCGAGATTATTCACCAATGTTCGGAGCCACTAAGCGAACATCGGGGTCATGGTTCAGCTAAATTCAATGGTGACAAACAGAAACCCTAACGGTGTACTGAAAATCCCTTACAGTGTTCGGTACCTCACAGTCATTCTGAACTCGCGATAGCGAGTGAAGAATCCAGCATCGTAAAGAAATCTCTCTGGATTCTTCGCTTACGCTCAGAACGACGAAACAGCAACAGTAGCCCTGATGGAAAGAACTGGAATCCGGGATAAAATTTTCCTGAACTTCGCCTCACTTAGTCGCAGCCAGGCTACGCGGCGGTGAGCCTATGTTACCTCGTTAAAACGATCGACGCTGTCGAGGATTTCCTGTTTGGCGGCGTCAACATCGGACCAACCGTGCAGTTTGACCCACTTTTCCGGTTCGAGATCTTTGTAATGTTCGAAAAAATGCGCGATACGGTCGACCAGGTCGCTGGGTAAATCGTGGTAGTTATTCACATCATGGTAACGCCGGGTGAGTTTGCTGATCGGTACGGCGACAATTTTGGCGTCCTCACCGGACTCGTCTTCCATGTTCAAAACCCCCACCGGCCGGCTGCGCACGACCGAGCCGGGGATAAGCGGCAGGGGCGACGCCACCAGCACATCCACGGGATCGCCGTCGCCGCATAGCGTCTGCGGCACATAGCCATAGTTGCACGGGTAACGCATGGAAGTCGTCAGGAAGCGGTCGACGAACATCGCGCCAGTTGTTTTATCCACTTCGTACTTGACCGGTTCGCCATTTAGCGGAATTTCAATAATGACGTTAATATCGTCCGGCAGGGAAAAACCTGGTCCAACTCTATCGAGTATCAAATCATATCTCCTTTAAAAACAATAACATATGACCTGCGACACACATACACAGGTCACTAACCATGTTGATCTAAGCGGTCTGAGTCTATATGCTTGCCCGCCTTTGAATTTTTAACTACCAATAACTGGGGAGCCACATGTCAGGTGTAGCACTTATTCCAACCATTCTCGGCGTTTTAGGACTTTTCGCCGCGTTCCGAATTTACAAAATAGTCTACGCATATCCGGAAGGTACCGGCAAAGTCGCCGATATCTCCGCACTTATTCACAAGGGTGCGATGGTATTCATGCGCCGCGAGTACAGCTATCTTGCCATTTTTGCGGCGATAGTTGCAGTTTTTATTTTATTTTCCGATCTAGGCTGGCGTACCATGTTCGCTTTTATCGTTGGCGCGCTGGCATCGGGATCCGCCGGTTATATCGGCATGTATACCGCAACACAGTCCAATGTGCGCACCACGACCGCGGCCCACGACAAGGGCGCCGCGGAAGCCTTGACCGTGGCCTTTTTCGGCGGGTCGATTATGGGTCTGACGGTTGCCGCCATGGGTCTCCTGGGTCTCGGTATCCTGTATTTGTTCTTCGGTAGCGATCCGGAATCTTCCCATGTGATTCATGGTTTTGGTATGGGCGCATCCACGGTCGCACTGTTCTCCCGTGTCGGCGGCGGTATTTTTACCAAAAGCGCGGATGTCGGCGCCGATCTGGTCGGCAAGGTCGAAGCGGGTATTCCCGAAGACGACCCGCGCAACCCGGGCGTGATCGCGGATAATGTTGGCGATAACGTCGGCGACGTGGCCGGCATGGGTTCGGATATTTTCGAATCCTATTGCGGCGCCATGATCGCGTCCATCGCGATTGCAGCAACACTGGATGCCGACACGCCGATGGGCGCACAGGCGGCATTAATGTTCCTGCCACTGGCTTTATCCTCCGTCGGCATTCTCTGCTCGCTGGCGGGAATCTTTTTAGTACGTAAATACAGCAGCAAATCACCGGAAGTGGCTTTGCGCATCGGCACCATCGGGTCGTCGATCATTTTCATGGTGGCCGCTTTGTTGGTCATACTCATCGTCGGCGTGAGTGTCAGTGTCTGGGTGTCCGTATTAGTAGGCGCCGTTGGCGGTATTGGCATCGGTTTGATCACCGAGTATTACACCGCCGGCCGGCCGGTTGAAAAAATCGCCGAAAGCGGTGAAACCGGCCCCGCGACGGTAATGATTTCGGGTTTAGCTACGGGTATGCAATCTGTGGTGGTACCGGTTTTGATTCTGTGCGCGATTATTTTGATCTCCAGCCAGCTTTCCGGTCTTTACGGCGTCGGTATCGCGGCAGTCGGCATGCTGGCGACAGTGGGCATTACCATGGCCATCGATGCATACGGCCCGGTCGCAGACAACGCCGGTGGTATTGCCGAGATGGCAGGTCTTGGGGAAGACACGCGCAAGATTACCGACTCGCTGGATGAACTGGGCAACACCACTGCCGCTATCGGCAAGGGGTTTGCCATCGGTGCGGCGGCACTGGCGGCGCTGGCAATCATCTCCGCTTATATTGAAACTGTCGCGCATAACAACGCTGACTTTCAATTGTTGATTAACGATCCCAAAGTGCTGGCGGGTATGTTTCTCGGCGGTATTTTTCCGTTCCTGGTCAGTAGCCTGACCATGACTGCGGTCGGCACTGCCGCATTCGACATGATTAAAGAAATCCGGCGTCAATTTAAAGACATACCCGGTTTACTCGAAGGCAACGCGGAACCCGACACAGATCGTTGCGTGGACATCGCCACCCAAGCTGCCCTGAAACGCATGATTCCACCAGGCGCGTTAGCAGTTCTGGCGCCGGTCGTTGTCGGATTCGCGCTCGGACCGCAGGCTCTTGGCGGTATGTTAGGCGGCGCATTACTCGGTTGCGTCCTGCTTGCGCTGACCATGGCCAATGCTGGTGGGGCCTGGGATAACGCCAAAAAATACGTTGAACGCGGCAATTTCGGCGGCAAAGGCTCGGATGTGCACAAGGCCGCGGTAGTTGGCGACACTGTTGGCGATCCATTCAAGGATACCTCCGGCCCGTCCATGAACATTTTGATCAATGTCATGGCTATCGTGAGCCTGGTGATCGCACCGTTGCTTTAACAAACAATTAAATTTCAATGCGAATAAACGGGGCTCCACCATTATGGTGTGCCCCGTTTTTTATGTCATGGTAAACCGCATCCAGATGACGGTTGAGTGATGTGAACGGCCTGCAGGCAAAAAAAATTCAAGCAGCCGGACTGGGTCCGCTCAGTATTGAAATCGAACAGGGCTGTTGCGTTGGATTATCCGGTCCATCCGGCAGCGGAAAGACGCGTTTGTTACGTTGTCTGGCCGATCTCGATATCCATGAAGGCATGGTTTTGTTAAATGGAACGTCACGGGAAACATACAGCCCCTCACAATGGCGCAGCAAAGTAGGTTTGCTGCTGGCGGAAAGTTTCTGGTGGTCGGAAAATGTGCTGGATCATTTTCCGAATCGGCAAGCACCGGTGTTGGAAGGGCTGAATTTATCTCCCACTGTACTCGAACAACCCGTGCGTCAATTGTCCAGCGGCCAACGTCAGCGACTGGCGTTGTTACGGCTGCTGGCGAATCAACCTGAAGTGTTGTTGCTGGATGAACCGACCGCCAATCTCGATCATGACAACATTGAACGCGTCGAAACACTGGTGGCAAACTATCGCCAACAGCACACTTGTTGTGTGTTGTGGGTCAGTCATGATCGCAAGCAACTCGACCGCGTGTCAGACAAACAACTATCCATGATAAATGGTCGTTTGGAGAGCATCGGTTAATGATTTTACTCAGTCCACTCGATCTTGCGTTAGCAGCAGTATTGATTTTGCTGGCCGCCGCGCTGACCCACTGGATGCGCATTGGTGAAACCACGTCACTGCTGATCGCGGCAGTACGCACGGTAGTTCAATTGCTACTCATCGGTTACGTGCTTAAAGCCGTGTTCGGCAATGCACATTGGTTGTGGGTATCCCTGTTAGGTTTGTTTATGTTGATTGTCGCCGGCCGGGAAGTAACCGTGCGTCAATCACGCCGCTTTACCGGTGCATGGTCACTGGCACTCGGTTCGTTCTCGATGTTCATCTCCGCGTTCAGCGTAACCATACTCGCGCTGACTATTGTGATCGACGCCTCACCCTGGTACACACCACAATATGCTATTCCCCTGCTTGGCATGGTTCTGGGTAACACCATGAACGGTGTGTCGCTCGGACTTGACCGCCTTACCCAAAGCGCAGCGGACAAACGTGAAATTATCGAAGCGCGCTTAATAATGGGCCATCGTGCGGCGGATGCCATTGCCAGTATCCGCAGTGACAGCATCCGGGTCGGCATGATTCCCATTATCAATGCTATGGCGGCCGCCGGGCTGGTCAGCCTGCCCGGCATGATGACCGGTCAAATCCTGGCGGGTAGCGATCCGGTTGAAGCGGTGAAATATCAAATCCTGGTGATGTTTTTAATCGCCGCCGGCAGCATATTCGGCACCGCTGGCGCCGTGTGGCTAGGCTCACGCCGCTTGTTCGATCATCGCGAACGATTGCGGTTAGACCGGCTCAAGGGGGGTATGGTTTAAGTGCAAGATCCGGACTGGATCAAATACCCGCGGTCAAACGTCTATTTCAATCGACACGTTTATGAACCTTGATGGGCGTTGTTATCAATGTCCCTGCTCGCGAGATAAAACCACGTAGGCTCTGAAGACTTGAATCGGTAACACAAAGATAATCGCACTCGCCCAGATCAGATTGCCCAATATTGAAGGCAAATAGCGAAAAGTTGCGAAACACACCAGTGCCAGTGCAATAGCAGCAAACAAGACTTTGGGGTTGGCAAAGCGATGTGCCATTTGCGGCTCCACACTTCGCTGAATAATAAAAATACTGAATAAATAAACCGCCAGTCCCAAACAACCCAGAGTGCCATAATAGACCGGATAAGGTTCCATGAATCCAACATAAACTTCGCCGGCTAATGCCACGCCAACCATCACCGCGGAAAGCATTAACAGCATATGCCCCGACCAGATCATGTAAAGATAGCGATTGCCCTTGCGAATTTTATAGTTGCCGACAAAATCGAAATAAATCCAGGTCAGGGCAAATACAGCCAGGCCGCCAAAGGCGACATTAAACAAAACCTCGGGTCCCACTTTGTAGACGCCTTTTTCGGATAAAGTCACCACCAGCTTGAAGAAACCTTCGCCATTCACGATCAATAAGAGCAGTGCAAATCGTTCCGTAAAATGACCCATCCGCGGCACGAATCGATCTAAACGCATAATGGTCAGGTTAGGTATAAAGTAAAATACCTGGGTAATCACAACCCCGGCGATAAACACTGTAACGCCAATTGACGCGGGTAAAAACGCTGCAATTACGAACAGTATGCCGAGCAAAAAGAAACGCAGTGCTTGTTCATGAGCCAGACTGGTAGACTCCGCTTTCGATTTAATTGCGCGGAAGTACATCAATCCCAGAATCAATCGATTCATGCCGTAGGCCGCCGAAAAATAAACAGACCCTTTTCCCGGGTTGCTTAAAGAAGGCTCAATAGCGGGAATGGATGCCGCCATAAACATCACTGAGAGAGTTTGAAAGGCGGTACATAATCGATAGAACCAGTCTGTACTGACGTACAAGGAGTTGTAAATCGATGACTCCCCCCAAGCTAACCACATAGCCACAAACAACATTACAAATGTGATAAAGCCTGCCATGTCATGATGGTCAGACAAGTAGTTGCCTAGCAAGAAAATCATGACCACGTGAATCAGGTCGTAAAATAACTCCATCCAGTGAACATGGTGATGTTCCTCAGGCAAATCCTGATGGTGTTTAGGTGGGCGCCAAAGTGGATTTTTATCTGCTAATGCCATGTCAGTCTTTGCAAGGTTTTACTGAAATGGCATGGATAATAAACGAATTATAGTCTCGTTATTAGTAAGCTGACATATCGAAAATTACCTTAAGACATGTTTTGTATACAAAGTGGAGGGGCTTGAGTGCTGAATTCTCTTTTGATAGATGGCTAATTACCAGGAATTCAGCAACAACACTCAAAACAAGCCTAAAAATTTTCAGACTGAAAATGTCGTTTTCAATTTTTTCGCTACCGGCTTATTTTTTAGTACAACGTATTTCGGCATACCATTTTTATACGGTGGGTAATCTTCACCTTTAATTAAGGGCTCCAAATATTCCCGGCATTTATTGGTAATGCCAAAACCGTCTTTGCTGATAAATCCGCGCGGCATCATTTTTTCCTTGTTGGCGACCCGTACCAACGGCGCTTCACCGATTTTCCAGCGATAGGGTTTGTTGGATGTACGAACGATGGCGGGCATAACCGCATTCTTGCCGGCCAATGCAAACTGCACCGCCGCTTTACCGACCGCGTAGGACTGTTCAACATCGGTTTTTGACGCAACGTGACGCGCGGCACGTTGCAGGTAATCCGCTACCGCCCAATGGTATTTGTAACCCAGTTTGGATTTAACCATGTTAGCGACTACCGGCGCGACACCGCCAAGTTGTGCGTGACCGAAAGCATCCGTCGTTCCGGCATCGGCCAGGAACTGTCCTTGTTTATTGCGCACACCTTCAGAAACCACAATCGAGACATAGCCGTGTTGTTCCACCTTTTTTCTGACCAGATCTATAAATTTATTTTCATCGAATGGAATTTCCGGAAAAAGAATCAGCAGTGGGATTTTCACGTCGTCATTCGACGCCAGACCACCGGCAGCAGCTATCCAACCGGCGTGACGGCCCATGACCTCCACGACAAAGACCTTGGTCGACGTTTTGCACATGCTGGCAACATCCAGACTCGCTTCACGTGTCGATACGGCAATGTATTTCGCCACCGAACCGAATCCCGGACAGTTGTCCGTGATCGGTAAATCATTGTCCACTGTTTTGGGAATGTGGATTGCCTGAATCGGAAAGCCCAGTTTGGTCGAAATCTGCGAAACCTTGAGGCAAGTGTCCGCTGAATCGCCGCCGCCATTGTAGAAAAAGTAGCCGATGTTGTGTGCTTTGAAGACTTCGACGAGACGCTCGTACTCGACCCGGTTTTCGTCAAGGCCTTTTAGTTTGTAACGGCAAGAACCAAATGCGCCGGATGGTGTGTGACGTAACGCGGCTATCGCATTCGGCGTTTCTTTGCTGGTATCGATAAGGTCTTCGGTCAACACGCCGATTATGCCGTTGCGTCCGGCGTATACCTTGCCGATTTTGTTTTTGTTCTTGCGTGCGGTTTCGATGACTCCGCATGCCGTCGCGTTAATGACCGCAGTGACACCACCGGACTGCGCATAAAAAGCGTTTTTTAATGTACTCACCAATTTCTCCTGTTAATAAATATCAAATTTTTTCGTCGCGAATTTTATATCCCGTGACATAAATCCATCCATTCTTGTCCGGCCCGGCGATAGTGCTGAGATTCACCGGTTGACCGGACTTACTTTCAAATTCCATCACCAGTTGCCAGTCCTCGTTCTTGCCTTTCCACAATGTAGCGACGTGATTCTGATCGGCATACTTCATGGTCACCGCGTAAACCGTACCGTCCGAACCGACTGTCATATCATAAATACTGCCACCGTAAGGTCCGTGATCGGTTACCTCCAGCACATCGCGAAATTTACCCGAAAGACGGTCGTAACGGGTAATCACGCCCGGTTTGCCAGTATCCTCACCCCAGTATATCGCCTCGGCTGTAAAAGCAACGGCCGTCGCCTGAGTGTCGTGCATCCGTTCCCAGGAATCGCCGTTATCGATTGACCGGTACACGCCCCGGCTATCGGGTCCATCCCCGAAACTGATCCACACATCGTCAGTATACGGATCGACTGCGACGCGATGAATATGCGTGTGTTTTGCCTGAGGCACGGTGAATACGGCCTTCCAAACTGTGCGGATTTTGTCGAACGCCCACACAGTATTGGTATCGGCATGGTTACGCGGCCCGTACTCGCCAACAAAATAATCGCCCTTTTTGTTTGACGCCAGAGACCACCATATCGCCGAACCGGCCTGAATGGTCTTAATCTTTTCGAACTCTTGCATTTCCATGCTGGAAACATAGATTTGACACGCTTGGTCGGCGGATTTTACGTCGTTGTCCGTGCTCACCAGCACATCGCCCGTTTGCGTTACATGAATCCCCTGAATGCTCTCCGGTAAGGTGTTGACGTGTTCAATCCGGTTGCCGTTGTCAACAACCCGGTAGAGTTTATGCCCATAGGAACCCAGCACCGTGCCATCGGGCGATAACGTCAGGTTGCGCAAAACGTAGTCAACCGAATGCACATCACCATTCACTACGCGCAATTGCGCCGGCAACGCGTTTTCTTCCGTTAGTTTACAGGCGTTTATGCTCAAAATTGCCAACGACATCAGCCAGCAATAAATAATTTTTGCTATATTCACCAAATAAGAAATAGATTTATTCTAACGTTCACGCATGCACTTCAGCATCGCCCGAAATCGTTATCCAACTAACCAGATAGAAGAAATCAATAGGGCTAAGTCTGTTGGCGACTGTCATTGGCACGGGGTGATGAAAAGCGGAATATCGCATGATATTCGTTCCGTATAAAGCCGATCTTGAATTAAACCGGATCCCCTTCTTTACGATAGCGATCTCCATCGCGTGTCTGATCATTTTCTATGCGCAGTACAACAACGAGACGCGTGTTATCGAATCCGTGGTTGAGTATTGCGAAGCAACCCTCGATCAAAGTTTTAAGTTTGTTTTAGCTAAAAGTACGGGTAGCACCAGCGAGGGCGTATGTATTGATTTGATATACAAAATCCATCGCTCCACCGACAGCGAAGCGAGAATAAATGAAATCGTAAAATACTCTGACCGCATCGAAGTGTTCAGCGAAGCGGACGGCAAACGATACATGCACCAGTTGTTGCAGGAAAAATATCGTAATTATGCGGACTTTGCACCGACGGACTTGAGTGCACGCTTGATGTATGAACCTGGCTCCTGGAATCCGGTAACTATGCTGACCTCTACATTTGCCCACGGCAGTTGGGCACATGTTATCGGAAATTTATTTTTCTTTTTTGCCTTCTCTGCCACAGTGGAAATCATTCTGGGTTTGTTCTGGTACCCGGTGGTCATTTTGGCATTGGCGTTTGGTACTAATGTATTTTATTCTCTTTACGCATCGGTTCAGTCCGACCCATTACCAACCCTGGGACTATCCGGCGTGGTGATGGGCGTAATGGCCATGTTGGTGTTTTTCCTGCCCAGAGTAAAAATACGCTTTTTCTTTTGGCTGGTCCTGATAATCTGGCGATTCGGCATACCCGCCTGGCTGGTCGTTCTGTGGTATGTCGGGTTCGATACTTACAATTTGTTTTCCCAAGAGGAAATGGGACCAATCAACCTGGTGGCACACGTCACCGGGGCGGCGCTGGGTTACGGGCTGGGCGTATTGTTTTTTCGCGATAAACGCGAGGAGGTCGTAGCCGAGTATATGGAACATGATCCTGACGCAAAACGCAAGACATACCGGCGACAACGAAGACGACGATAACAATGGAAACTTATACACAACATATAAAACACGTAGCCAAATTGCATAATCAGGCACTTGAGCAAAGCGGAATAGATAATGCTGTTATCTATACCGGCGGACAACATTTTCAATTTCTGGACGATCGTCCTTATCCCTTCAGCGTCAATCCGTTGTTCAAGTACTGGTGTCCGTTAACCGATCAACCTGATTGTTTTATCGTTCATCAACCCGGAGAGAAGCCGGTTTTATTGTTTTATCAACCGGTCGACTACTGGCATCTGGTTAAGTCGATACCGGATGCTTTTTGGGTTCAGCATTTTGATGTGCATGTCGTGTCGCAATTTTCTGAAGCGAAAAAACATATTGCGCAGCTTCCGGGACGAACGGCGTTTCTCGGTGAGTGGGATGAGCAATTCAGTGACTGGAAGACCCTGGAAGCAAACCCGCAAGGCCTGCTGGATTACTTGCATTATTATCGTGCTTACAAAACGGATTATGAGATTGAATGCGCGCGTGTAGCTACCCGGCTGGGTGTAAAAGCCCACCGCGCCGCTGCCGCGGCGTTTCGCGATGGCGCTTCAGAGTACGAAATCAATCTGGCTTATTGCACATCAATCCAACAGACAGATAACGAGTTACCGTACTCCAATATCATCGCGCTCAATCAACATGCGGCCACCTTGCACTACCAATGGCTGGATCGAGAAGCACCGCCTGTGAGCGAGCGGCACTCGTTCTTAATTGACGCGGGTGCGAGCCACAACGGTTACGCATCCGATATAACGCGCACTTATTCTTATCAAGATTCAGAGTTTCAGGATTTGATAGACGCGATGGATGCTATGCAGCAGCGCCTTTGTGCCGGCGTATTACACGATCACGAATTTACCGCACTGCATGAAACTGCACACCAGGAAATCGCGCAAATCTTATCTGCGTTCAAGTTTATCGACGCGTCGGCCGATGAAACAGTCGAAACCGGTATCAGCCGGACTTTTTATCCACATGGGTTGGGGCATTATTTAGGCTTGCAAGTGCACGATGTGGGTGGTCATTCGGCCGATGCATTCGGTGCGACCACTCCACCGCCTGCTCATTTTCCGCATTTGCGCCAGACACGTAAACTGGAAAATGCGCAAGTTATAACCATTGAACCCGGTCTATACTTTATGGACAGCCTGCTCGCCGAGCTAAATCAAAGCGAGCATTCGAGCAAAGTGAACTGGCCGAAAATTGAACAATTCAAAAAATATGGTGGTGTGCGTGTGGAAGACAATGTTGTTGTCCACGGCAACACGCCTGTCAATCTCACACGGGAAGCATTTTCCAATACCTGAACCGACTCGCCCTAGCTTGCATACGACCGGTGTTGTTCTGACGCTGCTATGCGCCCTGCTCGTCGCCGGACAGACTTATGCTGCTGAAATAAACAAGATCGAAATCGTTTACGAAGACCGTACCTATAGCGTTTCGTTCGATGCAACGCTTTACGCGAATGCCAGTGTGGTCGAACGTATTGTTACAGATCATGCAAATCTGAAATCGCTGTCGTCGCGCGTGAGTACAAGCGAAGTGTTGTCCGCAGCTAACGATGATAACGCTAGGCTTAAATTGATTCTAAGACCCTGTGTCCTGTTTTATTGCAAACGGCTCACCAAGACCAGCGACGTCCGAGTGACTCGTGGCTCCGTTACAACCATCAATTACATTGCCGATCCCGAACACAGTAGTTTCAAGGTCGCAAACGAACAACTCACGGTGACGAAGAAAAGTGATCGAACACAACTGAATTACACCGCCACAATAGTTCCCGCTTTTCGCATCCCACCGGTTGTCGGCCCCTGGTTGGTCAAGCGTGTACTACGCAAAGAGTTGATAGAAGTAGGCGAGAATGTTGAAAAGCAGGCGTCCGGCGAATCGCTCTAGTGTACTGTCTGATTAATTCGGTTAAGAATACTATTTACCGAAGTAATGATTTCATCTGCCGTTTTTATCCATCTAAATGGCGTAGGTTGTTCGTTGTGCGTATCGAGATAAGATCGAATGGCGTTTTCCAAAGCAGGGACTGATCGGTGTGTCCCCCGACGGAGTTGATGTTCTGTCAAAGTCGCAAAAAACCGTTCAACCAAATTGATCCAGGAACTGTATGTGGGTGTGAAATGACAATGGAATCGTGGGTGGCGAAGTAACCAGTTCCTCACCTTTTCAGTCTTGTGGGTGCCGTAGTTGTCGAGAATCATGTGAACATCAAGCTCAGCGCGAACTTGGGAATCGATGTGTCGTAGAAAACTAATGAACTCTTGACTTCGATGACGACGTTTCAGTTTGCCCATCACTTTGCCGGTTGCAACATCAAGGGCAGCAAACAGTGTCGTTGTGCCATA
This sequence comes from Arenicellales bacterium, assembly GCA_965216365.1. Lineage (GTDB taxonomy): Bacteria > Pseudomonadota > Gammaproteobacteria > Arenicellales > CBDCFT01 > CBDCFT01. Next base: position 86,867 of record CBDCFT010000025.1, on the reverse strand, counting down.
GCGCCGATAATCGTGTGTATGCGTTTCCGGTATACCATAATTCATCGGCAACGAGGGTTGCGTGCGATCTAAAGCCTGAATCTGGCTTTTCTCATCCACGCATAAAACCAATGCTTTATCGGGTGGATCCAGATATAAGCCCACAATGTCTCGCACTTTCTCGACAAAGTGCGGATCTGTCGATAATTTGAAACTATGCGTCAGATGGGGCTTCAGTCCGAACGCCTTCCATACACGGTGAACAAAGTCTCGTGGAAAATCAAGTTCCGCCGACAGACTGCGCACGCTCCAGTGTGTGGCATTCTTAGGCCGACGGTTCAGGGTCGTATCCAATACCATCTGCACACGCTCATCATCATGTTTGCGAGGTTGACCACTGCGCGGAGCATCCGAAAGCCCTGCAATCCGGTCTTTGGCAAAGCGTCGGCGCCACTTGGATACGGTTTGCTCACTGGTGCGGTGCCTCACCGCAATTTCTTCACCGCTGTAACCCTGCGCGCAGTCCAATATGATGCCGGCTCGCAAATGCAACCCGGCTTTCGTGTTTCGACGTCGTCTCCAACTCTTGAGCTCGGACTCTTCGTCTGCATCAAGTACAATCGGTATCGCTAATCGGGCCATCGTACGATCCTCTGTTACTACTGGATCATACGACAACATCTCATATGATTAGTTCAACTAATTAATCAGACAGTACACTAGCAGCCTGTTGAAAAATATGCGTTCGGGAGCGAATCGGTATGTTGCGTGACGATTTTTTTGCACAAGACCATCATCAATTTAGCACCGGATTTGATTTGTCGTGTTTGCCAAACCGTCGTTGGCGACGGAACGTTGCGACAGTGATGGCCGGATGCGGGTTTTCCCGGTGTTTCTTGCATCCCTTCGCATTCTCATGCCACCAATGCCTTCATACGCGTAATGTTGTAGGCCGTCGCCGTCAATCGGAACAGCCAGGTGACATTCTGTTTACCGCGGTGCCGAAGTTTGTGTAACAGCCCAAAGGTCTTCATCCAGCCAAACGGCTGCTCACCGCGCTTACGTTTGCGCTGAGAGAGCGCGTAGCCCTCATGGCGGGTTGTGCGCGCATCGATGCGGCTGTGTTTTCTCTGTGCCACGTGCGGGGTAAACCCCAGCTCCCGGCAAGGGGCTACGAAGGGGCGGACGTCATAGCCTTTGTCCGCACCCACCGTCTGCCCGGGTCGAACCGATTGCCTGGACAAAAGTTCTATTGCTTCAGGGCGCTCCCGATGCAGCTTGGCCTCGCTCACCGAGGTGTCCACAATCAGGCCGTGTCGGTTCTCCACGAGAATATGGCCGAGGTAACGCAGCTTCGCTTCCTTTCCCGGCCCCTTGCGGCATTGCAACGCATCCGGGTCGGTACTGGATACGTGGGTTTCGTTGCTGCGCTTGTGACCATGGAAGTTCTCACCGTCATCGTCGTCATCACTGTCTTTTGGCTTGAACGACTTCATCAAGGCGCAGGCCTCAATCAAGGTTCCGTCCACCGTGAAATGGTCCCGCGATAACAGCTTGTTGGCATAGGCCTGTTTCTTGATGGCTTCAAACAGCAGCTCATCGACGTCATAGCCCATCAGACGATCCCGGTTCTTGGAAAATACCGAGTGATTCCACACCGTATCGCCCATCCCTAAGCCCACGAACCAGCGAAACATCAGGTCGTAATCGATGCGCTCCATCAGCAAGCGTTCCGAGCGAACTGTGAACAGAATCTGCAGCAGCAAAGCACGCAGCAACTGTTCCGGTGGAATCGATGGCCGGCCTCGATCTGAGTACATCGCCTCGAACGCCGGTTCCAGTTCGCGCAGTGTTTCGTCTACGATGCGCCGGATTTTACGAATCGGATGATCCCGCGGAATCCGTGATTCCAGGTCCACGTAACTGAACATCGACGCTTGAGGATCAATCTCGCCGCGCATCGCTTCTCTCCAAAGTCTGTTGCCTCATTATCTCATATCAGCACTTTTTCAACAGGCTGATAGTATCGATGCCTGCCATTATTTTTTTATTTTATGATGAGTAGATTTTTGTGTAGGAGCGAGCTTGCTCGCGAACGGCAGAGAAATAGACATTCGCGCGCAAGCTGGCTCCTTGTCTGTTGGCAGTTAGATCTGATTAACTATCAGAGAAGACGGGCAGCGGGCAGAGACTGACTCGCTCCGAAGGTCGATGAACCTGTATTGGTAGATCAGCCGGCACGTTGCCTCGCCACCCGATAACACATTGTATGGTATCTGAGTCCCCATGACACGGTGAGACTGCATCGACAAGGTAAATGCACGGTGGCTGTCTGACCCCTTATTTACTTTCTTAGGAGAAACCTTATGCAAATTGCAGGTTATGATGTGGCCAAAGCCACCTTGGATGTGACGATCTCGTTAGTCGGTGTTTGCCCTAAAACACGGCGTTTCGACAACTGTACCGTGGGCTTTGAGCAGTTGGTGACGAACCCCGGTCGTGCGCGTGATTTTGCCAAATCGTAAAACCAGATTAATAAAAACGATCGCTTGGGCAGTCACTGTTTGCAACGTTATGGCGGGTCACTGGAGCTGGATAAACAGCACTTTTTTGTCCCAGACAGCGGCCCTATTCAATGCTTAAAAGCTTTGCTCGCTCGATTGACACAACTCCACAAAGACCAGCGACGCGAGAAAAACCGTCTGGAGAAGTGTGCTTTTATCGATCACAGCAACGCGATCACCTCTTCCATTCAGCGCCAATTGTGTCATTTAAAGACGGAAATCCACCACATCGAAACCGCTATCGATACACTGATCCAAAACGATCCTTCCCTCAATCACCACCGCCAGCTGTTGTGTTCGATCAAAGGGGTCTCTGTTAAAACCGCTCGCTGGCTTTTGCCCTTGTTGTCCCCACAGCGCTTTAAATCCGCTCGTCAGTGGGCTGCTTTTGTTGGACTCACTCCCCGTCACGAATCCTCTGGATCACGGCGTAAACCCGGCAAACTCTCCGGGCGCGGTAATCGGCTGATCCGCTCAAAGTTGTATTTCCCTGCTATCAGCGCCGCTACCCATGACCCGCAACTGAATCGGTTCTATCGACAACTCCTCCGTCGGGGCCACAATAAAAAACAAGCGCTTGTCGCCATTATGCGTAAACTTGTCCATATCGCTTTCAGCGTCTTTAAACATCAAACTCCTTATGACCCACTCTATGCCTCTTGACTGCTATTCAAAACATGATATCTACAATAGTACAAGACGAGTTTATGATAACAAAACCATGACCATCACTGCGCAGGATTTATACAACTACACTAAGTGTAAGCATCGGGTGTATCTCGACTCGAACGGTGATCCGGAGGAACGAGGTGAGGTGAGTTCGTTTGTGCAGTTGTTGTGGGAGATGGGGTTGCAAACGGAGAGGGATCATCTGGACCAACTCGGTGGTGTAGATTGGGAAAATCTGGAAGCCCTGTCTGTCGATAGAGCTGCTGAACGCACGCTGTCTTTAATGCATTCCGGTGTTTCGCTCATTTATCAAGGCGTGCTTCAATTTGAAGACCTAGTCGGGCGTCCTGATTTATTGATTCGATCGGATGAACGAGTGTCGAATTTCGGAGATTATTTGTACGAACCCGTCGACATCAAAGCGGGCAAAGGTTGGGAGACAAACAAGAAAGGTGAGAAAACCCGGTTTAAAACCCATTACGCATTTCAGGTGATGTTTTATCGATTTATCCTGGAAAAACTGCAAGGTTCTGTGCTGTCTGTTGGGCGCATCGTCAATGTTGATTTGGAATTTGAAGAGTTCGACCCTACTGCATTGGAAGCTGATTTTGCCGATGCATTCGATGAGGTCAAACAATTGGTAAGCGGTCGTGAAAAATCCGAACCCGTGCTAGGGAGTACCTGTCACCAATGCGGGTGGTATGCGAAATGCCGCCGCTGGACGGAGGGCACACACGATCCCACATTGTTGTTCTTTGTCGGTAAGAACAAATTTCAATTAAAACAAGCAGGTTTGAAGACGGTGGACGACATCGCGAAAATGGACGTTGACTATTTTCTAAAACCGGCGAACAAGCTTCCGCGCCTGGGTGAAGCGTCGCTGCGGCGTATGAAAGAACGCGCACAAGTAAAATTAGCGGGCGAGCCCCTAATCCATCCCGGATACGAATTCCAGGACAAAAAAGAAATTTACTTGGACATCGAGGATGATCCGACACGGGATCACACTTATTTATTCGGTCTGGTTGAAAAAGATGCAAAAGGCGATTGGTTTTATCACTATTTTTTAGCTGAAAAACCGGAAGACGAAGAACAAACAGCGCGTGTGTTTTGGGATTATATCGCTGCAACTGAAGACGCAGTTTTTTATGTCTATTCACATAAAGAACGTTCTTCGTTAAAACATTTGATGGAACGCTACGATCTCGATCCTGACGTTTTTGAGAAATACCTGGAGAGTGAATTTGATCTTTATCAAGATCTGGTGGTGAAGTATTCCAATTGGCCGACTTACTCCTACGGTATCAAGCACATCGCGACGCAAGTGGGTTTTAAATGGCGCGATACGGATCCCGGCGGCGCCAACTCTATCGCCTGGTATAACGAATACCTGGCTGATCCGGAGAGAGAAGAATTGTTGCAACGTATTCTCGATTACAACGAAGACGATTGCTACGCCATGATTGCGGTGAAAGACTACTTTGAAGCGAAACTTCGAACTGAAACGACTATACCGAATCCGTCGTTGGACAAAGATCTCTCGCGTCACTCGAGATGACAAACAGTTGGAAATACCTACGGATCGAACACAGCAATTCCTTGTAATCGTTTATCCGTGCGAAAACTCTCCCGTATATAATTCATGAGTAGCCGCACACGTTCGGTTGCACGTAATTCGGGATGAGTGAGCAACCAGATGTCACTGGTCACTCTTGGTTTTAATTCGAACAGCCTGACCATACCCAAACTCACCTGGTCGTCTGGTAACAGAGCGATACCGTTGCCCGCTTTCGCGAGGGAAGCAATGGCGACGAGATTACTCGCACGCAAGCGGTAACTCGGCGATAAACGCTTTTCTAACACCTGGAATGCTTTCAGGTTCGCCAGGACACCATCAGGTCCGATTATTTCATGGTGCACCAGGTCGTCGAGGCCCTTCGGCATACCCTTGCTTCTTAAATAGTTTTTTGTTGCATATAAAGACCAGGGCAACGAACATACTTTTCTGCCGATAAGATGAACCGGCGGGCTGGGCGTTGCCCTTACTGCGATATCTGCTTCTCGCCGGGAAAGATTCATATCTTCGTTACTGACATTAATTTCAACAGTAATCGCGGTGTAACGTTTACAAAAACTTTTTAAATAGTGGCTCAGGTAGTTGTACACCAAACCATCTGGTGCGGTGATGCGAACAGCACCTGATGGTTGAAAGTCTTTACCCACCACACGCAAGGAAAGGGCGTCCAATTCATCGCGTATGCGTTGTGCGTGTTCCTTTAACTCCTCCCCCGGTTGGGTGAGTTGATAGCCAGCAGGCAAGCGATCAAACAACCGCACACCCAGTGAATCTTCAAATTGACTAATCCGGCGAAAGACAGTCGAATGATTCACCATTAACCTGCGCGCCGCACTGGATAACGTACCTTCTTCCGCGACCGCTAGAAAATAACGCAGATCATCCCAATTCCAATTGTGCATATTTGCAAATATAGCTTGCATAAATTACGAATTTACTTGCATTTTAACAAATATTATCGTTTGTGTTCGTATCACAACTATCGGTTTAAGGAGACTCACATGAAAGACAATCAATTGCAGGCTATTGGCGCAACGGTGTTGCGGATCACACTCGGTATTGTGCTCATTGCACACAGCTTATATTTGAAGCTTATGGTGTTTACGCTACCCGGAACGGCTCAGTTCTTCGAATCGATCGGATTGCCGGGTTTGTTGGCGTACGCGACCTTTGCGGTCGAATTGATAGCCGGTGTTGCCTTAATTATTGGTTATCAGGTTCGCATTGCGGCAATGGCTGTTCTTCCCTTTCTGCTCGGCGCTACTTGGGCACACTTAGGAAACGGTTGGCTTTTTACCAATGAAGGTGGCGGTTGGGAGTATCCCTTGGTACTCGCGGTCGCGGCAATCGTGCAGGCGTTATTAGGTGGTGGTTATGGAGCGTTGAGCGACATCACAACCAACCGAACGAAATATTCGATGGCAAAAGCTTAGTTGAATACGCATTAACACAAAACTTTCATCTTTGATAAGGAGTAAAAAATGAAATTGTATTACGCACCCGGCGCCTGCTCTTTAGCGCCCCATATTGCGCTACGTGAAACCAGCGCGCAGTTTGAACTAGAGAAAGTCGATCTTGGCAAAAAAGTCACCGAAAGCGGCGCAGACTTCACTCAGATCAATCCCAAAGGTTATGTACCCGCTTTGAGACTGGATAACGGCGAAGTGCTGACTGAAGCGAGTGTGACGTTGCAATACATTGCCGATCAATTCCCCGACGCAGGCATTGTACCAACAGCCGGGACGATAGAACGCTATCGATTAATGGAATGGCTGAATTTTATATCAACGGAAATTCACAAGACTTTAGGTGCTTTATTCAACCCGAACATTTCTGACGACCACCGGCAAAATCAAATCACCGTCCTAGGGCGACGGAGTGATTTTCTAAATGAAGCGCTGAATGGAAAACAATACCTGATGGGCGACAGTTTCAGCGTCGCGGACGCATACTTGTTTACCGTATTGAACTGGCGCCACATGCTTAACGTCGATATGAGCAAATGGCAGGTCATCACGGATTATTTAACTTGTATCGGTGAAAGACCGAGTGTGCAAGACGCGATGAAGGCAGAAGGCTTACTGGGATAGTGGATTTAGGGACAAGGATTGGGTACGCGCGCGTGCATATCGTTTACGGCGCTATCCAACTCATCGGTCCATTCAAGATCCATTGACTTTACCGCCACATCGAGTTGGCCGAGATTGGTTGCGCCGAATATCGCGCTGGTCGTCCATGGTCTGGATGTGACAAAGCGCAGCGCCATCTCGGCCGGATCGATGCCGAATTGATTTGCGATTTCGACATAAGCGCTTATCGTCTCATCGATTGACGTTGCCGAGTATCTGCCCAATCGATCACCCACAAAATCTTTACGAGAACCTTTCGGGGTTGCGCCGTTCAAATACTTGCCAGTGAGATAACCTTGTGCAAGCGGCGAGTAAGCCAGCAAGCTGATATTCTCTTGCATACCGATCTCCGCTAAACCGTACTCGTAATGCCGGTTTAACAAGTGATAGCAATTTTGAATTGATTGCAGTCTTGGTAAATTCAGTTTGTCGGATTCTGCGATATAACGCATCACACCCCAAGGCGTTTCGTTGGACACGCCAATTGCTCGTACCTTTCCATGATCGATTAATTTTTGTAATGTCGCCAAAATGGATTCGAAGGATTCGAAATCTGAGTCGTTATGTATGTAACCACGCGCATTAGCGCCGAATAGTTGCAACGGTCGATCAGGCCAATGCAATTGATACAAATCCACATAATCAGTCTGCAAAAGTCGCAGACTCTTCTCCAGTGCTGGGATGATTTGTTCTTCCGTCAACCGCGCGTGCCCAATATCGCCGCGCAAGCCATGTACTGTTTTTGACCGGCCGGCCACTTTTGTCGCTAATATGACTTGGTCGCGATTGCCGCGTTGTTTTAACCAACGGCCAATGAGCGCTTCACAATGTCCCCGGTTTTCAGGCTTCGGTGGGATGGGATACATTTCGGCGGTATCAAGAAAATTGATACCATGCTCCAGTGCACGATCCATGATTTCGAAAGATTCTTGCTCAGTATTCTGAGTCGAGAACATCATGGTTCCCAGACATAGTTTTGTAACCTTAATGTCAGACTTGCCGAGAGTACTGGTGTCCATTTTCTAACTGCTCAAATTAGACAAAACATCTCCAAACGCGCCCTTCTTCATGTCAGTTTCATCTACCTTTGAATTGTGGTTGTCGTTTTTGCGCGAATGCCCGTACGCCATCTTTGTAGTCGGCGCTTTCCAGAGCGCGATTTATTAATTGATTCACTCGGACCGGAAGATCGGAGTTTGTATTTCCTGTCAGCAACGCAATAATTTTCTTTGCAGCGGACAGTGACAACGGGGCATTTTCCGCGAGCGTTGAAGCGAACGTTGTTGCGCGCTTCAGTACATCGCCGTCGATTAACTCATCGATGAATTTCAGACGATATGCTTCCTCGGCTCCAAGCTTTTCACCGGAAAACAGAATACGTTTGGCGGTAGACAGACCAACAAGATTTAATAGATTTTGTGTATCGACAATTCCATACACGATGCCCAAACGTGCTGCCGGAATGGCGAATCGCGCAGTGTTGTCCGCAAACCGGAAGTCACAGGCCATGGCCAGACTCATTCCACCACCGACACAGGATCCGCAAATCGCCGCAATGGTCGGCTTGGAACAATTCATGATGGATTCAACACAGCTGTCTGTAGCGTTGTCGTATGCTCTACCCTGCTCCGCATTGCTGCGTACCTGTTCGAATTCGCCGATATCCGCACCGGCACAAAAATAACCGCCTGCACCGGTTAAAATGACGCTACGCACATCGGGATCGTTATTTAATTCGAAAAACAAATCGCGCAGCCGTATCCACATGTCCAGCCTCATCGCATTGCGTTTGTCCGGGCGATTAAGCGTGATGCAGGCGACGCCATGCTCGTCAGTTTTTAATTCGATGTTGTGCATATATTATTTTTATATATTTTTTAGAAAGGTCCTAATCAAGGTGTCATTTAGAGCAACGCGAGAAGTCCATAAAAGAAAAAACAATAGATTCAGTAGATTATAAGATTTCTCCCTGCGGTCGAAATGACATAATTGAATGTATCCGAACTTACTTCAGTATCCCGAAGTCATAGACCGGTTGTTTTCTCATGGTTACTATACCGTATTAACCGACATTCGCGAGCAAGCCTGTCTCCGTGCAGGCACGGGGTTCGCACCCACACATTATTCGTTATTATTCACCAATAGTTTAAAAAGTAACTTTTTATGAAATCACCTGCTGTTACCCACGTCCTGTTCGACATGGACGGCCTGTTACTTGATACCGAAATTATTTACACCGAGGTTACACAACAGATTGTCGGACGATTCGGCAAGGTGTTTGATTGGTCGATAAAAGCAAATATGATTGGCAGGCGCTCCCTGGATTCGTCGCGTTACCTGGTCGAGGCGATGGACATTCCGATGGAACCGGAAGAGTACTTAGAGGAGCGTGACAGTTTGTTACGCAAAGCATTTCCTGACTGCAAACCGCTGCCCGGCGCGGAAAGTCTGGTTCGCCATTTACACAAAAACAATATTCCTATCGCGGTCGCGACCAGTTCGAGTGAAGATTTATACGCTTTGAAAACACAACGGCATCGTGACTGGTTTGATCTGTTTCCCGTGACCGTGACCGGTGACGACCCGGAGATCAGCGCCGGCAAACCCGCGCCGGACATATTTTTAGTCGCCGGAAAAAGAATCGGCGCGACGCCTGCATCAACACTGGTTTTCGAGGACGCACCGTCCGGTCTGGAGGCGGCGAAGACCGCAGGAATGCAGGCTGTTGTAGTTCCCGACCCGAATATGGATAAGGCCCGCTACGCGCAAGCGGATGCAATTTTAAACAGTTTAACGGAATTTAATCCCGCCCAATTCGGTCTCAGGTTGTAGTCAATTATTTTTAAAAGGAGTTAACCGTTGAATCGACATTGGCATGTATTCGTGGCAGCGTTGTTTTGGGTTTCTTTCGCACAGGCCCAGGAGATTGAATTCGAGTTAATAGCCGCAAGCGATGAGTCGTATGGGTTGCCACACGACATCGTGCTGTCACCGGATGGTTCGACATTGATTGTGGCCGATAATGCAAACCATCGTATCGCGATATTAGATGCCATGACGCTAAACCAATTAGCGATCTTTGGCGATGACGAAGTCAGGGAACCGCACGATGTCGCGTTTAACGCCGACGGACAGTTGCTTGTCGCGGACACAGGCAACAGCCGCATTGCGATTTACGAGATGCGAGGATCCCAGGGACAATTGGTGGACTCGCTGAGCGGGTCGATTCGCCGGCCGGAAGGGGTAGCTGTGCACGAAGATGGCCGGGTATTCGCAACCGGCGCGGGTTCCGGAAATCTTGTCGTGTATGACAACGGTAAAGAAGTCGCCGAAGTAAAAGGCTTCTCTTCACCACATGATGTGGAATTCGATCTTGACGGCAACGCCTGGGTAGCCGATGCTAACAACGACCGTATGGTGAAATTGAAAACTAACCTGGAAATGGACGAGACACTTGCGGGCGCGCCCTACGACTTTAATGGACCGCGTTATGTGGATTTTGATCAGCAAGGAAGAATGTACGTTGCTGATAAATATTCACACTCGATCAAAATCATTGCAACCGACGGCACATTAATTCAAGTGTTGGGCGGGCCGGATTCCGGCAAAGGAGAAGGTGTATTTGATCGTCCTGAAGGTGTGGAAATCCGAGGCGAAAAGATCTGGTTTGCCGACACCTATAATAATCGAATTGTTTTGTACCGGATGTCAGAAGTGAACTAGATGTTAACTCAGCTAGTTATGCTTTTTGAAATGACCCGGTACTTGTCATTTCGATCAGACAGGTCGCGTCCAAAACGCTTTTTTCATATAAGAAACATGGTTTAGATTATCCCCCCATCCTATCCTTCCCTCAAAGGGGGAAGGAGTTGTTTTTATTCCCCCTACCTTTGGGAGAGGGTTCGGGTGAGGGGAAAAGATTTGCACGTCAACAAATCATGTTTTTGTGAGCCTCATCAGCGATTGAGCCAACCCAGACACACAGCCCTTGCCATTTCGCACAACACTAAAGCAAATAGCTCTGATATCGAACGAACGCAACGAGCGAAGAATCCAGTCTGTAACTGGAAAGTAATCCTTTCGTCGTGCCGGATTTGACCCGGCAACCAGTAAAAACACGGCCGTGGACCGACAGTCGATTGTTATTCGGGGTCTTTATGGGGGCTTCAAGGTTCAGTCTTCCAACAATTCCCAACGCTCGTAACATTGTTTTAGTTCATTGTTCACGAGATCCAACTCGGCCGCGGTTTGTGAAATTATGTCGCTATCGGATTTATAAAATTCCGGGTCATTCATCATCGACTGAATACGTGATAACTCGTTCTCCAGCTGTTCGATTTTTTCCGGCAACTGTTTGAGTTCGTACTGCTCCTTATACGAAAGCTTCTTCGATTCCTTCTCTCGTCTAACCGGTTTATCAGAAGTTGCGACTTTTGACCTGCTCTTATTGTTCTCACGCTGCGTCGCCTGATTAAATCGCAGCCAATCGCTATAGCCGCCAACATGCTCGCTTACTTGTCCGTCAGCACTCACTGATATGATACTAGTCACGACATTGTCCAGAAACGCGCGATCATGACTGACAATAATCAGTGTCCCTTTGAACTCCGCTACCCTTTCTTCAAGCAATTCCAGGGTTTCAACATCCAGATCGTTAGTGGGTTCATCAAGAATCAACACGTTAGCGGGACGCGAAAATAATCTGGCGAGTAGCAAACGATTCCGTTCACCACCGGACAGGCTTTTTACCGGGGACTGCAAGCGCTGCCTGGGAAACAAAAAGTCTTGTAAGTACCCGGCTACATGCCGGGTTTGTCCATCGATGTTTACCGCGCGATCACCGTCACCGACGCTATCCATAACAATGGCATTCGGATCAAGCTGCTCGCGTTGCTGATCAAAATATGCCACTTGCAAACGCGTGCCACGGCGAATCTCACCACTCACCGGTGTTAACTCACCCAACAAGAGTCTGATTAATGTCGTTTTGCCTGCGCCGTTAGGTCCGATGATTCCGACGCGATCACCACGTAGTATGCGTGTCGAAAACGATTGAATAACCGATTCGTCATTGAATGCAAACGAGACATTATCCGTCTCAAAAACCACCCAGCCGGATTGTTCGCCTTCCTGAAGTCTTATTTTGGCTTTGCCAACTTGCTCACGTCGTTGATCGCGTTCCAGACGCAAGGCTTTTAATGCCCGCACCCTGCCTTCATTACGTGTCCGTCTCGCCTTGATCCCCTGCCGAATCCAGGTTTCTTCTTCAGATAATTTTTTATCAAACTTGGTGTTATGCAGGGCTTCCACTTCTCGCTGGTCGGCCTTGCGTCGAACATAATCATCATAATTGCCGGGCCAGGATGTCAGCTGTCCTCGATCTAATTCAACGATGCGTGTCGCGGTACGCCGCACAAAAGCACGGTCGTGGGTGACGAACAATAGTGCGCCGCTGAATGTCGAAATAAATTCTTCCAACCAAACAATGGCTTCAATATCGAGATGGTTGGTCGGTTCATCCAACAGCAACAGATCCGGCTCAATCACCAGCGCGCGTGCCAGCATCGCGCGGCGACGCCAACCACCGGACAGGGAATCCATGCGTACGTCGCCATCCAGTCGTAGACGTGACAAAACACTCTCTACGCGTTGTTCAATTTGCCAGCCGTCCTGCGCTTCCAGTTCGTGCTGTAAATCGGCCAGTCGTTTTACATCGTCAGGGTTTTGAGATCGTGCAACCCGGCCGGCGGCATGATGGTACTGCGCCAGTAATTCCTTAAGCTGAGGCAGACCACCGGTCACCACGTCAAACACGGTCTGTGAATACTCAGTTTTGACTTCCTGCGCCAAAGCGGCAACACGCGTTCCCGGTTGTAGTCGAATCTCGCCGTCGTCCGCCGTTAACCCACCATCCACCAGTTTCATCAACGATGACTTCCCCTCGCCGTTGCGGCCTACCAGACACACCCGCTCGCCTTTATCCAGTTCCAGGTCGGCATTTTCCAACAAGGCATAATGCCCAAAGGCCAGCGATACATTTTCAAATCGAAGTAGCGACATGCGTAAGGTGAGCTGAAGTAAAATAAGTCCTGAAACGAGAGACTGCTTTTTAATTATTTTGATGCTACAAGTTTAGTTGAGAATACCATGAGTCGTTGGCGACCACCGCCGGAAAAATCATCGCCTTACATAACACCGCAAGGATTTGCGATGTTGCAGGAAGAGGAGAAAACCCTCTGGACAAAACGTGCAGAAGTGACCGCTGCCCTATCCGCCGCTGCAGCCGAAGGTGACCGTTCAGAAAACGCGGAATATATCTATCGTAAAAAACAATTGCGCGAGATCGATCATCGAATACGCTATTTACAAAAGCGCCTGCCGGATTTAACAGTTGTCGATAGAGTCGGCTGCAAAGACCAGGTTTTTTTTGGTGCCTGGGTAACACTGGAACGGGACGATGGCAGTGAAGTGACTTACCGCATTGTCGGTGCCGATGAAATCGATACGGATGCTGGCAAAGGTTACATCAGCGCAGACTCGCCCATGGCTCGTGCATTGTTGAAAAAGCGAATTGATGACGAGTTCGAGTTACGTATCGGTGACAACACGGTGGCTTTTGTAATCACTGAGATAAAGTATGTGGACTAATTGCCGATAGTTTATAAACAAATAACCACCACATTTCCATTTCGGGATTTTATCGGAAAACACATTGCATCATCGTCGTCGATCTCCGGAACAGGGGTGGATTGACACATCGCCACGGCATTATCAGCGTCAATACGTGGCTTGGCATAAACACCGCCTGATCGGGTATCGAGAAGTGGTAAGCCGGAACTTTCCAAAACATTTTCGATTTCGTCGATAGTTTCGCAACCTTTTTGTTTGAGCAGCGCAATGAGTCCAGACACAAACGGCGTTGCCATTGACGTACCGCTTTTGATACCTACTGAATTATCAGATGTTGATACAGACGACTTAATATTTGAGCCTATTGCACAGACATCGGTAGAGGCTGACACGTTGGTAAAGGATGAAAACACATCGGCATCTGTTGTACTGCAAACACTGATAGAAGTTGAAATGCACGCGGGTGCATCCATTGCATCAGTTGAATAACCATTGCCAGCAGCTATCACTGTCGCGATATTATTTTCTCGCAACTCATCAATGATTGATTTACGCGCATCGGCATCACATGTCCCTGATCCACCGCCACCGCCCAGGCTTAAGTTTGCGGACGCGATATTGTAAACATCACGAAGCTCGTTTACACGAACCAATCCGCTCATTTGATCCGATGTATAACTCAGCACACAGGGCGAACTCAGACCTGAGTCAGCACAGGAGGTCCTCATCGGCGGATCGTCTTTAAACTTTGAAAATATTTGGATAGCGATTATATTTGCAGCGGGTGCGGCGCCGTCCGCTGCAAGATTGTTTCCGGCGGCTATTCCGGCTACGTGGGTGCCATGGTCACAACCCGAAATACTTGAGGAGCAATTCAATCCGGAGTCAGGCTCGGTTGAACTTGAATCACCATTAGGGCAAAGCGATGAAGCACCCTGCGATGGCACGTCACTCGAGTAACACGCCTCGCTAACGACCCTGGATTGAAACCAACTATGAGATTTTCTAACTCCAGTATCGAGAATTGCTATGGTTTGATTAGTTCCTTCCATACCAGCCCAATGCACGTCATCAAAGTCCATAACCGGGGTGCTACTGTCCAGGGAGGCCGGCACCGCAACATCCTGTTGGATAGAATCGACATTGGCGTCGGTTGCTATCACACGTATTCCCGCTGAATCAGTGATGAACGCAATATATGGGATCTCTCCGGAAAAGATTTTGACGTTGTCAAGCTTTGCTCCCGTCGCCGTCATGCGCTCGATAAGTCTTCGTTGTAAAGACTTAATCATCGTTTGCCGATCATAACCATGAGTCCGCTTTTGACTCTTGCTAAAAGTCAGATCATTCTTAACACCAACAATGACGGGCACGGACCCGGCAGACGACGCCTGTTTTATCAATGCGTTAACTTCATCCTGGTTAACGACAGCCAGCGCGGGGGACGCACTGAAAATCGAAAAGACAGTAACGCAAGCAAGCACTCGCGCTGGGAAATCAAACTTCCAGTGGTTCATCTGTAATCCCTTTAATTACAATGTTTACATAGTTACATACGCAGTGATAAAGGGATCGAAGGTGGAAAATGAAGGACGCCCGTACTCCACCACTGAAATCCCCCCCTAAGCTGTCACCCAATGCAGCCAGGCGTATCCGGTATATTTTGAACCAGTGAAACCCGGCAGTAAAGCCAAGATTGGTCTGTTATAGAAGTTTCCTATGATCTTGCCCGGCGACTACGGCATTTTAGATCGTCCAAAATTTGTGCAGGCAACAAGCAAGGATAGAAACAGCTAACAGATCGCGTAATCGCAGACTCGTGCCGATTAAATACTCGACGCCACATCCATTGCTTCTGAGGTGGCGATTTGCACGTTACGCGGTGCGACACAATCGCCGATTTTGAACGTTTCAACGTTATCCAATCCAGTATGCTTTACCAACTCATCATTGCTGCGGCAACCGCGCCAGTCGACGACGAGATCAATGTTTTCTCGTTCAACTATCTCGTCCGTGTAAACGTTTCGCAGCGAGACAAGTCCGTTGGCGACACTATCGATCACAAATGGCGCCGTCAGCCGGCAACGTAGTTTTCCAAGGCGTTGATACCACGCGGTTCGATTGGTGGGGTCAAGATCCGCTGCGACGGCGATGTCGGAGGTGACAATTTCAACAGCGGCGTCTTTGTGCAGCAATAATTCTGCAGCAGCGAGACCAGCTTGACCACGGCCATCACTCCAAACAATGGCGTATTTCGATTCAGGTGCTTCATCGCGCAATACCGCATGCGGTGAAACCACGGTTACACTGCCATCGCCAACAAATTCACAGTATTCACTGGCGCCCGTGGCAATAATCAACACATCGAAATCCAGATTATCCGCCATTTCTTTTTCGAAAGGCTGGCCAAAACACATATTAACGCCCAACCGGTTCAACTCGTTCATGCGCCAGTCAATGATCCCGCCCAACTCACCCATTGAGGGTGCTTTCGCCCAAAGTGCGAGCTGACCGCCCGGGTGATGACTTGATTCATATAACGTCACTTTGTGTCCGCGATCAGCCGCAACACGTGCTGCCTCGAGTCCTGCAGGTCCTGCGCCGACAACTATAATGCGTCTGGTTTCTTTTGCTGGCGTTAATGTAACGCCTGGCGTAGCCACGGCCGGGCTGTGCATGCAACGAATCGGTTTACCGATGTATCGATTCGCAATACAGGTGTTGGCACCAACGCAGGGTCGAATTTCTTTTGCGGCGCCGCGTTTTATCTTTGAGACAATATTCGGGTCGCTTATATGAGCACGGGTCATGCCAACCATATCGGCATGACCTGCCGCGAGTATGCGTTCAGCGTGATCCGGGTTAGTTATTCGGCCAACCGCAAACACAGGAACATCGACCACTGAACGAATAGCGGCAGCGAGGCCAACAAACTCGCCATGCGGTGCCGGTGTTGGCGGCCAGTGCTTGGCCCGGCCGGTGTGATCGATATTGTGATAGGCAATCACGTTGAGATAATCTACCAAACCCGTTGCGGTAACTTTTTTCATAATGAGTTTCATATCATCTAACGAGTTTCCATTCGGATTAAACTCATCGCCAGGTATTCGCACGCCGAGAATGCGATCAGGCCCTATGGCGTGACGAACGACCTCTAACACTTCAATCAAAAAACGCAACCGATTATCGATGCTGCCGCCGTAGTGATCTTTACGCCAGTTTGTCAAAGGTGACATGAAAGCCTGGGGTAAGAATCCAAACGCGGCCAGTATTTCGACACCATCCATCTGGCCTTGCGCGACACGCAATGCGCCGTTCCCAAAAGCATCGATAATCTCCCTGATCTCCGCGACACTCATTTCATGCGCGATACCGCCGGTGATCTCCGAGCGTATCGGCGATGGCGCCCAACTCTCCAGACCCGGTTCGTTGATCAGCGTGGTTCCTCCGCTGTGAGCGAGCTGCGCCAGAATACGGCCACCTTCTGCGTGCACCGCCCGAGCGAGTTTTTGATAACCGGGCACGATATCGTCACTGAGGTTATGCAATGAGTCTTTGTTAGTACTCAGTAACCCGGATTTATGCACCGGTGTTCCGCCTGTGATCTGTAACCCCACACCACCGGCGGCACGTTCGCGTTGATATGCGATATAGCGATCTCCCGGTAAATAGTCATCCGCGAAACCGGGTACATGGGCGGATACCAACACGCGATTGCGCACTTCAATCGAGCCAATATTCAGAGGCGATAATAAATTCGGATAGTTCGGCATACTTTTCACCGCTATTGATTGTTTATAATCCTGGCACTTAATCACACCACGTTATCGATCTTAGCAAACTACTCATGTCTTCTCTGGATTATGCCTATAAAAAAGACCTGATCGATCCGGACGTACTGAGCAGTTTGCGCGAACGATCCAATTCTAAAGCGACCATACAAACGGCCAGCCACTTTGGTGCAATAATTTTTACCGGCACTTTGCTTTATTTATCCTGGCCGGCGTGGTGGTCGATTCTGATTTTCGCCGTACACGGCATGTTGTTAAATTTTCTATACGCGGCACAGCACGAACTCATGCACAACACCGTTTTTAAATCCAGATATCTAAATGAGTTCTTTTCCAGAATCACCGGGGTATTGGTTATTTACCCGCGCGAACATGACCGCTTGCTGCATTTTGCCCATCATCGAAATACCAATATTCCTGGCAAAGATCCCGAACTGAGTTTCAGCCAGGACGCCCAAAAGCCGATCAGCGGTTTGGAAATGATTTGGCTACTCAGCGGAATTGACTACTGGATGCGGCAGTTCAAGTCTTTACTCAGACATACATCAGGCAATACCAGTGAATGTTTCTGGCTAACAGACAAACAACGCGTTGTCATAGTCCGTGAGGCGCGCTGGCATCTAGCATTTTATCTCTCACTGGTTTTCATCAGTATCGCTTTTGAAACCTGGCTCATTGTCTTATTGTGGTTTGCGCCGTTGATAATAATGAAAGGCACGCATCACGTACAAAATATCGTTGAGCATGCGGGGTTACCGTTGTATAACAATGTGCAGCGCAATACGCGCACGATTTACGTCAACCCCATTCATCGCTGGATGGCGTGGAACATGCAATATCATGCCGACCATCATTTGTTCACCGCGATACCCTTTTATAACCTGCCCGCATTACATCACCACCTGCGCGACAAGATTGAAAACATTGAGCGGGGTTATTTCGGTGCTATTAAATCTATCTTAACCAACTGGCGTACCGAGGATTATCCAAGCACTTGACGCGGAATAAAAATCATGAACTCGAAATTTTTCAGTCTACCTGGGCAATGGAATTGCGCCATCCGGACAAACCGGAATGGAGCTTCCAGAAAAAATGTGAACTGGCTGCGCAGGCCGGGTACGATGGTCTCAACATTGATCTATGCGTGCCGGACATACCAGCGCATCGTGAAATCAGACAGCACCTCGAAGCCGCCGAGTTAAGCTGTTCGATCACTGCATTCCCGACAACGGTGGAGAGTCTGCGACCGGTGCTTGATATGGCCGGCGAACTCGATGCCACATCCATCATCGTTAATGCCCGTTACTTTCCATTCACACCACAGGAAGGAGCGGACTATATTGAACAGTGTGTGGAAATGGGCGAACAATCTGGGGTTCCTGTTTATTTCGAAACTCATCGCCTCACCCTGACTAACGATCTGCTTTACACCGTTCAACTGTTGGAGCATTCGCTATCATTAAAACTCGTGGCGGATTTATCTCATTATGTGGTCGGGCGTGAGTTCCCAATGCCGGTGGATGAGTTTCACAATGAATTAATCGCGACAATTCTTAAACGCAGCGTCGCTATGCAGGGGCGAATCGCTACCCGCGAACAAATTCAGGTACCGATTGATTTTCCGCAAAACCAGAAATGGGTTACACAGTTCTATAGTTGGTGGGAGCAAGGCATACAACTCTGGCTGGGACAGGCCGAGGATGGCGCTACGTTCAATTTCACCTGCGAACTTGGCCCGCCTAACTACGCACTCACCGATGCAAACAACTACGAACTATCCGACCGCTGGCGGGAAGCGCTGGTGTTCAAGCAGAAAATAGAATCGTTGTGGAATAGACTCCGCAATTCACAATAACACTTTGAATCTAAGCAACCAGGTTAGACCACTGGTTCTATTGGAATGACACCACAACGATTTGTTGTTGCTGGTTGCGGTGTAGCCGGGCTTGCATCCGCCTTCGTCTTTGGTCGATTAAATCATCGTTTAAGTTTACTGGCTAAATTATGACCACCGATACCAACACGACTTCTGGCCGATATATTTGGTTAGGCAGTTTTTTTGCGCTGTGCTCGGCAATCGCATTTGCGTTGAATTTAATATTTGCTCGCGTAGCTTATGACAACGGCGCTAATCTGCATGCCTTGAACGGATTCCGTTCTCTCGCTTTTCTGTTGTATCTTGTTCTTGTCGTTGCGCTTAGTCGTCAATCTGTTTCTATTTCGAATAAAGACAAGACTGTTAGCCTGTTTCTCGGGATTTTGTTGTGTGGCGAGATGTACGCATTGCTGACTGCGATACTTTTTATCCCTGTCGCACTGGCTATTTTAGTCATGTATACCTATCCCATGATGATCGCCATTTACGGATGGATATCAGGACGCAATAAATTTTCCTATTTAGCCGTGTTAATGTTAGTGATCGCGTTCACAGGACTGTTTATCGCACTGGGCAACACAACAGCATCGTTTAGTGGGAGAGGTATTATATTTGCCGGATTCGCGGCGATCGCTCTGGCTACTATGTTGCTATTGAGTGAACAAGTATTGGCGAAAAACGACAACAACGTCGTTATGCTTTTTATGTTATTCAGCACCTGCCTGATCGTTTTATTGCTCTCGGTTACTATTGTTGATCTTGAATGGCCCGAATCAATCAGGGGTTGGGCTGCCTTTTGCGCCAGCGCGGTGTTTTACGTATCAGCAACCTTTATGTTATTCAGGGCCGTTAACCTGATCGGCCCATTGCACACCGCGATAATCGACAATACGTCTCCCGTTTGGGCTATTGGCTTTAGTTTTTTACTGCTCAATCAGGCGCTGAGACCCAGCCAGATCGCCGGTGCCATGATCGTCGTGTGTGCGATAATACTCCTGCAGTGGACAAACCGACCTGTGCAGGAATAACCCTATGATTTATCCAGACGCGTCATGATACCGTCGAGTTCGGTTTGCATAATTTCAATCCAACCGGCGTCTTTACAACCGAGCAAAAGCTGTTCATTCAAACCACCTGCTGTCAGACATTCCTCGCTCATGGTTTGCAGCGCACTGGCATCAGCCTTTGTGGTTAAACTGGCGAGGGAGTGAATCATGTTGGTCGCATAGAGACTCGCCTCTTTTGCCGGTATGCCACGTTGCTCAAGCCACCGCGCCAATGATGCAACCAACTCGTAGAAGGCCGCCATCACTGCACTGCCTGCGGCCAATGCCGTGAATTGAGTTTCACTGTCAACGGCTACCGCAGTACCTACACGACTGAAAAGTGCTTCCGCCTGTTCGTCGCGTGGACAAATCGGTACCGGCCCCAGGTCAAACTCAATTGGCGGCATGGGTATCGCTCGGCAAACTTGTGTCGCAGGTTTGATCATTGACGATAGCGCTTCGAGTTTTATCCCCGCAATTACACTAATAACGTGATGCTGTGGTTGAAATCGCAGCGAAGACAAAACCTCTCGCGCTTGTTCAGGCAAAACAGCGATGACAACGTCATCACACTGATCAACAATAGTCTGGTTGTCAGCAATAATTTCAACCAAGGGAAAAAGATCGCGCAGTTTCGCGGAACGACTACGACTGCGTTCCGAAATCAGAATTTTCCCCTGGTAATCCCCGCACTGGTATAAACCAATGATAATTGCTTCGGTGATGGCACCAGTGCCTATGAAACCTAACATCTACTTATTGATAATCTGAAAATGGGCGCCACGAGGTTTGCCGCTGTTGATTTTTGTAATGTCCTGCGGACAACATGACAGGCAAATCACCAAATCCATTTCCGCGCGCATCACAATATAATCGCCTTTTTTCGACGCGGCAGGGTACTGACCAATGCGTCCGCCCGGCTCAGGCGGGGTGTTTTGCCATAAATTAAATGGCGAGGGTGTTTCGGTAGGTTTATATTGCAAGGCAACCATCGCTTCCCACAAGTTGTCAGTACAGTTGCGGTGGTATTCTTTGCAACCCAGTTGCTCATAACGATAACGATCACAAGCGGCCAACAACGTATCATGCTCGCCACAGGTATCTTCAATAATTTTTAAAATAGGACGACGTTGATTCGTCACCATGGTTTGTCCCACTTTGGGCTTGTAGCTATCCAGCGCCACCCGGCAATGTTCCATGGACATGAATTCGCCTATATTACCCGCGTTGAATGCCCAACAATCGACGACTTGAGTACCGTAAGTGTTAATCACTTTAACCAGAGATTTCTTTTTGACAAACACCGCTTTAGCGTGACGCGCCGGTATAGTAATTAATTCTACTTTATTGTCTTTGGATATCTTTTTCGACATGGTTTATTACCTGTTTTTTTATATTGGCCCATCCACGGCAGAATACCGATCGGGATTTGATGCCGTTTGCTTTGCCCATTAACAAAGGCAACCTGTAACATTCCCTTCTAATTGTCTCACCTATCACTTATTCTGCCAATGTGTGCCGATACTTCGGCTTTTGTGAACAATTTTTACGAGCCTCGACGAGATGACCGACAAACAACCGAACATTCTCATTATTATGGCCGATCAGCTGACACCGTTCGCGTTAGGCTGTTACGGCAACAACATCGTGCACAGTCCGAACATCGATCGGCTGGCTAATGAAGGCACGCGTTTCGACGCTGCCTATTGCAACAGCCCGTTGTGCACGCCTGGTCGTTATGCGTTCATGACCGGGCAATATATTTCCCATTGCGGCGGTTATGACAACGCGGCGTATTTGCCGACCAACGTTCCCACGTTCGCGCATTATTTGCGCAACATGGGATACAAAACCACCTTGTCTGGCAAAATGCATTTTGTCGGTGCTGATCAATTGCACGGTTTTGAACAACGGCTTACCACGGATATTTATCCCGCCGACTTTGGCTGGGTACCGGATTGGCGTTTAGACAGCAACGAGCGTATTGATCTTTGGTATCACAACATGTCCAGTGTCAAGCAGGCAGGCGTCGCCGCGATTACCAATCAACTCGCTTATGACGATGAAGTCGGCGCGCAATCACTGCGCTCGATTTATGACAGTGCACGTCAAACCGACGAGCGACCGTTTTGCCTGGTGGCGAGTTTTATTCATCCGCATGATCCTTACGCCACCCGGCAACAATACTGGGATTTGTATGAGCACGACGCAATTGAATTACCTGGCGTTGCCCGGCCTGACGATAATGATCTTGATCCACACAGTCGTCGTCTGCAAAAAGCCATTGCCCTCGATGCGGTAGACGTGGATGAGAAGGATATTCGCAATGCGCGCCGCGCTTACTACGGCAATGTGTCTTACGTCGACGAATGGGTAGGCAAGCTGCGCGCGGCATTGGAAGAAACCGGCCAGGCAGACAACACTGTCATCGTGTTGTTGGCGGATCATGGTGACATGCTGGGTGAACGCGGTCTGTGGTACAAAATGAGTTTTTACGAATGGTCGGTACGCATTCCGATGATTGTTCATGCGCCACAATTTTTTAATGATCGTGTCGTCACGAATCCGGTTTCGCAGGTGGATATCCTGCCAACATTGGTTGATATCGCATCAGATATCCCGACTGACCTCGTCCAGACAATCGACGGCAGCAGTCTATGGCCGTTGTGTCACGGCGATGACGGTGGGCCGGAATGTGCGGTCAGTGAGTATCTGGCGGAAGGCACAAATGCACCGCTGCTGATGATTCGTAAAGACAACTACAAATACACTTGCTGCCCGACCGATCCGGAACAATTATTTGATCTTGAAACTGATGCAAATGAGTTGGACAACATCACGAATGCGTTGGAACAATCAGCAACACTCGATGATTTTCGCGAACAGGCCCGACAACATTGGGATGTGGACGATATTCATGCTCGGGTTTTGGAAGATCAGGGACTACGTCGATTTTTAAACGAATCGCTACGCCAGGGCGCTTACACCTCATGGGATTTCCAACCCAACCAAAACGCCGCGGAGGAATACACGCGCAGTCACATGGAATTAACCGAATTCGACTTTGCTTCGCGTTGGCCGCGGGCGCCGGAATTCAAACCGCGTTATACATAGTAGTAGCGCTTAATATCTGACCAGTTAAACATGAAACAAGCTGACTTCGTAATAGTAGGTTCCGGTTCTGCCGGTTCCACGCTGGCATATCGGTTATCGGAAAGCGGTGAACACTCGGTACTCGTCATTGAATACGGTGGCAGCGACATCGGGCCGTTTATTCAAATGCCGGCGGCCTTGTCTTACCCCATGAGCATGTCGCGTTACGACTGGGGTTACGAAACCGAACCGGAGCCTCATCTGGGTGGGCGCCGTCTGGCCTGTCCGCGCGGCAAAGTAATCGGTGGTTCATCGTCTATTAACGGTATGGTGTATGTGCGCGGTCATGCGAAAGACTACGATCATTGGGCTGAGCAAGGAGCTAATGGTTGGGGCTACGCAGACGTTTTGCCCTATTTTCAGCGCATGGAGTCTTCCCACGGTGGACAGACCGGCTGGCGTGGCACGGACGGCCCTCTGCATGTGACACGTGGCTTGCGCGAGAATCCGCTTTACCACGCATTCGTCAAAGCCGGCGGAGAGGCCGGTTATCAGTTAACCGATGACTATAACGGCGAACAACAGGAAGGTTTCGGCCCGATGGAACAAACCGTGTGGAAAGGCCGCCGTTGGTCGACTGCTAACGCTTACCTCAGACCCGCGCTGAAAAAACCAAACGTATCGCTACAACATGGTTTTGTCAGACGTGTCATCTTTGATGGGCAACGCGCCTCCGGTGTTGAAGTGGAATACGGGGGCAAAATCGAAATTATCAGAGCCAATCGAGAAGTCATTGTTTCGGCCTCATCGCTCAACTCGCCAAAAATACTAATGTTATCCGGCATCGGGCCGGGTAACGAATTACGGGAACATGGCATCGAAGTGTTTGCTGACCGGCCGGGTGTTGGCAAGAACCTGCAAGATCATTTGGAATTTTATTTTCAACAAAAATGCCTGCAACCCATCACGCTTTATTCGAAACTGAGTTTATTTTCCAAAGGGATGATCGGCGCGCAATGGTTACTATTTAAATCCGGTGACGGCGCCACTAATCATTTTGAGTCGGCAGCATTTATACGTTCGCGTGCCGGTGTCGAATATCCCGACATTCAATATCATTTTTTACCGGTCGCGATCCGCTATGACGGCAAATCAGCCGCCGAGTCCCATGGTTTCCAAGCACACGTCGGGCCAATGCGTTCGCCATCTCGTGGTTGGGTGAAACTACGCTCGAGTGACTCAAAGGACTCACCCGTGATTCAATTCAATTACATGTCACAGGAACAGGATTGGGCGGATTTTCGAAAATGTATTGAATTCACCCGCGAAATTTTTGGCCAGGACGCGTTTAAACCCTTCGCAGGTGATGAAATAGCACCGGGCAGTGTCGTGCAATCGGAAGAACAGATGAATGATTTCATACGCGACGCCGTCGAGAGTGCTTATCATCCTTGCGGTACTTGCCGCATGGGGCGCCCTGACGACGACATGGCAGTAGTGGATTCCGAGTGCCGGGTAATCGGCGTTGAATCACTGCGCGTCGTCGATTGCTCGGTCTTTCCACGTATTACCAACGGTAATCTCAATGCGCCAACGATTATGGTGGGCGAAAAAGCCAGCGATCATATTCTCGGTAAAAGCCTGTTGTCGCCGTCGCAGCAACAACCCTGGATTCATCCGAACTGGCACACTGAACAGCGCTAAGATTGGTAGAACTTTAGTAACACTTAACAACTACTAAAATGAAATATTACAAAAACAAGAACCTCGCTGTCATTCTGAGTGCAGCGAAGAATCCACAAGGATGCAACACACTTCCTGGGTTCTTCACTTACTTTCTTCGTTCAGAATGACAATGGAATAAAATTGTTTTGAGCATAAACTTTTGGAAAACGTATTGATTATTAACAATCAATTCAAGATTTCAAATTAAATCAATCAAGATAATATGGCGTTGTACATGGTGATTGAAAACTTTCTGCCGAATTGCAGGGAACGGATCTACCAACGCTTCGAACAAAAGGGTCGCATGCTTCCTGAAGGACTTTGTTACGTTGACAGCTGGTTGGAAAAAGACGGCGACCGTTGTTTTCAATTGATGCAAACGGATAATCCATCGTTATTTGATAAATGGATGACTAACTGGTCTGATCTGGTGAAATTTGAAATTGTCGAACTGGCTTCAAAGCCATACGATTAGGTTCGGCCGGTAACAAACCATTCAGTACGCAATGTTTGATGCACTCACCATTTCGCTAGTCTGCATCACGTTTCTGCTAGCGGGCGCGGTCAAAGGCGTTATCGGGCTTGGACTACCGACCGTCTCTCTCGCTCTGCTGACCGTTTTCGTCGGTCTACCCAATGCCATGGCGCTGCTACTGATGCCCTCGTTGATAACCAATATCTGGCAGGCCGCAGTGGGTGGAAACGGCAAGGCAATCTTGCAACGCTTATGGTTATTTTATGTTATGGCAACGATAATGGTCTGGTTCGGCACAACCGCACTGACTCGTGTCGATCTTGCTTTGCTCTCCGCGCTTCTCGGTGTGCTCCTGATTGTTTACGCAACGGTAAGTCTTGCCGGGTATCATTTTAAGATTGTAAACAATCAGGAAACCTGGGCAGGCCCGTTGGCCGGCACCGTGAACGGCATTCTGACAGGCATGACGGGATCATTCGTCGTTCCCGGCGTATTGTTTTTGCAGGCCATCGGGCTTGCACGCGATGCACTGATGCAGGCCATGGGAATATTGTTTACTCTTTCCACGCTGGCACTTGCCGTTGCCCTGCAGGGAAACGGATTGTTGACAATTGAACTCGGCACATTATCCACCGCCGCACTCATACCGGCGGTAATTGGAATGATTTTTGGACAACGTATTCGGCAAAATTTATCGGAGCGATTATTCAGGCGGATTTTCTTTATCTCGCTGTTGGTATTGGGTCTCTATATTATTGTCAACGCATTAACCGGCTACACAACGAAAGCTTAAAATCCGGATAGCTTCGCCACGCCAATTCCGTTTTCGCCGGCGCCGCAATAAAGCAGGTACGTTGCTCTATCTTCGTCTTCGAATACACAGGGGTCACGCAATGCGTGCACACGTCCGGTTTCGGCACCCATAGTCGAGGTGGTCACCGGCAAGTCAGTTCCTTCCCAGTCTAGTTGAGGTCGCATGAGTTCAACTGGATCGCTCGCTCGCCACGATTTCCAATCCGGATTTAACGCAACTTCAACATAAAGAATACGTTCCGGCGCATCACCCATACGGGTATAGAACACGTACAGCTTGTTACCAACACGATGCACTTCGCCGTGACGAAAACCCTCGCCGATGCCTTCTTTCACATTAAAATGAATGAGACATGGCCCTTGCTCAAACGGACGTTGCCACCCGGATGCGCGCCAGATTTCACCGCCCCAGGTAATGACATAAACAAAATCCGCGTAGGTAAAAGCACGAAAGTACGGTGGGCCTAGCAAGGCTTGACGCGCCTGAAAAGTAACCCCGTCTTTGGAAACCGCCAGCCGGGTTTGCTGATCGCCATTACGCAGTAAACCGTGGTAATACATCAAAAGGCGTCGATTGGAATGGTCTACGTGAACATCCGGTGATGCGATGTGCGCATACAAAAATCCGCCTTTCATCTTTTTCGCCCAGGGCGGGCGTTCCGACTGCGGTGGTAGTGGCGGGTCAGTCGTTTCAAATAGCGAATCCTTAAGATCCAGTGCGCCGGGGGTGTAAATCGCCCACGGCCCGGTGATGAAGTCCGCATAAGCCAGGCGAATGTAACTGCCCTTATGATCGGAAAAATACAAGTAGTATTTTCCCAATGGATTCGGTAACCAATCCGGTGCACGAACTAACGCCGGACCATTAATGTTGTCACCCATACGCGCATCCATGTGCGGATAAATGATAGGGCTATCCAAAATTCGAGTAGCGGTTATTGTCATATCGAAATGGTATTCGGATACTGCAATGACACTGTCAATTTATCACATCATTTAGCACAATTCGCTCATGTGACAATGTAAAGAGAGTATCTGAAAGGCAATCAACTTTTAATTTGGAGTAATAGCATTATGAAAATTGGGTTTATCGGACTGGGGAACGTGGGAGCAAAACTGGCCGGCAGCTTGTTGCGCCACGACTATCAGTTGCTCGTACGCGATATCGACAAAAGTGCTGCGACAGCATTGATTGAGAGCGGAGCGCAATGGGCGAACAGTGGCAAGGAGGTCGCACAGGCGAGTGATGTTGTCATCACCTGCCTGCCGTCGCCCGCGGTCTCGGCCCAAGTCATGGAACAGGACGATGGTGTTATCGAAGGTTTGTCAGCGGGTAAGATATGGCTGGAGATGTCCACAACGGACGATGCCGAAGTAAAGCGTCTTGGTGCCTTGGTCGAAGCGAAAAGCGCGATACCCATGGACACACCCGTGTCTGGTGGCTGTCATCGCGCCACAACCGGGAATATTGCTATCTTCGCGGGAGGCGAGCGACGCGCTTTTGAGAAAGTCTTGCCACTGCTGGCAACCATGGGCCGGCAAATCGTTCATACGGGGCCGCTGGGATCAGCGTCGGTATTGAAAGTAATTACCAACTATCTTGCCGGCGTGCAACTCATCTCAACCGGTGAAGCATTCATGGTGGCAAAGAAGGCGGGTATCGATCTTGGCATTGCCTACGAAGCCATTCGCGTCTCCTCGGGCAACTCGTTTGTTCATGAAACTGAAGGACAGCTTATCCTGAATGGCAGTTACAATATTAATTTTACGATGGATCACGAAGTGAAAGACTTAACTTTGTTTGATGAGCTTGGCAAAAGTCTCGACGTGCCGCTGGAACTTTCACCATTGTGCGTGGAAATTATGCGCGATGGCCTGAAACGCTACGGTCCAAGGGTGTGGTCTTCCATGGTAGTTAAGCGTTTAGAAGACGATTGCGGCGAAGACCTGCGCGCACCGGGCTTTCCTGAATACCTGACCGATCATGAACCGGAACAACAAGGTACTGAAGTGCCCATTCGCTGTAGCGAAAAACCAATTTAGAACGCAAATTTTGTTTTAAGGCCGGTGCTGTAGAAGCAATATCAACGCAAAGATCGACTCGCTTTCCACAATTTACGAACCACGCAATTATTTATAGCAATTCGCTAGCCCAGCAATAACAAAATCATCGCACACAATACAAATACTATTGCAAAGATATCTTCCATTTTCCCCTTACCTGACGATTTATCAAGAATTAAAAGTAAGTGCCCTAAGCACTAAGCTAGCCGAGATATAATCTTACTCACTACAACCCAGCGCACTCAGGGGCTGCCACATGAACTTCAACCGCCCAAGGTGAAATATGCTGTCGGCGTGCGAATCGCTCCACCATACCGACAATAGCGTAGTGGTTGTTTACGACCACCACATGTTCTTGCAGCCCTGTACTTGAATCGATCAAATCTAACTCAACATCGATAGAACTATTGCGCGTAGCAATTTCGAAATTCCGAAAGTCTTCCAGCATTTTGCACCCCCAGTGCTATCTGTTAACTTATTCCAACCGATCTACGCCGATCAAATAGACGAGACCATACCTTGTTGTACGTATCGAAGTTTTATACTTGGACGTACGGTCCCCACCGAAAACGCTGCCAAGTGAGACACGCGGCATAACCGCATGTTGCGCGCCACCCCAAATGACGCTATGACATAAATTATAACGCAACTTGACCGCCGGTCACCACAACTTTTCGGTAAAAATGGACCCCTAGTCTGCTGTCGTATTTGAGTATTAAACTTGATCTGTAAGCTGTTATAAAACCTGGGAAATTAAGTGCTAAACGAGTGGCAGGCATAAAAATCATACAAACCCAGGTGATCGTATATGTTAAGTAAAAGTTACACTGATCCACGATTGAGCGCTGTTTATGACCCGTTGAATCCGGGTAGACAAGATATCGATTTCTATCTCGAGCTTGCGGGGGAGCCACCGAAATCCATCCTCGACATGGGCTGCGGTACCGGGCGGTTGGCTTGTGAGTTCGCGGCCAAAGGTCATCAAATAACTGGAGCGGATCCGGCAGCGGCAATGCTCGACATAGCGCGCAATCGAGCGGGTGGCGATACGGTGAGCTGGGTGAACTCGAATGCGACCGACTTGTCGTTAGACACTCGTTTCGACCTGATCATCATGACCGGACACGCGTTTCAAACATTACAACAAGACGCCGAAATTCTATCGGCTTTGAGTAATCTACATTCTCATCTGTCCGTTGATGGCCGTCTGGCCTTTGAAACGCGTAACCCTGAGGTGCGCGAATGGGACACCTGGACGCCGGAACAAACGCGAGAAACGGTTCGTGTTCCCGGAGCCGGTGAAGTTCAGGTTAACAACGATATAAACGCCGAGCAAGGTCAGTTCGTGACTTATGAAACACATTTTAAATTCGCCGATGACGACATCTTAATCAGTTACGACACTCTGCGCTTTTTACCCGCCGGTGAACTCGCCGACTTTCTTAGCGGTTCAGGTTTCAATAATATTGAATGGTATGGCGACTGGGATAAATCGGCGTTCAAAACATCAAGCGCTGAGATTATTGTTGTTGCACACAACAATAAATATAGCTAACTTTGTTGTGGTGCAATTTGAAATAACATCGACAAACTCGTAGGTATCAATTCTTCGGAACAAGATTTCAAAATCAAAAGAGGTGATTTGAATGGCAGGTTATTGGATTGTACGTGGCTCGGCAATCAAAGACGAACATGCGATGCAGGAATATGCGCGCTTATGGAAGCCAATCGGAGAAAAATACAATGCCCGTCTGTTGGCTGGTCGTGGCGAATTACAAGCACGCGAAGGTCAAGACTGCAAACGCGCTTTGATAATCGAGTTTCCTTCTTACAAGCAAGCTATTGCCTGTTATGAAGACCCTGATTATCAAACCGCTATGCAGTACGCGTTAAAAGCCTACGACCGGGAACTTATTATCATAGAAGGGAGTTAACAACGACGGACACAAATGAATTGCGCAATAAAAATTTACACAATTAAAATGAGTTAGCCACAGGAAAGAACTCCAACTAGCAATTTAATGAATCTTTTTCGATGTCAATTTTGAGATGACTATGCGCTTTGTTCAACACCTGTTCAACTAAGTCCGGTGTCTCACCTCTCGCAAATATAAATCCGAGATAACGATCACCTTCTGGTGGTGCAACGATTTCCTGATTAATCGCGACACCCATTTTAATGTCATGTACGCCCCGAACGTTTCGGGCCTGGTCAAGACCGTTCACACTGAGCAACCGGCCACACGCGGGTATCGGAATCATCATCACACCCGACGCTTGCGATTCCCTCTCGATGAATTCAACAAGCGAGTCCAAAGCATGACGCACAATAATTTCTTCCAAAGTGACATCATCTGAAAATCGCAGTGACCGCGAACACAAGCCACCAATAGAACGCGCGGCGAGTTCAATTAACCACGGCTCGTTGTCGTGTATGCGCAGCTCCGCATGTACCGGACCTTCGCGCAATCCTAGGACTTGCGCAGCCCGTTGAACCGTGTTCAAACATTCCTCCTGAACTGATTGATGCAAACGAGACGGCGTTATAAATAACGACTCTTCAAAGAACGGGCCGTCAGACATACCCGGCTTATCAAACAACGCCAGGCAATGCAGTTTTCCGTTCTGCAGTAAGCCCTCCAACGCGACCTCCTCCCCCGGTATGTACGACTCGACAAGAACTGGCTGATCATTTTTGCCCTGCCACTTTTCGCATATTTTTCGCACGTGGTTTATCGCGTTAACAAACGACGTTGGCGTATCTGCACGAATCACCCCACGACTGGCGGAAAGACTGGTCGGCTTAAGCACACAGGGATATGCTTGGTTTTGCGCTGCAACCGCAACGTCAGCATCGCACTTGACCAGCTTGAACTCTGGGTTATTTAGTTCAGAATCGAACAAGGCACAACGCATTTTGTATTTATCATGCGTTGTGGAAACCGCCTCAGGCGGATTATGTTTTAAACTCAGCGCAGCACTTGCTTTCGCCGCGACCAAAGTCGTGACTTCATCCACGCCGATAATCGCGTGAACATTATTGAACCGGTTAAATTCGACGATCTGTGCTACAGACTGCGCATCATTGGAAAAATCGACGAATAGCGTTTCGTTTGATGTTTGCTTTTGTAAAACCGGCTTGTGATTTGAACCAACGGTTACCGGAACATCGAAACTCTTCGCAGCACTTACAAAGTCCTGTGTACGATAGGAACCGTTCGGAATCAGTAACAGTAATCCTGGTTTAACCACCTGGAATTTACAAACTGAGTTCTATTTAACACCGCCACCTTTGCCGGGATTGAAATACGGATTCGTACCGGCCTCATGGTCGGTTATGTCCACCACTGTCGTAATCGCCGGAAACCGTTCACGCACGAGTGTTTCGACACCCTGACGCAATGTGACTTCCGCCATTGCGCAACCCTGACAACGGCCATCGAAGCGCAAAAGAATCACACCATCATGACATTCTTCGAGATGAATGAGTCCGCCATGTACAGCTAAAGCAGGATTAATTTCTTTGTCGATGAATCGTTTCAGGTTTTCACCTGAGTACTCCGTTGTTTGAGTATCTTGTGCAAGATCGCTGGCCAAAAACTCAACATCTTCAATTTCAGGAACATAGTGCTGCAGGACACCGCGAATCCAACCGCGCAAAGGCACCAGAGCGCCGGGCGATCCTGTTACAACGAACTGCACCGTCTGGTTTTGCACTTTTACATCTATGTCTCCTCCCCTGTCCTGGATGGTAGGTCGAATATGTGCGTCACATACATGAACGACATGTTCGGACAAAACATCTGGTGGTGTTTCGCTACTTTTAATAGTTTCAGGTAGCACGACTTCGCATAGCTCTTTATCGCTGTAATTCAATGCCTGTTCCAGATCGCCAATCAGATCATCAGGATGTTCTAATCCGATAGATAGACGCAACAAATCAAACGGCACTGGTGTTGCCGCCCCTTCAATGCTGGCGCGATGCTCGATCAGACTTTCTACACCACCCAATGATGTCGCGCGTTTGAAAACTTTCACCCGTGCAGCGGTGATAACCGCTGCCGCATGACCATCGGCGAGTCGTATGGATAACATGCCGCCATAACCATTGGTCATTTGACGCTTCGCTAACTCATGTTGCGGATGATCTTCCAATCCCGGATATAAAACCTGTTTAATCTTTGAGTGGTTTTGAAAATACCCTGCCAAACTGAGTGCGGTCTCCGAGCTTTGTTTCACCCGCGGGAATAGAGTACGCATACCACGTAACAATAACCATGCTTCGAAAGGCCCCAGCACAGCACCCGCATCTCCTTGCCATGTGCGAATGCGTTGCCAGAATGCATCGCGTTTTGCGGTCACCACGGCACCGGCCAAAACATCACTATGCCCGTTCAAGTATTTGGTCGCCGAATGCACCACAAGGTCGGCACCCAATTCAATCGGACGTGTCAACACCGGTGTAGGCACAGTGTTGTCGATTACTAACCTCGCGTTAGTCCGATGCGCAATCTCTGCTGCGCTAGCGATATCACTTATCTCCCAGGTTGGATTAGCGGGGGTTTCCAGCCAAACCAATCGTGTTTTACCGGGTCGTATTGCCTGCGCGATGTTTTCGTTGTTAGATGTATCCACCATCTCGACTTCGAGGCCCCAGGACATAGCAAATTCATGTAGCCATTTGCGTAAGGCCCAATACATGACCCGTGGCACGATCACGTGATCGCCGGGAAGTAACGATTGAAAAACTGCGGTTGCTGCCGCCATACCGGATGAAAACAAAATACAACTCGCGCCACCTTCCAGCGTTGCCAGCAAATCTTCCGGTGTATCGTAGGTCGGATTTTGTGGTCGTGTGTATCCTCTTCCTGAACTGTAGCCACCATCCGAATCGCGCAAGTAAGTCGTCGACGGATGCAATGGCGGCACGATGGCGCGGGTCGCGTCATCTATACGCCCCAGAGCTTGAGCCGCTTGTGTTGCCGGATGCAGCGGCTTAGAACTCTTCTCTTTTTCAATGCTCATGTAATTGCGCTTAACTCACGCCAACGAAAAAGATACACTGAATTCCGCACCGGGAGAGTGGTTGACCACATCAACTTTTGCATTCATTAACTGCGCAAGCTGATTTACCAAAGCCAATCCTATTCCCGTACCGACCGTTTCGCGGGTTAACTCGCTCTCTGTTCGATAAAACAATTTAAAAATTTTTTTCATCTGATCTTTACTGATACCGGGTCCATAATCCCGCACCGAGAGTTGCATCATATTTCCAGACATTGCTAAACAATTGATATCAATCTTACGCTGTTGAGATTTGTTTGAGAACTTTATAGCGTTATCGACCAGATTAATAACAATCTGCACAAAACAATCCATATCGACATTGATTTTTTTCATGGCAATGTCATCGTCACAATGCAAAACGAGTGAGAAACCGGCACGCTCCACCTGGGTCGAAATTTTGGATCTGATCGTGTCTGTTAATTCCGCAACCGTCACCGGTTTTATATCCAGTTGCAGATCGTTGCGTGTCATACGGGCGAGTTGCAATACGTTTTCAATCAAACGTGACAGTCGTTCGCTTTCATCGTAAATATAGTCATAGTAACTTTTCTTCTTCTCGTCGCTGGCCCAACCTTCGCGCAACATTTCCCCGTACATGCGAATTGAAGTCAGTGGAGTTTTCAGTTCGTGACTGACGGCGGAAACAAAATCTTGTTGTTGCCGGGAAAGATCAATCTGTGCACCGCCAAGGCGATACATGAGAGCCATTCCGCCGCACAACACCAGCAGCATAACGCCGGATAACCAGGCGATAACGCTTGTGCCGGCGCCAGCCGGTAGTCGTTTGACACTGAATATCAGTTCCACGTCGCTGAATGGGGCCGAAACGCGAGATCGATAAAGCAATGCACCACTCAACTCGGATGCCCTGGAAATATAACTGCGTGATTGTGCAGCGGAAAATGCAGAAAACACTTCGCCTTGATAGGCAACTATCAGATCACTCATGCGGGCCAACACTGTTTGGCGAAAAAGACCTTCCACCATGCCGTTTAAAAACGCCTGCTGCTCGATCAGTAGTCCCTGCACGTAACGCTCACCATCGCGCCAGACTTTTCTAAAAAGAACAAAGTGACCACTGTCCAACATACTGAAATCAAACGCGTCGATTTCACTTTCAAAGGTTCGGATACGAAAATCCCGCTCGAGTGAATCCTCCTCGACACCCATTATGTCGGCTGACATGGTTTGTGGAACCGCTATCTGCTCTTGTTGCACGCGGGATCGCTGTTTACCTGCGGTTGTGGTTGACTCCACCGCCGCGGGCAAAGATGCAGTTTGACGTCTGCTCTCATTTCTCGTTTTTGCCTGATACTTTAAATCAAGCTGCAACTCCTCTACGCGGCCGAGATTTTCCGTAATCTTTTTACTCTTTTGTAAATCCTGCTTTGTCTCTTTGTCCGGCTTGGATATCTTCAATCGATCAAACGCTTCCTGGGCTGGCGCTTGTTGCAGTTCTTCGGGCGCACTGACACTACCCGATACCAGTGCATCCTTAAATGCTTTATCAAGGTCGCGGCGCTCGCCTTCCGATGCATCGGACAACACTACAAGATCATCACGACCGCTCTCAGGCTCGATTGATTCAGACAAAACCGCAACATTCGCATCCCGGCTTGCGCCTGCATCGGCCAATTGATTCTGACTCAATATGTTTTGCAGGTTATTTGCCGCAATCAAACGTTGGTCAAACTCCGTTTGCGAAATTCCATAACGCGTCATATCGTCGGTATCGGAAGGCAGTAACGGCGTACTGAATACACCTTGTGTATCAACCTGGAAATAACCGATTAAACCCGGCACTTTTGCAGGTAATGGAAACGCGGCCAGCGGAGAACGTTGAAGATAACTTGCGGATTCGTCACCCGAGACCAATAAAAATGAATAATCGGAGAAAGATCGCTGTTCTTCCGCTTCAACCAGATCGGACAAACGTGCGTTGATACGTGCGGCCAACTCCTCTGCAAGCAACCGGTGTTGATGAAACGTCTCCCATTTAAGTTGCTTGTAGGCGTGATAAACGAGTAGTCCGCTGGGTACCGCCAGAGCGACAAAAAAGAGTAACAGCCAACGGCGTAGTTTTCGCCGGTCCAAACCTGCGAACGAAGCTCGGAACATTATGCGTTGCTCAACAAGCGATAACCCGCACCGCGGATCGTAACGAGATACTCGGGATGCGCAGGATCGGTTTCAATTTTTCGTCGCAGCTTGGCGATATGAATATCGACCGTGCGCGTTTCGATATCGAGGTTTTTCGCGTAGCCCCAAACCCTGGTCAATAATTCATCTCTGGCCACTGGCCGTTCCGAATTAGCATGCAGATATTGCAGGATTTCGATTTCCCTGCGGGTAAACGCAATCGTGTCAGTATCGCGTTGCCCATTCAGATTCAAGCAATCGATCACAGTTTTTTCGCCAAGCTTGATTGTATTTTCTACTTCGACTCCGACTCGCGTACGGCGTAAAACCGCTTGCACACGTAGCACCAGTTGCGCAACGGAAAATGGTTTTGCGACGTAGTCATCCGCACCCAGCGACAATCCCTGAATAATGTCTTCATCGTTGGTTTTGGCTGTTAACATGATGATGGCCTGATCGCGATCCTGCTGGCGAATGCGATTGCATATTTCAAACCCATCAATACCGGGCAACATAATGTCCAGCAATATCATGTCGAATTTCCCGCTAAGGGCTTTCGCTAAGCCATCGTTCCCTTCCTCGGCGCTGTCCACCTCAAACCCGTGAAACACGAACACATCAATTAATCCCGAGCGAATCGCAGCTTCGTCTTCAACTATGAGTATGCGTGGTTTGTGTTGCATGGTATTTAATACGGATATTCACTAAAGATTTCTCGCTACGCTCGAAATGACAGTTGGAAGTGTTGGTAACTCACCAAGATATGTAAATTTATTTTTCTTGTCATTTCGAACCGTCGTCGAGTATAGCGAGACAGCACGTGAAAAATCCTGGTTGTAATTCTTGACACGGAGTTCATCTTTTCTCAATCGTCTCTTTTCATCAATTTTCAAGTAAAGCCTACCAGCTTACGCCAATCCCGGCATGTAAAAGTTTTGTAAATTGGCAGGCGGATGTTTTACCAAAGTCTGTCTTATAACGCTCGGTCGTCAGCCCTAGAGTTACCCTCTACGTTAATTCAAACATTTTATAGGAGACAAACATGACATTGATTACAAGGGTATCGAGACTATTCCAGGCAGATGTAAACGCCGTTCTGGACCGTATTGAAGAACCCGTTGTTTTGCTACGGCAAGCGGTTCGGGAAATGGAAGACGAACTCGCGCAGGACGAAAAACAACTTAAGTTCCTCGCCCACGAGAGCGCGCAGCTTGAAAAACGTAAACAAGAAGTCGACCAATCATTACAGCAGATCGAAAGCGAACTCGATGTTTGTTTTGAACACGAGAAAGACGACCTGGCGCGAGCGTTGATACGACGCAGGCTTGAGGCGCAGCAATTGCGAAAAACACTCGGACACAAAAGCGAATCCGTTCAACAAAGCCTAACAACTTTAAAAATCCGCGTTGCGGAGAACCGAACACGAATGGAAAGCATGCGACAAAAAGCGGAATTGCTCAGCGAAGAAGACCTGCCGGGACAGCAACAGGAATTTTCGACAATACCTGATGTGCGTGTGCGTGATGAAGATATCGAAGTCGCTTTCCTGCGCGAAAAACAAGCGAGGGCTGCGACATGAAGCGACCAACGTTTTTTCGAAGCGTTTTACTCGGTCTGGGCATCAGCATTGTTGGCGCGATTTTGTTCGCCATATTATCCGGTTTGTTCGACAATGATTTGGTTATTCGCTGGATTATCGCGGGCGCGGCACTGGTTTATATTATTCATCTCATACGCGCCAGCCGCCAAAAAGTCGGTGGCATCACCACCGTTGTTGTCTGGTTTATTGCCAGCGCGATTATTTTGTGGTGGCAATCGCCATTACTTTTATACCTGGCCGCGCATACCGCGCTGATCTGGTTAGTGCGCTCGTTTTTTCTTTATTCCAGTATTTTGTCCGCACTGACCGATCTCGCGTTAAGTTTTCTAAGTCTGTGCGCCGCGGCGTGGGCGGCAACGCATACAGGTAATGTTTTTCTCAGCATATGGTGCTTTTTTCTGGTGCAGGCATCGTGCTGCTTTGTTCCGTTGCATTTCAAGCAGGATCGAAATGCCACAGCCGCAATACAAGACGATCGTTTTCAGCAGGCTTACCGAACGGCTGAAGCAGCGGTCAGTAAACTTTCCTCTATTTACTAAACTTACGGAGTTAAACTCATGAAACTGAAGCCCATCAAATCAAAATTAACCATTGCAACCTTGTTTTGTTTAACCGCAGGTGCTGTGGTGTTTTACCCGGCCTACCAAAGTATCGGCGCGAACAACGCCTCAGGCAATGATCCGGTTATCGATGTTCATACCGTCAATCCGATAACCAATGAGAGACCAAAAGTTGAAGTAGTGTTTGTGCTGGACACCACCGGCAGCATGACCGATCTCATTCAGACTGCCAAAGAAAAAATCTGGTCAATCGCCAGCACCATGGCCTCAGCGCAAAATGCACCGGAAATCAGAATGGGTCTGGTGGCATACCGCGACCGTGGTGATGAATACATTACTCATCGTATCGATTTATCCAGTGACCTAGATACAATGTACGCGAATTTAATGAACTTCAAAGCCGATGGTGGCGGCGATGGCCCGGAGAGCGTCAATCAGGCTTTGTTCGAGGCGGTTAACAAAATGTCCTGGAGCCAGGACGACGATACATATAAAGCGGTTTTCCTGGTCGGCGATGCGCCGGCCCACATGGATTATCAGAACGATGTTAAATACCCGGTGACTATTGCCAACGCATTGAAAAAAGGTATTGTCGTTAACACTATTCAATGCGGGCAAGACCCGACGGCCATGCAAAACTGGCAACATGTCGCACAACTCGCCAACGGCGAATATTTTCGGGTCGATCAGGCCGGTAGCGCGGTGGCTATTGCAACACCATTCGATGAAAACTGGCTGAGTTATCCGCCAAGCTGGATGACACACGCATGGTTTTTGGTGATGAAGAGGTGAAACGAAAATCTGCCGAAAAAGAATATGCGGTGGAAACACTTGAAGAAAAAGCATCCGTCGCGTCACGCGCACGGCGGGCTGCATTCAATGTATCCGCCAGTGGCGGTAAAAATCTGTTAGGCGAAAACGAACTGGTTGACGCGATAACCTCGGGCAGAGTCGATTTATCTAACATCGATGAAGATCATTTGCCCGCTGCCTTAAAGCCAATGGCGCCAACGGAACGGCAAAAACTGATCACCGAGACGGCTCAAGTTCGCGATAACTTGAGAAAACAAATCAAACAAGCATCCGAACAACGCTCAGCATATCTTAAAAAGGAAGTTGAAAAAGCGGGTGGTGGCAAAGACTCACTGGACGATAAAATCTATCGTGCGGTGCAGTCACAATCGGCTAGTGTTGGTTTACGCTATGAATCCGATACGCCAGAATATTGATAGACTATTTTAATCACCAAGTAGGTAACGGCCCGGATTTGTCCGGGCCGTTATTGTTTGCGAAATACAATATACAAACCACAAGCGACTACAATCGCGGCGCCGGCCAACATGACTGGCGTCGGTAGATCGGTGAACAACAACCATCCAAGAAAAATAGCCCACAAAATCGTTACATACTCAAACGGTGCGATCACGTAAACCTGCGCGTAACGAAACGAGTGCACAATACAAAACTGTGCCGTCACGCTCACTAATCCAAGAACAAGCATTAACGCGAAATCAGTCGCTAATGGCGTTTCCCACGTACTAAGCATAATGATGCCTGTGACAATTAAAAACGCGGATGCTGAATAAAACACCATTAACTCGCTGGACTCTGAAGATGACATACGACGGGTTTGAATACCCAGTAAAGCGAACAACATCGCGCCGGTTAACGCCGCAGCAAACACCCAGCCAATCTATGTTGTCCGCAGTCGGCTGTACGATAATTAAAACCCCGACGAATCCTGCTAACAGCGCCAGCTTACGCGGCAAATCAGCGGGCTCGCCGAGGAGCGGGCCGGACAGAGCTGTCATAAATAACGGTGCCGACAAAGCGATGGCCGTAACATCCGCCAGCGGCATACGAGTTATGGCGAAGTAATAACTCAAAAACGCCGCCGAAGTTAATCGTCGCGCGAATCGCATGATCCTGCGGGCGATTGGTATGCAGCGCACGTGATCCATAACGAAAACGTAATATAAAAAGCAGCAATGGAACGGCGACCAAACTGCGCACAAATAACAACTGAAACAATATATAGTCGCTTGCCAACCACTTGACCATCGCATCCTGGATGGAAAAGAATGACATGGCGACGAACGCCAATCCCGCTCCTAACAGCGGTCTTAATTCACGACCATGTTTTTGCACGCTCATTGCATTTACAATTCGCTATAGCAATTCAAGTTTAGAACTATGAGAAGATTAAACGAGATCGAAATATAACCGAGAACAAACCATGTCGAATGAAGTTATTGTCACCTGCGCCATTACCGGCGGCCATGCTAATTTTCAACAACACCCGGACTATCCCATCACGCCGGAACACAATAGCGAATAACGCCATCGATGCGCGCAAGGCCGGTGCTTCCATCGCGCACATCCACGTGCGAGACCCGAAAACCGGCATGCGTTCAGGTGATATTGCGTTGTTTCGCGAGGTAGTGCAGCGCATCAAGGATTCGCGCAGCGACATCATCGTTAATCTCACCACCAGCGAAGGCGCACGTTTTACGCCGGGTGACGATGACCCTAAAGTCGGCGGCCCTGGCACGACACTGATCCATCCTCTAGACCGGCTAACTCATATCGAAGAATTACGACCCGACATTTGCACACTCGACGTGGGAACATTTAATTTTGGTGAAACCATTTTCGTCAACACGCCTGATCACCTACGCATCATGGCCAAGCGCATCAAAGAACTCGGCGTGAAACCGGAAATGGAAGTGTTCGAACTCGGTCATATCGAGTTCGCTAAAAAGTTAATTGCCGAAGGGCTGATTGAAGGCTCGCCGATGTTTCAACTATGTCTGGGCATCCCGCACGCGGCACCTGCTCTGCCGGAAGTGTTGTCCATCATGCGCAATCAATTGCCAAACAATGCCTGCTGGGGAGCGTTTGGTATTTCGCGCTGGGAGTTTCCCATCGTCGCACAAGCAGTCTCTCACGGCGGCAACGTACGGGTAGGACTGGAAGATAATTTGTATTTGGCAAAAGGCGAATTCGCCAGCAACACGCGACTGGGTTGAGAAAGCCGTGCGTATCGTACGCGAGGTCGGTGGCGAACCAGTGGAACCGAAACGTGCGAGAGAAATCCTTAGTCTAAGCGGTTAACAATAAGAGATGCGAAATCTGTCTTACAACCGGATTGGGAGAAATTGCACATTGTGGATGTGGAACAATTCCCGTTGCGTAGAGAACGAGAAACATAACGAACGACAAGCCTTTTTACCCCCCCATCCCTACCTTCCCCCACAGGGGGAAGGTGTTTTTCCCTCTCCCACAGGGAGAGGGTTTAGAGTGAGGGGGCAGATGTCACCTCCTGGGTTTTCGTTTGTTGCGCCAGGACTGAGGAAGAATTGTTATCCGCGACTACTCATTGCAATGCCGATTCAAGAAAATGCCGTAAGCGATTTGCAAGTCTCTTCTTTTTACGCATAATGACGCGCCGTTATATCACCGACGTTTATCAATAATAGGACTTTCCATGGCGCAGTACGTTTTTACCATGAATCGCGTCGGCAAGATTGTGCCGCCTAAACGGCAAATCCTGCGCGATATTTCTCTCAGCTTTTTTCCAGGTGCAAAAATTGGCGTGCTCGGCCTCAACGGCTCAGGGAAGTCGACCCTGCTGCGTATCATGGGCGGGCTGGATAAGGAAATCGAAGGCGAGGCGATACCGCAAAAGGATTTGAAGATAGGCTATCTGCCACAAGAGCCACAGCTTGATGCATCGAAGGATGTGCGCGGTAATGTCGAAGAAGGGGTGGCGGAAGCCAAAGCGCTCATCGATCGCTTCGACGAAGTCAGCGAACGCTTTGCCGAACCGATGAGCGACGATGAAATGACCGCTTTGCTGGAAGAGCAAGGTGAGCTGCAAAACAAGATTGATGCGATCGGTGCGTGGGAACTTGAACGTAAACTCGACATCGCTGCCGATGCCTTACGCTTACCGGCATGGAAAGCGGACGTTACTAAATTGTCCGGTGGTGAACGTCGTCGTGTCGCTTTGTGCCGCTTGTTGTTGTCCGAACCGGAAATGTTGTTGCTGGATGAGCCGACCAACCACCTAGATGCGGAGTCAGTCGCCTGGTTGGAACGATTCTTGGAACAATACCCTGGCACCGTCGTTGCAGTCACTCATGACCGTTACTTTCTCGACAATGTCGCGGGTTGGATTTTGGAACTTGATCGGGGTTACGGTATTCCCTGGGAAGGCAATTATTCATCCTGGCTCGATCAAAAAGAAAAACGGCTGGAACAGGAAGAAAAACAACAATCCGCCAGGCGCAAAGCCATCGAGGCGGAACTCGAGTGGGTGCGCGCCAATCCGAAAGGACGCCAGGCGAAAAGCAAAGCGCGTTTACAACGCTTCAGCGAGTTGATGTCGCAGGAGCACCAGAAGCGCAACGAAACCAACGAGATCTATATTCCACCCGGCCCGCGTCTGGGTGATGTCGTTATCGAAGCGAAAGACTTACAAAAAGGCTTCGGCGATCAACTGTTATTTAGCGATTTGTCTTTCAGCCTGCCGCCCGGCGGCATTGTCGGCATCATAGGCGCTAACGGCGCGGGTAAAACGACGCTTTTCCGCATGTTCGCGGGTCAGGAACAACCGGATGCAGGTGAATTACACTTAGGTGATACGGTTAAGATTGCTTACGTAGACCAGAGCCGCGATACGCTAGATGGTAGCAAAACCGTGTGGGAAGAAATTTCCAATGGACAGGAAAACATTCGTGTGGGGGACTACGAAACCTCGTCACGCGCCTACGTCGGAAGATTTAACTTTAAAGGCTCAGATCAACAAAAGCGCATTGGCGATTTGTCCGGTGGCGAACGCAATCGTGTGCATCTAGCGAAAGTGTTGCGCAGCGGTGGCAACGTTTTATTACTCGACGAACCGACAAATGATTTAGATGTAGAAACATTGCGTGCACTGGAAGAGGCTATTCTGAATTTTCCGGGTTGTGTAGTTGTGATTTCGCATGACCGCTGGTTTTTAGATCGCATCGCGACTCATATGTTGGCGTTCGAAGG
The DNA here is from genome assembly GCA_965216365.1 of Arenicellales bacterium. GTDB lineage: Bacteria > Pseudomonadota > Gammaproteobacteria > Arenicellales > CBDCFT01 > CBDCFT01. The sequence continues at coordinate 44,031 of CBDCFT010000025.1, read as the reverse complement.
CGACAGTAAAGTCGAATGGTTTGCCGGCAACTATGCCGACTACGAAGCGGATCGCAAACGCCGTTTAGGCGATGACGCAAATCAACCGCATCGTATTCACTTCAAACCCGTCATCCGAGATTAATTTTCTGTTTTGCTCGCCTCGGGCGTGTTTTGTTCTTTTACAAGGCTGTACCTGATGACTACTCCCAACATAATCAGCGCTATGAATGTGAAAATCGTAAATGGAATATCTCCTTCCATGACGAGAAGGACTACGGAGATCAAGAACGTGATTGCCACAATCGCTGCTCCAAGTGATCTCGTCTTTCGAACAAGTAACAAGATACCACCCATCAATTGAGCTGCGCCAAAAATAATCAAAACAGGCGTAGTAAATCCGTATTTCCCAAAAAATTCGACATCTTGTTGCATAAGCATGAGTTTCGTTATGCCTGAGGTGACGGCTAAAAAAACCAAGATAGCCAAAATCACCTTTATAAGAATATTCATCGTGTCGTCCTAAAGTTCGCGTAGGCCCTGTCACGTTCTGTTCATTGCAAAAGCGCCACTAACCACCACAGGCGGTCTTGTATGAACCCTCGAAGATCATTGTCCAACCACCACCGTAACCGCCCTTCATGTCTTTGGCTCGTTCGCCGAATGCTTCCCAATAACTTTGCGTGAGTTCGACGCGTGTGCGGTCATCAGTAAGTACTGTGAAACGAACCTCAACAAGACTTCTGTCATTCACCACTTCGCCAGGTTGAGGAATGTGAAAATGCATCGCGATGTATTCGTAAGGATTGTACGACTTAAAAGTTCCCCATAAATGTTCCGTATTGTCGGGACCAATTTCGACTATCTCACCACCCTTCTTTGGTTCGATTCGGATAGTTTTAGCTGGAGCACCGCCCATTGCCGATACCGTAAACTTGTTAAGGGGCCACCACGTATGCATTTCATTAATAAAAATGTCAAAAGCCCGTTTCTGACCGCACGGAACTTCAATGGTTTTCGTCAACGGGCTGAGCATGCCAAATCTCCTTAGTGTTTGTTGTTTTGTCGATGCACTTCGGCGCTGTACGCTGACAATACGTCTGACCAGAACCACTCGAGATACAACCGAAGTTCATCTAACCCCTCGCGTTTGATGGAGTACAAACGTCTGTTTCCTCGCGGTTCCACAGCCACCAAATTTGCCAATTCAAGCGCTTTAAGATGCTGCGAAACGGCCGGTCGGCTCACCGGCTGGTCCACCGCAAGCTCCACGACACTCAAGGGTTTTTCACGTAGCGCTTCAAGGATGCTTCTGCGAGTCGGGTCGGCTAGAGCGGTTAACACTTCTGCGTAAGCCATCACTTACTGTAAGCTGTGACTTACTAAAAGTCAAGACTATTCTTGAACAATACTCCCGCGCTACGGAATCCTCTGTACAATTAAAGTATCCGGGATAAGGTAATAATTAGTTGTGCGAAATGGCGCGAAATACTTCGGCGCCATGCCGAATCAAGTGTTGGTAAGATGCGGTTCGCAAGCTCGCTGCATCCTTGTATCTACGCAGCTACTGACCAATGAAAGTTGTCGTTGTAGGGCCTACACCGTTTTCCTGGTACTCCGCATCACCGTCTTTAGCCCAGACATAGTGTGGAACATTCGCCGGCGCGACGTACACAGCGCCAGTGCGTATCGCTACCACATTTGATTCATCAAAAGTTTCACCAAAACCGACATAAATGACGCCCGACAACACTGTGCTGATACGTTCGTCCGGATGAGTATGGGGTGGAATGCGGCCACCCGCTTTTAACTTTACTCGTAACACATACGTCCCGGGTGTCTGATCGGCCCCCAAAATCCATGCGCCCTGTAAAGTAGAAATTCCTGGCGGACTAAACCATTCGAACTCGTTGGGATGAATAGGACCAGGCGATGTCGATTGTGCAATTGCTTTTCCCATTAACAAGTTGACAATCAACGCTGCGGCCACGCCAGTTATTATTGTTTTTCTTTTGTATGGAATTTTCGAAGTTTGACTAAACATACATGATATGAACTTATACATTAGGGAAACTTTGATCAATTCGCCTCTGTCATTTCGATTCCTCACGCCCGCGAGCGAGCTCAGGATAAACTCCGGGAGAAATCTTATAACTGTCTAAACCCATTAATTAATTTTAAAAAAGATTTCTCTCGTTGTTCGAAATGACACATTAGTTAGAATCTGCTTAAAGCTAACAGTTTGTGCGACTAAGCGATTCTACTCCATCTAACGTAAGACCGACCGATTCAGAGTAACGATTGATGGCGTGCTGTACGGCTGAACCCTCGTGCGGAGATTTGTCGGTCTTTTCGTAGTGGAGCGATAATACTTTCAGAGCACCGGCTTTTCGATCCGCTTTCAAATCGACCCTGGCAATGAGGTTTTCTCCTGCCAACACCGGCAAACAGTAGTATCCGAATTTGCGTTGTTCGGCAGGCTTGTATATTTCAATTTTCTGGTCGAAGTCAAACAACAATTTAACGCGATTTCTATCCCATAAAACCGGATCGAACGGCGACAACAGTACACCTTTGTCCTTACGCGGGCGCACGTTGTCCAATTGCGCAGTTAGTTCAAGATCAACCGGTCGGATCCAACCAGGAATGTTGCGTTGTTTTGTTTCCAACAGGCACGCCATGATTTGCTGAGAGGCAACCAGTCGGTCTAACGATGCCTGAATCGCCTCTTTCATGTTCACCAAGCGCCATGTAGCGGCAAGTGTTCCTATGGTCGCCCAACCGTGTCCTTCCAAGGCTTTTAACAATAGTGCGTCAATTGCGTCTTCATCACTCACTGTTTCTACACACTCCTGCCGGGGAATCACGCGCTCAGTCAAATCAAAATATCGATGAAAGTTTTTGCGTTTGCGAATGGCAAGATCGCCCGCCGACCACAATGCTTCAGCGACACGCTTCGCAAGTTTGATATCCCACCAACCCTGACCACTCGCACCATCGAGATCCATTGAACGCAGTGGCCCTTCCCTGTCTATACGACGGAGCAAATCATCGGCTAACTTTCGATGCTCGCCAAGAATATCGCCCCACCAGGGGTGCACTCGGTAATCGCGCCGGCGAAACGCGAAATACGGGTATAAGGACATTGGCATCCAACACGCTTCGTGGCCCCAATACTCGAACAACGCTTTATCGTCATTTAATAGTTGCTCTCCAAGAGTCGCATCAAAACCATCCAGCCTGGAAGTAAGCACTATGCAATGGGTTCGTGCGCCGGCTACAGACACCGTGTCGAGTTGCAGATAACCGAATCGATCAATGACTTTATGGCAACGCTCACGTGCGCGTTTACCCTTGCCCGCAGCGCGTGACGGCAACCTCGTCCAGTCCGGTTTCAGCAACCCGGCGCGCAACAAGGCCAATCGTCGCGCTTGTTTTATTGTGAGCGATTCCAACTAAGGACTTACTTTTACCAACTCGATCAAGTGACGAAGTCAATCAAATCATGCAAGGTATCGACAAAAACATCCGTGAGTTCCGGCCATTGATATTCGCCGGTCGTATCGAAATGCACCGTGGTGATGCCTGCATTCTTGCCACTTTGTAAATCGAACAAAAAATCACCGACAATTGCCGTTTCATCTGCCGACGCACTCCACAGATCAAGCAAATGATACACACCGGCAGGATCAGGTTTCGGCGGACAACTCTCTCGGCCAACAATCGCGCTGTCATGAAAAAACTCGCGCAGACCACATGCATCCAAGGTCGTGCGCGCAATGGATTCGCCATTTCGAGTCAGGATACCGACCTTGATGCCCGCGGAGGTCACGTGTTCGAGCACCTCGTACACTTTGGGTTGAGGGGTTGCATTTTCTGCAAGGCGCTGCTCGATTGATTCCAGTTGGGTGGCGATGACTGCGGCCTCCTCTGGTGGCATTTGCTCCATTGCCTCCAGAATCATTTCCCCCGGCTTCAGACCAAGATCTTTACGTATAGACTCAAAATCGTGCACCGGTATAGTGAGCGTGCCGTCCAGATCAAAAATGATGTAACGACAATGATGTAAAGACATTAACTGTTTCTTTTTATGCAAACCAAACAGACAATAAAATATTCATAACAAAGTGCTGTGGATGTGCGTACTATTGCTAAACGTGAATACTAACAGCACATCGAGGACGACCGAAGCCACTCTCGCCTATCAAGCTTTGGGGCCGGAGGAGATTATGGATGCGGTGGAGACGCAAGGCTACGTTTGTGATGGACGGCTATTGGCATTGAATAGTTACGAGAATCGCGTCTATCAAGTGGGTCTGGAAGACACCAGTCCGATCATTGCCAAATTTTACCGCCCCAATCGGTGGTCAGACGAAGCGATACAAGAGGAACACGACTTTGCCTTGGAACTCACTGATGCCGAAATACCCGTTATTTCGCCATTAAAAAATTCCACAGGTGATTCGCTGCATCAACATCGTCATTTTCGCTTTGCGTTATTCGAACGGCGCGGTGGCCGACCACCAGAGCTGGACAACGCCAATCACCTGGAACAACTCGGACGATTTCTTGGCCGCATCCATGTAGTCGGAAAAAGCAAGCCCTTTATTCACCGGCCAGTACTGACCATCGAGTCATTTGGCGAAACATCGTACCAATATGTTTTGAACAATGGATTCATGCCGAATGAATTGGAGACTGCATATCGCTCACTCGCCGAAGATTTGTTGCAACGCATTCGTTGGTGTTATGAGCGGGCGGGCGATGTTGAAACGTTAAGACTGCATGGCGATTGTCATCCGAGCAATATTCTGTGGACGGACGACGGGCCGCACATTGTGGATCTGGACGACGCACGCACAGGTCCCGCTGCGCAGGATTTGTGGATGTTTATATGCGGTGACCGGGCTGATCAAATCCAAAGTCTCAACATCTTGCTCGAAGGCTACACAGAGTTTTGTGACTTCAACGCGCGCGAGCTGCATTTGATTGAAGCGCTACGCACTCTGCGCATGATTTACTACCACGCATGGTTGGCCCGGCGTTGGGATGACCCTGCGTTCCCCCGTGCTTTCCCGTGGTTCAACACTCAACAATGTTGGGAACAGCATATTTTGGACTTACGCGAACAAGCGGCCAATATGGATGAGGAGCCGTTGCATTGGATGGGATAACACCCCTAGCTCATCAACCCGTCGAAGGTATTCTATCCAGATTTGGCGCAAACAAAATCTTGCCTTTGCGCCTTTCTTTTTCCGCATGAGTCAGCGCATCGGTGACTTGATCTAACCGGTATATTTTCTCAACAGCCGTCTTCAAGGTGCCGTTAACAATCATCTGACCAACTTCATCGTAGACATACTCGATTTGCCGGCGTGGTTGTTGAAACAAGTTTTTCACCAGCCAAAAGCCTTTTAATTCGATTCCCCGCACAATGGTGTGATGGGGTGAAATCACGCATGGCTCGCCGCTTAGAAAGCCGTAATTCACGATCACGCCATTGTCCGACAGGCAATCCGCCAAACGCGTCGTAGCGTTTCCACCGATTGCGTCCAGCGCCAGTGGAATGGAATCACCACCCAACTCAGCGCGTACCTGTTTTGGCAAGGTGTTGTTGTCCACCATCACGATATCCGCACCCAGCGCTTTTAACGGAGCAACCCAAGAACCGTTGCGCACGATGTTAATCGTTCTAATTCCACGTACGTTCGCAAGACGAATAACGTGTTGACCCAATGCTGAATTTGCCGCGTTCTGAATCACCCAATCGCCAAGATGAAATTTAACGTAGTCATCCAACATAAGCATGGCGGACGGTGGATTCGCTTTCATTGTCGCGGCCTGATAAATATCCAGTTGTTTGGGAATTTTCATGACGTTATCCGCTCGCACTAACACCTTCTCCACCCAGTTTTCACGCGACAAGATCAGCACATGATCGCCGATTTCGAATCCTTGTACACCTTGGCCTAACTGCTCGACCAAACCCACGCCTTCGATGCCTTGCCGCGCTGGTAGACTCTCAGGCCCGGGATAACGGCCTTCGATAGTTAATAGGTCTGCCGGATTGATTGCGCTGGCCAAGACCAACAAACGCAGCTCACCCGGGTCCGGAGATTCGGGTTCTTGTATGTCCACACAGCGGCACACCTCATGCGGTATACCGTGTTCACTGTATTCGATGGCTTTCACAATGATCCCCTCGGCTTATTTTCTATTTTTACTTCGTTAACACATTAAAGTTTACTACAACAGGCATGTATAAAATAAAAATGTTTCCGATGCATTGTATACTCGCCTTTTACTTAATTATTGAGCCAAAAATTTATCATTGAAATCACTCACCAAAGGACCGTTGGAAAAAATGCGCACGACGCATCGCATGCCGGTGGAATATCACCTGCGTGTAGGGGACGAACAGGTGTTAGCCAATGACCTGTTGGGACAACCAATACAATTAACGTTCCTAGGCAAGATAACCTGCACCCACTGTGGGAGAGAAACCAAGAAAAGCTTTAACCAGGGTTACTGCTTTCCGTGTTTAAAGAAACTGGCTCAGTGCGACAGCTGCATCATAAGTCCTGAGAAATGCCACTATCACGAAGGCACTTGCCGCGAACCCGAATGGGCGGATAAGTATTGCATGCAGGAGCATTTTGTTTATCTTGCTAATTCATCTGGCATCAAAGTCGGCATCACACGCGGCAATCAAATTCCGACGCGTTGGATGGATCAGGGGGCCATGCAGGCATTACCCATCGCTCGAGTTACTACTCGACGTATGTCCGGACTCATGGAAATGGTATTAAAAAAACACGTACGCGACAAAACAGATTGGCGCGCCATGTTGAAAGGAAATGCGAACCATGTAGATCTGTCGGAGAAATGGAATGAACTGCGAGAAGAAGTTATCAGCAACATCGACGCACTGCATAGTGAATTTGGAAAAGACAGTGTGCGATTGATTGATGACGGTGAAAACTACGAGTTCGACTATCCTGTCTTGGAATTTCCCGAAAAGATCAAAACTCATAATTTCGACAAAGAACCGTTAGTCGAAGGAACCTTAAATGGCATAAAAGGACAATATCTTATTCTCGATACCGGCGTGCTCAACATACGCAAGTTCACATCGTATCACGTGGAGGTAAGGGCCTGACGCGCGTTATCGCAATCCGTGGTAAATCTGTTTTTGTGTAGGAGCGACCTCGGTCGCGAATGCAAATTAGGAAGAAAGCGTGTTTCGCCAGCAAGCTGGCTCCTACGATAATATCGGATCAGTGCTCACTCACACTGACTCGCTGACGCGATACCTTTAGCTTACCCTGACGTTTCTTGTTTTCTAAACGTCTTTCTTTAGCTTTGCGGCTAGGTTTAGTTGCAATGCGCTTCTTGCGCCTGACGGCGACGCTGCGAATCAAATCTCGCAGGCGTGATAACGCATCTTCGCGGTTTTTGTCCTGACTGCGTGAGCGTTGCGCCTTGATAACGATGACACCATCATTATTTATGCGACGATCCTCCAGCTTTAACAATCGCCGTTTGTAAAAATCGGGCAACGACGACGCGCGAATATCGAACCGCAAGTGAATCGCCGTTGCAACCTTGTTGACATTTTGTCCGCCTGCACCCTGCGCCCGTATCGCGCTAATCTCTATCTCGTTGTCCACAATACTGACGTTGGTTGAAATCTGCAGCATAAGAACGAATTACCAGTTATCCCAAACAGGCTTGCAGGTTTTTGGTAATGTGGGGATATTCCCTAATTCCGCCCACGACTGACCCGGTTGATGAAAATCCGATCCCACCGATGCCAGCATTTTATATTGCTCACAGAGTTTTGCCAGGTGTTGGGTAATGTCTGGGGTTTGTTTGCCGGAAACAACTTCCAACCCCTGTCCACCGGATAACTTGAAATCACTTACTAAGGACTTCAATTTGGTTTTGGTCAGTTTGTATTTCGCTGGATGCGCAATAACCGCAACACCGTTCGCGCTTCGAATCCATTCAACAATCTCATGCAACGGCGCCCAATCCGTTTTCACATCGCCCATTTTGCCCGCACCAAGATATTTCTTAAATGCCTGCATGAGATCATTCACCACACCCATTTGGACCAACGCATGGGCGAAATGCGTTCGGGTGACCTGGTCATGTCCTGCGATCTTCCGCGCACTGTTTAGTGTGTCTTCAAATCCCGCCTTTAGCAAACGCTCCGCGATATGTCTACTGCGTTCTATGCGCGCTATATGTTGCCTGCTAATACCCGAACAAATATCGCAATTATCCAATGTGATATTCAACCCCAATACGTGAACACTGCGTTCACGCCACTGGGCGGAAAATTCGACTCCTGGAATGATGTGAATTCTGGTATGCAATTTAACAACATCATCGTAATACGCATCAGTCGTATCGTGATCGGTAATCGACAACATTTGCACCCCTGCAATAACCGCTCTGTCAAGCAATTCCGCCGGGGCTAAACTGCCGTCCGAGCATTTCGTATGTGTATGTAAATCGACTAACATCGATCAATAAGGAAGCTTGGTGTAGAAACAAATCACTTTTACTATTGTGCGGTTTTATTCAGAATAAACAAGTTATCAACATAAAAATATCCGAATGACTTACCGCGACGAAGTTTACTTTGAATGCCAGCCGGAAAAGGAAGTGCCTTTTTCTTCTGAAGAGTTTGCAAACCGGCTGCAACGAGTACGTGAGTACATGAGCAATGCAAATATCGATTGTTTATATCTTACCGCGCCTTCCAGCATGTACTACATCAGCGGCTATCAATGCGAATGGTATCAGTCGGACAGCCCTAAAGAATGGCCTGCCACCGGTGGTATCGCCGTGCATGTTGATTACGATAAATACATTTTATTCGACAGCGAACGCGAAGCGATTCTTGGTAGAGTCTATACGAACTCGACTGACACCCGTTTCTTTCCGCGTGAATCCTACCGTGATGGATCGAAATTTGTCGTCGATGAACTGAAATCCGAAGGCTGGTTAAGCGGTAACGTCGGTCTTGAGTATTGGAGTCACCGGCCCAATCGTGCAGTGAGCGAACGTTTTCAAAAAAATTTTGAACAAGCAGGCGTTACGGTCATTGATGGCAGTGATGTTCTTCGAGACGTACGCTGGATTAAGTCGAAAGCTGAAATTGAATGTCTGGAACGCGCTGCAGCCATCACTGACATCGGCTTAAAAGCCGCACGCGACACGATTCAACCCGGTGTGACGGAACTAAAAGTCTATGGCGCTATGGTGCAAGCGATGGCGGCAGCAGGCGGAGAGAATCCGGGCATCACCATGCCCGTGTTATCTGGCAAGAAAGCGAACTGTGGTCATGCGCTCGCATCGACACGCAAGATACAGGCCGGTGAAATCGTTTTTGTCGATGTGTGCGGCGTTTACAAGCGTTATCACATGAATGCTGCGCGCACATTCAGCCTGGGTGAACCGCAACCCGATGTTGTGGATATTGCGAACCGAGTCAAAGAAGCGGCCGCCTTGCTCAAAGCAACCATCCGGCCAAATCTACCTGTGAAGGAACTCAATCAAACCATGCTGGACTATTACCAAACCCACGAGCTATGGGATCGACGTGGTTGGCTCGGTGGTTATGAAATGGGCATTGCTTTTCCACCCGACTGGGTCGGTAATTTTGTTTACGATCTACAAGCTGAAAAGAATGCCGACAAGATATTTGAAGCAGGCACGGCTGTGAACTATGAGCATCAGTTTTTTTTGCCACGCCATGTTGGAATGTTGTTTCAGATTGACTCCATTGTGTATAAAGACCAAGATGCCTCCGTTCAATCTGGACTCCCAGATGGATTAACCATCATCGAGTAAACAAAAAAGGACAGGAAAACCATGCCAAGAAAAACGTTACAGCCCGTTATCCTTAAACTTTCAACCGCGTCCGACTTTTCCTTATTCGCCTGGTGCGAGTGGTGGTGGATGGGTTTTCACTGCCGGGCAAGTGGCCTGGGATGCAACCGGTGAAGTCGTTGGCGTCGGTGATGTACGCGCACAAACGATACAAACACTGAAGAACGTGGAGTCTGTGTTAAACCAAGGCGGTGCGACCCGTGACGATGTCTTAAAGTGCAATGTCTATCTGAAAGATATGAATGATTTTCAGATCATGAATGAAGAATTCGCGAAGTTTTTCCCTGACAACCCACCGGCGCGCACCACCGTGCAAACACCTTTGGCCGAACCTAACATGCTGGTGGAAATTGAAGCCATTGCATATATCGGAAAATAAGTATCGAGAGGTAGTAACCATGGCTGACGACATCATCTACGAAGTAAACAACAAAATCGCCGATATTCGCATCAACCGGCCAAAGGCCATGAATGCGATAAACCCGGACGTTATGCAAGGACTATCCGATGCATTTAAAAAAGCGGATGCTGACAACAATGTTCACGTCATTATTCTAAGCGGCGGTGGCGCTAACTTTGGCGCGGGTTTCGATTTGAAATTCGATTGGAGTGCGCACTACGGCGGCCGTACACCCATGGGTATGCGCCGCATGCTCACCGATTGCGTCGAATTTGAGTACACACCGTGGGATTGTTCCAAACCGGTCATTGCCATGGTACGCGGCTATTGCCTGGCTGGTAGCTGTGAACTGGCGTTGATGTCTTGCATCACTTATGCGTCGGATACTTCTAAGTTCGGTGAACCCGAAATCCGTTTCTCCACGGCTTCGCCGGCCATTGTTATGCCCTGGATTGTGGGCTTAAAAAAATCCCGCGAGTTACTTTACTCCGGCGACATGATTGACGCCGAAGAAGCATTACGTGTCGGCATGGTCAATCGCATTTTCCCTGACGATAAATTAGAGGAAGAAACCCAGCGTTATGCAAAGCGTGTCGCGGCCATTTCGCTGGAAGGATTGCAAGCGACCAAGGCCGCCATTAACCGCGGCGCGGAGATCGCAGGTTTTCGCGAGGCACTCAACTATGGCATCGAGGCTGGCGCTCTGCTCGACTCAACCGAAACCGAATCCTATAAAAAGTTTAATGAGATTCGGAAAAAAGAAGGCTTACCCGCCGCAATACGATGGCGCGAAGCGCAGTTTGAAAAATAATTCTCTTATGTCTTATCAGTATCTAACAAATTTTCTCAGTATTGCCGGTATTGTATTTGGCGGACTATTTGTACTAACAAAATGGATTGATGCAAGAGGACGTGAAGTAAAAAAGAATAGACTTGATGCAATTGAGAAATTGGCACGACTCTCAGAAATTACATTTGAGAGTGGTAGTCAAAAAGATATACTCATTCTAGAGGAACTACTCAGCGCCATTTATGAAAAACCTCTAACGACGGCTGAAATAAAGGTGCTATGCAACGCGGAAAGCCCAAAGTTGGCACTTGATACATACACGCAACACAAACAATTCTTGGCGGTGCGAAATGGTAGCATTTGTTATAAATCCGAACCGATTCGTAAATTTTCGATCTTTGGCTTGCAAATACCGATATCTGTGCACAATCTTAAACATGTTATTGGTGCTGTAGTTTCAATAGTTTTTACAGCCATTCCGAGTACGTTGATTTTGTACTACTTGAGAGTGATTGAAAACTCAAACCAAGTTCAACTAAATGTAACTGCAATAGCTATGATGTCGATGTTATTTTTGTTGGCCATAGTGCTATTTTCCATCGCCTTGTGGATGTTTAGTCGAATTGTTGATTTACCAGGTAGAAACGAACTACAAATAGCCTTTGGCGAACTGTTCACAAATGTGAACGTCAATAAGAATCAAGAAAAACCTAACGACGAATTCGACGCAGATACTTAAACATAGTGCTATTCCATGCCAATGTTTAGCAAATAATTCTATCTCCCTAAAGTACAGCAATCATGTGACGCAAAGTGTTGTACCGTATGTGTACATTCGAAGTTTAGGCTTGGAATATAAAGCTGAAGTTTTTAAGAACCAGTTCATCGCCCTACCGAGCCGCAACCTCTTTACCATCAATAAAATTCTAGAGTAGCAAGAGCTGTTGACATGTATCTAGTATTTTTTGATGAATCAAAAAATGAAGATTCCCATCCACATTACCACATTGGGGGAGTGTGTATTCATGAGAGCAATCTTGCAGATGTAGAAATCTTGCTATCAGATTTATCGGAAGAATGTTTTGGAGATCGAACTCTGAACCGTAACACCGAGTTCCACGCAGCCGAGATATTTCACCGCAAAAAAGCATTTCAGTCGTGGACGAACTTCAATGACCGACTTCAGATTTTCGAACGGTTTATGCAGATCCTCACCAGAGACGATGTGATGCTGCTCGAAATCCAGATCAATTGTGCAAATCTGTACGCTAGTCAAAATCCTGATGAAGTTGCATTTATGCTTTTTTGTGAGCGTGCAAACGACCTCGTTCGTGCGAAGTGCTCAGTAGGAATGCTAATCGGAGATAGAGAAAGTGATCGTGTCTCCGAAAAGTACGCTACTACTCTCTCAACTTACCGGGCAAATGGCACTAATTTTGCGTTTGGACGAGACCTCAATCATCTTGTTGACTCTGTGCATTTTACACACTCACATTTAAGTAGGTTCTTACAACTTGCGGACGTCTACGTTTGGTTGCTTCAGTTCAGTTTGAGGAACCGAGGTTCAACCAACCGTTACTACAAGGCGCTACTTGATCTTCGAAATAAGCAAGAATTTGATTTGTTTCCTTCGAAATACAAAGAGTGGCCAAAAAATTGAGCTAGCAGACGGCGAAAAAACGAAATACATTGCACAGAATAGCTTAAGCGGCGACTAGAGAGATTTCGCTTTCCCGTTTTTTGACAAAGTCCAGTAGTGCTTTATCGAGTTCGGAATCTATCGGAGGTAGTTCGTAACGTTCTAGTCGGCGTTTAGCTTCTTCGAGTCCGAGTTGTTCGGCGGTTTTGCTGCCTTCGGCAAACCATTGTTCATAAGTGATATTGCTTTGCAGTTCGTGTTCAAATAATTTGCCGCGACGAGTGTGGGCGGCACCGAGATAGTGGTTACCCTGGGCCGACTTCTTTGATGGTTTCGAAAATCTCTTCGATGTCGTCGAATTGATAGCCCTGAGCGAAGTGATAAAAGGCATTGCACTGGTCGCAATCTAAAACAGTTTTGGCATAACTCAGCCCTAAAGTGCCTTCCATCATGCCACCGGCCATGGTAATCCAATGCGCACCGGCCAAAACGCCTGAAAATAATCCCCACATGGAATCGTAGCCCGCGTGAATGTCCGCGGTTTTTGATGTCGCGCAATTAACGATGCCACGATGCGGTAAGTTGTATTTCTTCGCCATTTGACCCGCGAGCAATTGAACTAGCGCGGAGTCGGGACAGCCGTGCACCGGCGCACCGGTTTTTAACGACACGGTCATGGCCGGCACGCCGAATAACATGGGCGAACCCGGACGAATGATTTGCGCCAATGCGATGCACATCAACGCTTCCGCCGTCACTACGGCCATGGTGCCGACATTGCTTGCCGGTGTACTTGCGCCCGTCATGGAAAACGGCGAGCACAACACCGCTTGATTGTTGGCGGCGTACACTTTTACCGCATCCAACATGGTTTTGTCCCATACCAAGGGTGAGTTACTGTTGATGAGCGATGTGGTGCAGGTGTTATTCGTCGCGAACTCATCGCCAAAAACAATTTTCATCATGTCGACGGTGTCTTGGGCGCGTTCCCGTGCGGTGACATTGCCGACGATGGGTTTGTCCGAATACTTAAGACCACTATACGCCATGTGTAAATGGCGATGCGGCACAGGTACATCGACAGGTTCAACGATGGGACCACCCGCGATATGCACGGCGGGCGCCATGTGATTAATTTTTTGTAGATTGTTTAAATCTTCCAGCGTCGCATGACGACGCTGGTCTTCCAGGTCACGAATAAACGGCGGACCGTAAGATGGCGCAAACACCATGTTGCGGCCACCGACTTTGACGCTGCGTTCGGGATTGCGTGCATGATGGGTGTATTCGGCCGGTGCCTTGTCAATTAACTCCAATAATTTTTCACGTGACAAGCGGACTCTTTCGCCATCGACTTCGGCGTCGATTTGTTTCCAGTATTCGATGGATTCAGCATCGCGAAACTCGACGCCAATGTCTTCGACAATACGCATGGCGAAGTCGTGAACTTGTTCAACACCTTTGGTGCTCGCGATTTCATAAACCGGAATATTCCGCACTAAAGTAGGCTTATGAATAACGGGCGCATTCTGCCGTTGCGCGCGGCGCGACGCGCTGCCGCCACGCCGCTTAATATCCGCGTCGCGTGCCATCGGGTCTACGTGCGCGGTCTTTCGTTGTTCGGATCGTAAGGTGAATCTTGCAACACAACAGCAGGTCGGCGTTCACCCAATAATGGAATTTCTAACTCCGTTCCGGGTGTCGTAAATCCAATGTCGAGATAAGCCATGGAAATACAATGACCAAAGTGATGCGAGTGCGCACCGGAGGTGACGCGTCCGACGAGCTTGTCGTTTCTGTAAACACCTTCGTTCATGTAAGCATCGGCATCGGTGGTGTCTACTTTTAATGTGACCATTTTTTGGGACAAGCCTTGTTCGCGTTGCTTCGCCAATGCATCGCGGCCGATAAAACCATTTTCTTTATCGAATCGAACAAATCGATCCAGTCCCGCTTCCAACGCCGTGTATTCGATATTCAAATCCCGGTACATCGCGCGATATGATTTGTCCAAACGCATGGATTCGATGGCCCGGTTGCCGGCCAACCGAATGCCAAGTTCTTTCCCTGCTTGCATGATCGCATCGAACAGGGGCAATTGATGACAAATCGGATGATACAGCTCCCAACCCAATTCACCTTCGTAGTTGACGCGCAACATGCGCACGTCCGACGCCAAGCCGACTGTCGTCGTTTGTGCCGTCAACCAGGGGAAAGTTTCGTTAGATAAATCCGTCTCGGTTATGGGTTGCAACACATCGCGCGCTGATGGCCCGACAATGGTGAAACAACCCCGCTCCAGGGTGACGTTGCGTATGGCAACGCTACCGTCATTCGGCGCGAGCTTGTTTAAACAATCGAAGTCATGCCGTTCGCCACGCGGTGTGCCAACAAGATAAAAGTCGGTTTCGGATAATCGCGTAACGGTAAACTCGGCGCGTACACCACCGCGTTCGGTTAGAAGATGACATAACGCCATACCGCCGATCTTGCTTGGCATTCGGTTAGCTAAGATCGAATTTAACCAAGCTTCGGCGCCAACGCCCGACACTTCAAATTTCGCCATGGAAGTCATTTCAAACAGGCCAACACTTTCGCGCACGGCTTTGACTTCCGCACCTACGTGGGGGAAATAATTGAATTCACGATAGCTATAAATGTCTTTGGCTTCGACACCCTGCGGTGCATACCACAAAGGCGTTTCCCAACCGTACACAGCACCCCACACGGCACCGCTTTCGGTCAAACGGTCAAAACACGGCATGGTTTTGGACGGGCGGCCTTCAGGCCATTCATAACCGGGATAATGAATGCCGAAATTGTGACCGAAGGCTTCTTTGTTTTTTACTCCAACCCATTCTTTATTTGCGTAGTCGCCAAACCGACGTGAGTCGATCTCGGATAAATCGAATTCGGACTCACCGTCGACTATCCAGTTGGCGATTTGTTCACCCACGCCGCCGCCACCCAAGATGCCGCCGGAGAATCCTTCCGCCAGCCAGAAGTTTTTCAAACCCGTCGCAGGTCCGACGAGTGGCAGATTATCCGGTGTGACGCAAATCGGCCCGCGAACGTTGTTTTTGATACCCACCTCGCCGAGTATCGGGACAAGCTTGGTCACCGCTTCCCAATTGACTTCCACCGCATCGAAATTTTCCGGTAACAGATCGGCACCAAACCCTTCCGGTACGCCGTCGCGTGCGAAGTGTTCGAGTTTGTCCGGCCGTTCATAGGGTCCAAACATCAAACCGTTGCGCTCTTCGCGCACATACCCGTTAATAGTTTCATCGCGCAACACCGGCATTTCGGGTAGATCTTCAGCCTGACGTTGCTCAACTTCCGCAACCGGTTCGGTCACCCCAATATTGATGCAAGACAGGAAAAGCCGGAATGTTAATACCAATCATTTTTGCGGTTTGCTGCACATAGTTGCCCGTCGCCGTCACCACGTGTTCGCAAACAAAATCACCGTTGTTGGTTTTAACTTTCCATTCGCCACCCGGTAGCGACTCGAATCCAATGACTTCGGTGTTACGATGAATTGTGGCGCCGTTGTCGCGTGCGCCTTTTGCCACCGCCTGGGTGACATCGGCCGGTGCGATATGACCGTCGTCCGGATGATACAAACCGCCTAATAATTCTTTATTCTCGGCCAGGAGCGGCCACAACTCGCGCACACGTTCGGGCGAAACAATTTCCGCATGAACATCCTGTGTCTCGGCGATACTCATATAGTTAAGATACTCGTCCATGCGATCACGCGTGTTGGCGACCCGTAATTGTCCGCACTTGTGCCAGCCGACCGCCTGGCCGGTTTCTTTTTCAAGGGCTTCGTAAATTTCGATGGAACGCCTGATCATGCGCCCGAAGCTATAACTGAAACTGTAAAGCGGTACCAGCCCCGCCGCATGCCAGGTTGAACCCGCGGTTAACTCGGTACGTTCCAACAACGTGACATCGGTCCAGCCTCGTTTGGTCAATGCGTATAAGACGTTTACCCCGACACATCCACCGCCGACCACGACAACCCTTGCATGTTTATTCATTTGTCCTCTCCTCGCTTGTGATTTAGTCCGGATGCCACCGATTCCGGTAAGGTAGTCTCATAACATTATTGGTGCAACATACGGATTTTGGGTCCACGACTCAGATTTATTCATGCGACATTGTTTAACGTCATGAAGATAGTTTGAATTCGGATACGAACCAGTTTGTGAGTGCGTCGATGTCGTTGTTGGTCTCGCTCTCTTCCACCACCGTTAAATAGAATCCCTGGGGTGATTCGATTTTTGCGGATATCGGTCGCATCAACACGCCTGACTGTAAAGCTTCCCCCACCAAATGCTCCCAACCCAGGGCGATGCCCTGCCCATCGATAGCCGCTTGCTGAAGAATCATGTAGCTGTTCGCCCGCAACGCTGGTTTAGGGTATGCCTCGTTAACACCCAATTGCTTGAACCAATAAGGCCAATCGACCCATGCTTGTCTGTCATCATCAAGGTACAACAATGATTCGTCCAATAGATCTTTAACAATCTCCAATGAATGCGATTGCGCATAAGCTGGGCTACACACCGGAAATACTTCGCTTGTTCCCAGTGATATCGATTTAACACCCGGCCACTTACCATCGCCGTAGCGAATACCTACATCGAAACTCCCACTCAATTCCGATAACTCAGAATCAGTCGCCAGCACTTGTATATCGAAGTCAGGAAATTGGCTACGCAGTTTGGGTATGCGTGGCATCAGCCAGTAAGTCGATACCGCATGCGTCGCGGCGACGGTCATCAACTGGGAACTATACGTATCGACAATAGTGTCGATAGTGGTATCGACATGCGCCAGCGCCATCGTGACCGCCTGATAAAACTGCCTGCCTTGGGGCGTTAACTCAATGGCTCGATGAAGACGTTTAAATAAAGCGAATCCCAGTGCGTTTTCCAGCAACTTGATCTGTCGGCTGACCGCGCCTTGGGTTACGTGAAACTCCTCGGCAGCCCGGGTAAAGCTCATATGCCGGCCTGCTGCTTCGAAAAATGCCAGTGCAGTTAGATTTGGTATTCGACGACGGAGTTTATGCATGAGTGAAACTAAGTCAATGCTCCTAAAATTCCTCGGTTGTAAGTGAAATACTACTCTAATACCTTAGCTCAGGTAATGTTAATTTAGAAATTTTGTAACAAAGATTCCTTCAATGACTGCAGCACTTTCGCGCGACGAAATCGCCACCATTAACCTGCCCATCGGCAACGCCAATGGGTTACCGAATCGGGCTTATACCAATAACGAATTTTTCGAGTTGGAACGCGAAACCGTGTTTTCAAATAGCTGGACTTGCCTGGGACAAGCATGTTCTATACCGAATCCCGGTGATATAAAACCGGTGGACTTCATGGGTATTCCGCTAGTGATGCTGCGAAATACAAACAATGAGGTCAAGGTATTCCACAATGTCTGCTCGCATCGCGGCAACCAACTCGTGTGGGAATTCTGCTCGAATAAAAAAGTTCTCACATGTCCTTATCATGCCTGGAGTTACGATCTACGCGGCAATCTGATCGGCACACCGCATATTGGCGGATTTGGCAAACATCAAACGGACGGGTTTGAAAAAGCAAAGCACGGGTTGCGGGAAGTGCGATCATCCGTGTGGCTGGATTTGGTGTTTATTAACCCGGCTGAGAACCAGCCCGATTTCGAGGACTATATTCAACCGCTGGAACGACGTATTTATTCCCTGGCGGAACACGACCAGTTTGCACAACTACTACCCGCCGCTAACCACGGCTCCCTTGAACTCAATCTCAATTCAAACTGGAAATTGTGTATCGAAAACAATCTCGAAAGTTATCACCTGCCTTGGGTTCATCCGGATTTGAACACGATTTCCAAATTGGAAGATCATTACCATTTTTATATTGATGACCTATGCGCTGGACAAGGCAGCGAAACTTACGCTCCCGACAGAAAAGGACTTACGGAGCTACCGCGGTTTAAAAATTGGTCCGACAAAAAAGCAGAGTATCCAACTTTGTTTCCCAACGTCTTTTTGGGCCTTCAGTACGATCATTTCTGGTCCATCGTCATTCAACCGGTCGCACCCGGTCAAACCCGTGAACGCTTGCAGCTTTACTATTTATCGGAAGGCGCCTCGGACGATCAGTACGAACTGACGCGAAAATCGCAACTGGAAGCGTGGACCAAGGTGTTCAATGAGGACATCGGTGTGGTTGAGGGCATGTACCGCGGTCGGCAATCGCCCGCATTTAATGGCGGTGTATTTTCTCCGGCCATGGACAAACCAACCCACTTTTTTCACACGTGGATGGCAAGAAATGTGGCGTAGGACAGCCGATATTCTCGGACATTTCATTCCCAGCACCTGTATACTGCAGACAAAGAAACGTGCAATCGACCAAAGTAATATTTCAGAGTTAGAGGGTCGGAATGTCTGCTGCTAGTAATGAATCCGTTATCGAATGCCGAAATCTGTGGAAGATTTTTGGTAGTCGTGCGGACGAAGCCATGCGTGCGGTCAGTGATCGTGGTTTGGGTAAACTGGAAATACGGGACCAGTTTGAATGCGTGGTGGGTGTAGTCGATGCCAGTTTCTCCGTGCAAGAAGGAGAGATTTTTTGCATTATGGGTTTGTCCGGTTCCGGCAAGTCCACCCTGATTCGTCATGTAAATCGTCTTATCGAACCGACGTCGGGTCATGTGTTTATCGAAGGACAGGACGTAAACGGTCTCAATGCCCGGCAATTACGCGAGCTGCGTGCGTCCAAGATCGGCATGGTATTTCAGAATATGGCTTTAATGCCCCATCGGACAGTATTGGATAATGTCGCTTTCGCCTTAGAGGTAAGGGGTGTAAATAAGGATGAGCGCTATTCGGTAGCCAGGAAAGCGTTGACTGCGGTGGATCTTGAAGGGTGGGATGAGCGTTATCCGGATGAGTTGTCCGGGGGCATGCAGCAACGGGTGGGTTTGTCGCGCGCCATCGCCGCCGATCCGCACATACTATTAATGGACGAGCCTTTTTCCGCCCTCGATCCCCTCATACGACGGCAACTTCAAGATCAATTTGTGCAGCTTGCGGCGGAAATGAAAAAAACCACATTGTTTATTACCCATGATCTGGATGAAGCGATACGTATCGGTGATCGAATCGCAATTATGAAAGACGGCGCGTTAGTGCAAATCGGTACACCGGAAGCTATTGTGACCGATCCCGTCGACGACTATGTCGCGGATTTTGTAGCCGGTATTTCCAATTTGCACTTGGTGTCCGCCAGCCGGGTGATGGAAAATATCGATGCCTACGAATCCAAGCGTGGGGTATTAGACCGAAGTCAATGTCCCCGGGCGGTGCCGGACGATGATCTAAACAGATTAGCCGATCTATCTATTGAATCCGATCACCCGATTATTGTTGAACACGATGGCAAAGCGGTCGGTGTGGTTTCCAAGCGTGCATTGCTACGTGGAATCCAAGGGCATTGGGACGACCGGGCCGCTTAAACACCTGAAAATATAATATGGCTAAAGAAGAAAACAGCATTCTGAACCCGTTTGGCTATGTCGATCTAGGCATCGGCGATTGGGCGGATGGGGTCAAGCAATGGGCAATCGCCAACCGGGAATCCATGCAACCATTGCGCGAAACGGTTAATGATCTTATTGTCGCCATCGAATCCGCATTCCAGGCCACACCGCAATTGGTCATGCTCGTCATTCTTACCCTGCTCGCATGGCAGACTGCAGGGCGAAAAGTCGCTTGGATTGTGTTTGGTTGCCTGGTGGCTCTCGGTCTGCTGGATCCAAGGGCTTGGGGTTTGGCCATGACCACCATGGCCATCGTCGGCGCTTCCGTTATCATCTGCGTCATCATAGGTCTGCCCATGGGAGTGCTAGCCGGCAAGAGCGATCGTTTCTATGCGACCATTAGACCGATATTAGATTTGATGCAAACCATCCCAGCGTTTGTGTATTTGGTGCCGGTGGTGATGTTGATCGGTATCGGCAACGTGTCCGGTGTGATCGTAACCGTGGTGTTCGCCTTGCCACCACTCATTCGATTGACCGCTCTCGGTATTCGGCAAGTCAACAAGAGTGTGGTGGAAGCAGCACGGGCTTTCGGCGCCAGTCCGAGCCAGACTTTGCTAAAAGTCGAGTTGCCCTTGTCGTTACCGTCAATCATGACTGGTGTTAACCAAACCATAATGATGTCGCTATCCGTGGTCGTCATTGCTTCGCTGATATCGGTGAAAGGACTCGGCAATGAGGTGCTGCGCGCCATGGGCCGGCTCGATGCCGGTAAAGCCATTGTCGGGGGATTAGGAATTGTTATCCTTGCCATTGTTCTTGATCGAATTTCTCAAGGGTTGGGACAATCCGATCGCGAACGTGGTCACCGCCACTGGTGGCAGCAAGGCCCCGTTGGCATGATCGTTCGATTATTCAATAGTATCGGTGGAAAGAACTCTAAACCGTCTCCTGTGGAGACACAATTGGAGTCGTCATGAAAAAATGACATTTTTTAACTTGAATCAAAGAGGAGTAGATAAATGATTGCAAAAGCTATTAAAGGCTTGGTAGCTGTGGGTGTAACCGCACTCGCTATCTCGTCAACTTCGATGGCCGCTGACATGCCAGGCGAGGGTGTCACGGTAAGACCGGTGGAAGGAACCAATTTGGAAGAAAAGTTCCAACATCAGATCATTTATAAAGCATTAGAGGCTTTAGGCTACACCGTTGCAGAACCGGAAGAAGTAAATTACCAAACCATCCATTTAGCATTGGGAACTGGTGACGCAGACTTCACCGCGGTGCATTGGGATCCTCTCCATTTGGCGTTTTATGAGGAATCCGGTGGCACCGAAAAAATGACTAAAGTGGGCGACTATATCTCAGGCGCTCTGCAAGGTTACCTGGTGGACAAGGCTTCCTACGACGCAGGCGTAACAAACCTGGGGGACCTCAAAGACGCTGAGACTGCAAAACGGTTTGATTCGGACGGTAACGGTAGCGCCGATCTGGCTGGATGCCCACCAGGTTGGGGTTGCGAACGCGTCATCGAACATCACTTGGACGAATATGAACTACGCGACACGGTTACCCATAACCAAGGCGAATACAATGCGGTGATTGCCGACACTATCGCTCGTTTGGAATCAGGCAACCCTGTCATCTACTACACCTGGACACCTTACTGGGTATCCGGTGTCTTAGTTCCCGGAAACAATGTTGAATGGATTGAAGTGCCGTACAGTTCATTACCAGATGATCGTAAAGACAATACCGAATTCGAAGGAAAGAATTTGGGTTTTGCGGTAAACAGCCTACGTGTGGTTGCTAATAATGAATTTTTGGCCGTCAACCCTGCGGCGGCGAAACTGTTCGAAGTGGCCGCCATCGATATCAACGATGTGTCCGCACAAAATAATACGATGCGCAACGGCGAAGATTCTCTGGACGATATCGCCCGTCATGTCGACGAATGGATTAAAAGCAATCAGGCGCTATTCGATTCATGGCTTGAGGCGGCACGTTCCGCATCATAGGTTTTCCTGCTAAACCTCTACAAAAGGCCCCACCACAGTGGGGTCTTTATTTTGTGTATCTTGTTTTGCAAGACAGGCCACAAGTGATAGTGAATCGAACCGCCTGATAGTTTCTTTGAGTTCACCACTAAAAATTTGGAGAAAAACGATGAGCTAATCTCCGAGGCTAAAATTCTTACACGTCCTGAAGTAGACCCCATCTGGTCGATCAAATAACCAAAGGTTTTGCAAAAAAGAAGTAATGACCAAACACCAGCCTCGTGGTTTGCTTTTAATAGTTTTTCATCGCCTTTAAAGAGAATCCGCTCGTGATCTGCATAGTTTTTGTATTGCAGACCTCTAATCAACCTATTGTCCTTCCTATTTTGTTAGAAATTGTTTCGTAAATCTTTGTTACGAAGCTACACCTCTATCTAAGCCTTGAATTTGTTACGTATAGACAGGTCATACGTACTGCTACCTAAGTACACCTGCCTAGGTAAATGTCTGAATATCTCTTTTGGTTTCAATAAGTTGTAATTCCACTCACACGATCTACTTTAGTTTTTTTGGGGAGCACTTTGGGGTGTGTCGCTTGGGGGGGAAATGGAATGCGCGGGTCTATCTAAGATTTTGGACCCGCGCAAACCTTTCCGCTGAACACACACTTCCAAATTACTTCTCCAGATCTACGGTTAATACAAGGTTAGGTGAATGATGGATATACCAAAGAAGGTAAACAATGTGAAGGTGACGATGATTAACACGTGCACGGATCACGAAAAAGTGATCACCGTGCCTAATGATCATCTGGTCGTAGCGGCGGCACTGGAATTTTTTGCCCGCTCCGAGCGTGTATCCATTCGCGAAGTCGAGCTAACGATAAAACCCGAATCCAACTAAGATGATCACTTGCCAATATTACAATTGTTCAACAACAACGACTGATTCGACATTGAAGGCACCGCCGATGTGTCAACATCAATGTGCTGACAAGGCCACGCAAACCACTCCATCTTGTAGTGGAAGCTTTTTATATTGCACCGTGCGACTCGATGATAGACAGTTCAGTGATTTTCTACGCCATGAGGTAATGTCTAATCGAGCGGAACTGGTGACACATGTCGGGGATCACGAACTTGGAATTATGATCGAAAAAGATACTTGGTTAGCTACTGAACTTATTCGTCGATTTGGGCAACGTCAAAGTCGCGGGGTGGAATCCGTGTTTAAGATAAAACAAGGTATGTTTAAACTCGCAGTTGGCACCATGCCAATGGATTTCGGTGAATTTATCATTTTTCCATTGGACTCAGCCTAGAAGTATCCTGTCTGTATTGCGATTTTCTATGTAGATCGCGAAGTGTTGCCCCGAATACGGCCGTGGCGCGACAATATTGTTAGATGCATCGCAACCAAATCAAGCTTAGACTTGCTCTGAGATTTGTCACATCCCGGATAAATAAATGACCACTGACAACGATCCGCTGCTGCAACCATTTCAACTTAAACATCTGACCCTACGCAATCGCGTGATGTCTACAAGCCACGCCTGTGGGTTGGAAGAGGAAGGCGGAATGCCCGCGGACAAATACCAACGCTATCATGAGGAAAAGGCGCGCGGTGGTTTAGCGCTAACCATGTTCGGTGGGTCATCTTATGTTGCACCCGATTCAACCTGGAAGTCAGCGCAGCTCAACATCGGATCCGACCGCATCGTTCCATACCTGCAATCATTTTCTGAACGTATTCACGCGCAGGGCGCTGCGTTAATGATTCAGATAACCCATCTCGGACGTCGAGGCGAACCCTACACACAGAACTGGTTATCGACTGTCGCGCCATCCGTTGTGCGCGAAACAGGCCATCGCTCGTTTCCGAAAGAAATGGACGCCCACGACATAAAGCGCATTGTCACGGCCTTCGGCGACGCCGCAGCCAGATGCAAAGGGGGTGGACTCGACGGCTTGGAAACCATGATTGGTGGTCATTTAATCGGGCAGTTTTTGTCACCGATTACGAATAAACGCACCGATGATTTTGGTGGTTCGATACATAACTGTTGTCGATTTGGTCTCATGGTGCAGGAGGAAATTCGAAAATGCGTTGGGGATGATTTCATCGTCGGTATGCGTTTTCCCATCGACGAAACAATGACCGGCGGGCTGACGTTCGATGACTGCGTGGAAATCGCCGCGGTATTTGAATCCTCCGGCTTGATTGACTATTTCAACGTCAACTACGGTCGCATCGACACGGAACTGTCGCTGGCGACTGATTGTATGCCCGGCATGGCTTCACCCATCGCTCCTTGGCTTGAAAATGCAGGCGCATTTAAAAAGGAAGTCAATCTGCCCGTATTTCATGCAGCCCGTATTACCGATCTTGCTACAGCGCGTCATGCAATTCGAGAGGGATTGCTGGATATGGTGGCAATGACGCGAGCGCATATCACCGACCCGCATATCGTCAACAAGTTGATGCGGGGCCAAGAGGACCGAATACGACCTTGTGTAGGTGCTTCATATTGTATGGGCGATACCCGACCGACCTGTTTGCATAATCCTGCCAGTGGTCGTGAACAGTTCTGGCCACACGTTATTAACCGATCGAATTTACCCGGTAAAAAAATCGTTGTTGTCGGTGGCGGACCGGCGGGTTTGGAGGCAGCTCGTATTAACGCTGAACGGGGTCATGAGGTCGTATTGTTCGAAGCCGCACCGGAAGTTGGCGGACAACTGCGCATGGCGAAGGAAGCAAACTGGCGTAAAGATATAACAGGAATCGTCGATTGGCGTCGCAATGAACTGGAGTATCTGAATGTTGATTTACGTCTCAACTGCTTCGCCGAGCCAGAAGATGTTT
This sequence comes from Arenicellales bacterium, assembly GCA_965216365.1. GTDB lineage: Bacteria > Pseudomonadota > Gammaproteobacteria > Arenicellales > CBDCFT01 > CBDCFT01. Next base: position 18,910 of record CBDCFT010000025.1, on the reverse strand, counting down.
ACAACGAACAACCCGACATTGTTATTGTTGCGACCGGCGGCATACCTGATCTTGATTGGGTAAACGGGAGTGAACACTGCACCAGCGCCTGGGATGTGTTGTCAGGAAGTACACCTATTGAAAAGAATGTTATCGTTTATGACGGCACCGGCCGCCATCCGGCACTTACTGCGATTGATCGATGTCATGCAGCAGGATCGAACCTAACTGTTGTAATGCTGGATGACCGGCCAGGCGCGGAACTCGCTTACGCAGAGCGCGTGATCTGGAAACAGACGTTGGCTGCGAACGGAATCGTTCCGTTGTTCGATCAACGTTTAAACAAAGTTGAGCGTGAAGACGACGGCATAACAGCGTATTTTGTTCACGAACTAACTAATGAAACGAGCGAGATTATTGCCGATCAAATCATTGTCGAACACGGCACTATTCCCGCTGACGACATTTTTCACGCATTGCGGCCCCAATCAAACAATGAAGGGGTAACCGACATCCCGGCATTAATCGAAGGTAAGCCACAACCATATCAACACAACGAATCGGATCACAGCTTCGAATTGCATCGAATTGGCGATGCCGTATCCAGCCGCAATGTTGCTGCTGCAATGTTTGACGCACTGCGTCTTTGCAGCGTGATGTAGTTGCATGAATCACAACAAAACAGCATACCAACACCTGCTCGATGCGATCCTTGAATTCGTAGAACAACACAGCCATCCTGACATTCAACGATTCCGCGAAAATGTCATGGCATGGGGAAACGAATACTGTTCCGTTGAACCACATTACCTTCCCGCAACCGACTACCTCACGACAGCTTTGAATTATACTGCTAAGGAAACCCACTCGCTGACATCGCTGTTTAACCAATACCGCGGACAACTGCGATGGGAGCAGAGCTATACCAAAGCCGATTCAATGGTTGGCGACGATATGCTGAAGGGCTACGGGTTCGCTGAAGTCATCGGCAAGAACGGCCCGTTTGTGAGTGCGAAAGTCCGGGCCGGTATCGGTGTTTGGGGAGCGGAAATTTCTTATCCGTCGCATCAACATCAAGCGGAAGAAGCTTATCTGGTGTTAGCAGGATCGGCGGAATTTCAACTCGATGACGGCGCGTTTGAACCAAAGAACACTGGCAACGTGATATACGTTTCCCCAATGCAAACGCATGGTTTTCGCACGCGCGAGCTTTGTTTGGTTGTATTCTACATCTGGCAGGCGGGAGACTTGCGCGAAAAATCGACTTTCGTTTGATTCTCTTTTATTAGCAAAAATAAAATCAATCATGGACATTTCTTCACTGATCATTTTTGCGTTTGCATTATTAGTCGCCGCCGGGTTACCCGGGCCGAGCCTGGCTGCACTCGTCGCGCGCGTCATTGTGCGGGGTTGGCGCGACGTTTTACCTTTTGTCAGCGCGATGTGGATTGGAGAACTCATTTGGCTTACCCTCGCTATCGCCGGGTTAGCAACAATCGCCGAAACATTTCATTGGCCGTTTCTCATCTTAAAGTATTGCGGCGTTGCGTATCTGATCTATCTCGCATGGCAAATGTGGACAGCTCCGGTCGAGATAGAAACGGAGGGTATTTCACTAAGCGCCGGTGGCGCGGTTCGTATGTTTTTAGCCGGACTTGCAGTAACTTTGGGCAATCCCAAGATTATGGTTTTCTATTTGGCACTACTCCCGACAATTATCGACATAGGCAGTATTACAATAGTTGGTTGGGCTAAATTAAGTTCGATACTTCTACTCATTCTCGCTGCCGTCGACATTGCCTACATCGCGTTGGCCACCCGCGCGAGAAGTCTTATGCACAATCCATCCGCCGTGCGTCTGGCAAATCGTGTAGGTGCGACGGTGATGGGCGGCGCGGCCACAGTCATTGCGACTCGCTAATCAGACACAATTATTTTTGCTAGAAATTCTGATTAGAAATTTCCTGGCCATACTAGACAACCAGAGAAGAGATCGATATTAAGTCAACGTAAACCAAGTGTACGTTCGGCATCAACCAAACATTCACCTATCACATCGATCGCGAAATCCATTTGCTCCGAAGTCAAGATGAGTGGTGGCGTGAATGTCAAAACATTGCCCATGGTGATCTTGAAAGAAAGCCCTTTATCAAGACAGCGGTAAAATACTTCCTCCGCCAAATCGTCTGCCGGTGTTTTCTCGCTGCGATCAAGCACGAGTTCCATGCCAAACAAAAATCCGCGCCCGCGCACATCGCCGATGGTTTTATGTTTGTCTTTTAACGCATTGAGACGCTCTATCGCATAAGAACCCAGTCGGGCGGCATTTTCGACCAGATTCTCCTGCTCAATAATTTCGATGGTGGTTAACGCGGCGCGCGCGCTGACAGGATTTTTCTCGTGGGTGTAGTGACCGAATGCGAATTCTCCCGCAACATCGAGTTCCGGTTTCACGAGTACGGCTGCCATGGGCATAATGCCGCCACCCAAAGCCTTACCCATGACCAGAATATCCGGCACCACTTGGTCATGGTCGCAGGCAAACATGCGGCCGGTCTTGCCGAGTCCAGTCGGTATTTCATCAAAAATCAGTAATGTCCCGTGATCGTCACAGGCTTGCCGCACCGCCTGCCAGAAACCCGGCGGCGGAATGAACGGTACTGCACGCGTGGGTTCGGCGATAACCGCAGCCACGTCGCCCTCTTTCTCCAACACATAACGAACGAAATTCGCGCAGGTCAGCTTGCATAAATCAAGTTGTGGTTCGCCATTTAGATCTGGGTATCCGTAAGGACAACGGTAACAAGCAAACGGCGCGATGTGCTCTGTGCCCGTAAGCAACGGGCCGATGACATGGGAGCGAAACAATTGTTCGCCACCTACGGACGCGGCGCCGAAACCCGCACCATGGAACGCATCCCAAAAAGAAATGGTTTTATGCCGACCCGTGCTGGCGCGAGCGATTTTTAACGCAACTTCAATAGCGTCCGAACCGCCGGTTGTAAACAATACTTTGGACAAGTCGCCTGGTGATATTTCGACCAGTTTTTTCGCCAGATCGAGTGCCGGCTCACATGCAAACCGGCGCGGCGCGAACGGCAGTGTGTCCATTTGTTCGGCAATAGCTTGTTTTAGACGCGGGTGACCGTACCCTATGTGATGAACATTGTTGCCGTGGAAATCCAGATAACGATGACCTTGCATGTCCTCGATATATGCACCTTCGGCTTTTGCAACGACAGACAGACAAGGCGTCGAAACCGACTGATGCACGAAGTAGCGCGCATCTTCATCCAACACCGAATTTGTCTCGGCATTGTGTGTACGCGCCGCCCACTCACCCCGGCGTGGCGATGTGTTGATCTCGCCTTCGGATTGTGTTGGTTTCGTGCCTTCAGAATGGCTCATATGAGTATTGGTATTCTACTCCTGGTAAAGCGACACATAAGTGAACATGCTGGATACATATGCACTCTACCATCGTTATTATTTTATTTGCCGAAAAGCAAAAAAGATGTATCTGCTCTAAATCGGGATTCGACTTCTAGGATTTATCCACATTCAACCAACTGGATTGTAACTGCGTCAATTTTTTAATCATTGTACGTGCTTCCGCTCCCACTTCGTAATTATTTTCGACGTAGCGCAGACTATCGACAGCTTCGCCATAGCGTCGTTGATCAGAATAGGCATTGGCAAGGCCAATGAAATAACGCGGCGTCTCAGGTTGGGATTGGGTGAGATATTGAAATAACGCGATAACTTCATCTGATTTTTGTTGTTCTTTTAGTTCTTGTACATAAAAACCGATTGCGTAGTTCAGTTGTCCACGGATAACACGAATATTGGTCGCCCGGTAAGCATAACGTTCCGCTTGTTGAAACGCTTGAATAGCTTCAAACCAACGCGCTTCATTTCGGTATGCCCGGCCAATCGTAAACAGCGCATCGACATCGTTGTAGAAAACCGCAAGGTATCTTTCCAGTAAATCAATCGCTTTTTGAGTTTTCCGATTCTGAATATTTACTGACGCATGATTTATTATTTTTTGTCGGTAAATTTCATTCTCATCGACCCCACTGCCGACGTACAAGAATTCAAATTCGTTGATAGCCGTAGCGTAATCTTCTGACTCCAAAGCCGATTCGAATGAATCTGCTCGTGTTGCGGTTACTATTGCACTGGATGAACTTATGTGGTCATCAGATTCTTCACCATCGACGGATACCACCGCGCTGGAATTAAACTGTTCGAGATTAACTTGAGCTAACGACGAATTCGATTCCGCCGCCGGAGATGATACCGAAAATTCTTTTTCGGTCACCCACCAAATAATAATGACGCTCGCGATTAACGAAACGATCACCGCTCCGATGTAATACCGGAGCAAATTGTGAACCCGATAGTCAGAATGGCTCGTCAACATCGGATAAGCCTCTGCCATTGATAAATAGCTGTGATAAGTGTGCTTACATTAGCACAATTGAGACAGCAATTCAGAAGCGCATGATCAAACTCTTCGCTGGGCACAAGGTGTACTCCCCCACATCCAGCGGGGGGGTAGACTATTTCTGATTGCCTAGCTGATTCTGCACGTTCAGTGCAATAATCCAATGGGTAATGATATAGAAGGGCACTACAAAACCGGGTATCAAGACCAGTGGAAACAATCCCATAGGGGCACTGGTTACGGTTTGGCTAAAAACTCCCATTTCAGGTCGAGCCAACAAACCCAGGGTAACCGCCACAACGAAATCCAAAAGACCGAAAGTGTTCCATAGTTTTACGGCTCGCACCGACACGGTTTTACCGGCATATAACCCTACACCTAAGAACAATGCACCTATCGCAGCTGCCGTATCGCCCAAACCCGCCGGAAAAGCGAAAACCGGTGAGATCACATTGTGATAACTTAGGAATACAAATCCCAAGCCTAACATGCGCCAAGTATGGAGCAGTATTAGAGGGCGGATATCCAGGTTGCCTATAAATTCTCGAACTCCTTCACTAATGCGATAGGTGATTCCAAATACAAATATCGGAATCACGATTCCCAATATTAAAGTCGCAGGAAGTCCTGCGATTGAAGCATCGAATGCACCCGTAATAGCCAGACCTAACGACACCAAGAACCAAATCGTTATCGTAAAAACGACTCTGGTCAGAAGTGGTGATGCATTGTTCTGCAGTGTGATAGCGGTCATTTCATTTACTCCTTTAGTCAGGTTAAGAAATTATATAAAGTGTATATACACTTTATATTTAAAAAATATATCTCTAATCAGTGACACTATTTAAAATTCGGCTCAATTCTTTCCAATTACGCACACCAAGCCTCCCCACAAATTCATCTTGCGCGTCTTTCCATAACAGCGCGGCTTTTTTAAGTAATGCAGAGCCTTTCTTGCTGAGACTGACTTCAACAGTCCGACCATGACCGGGTGTTGTCGTGATGAATCCTTTCATTTCCAGCGGTCTAAGATTTCGTGTCAATGTTGTTCGTTCCATGAACATTAATTCGGCTAAACGCGAAATAGACACAGGCTGCGCCTGTGATACAGCAATTAGTAAAGTGTACTGTGTCGCTTTAAGTCCCACCGCCTGTAACGCCTTGTCATAAGCACGCGTAACCAAACGCGTCGCCGACCGCAGTTTCATACAGGCGCAATTTGCTGCGATATGTTGATTATCAAGTTTCGATTGGATAGTCATATAGTGTATATACACTATATGACTATTCTTGTCAATATAAATGCACAGATCAGAGGTCTGGACTGGGAACACTGAGGTTAAAAGTGCTCTCAAGAAACTGTTTGTTGCCCATCGACTGAATCGCTTCGTCTAGAATTAGGGCCAGATTCGGAATGACAAATCTACCTTTCTGGCGACTAACACCTAATCATAGATCTTTTTCATTTCTTCCACCACACACGAAATCAAATGCGCCCGCGTACTGTCTTTGCGATGGATCAACCCGATTTTGCGTGTCACGCGCGGTGAGTCCAATGATACCACGCGAATACTCGCAGGCAGCGTTCTGCCGACGCTACTCAATGGCACGATAGAAACACCAAGATTATTTTCCACCAGCGAGACAACCGCTTCCAGCGTATCGATTTCCATTCTGGAATTCACGGCAATATCGCGATTGACCAATTCCGATTCAATGATGGCGGCAACCCTGGCCTGGCGGTTAAATCGAACATAAGGATTGAATTCCAGTATTTGTCTGACCGTATTGCCCCGGGCAGACTTATGCGCAATGACAACCAATTGTTGATTGGTAATGGTTTCGCATACCAATTCAGCGGATATATTTTCCGGTATTGTTATCACCGCGCAATCGAGTTGGTGTTGTAATACTCGCTCCTCAAGTTCGTGAGTTAAACCCGTCGACAGGCGGACCAATAATTCGGGTTCACGTTGTTGCAGTTTTCGCAATGCGCGCGGTACAGCACTAACCACCGTGGTGTGGACAGCGCCAATTTTGAGCGCACCACGAACTTCATCGCCTCCAGATAAGCCGTTTAGAGCCTCCCATTGAGCGAGCAATGGGCGTGCTCGTTTCACGTATTCCCTGCCCGCTTCGGTAATGGTTGGAGGGCGTGTTTTACGATCAAACAACAACTGACCGATTTCTTCTTCCAAGGCCGACACTTGCAGGCTCACTCCGGACAAGGAAATACCCAACGCGTTAGCAGCCTCCCGAAAACTGCCGTAATCAGCTATGGCAACGACTGCGTAAAGTGACTTGATATCCATACTTGCAAATACAAAAAACGTAAGCGTGTAGTTTAAATTAGCTCAACATATATTGATAAATACTCAAACATATATTTTATAGTTTTAATAATTTAAAATCTAATATTTCCTGTTAATCGAGTCTATAAGGTGACTTTACAAGTCAGTATCTGGCGCGGCCGTGACGATGGCGGTTTCCACGATTATCGGGTTCCCTTGCGCGAGAACCAAACGGTGCTCGATGTAGTAACCGAAGTTCAACGACAACATGAGCCAACGCTGGCGTATCGTTTTGCCTGCCGTGTCGGTGTTTGTGGATCGTGCGCCATGACCGTGAATGGCGTTCCGCGTTGGACCTGCCGTTCCCATGTTAAAGACGTGGTCAATACGGCAAAAGATCAAACTACGCTAACCATAGAACCGTTACGTAACCTGCCCAGGATAAAAGACCTGGTATGTGATCTGACGCCATTCTTTGAAAAGTGGCAACGAGCAGGTGGACGGTTCGATGCCAGCAAAAGTCGCCATCAACTCCCAACCAAGATTGATCCCAATAGCAAAGGCCGCGTTTCAGCGAATGCGGGTATCGAATGTATAAACTGCGCGGTGTGTTACAGCGCATGCGATGTTGTCGCATGGGACAATAACTATCTTGGGCCAGCCGCGTTAAATCGCGCGTGGACACTGATTAACGATGTGCGTCATGCTGGTCGTGAATCGACACTGGACAAAATTTTGGCTACGGGTGGCTGCACGTCTTGTCATTCCCAGGGTAACTGCACGCGTTATTGTCCGGTTGAGTTAAGCCCGTCAGAAAGTATCGCCAGCCTGAAACGTGCAGCGTTTTTCGGTTTACCGAATACAGATTAGCCGCCGCCGATGAATCGAACTCTATTTATTGCGCAACGGCTTTCTGCGCTGGCACTGGGGCCGCTGGTATTGGTTCATCTCGCATTGATTATTGTCGCTGTGCGTAATGGTTTGACCGCCGAAGAGATATTATCCCGCACCAAGGGAAGTACAATTTGGGCAGTGTTTTATACAGCATTTGTAATCGCTGTATCGATCCACGCGCCCATTGGTTTGCGCAATATTCTGCGGGAATGGTCTACATTTAGTAACCGGGTTATCGACGCAGGCGTGCTTTGTTTTGCACTCTTGCTTTTAACGCTGGGCCTGCGCGCCGTAATTGCTGTTACAGGTTCTTAACATGCGCAAATCACTACTAAGTCCGCACAGAACGCACAAGAGTTATTTTGCGTTTCCTTGGTCATCGATTGTCGAGCATCGCATTAGCGCTTTTTTTACCTGCGCATTTTTTTCTTCTGGGTACCGCTTTGGGCGGCGCGCAAAACCTAGACAAGTACCTCGTGTTAGCGGACCTTGCCGTTTTTAAATTCGCCGAATGGGGTTTAGTGGTATTACTCGCGATTCATCTCTTCTTTGGCGTGCGTGTGTTGATGCTCGAATTTACAACATGGCCGAACCGAAGCGATGCCCGTACCGGTTGGATTATCCCTGGCGCAGTTGCTGCATTTTTTATCGGCGTCGTTTTTCTTTTGCAGATTTAACTCATGCACATCGAACGGTATAAAACGGATATTCTGATTTTAGGTTCAGGTGGTGCTGGACTGTTTGCCGCTTTGCACGCAAAGCAATCGAATCCTGGCCTTGACGTTACTATCGCAGTCAAAGGTTTGCTCGGAAAATGTGGTTGTACGCGCATGGTACAAGGTGGTTACAACGTCGCGGTTGCCAGCGGTGATTCGATAGAACGGCATTTTATGGACACCATCATCGGTGGTAAATGGCTGCCGCGCCAGGACCTTGCCTGGAATCTATGTGTCAAATCAGTCGAACGTATTCAGGAGTTGGAAAACGAATTGGGTTGTTTTTTTGACCGCAACGCCGATGGCTCGCTGCATCAAAAAGCGTTCGCTGGCCAAAGTTTTGACCGCACAGTCCATAAAGGTGACCTGACAGGTATTGAAATTATCAATCGTTTGATGGAGCAGGTGTGGGCGCTGGATGTAAACAAACTTGAAGAACACCGCGCGATAGAACTTATTCCGGCAAAAGATGGTTCGGGTATCGCCGGCGCATTACTCATCGACATACGTACGGGTAGTTACCGCTTCGTACAGGCGAAAGCAGTTTTACTGGCAACCGGCGCCGGGCCAAGCATGTATCTTTATCACACACCATCTGGCGATAAAACCTGCGATGGTTTGTCTATGGCATTGCGTTACGGCTTGAAACTGCGCGATATGGAAATGGTGCAGTTCCACCCGACCGGATTGCTCGGCGGCCCGGATACGCGCATGACCGGCACCGTACTCGAAGAAGGTTTGCGCGGAGCCGGCGGAAATTTGTTAAACGGCAAGCAAGAACGATTTATGAGTCAATATGACGAACAAGGCGAACGCGCGACACGCGATGTTGTTTCGCGCGCCATCTATTCAGAAATGCGCGCGGGAAACACAACATCAATGGGCGGTGTGTACATTTCCATGGCCCATCTTGGGCCTGATAATGTTGCGGAAAAATTCCCTGGCATGGTGAAACGTTGCCGGGACTGTGGCTTCGATCTTGCCGGGGGCCTAGTCGAAGTCGTGCCTACTGCACATTACATGATGGGTGGCGTGGAATTTGAAATCGATTGTTCGACCGAGTCACCCGGATTGTTCGCAGCAGGCGAAGACTGTGGTGGTGTACATGGCGCCAACCGACTCGGTGGAAACGGTGTGGCAAACTCAACCGTTTACGGCGCAATTGCCGGTGATTCGATGTCAGACTATGTACATGATAATTCAAAGTGGCGTGAGTCCGACGAGACGATAATAGATGCCGGAATCGCACGAGCCGAGTATCCTTTCTCCCTGGCCCCTGGAGATTTACACGGACTACGCGATCAGTTAGGGCAAGACATGTGGGATGATGTTGGCATATCACGAACTGCAGAGGGAATTGAAAACGGGATCACGAAAATCGGTCAACACCGCGCAACTTTGTACTCAATGGGTGTTGCCGACGGTGACCGCGCATTCAATCTCACTTGGCACGATTGGCTCAACTTGCAAAGTTTGCTCGACATCAGCACCGTTATCGCCAAAGCAGCGTTGGCCCGGCAGGACTCGCGCGGCGCACATTTTCGTGAAGACTTTCCCAATGCGGGCGACTTGGAATCGAGCACTTATACGCGTGTTTCGGGTCAGGCGGATAATCTAACTATTGAGGCGATTCCGGTGACGTTTGATATGGTGAAACCCGGTGAATCTTTACTGGATGATACAAATACACAACTGTCTGTAGTCTGGTGAAGAATACAAATTTTTTGCAGGAAACAACATGATTAAAAATTCAACAATCGAGTCGGCGGCTTATGAAATCATGAAAAAAGCCGCTATCGACATCCCCGAGGATTATCTTGAAGGGATAAAAAACACCCATGCGCAGGAAAAAAATCAATTGTCCGCTTACGTTCTCAAATCAATGCTGGATAACTACGAGGCTGCAACCGAGGATCGTCGTCCCATGTGCGCGGACACTGGGTTACCACGTTACTACGTCAAGATCGGTGACGATGCGCAATTCAATGGCGGCTTCACCGGTATCGAACGCGCGTTACGCAGTGCGACTGCACGCGCGACTATCGATGTTCCATTAAGACCTAACCGCGTGCATCCGTTGTGGCGCACGGAACATAATAATAATGTCGGCATCAACGCACCGGAAATCGAATGGGCATTTGAACCCGATACCGATTGGATAGACATTACCACCGTGCATAAAGGCGGATTATTCGGCACCGACTATCGCATGTTGTTTCCTGGCGATGGTATTGATGGCATCAAACGATTTTTTCTCGATACCTTGATCGCATTTGGCAAGCGTGGTTTGTGTTGCCAACCCGCCATTGTCGGTGTCGGTGTCGGCGGCTCTAAAGACACCTGCATGCAGCTCGGCAAACAAGCAGCATGTTTACGCAGCGTTGGTGACCGGCACCCCGACCCCAAAATCGCCGCGTTGGAATCGGAGTTGAAAGAAATGGGGAATAACATTGGCATGGGGCCAATGGGTTTTGTCGGCTCGTCTATGGTGGTGGATTGCCATATCGAAGTCGGGTACACCCATACCGGCGGCATGCCGGTCAGCGTGCATACGTTTTGTTTATCGTCACGTCGCTCGACTGCACGCATCAGCGCCGATGATCACATCGAATACCGCACCGACCCGCAATGGTTCACACCTTATACACGCAGGGAGACAGTCGAATGGCCGGTGCATTGAACGAATCTCACATAAACCTGCCTGCAACGGCCAAAGACATTGCCACGCTGGAGATAGGTACGATTGTTTATCTTACGGGTGTTGTCTATACCGCGCGCGAAGGCGTATACGACAAAGTGATGCAGCAAGGCGAACCCTTGTCTGAAAATTTATCCGCCATCAGCAATGTCAATTTTCATTGTTCACCGGCTGCGTCGCGGGGCGATGACGGACACTATTCTATCGGCGGTGTGACGGCGACGGCGAGTTTCCGGTTTTCAAAATACATGGCCGAATGGCTGGATTTAACCGGAACAAAAATAATCATCGGCAAAGGTGGAATGCCAAAAAACGATTACAAAAATATATTGGCACCACGCGGTGCAATTTACTTGACAACCGTCGGTTATGGCACAGGTGCATTACTTGGGCGCGGTGTGAAAAACGTTAAAGATGTGTTCTGGCTGGACGAGTTGGGCATTGCTCAAGCCATGTGGTTGTTCGAAGTCGAAAGCTTCGGCCCGTTTATCGTTGACAGCGACCTCGAAGGCAACTCATTGTTCGCTCAACAAGGCGATCTCGTTAATCAAAACATCGAATCTCTGTATAATGGATTAAATAAACCGGCATTGTATCGCTACGGCGAAACCGATAATCGCAAAGATGAGTTGATGTAAGACTTTTGGAAGTAACTGTAGCCTGGATGGAGTGGCGCGAAATTCGGAAAATAAAAAGCTCCTTACAAAAGCTGGAATCCCGCGTTCGCGGGAGTGACTGTTGACAAGGAACGAGCTTGCCCGCGAATCAAGCTTGAATGATCGTCCAGACCAAATCATGGTCTTATAACACTGCTGTCCCGTTAACTTTACAGCAAAGCGATCTGCCGATTGTCCAAAAAAGGGGGATTGATCGGATCGCCCCTAAGCAATGGCACCAACTCTCGTTTATCAAACAGATTAATCTGCAATAGTCTGATGATTTGCTGGACTGAGCGGGTTAACCCATGAGCGAATTTCAGATAATTCACCATCAAGTAAGTACACAGTGCTATCCAAATCTGCGTCAATACCGCATTCTTACTTGTGCCAACAAACGATTTGATCTTGAGATTGTGCTTAATACATTTGAAGAATAATTCGATCTGCCATCGCGACCGATATATATCGGCAATCGTCCTAGCACTTAGCTTGGTATGATTGGTGATAAAGACATAGTGCTTACCAGTTTCAGGATCACGATAACCAATCCGTCGCATCGGCCCAGCATAATGACGTTGCGCGTAAAAACCCGTGTATTCGATGAGTTGATCTGACGTGATTCCCTGTTTCTTATTCACTAATTGTCTTTCAATCACCCGAAAGCGCGCATTCGATTTCTGCCGACTGACGAAGTAAATACCTTTATCATTCAATTCGTTATACCAGTCATAGTCGGTATAAGCCCGGTCTATCGCCACAATACTGCCCTTAGCGAAGTGGATTTGTCTGCCGACCACCACATCGTGAGTTTTGCCATCGGTAATGCAATTAAATTCAGGCAAATAGCCAGCGTGGTTTAAGCCAACATGCAGTTTAACTGCCCCTTTGGTGGAACGAAACTCCGCCCAAGGAAACAATGATAGGCACAGATCAAGGGTGGTCGAATCGAGTGCGTAAAGCGGGTTTTTAAATCGAAATCCATGGGACCTCGGTTGCATCAGGCAACGTCCCAATAATTTTTTAAACAACGCTTCATACAGCTGATAGGGCTTGTCCTCGTTAATTCGTGCGAGCGTGGTACGAGATAATTTCGTACTCCCTATGTGGTACAACCGATGAGATTGTGCCTGAATGTTATCGACAATGTCTCGCAGTGAGAATCGACCTGACAACTGCGCCATTGTCATCGCAACGAATTGACTCCAGCGCGAGGCTTTTCGAAAAGACCTGCCCAAATGATGTTGATGAGCGAGCTGTTCAAATTCATGTCTCGGGACAATTGTGAGTATTTGAGCAAAGACTGTATTACAATGGGCCATGGCTTGGTTTTTGTTTTGATTCAATGAGTTGTGAGAAAACCTATTCTATCAAATCAGTTAAAAGACCAAGCCATTTTTATTTCTTAACGGGACAGCAGTGGTCTTATAAATATAAATTTCGCATCCTATTCTTTCGTATTTTCCATCTACTCCGCGATCATATAGAATTTTTTGAGTGTTTCGGTGATGTGCCATGTGCATTTCGTGCCTTTGGCAACGAAGAACGTGTCTCCCGCTGTAAATGTTTCCGATTGACCTTCCGCGTTTGTAAGTGTTACTGAACCGGACAACACGGTCATCATTTCGTGAACCGGATAGCTATCAATTTCCTCCCGGCACGGCGCGCATTTCCACACACCCGACAGGATTTTCTCATCGTCGGTTTGGAAAAATGTGTGGTTGATTTCAGTTTTGTCGTCCGTCGTGAAGGCATTGGGATCAGTGAAGTCTGACGGCCGCATTCCGTTTATTGGATCGCCACCAGGTAGTAATCGGTAAAAGGTGTTTTGCATGTTTGTTTCCTCCGTTGCTCGAAATGACACTTAAATAAGAGCGTTATTTAAATATATATCAAAGCGAAGCGGTTAGTGACCCATTCACTGCCGCTTTAAAATAATCTCGATGATAACGCGCATAACCTTGTTGGGTTACCGCTAGATAGTTTTTGGTTAGTTGATGAAAAGCTGAAAGCTGATGAAATGGTACCGTGGGTAGCGTGTGGTGTTCGGCATGATAAGGCATGTTCCAGGTAATAAAACGCACGATGCTGTTGGTAAAGGTAGTGCGCGTATTTTCAAACATATTGGTGACATGTGGGCAGCGGGTGTGTTCAGTCAGCAGGTACATACGCATGAAAGGCTGGCCGAGCAACAAAGGTATCAACCAAATCCAAATTAACGCTGCTGACTGCATAACAAAGCACATCAACAACACGACCGTATACGCGCATAGATAAATTCGTGCTTCACGCATGACCTGCTTTTTGCCACTAGCGGGCACGAATGCGTCCGTGTTGGCATAAAAAGCGTTTTTAAACAATCCGCGAAAACGATAAATCCACTCCGGTATACCTGAAACATAGATAACGTATTCCCAGGGTGTTTTTGGTTTGGCCCTGGTCAGCTCCGGATCGCTATCCGGATCGTGGGTATGCCGGTGATGCGCATAGTGAAAGTAGCGAAAGTTTGTTGGTGGCAGGAAAATCAGAAAACCGCTTACGTTCGCGACCAGACTATTCAACCATTTGCTGCGAAACGCCGTCCAATGGATGCATTCGTGCATGACAGTAAAAGTAAAAATAGTGAGAATGCCTTGTATCAATAAGACCGCCTGCCATAGTGGTGCTTTAAACGCGATATACGCACCGGCGATAAGTATTAACCCCCAATGCCCTGCTAGATGTCGCAGTCCTTTTACATCTGAACGCGCCAGCAACTGCTGCTTTTGTTCATCCGTCAGGGTTGCAACGAATTCTTTGTGGTTAATCACTTAATACCCAACCTTCGATCGATTCGTTCCGACATTACCCGAATCAACTTTAAACATGCGTTTTTGTCAGCGCCTGGCTAAACGGTAACGCTCGCGGCTTTCTTCCGGCCATTGTTCACGTGGATTGTAGTATTCGGCGAACGTTGGTTTATTGGATGGCAATATGACCCAATCTCTTTTCGTTGACGTATATATATGTATATCCGGTGGCATAAGATCAGGATTATCGAGTGTGCCGACTCGCAGGAAATGAATTGCATCGCCTGCACCACTATATTTGCTCCACAATGCAACACGGCAATCGGGACATCGAAAGATTTGTTGTCCTTTACCGCTGTTTGATGGTGTAGCGACTGTTTGCGGCTCGCCTCGTACTAACTCGACACGATCTGCTTCGATCACGGCATTGACGGCAAACGCCGATCCAGTCTCCCGCTGGCACCAGGTGCAATGACAACAATGCACGATGATCGGTTTACTGGTCAATCGATAACGCACGCCACCACATGCGCAACCACCCTGTATTGATTCGTCCGGTTCTGCACTCATCGATCCACTCCTATACTTCGTTTACGATTCGACATAGTTTACTCCTATAGAAAGTACATCTGTCACTCGAACGAAACGCCACTTGATCGGTCAAATAAAGCGTATGGATTGCCATGTAAAAATTCTGGAGGTGTAGCATGCGAATAATGCAACGACTTGGGATAGTTTTGTTTGCCGCAGTCACTGTGACTGCATGCCAGAGTTATTCACCACCATCGCCTGACTCATGGCTGGCGCGCCCGCAGGTTGGCTCGACATTGGTGTTGCATCAGGATCTCGAAGTCCCGTTAGGGCGAAGCCGCGTTTACTTGCAACTGGGGCAAGTGAAACCACGTAAAGATGTAAATGAATACAAACCTTATTGCTATTTTTATTTGCGCCGCCCGCGCGAAGAACTGGACAACCCCATGGTTATAACAGCGGACGAATTCATCATCGAGGAAGTGTACCGGCGTCGCAATGTTGTGCAGTATCAACCTCAGCAGTTTGCCTTTTTGCTAACCGGTGTGTTCGATGCAGGCAACAGTCAACACACCATGGCAACCTACAGCGAGATTCGTTCACCCAAACAACCGCAGGTCACACGCCTGGTGTGTGCCGTTTGGGACGATCCCATGGAATACAACCATGTCAGTCTGGCGGAGACGATCAAGGCCCTGGGCGGTATCGCCACCATCAGCGAGGATAAATAACTACCTGCGTCCAGGAAAATTGCGCTAGTGTACTGTCTCTAAAATAGCTTTGCATTTCCCAACTTTACGCAGGATGTCATCGACTTTAGCGTTCCAAACGAAAGGTTTGGGATGTTCGTTGTACACCTTGATGAATTGTTTAATCGTATGCGTCAATTCCTTAACGCTGGTGAATACTCCACGACGTAGTTGTTTTTCAGTGAGTTGACCAAACCAGCGTTCGATCAAGTTTAACCAAGAGCAGCTCGTCGGGGTGAAATGCAGATGGAATCGTGGGTGTTTGTCTAGCCACGCTTTGACGTTCGGATGGGTGTGTGTGCCGTAATTGTCGAGGATCAGATGTAATGGTTTGCTTTTGGGAAACTCACGATCGAGGCGACGTAGGAATTTGAGGAACTCCTGATGACGATGTCGCTCATAACAGTTGCCAATGATGGTGCCTTCCAGGACATTGAGGGCAGCGAACAGCGATGTGGTGCCATGGCGCTTATAGTCATGCGTGCGGGTACCACAGCGTCCGCGTTTCATCGGCAACCCCGGCTGGGTTCGATCCAGGGCCTGAATCTGACTCTTTTCATCGACACAGATGATGGCCGCTTTGTCCGGCGGATTGAGGTATAACCCTACAATGTCCGTCAACTTCTCGACGAACTCAGGATCGGTGGAGAGTTTGAACGTCTCAGTGCGATGCGGCTGTAATCCGTGGGCATCCCAGATTCGTTGCACCGTAGCCGCACTCACCTTATGTCGGTCCGCCATACTACGACAACTCCAGTGTGTCGCTCCTCGAGGCTTCACATGAAGCGTGTCATGGACAATACGTTTGACTTTGGTCGCACTGATCTCGCGCTTTCGCCCGCGTCCGGGTTTGATCTCGGTCAAACCGTCGATCCCTTCCATCTCGAAGCGCTTGCGCCACTCGCGCACGGTCACCACGCTCACGCCGACTTCTTTGGCGATACGTGTGTTGGGTAACCCCTCGGCGGCATACACAATGATTTGTGCGCGCCAGGCCATGGCTTGCGGCATATTGTGCGCGCGCAACCAGGATTCCAGCCGGTCGCGATCTTGAGTAGACACTTGAAGCGCTTTAGCAGGATGGTTCATTGCCACATTCACCGACGGTTTAAACGTCTCAGGTAATGATATCATCGTGCGAATATAATAGATAGTTATTTATGAGACAGTACACTAGTTTATGGCGCAAACTCGGTATAGCATACGACTGTCCAATCCTAAATAAAATACTACCAAGCAAGTACCTAGGGTAATTCTATGAACGAAGCTGCCACTGCGACCGCCACCGAGACACACGCGCCCGAATGGAAACCGTTTCCATGCACGTTGGTTGATTCGCCTAACAAATATTCCATCGGTTTGATTGCACTTGCCAATGACTTAAGCAGCGAACCGGAGATTTCGCAGTTTCTGTCCGGCACGGGTGCGGTGATGTATGTCAGTCGCGTACCCATGTCACCGCAGTGCAATGTCGAAACATTGCGCGACATGGAAAGCCATATCGGTACCGCAACATCGGTATTGATGCCAAACGATCACCTGGATGTGATTGCCTATGGTTGCACCTCGGGAACCATAGCAATTGGCGCCGATCAAGTTGCGGCGCGCATTCGCGAAAGCCGCGCCGGGGTAGCGGTAACCAACCCAATCTCATCCAGTCTTAAAGGTTTGAAACAGCTCGGCTGTCAACGTATTGCATTGCTTACTCCTTATGTGGATGAAGTCAACCGGGTCGTCGAAGATTATATTTGCGCACAGGGATTCGATATCGCGTTTAAAGGCAGTTTCGAACAAGTGGGCGATCCACAAATCTGCCGCGTGCCGGCAGAGGATATTTACAAAGCTGGTGTGGAATTGGGCAGCAGCGACGTCGATGCTTTGTTTATTTCCTGCACCGGATTACGAGTTGCGTCAATCCTACAAAAACTGGAAGACAACATTGGCAAACCCGTTGTCACCAGTAACCAGGCCATGACCTGGGATGCATTGCGTTTGGCAGGCCACGAAGAGCCAGTGCAGGGGTTTGGCCGGTTAATGACCATCTAATCCGAACTACAACAAATTTTGGGAGAAAATTAATGAGCGACAAAATTGTCATGCGCGTAGGCGAAGCACTGGTTGCAGGCGGCCCTCCGGGTACCGCCGCCGAGCCTGAAGTTGCGATCGGAGAAATGGATGGTCCCATGGGCGTCGCGTTCGGCACTTTGATGGGCGATCAGGTCAAAGGCCATACCAAAGTCCTGGCTATTATGAATACCGATGTCATGGTGCGGCCCGCCACTATCATGGTTAGCAAGGTGACCGTAAACAAGGAACGTTATACCAATATCTTAATGGGTACGGTGCAGGGCGCGATTGCCAACGGCGTGCTGGACTCGGTACGCTGCGGCGATATTCCCAAAGATAAGGTCGATGACATCGGCATTGTTGTTTCCGTTTGGCTGAATCCCATGGTGGCCGATTTGGACGACCTGGATCATAAAGTCTTGTTCGATATTCATCGCGAGGCCACAGCCAAAGCGATTCACAAAGCCATGAGTAATGAACCCACCATCGACTGGTTGTTGGAAAATCAGGAAAAACTGGTACACAAGTATTATCAAATGGGCCTAGACGGAAAGATATAACGGTAAGATTTAAAGTAACCCAGTCACGATTAGTTGACATCCCTGGGTAGACCGGATGCAATACCAAGACGTTTTATAAATATCTGAACCAGAGGATAGAGTTATGCGCTTACGTGGTGTTTACACGCCTATCGTTACCCCATTCGATAGCAACGACAATGTTGACTACGCCGTTCTGGAACAAGTCATCGATCATGTAGTAGACGGCGGCGTAGCCGGCGTCATTCCGTGTGGAACAACCGGTGAATACTATGCACTGAACACGGAAGAGCGCGGCGAAGTCATGAAATTCGTGCAAAAAGCGGTCGGTGACCGCGCCGAACTCATTGCCGGAACCAACAGCACCGCGACACGCGATATCATCGCGTTCAATCAAATGGCTAAAGACCTCGGCTACAAAGCCGTCATGTTGGCGCCGCCGTTTTACAGCCTGCCGACGCAAGAGGAACTACACCAACACTTTAATATTCTGCTGGATGCGGTGGATATTCCCATCGTGTTGTATAACTTCCCCGCCCGCGCCGGCGTTG
>CBDCFT010000024.1:0-74411 GCA_965216365.1 Arenicellales bacterium | reverse complement strand
GGAGGATTTGCACGTGGTTGGGTCCGAGGTGCCGGAGTTGGTGATGTGTATTAACGAAGTGCCTCAACCAGGCGGCGCAATGGAAGTGCATATCTGTCTCAGTGCCTCTGAAACCAATGAGCTTCCACCTGATACGGAACTGGTTACTCTCGAAGGCGGACCCGCCGCCTGGTGGTCTTCATCGCGGCGCCTATGAGGAACTCGGTGTGGCGTATCACGCCGTATTCGCCTGGATGCAGGAGCGTGGTCACGATCAGTCCGCGGCCATGCGCGAAATTTATCTAAACGATCCCGCCGATACACCTATCGATCAGCTTCTCACGGAAGTCATCGTACCGATTAAAGCAGACTAAAGCTCCCTCGGCCGATTCTAGTGAATTCATCAGTAGCTACAAAATTAATTTTTTGAATAAACTACCCCGCAGCAAGCTACGGGGTATTGATAATGTAGCTTTCCATCTCGCCCCAAGGGGCGGGGAATTCGACCCTTAGAGATTAAAGTTTTCCTCCAAGGCTCATCATTAGAAATCCGCAAAAAGCAGGGTTATTCGGCGCGAGGCCCTTGTCAATTTTTGACTTCATTTCGTTAATGCATTTTCTGTATTTGCTATAAAAACCCCATGTAGGGGTGGATTTATATTCGAGATCCAGTTCCAGTTGGTCGATGATGAGCTTGGTCGTCGTTGGTTTTACCAGAATGTCTTTTTGCGGGCGGTAGTAGGTTTGAACAACTGTCGCCAGCGTCCATTTCGCCAGTTTTCTTTTTCGAAGCTCTGACAAAAAGAGTTCAAAGCCGGCTTTTTCTTTTCCATGCAAAAGTTCGTAAAGCGATTCGGTGATCGTTTCCTTATCCTTTTTAGTCAGATTTGTCACCATACTTTTAAATTTCGGTTTCTCAAACATTGATACCATAGTTGAGCGATTCACAAGTTTGGCTGTTTCGGAAACAATATTATTTGGGTTGTTGAAGTTCTTCTTGGTGAAGCACTCTTTTGCCGCTTTTTCCAGTTGTTCCATTTTATGCTTCTTGCCTATATCGACTAGATCAGGATGCCTGAATCCACCAGGGTATTTATTTAGGAAACTTTTCTCTGCTGCTTTAAGTGCATTCATATTCATGTTGATATCCTTGAAGCGCATTGGAATAGACCCGTCATAGGTATGGATCCACGAATGAGGGGTCGTCATAACGATCTTTATGTCGTAGCCACTCCATTCCATAGGTAAGATTACTTTCATCACGCCCCTTTGGAACAGTGTCGAGTAGCGTATAAGCGCCGATAAAATTCTCTAGACCACGCGCGTAAGCGGAGTAGGTGTGGTAAATCGTACCGGCGTCATCTTTGTAAAAAACACTGATGCCCGGTGCTTCTCTTACCGGAAACGTAGCGCTTTCTTGATAGTTATAAAAAGCTTTGTTCTGCTCGATTTCTTCTTGAGTGAATGTGACATGGAAATTACGATTAAAGTCGCTACCAAGCGAGGAAACCCACTTGAAATCCCAATTCATTCGTCGTTTGAATGCTTCGAGTTTCTCCAACGGCGCTAATGACACGGTAACCAGGGCTACATCACGATGTTCCAAATGGACAACCGAAGGAGCGTAGTGGTCGGCCAAGAAAGAACAGGACTTACACCCTTCATCCCACTCAGGGTCGAACATAAAGTGATAGACGATCAACTGGCTGTGATCGCCAAACAGATCGGCGAGTTTTTCTTCGCCGATCGTGCTTTGAAAACGATAATCTTTGTTTACTTTTTCCCATGGTAATGCTTGACGGTCGGCGGTCAACTCATCGCGTAACCGCGAAAGCTCTTTTTCTTGATGAGTAGTTCTTTGCGTGCCATAAGCCATTCATTCGATGAAACAACTTTGTGATTTCGCCATGGTTCACACCCTCATAACATGATGAATCAGAAAATCTGGATTGGGAAGAACGAACAATTCGGCAGGCTAGTCAAGGAAAGCGAACACGGTTACAACGGCAAGGACAAATTGGCGAGCAAGCCAGATGCGTATGCCATTGTGCGTGGTCCACCGGCGACTTTGCCGATGCCGCTGTAATAAATCGCCCAATAGAGCAGACGGATGACGACGTGGACGCCGGCGAGCCAATTGACCCAGGCCGGTGAAACCCCTGCAACGATTGCAAGAAACACCGTGAGTCCAAACATCGACAGGTTCTCCGTGGAATTCGCGTAAGTGCGCAATATCCGAAAACTAAGATCATTATGGGTTCCTTTAAGCGGTTTGCCCGGTTCCTCGTCGCTTTTACCCAGTCCCAAAATACCTGCTAGAAAACTTTGTATCAATACTGCGAGGCATAAAATGATCAATGCAACTAAAGCCGGTTGATAAGCCGTTATCAGTGGAATGATGTCATCAAGCTTATCCATGTTTACTCCTTAATGAAATTTATCGTTGGATTTTGCCGAAAGCACCCAACATGTGGGTGCATATCGGACAGAATTTTTAAGTTTTACGAATAGCTGATCTCCTACATGTCGAAGGCTTCGGCGAGTTCAACTGAACCACCCGAGTCAAGCACAGGGCAACCTTTGGCCTTTGTGATTGCGTCATCAAGATCGGACGCTTCGATCAAGCTGTATCCGCTTGCAGGGTTGGCGCCACCGTTGTTGGTAACACTGCCGTCGCTATTAACGGTGGAAGACATACCGACCGGGTTCCCGCCATCGACGACGGCGCTGCCCATCGATCCAAGCCATTGTCCCCAGGCATCCATCACTTTTGCTATTTCGTCTTCAGATTCGGGTTTGCTGCCACCGTGATATACAAATAAATATTTAGCCATTTTTATCTCCTGTTATTGGGTTTGATTCAACATGGATCTGGCTTTCAAATCGAGAAAAGTGGGTCGTTACTATTTCCGCTATCTTGGGCCAGTGTATCCAGTGAAATAAAGACTATCACCATATACTCGACATTACATTGGCGAGATTAGCCTTAATTTATAGCTTTGAAGTGTGTAGACTGCACAATTAACCGCATGTCTGATTACCACACGAAAACACTCAATGCCGCGCTAAAGCGCATTTTTGACAGTCCTTTTTTGGCGGCCGCTGTTGAGCATCTCTCGAATAATGTGGAGGTTATAAATAAAGAACTGGCTGAAGCAGTACTGGCTGAAATACCGGCTTTCACTGAGTCAAAAAATCCGGAAATCTTGCCGGACCTTGCTCGCCACGGACCGGAGCACACCGTTGAGATACTGCGTTTGCTGGGTGGTGGCTCTGTCGGAGACTTCGCGTTTGTGCAAGAGCACGCACGCAGGCGTGCTGAGCAGCGTTTTCCCCTCGAAGCAACTTTGCACGCGTATCGTTGCGGTCACAAAGTTTTTTCGTATTGGATGCGTGAGGCAACTTTAACTGCTGCATCGTCCGCAAAAGATACCGCAGCTAATGTTGCTGCGGTAGCGGATTTTACAATGGAGTACACCGATACGATCAGCACGATCTTCGCGAGCGCTTACCTGGCCCAGTCCCGTTTACTGGCTGATGTTGAAGGCGATCAGCGTGCTGAGTTGCTTACCATTTTACTCGACGGCTATGACGAATCGGATGGTCGTGTTGCAAAAATATTGCGCAACGCCGGGTATCTGGACAGACGTCAATCGTTTTGCGTCGTGTTTGGCTCAGTCCGTCGATCCTGCTGAAATGCTCAATCCGAATCGTGCCCGTCGATTAGCCGATGCCATCGACAAGGCTCTATACAGCTCGGCAGCACGACGTCTGATTGATATACGTAACAACAAAGTGACCATGGTGTGTTCGGATGTACGACGTGTGTCCGGGTGGACTGCACCACATACTGAATTAGCTAAGGCTATAAAGGCCAAGATATCCATGCTTGGCACGGCGGTCCTTATTGGAATCAGCGACGACGCGCCTTCCACGGCACGGATTCCCGCTGCGCATAAAGAGGCACTACTTGCGATTGAACTCACCAACGTGAGCAATCGAGTCGTACAATTTTCTGAAATACCGACCCAACGTTTGATGTTGCATCTGGCAGGCGAAGAATTTCAACGCGCATTGCCGTCATGGTCGAGCGAATTGTTTTTGGCTGATGAAAAAGCCCGCGGTGCATTGGTCGCGACCTTACGTGCTTATGCTGATGCCAATATGAATGTTCTACAAGCCGCGGAAAAATTATCGGTGCACCCAATACGATTTATTCCAGGTTGCAAAAAATTCAGGACATTACAGATTTAGATGCAAAATCTTATCATCCGTTAACCGAATTACTTATTGTTGCTGATTGCGGGAAACACTTGACCAATCGCCATGTACGCGAGGGCTAAGGGTCTTAATTGTTCTCGTTATTTTCGAAGTCAGCGAAATATCCCTCTAATTCAGAGAAACCAATGGCATTCAATGAGAATTTGAATGTTCCTTGTTCTTTCATTTCTTTAGCTGCGCGAACCAGTGCGCCGTGAGCGGTCAATGATAGTGACGAACCAAGGCTGATACGTTTTACGCCTGCATCCGCAAGTTCATCGAATCTAAAAGATGCCTTTGACGATTCCATAACAACATTGACTGGATTGCTAACCGACGAGCAAACAGCACGAATCGATTCAAGGTCTGGAAGCCCCGGCGCATAGAGTACATCCGCGCCCGCTTTTTCGAACGTTTGCAGTCGTTTAATAGTGTCGTCAAGGTCAGGGCGATCCCATAAGAAGTTTTCGCAACGGGCGGTCAGTACGAAGTCAAACGGCAAGTCTTGCTTTGCTTCTACCGCCGCCTGAATGCGTTCAACGGCTAAATTGAATTCAAAAATAGGATCAGCGGGTCGTCCTGTTGAATCTTCGATGGAACAACCCGCCAAGCCTGTTGCGGCAGCATCAATTATTGTTCTCGCGACGTCTTGCGCTGTGTCGCCAAATCCTTTTTCAAGATCGGCCGAGACGGGAAGGTCGGTAGCGTTAACAATGGTGCGGCAATGCGTTAGCGCCTGTTCTTGCGATACTGAGCCATCTCTTAAACCCAGCGAATGCGCCATGCCCGCGCTTGTTGTGGCGAGTGCTTCGAATCCGAGTGATGTCAGAATGCGGGTGGTGCCCGCATCCCACGGGATTTGGCATTATGAAAGTATCGGACTCTCATGCAGTGAACGAAATCGTTCGCATTTTTGTTGCTGGTTCATAGGGCTGATGGGTACCTTGATTACTGCGAGGCTGTTGCCAGTATTCTACTCGCATGATGGCATTTTTCAGGATTGTGTGTTTCAGCTTTTGTATCCCGCATGCAGTATTTCAGTCTTAACTGATTTTTCACTGTAGACTCTATGTCGTAACGACTAATGCCTATATCTTGCAGCATGTGGTCGTCCAGTTGCATCAGCATGTTGATGCCTTTCCTGCACTCATGTCGAAATTTAAGCGACTCGATTACTTGTTGCACTAACTTGATTGTCATGGTCATATCTCCGTTTATTAATCGTGATTTTTCGATGTCGAAACATCAATCTTCACCGGGAGACGTATGTTAATGGGTTGCTACTGACAACATGGTGTCAGGGGAATTCTCACAAACAGTTGACTACTGACACAGGGTGTCAGTAGGGTTCATTCACAATACTGACCTGACCGGAGGAGTGCATGCGACGAGCTGATCGACTGTTCGATATTATTCAAATTTTGCGTCGTCGCAAGTTGGTTCGCGCTCACGATCTGGCCGATGAATTAGAGGTATCAGAACGGACAATATATCGTGACATCAGCGATCTTATGGCAAGCGGTGTGCCGATTGAAGGCGAGGCGGGCATTGGCTATGTATTACGCAAGGGTTTTGACCTGCCACCGCTAATGTTTGACGAACAGGAAATTGAAGCGTTAGTACTGGGCGCTCGCATAGTCGAATCCTGGGCTGATGAAGAACTGGCCGAAGCCGCGGCGAATGTGTTAGCGAAAGTAGAGACGGTTATTCCAGAACGTCTCAAACGGCACATGGCGGAAACCGCGCTACTGGCACCAAGTGATCATTTCTCTGAACCCCTATCGTTTGACCTGCGCGAACTTCGGATAGCAATACGCCAACACAATAAAATTCGTTTTGACTATCGCGATGTCGAAGGTAACGCAACTAACAGAACGGTGCGCCCGTTGGGTCTGTCTTACTATGGCCCGGTTTGGTTGCTGATTTCCTGGTGCGAACTACGAAACGACTTTCGATCGTTTCGATTGGATCGAATTCACGAGCTTCAAACCTTAAGCGATATTTTTCACCTGGAACCTGGTAAAACCCTTAACGATTTTCTAAAGCGTGATACGGAATAGAAATTGTTGTTACTCCACTCCAATAATCTTCCTTATATCGGAAATGCTGCAGGTAAAATTCGGAATCCGGTAAAGTAAGGATGGGCACGTTCTCCTAATCTTGATAGTAATAATCAAAGTATTCTCGATTTTTTAAAAGCCTCTGACTTTCGATCACCACCCCTCGGGGTTGGTACCGTCCGCCTATCAGTAAGCCGTTGGATCTTGTTCTGAAAATGGTCATTACCTAACACCCACGCCTTATTGGTCGAATCGCGTATAAGCGAAAGAGTGCTCTCGCCAATATGATGCTTAAACAACTGCCGATATGCCTTTTCCCGCTCCTCCGTATTTGGTCCCAAACGCTTGTAGAGTTTATGTGGCGTTACAAGGTCGTCGGATGCACCCAAGGCATTCGCATGATAACTGGACCAACGGTAGTTTTTCGGATGATCCACCATGGCAGCGCGCACGGGATTCAGCTCAATATAGCGCATACAGGTTAACAGATACTGATTCGAATCAATTAACGTCGCCCGGTAACGCCCTTCCCATAAGGTTCCCGTGCGCTGATAACAATAATTGAAATACTGGACGTAATAACGCCCCAAATTCTGCATGACCTTGCCGATGCCATCTTCCGTACTAGGCGTCATCAGAAAATGCACATGGTTTGTCATCAATACATAAGCATGCAACGCACAATCGAAGCGGGAAAGCGCTGCTTCCAGCTTTTCCAGATAAAACCGGTAATCCGAATCGGATGCAAAAACCGGTTCACGGTTATTGCCGCGTTGAATCACGTGTTGCGGTTGTCCGGGCAATACATAGCGGGGCAAGCGGGCGATGGTAACCTCCCAAAAACGGGTTGATAGACTAGAAAGTTAGTTTATCTCTTTAAATAGAAAAAATCAATCGAGTCTGACCCCATTGTTGCCATTGTTGATCGAGTCTGACCCCATTGTTGCCATTGTTGATCGAGTCTGACCCCATTGTTGCAACCCCATTGTTGCATATCAAATTTGTAGTTGAACTCACACATGTAGGTTAAAATGATATTTCATAACAACTATACGCTATCATACATGTTCCCTTATATGTTTGTAGATCATGCGCTGTTAGTTCAGAAATTTAGTGCTTAAACAATCAGAAAAAATGTCGCGCTTAGGTACCGAGACTGCGTTCGAAGTATTGGCGCGAGCCGATGCGCTCGCCCGGCAAGGTAAAGATATTATTAATCTCGGCATTGGTCAGCCGGATTTTAAAACGCCACCGCATGTTGTTGAAGCCGCGATCAAGGCTTTGCGCGATGGTTATCATGGTTACACGCCGTCGCCCGGTATTATGGAGCTGCGTGAAACGGTCGCGGCGGATATTGCGACCTATCGCGGCGTTGATGTTAACCCCATGAACATTGTCGTTGTGCCCGGTGGCAAGGTGACGATGTTCTTTGCCATCATGATGTTTGGCGAAACGGGTGCGGAAATCATGTACCCCAATCCTGGATTTCCCATCTACGAATCGGTGATCAATTTTTCTGGCGCGAAAGCGGTACCGATTCCATTGTTAGAAGAAAAGAGTTTTTCGTTCGATAGCGAACAGGTTTTAAGTTTAATTACGCCGAACACGCGGCTCATTATTATTAACTCGCCAGCTAATCCGACCGGAGGGAATATCAGTAAGGAAGAGATGGATAAATTGGTTGAAGGATTAGAGCGATATCCGCAGGTTGCGATTTTGAGTGACGAGATATACTCGCGCATGATTTACGATGGCGATGAGCATGTGAGTTTGCTGAACTATCCGCAGTTAAAAGACAGGCTACTTGTGTTGGATGGGTGGAGTAAGACTTATGCGATGACGGGTTGGCGCATGGGTTACGGAGTGTGGCCGCAAAGTTTGGTTGAGGGTGCGACGCGTTTGGCGGTGAATTGTCATTCCTGCGTAAATGCTTCCGCACAGTATGCCGGTATTGCAGCGTTAACCGGGCCGCAGGATAGCGTGGAGGCCATGATGTGCGAGTTTGATAAACGTCGCCATGTGATTGTCGACGGTCTTAACGCTATGCCGGGTGTGACCTGCACGAAACCGGGCGGTGCGTTTTATGCATTCCCGAATATCACCGACACCGGCATGGATGCACGCACGATGCAGAATCGATTGCTTGAAGAAGCCGGTGTTGCGACCGTTGCCGGTACCAGCTTTGGTGCTTACGGTGAAGGTTATGTGCGTTTTTCTTATGCAAATAGTACGGAGAATATTGAAGAAGCGCTGAAACGAATGCGTGGGTTGTTGGAACAGGTTACAGGCTGTTGCTAGCGTAAACAAAAGCTTCCCATTAAGTTGGAATTGAAATTATTGCCCCCATCCTAGCCTTCCCCCGCAGGGGGAAGGGATTTTCTCTGTTTGAATCTTTGCGTAATAGTGGAATTGACCCAAAATAGGGTTCCCCCTCCCGAGGGAGGGCATATTGTAATTTTAGTTCAAAATAGCCCCCCATCCGAGCTTTCATTCGCAGGGGGAAGGAATTTTTCTCAATCCTTATCTTCTTCCACAGAAGCAAACGGCTGTATGGCGAATAACATGAGTTCAATGAAATTCGCGAGCAAGCTCGCTCCTATCAATTGAGTTTTTGATTGACTCGTGGCGATGACAAGTTGATGTAGAGAACGGCGCATGCAATAGAACTCTCATCCCATCTTGCGGGTTTTGCCAAACTCGCGTTCTATTTCTCGGCGAATTTGCATGACTTGAGTTGACTCGTCGATGTCGACGTCCGGCCAGGTGAGCTGCTGGCCGAGTGGTACATCGCGTTTTAGTTTAACTTTGTGCGCAAGACCGAGTGGCAGTCCGCCAATTTCCAAAGACCGGCTTGCGGGCATTTGTTTGCCCCAGACGGTGTAGCCACCTTCGCCATCCAACACATCACCGGCACGTAAGTCTTTTTTCGCAGTAGCGATGACATCGGAGTTGAATGCGGTTGGGAAACCTGTTGCCTCGTTACGCAGTGCTATTGATGCTATTGAAATACCCAGTTCCAGCCCGATTAAGTGGGTGGGTCGATAAAGTGCAGCATAATTATAAGAGTCGTCCGGCAGCATCCAGTATTCTTCAAAACAATGACGCACGTAATCGTTGTCGGCTTCGATGATGACATACGTACCCATTTGCAAATGGTTAGGAACCGGCGACATGTCACGGTTAATCGATGACACGACTTCTGTTGTGCCGGCATGACTGACAGTGCCTCCTGCGCTTTTAGGTTTGCAAATTTGTGCAAGGTCGGTCACGGAACAAGGTGGAAACTGTAGACCGTTCGGTTGCGGCGTCAAACCGGTTGCGTTGCACACCGCCGTCATTTCGATAGCGGATTTCGTTCCGTCGATAAAACTGTTAAACATTTTTGGGTTCCCGCCACCGCGCTCTGCGATTTCATCCGTCCAGCCAAAATTTTTCCACACCGCATCCGGCGTCGAAGCATGGAAGCTCGGGTGATAACGCGTACCTTTACCCGCGCACACTACGTTAAAACCCCCTGCACGCGCCCAATCGACGTGTTCACAAATCAACGCCGGTTGATCTCCCCAGGCGAGGCTGTAAATTACACCCGCTTCGTTTGCTTTGCGTGCGAGTAATGGTCCGGCGACAACGTCAGCTTCGACATTAACCATGACAATATGTTTGCGATTTTCGATTGCTTGCAAGCAATGCCGAATACCGATACTGGCATCGCCGGTTGCTTCAATAACGATATCAACGGCACGTGATTGCAGGAGATCATTCGCGCTTTCGGTTAGAAAAGTCTTACCAGAACTGGCTGCAGCGTCGAATGATGAAGCGGATATTTGTTCTATCGGCCATTTCGTGTTTATGCACGCGGTACGTGCGCGTCCTAAATCGAGGTCAGCAATGCTAACGACGTGCATGCCCTGGGTTAAGCGCGCCTGGGCGAGAAACATAGAACCGAATTTGCCAGCACCGATTAAACCGATTTTTATGCGTTCGCCCGCGTCTGCACGTTTGGCGAGTAGTTTTGATAGATTCATATTGTTAAATGTATGAAATTAGTTCTGTTTTATGCGGATTTAATCAGGTTAAACAAGATGATTATTTCTTTGCGAGGAAAATAGTCTTGCATTTCGTTAAATCGACACGCCATAACCACTTGACAATTTTATTCATTAAAATCATGCAAATACACGATTTTTATCAATAATATTATATCGGCATGAGAGGATAAACCTTGTCCTATCCCTGTTAGTGTCGTACTCTTATATATAGGTGTTTGTGACGGTAATGCCCCATTACTAGAATCAAAATTAGCCGAATTCAGTGACTTACAAAATAACTATGAGTAGGAGTGATACATGAAAGACAAATTCGATAAAAAGTCCATCCCGGGTGAACTCAGTTTCCAGGATCTTGACTTTGAAGATAAACATCTTGTTGAACAAGCCGTTCGCCGTGGGTTTTCCCGTCGCGAAATTTTAAAACTTATGATGGCGACCGGTGTGACTTATGCTGCGGCCAACAATATTTTCAGCTCGGGTCAAACGGCCATGGCGCAAACGCCCAAGAAGGGTGGTTCTGTGCGCATGGCGTCCAACCTGCATGGCCCAGATGACACTCTCGATCCGCCGTTGTGTACATCGACCATCGACTATACCCGCGGGCGCGCCACGTATAACAGTCTGGTGCAGCACGCCAACGACTTGACGCCGCAACCGGAATTGGCGGAAGAATTCATGCCAAACGACGATGCGTCGGAATGGACTTTTAAGATTCGTAAAGATGTTACTTTCCATGACGGTTCGCCACTGACCGCAGACGATGTGGTTTACAGCATGAGCCGCCATTTGGGTGAAGACTCGACATCGGTAATTAAAGCGGTCCTGGAATCGGTAGGCGAGTGGAAAAAGACCGGCGAACATGAAGTGAAGGCCATCATGAATACACCAAATGCTGACCTACCGACTGTGCTTGGCCTTTTTCAAACCAAGATTGTAAAGAACGAAACGACCGGCGACGGTATCGGTACTGGTCCGTTTACGCTGGAGTCTTTCGAGCCGGGTGTTAAATCCGTGCACAAGCGTAATGAAAACTATTGGCGTGAAGGCGCGAATCTCGATGCTATTGAGATCACCGCTATTACCGATCCGGTAGCGCGTGTTAACGCATTAATTTCTGGCGATGTTCAGATGGCTACCGTTATAGATCCCAAAGCATTCAGGCAGATTGAATCGGCAGACGGTGTAACGTTATTGTCGACACCGGCTGCGTTGCAAATGGGAATATGCATTTTGAAAAACACGGAACCGGGTAGTAGCGACGACTTTGTTAAAGGTATGCAATATATCCAGGATCGTGAGCGCATTGTTAAGAAGGTGTTGAAAGGTAAAGGTTCTGTCGGAAATGACACGCCTATCATGAGCGCCCATGGCGCTGACTTCTGCTCCGAATTACCCCAGCGTGCATTTGATCCTGACAAGGCCAAACATCACTTCGAAAAATCCGGCTACAAGTCGGCTGAGGTCTTTGTTGCACCAGTCATGTCCGGTATCGAAGACGTTTGTCTGTTGGCACAGGCAAACTGCGCCAAGATCGGGTTCGACTTGCAAATCAAGAAAGTTCCCACCGACGGTTACTGGGGTGCGGTGTGGATGAATGAACCGGTTAACGTAGTCACCTGGAACATGCGGCCTACTGCGCAGTCACAGATGGCGATTCAATTCGGTCCGGGTGCCGCGTGGAATGACACCTATTGGAACAACGACAAAATGGGCGAGTTACTGACTTCGGTGTTGTCTGTAACTGACCCCGCAAAGCGTCACGAAATGATGTGCGAAATGCAGACTTTGATCCACGAAGGCAGCGGTATGGTTATTCCCGCCTTCTCTAACATCAACGACGGTGTCGCAGATAACATCATGGGTATGCCCACGGTGCCGCTGGGTCAGTTGGGCGCGTGCGAGTGGCCAGAGTTCATCTGGCTGGCTTAAGCCGTGTCTGATCGACCATAGCCAAAAGGCCTGCATCAAATTCGGTGCAGGCCTTTTTTTATTTTAGTTTTGTGACAAGAAGAAATTACGCCAAAGGGGAATAGCTTATGATGACGCAAATGGTCCTGCGAAGGATCGCCATAGGTATCGCCGTATTAATCGTGGTGTCCATCATCGTTTTTTTGATGACCAGCATATTGCCGGGTGATGTCGCGCAGATCATTCTCGGACAAAGTGCAACCCCCGAAACTCTGGCTGCGCTACGTGCGGAACTCGGCATGGATCAACCCGGTTATATCCGGTATTTTTCCTGGCTCGGGGATATGTTTACCGGGGATCTGGGTACGTCAAAAGCTGGCGGGGCGTCTATCTCGAGTTTAATCGGCGGACGCTTGGGTAACACCATGATGATGGCCGGTTTGGTTGCGGTAATTTCCATCCCGATTTCAATTGCGTTGGGATTGTGGGCCGCCATGCATCCCGGTACGTGGTTGGATCGCATCGTGACATTCGGCACATTGAGCCTGATCTCCGTACCGGAGTTTTTCGTCGCTACCATCCTTGTTCTTATTCTAGCTGTAGAACTGCACTGGTTGCCTTCTACGGCTTACTTAACCGGTAATGAAACCTTTTTAGAATTGATGCGTGCGCTGGCCATGCCGTTGATCACACTGGTGATTGTCGTGTCGGCACAGATGATTCGCATGACTCGGGCGGGCATTCTCAATGTTATGAATTCGCCGTATATCGAAATGGCGATTCTCAAAGGCGTGCCGCGTAAGCGAATTATTCTGCGTCATGCGTTCTTTAATGCGATTGGCCCGATTGTCAATGTCATCGCGTTGAACCTGGCTTACCTTGTTAGTGGCGTGGTCATTGTGGAAACTATTTTTGCCTACCCGGGATTAGCCAAATTGATGATTGACGGTGTGCAGACCCGCGACCTGCCATTGGTGCAGGCTTGCGCAATGATTTTCTGTGGTACTTACGTGGTGCTGATATTGCTTGCCGACGTTGCCTCCATACTTTCCAATCCGCGTCTTAGAAATCCGAAATAGGCCTGAGAAAAAGGAAAACAGATATGACTGAAGAAATTAAATCCAAAGAAGAAGCAGTAATCGCGCAACTCGATAGTTTCGATGAATTACCCGATGCGCCGCCAAAGCGAAGAATCAAGCTCTCGTGGGTGGGTAAAATTTCGGTAGCCGTGGTGGCGTTCTGGTTGATTATTGTGGCAATTGGGCCGTCTATCGCACCGTTCCACGAAATGGATATGGATGGTGACGACAGTTTTATGGACGCTCATTCTAACGAATACGGTACGTTTTACCTGGGTACGGACTATCTGGGCAGAGATACCTTATCGCGAATTTTATACGGTGCTCGTAACACCATTGGTATATCACTGCTTGCGACACTGCTCGCATATCTGATGGGTATTACCTTAGGGATTTTGGCCGCTGTGAAAGGTGGCTGGATAGACATGGTTATCAGCCGTGTCAACGATGCGGTGCTGGCACTTCCGACTATCATGTTGGGCTTGATCGTGATTGCCGCGTTTGGGTCGTCCATACCAATCCTCATTATTACAGCAGCCGTCATTTATGCTACCAGTGTGTTCCGCATTGCGCGCGCACTGGGGCAGGACATCATGGTGCAGGATTTTGTCGAAGCCGCCAAAGCGCGTGGTGAAGGCGTGTGGTGGATTATTAAATCGGAAGTGTTGCCCAACGCAGCGATGCCCTTGGCCACTGACTTCGGATTGCGGTTGGTGTTTGTCGTGTTGTTTATTTCCAGTCTCAGCTTTCTTGGTCTGGGTGTGCAACCGCCCGCATCGGACTGGGGCAGCATGGTACGGGAGAATCTGCAAGGCCTGACTTACGGGTCTTACGCGTCAATCTGGCCGGCATTTGCTATCGCCTCGTTTACTATTGCGATCAATCTGATTGTCGATGATATTTCCGCCAAATCTGGCGGTAGTCTGGCAAAGAAAATGGTGTAGGCTCATGGAAAAAGAAAAACTATTCGAAGTCAAAGACCTCAGAATCAGCGCCACCAATGACGAGGGCGTGGAAATACCTATAGTCAAGGGCGTGACATTTGACATACATAAAGGCGAAGTGGTTGCGTTGATTGGCGAATCCGGTTCAGGTAAAACAACGATCTCTCTTGCATCGCTTGCTTATACCAAACCCGGATTGCATTTCGCCGGCGGAGAAGCCTTGCTAAACGGTGAAGACGTTTTGACTATGGCGCCTTTACGGCAACGGGAAATACGTGGAGCAAACGTTGCTTATCTGGCACAAAGCGCGGCGGCGACGTTTAATCCGGCGATTACAATTAACGAGCAGGTCACCGAGTCCGCCGTTTTGCACGGCGTGTTGAGTCAGGAAGAAGCAACCAAGCGCGCGGTGGAGCTGTATCATGCGTTGGAATTACCGGATCCGAACCGTATTGGTTTTCGTTATCCGCATCAGGTGTCGGGTGGTCAGTTGCAGCGTTTGATGGCGGCCATGGCATTGTGTGGTAAACCGGATTTGATGGTGCTGGATGAGCCGACTACCGCGCTGGATGTAACGACACAGATTGAAGTACTAAAAGCGTTTAAGAAAGTGATCAGGGAAGAAAATTCCGCTGCGATTTATGTTACGCATGACTTGGCGGTTGTCGCCCAGGTGGCCGATCACATTGTCGTGTTGTACAGCGGTGAAATCATGGAGCAAGGCAGTGCCGATCAAATTATCAACAATCCGACCCACGCCTATACGCGCAGATTGATGGATGCGGTTCGTCCCAAACCCACGTCCGGCATGGGAAGCGTGGTGGGTGAGGAACATGAGCGTGATGTGCCGGCTATTGAAGTTGAAAACATGACAGCGGGTTACGGTGGCATTGTTAATGGCGAACCGGCGGTGACCATCTTGCGCGACGTATCGGTCAATGTGGAAAACGCGCATGTTGTTGGTGTTATCGGTGAGTCCGGTTGCGGCAAGTCCACCCTCGCCAGGGTGATGGCAGGTTTGTTGCCGCAGTCCAAAGGAAAGGTAAAACTCGACGGAAAAGAACTGGAAGGCAGCTTGCATGACCGCAAACTGGAGGAGCTGCAGAAAATTCAATTCGTTTTTCAGATGGCGGATACCGCGCTTAATCCCAAGCAGGTGATAGGCGACATTCTTGGCAGGCCGCTGGAGTTTTATCATGGCCTGAAAGGCAAGGAAAAGCATGCCAAAGTGGCCGAGATTCTGGAAATGGTGGAACTACCGGCTGAGTTTGCCAGCCGCTATCCGATGGAGTTATCCGGCGGGCAGAAGCAACGTATCAATATGGCGCGATCGCTCGCCGCGAACCCGGAAGTGATGTTGTGCGACGAAGTGACCTCGGCCCTGGACAGTATTGTCGGTGCCAATGTCATCAAGTTGCTCACTGCGTTGCGCGACAAGACCGGTGTCTCCTTTGTATTTATCAGTCATGATTTGTCGACCGTAGCCTCGTTTGCCGATGAAATCGTAGTGCTTTATGCCGGTCGTGTAGTCGAGCAAGGGCCGACGGATGAAGTGCTGGAACCCCCGTTCCATCCCTACACACGATTGCTCATCAGCTCCGTGCCAGAGCTGCGTATTGGCTGGTTGGAAGACACCATGCAGAAGCGTGAAATGGCGGTCGGTATTGCGCGTGGCGTGGAGATTACGGCCATCGGTTGCCCGTTTTATAATCGTTGTCCGTTAGCCATTGAAGGCACTTGCGACACCCAAAACGCACCGACCCTTGAACTCGAGAACGGTCATCAGATCGCCTGTCACTTGTCAGTCGAGCAATTAAATGAAGCTGAAAGACATGCGCAACAAATTTTGCATGGCTTTGAAAAGGTCGGGCAGGACAAACCGATTCCCGTTCACCAATAGGCGTTCAACGAGAGGCATCTTAGATGAAACACCCGGCATTAACCGCGATGGGTATCAAACACCCGGAGGAGATTGATAGATATACGCTTTACATGACGGATAACACGGACATTGTGCGTATCGTCTACAATCGCAAGAAAGGATCGATACTGCCGATCAGTCGACGGTATCGGTTTCCTCGACTTAAGAAATCAACACTGGTCGATAGCGGCACCCGTCAGACAGAAGTCGTTTTCGAAAGCTCTGCGGAATTCAGAAACGCCATTGCCGAGTTGAATCAGTTAATGGATAAAAAGAAACAGAAAGCGGATGTGGGTAAGCTAATTGCCGAAGAAGTCAGACTGCTCGAGGAAGAAGTCGCATTGCGTATCGAATACATAAAAACTTTAACTGAGAAGATTTAATGTGTGGCGTTCTCACTTTCAGATGTTTCTGTAGGAGGCGCGCCCCCGCGGCGATGGTGAACATTCGGTTTTGTGTTTTGACTATACGTTTTTCTAATCGCTGAAAGCTGACAACCGAAAGCAATAATAGAGATTGCATCGGCGTCCTACCTCGCAATGACAGGTTTTTGTCACCGCATATCCATTCGACTTCGCCCAGCGATCTCGCTTTTAAGAATAGTTGTCAACACTCGGCTTTGTGCATTCGCTTTATTCGCAGAGACTATTGCCAGTAGGAGCGAGCTTGCTCGCGAATAGTATTTATCGGTTTATCGGCAGAACACGTTCTGCTCCAACTAGATTCCTGCCCGACGTTTTCTCTCCCCTTGACGTTCTGCCTCGCAACGACAGGTTTTATGTCATGTGAGGTCGGCGGTTACTCGTTGTCCCAAAGGATGCGAGCAAATAGTTCTTGAAGTTTTACCCCGCGCGTCGGATTGATTTGATGAGCATGCGCGACGCGTCCGGCTAAATGTGCACGATAGTCGGGTAGCTTGTCGCGGTTCTGATTTGCGGTGCCAAACCTTACGCAGTTATGTAATGTTGCTTTTAATGCATCGTATTGTTGGTGCGGCAAATTTGGTTTCTCGTTAACAACGATACCGGTCACTTTTTGGCGTGAACTGCGGCGCATTACGCGTGTTTTGCGATGGTTAATGGCGAAGCCTTCTTCCAGTGCTACGGCACCCACCAAGGATGGAAATCGATCTGCGCGACGACTGAGTTCTGCGCCTCCGGAAAAGATAAGATCATCCGCATAGCGGGTGTATTTCGCGCCGATTATGCGCGCCGCGTGCTGTAGCCGCATATCCAGGCGAAACGCGCATAGGTTGGCTAAAGCAGGGGAAGTAGGTGCGCCTTGTGGCAGGTGCGGGCTTAGAAATCTCTGTCGTTCGCGAAAGGTGGGTTTGGGAGTTTCGTAATCGTATTTTGCCGAATTGTTCGTGCAAAGCACATCGTAGGGTACAAGATTCGTACACAACGCAGCGAGTGTGCGCGCAGCTTCGGCTGGATAACCTATTGTTTTAAACATTGCGGTTACCCGCGTACCTCCGACGTTAAGAAAAAAATCCTGCAAATCCATTCTCATTACAATATCTTGACCGACATGGGTGGCCGCATTCGAGAGTGGCGAACGACCGGTTCGGAATCCGTGTACCGCTTCGTGGGTTGGAATCTTGTTGAGGATTTCTTCAAGTATTTTTCGTTGAATCTTTTTCATACGAAACTTGGGTGATTCGATAAGGCGAAAGCTACCACTGCGTTTTGGCATCCACTGGTAAACGTAGTGATTTGAAGGTTTATTGCACCGTTGTGTCCGGCGAAAATGTGGCAGGCAGAACCAATCCAGATCATTGTTAGTAATTCCTAACCAGTTCGCGATGTCGCCCGGTGTAGGTAGTGCAGGAATATCGCATTCGCGTAACCAGGGTGGACGTGGAGTCATGTCTGGCGGTGTTAGAAAATAAAAACGTAAACACGGTGGGTTTCTGTCAGTAAAGGCGTCACTGAAGTCAGGATAGGAAATAATGACGGCGGCCATTTGGTCGCTCGAACCGGCATGCCAGGTCGCAACGAACCGCGTGACAAGCTTGCGCACCAGTTTGCCCAGCCACGGATAATCCGCACCGAGTGCTCTAACGCATCTTGCATGAGCGGAGTCGGTATGTGCATCTCCTGCGAGTAATGCATTGACCAGGCCGTTGGCGACGTGTGTTTTTGTCATTTCAATTCACTGTTTAAAGAGATGGCACGCTTCGACCTGACTGGTCGTCTATGAACATATCTGCGCGATAGCGCAGTGTTGTTCATGGCACGAAAAGAGTAATACTTTGTTACCGTGGGGTAACCCCACAGAGGTCGCCTCCAGTTCATCCAGGATGAATTAAAGGCGTACCGGCTCGAAGCGCGCCACCACGATAAAATAGTACGTGCAACGCAAAAAGCCGGTCAAGACAATTCTTCTATTAAGATGGTGTCAGTACCAACTTATGCCACCCGAACATGGATTTTGTCCGTATCTCCTGCACAAACGCTATACTATAAATTGTTGCGACCTTGGCATTAAAAGTTATACGACACATGATTCCATTTACAAAAATTATTCGTGGATTACCCGCGACGATTCCTTTTGTCGGTCCGGAAGCGATTGAGCGTAAGGGCGGGCGTGTTTTTAAACTTCGCTTGGGTGCTAACGAGAGTGCATTTGGAGTATCACCGTTAGCAGCCCAAGCAATGCAGGAAGCGATTAGTCGGGCGGCATGGTATGGCGACCCTGAAAGTTTTAATTTGCGTACCGCGCTTGCAGAGCATGTTGGCGTGAACATGGATGAAATTGTTTTGGGCGCGGGTATTGACGAGCTACTCGGCGTGTTGGTTCGCATGCTGATTGAACCGGGTGCCAGTGTCGTGACTTCGTTGGGCGCATATCCGACGTTTAACTATCACGTTGTCGGCCACGGCGGGCAGTTGATCACCGTGCCATACAAAGACGACAAAGAGGATTTGGATGGTCTGCTTGATGCAGTAAATGCACAATCTACGCCTTTGGTTTATCTGGCTAATCCGGATAACCCGATGGGAACGTGGCATGACGCGGATGCAGTTCAGCAATTTATCAATGCCTTACCCGAAAGTACGGTTCTGGTGTTGGATGAAGCGTATATTGAATTCGCACCAGACGGTACCGCGCCAACAATTGACACAGACGACAAGCGCGTCGTTCGCATGAGAACGTTCTCCAAAGCCCACGGCATGGCCGGCGCACGCATCGGATATGCCATTGCCAATCGGGAAATGATTGAGGGGTTCGGCAAAATTCGAAATCATTTTGGCGTTAATCGAATCGCGCAAGCCGGCGCCCTGGCATCGTTACAGGATTCCGAGTTCACAAAAGGCGTTGTTGCGCAAGTGGCATATGGCCGTAAAGAATATTCCCAACTTGCGCGAGATCTGGGATTGTCGGCGGTGGATTCGGCAACGAATTTTGTCGCCATCGACATGGGTGGGGATGGCGAGAAATCCAGGGCAACGTTGCAGGCGTTACAAGAGCAGGGGGTATTCGTACGAATGCCGGGTGTGGCGCCACTGGATCGTTGTATTCGCGTGACGGTCGGCCGACCTGAAGAGCGTAGCCAATTCGCGGAAGTTTTTACCGAAGTTGTTAAACAGGTCACATAAACTTGAGCATTCATGGTCAGTGTTGTAGCGTACGACCTGTCCGAACATCGTTGAATAATTTTGCCCATGACAGCGCAAACAGCTATTTCCCATTCTGATTATCAACCTGCAATTGATTTGTTACGCGCGAAGTTTGACGATCGTGTTAGCACATCAACTGCTGTACGAGAACAACACGGGAAAGACGAATCATTCCATGCCAGCGTGCCGCCGGACGCAGTGGTGACACTGCAAACAACGGAGGAGGTTGCGCAAGCGGTAAAAATCTGTGCTGCACACAAAACACCGATTGTTCCCTACGGTACCGGTACAGCTTTGGAAGGGCATGTCGCGGCATTGCAAGGTGGTGTGTGTTTTGATCTCAAAAGTATGGATCAAGTGCTGCAAGTCAATGCACAAGATTTGGACGTCGTCGTACAACCCGGCGTGACGCGTAAACAATTAAACGAGTATTTGCATGATACGGGGATGTTTTTCCCGATCGATCCGGGCGCAGATGCATCGATCGGCGGCATGACGGCGACACGCGCATCCGGTACTAATGCGGTGCGATACGGCACCATGCGCGAGAACGTTTTGGCGTTAACTGTTGTATTGGCGGACGGACGTATTATCAAAACAGCTAAACGTGCGCGTAAATCCGCCGCGGGTTACGACTTGACGCGTTTGTTTGTCGGTTCGGAAGGTACGCTTGGCGTAATAACTGAAATCACTTTACGCTTGTACGGCATTCCCGAAGCGATATCGTCGGCGGTGTGTTCTTTCGCGACATTGGACGATGCGGTTAACAGCGTGATACTCACTATTCAAAGCGGTATTCCTGTCGCACGTATTGAATTGCTGGATGAAGTGCAATTAGATGCAATAAACAAATATTCAAAAACGGACTTTCCGGTTGCGCCGACGTTATTTTTGGAGTTTCATGGAACGAATGCCGGGGTAAAAGAGCAGGCGCAATCCGTGCAGGACATTGCGCAGGAATTTGGTGGCGGCGATTTTCAGTGGACAACGAAAACGGAAGAGCGCAGCAAAATGTGGCAGGCGCGCCATGATGCGGCTTATGCGTGTAAAGCGATGCGGCCGGATGGGCAAATCTGGGCGACCGACGTCTGTGTGCCGATCTCGCGGTTGGCCGAGTGCATCAGTGAGACTCAGAAAGATATCAAAGAATCCAACTTGATTGCTCCCATAGTGGGTCATGTTGGTGACGGTAATTTTCATTTGGTCTTGTTGGTCGATCACAACGACGCAGATGAAGTCGCCAGAGCGCAGGCGCTACACGAACGCATGGTGATGCGGGCGCTCGCCATGGATGGAACATGCACTGGTGAGCACGGCATCGGTTACGGCAAGCTTGATTTT
Organism: Arenicellales bacterium; assembly: GCA_965216365.1. Taxonomy (GTDB): domain Bacteria; phylum Pseudomonadota; class Gammaproteobacteria; order Arenicellales; family CBDCFT01; genus CBDCFT01. The sequence goes on along the minus strand of CBDCFT010000024.1, from coordinate 53,247 downwards.
TTAGTGGCTGAACACGGCGAAGCGATCAGCGTGATGCGTTCCATTAAACAAGCGCTGGATCCGCATAATCTCTTTAATCCAGGTAAGGTTTTGCGGGTATAGCCCAGTTTTACCTTGCATTGAAACTGGCGCGAGAAATCTGTTTTTCGTGTCGGCGTGCCGGGTCGATCTCCGAATACACTCAATTCCTGACGCAGATCAATTGAGGCTTCGAATCAAGCGTACAAAATGCCTGTTGTGTTAGTGCTCAGGAATTAAGCATGCAAGAAACCATAAACAATCACATCGTCACTCTCGACACCACGCAACCGATTTGGGACCGGGTGTTCATGGTTGCGCCGCTGGTGTTAGTCGGTAGCCGGGAACAAGACGGCAGTTACGATCTTGCGCCCAAGCACATGGTAATGCCGTTGAGTTGGGAAAATCACCTGGGATTTGTCTGTACGCCGAGACACAACACTTATCAGAATATAAAACGGGAGCAAGTTTTTACCGTCAGTTATCTGCGGCCGTTGCAAGTATTCGAAGCCAGTCTTGCGGCGGCACCACGTTGTGATGACGAACAAAAACCGAGTGTTGACGTGATTGATCAGTTTCCGGCGTCCAGGATTGACGGCATGTTTGTCGAGCAGGGCTATCTGTATTTCGAATGTGAGCTGGACAATATCGTCGATGATCTGGGCGTGAATAGTTTAATTATCGGGCGCATTGTTGCGGTGCATGTTCATGAGGATTCGTTGCGCAGTGAGGATCGAGACGATCAAGATATCGTTCATGCTGCACCGTTGCTGGCGTATCTTCATCCCAGCCGGTTCGCTACTATCGATACTACCCATTCGTTTCCATTTCCAGCCGGCATGAAAAAATAACGCTACATGACGGCAGGTCCCGAGATTCTCGGCTATTTACGTGATCAAGAGCAGGCGTTTATTACCTTACTGAAAACGCTAACCCTATGTGAATCACCTTCTAATGCGCCACAAACCCAGACACAGGTACGTGACGTGTTAATCGACGCGTTTTCCGAATTGGACTACCAACCGTTATGTTTGAGTGGCCGTGATAGCGGCGGGCATTTGTATGCGCGCCCGATGAATCGTACAAATCGATCGGTACAGCTCTTACTGGGGCACTACGATACGGTCTGGCCGGTTGACACGCTGGCGGCGATGCCTTTCGAGGTAGAAGAGAATGTTATACGCGGACCGGGTGTCTACGACATGAAAGGCGGTATTGTTCAAATCATCTTTGCGTTAAAGGCGCTGCGGGCTTTGGCTATTGATCTCCCCGTTACTCCAGTCGTGTTTTTAAATTCCGACGAGGAAATCGGTAGCCGGGAATCCCGTAAACATATTTACCGGCTGGCACAATGCATGGAGCGCGTGTACGTCCTTGAACCGTCGTTGGGATTGCACGGAAAACTCAAGACTGCGCGCAAAGGTGTTGGCCGGTTTCACGTTGTGGTCAAAGGCAAGGCGGCTCATGCCGGGCTTGATCCTGAAGCAGGCGCCAGCGCTATTCTGGAAATGTCCCACGTCATTCAAAGCCTGTTCGCCCTCAACGACGCGGACAAGGGCATCACGGTTAATGTCGGAACGGTGGACGGCGGTTTACGACCAAATGTGATAGCCCCCGAAAGCAGGGCGGTAGTGGATGTTCGTGTGTTGACGCAAGCGGATGCTGAGCGGGTTGAACAGGCCATTCTTTCGCTCAAACCCGCGACGCCAGGGGTCAGTCTTGAGATCGACGGCGCGATAGGGCGTCCACCAATGGAGTCGAATCAACGCAATCAATCGCTATGGAAACTGGCTTTGGATCTTGGTGAAAAAATAGGTTTGAATCTGGAACAGGGCACGGCAGGTGGGGGTTCTGACGGAAACCTGACCAGCACTTTTACCGCGACGCTGGACGGTCTCGGTGCAGTAGGTGACGGCGCCCACGCTCACCACGAATTCCTTTACGTCGACAAAACCATTGAACGCGCGGCGTTGCTCGCCTTGTTGCTGGCCGCACCATCGCTAAACGACTTATCGAATTAGAAACGAGATAACAGAACAAGCCACCCTGTCGAAGAGGAGGTAAATCATGCATCAGCAGCGCTGTTTTTTTCCGTCCCTGACCCGCATTACGGATCTTGAGCACAAACCGTTTGATGTGGAATTACTGGCACGCGAACACTGGGAAATGGGCGATTATGTACAAGCGGAGGTGACCGGTGTACGCGGTCAGTCTTATGTTCTTGAATTAAACACCGGGCGTATGATGGAAACTATGTCTGGCGATAAATTAGTTGGCGCATTCGGCGAGCGCACCGCTACGCTCGTGGGTGTAGGTGCATGGGACGCAATCGGTGACGATCTTTGCATGGATGCGCTGACCAGCGCGGGATTGCTCGGCAAAACAACATCGATATCGCCTTTAATACCGAAGTTCATGTCGCTCAGGTATTTGGGCCATGTCACCCGCAATGGTTCGAAACTCAACATGCGGGATTTTGTTCCGACTGTTCAAGAGCGCAAGCTTGAGACGCCAGTAGTGTTGTTGGTCGGCACTTCCATGTCGGCGGGTAAGACCACGACCGGTCGTGTGGTTATTCACGAACTCAAACGCAGCGGATACTCGGTAGTGGGCGCGAAGCTAACCGGTGCCGGGCGCTATCGGGACGTGCTGAGTTTCAGCGATGCGGGGGCCGATCACATTTTTGATTTTGTCGACGCCGGGTTACCTTCGACGGTGTGTGATCCGGACGAGTACCGTAATCGCTTGCGTCAGTTATTGTCGCGCATTGCCTCAATCGAAGCGGACGTGCTGGTAGCGGAGGCGGGTGCTTCGCCGCTCGAGCCTTATAACGGCGCGACTGCCATTGAAGCAATTCGCGATAATGTTCGTTGCACGATATTGTGTGCGTCCGACCCTTATGCGGTAGCCGGAGTACAGGCGGCTTTCGAATTTCAACCGGATCTGGTTTCAGGTCCGGCCGCCAACACTGACGCCGCCATATCCCTGGTCAAGAAGCTTACCGACGTGCGGGCTTTGAATTTAATGCAGCCGTCGTCCACGCCGGAACTAGCTGAGCTATTGAGGGAAAAACTTTCAACACACTGACAATTTATTTGCAATCCACGAGCGTATCGATGTGAAAAATATTTTTACTTTGCTAATGCAGCGCGCTCAGGATAGACTTTTATTTATCCACCATAAAAATAAATTGAATAGTGTCATCGTTAAATTCTCTTTCCGAATCCTGGTCTATCCGCAAACCTGCGATTAATACATCGCGCGGTATCGTTGTCACCCAGCATGCATCGGCATCCAAAGCCGGTGCCGCCATTCTTGCCCAGGGCGGCAATGCGATCGATGCCGCAGTCGCGGCGGGATTTGCCATCGGCACTGTCGAACCGTGGATGAGTGGGATGGGTGGCGGTGGTTACATGGTGGTTTATCTGGCTCGTGAACACCGCAGTTACGCCATTGAGTTTGGCGTTAAATCTTCAGTTACCCTGGATACCGAAAATTATCCGTTGACCGAAGGTACCGGCCCTGATCTGTTTAGTTGGCCGGCTGTGCACGATCATCGCAATATCCGGGGGCCGTATTCGGTGGCGGTGCCTGGTATGGTGGCGGGACTCGCCCAGGCACTCGACTCTTTCGGTACACGTTCCTGGCAGGAAGTGCTGGCGCCGGCAATCGGCCTCGCGAACAAGGGTCTACAGGTGGATTGGTATTCGACCTTGAAAATCGCCTCCGCTGCGCGTGACCTGGCAAATTATCCGGATAGCAAACAGGTGTTTTTACCCCACGGCTTTGTACCGGTGGGCGAGTGGGCAGGGCCGTTACCCAGCATTCCTCTAGGTAATCTGGCAGATACCTTACACCGCCTGGCACAGGCAGGTGCGGCCGATTTTTATACCGGCGCGATAGCGAAAGATATTCTGGCGGATGCCGGCGCGCTGGGAATCCAGCTTTGCGCCGATGACCTGGCCGCGTACCGGCCCCATATATCGGAGGTGGAACGCAGCCGTTATCGCGATGCCGAGATAGACATCGTGCCGGGTCTCACCGCCGGGCCGACGTTGCGTTATGCATTGTCGTCGTTGACTGAAAATCTGTCGGCGGTTGCTCATACACCCAACCGAGAAACCTACGATGCTTATGCCAGGAGTTTGTTCGATGCTTACGAACACCGGTTGGCCTATGTCGGCGATGTACCGGACACGGCTGCGCCCTCATGCACTACGCATATCAATGTCGCGGATCGCGAAGGCAATGTCGTGGCCCTGACGATTACGTTGTTGTCGTTGTTCGGGTCGAAGGTTACATTGCCACGCACCGGTATTTTGATGAATAACGGTATCATGTGGTTCGATCCGCGACCGGATCGGCCGAATTCAATCGCCCCCAACAAGCGTCCGTTGTCCAATATGTGCCCTGTGATTCTGTTACGCGATGACGGTAAGCGGTTTGCGCTCGGCGCGGCCGGTGGGCGGCGTATCATGCCGGCGGTGTTCCAGTTGATTTCGTTTCTGACCGATTATCACATGCCGCTGGATGCGGCTATTCATCAACCGCGTCTGGATGTGAGTGGAACCGATACAGTCAGTGTCGATAGTGTATTACCCCAAGACGTTATTATCGCCTTGTCATCGGCATATCGGACCCGGCTTCTGCCAAATGGGGTTTATCCCAACCCGTTTGCTTGTCCTAGCGCGGTTTGTCATGATCCCGAAAGCAGACAAAATACCGGCGCCGCATTTGTAGTCTCGCCGCGGGCGGCGGCATGGGCTGAGCCGGAATGAGTTTCTCAAATTGAAATAAACAAAATGACAACACTGTCCCCGCACAATCGAGTGGTACTCATATCCGGCGCCAATCGTGGTATCGGCTGCGCCATCGCTGAACGTTTGTATGACGATGGCTACACACTGAGTCTGGGTGTTCGAAATCCAGAATCCGCACAAGCTATGGTTGAGCAGTGGGACACCGAGCGGATGCAGGTTTGTCATTTTGACGCATGCGACAAACAAACCGCCGGTGACTGGGTGAGCACTGCAAACGAAAGGTTTCAACGCATCGACGCAATTATTAACAACGCGGGAATTGTTTATTCCTTCGATATTGACGGTGATCAGGATGAATCGCTGCTGGATGAGATGTGGGAAGTTAATGTCAAGAGTCCATTGCGTCTCACCCGCGCTGCTTTTCCATATCTTAAACAAAGTGGTAACGGGAGAGTAATAAATATTGTGTCGTTGTCGGGCAAGCGGGTAAAGAGTGGTCAGATCGCCGGTTACGCCATGACCAAACATGCCGCCGCGGCGCTGACTCATGCAACGCGACAATCCGGTTGGAAGCACGGTATTCGCGCTACCGCTATCTGCCCGGGTTATGTCGCCACCGATATGACCGCTGATGTTGATTTCCCGAGCGAGAACATGATTAACCCTGAAGACATAGCCCGATTGGTTTGCACTGTTTTGGCGTTGCCGAACTCGGCGTCCGTTACCGAAGTGCCTGTTAATTGCATACTCGAGTCTCAGTACTGAGAAAACCGATGCCGGGGCAAATTGGGGCGAGTGTAACGTAGCCTGATCAGATGGATGAATCTATAGCCGAAACGCTGCGGGTTATAGCCGCGTCAAAACCCGGCGCAGTGGCGCTGAGTGTTGGCCCTGCGGCAATTGATTACGGTGAAGTCATACTGCAAGGTCTGGATATGTACAGCCGACTCATCGTTAATGTCAATTCGCATCCAGACATGGATGCTTTGGAACAAAGGTTCCGTACCGACATTCGCGCCGCGGTACATGCCCAGGACAGTGTTGCGTTTTTGGGCGACGTGAGTCACCATCGATTCGAATTAATCGTTATTGACAGCATGGTCTTGCATGATGAATTACTCACGGCGGTTTTCGACATGAGTCCGGTGGGTGGATTCATCGTATTACTGGGTCATTCCGGTGAGTTGAACGGATGGCAAGAGCGATTGTCGGATCATTGTTTCCATAGTGTTGTTAACGAGAATTGTTTGATCGCAACGCGCATCGCGAGTAACCACAGGCCGTCGCGTAAGGGAGGACGACGTAACCGCCGTCCTGCTAATGTGTCCAATTGATGTTTGCCCGGTCGGCGTTAACTAACCAGTGGCCGGATATTCCCATCATCGATGGCGAACTATATTACTGGTCGGACTTTTTGCCGGGCAGCGAAGCCGATAACTATTTTGAATCATTGCGTAGAACAATAATCTGGCATGTCCCCCGCGTTAAGATTTATGGAAAAGAAATCAAATCGCCGCGCATGGCGGCCTGGTACGGTGATGCGGATGCGGTCTATACCTATAGCGGAATAACTAACCAACCGTTGCCGTGGTTTGACGGATTATCGGAAATTAAATACTTTATCGAACAGCAAACTCAATATCGATTTAACAGCGTGCTGGCAAATCTGTATCGTGACGGCAACGATAGCATGGGTTGGCACAGCGACAATGAAGCGGAATTGGGGTCGAATCCCGTGATCGCATCGTTGAGTCTCGGTGAGACACGCCGTTTCGTTTTGCGACACAAAAAACAAAAAATGCGAAAACCAACGGAAATAATCCTGCAGCACGGTTCGTTGTTAGTGATGACCGGCGAAACACAACATAATTGGCGGCATTGTGTTCCCAAGACCCGCAAACAGGCAGGGCCAAGAATAAACCTGACATTTCGCATGATTAAGAAAAAACCTATCCCGAATAAAACAAAGGCATGAATGTTTGATGTCAAAAATATTCATACTGCATGAAAATCCCGAGTGGGTTGGTACTTACTCCAAAGCCTTGACAGCATTGGATGTCGAGTATGAATTCTGGGATTTGAGCGGCGGTGTCATAGACATTGACTCTAAGCCACCCCACGGAGTTTTCTATGTGCGCATGAGTGCGTCAGCGCACAGTCGTGGCAATGTGCTTGCGGCGGACTATGCACGCACGCTTGTGCATTGGCTGGAATCCCACGATCGACGGATAATAAATGGCTCAAAAGCATTAAATCTTGAACTGAGTAAGGCGGAGCAGTATCTGGCGTTGAAGAGTGTGGGTGTGCCAGTTCCGAATACCATAGTTGTGACCGGTAAGGATTCGATTGATGCGGTCATGAGTCAAATTGAGCGGTTGCCACTACCATTTATCATAAAACCGAATCGGGGTGGAAAAGGCGAAGATGTCGAATTGGTGTCTGATATGTCATCGCTAGTCGAAAAACTGGAGCATGCAATTAATTCGAGTCCTGACGGCACGATTTTGATACAAGAGTATATCCAGGCAAAAGAGCCGTTTATTGTGCGTAACGAATTCGTTGGAGGCGAGTTGCTTTATTCGGTTAAGGTCGATACCCGAACCGGATTTGAATTGTGTCCGGCGGATTTTTGTGAAGCGGGTAAATCGTCTGCTAAAACCATGTTTGAAATTCTGCAAGGGTTTCAACCACCACACTTGACACAATATCTGTCACTGACTAGACAGCATGAGATCGAGATTGCCGGTGTTGAAATGATTCAGGATGGCGAGGGCAATACCTTCACCTATGACATCAACGTCAATACCAACTACAACACCGTAGCCGAACAGGTCGCGGGTTACAGCGGTACGGATAAAGCGGGATTGAACGCGGTTTGCCGGTTTTTAAAATCGGAACTCGAAAAATTGTAGCAATTTCAATCGCCGATAAATTCCGACTGATAAGCAAACAATGCCGGTGTGCCACCGGTGTGGATCATTAAATGATTTTCCTCATTTGAGGATTTGTGTGCTTGAGCAATAAAAAAAGTCATGGTTTTCGCAGTGTACACCGGGTCGACCAGGATGGCTTCTTGATTGGCCGCGAGGTTGATAGCCTGGCGCACCGTGCCGCCAATTAGCCCGTAACCTGGTGCGAAAAATTTATCATTAGTCACGATGTCATCGTCGGTTACCGGGTTACCGGTTTGCAGCAGTTCGGCAATTTCCGCGCAGCGTGTTTTGATGCGTTCGAACTGAACGTTAGCATCACGCCTAACGCATACACCTGTTACCTTAACTTGTGAGCCGAGTGCCCGGAGTCCAAATAACAGTCCGCCATGGGTGTGACCGCTGCCCGAGGCGACGGAAATCCGGTCAAATTGTAGCCCGGTAGTTTCGCATTGTTGGAGAATTTCCCGCGCTGCATCAACATAACCTAACGCCCCCAGTGGCGTATGACCGGGCGATAGTGGAATGATATAAGGAGTACGTCCTTGTTTGCGCAGTTGGTCGGCTATTCTATGCAATTCAGCGTCTGCACCTGTCTCATCCTCGCCCTCGGGGTAGTGATATACCGTGGCACCCATAATTTTATTCAGCAACGCGTTGCCCGATTTGTGATAGATGTTGTTTTTTCCCGGTACGCGATCTTCCAGTTGCACATGGGCATCCATAGCGAGTTTGCGCGCAGCGGCGACGGCCAGTCGCACAAAGTTTGATTGCACTGCGCCGGTAATTAAAACGGTGTCAGCGGATTTGGCTTGCGCGTCGCCGAGGTAAAATTCCAGTTGACGTACTTTGTTGCCGCCAAAAGCGAGACCGGTGCAGTCGTCGCGTTTGATAAACAGCTGCGCCCCGGCACATTGTCTGGTGAGATTAGGCAAAGAATCGATTGGCGTCGGCAAATGGCCAAGCCTCGTGCGGGGTAATTCGTCAAGGATACCCAGGGGCTTGATGCGATGGATTCATACTTTTATTTGCGTGTCCCATATTTGGTTAAGCATTACGTTGAATATGCACTGCTTTGTCGAGGCGAGCACCTTCAAGTCTGTACGCCTGACCAAAGCCTTTTACGAATGTACCGTGATCCGGTGTCAGACGAACCAGCTTGAAATCAGATAATTCACGCAAGGTCGAAATGATTGCACCAAATCGATCTTTGAAACTGTTGAAGAACAGGTTCCCAGATTGCAGCGTCCCGATTAATAAACTCAGCCGTACATTCGAAAATAACCCGGGTACGGGCAAAAATCTGTTTCGCATTCTGTTCATCTTCGATGAGCATGATACTCGCGTAGCGGGTGTGTTTCCAGATATTTTGTATGACTGGCGAGGTCGCTTACAAAAATAAACAAAGCATTGTCTTCACCACGTACGAATGGTGTGTAACTTGCGTGAGGTTGCGTGCCACTGTTTATTGTCGACAGCACCAGCGATTGACAACGACTGATCAAGTCATCGCATTCCCGGATAATTTGTGCGTTTTCGTCACTCATGCACACTTCTCCGCGGCAAGATTCAGACGCTCAAACCCAGCGACTAAATCGTCTTTCAAGTCGTCAATGTTCTCCAAACCGGCGTGAATGCGAATGAGTGGCCCCGAGTTATCCCAGGTTATGTGTTCGCGAAACTTTTGCGGGTGCATGGGGAGGATCAGGCTTTCGAAGCCACCCCAGCTTGCACCCAGACTAAACAGCGACATTTCGTTAAGCATGGCCGAAACTGCTTGTTTAGACGTATCCTTTAAAACAATGCCGAATAATCCGCAGGAACCGGAAAAATCACGCTTCCATAAATCATGACCGGGATGATTTTCCAGGGCCGGATGTAGAACGCTGCTGACTTCTGGTTGGGTCTGTAGCCAGGTTGCCAGTTCCAGTGCCTGTTGCTCATGTTGCTTCAATCGTAAAGGCATGGTGCGCAGTCCGCGCAGGGCGAGAGTGATATCGTCAGGTCCGGCACATTGCCCAAGCCGCGATGCGCTCATTTTTATAGCATCAAAATGTTCTTCGTTTGTGCAAATCATGCCGAGCAGGGCATCGGCATGCCCGACAATATACTTGGTCGCGGCGTGAATGGAAATATCAACACCGTGTTCGAAGGGCTTAAAGAACATCGGCGTTCCCCAGGTGTTGTCGATCAACGTAATAATGTTTTTTTGTTTGGCGACGGCCGTGATGGTGGGAACATCTTGAATCTCGAATGTTAGAGAGCCGGGAGATTCCATATAAATCAGTCTTGTGTTTGGTTGAACAAGCGATTCGAACTGCGCGCCGATTACCGGATTGTAATACGTCGTACTGACACCCAGGCGCTCCAGCGTTTCGGAACAAAAGGACCGTGTCGGGTAATACACGCTGTCGGCTACCAGAATGTGATCACCGCTTTTTACAAACGCCAGCATGGTAGTGGAAATAGCGGCCAGTCCGGAGCATACCGAAACCGCATCGTGCGCGCCTTCCATTTCAGCAATAGTTCGATCCAGTGCAAGCCCTTGCGGGGTGCCGAATGTACCGTAAACGATTCGGCCGTGTATGAACTTGTGCGCTTGTGCTTCCTCGAATGCTTCCACGGAGGGTTGAACAACCGTCGAGCCACGGTATGTGGGTGGATTAACGAAACCGTTTTGCGTTAACGGGTCGCGCCCCAGGTGTGCCGCCTGGGTTTGCAGATTCTTGAGATTCTTCTTCATATGTCCGTGTTTTAATATAGCATTGTGTTATATAACTACTTGCCAGCTCAAATTGCGTGCGATCATCGTATTGTACTTGGACTCAATGATTAATCTAATGCCCGATTCGATATTATTTAACAAGCCCCTGGCCCGAAAGGGTATAGGGTGTCGAATTCGTGTCGTAAATATTTTTATTGTCGTGCTATCTATAGTAGTCGTGAGTGCGTTTGCACCGAATCAATTAATTCGGGCGCAAACAGTCAAAGGTGGTTCCAGTGAGTTGAATATCGAGCGACTCGAAACCATCATTAGCGCGCTGGAGACGGATGACAAAGCAGGTGATGCGCAAAGTCAGGCAAGACTTATCGATATTTACAAAACCGCACTGGAACAACTTAGAGCTGCCGCCAAAGAAAAAGAATCCGCAGCACAATTTAAAAATATTGCCGAAACAGGGGCAGAGCAACTGGCGGAAATACAGATGCAAATTGATGCCGTGCGGTTAGATGATGATGCAGACGTTTTCGCAAATGTGTTGTCAACGCAGGAGCTTGAGTCGCAATTAACCGCTGAGCAGTCGGCGCTGTTGGAACTACGCAATCAACTTTCCGGATTAAAAGATGAGTTGAGCGAGTTAGGAAATCGCCCACGGGCCGCTCGTCAGGAAGCAATCGACGCGCGCAAGATGCTCGAGGAACTACATCGATCTACGACTGGGGTTGTATCCGACAGGCAGGATCGGATCGAGGAAGCAAAGCGGGGTCCTGTTGTTGGCACGTGAACAGTATCGCACGGCGCAAATCGGCCGTTTAGAGCAGGAGTTGTTGAGTCAGGATTTTCAAACTCAATTATTGCAAAAGAACATTGAACTGATTGAGAACAAGGTTCGGGTTGCTGCACAGAAAGCTACAACAATAAATAATAGCCTGCAAGCCAAACGCAAAAACGAGGCCCAACAAGCCGAGCAGGAAGCCGCGCGGGTCGAACAGGAACTAAGCGGTAAACACCCTGTGTTACAGTGGGCGGCGGAGCAGAACGCAGAATACAGCAGGGAGCTGGCGGCGCTCATTACCCAGCAAAGTGATGTTGCCGGGGACTTGGAAGTTATACGAACCCGGGCGGAGCAGATATCAGCCGACGCCACACTTGCACAAACCCGGTTGGAAAAAGCACAGGTCAGTGAGGCATTGGGGCAAGTGTTACGGGAGCAACGCAGGCGTTTGCCCGGAAAAAAAGCCTACCGAAAAGATGCAAAAGAACGACAGGATGCAATTGCCACTATAGCAGCCGGACAGTTTGAAGTTGAGCAGCGTTTAAACGCGTTAGAAGATGTGAGCCAGTTCGCTGCGGATATGATGCTTGATATGGGAGGTGATGTCACAGTCAGCGATAGAACGCAAATTGAGAACGACCTGCAGCATTTGCTTTCCGCGCAAAAAGAGATATTAGAGAAACTGTCGAAAGCATACGTCGAAAATTTGCGTAGTCTGGCTGATCTGGAATTTGAGCATAGACAGCTCGTCGATGAAGCGGACTCCTACGCCAAATTACTGGATGAGCGGTTGTTGTGGATTCCCAGTGCGCCGGCATTGGGTTTGGCAACACTCAATGATTTGCCGAATGCTGTCACCTGGCAAGTATCATCGGCGAATTGGCGCGATCTATTCACGTACTTAAGCGAAGATGTGAAAAATGAGTGGATTGCTTATTTGCTGGCCGCCATCTTGTTTGGGATTGCTATTCGTTATAGGGGAATGTTTAGGAACAAAATTGTTCAACTGGCGGATGAAGTTAAAAAGATCTATACCGATAAGTTTTCCCACACGGCATGTGCCTTTGGCCATACGCTGTTGCTGGCATTGCCGTTTCCAATTTTCACGGGATTTTTTTCCTGGCGTTTATTGAGCGACGATTCAGCAAGCGTGTTTGTAAAGTCAATCGGGTCGGCATTGTTTCTACTTGCGATCAACCTGTTTTTGCTACGGTTTCTCTACCATTTATGCCGCGCACAGGGAGTTGGTCAGGCGCATTTTCGATGGCGGGTTAGCACGTTAAAGCTTTTACGCGTTAATTTACCCTGGCTTACCGTTGTTTTTTCGGTAGCGACCATAGTTGCGATCTTGGATTGGAATCGCCCGGACACCGACTTGCACAGCCTCACCCGCCTGGCATTTATGCTCGTCACACTTGCACTGGCCGTATTCAGCACACGCGTGTTTGAGCCGGGTAGCGGAATATTCGCTTCGGTCATTTCGCGACATCCGAACGGGTGGTTGTCGCGATTGCGTGTGATTTGGTATCCGGGTATTGTCGCTATTCCGTTGGTATTAACAATACTTGCAGGCCTGGGTTACCTGGACACTGCCGCGGAATTACAGCGCCGGGTAATTTCTACGGTCTGGCTGGTTGTCGCCGTGGTAATAATTCATAACCTGGTCGAACGCTGGTTGATCGTTGCACAACGCCAGTTAGCTATCAAGAAGGCCAAAGAAAGGCGCGAAGCAGCACGCGGTGATGAAGCGAAGGGCATAGAAAGTTCTGCCGAGGGTGATCGTGTTGTACTCGATACATCAGAGCTGGATATTTCCACCATCAACACCCAAACGCGTCATTTGATGAAAACCATGTTGGGTTGGTCAGTCGTTGTTGGAACCTGGTGGATCTGGTCCGGTGTATTACCGGCATTAGGCGTGTTGGACAAATTAGTGTTGTGGCAACACGACACGGTGGTTGACGGTGAAGCAGTATCGACAGCGATAACGTTGACTACATTGTTATGGGCGTTCGTGGTGGGGGCCATCGTAGCCGCGGCCGCACGCAACCTGCCCGGCGTTTTGGAGATATTGATTTTGCAGCGATTACCGTTTGATTTTGGCAGTCGTTATGCCATCACCAAGATATCGCAGTATCTAATTGTCGCCATCGGGATCATGATCATTTTCAGTACGATTGGTGTTAACTGGTCGGAAGTGCAATGGTTGGTTGCAGCGCTGGGTGTGGGTCTCGGTTTTGGTTTGCAGGAGATTTTCGCCAATTTCATGTCCGGTCTGATTATGTTGTTCGAACGACCGGTGCGTATTGGTGATACCGTGACAATCGGTGATCTCAGCGGCACGGTATCACGTATGCGCATGCGCGCCACCACCATCACCGATTGGGATAACAAGGAAATTATCGTGCCTAATAAAATGTTCATCACCGACAGGCTGATTAACTGGACACTGTCCGATCCGATTACGCGGGTTATTGTGCCAATTGGCATTGCCTACGGTTCGGATACCAATCTTGCTTATCGTTTGATTAGGGAAACAGCGGAGCAAAATCCATTGGTTTTGAAACAACCTGAGCTTCAGGTCTTTTTTCTCGGCTTTGGCGATAGCTCGCTCAACTTTGAGTTACGTGTATTCGTGCGCGATTTGGCTGACCGGCTCAAAGTGCAGCACGAATTACACATGGCGATTAACAGAGTCTTTGCTGATAATGATATTGAAATTCCGTTTCCACAGCGCGATTTGCATGTGCGTTCATGGGTCGCTCCTCAAGAATTCGGATCACAGGCTCCTGAGCCGTCTGCTTCTTAGGGGCTTTTCAGGCTCTTTCCGAAGAATACGTTTAAACGTTGAGGTAACCGACTGCTTGATCAATTTTGTTACAGGCTATCTAATACGGAACTAATTACAACAAAACCAAAGGGACCACAGAATGTTTCGTTATTTAAAGATAGTGGTGTGCATCTTTTGTAGTAGTTTGACTATGATCGTTGAGGGCGCGGGATTTCAATTAAGTCAACATTCGCTCGCCACCGCGAGCAGAGCGCTAGCAGGTACGGGCGTAGCGGGTGACGATTTGGGAGATATGTTTGCAAACCCGGCAGGATTGTCTTTGTACGAAGAGAGGGACTTTCAGGTAGGTCTAGTTTTAGTATCGATTGACAATGAATTTGAGAATTCAGGATCTTTTCAGCAGATTGCCACACCAGGCGGTTTGTTGCGCGCGCCCTCTTTTGGAGCTGACGACACAAGCGAAACCGAAGGGGCAGTCCCCCACTTTTACTACGTGTTTCCATCTGTCGGCAGTTTAAAAGTGGGGCTTGGCATTACATCGCCGTTTGGATTATCCACCGAGTATGATCGCAATTGGGTAGGGCGTTTCCACGCTATTGAATCTGAATTAACCACTGTTGATATTAACCCCACCGTCGCGTATCAGCTAAACGATAGCTTCTCCATTGGCGGCGGTCTCAGCCTTCAATATGCGGAGGCAACGCTGAGCAACGGGCTGTTTCTCGGTCCCGGTGTCCGAGAAGGAATTGTCAAAGTGAATGGGGATGATACAACCGTGGGTTTTAACATTGGATTGATGTACAAATTTGATGACACGAGTCGCATCGGATTTTCTTTTCGCTCCAAATTAGAGCAGGAGTTGGAAGGAAGTCGCCGGATCAGCAACACAGGAATTGTCGATGGGCGCGTCGATGCCAAGGCAAGACTTAACTTGCCGGAAACAATTTATTTAAGCAGTGTCTTTCAACAATCGAGCCAATGGACGTTGTCGGGGACATTGCGATGGACGAATTGGAGTCGAAATCGGGAGATTCGTATCGAATTTGCCGATGGTGCGCCGGACAGTGTTACACCACAAGATTGGAAGGACAGCGTTATGCTGGCGGTGGGAGCGGACTATTCATACAACGAACAATGGACATATCGATTCGGTATCGCGCGTGACGAGACACCGATTCCCAGTTCAACACTTCGAACTCCACGTAACCCAGACACGGATCGCACTTGGCTCGCGTTGGGGTTTAGTTATGCACGATCGCCCAAAACGACCATCGATGTCGGCGGAATTATTCTGTTAGCCGGAGACAGAGATATCAACGTTACCACGAATTTGGTTTCCACAGCACCGGGCGCTTTTACGGATACGTTAGTGGGCGAGTATCCGTCATCGACCGCGTGGGTTTTGGGCGCCCAAGTCCGTCATGCTTTCTAGTTCATTCGAGTCCGATCTTGTCGAAGTTTTTAGTGTAGTTGGGGATGGTTGAGTCGATGGTTAGTGTAGAGCCATGCTGCATGGCCGGGCATCTTCTGGTCGTTCGTCATCTTTTATGACAGGGTGGGTGTAATAAAGGAATGCCGCTGCCGCGACCGCAGCGGCGGGAGTCATACCCCAGCCCTGAACCTGGGGCTTATGACCGATATCGCACCAGTACTGGTCGCCACACTCGTTGCGGCCTAACAATAGGTGAGTCTCTTTTGGTATCAATTCGAGCGTGCGCGTGAAATCTGTTGTGATGCCTTGGGAATCTTCGATACCCAGGTAAAAAGAAACTATTTGATCATTGCCATCTCCAGGATCTTTGAGTTTGTGGGCTATTTCTTGCCGTTTAGTTTCACTTACCTTCCTGATACTCATCTTTTTCATAACTATTAATCCCTAATCTATTGTTTTTAAAGCAGAACTTGTATCTACATTATATTTTCGGGTACTTGGTAAGAAATCAGATATTAGCCGGGTAAATTGCGATATTTTGTTACATCTGGTTAAAATCAACAATATATTGTTATAAAAAGGTTTTTCGCGAAGATTTCAATAATTTGAACCGAGAGGTGGGCAGAAAGGAACTACATGGTGTAAAAACTTCCGTGGGCTAAGGGGTTGATTACTCATTCAATCTACTTATCGGAGGTTCACAATGTACACAGTAGGCCATAGCCGAATCATGAGCACAGGAATTCATGAACCAGAGGAACGTATTCGTTCTGAGGAATTGATGCAAGCAATAGACGCAAAAGAGCGCTTTGGATTAGCAGATTCCTGGCTTGAAAGACTTACGGGAATAAAGGAGCGACGATGCGCTTCTGAGAGTGTTTTGCCATCGGATATGGCCGCTAGTGCCGCTGAGACAGCGCTAGAAATCGCGGGGATAACAGCTAAAGAAATTGATGGGATCATATATTGTGGGGTGGTGAAAGATCACTCGTTGGAGCCAGCAACAGCACATATTGTTGAACACAAAATTGGTGCCAAAAAAGCGTTTTCTTTTGATTTGAGCAACGCGTGTTTAGGATTTGTCACTGGAATGCAAGTAATGGATTCTTTGATTGCAACCAAACAGGTTAAACGTGGTTTAGTAGTTACGGGAGAAAAGGGTTTCTCATTCACACGTCGTGCTACTGAAGCAATGTTAAAGACTAATGATCGAAAAGTTTTCGATGATCTATTAGCAGGGTTGACGCTTGGTGATGCCGGAGCGGCTGTAATTATGGGTCCAAAAAAATCATCAAAATCCGGAATCATGGGATTTAATTTGGAGTCTGATGGGCAATATGCAAATTTATGTTATTGCGGGTCGGTGACCGATGTTGGTTTACTACATACAGACATGCCGGGAATCGTTGGTGTTAGTACTACTCTTGGCGTTGATGTGTTTGAACAACTCGTGGACCGTAGACTTAAGTGGCCTAGAGACGAAATCGATCGTTATATTCCACATCAAGTCGGTAAGATTACATTCAAAATTCATAGTGAACAGTTGGGATTACCACTTTCGATAATGGCTAATACTGTTACAGACTATGGAAACCTGATTTCTGCAACGATTCCGTTTAATTTGCATAAATTGGCGAAAAAAAGTTCACTTCAAGATGGGAATAAGATCGTTATGGCTGGAGCGGGAAGCGGAATATGTGCAGGCCATATAGGAATGATTTGGGATCAAAACGAAACAATGCATTGATGGAGATTCTGTTGAAATGGAGATGAACCCCTACAGTTTGCCGGCGGTTTTGGCGCTCTTAGTAAAAATCACGATTTTTTATTATGCGCGGAAGACTTCAACAACAACACATCAAACAAATCTTTTTTTATTTTTCGTGTTTGCGTTGTCAATACAAAACTGTGCGGAAATTTGGTCTTACTATGAAAACGTATCTGAGTCTTTTGGGGTTATTTACTTGTTTTCAGGACTTGTTTACTTCAGTGCAGCAATTGTAGCAGTGGCGTTGTTTTTACATTTCGCGCTAGTCCAGACTCGAGGTAAATCCATAGGCACCATTACCAAGGCCGTAATTTACCTGCCAATGCTTGTCTTACAGGGATTGCTTTGGTTTACGCCAAATATCGTTTCTGGGTTTTTGTCGCAAGGGTTTACGTATACGAGAATTCCTGGAAGCTTGTATTCGTTGTTTGCTTTGTATGTAGGAGTGTGCTGTCTCTTAGGTCTGTACAGTTTGTTATGTAGTGCTATCAGACGATCAGATGGAATAACACGTACCAGGAGTCGCTGGATCGTCTTTGGGGCAACACCAATGGTGCTTGCTCCAGTTGTTGTACTCGGCGCACAGGCAATGGGCGCAACCATGATCAGTCTACCGTTATATTTCCCTTTATTGGTTACGTTCTTCCTGATTACAACAGCATACGCTACGTACGAGCATCGATTGTTCGATGTCGATTTGTTTATTCCATGGTCGAAATTTAGAAGAAGAACAACTGCGTTTCATCGCCGAGTTCAAAACTGCATCAGCGCGTTAGATCAAACGAAAGGAGTGCAGGATTCGTTAGGTACGATTTCCAGAATGCTCCAATGTCCGTTGGCAATTGTTTCGGAGGATGATCCCGTCGTTGCAGGTGGTCCAGCCGCGTCTCGCATGACGGCCATTCCGAAAGAGTTTTTGCGTGATACCGATGATTTTGTTGTACAACGGGAGGTTGTAGACGTAGATCACAATTTAGGTGCGGCGATGAAGGCGCATCATGTTTCGGCAATGGTGCGATTTCAATCACCGAATCAAAATCGAGTTGGTTGGCTATTGGTCGGCGATGTCATCGATGATCGGCTGCATAGTCCTAAGGATTTTCGCTATGTTGAGAATTTATTCGATCGGTTGGGCGAACAATTTCTCGATGAAGTTTCCGATCTTCAAGGACAACTGACGAATCTCAAGGCGCAAGTATCTGTACGTGATGCAGAGATTTCTGAGTTACGTTCAATGGTGGCCGAATTGACCAGTGCTCTTTCCGATGTGCGTGAACTTGAACTTGCAAAAATAAAGTCGAAAAATATCGAGAAAGAATTCGATATCGATTCGTTGGTGAACAAACTCGTAGGTCCGGTCATCACTTATGTAGGTCGTGATCGTTCGATCGTTGATGAATTAAAATCCCGTTTTCCCGTGGTTCAAACTTTCGCGTCGATAAAGGCAAAAAAATATACTGTCCGGCAACCGGAGGATATTTTGCTTGTGCATGAATCATCAATCAGTGAGATTGAAGCAGCGAGGGCGGATTGCGAAAAAACGAGAACGGTTATTGCTTGGGGGTATGAGTCTTGCGATATTCCACCAGATGCACCGGATAAACTATTTCATCCTGTAAGGACAAAAACCGATGCGATTAATATCGTTTCTAGCCTTTCTGAGCGAAATCGCGATACCAGCCTGAATCTGGATGACTTGTCCTCAGATTTTGAGAAACAATTGCTGGCAAAAACCTTGGAAAAATGCAATGGAAGCCAGGCGGCTGCCGCGAAAGCACTTGGAATTGCACAAAACACCTTGCATTATAAACTGAGTCGGCACGGCTTGCGCAAACCACAGGCAAAATCGCGTGCTAACGGAAAATAACAGAACCGAAGGTGAAGTAACGATTTATATTTGTATCCTATTGTTATTAAAAGAGTATTTCTATTTATTTCAAAAATTTGAAAATAGTATTGGCGAAAACATTGAATCAAGGTATATTTGTAATATCAGATAGTTAGTAAAGATGACTGGGGGCGCTCGAACAGATACAAACTTAATGTTTTACTTGGAAGAATCGTAAGAGATTTACGATGAGATAAGTTTACCGCCCTTCTTCCATAGTGCTGCTTCTCTTCTCTCCCCCAAAACATTCACCCGGAGGACAGCGCTGTACCCCTTGGAAGAGGGGCGGTTCCCGCATTATTATCTAAAAAATCCTACTAGTACAAGTGCAATTTCAATTGATGTGCAATTAGCGCAGGTTCAGTAGCTATTATAGACTTTACCTCATCATGCCTAGAAATACGGTCTCACTATAAAATCAAACTTTGCGATAGTAATTCGGTGTTGGTCGTATGATTGTCGATCAATGTGCTGGGTGGGAATGACCATATTAAAATGGCCATATTAATTAGCGCTCCACGAATTGTTTCAGCCAAGTCTTGATATCACGATTTACATCTTCCCATGGACGATAACCGTTGCTGATTGCGCTTAGTTGGTTGTTGTCGGCATGACCGACAAGGCTGGGGAATCCTCTGATTCCCATTTTGCGCGAGGTGATGAAGTCTTTTTTGGTCACTTTTTTCACTGCTTCGGATTCCAATACATTAAAAAATTCCTGCCGGTCGAATCCGAATTCCTGTGCCAGCTTAGCAAGTGTTTTGGTATCTGTAATATCCCGATTATCCCGGTAAAACGCACCGTGCAGCAGTTCCAGAAAATCCCTGGTGCGGAAAGGGTCAATTTGTCTGGTGGCGACTACCGCTCGTGAAGGTGGTTCGGTGTCATATATAAAATCTTCGCGCTCGAAAAATTTGTAGTCGAATGGCTGGCCAGTCGCTTCATGCACGTGATCCCAGTGTTCACGAATCGACGCTTTTTTATTGTCACTTAAGGGCGTCGTTTCTCCCGGAGATAAACCACCCACAATAATCCATATCGGTAACCGGTTGCCGTACTGTTTAGCAATGGACCGTATAACCGGAGTAAAACCCCAGCACCAGGAACACATCGGATCGGCTACGTACAACAGTCCTGGCGCTTTGTTCTCGGAATTTTCTGCAGAAGTCATTCTTTGTTAAGTGTGCTGCAATTCTAATGCCGAATGACAATTAAATGGGCGCTACCTGCCAGCTTCGAATTTGATTGCATGATGCATCAAGCATTTTTTCCAGCTCTGTATTTGAAAGGCCACCACGCGCGGCAATATTCAGACCTAACGCCAAACTGACCAGTAAATCAGCACGGCTCTCGATTGCGTCGTCGGTTATTTCACCTTCGGCGCTGGATTGCAGCAAAGCATTACGAAACGCCGTGCGAACACGCTTACGATACTTGCGCGTTCGTTTGCTTATGGCTTCGGTTTCGCCACCGTCCTCGGCCATCATGTTGATGAGCATGCAACCACGTCGGCCCTTGTGCGTGACCCAGTGATACAAGGCGATGAAAAAAGCTTCTATCGCGGCCAGCCCTTCATTCGATTGTTCGAGCGGAAGCAAGAGTGTTTTATCGGTTAACGCTTCGTAACGATCCAGCGCCGCGTCCAATAGTCCCCGTTTGGAACCAAATGCGTTGTAAATACTGGATTGTTTAAGTCCCAGTCCTGATTCAAGCTCGCGTGTCGTGGTTGTGGTGTATCCATGCTGCCAGAACAACTCCAATGCTTTATCCAATACGGCTTCAGTATTGAAATTTTTCGGTCTTCCCGGTGGTCGCCGGGAAGTTTTTATGTCTAATGCGTTACTCGTCTTCAGTGTCATTTGAACCCAGCCAGTGTTACGATTGACTATTTTGGAGCGTATGCTATATTTAATTATGATGCAAATGCTACAAAATATTGAACACTACGATAGTCCTGTTTGATAGAACATAACAGTTTGAATTATCAGATTGAATCAACCAAGTAATTTAGCAAAGCAAAGGAGTGAATCATGTCAGTTTCCTATGTGGAAAGAGAGCAAGCCAGCGCCGAGACGAATGTGTTTTACGACAAGGCCGAAGACCGTTTTGAGTTGTTGTTAAACATATTCAAAGTTTTTGGCCATGTGCCCGAGTACGGCACTGTCTTCACCGACTTGATTATGGCCATTCTGAAAGACGGCCCGGAACTCGATTGGGTTACAAAAGAGTTGCTTATTCTTAAATCCACTCATCGTAACGATTGTCAGTATTGTGTTGTACAACACGAAACGTTGAGTAAACGGCTTGGAATATCGGAGGAGAAGATCGCCGACATCGGTGGCGACAAATATAAAACCAGTCCACACTTTAGCGAAGCAGAGAAAGCGTTAATGGATCTCACTGTGCAGATTGGTGAAGATGCCAATCGTCTGTCGAAAGATTTATGGGATCGCTTGCACAAACATTTTACTGAACCGGGGATTGTCGATGCGGTATTCGTGATAACTCAATACATCGCCGTCAGTAAGTTCGGTGATGCTTTGGGCGTAGTGCTCGAGCCGGTATTTGACGGTATCGATCCGTTGCTGCATGTCAAGCACTGACCGGCGAGCCTGTTGAGGTCATTGGAACTCCCGGTATAAGTCCAGAACGGGGTTATTATGCACGTGACCAAGGTCGAAATCTTCACCGGTCCGCGGTGCGTTTACTGCGAACAAGCCAAAGCCCTGTTACGGCAACAAGATATTGCGTACGAAGAACTCGATATCGGTGAACCAGAACAATTCGCTCAATTCATCGACCGTTTGCCGCGCATGAAATCGTTACCGCAAATTTTCGTTAACGGCGAACATATTGGAGGATTGGAAGACCTTCAAATCATTAGTGAAGATGGCCGCCTCGGCAAGCTGCTAAACGAAAATGCGGCGTAGCAGGCAAGACTACGAACGGTGTAACAACTGCCCAGGTCGATTACCACTCCATTCGCCACCATTCCACACGGGTTTGCCGTTGACCAGTACGTGTTCGATACCTTTGGTGGCTTGCATCGGCTGATTGAAGTTCGCGCTGTCGATGATGGAATCTGCATCGAATATGACGACATCCGCGTATGCGCCTTCACGCAGGATACCGCGGTCTTTGAACCCAAAAACAGACGCGGTTTTACCAGTCATGCGGTGTACCGCTTGTTCGAGTGGAAACAGCCCAAGATCACGGCTGTAATGTCCGAGCACCCGAGGGAAAGTCCCCCACAAGCGTGGGTGCGGAAAAACATCGTGAGGCAATCCATCGGAGCCAATCATGGCGCCGGGATAAGACAGGACTTGTTGCAGTTCTTTTTCATCCATCGCGTAATAAATTGCACCGGCCGGTAACAACCGGTCGATTGTTTCCTGGGTAGAGCAACCCCATTCTTTTTCAATCGCGGCCAGTTCGCGACCTGCAACTTCCGGATACGGTTCAGACCAGGTAACAATGACGCGTTCCGCATCCCCGACGTAATCCGCCAGTAAAACAGTTGAACTGGCAACATAGGGATACACATCAAAATCGATAGATTGATTGTTGGCTTGCGCTTGAGCAATTAACTGCAAAGATTGTTTGGTTTTGCCCCAGTTTGGTTTGCCCGATGCTTTGTGATGGGAAATGACAATCGGCACGCCGGTGCGTTTGCCAATTTCCAGGGTTTCCTTGACCGAATCGATCAGGCCACTGCCTTCGTTGCGCATGTGAGTGGTGTGAATGGCGTTGCGTTGCGCGGAAATTTCGGCAAGTGCCATGACTTCGTCAGTCGGAGCGGCACGCGCAGTTGGATACGCGAGACCCGTGCTGAAACCGATGCAACCGGCATCTAATGCGGCATCAAGTAACTCGCCCATGTGCGCGATTTCGCTTTGCGTTGCGGCTTGAGATAAATCGTCCATCGCAACTGCACGCAGTGTTGAATGCCCAACCTGCATGGCCCAATTCAATGCGGGCGGCTCGGATTGCGCCGTGTCGACATATTCTTCAAAGGTGGAAAAGCGATACCACTCCTGGTCACCGAGCAGATTTAACGGTGGCGGCGGCGGTTTACCCGTCAGCGGCGCCAGACTGACACCGCAATTCCCGGTTACAACCGTGGTCACGCCCTGGGATATCTTTGGTGTCATGTCCGGACCCGACAACAACGCGCGGTCGTCATGGGTATGCGCATCGATAAAACCAGGCGCGACTATTTTTCCGGACGCGTCAATGGTTTGACCGGCTCGATACGCATCGCATTTACCAATGGCGACTACGGTATCGTCACGAATGGCGACATCCGCGGTAAACCGCTCCGCACCCGTGCCATCAATCACCGTACCGCCGGTAATCAGGATGTCACACGACTGCGTACCGGCCAATGTTTGAACCCGGAAAAGATTCTATTATTTTGGAATGCGAATTTTTTGACCAGGGAAAATCAAGTCGGGGTCTTTGATGACTTCTTTGTTCTCTTCAAAAATTTTATTGTATTTGTTGCCGTCGCCGTAGTGTTCGGTAGCGATCGCCCACAAGGTGTCGCCTTTTTTGATTTCATAATAAACGACGGCCTCGTCTGCTTCGGTTGGCGCGGGCGCTTCTACTTCGTCGGCATTAACCTCTTTTATCCCCATCACATTTCCGGCCATCAAAATTGCTTTTTGTAGCGCGGATTGATCTTTGGCCTTCCCCTTAACTTTGGCGACCCCATCGCTCACCTCTATTTCCAGATTTTCGACACCCGGATTGTCTTCTTCGATGTGTTCCTTGATTTTCTCACCGGCTTCTTCCTCTTTGCCAAATAATTTGCGTCCGATGTTTGATGCAAAATCGAGTAGTCCCATTTTTATCTCCTGTCAGTTTAAGAAATATTGTTGTTGAAAAAAAATATTCAGGTTAGTAAGGCAAATTATAACAGCAAGCCAGGTGGGAAATTGACGTTGTATCTATACTCGCCAGTCAGGTTGACTGGCGAAACTTGTCCGGTCGAACCCACAGCCAGCTCATCAATACAATAACCCCAAACACGGTGTACACCACAACGAACACCCACAAGGGCGCTTCGTAATATAGAAACTTGTCCAGCCAATAGGCAACAAAACTACCGCTATAAGTTTCATCACCGGCCTTGCTGCGAAAATACATTTCCAGCGTGGTGAGCGGACAAATTACCCCAAGCCAGGCCTGTACGACAACAATACCGATACAAACAAGGTGCAAGATCCGAAACCATCGGTTGCGTACCCACCTCCAATTCAGCCAGCCGCCAAGCAAAATGAGTATCAGCCCGATGACCACGAACACAACGAACGAGCTGTGCAGAATCAGAACCGCATCGGCAAGGTACAAATACACGACGTTTTAACTAACTTTGCTGAAACGGGTATATCGAACCCAAGTCCAGGATTTGTGTCAGTTCATCCAGCGCGAGTCGAGATTCATCCAGCAGTGTCGGGTCGGCGAGATCATCCGGCGCAAGCCGGTCACGATAATGGTTTTCGATCCACTGTTTGAGGATATCGTACAGTTCATCATCGAAAAAAACGGCCGGGTTTGCAGCTTTTCGCTCGTCATCGTTCAACACAACCCGCAAACGTAAACAGGCCGGACCACCCCCATTTTTCATACTTTGGCGCAAATCCATGAATTGAATGTCGTTTATCGGTGAGTCCCTGGTCTGTAGTTCTTCCAAATAGGCCGCAACCGATGCAGTCTCCTGGCACTCCACAGGCAGCAACAACATCATTTTATTGTCAGGCAGCGTCAGCAACTGACTGTTGAACAAGTACGATTTAACCGCGTCATCCACGCTGACCTGATCTCGTTTGACTTCGATAAAGTGAATCGAATTCTGCGCAAAGGCGTAATTGAGTTTTTTACGTACTTCGTTTAAGTCAATAAAAGTATCTTCATGGAAAAACAAAACGTTTTGATTGCCGACGGCGATCACATCGTTGTGAAACACACCGGCATCGATAACATCAGGGTTTTGTTGTGCAATGATTGTTTTAGCCGGATCAAGCTGGTGCAATCTCGCGATGGCCTGCGAAGCCTCTAACGTTTGACGGGCAGGGTAGCGTGCCGGTTGGGCGATACTCGAGTCGAATGCTGATTTGCCATACACGAACAACTGAACACCTGGCTCGCCGAAGTTTTCACATAATCGCGTATGATTGGCCGCGCCCTCGTCTCCAAATGCGTCGGTCGCCGGCAAAGGAGCATGATGCGTAAAACAATCTTCGCTTGGAAAAATTGAACGCAACACCATCGACGTTGTTTCCGATTCATACGAACGATGAAATTTGTTAACCAGGTTCGCGGGCGTGAAATGCACTTTGTTATCCGCACTGTCCGCGCTGGGCGATACCGTTGCCGCATTCGCCGTCCACATGCTCGATGCTGAGCAACAGGCGGTGAAAATTTGCGGTGCAGTTTGAGCCGCCTGTTTTATGACTTGGTGATCGTTTCCTTCGAAACCCAGGTGTTTTAAAGTGGTCACTGCGGGCCGTTCCTGTGGTGGCAGCACCGCTTGACCGAGTTCGAGGTCATGCAACCGTTTCATTTTTTCCAATCCTTGCAACGCAGCCAGTTTCGGATTGGAGGCGTCCTGGACATTGGCAATGGATGCCTCGTTGCCAACCGACAAGCCACCGTAGTTGTGCGTCGGTCCGACTAGGCCATCGAAGTTATATTCGTGTGCCGTCAAAGTGCGATACCCGGGCTGAGTGTGTCCGGCAACTCCAGATTTTCAGCTTCCAATGACGCTACCGGATAAGCACAGTAGTCGGCTGCATAATAAGCGCTGGGTCTGTGATTACCGCTGGCGCCGATGCCACCGAATGGCGCGCTGCTGCTGGCGCCGGTGAGTGGGCGGTTCCAGTTCACGATGCCCGCGTTGATCATTTGAAAAAAGCTGTCGTAATCGGCGCGTGTGCCACCGAGCAGTCCGGCGGATAATCCAAAGCGT
This sequence comes from Arenicellales bacterium, assembly GCA_965216365.1. Taxonomy (GTDB): domain Bacteria; phylum Pseudomonadota; class Gammaproteobacteria; order Arenicellales; family CBDCFT01; genus CBDCFT01. The sequence goes on along the minus strand of CBDCFT010000024.1, from coordinate 27,193 downwards.
GTTTTGTTAGCCAATTGAATGGCTTGCTCAAAATCATCGTAACGAATGACTTGCAACAACGGACCGAAGTATTCCTCATCGGGCAAGTTATCCACGTTCGTCATGTCGACGATACCGGGTGTGATAAAACCCGTGCGGGGTTTTTGTTTTTCCATTTTCAAAATGGATTGACCGCCGAGTTGTAATAATCTGTCGTGCGCGGCGATGATTTGATCGGCGGCCTGTTCCGACACGACTGGCCCCATGAAAGGTGTCGGTTCCGCGTCTGGTGCGCCAATTTCAAGTTTCGCCGTAACGGCTTTTAGTCGTTCCAGACAGGTGTCGCCGTCGTTGTTGTCTGGAACATACAAACGACGTGCACACGTGCAGCGTTGTCCGCTGGTGATAAACGCGGATTGGATAATGTTGTAGACTGTTGTGTCGTTGTCATCAATATCCCTAATGATAAGCGGGTTGTTACCACCCATTTCCAGTGCCAGTATCTTTTCGGTATGACCGCCATATTGTTTGTGCAGATATTGTCCGGTGCGCGCGCTACCGGTAAAAAACAAGCCGTTGATATCCGTGTGTGCAGCCAGTGCTTTTCCCGTCCCAATCCCGCCCTGTACCAGATTTAGAACGCCAGCGGGCAAACCGGCTTGTTGCCACAGTTGCACCGTTTGTGCCGCGGTGTCAGGCGTTAATTCACTGGGTTTAAATACAATAGTATTGCCGGCCAGCAATGCGGGTACGATGTGGCCATTGGGTAAATGACCGGGAAAGTTGTACGGCCCGTAAATCGCAACGACGCCATGAGGCTTGTGCCGTAAAACGGATTTTGCGCCGGCCAGTTCACTTTCCCGTTCGCCGGTGCGTTCATGATATGCATTCAACGAAATATTAATTTTCCCGATCATGGCCGCCACTTCGGTCAGCGATTCCCACAACGGTTTGCCCATTTCCCGGGAAATGGTTTTAGCCAGGTGATCTTTGTGTTCCTTTAACAAAGATTCGAAACGGCGCACAATGAGTTCGCGTTCATCGAATTGTAATACCGCCCAATCACGGGAAGCTCGCCGCGCGGATGATACCGCCGCATCAACTTGTTGTTCATTGGCGCTGTGACCACGCCACACATCGCGACCGTTAGCGGGATTGATTGAAACCAACTCAGGCCCGTTTCCTTCAATCCAATCTCCATTAATATATAAATTGCCGTGTGACATTCTGGTTACTCTTGTTGGTTTTACTGGTTACACCGCCGCATAGCGTACGCGATTACCCACGTTGACACCGAGATACTCAGCTGCCTGTTGATCCAGTTCTATACTTCCGTTGGCGAGTGTTAATACCGCACCCCGAATTATTCGATGGTTTTCAAGTTTGCAATTGCTGATCATGTAATCCAGTTCATGTGCCTGCGGCGCGATAGATTCAACCACCGCACTTCGGCTCGCCTTTACCGTCTCTATATCATTGATAGGACATACGATGGTCGGTCCGGCATCGAATACATCGACACATCCTTCGAAACGAAAACCTTCGCGGCGCAATAACTCAAGCGCCGGTTTGGTCGCTTCGTTAACGACGCCAATCACTTCACGCGCAGCTTCCGGCAGCAAGCGGATATACACGGGGTACTTGGGCATGAGATCGGCAATAAACTGATAGTTGCCCAGCGAGCTAAGATAGTCGGCCTTGGAAAAACTCATTTTGATGAAATGGCGGCCAAGGTTGTCCCAGAAAGCCGAGTGACCTTCGTCATCTTGTACACCTCGCATCTCGGCAATGACGCGTTCGGGAAAGCGTTGGCCGAATTCCGCTAAAAATAAAAAACGCGAACGCGACAGGAATTTGCCGTTGCCGTTTTTGCGGTACTTGGGCGTTAAGAACAGTGTCGCGACCTCGGCATAACCTCGGTACTCCTCAACCATTTGCAATGCGCGTACCGGTTCGTACTTCTCTAATTCCTGGGACGTGTGGGTAAGGTTGATGACGCGGAACGAATAAAACGGTCGGCTCAGGCCGATGGCGGCGTAAATCGCCGCGCTGCCGATAATGCGTCCGCTGTGCGTGTCTTCCATCACAAACCAGTACAATTCTTCGCCGGGCGTTTGCACATCTTTGGCAAAACTGTTGACCGAGTTTTCGATTTTTTGTTTCAACAACTCACGGTCTTTGGACAATGTGGTCATGCCGATACCGGCGTCTATTGCCAGTTGATGCAAGGCCTCCAGATCGTCCGCCTCTACGGCGCGAATTCCTATCATCGTTCGATGTTCAGGAAATCATGGGCGGTTTACCCAGGCGTTGGCGTGAGTTACCGATGATGTTTTCAATCGTCAGCGCTATGGTTAACAGGTGTTCTTCGTCACCATGTCGGGCCAGCAGTTGCAGGCCGACCGGCATACCGGCTTGATCCAGTCCGGCGGGCAGGGTAATGGCGCACAGCCCGAGAAAATTTGCGATGCAGGTGTTGCGCAAGGTCAGCATATTGTTGGCCCGGTAACCATCGAGTTCGCTGACTTCATCCAGCCGTGGTGGAGTGATGCAAACCGTGGGCATTGCAATGACATCGCAATGTTCAAATCTTGCGGATGCGGCCTCGGCAGTGTCGTCAAACCAACGCAAACGCGTCAAATACTCGCGCGCCGAGAGTTGATCGCCGTCCCGAATCCGGGTCGACACCAGCGGGTCCAGGTGATCACGCCATTCGGGCAACACCGTTTCAATGAATTCGTCACATTCCGCTGCGGCGACACTGCCTCGGGCCAGCATTTCCATCGCACTGGAACACTCGGGCAGGTCAACTTCCTTGAGTGTAACGCCCCGTTGGTTGCATTCGTGTAAGGCATCGTTAACGGTTTCAGCAACCCCGGCACTGCAATCATCCCAGACATTATCGCGCACGATGCCGATGGTGATGGCGCTGCCAGGATAGTTTTGTATCTCGAACAAGAACGCTTGGGCCGAAATTTCGATAAACGGATCGACGGCGGCAAATGCATACGCGACATCCTCGACTGTCCGTGCCAGCACGCCTGCAGTATCCAAAGTCGTACTCAAGGGTACGATGCCTTCGGTTGACCATCGTTCAACGGAAGTTTTCAAACCGACGTTGCCGGTCATGCTCGCAGGTATGCGTACCGAGCCGGCGGTGTCCGTCCCTAATGCAATCAGTGCCGAGCCTTGTTGCAAACTGACCCCAGCACCGGCGCTGGAACTGCCTGGGACGCGATGATGTGCTGCATCCCATGGATTGCGTGGTGTGCCCCAATGGCTGTTAACACCAAGTCCGCCGAATGCCATTTCGACGGTATGGGTTTTGCCGGTGACAACGCCAAGTTGCCGGCGGATTGTTTGCACCACGGGTCCTTCGGTTTGCCAGTCTTCAGGTAAAGCCTTGTGCGTGCCGGCAAAGGTTTCCATTCCCTGCACGCCGTATAAATCTTTAACCGATACGGGAATGCCTTGCAAAGCGCCGATATCTACGCCGGCCTTAAACGAATCGTCTGCCAAGGCGGCACATTGGCGCGCGAAGTCCGGGGTCCATGTTTTATAAGCATTGAAATTTTCGCTTGCATCATGATTAGCGGTACAGGCTTCAGCCAATTGTTTAGCGGAGGTTTTTCCGTCGCGCAGTGCCGATGCCAATTCCGGTAAGGATTTATCCAGCGCATCGATCATTATCTTAGTTGTCCTCTTGCCATTGCATCGTGTTCCACCAGTAATCCAACAGCGTTTGTAAACGACCGTCGTTTTGAATCGTTCGCAGGTAATGGTTCATAAACAATAATAAATGCATCGAGTCAGGGGCTACTGCAAACGCTAATGGTTGTCGGCGAATGGGTTCACCGACAATTTTTATTTCGGCTTCTTCGCCCAGAAAAGGAGTTAATGACACCAGGCTGGATACACCTGCAATCGTGCGGCCTTCAAGCACATCGGGAACAATATCGCTCACCCCGCCTTCGACTTTGCGCAATCGGGCAATCGGCAGAAATTTTTCTACCGTTTCGACAAACGTGGTCTCCTTGTTAACGGAAACACGAATGTATTTTTGATTTAGATCGCGCCAGTGCTTGTAAGGCTTGTCTTTTTTTGTAAACGCCACCGTGTCGTTATACAAGACGGGGTCGGTAAACAATGTCGTCAAGAACTGTTTTGGCGTCGGCGACAAATCCGCCGCAATCAGATCGACCTCGTTTGCTTCCAGCGCTGGTAATAACTCTTTCCATTGATAGGTCTTAATAACCAGCTTGACATCGATTTCCTCGGCCAGCATGCGCATGAGGTCCACCGCCAGACCGGCGCGCTTACCTTTTTTATTGGTAAAGCTGATGGGCGGCCCTTCGGATTGCACCGCAATGGTGATTTTTTTATTTTTGACAATGTCAGCCATGCTCCCCGCTTGTGCGGTCTGCGCGACGCAAAACCATAACAACGCGCAGGTCGGGCCAATTATCCAGCCGTCAAAATACCTGGTCATTGCTGTAACACTATTTCGGGTTTGACAGGCGCCATTGTGCGCTTGTACACCATGACGGTGCGATTGAAGGTGATAACGATAACGCCGTCCTGGTTATATCCGGTTGTTTTAACCGCGACGATGCCCACATCCGGGCGGCTTTTCGACTCCCGCGTGCTGAGTACTTCGGATTGCGAATAGAGTGTATCGCCTTCGAACACCGGATTGGGCAGTCGAATCTCGTCCCAGCCCAGGTTCGCGAACACGTTCTGCGAGATATCCGTCACGCTCTGTCCGGTGACCAGTGCCACGGTAAAAGTGGAATCCACCAATGGCTTGCCGAACTCCGTTTGCGAGGCATAGTGGTGATCGAAATGAATGGCTGCCGTGTTCTGCGTCAACAACGTGAACCAGCTATTGTCGGTTGTTGTTACTGTGCGACCCAGCGGGTGCTTGTAAATATCACCGACTTCGAAGTCTTCAAAAAAGCGGCCTGTCCAGCCTTGTTTTACCGTCATAATCGCTTTGCGGGAGGCGTTAGATTCAAAAATGAAAAATACTAACAGGATTATGCGACCGCAGGTGAGTCGTATCGAATGTTCAGTTCGCGTGCCTGACTATACGGGTATTCGATAAGCGGTCATGCCAGGCGAGATTGTTCGGTGAGAACAGAATCCAGATAAAGCCCAGTCCGGCGCAAATCCAGGACAGCAACGCACTAAAAAATCGTTTGCTCGCCTGTACCCATGTGATCCGTGAATTATTATCACTAACAACGCGCAAACCCCATGCACGCATACCTAATGTTTGCCCGCCATGAACCCAGAACCAGGCGAAAAATAGAAAGCATACGAGTAATAGGTAGCCTCGGATTGCCAGAGTTACGGGAAAACTGGTCAACCAGGTTTCGGGTATGAGTGGCAGAGGTATACCCGCGATAAAAAGGACAGCGGCTAGCAAAAATGCATCATAAACCATTGCCGCGAACCGCCGCATGAGTCCGGCGTTAGCGAGGTGTTTTTTGGTCATTGATGGTTACTTACTTCCGATACCCGATAAAAGTAATGAATCGCCAGACTGGCGGTAAAATTTAGACTGGATTTTAGTTTGTTTTTACGATCTCGACGTGCTTTATGCACAAGACCAAAACTTCAAGCGTTTTCTACTATGAATTTTGAACCGCGCGCCCAAAACACCAATAATCATTTGTAACCTATTGAAAAGCATGATAAAACTTGATTGCATCATTTTTAATCAAATCTTAATAATTGAGTGATTGCCATAGTTTGAGGGGTGGTAAATGGGGTTTTTGCACAGAGTTATCCACCGATTATGTGGAAAATTTTCCAACGCAATATTATCGTGTTTTTTATCTGGTTTTCTTCATAGGTTATTTAAAAATAACGGAAAGTTGAGTTACACACGATCAACTCTTAGTTATAGACTCTCGTTTTCCGTCGTCACGGTTAAGTAGTGTTCTCTTATATACGCGACTTTCCACGCAATGGGAGAAACAATGGAACAATCGTTGATGTGTGTTTGGCAGGTTAGCGGAAATTTGAATTAACTAACGCGTCTCGATTCGCGAGCCTTGCTCAATAGTGTCGCCCGGATGAATAATGACGCGATCGTTTTCATCGAGACCTGATGCGACTTCGACGGCGAACCCGCCACGCTGGCCTAATTCGATTTCACGCACCTGCGCCGAGTCTTTGTTGACAACAAACACAGCCCATCCATTGTTTTGGCGAAACAATGCGCTCGCCGGAATCTGCAATACGTCATCCTGCTCCCACAAAATAAACTCCGCTTCGACCCGGTAACCGTCGCCAAGTTTACGCCAGGTTTCGCGTGGCGAAGTGATGTCGATAATGACCAGAACGCGTTGCTCTTCGACACCCAAAGCGGAAATCTTGGTAAAACCAACTGGTTCAACGGTGCGTACTTCGCCATCGAGCACGCCATCGCCGCCCCAGTTTTGTATTAAAACCCGCGTGCCGGGAGCGATACGCACAGCATCCGCGGATAAGACATCGACTGCGATCTCAAGACCGGTGGGGTCGCCGATTTCCATCAATGGTTCACCTGCGTTCACGACACCTTCGCTTTCCCGGTAAACATTCAAGACGCTGCCACTGACAGTCGCTTTCACCGAGACGGTTTCGTCGCTCACGTTATTCTCATCGGCGGCGGAGTATTGCAAAGCCGTGCGTGCGGCCTCAACCTCGTAGCGCGCAACATCTACCGCGAATTCCGCTGAACGCAGTGCGGCCTGGGTCATTTGCCCTCTGGCGACTGCTTCATCATAACGTTCGAGAGAAATATTTTTTGCCGCATACAAATCCTTGGAGCGTTTAAGACTGGCTGCCGCAACATCGGCATCCGCTTGCGCCGCTTTTGCGTTTTGTTGTGCGCCCAATAACGCTGCTTCCGCGGCAGCCGCACGGGCGGTGGCTTCAGCACGTGAACGCGGGTCGAGAACGTTGGAGCGCAATGGCTCGAGCATGGCCACAACATGATCCCGTTCCACGGTGTCGCCGACATTTAGGTCGATGCGACGTAAAAAGCCAGGCACGGGTGCTGAGATGACATAGCGATCAATGACACGGGTTTTACCTTCTTCGGTAACGCTGACGCGCAACGGCGCGCGAGTCACAGATGCCGTTTCGACCAATATGGAAGTAGGACGGAAGCCGTAAAATAAAGCGGCGCCTATAATCGCTAGCAACCCTAGCCATCCCATCCAACGGTGAAATCGCATATCGAATTACTCCTTGGTTTTTAAAACGGCGACCAGGTCTAAATGATCGAGTCTGCCGCGTACAATTAATCCCGATAATAAAGCCGACACCAGGACGACGGTAGCGGCGAATGCATACGTGCTGGGTTCTGTTATCAAAGGCACGCGGTACAAGTCGGTTTGCAGATTGCTGGCGATGTAGGCACACAGTCCGCGGCCAATCAAGAGTCCGAGGGGTATTGCGGCCAGCGTCAGCACCGTAAGCTCGCCCAGCATGATGTAGGAAATCTCGCCCCGGGTGAAACCCAGCACACGCAAGCTCGCGAGTTCCCGGCCGCGTTCTGCAACGGCGATGCGCGCGCTGTTATACACGACGCCGAATGCGACGCTGCCGGCCAACAAGGTGTTGATAAAGGTGAAAACAAGCAATGTTTCGGCAAAATTATCGTAAAAATTCTTAATCGCATTTTGTCGCGCGGTGGTGCCGGCAACACGCGGCATTTCTTTGAGTTCGGCAAATATGTTGTGCATATGTTGCGGGTCGGCGGCGAGCAGCACACCTGAGATGGCTTCGCCTTCACGCATCAAACGATTGAGCGCATCGCGTCGCATGTAAGCCGACAACCCGACATATTCATTCACCAGGCCCGCGACGAACGTTTCGCGTATGGGTTGATTGCCCTCCAATACTTCGACCGTAATACGTTCACCGATGGCGACGCCAAGCACCTGCGCTAACCGGTCGGTGAGCACGATACCATCCGGCGGCAGGTGTTGCGGTTGCAAGTTTGTATCGAGTATGCGTTTCAAGCTGCTGTCCGCTTCCAAGCCCTGTATGGCAGTGCGGTAATTGCGATGACCAGAACGCAGGCGAACGGGAACAGCGCGAAAAGGTTCGCCGTAACGCATACCTTCCATGCTAAGTAAATCGTACATGGCACGTTTCGATGTCGGTTCGCTAAACGTAACAGTCAGGTCATCGCGCGTGGCGAGGCCGTATTGCACATTCATCATGTAATCCACAGCGTCTTCCTGAAAAGAACCTACCATCATGATGGCGCAGGCCAATGCGATGCCGGTCACTGTGAGCAGGGATTTAACAGGTTTGCGTTCCAGATGCCGTGCGATCATGCGCGTCGGTTGTGAAAACCAGTTTTGAAATCCCATCTTTTCGATCAGTGTTTCACGGTAATTGGCGGGCGGTTCCGGCCGCATGGCTTCAGCCGGCGGCAGTTGCGACGCGCGCCGCACAGCATGCAGGGTGCCTATGGTTGCGGCACTGACACTGATAAAGACGGCGGAAACGGCAATCCATGTTTCCAGCCGGTATTTTAGAAATGGAAAGCGATAAAAATCCATGTACAACTCACTCATGCCGTGGCCCAGCCAGGTGCCTAACGCCAATCCAACGATGATCCCGGGTGTCGAAATCAACAGCACCAGTTTCAAAAAATGAACACCGACGTCGAAGTTGCTGTAACCGAATGCTTTTAAAGCAGCCACTTGTTCGCGCTGGGTGCTGATTAGTCGCGTAATAACGACGTTTAACAAGAAAGTCGATACGCTCAAAAAGATGAGCGGAAACATCACCGCCATGTTTTTCAGCATCTTGAATTCTTCCGTCAAATAGTCATAGGACATTTGATCTTCAAAGCTGTAGGCGCCGAGACCGCCATAAGGCTCAAGAATGTTGTCGATGCGTTCGATGATGTCATCGAGTCTTGCGTCCGCCGTGACAGTTAGCGCAAGGTCATTAAAAGCGCCGTCCATGTCAAAGGCTTTGCCCAGCGGTGTGCGTGCCATCCACATCACGCCGAAACGTTGGTTGTCGGGAAACAGCATGCCGGGGCCGAGTTCGTAGATGTATTCCGGTGTCAGTGCGATGCCGACGATGCGCAGCTTGCGACCGCGTCCGTTAATCACGGCGCTGATTTGATCGTCGAGTTTTAAGTTGTGCGCGTTCGCGAAAACATCGCTCAACACCACTTCATCTTCGCGTCCATTGCTAATCAAGCGTCCGCGGCGCAGGTAAAGTTGATTGAGTTCGGGTTGACCGTTGTCGGGTATGGACACCAGTTGGCCGACCACGGGATCGCTGAAACCTTCGACATCGACGTTGGCGCCACCAACGACTCGGGATTGAACTTTATCTACACCGGGAATGCCGGCGATACGTGCGATAACGTCGTTTGGCGCGCGTTTTAACGAAACAAAAACATCGGCGAATGCGTAATCCTGATAATAAACCGCCTGCGTAAGTTTGAGCGAATCCAGCGTTGTTAACGACAGGAGGTAGGTTGCAATGCCGCTGGCGATGACTAGAGTTATCGCAAAGGCCTGACTTCTTAAATGCCAAAAGTCGCGCAGTAATTTGCGATTGATGGCGAGCATGGTTTACCAGTGCAAGTCCTTTGGCGAGACTTTGGTTTCATTGATTTCGATATTTGAAATCAAACCATCGCTTAGATAAATAATTCGATCAGCCATCGATGCGATGTCGGCATTGTGTGTAATCACGGCGGTCGTCGTATTGAGTTCACGATTAACCCGGTCGATGGCTTCCAACACCACGATGCCTGTGGTTGAATCCAATGCGCCTGTGGGTTCATCGCACAACAAAACCGATGGCCGCTTGGCTATAGCCCGTGCAATAGCAACGCGTTGTTGTTGACCGCCGGATAACTGCGCCGGAAAGTGATCCATACGATCACCCAGCTCGACCATTTTCAACGCATCGTCAGGACTCATAGGCGAGCGCGCAATCTCGGTTACGATAGCAACGTTTTCGCGCGCGGTTAGACTCGGTATTAAATTATAAAACTGAAATACAAAACCCACATGGTCGCGCCGGTACTGGGTGAGTTCTTTATCCGTTGCCTGGGTGAGTTCGTTATCGTGATACATAACGGTGCCATCTGTAGCTGTATCCAGACCGCCAAGAATATTCAGCAAGGTCGACTTGCCACTACCGGATGCGCCTAAAAATACGACTAACTCACCGGCATACAATTCCATGTCGATGCCACGCAACGCATGCACTTGCACTTCGCCCATGTCATAGACTTTCGTCAGACCTTTGGTGGCAAAGACTGTGTTGGTCGTTTCGATTTTTGCACTGGCTTCGCCTAGCATCATCCCGTAGCGGTGATTGTATTAATAACAAGCCGTCAATTTACCAGATTAGACTGTAGTAACAATGATTCGTGTTAAAGTTACTTGCAGCGTTCCGATATTAGCGATCAGCAATTGGTTTTATGAGAGTTAGTGAATCGCACCATAACACCCTCTCCCCTGGCGGGAAGAGGGCAAATGACGAACGGTTTCATAAGACTATTCTCGCCACTCCCTTCCCAACCTTTCCAAGGGGGAAGGGACAACAGTGCCTGCATCCTGATTTTTGCCTGATAACGAGGAAGGAAGTTTGGTCCCCCTCCCAATGGGAGGGGATTAGGGGGAGGGGAATGTTTTAATCAGTTTTTGACTTCCGTCAAACTCCGAAACGAATGGTTTGTATACATTTGGCATAAATCATTCAAACTTCGGGTGCAAAACAATGGCGAAAACAAACCAGGTTCCGATCCGACACGATGACAAACTATCCGGATTTCATCCGGTGACCGCGCTACGTGGAGAAATTGAAAATGTATTTGATCGCTTTTCCAATGCTTGGTCACGTCTTGATCCTATTCATCGTATCAGCGCGGCGTTCCGTTCACTGGATACCGACGCATCGGAGAGTAAAACTGCATACGAGATTACAATCGACTTGCCCGGCATGGATGAAAAAGATATCGATGTATCGATAGCCGATGATGTGTTGATGTTAAAGGGTGAGAAAAAAGAAGAACGTGAAGAAGACGGCAAAGACTATTTTTTGCGCGAACGATTTTACGGCCGTTTTCAGCGTTCGTTTCAGGTTCCATCCGATGTTAATACCTCAAAGATCACCGCCAAGTATGACAAAGGCGTTCTAAAAGTACGTTTGCCGCGCTCGCAAAGCGCCAAACCAAAAGCTCGACGAATTCAGGTCCTGGGTGACTAACCTTAACGCAAAGACTCTAACGACAAGATAAATGGGGATAAAAAATGACCGCACTGACTGAAGTAGAACATTATCTCGCGGGAATGACTGGACGGGAAGACGGCAGGACTGTCCGCATGAGCAATCTGCCTTTCGTGACGATCTCACGTCAGGCGGGAATTGATGCGCACGCTTATGCAGACGCATTGTTAAAAGAGCTGGCAACCCAGCCGGATAAAGATAAATATGCCGGCTGGCAGATTTTTGACCGTGCGCTGTGTCAACAAATAGTCGATGACGAAAAATTATCGCGTTCTACTGACGATTTATTGACTAAAGAATACCGCACGCAAATCGAAGAGTTTATCGGCAGCTTTTTCTCTCATCGAGTACCCCAAGACGAACAGGTTAAGCGTGTTGCTAAAGTCATGCGTTCGTTGGCGGGAGTCGGTAAGGTCGTTATTATTGGGGGCGGCAGTTCGCAGGCAGCCAGCGAATTGACCCACGGCATCCACGTACGCCTGATCGCACCACAAAATGATCGTCTGCACTGGCTGATGGACGCGCATTCGCTGAAAGAAGCCGATGCGAAGCGATTGTTGAAAGACATGGATCGTTCGCGGACACAGCTTTTGCATGATCATTTTCAGTCGGACATCGATGATCCAACTTGCTATCACTGTGTATTCAACACGAGCCGAATAAACCCACAAAAATTTGGAGCGATGATCCTCCCATTGATCCAGTAAGATAAAGGACTGCAACCACGGATGAATCACAGCAAAACTTCTTTATTGTCACGCGGTGTGCGCGGTAGAGAATAGGCATCGCAAAGCCATCGTTTTGACCTCGAGTCGAGCCAATTAAACAACAGTGTTCAACGTATGAACAGGTGTTGTCGCCAATCAGCAAACATGCGCAATCCAAATCAAAACAATTGTTAACAAGTTGTTTTTACAATGTAATTTCAAATCTTAGGGCTGTTACAATACTACCCGTTTGTAAATGGGCAGTTTTGGTGAGTTTCAACGGGAGAGAAACCAGATGATTGTTTTGAATAATAGGGCTGTTGGTCGCCAGCAAACCGTGGGTGGTGGCAGGTTGTTTGGCGGTTATTTCCGCAAGTTTTTCATTGCGGGTACGCTATGGTTGGCTTTTGGTTCCTCTCCCACATTTGCGCAAACCTGCCCCGCCGGTTCAGCCGATGCCACCTTCATGTGGTCAACCAGTCCGGGTTCCGGTAACGAATGGCTGCCGTCCAATCAAAATACGGGTGATTCGCAAACCTATACACTGAACTACACGGATACGGCAGGTAATCCCGCGACAGTGGACGTGACATTAACACTCCAAGATCCAAACGCGATGAACTGCGATAACAATCTTGTACCGGATCCGACGAATTGGCCAAACGATCCGGATTGCCCAACAAATTTTGGATTTACCCAGACAAACGGGTTTTTCGGACCCGGTCAGTTAACAGCGCACATGAAGTCACTCAACTCGACGGATACAGTGACTTTCGATTTTACATTTTCTAAGCCCACCTATATTAATAGCCTTACTGTAGGCGACATTGACGATGTCGGATTTGGATTCCAACCAACAGTTGAGCCGGGCGACTCATTCCAAGACCAGGTTACTTTTACAGGATCGAGTGGTGGTAGTAATGTTCCCGTTAACTTGGTGGGTGGGTCTAATTTAACTATCACCGGCCAAACAGCGGCAGCCATTGTTGTAACCGGTGTGAATGGAAATTTGGGGCCGACCGACGCAGCCGGAATTGTTACGGCATCCACCGGTCAACCTTTGGATACATTTAGCATTATTTATCAAAATGGTCCAGTCGATGCGACAAACGAGGGCGGTACCGGTGTGAGTGATAGTCATCTGGTCACTGTGCCGGACTTTAGAATATGTGTTGTTGATCCACCACCGCAATTGACCATCGATAAAACGTCGAGTCCCAGTGGCGCCGTCCAACCCGGCGATACCATTTCCTACACCATTGAAGTGGAAAACACGGGGACGTCCATTGCCGCAGACGTAATAGTGACCGATACTTTGCCGGCAGGTGTCACCTACGTATCCGGTTCCAGTATGGTCACACACCCTGAGGCGGGAAGCGGAACGTTCACTTCGCCTAACCTTGGGCCGAATACTTTCGATCCCGGTGGATTGACCCAGTCGTTTGATACCACGGGACAAATCCCCGCTGGATCGACGCTTACTAGTTATGCGTTTAATGTACAGGGAAGTTCCGCCGATTGGCTGAGTGACATATCGTTGGATGCCACCTATCCCAGCGGGGTTGCTTTTTCCTTGGCAGCAGGCAGTTTCGGCGGAAATGGCCCAGGCGGTTTTAACGAAACCCGTGGTCCGAGTCCCTTTGGCGGTCCAGCCGAAGGTGTGTATCAGTTTGTCTGGGACGACGGGTTCAACGGCGTTGCTGGTGATGACAATACGGTGACCAGCAGTACTTTCACCATCACCTACGATACACCCCGCGCACCCGTCACCGAACCTGCCGGCGCTCCGCCGAATCTGGTTACCGCTGCTGATGGGTTTGATTTGCTCCCGGGCGAGACCATGACCGTGACTTTTGACGTGACAGTGGATGCCAGTACCAGTGGTGAGTTGATTAATACCGCCACGGTCGATGCCACCGGTTTGCCAACACCGGAGGTGGATACGGCGACGAACTTTGTTCCATCGCTGGACTCATTTACCGATAACAGCTATACGACCGAAGACAATGTGTACTACCGGGATCCCAACGATACCGGCAACGCCGAAGAAGAATTCTTTGTCGGTGGTCCTGGCTTTCCGGCCAACACCAGTTTTACCGTCGCCTATTATGACGGCCATGGCAATCTCGTCTTTACCGAGACCGTTACCACCGATGCCAGTGGTAATCTGCAAAGTGCTTACGCGGTAGCGGACGGACTCGATACTACCGATCCGAATTTTGCCTATGGCAATTGGACAGGGGTTGTTGTGCCTGATGGCACCACACCGGCTGCTACTAAAGCGGCGCAAGACGCTTCCGGTACCACCGTCATCGAAGATCCGTTTGAAGTACGTAGCTGGAGCGAAACCGAATTTACCGATGCGGCCGGGAATCCGGTGACCGAATATGATGTGCCTGGCGGTGACAATACCGCTTACCCGCAGGTGACGGATCAAGACAACAATACCGATCCAAATGTGGCTGAAACCATACAAGTTACCATTACCGATTCAGTTACTGGCGACACGGTTACGGTCACTTTAACAGAGACTGGGCCAAACACGGGTGTATTCGAATTGCCGGGTGGAATTCCACTACAAATCGGTGGTGCAGAGTGCAGCCCGCCGAACACCACAGACGCAATTCTGTGTGTCACTGCCGATAGCGAACTGACAGTAGACTACACTGATCCGGGCGATTCAGGTGATACATCCGATGACGTCGTCACCAACCCCATCACGTTAGCGTCATTTGAAGTGAGTGAGGGTGTGAATCCGGGCGATGTGCACATCGAGTGGAGCACCTCGATGGAGACGGGCAATGTAGGGTTTGACTTATATGCACGGGGTCGCAAAACGGGTTGGGTGAAACTGAACCCTGACGTGATCCCCTCGAAAGTCATCAACTCGGTGACCGTACAACACTACGCATTTGACGCCATTGGTGTTAAGGGCGGGGTATTCGCCATCGTCGATATCGATATTGAGGGCAAAGAGACCGTGCACGGACCGTTCCGATTAGGCAAGCGCTACGGAGCCAAACGCGCTAAACGCCAACAAACGGATTGGGATGCGATACGTGCCGAACATCGCACCAAGAAGGCCAAACGCAAAGCGCGTAAACAGCAAAAGATGCAACAACGGCAACAACGACTGGAGCAACACATGGATACGCAAGAGCGACGTATGCGCCAACAACACAAACGCCAACAGCGTGCCAAGGGATTGAGTGTACTGGATACGCCCGTACAAAGTCCTAGCTGCTACGACCAACACAACGTGGTGGCAACGTGGGTTGATCGCAGCCGTGAGTTGGATGATTCCCGCTGCTTACGCCATGGACGTGGCCAATTTCCAAGTCGAGCAAACGGGACTTCATCGGGTCACGTACGAGCAACTGGTGGCAGAGGATGTTGACTTGGCTGGCGTGCGCAAAGACCGATTGAGCCTGTCGAGTCAAGGCGAAGATGTCGCGCGCCGTGTATTGGGGCCGAAGTTTGTGGGTCCCGGCACGATTATCGAGTTTATCGGTAAAGAGCATGAGACGCTGTACACCCAAAGTAATGTCTATACCCTGAGTGTATCGGACACCCGCGTGCGCCAAGTACCGACCAACAAAGCGCCGGTACCCTCGGGCGTCGCGCAGAACACTTACCTTGAGACTGTGCGTATTGAACAAGACAACGCCTACAGCTCCTCAGCCCCGAACGGCGACCCATGGTACGACCAATATGTTTTCGCCTGGGGGACGACACCAGGGCAGATCGATGTGACACTGGATATCGACCACTATGTTCCTACGGCAGGTTCTGCGACCCTCGATGTCGGGGTATGGGGTTGGACCGTGGCACCGGAGAGTCCCGACCATCACCTGGTGGTCGAGTGGAATGGCACAGCGGTGGCCGATGAACACTTCGATGGATTAGTTGATCACCCCATCAGTAGCCCATTACCCGCTGGTGCTTTGCAAGAGGGAACCAACACACTCACCTTAAAATTACCGGCGGATACCGGTGCATTTGCCGATCTGGTCACACTGGATCACTATAGTGTGACCTATCCTCGGGGACTTATTGCAAAAGACGGTGCACTCGTATTTAAGGGTAATGCGCCGCTATACGAAGTAGCCGGTTTGCCGAATAAAAACGTGGTGATATACCGCGAAACACCGACAGGGGGCATTAAACGTATTCAGAAAATAAAAAAGAGCGGTCAGGGAACTAACTACACGGCCCGCTTTGGCGCAGCGGTTGAACCGAACGGAGAGTCCACCTTTTATGTGGCGTCAGCGGGCGATATGACCAGTCCCGAGATCACGATTCCGGTCGACCCGGTGGACATCACCTCCGCAGCCGCTGAATATCTGATCATTACGCATCCCGATTTTATAACCCCCGAGCTGGATTTATTGGTCAATGCCCGACAAGCACAATACAGTGTGGAAGTGGTGGATGTCGAGCAAGTATATGCCCAGTTTGGTCATTACCTGCCCGGTGCCCAACCGATTGACGACTACATTGCTTACGCGCAAACCAACAAAGGTACTACCCATGTATTGCTGGTAGGCGGCGACAGCTATGACTACCACGATAACTTAGGACTGGGTGCGCTCAGCTTTATACCCACGCAATACGCTCAGACCGATGACATCGTGTACTTCGCTCCGGTCGATGCCCAATACGCCGATGTGGACGGTGACAACGTACCGGATGTAGCGATAGGGCGCTTCCCGGTGCGCACACAAGCAGAACTCAGTGCCATGGTGAATCAGACCCTGACTTACGCACAAAACACCTACTCACAAACAGCCGTGTTTGCTGCCGATAAGTTTGACACGCCTAATCAATACTCGTTTAAGGCCGATAGCGACACCGTCATCAATCAACACTTAAGCGACTGGAATATAACCACTGCCTATATCGACGATCTGGGCGTACAAGGTGCTAAAGACACCATTATCGATGCCATCAACAACGGTGTCGCACTGACCAGCTTCTTTGGACATTCCGATTTGAGTATCTGGACCTTCGATGGTTTGCTCGATGGGGCAGATGTGGATGCGCTAGAGAATGTCGGGATGCCCACCGTGGTCACGCAATGGGGGTGTTGGAACACTTACTATGTCTCGCCCTATGACGACACCTTGGGGCATCGGTTCATGCTCAATGACGATCGAGGGGCAGCTTCGGTATTAGGGGCGAGCACCCTGACCGAAGCGGCGGCTGAACGTATATTGGCGATGGAGGTGTTCGAGCGCTTACTCACCCAAGGCACAACCATGGGCGAGGCGATTCTTCAAGCCAAACAACAATACGCACAAACGCATCCCGATCAACTCGATGTGATCCTGGGATGGACGCAACTGGGTGACCCGGCACTAGTGGTGCAGCCTTGAGTTTGGCATATAGTTCCCAGCGCTGCATCGACGTAGGGGTACGGAGTCACTACAATAGCGCCTGACTTAAATATCACAGACACCTTATGCCTAAGGCAAACCAGCAGGATAGTGGTACGACAAACACTTCAGATCAAGGACGAAAGAAGAGGAAATACACTGCTCCCCAACTCACCCATTACGGGGATGTGCGCGATGTGACTCTTGCTGGATCGATTTTCCCCGGCGAAAGTGGTGCCCCAACGGCGAGAAAAAACACGCCGTAATCCGTTTTTAAGTGCGATCAGAATAACCCCAGTGGTGTAGCCATGAGCTTTATCCGAAGCTCCCAAAAGTGCATCGACTTATGGGTTTGGGATCACTAAAATACCTGTTGACCAACATCGACAGTCACTATGGGCGAGACGAACCAACAGGATATGGGTGCGACAAACGATTCGGACAAAGGTAGTAAGAAGAAGAGATACGCACCTCCCCAACTCACGCATTATGGTGATGTGCGGGATGTGACTCTTGCTGGATCGCTCATTCCCGGCGAAAGTGGAGGAGCGGGTAATCGGAAAAATCCTTAGGGTGACGATCTTAGGTTGGCATTAAAATAAAAATGTTTAGTCGCTCCACAAAACGGAAATGTCGTTGATATAAGTTAATGCCTGGTCAGTGGTTTTGAATTCATCAGTGAACTCGTACTTTAATCGACTGGTTATTTCTGCAATGGATAAATTCGATTGCATGAGATCTAACACTCTTACAGTTATACGTCCACGCTGGTTTAGTGTTGGCACATAGTGCTTGTTACGTTTTTTTAGTTGTACAGGGTTATGCGGAACACTTAAGAAACTCGATTGTTTGTAAGACGCCCGTGTGATTCCATCATCTTCAACGACAGTATTCCAAGACCAGGTATAGTTCGAGTCCAAGTAGTCCGCTCGTAGGCAACACCTGATTTTGCTGGATTTTGATAGATCGACTGGACATGACAACGGAAATATTGCGCGCCCGTAAATTGTCGGTGGGTGTTGCGGCGCATTTGATAAAGTAGTTTGGTCGTCGATGTTGCTTTCAAACCAGAGTCCCAGACCGTGAATCGTTCCCGTCCTTTCAGGAGTCCAGCTGATAGTATTTATAAAATTTTGATGTTCGACTTCTGAATAATCAATATCTGCCCATACGGTTGGCGCCGAAAGTAGTTGGTCACTTTCGAAACGATATTTATGCCATGTGTTTGTAACGAAGCTAATGGGTGTGCTCAAATCTAAATCTTCATAGCTTTTATGCCATGGGCTAGTAATGGATTGATACCACTCGGGTGCTTCGATAGGCGCTAGCCATAGTGTGTCTGATTTGGGTAATAACAAGCCATCGGGTTTTAAGAAACGGTTTCGAGCGTCTTTAATTGTCAGTAAGTGATCGCGGTGCAAAGGCAGCACGTCGCGGAGGTCTGATATGACAATATCAGCCTTTTCATCCAACTCCGCACCAAGAGAGCGTGAATGTATAAAGGTTATTCTATCGGCAAATCCATTGACGCGAGCTGCGGTTCTTGCAATTTCGATAACATTCGCGGGTTCGATTGCAAACACTCGGCGTGCACCAAACTTACAAGCCAGTAACGCAAAAATTCCGGTGCCTGTTCCGATGTCCACCACAACCGAAGCTGGTGTTACATGTTTCTTCAATGCCTCGCGGTAGGCTGTAAATCTACCTCGGTCTTCAATCATATGCCCATAGTCGGTGATCTCAAACATAGGAAGCACTACCTCAGCTATTGGTTGATCAGGGCGTTGTCGCTAGGAGTGTATTGAAAGAAAGAATTCCAAGAATCATGAACAGACGCGTCTCGAACGGATCTTAACCATAATTCAAGATGCAAGATAAGTGACAGCGAATTACCGTCGTGACTCAATGGCGTCCCGCAATCGATTTCTTCTTTTAACCAGGAATGCCTAACCCAGTTCTGTTTAGCTGCAAGAGATTCGCTGGTCAGACTCAAAACATGATGGCGTTCCTGCCGGAGCAATCCTTCGGTTAGCAAGGGCTCGAATCTGGTTTTAATTATTCTTTCCGTCACTTCGGTTGGTAAAAATTGCCTCATAGCGTTGCGTTGTATCCAACGGTTTCGACCTGGGCGGGAAAGTTGCTCGGTGGGTAGTCCAAATACGAATTCCACTAGTCGTCTATCGAAGTACGGAGAATACCGCTGAACCGGAAACCGATGATTGGATTCTGGTGTAGCGGAGTATTCCGCCCAGCCCGGGTCAGTGAAAGCGAAATAGCGGTAGCGTTGACTGGGTAATTGGTGGGTCGTCGCGTCCGAGTTAGATTTTATCAATTGGTAGGCCTGAGTTTGTCGGGACTCTGTGGCGCCCGGAAAATACTGCAAGAACGGTTGTCTCGGTTGAAATCGTCTATACAATTTTTTCAAAGACTGAGGAATTAACTGCCGCAATCCATAGTTGAATATATGGTGACGCAAATCGAGACTGTTTCTATTTGAAAAAAGAATTGCCAGTAAATCGCGGAAGCGCTTTTCTAGTACAAGGTCTGATACCAAATAGTCACAACCCGAAAATAAGGTATCACCATAGTGGCCGTCGAGTAGAATTTGACACCCCGCCTCAGAGGCATGGCGCATAACTTCCAGTGGTAGGTTCGAATAGCAATCCCAAAAAAAGCAGTCGCGAGGAAAGCCTTGATTTGTTAAGTCACGAAAAGTCCATTTATCATCACAAAGGATGAAGGATGCATCGAGATTGAGTGCATTTACGACTGGGATGATAAAATGCCGTTCATCGCATGTTTCGAACTTATCAAACACATAGGAGAAAGTTTTAAGTCGATCTTGATTAGTTTTGTTAGCTGGGGGTTGGTTTGCGGCAATCGCTGCCAACAAAGTTGAATCACAACCGCCGCTGAGCGAAAGTCCGACTTTCCCCAAACACCGTGTACGATCGTTTACAGCTTGTTTGAGTATGTCTACTAAATGCTCCGAGTATTCGTCATCCGATCGATACGTAATTTCATTTATAATGTCGAGATCCCAAAAACGTCTTTTGGAGAAACTATTGGAGCCAATTACAAGATAATGGGCCGGAGGACATTGGTAAATGTTCTGAAAATAGGTGCTCTCGCAGTCGCTACTTTTCATGAGGAGTGCGCAAAGAACCTTTTCCTCGTTGATAGGTGAATCGATAAATGAGAGGGAAAGGATTGAAGCGGGGGAAGAGGCAAAAATAAATTGCTTATCGTCCATGTAGTACAAGATATGTTTTGCACCAAGACTGTCGCGCGCTATAAATAGTTCTTGTTTCGATTTATCCCAAATTGCAAATGCAAAATCACCTAGTAAATGAGCCACACATTCAATACTCCATACACGGTAGGCTGCTAGTACCAACTCGGAATCCGAATTGGATTTATCAATATTCGGTAAATGGAGTTGTAATTTAGTAATCAGTGTATCTCGATTATCTAGTCTGATGTCAGCGACTATATAAAGGTTATTGGTTTTGTCTTGCAAAGGTTGTGACTTGCCTAACGACTCAGGAGTGATGTAAAAATTCAAACATCCAAATCCTATTGTTCGATCTGACCAGAATTGAATGCCGTCTGGTGATGGGAAAATCGCTGCATCGGTCATTTTATTAAGCCACTCAGGTTTGAGCGGGCTATGATCCCGCAAAAATATACCGCAAATTGCACTCATATTGCTGTTACACCAAATGATAGAAATACGATTAAAAAAACCAAAAGATATCAAACGAACAACATTTAATTATTCAGTAGCGGGTCTCCACGTCGTCAGTGATACGGAAATTGAGTCGCTTCAGCATTTGGCCATTCCAAACTCATGTGAAGCCGCGTTATCGCCGGTTCGACTAAGACCCGCAAAGGAGGAGTCGGAGAATCTATTGTACACTGGTACTAGTACACTATTTGGTGCCCAGCAAACTGTTTTTTGTTGGGAAAACAAGGATGTATTTTCATTGAGGATGGGGAATCTCGGCCAGGTTCTTATCGACAGGGAGTGTAACGTGGTACGAATTACGCGAAATAGCCCTAATTCGTTAGATGGTCTAGTAAAAATTGCTTCAGGCCCAGCTTTGATATTGGCACTTGCTTTGCACAATGTTTACTGTTTGCATGCGAGTGCAGCCAATATAAACGGTCGACTTTGCTTGTTCTTAGGTGAATCAGGTCGGGGAAAGTCAACTTTAGTTTCTTATTCAAAATTTGGGCTAGAGCGGGTATGCGATGATGTTCTTCCTGTAGCTTTTAATAATAATCGGCTTATGGCGCTACCTCACTTCCCTCAGCTAAAGCTGGGCAAGTGTGATCAGTACGGACTCGACTGGCCTGAAACATGCCGTGTAAAACAGGTTTTTTTGTTAAACAACCGAGGTCCACTATCGCCGTCCGCAAAGATCTCACTACGGCGATTAAATAAAACTGAAGTTACTACTGCTATCCTGCGTCACACGGTAGCGGCAAAATTATTTTCGTCTGGCCTCCTTAGGCGTCATATGCAATTTTCTGCCAGTGTTGCCGAAGCAAGTAATGTGACAGGTCTAGATTATCCAATGGGTTTAGCAAAGGTACCTAAAATTTTAGAGTTAGTTTGCGGCTCGAGGAAGTCAAATACTGATTAGGTGGTTTTACCAAATCTTTCTCATATAGGTTCACATTCAAGTGTCGTTTTTATAGGCGTATGTATATAGCGCCACTGCATTGATTTCCCTTGAATTGTTTTTATTGGTTTTTGCCAAATCCATACAGGGCACTGCCAGGAACTGTCCTTTGAAACCAAATTGAATTGATTTGAAAGTTTTTGGTGCCCGGTTAAATACGCTTCGAAATGAACCACCGCCCCATTCGCGTTCCCATCACTATTAATTGCGAAGCGCACTTTATTATCAATAGTGTCTGAATTCAGTTGCGTCAAATCGATATCGGCTAGCAATGTTGGCTCCGATAATGGTTTCGCACGCCGGATATCATCACCCGCTGCTGTTATGCGATAGTTGTTGCGGTAAGAAGTGTTCAGTAGAGCAGAAAAATCAATATCGTAGGCCTCGGTCCACTTTTCCAGTGTCAGTCTCCGAAATTGATGTCTTTCCAAGAATTGCTCATCGAGTTGGAGTAATTGTCCAAAGATCCGAATTCGATGCGGGATGTAACGAGCGTTTTCAGTTAACATGCGTCTTCGTGCATCAAGTGTGCTCTGTAGTATTGACTCATCTAACGGTTCGGCGCCGATAATTTCCGACACTAATACATTGGCCCGTTCTGGAATATTAATTTCGGTGGAACGACCTTTGACTAACTGAATTCGATCGGCGACATGATTGCTGGAAATCAATGTTCTTGCGCAGTGGCCAATTGACGTTTCTTCTAAAGCGAACACTTTAGCGGCGCCGGCTTTGACGGCTGCAATCGACAGTATGCCCGTTCCGGAACCCAAATCAATTACTACATCTCCTGAGTTGACGACTTCACTTATTGCTTCTAGGTACTTCTTCGTCCGGTTTTCGTCGTTGAGCATAGATATGTGTGCCGCGGGAGATGCAAAACCAGTAGTTTCTGCGTCAACAATTAATTCATCTTTATCAAATCTAGAAACTGCACCTATTTCGACTAGTTGGGCAAGGTTCGCGGTGAGTTGAATCCATTTGCCTTTATCCTTGATGTTCAATGCTTCCAAGGCATCACCAATTGTCCTTGGTGTAGATAAGATTGAAATTAGTTCGATGGTCTCGGGTAGGCAGCGAACCGCTCGCGTCGACGTGCGGACGTACAATTTAGATTTTTGAATGTCTATGCTGAAATTATCCGACCAGCAAAGTAATGTGCTCTTATCGAATAAATTCTTGCCGATTAACATTTTGTATGTCTAGAGTGATTTTAGATTCTTAATGGATTGGCCAAACTGTCTATATATTATTGGTTGTAGGTAAGTTTACTGGCTTGGAGTAGGTATTACAGAAAATGATATTCCACTATTGTGACATTCGAAGACTACAGCGGGCAATTTAATGCTTGAGTTAAGCTTAATCGTGATCGGTTTACTTGGTTTATGGGCCGGTACCGAACTGGTCATTGGCGGTGCGGTAAAGATTGCTCATCGTTATGGCTTATCTGAACTGTTCGTCGGTCTTGTTGTGCTATCCATTGGCAGTGATTTACCAGAGATCGCGGTCGCTGTCGGTGCTGGCATTCGGATTCTACAGGGCATGGATGCATCTGGCGTTGTCACCGGTAGCAGTATCGGTAGTGCATTTGGACAGATAGGCTTGGTGCTCGGCGTTGCCGGTTTGGCCGGTTATCTGACGGTGCCACGCCGCTATATTTATCGCCATGGCGCGGTGTTGTTAGGCTCGATTGTGCTGTTGGCGGCTGTTGGTTGGGATGGTGCCGTAACGCGGATCGAGGGATTGTTTCTAGTCGTCGTATTTGCCAGTTATTTGGTTTTTGTATATCGAGAAGAGAGGGGGCGAGTTACCGAACGAATAATCGAATCGGGTAGAGTCGGTTGGGCCTGGCTTGGTCTGGCAGTTGGCATGACGATTGTCATCGGGAGTTCTGATGTTACGGTTCATGCCGCGACACATCTCGCCGAGCGTTGGGGATTATCGCAAACCCTGGTCGCTATTCTATTGATTGGTGTTGGAACGAGTTTGCCTGAGTTGTCAATATCCTTGGGCGCATTGCTTAAGAAAAAGAGCGGGATGTCTGTCGGTAATATCATAGGTAGTAATATTCTCGATACTCTGGTGCCAATTGGATTGGCAGCAGTAATATCGACGCTTTCATTTGAAGCATCGTTGCTGCAATTTGATTTGCCAGCGTTGTTTTTGTTGTCGTTGGTTGCGTTAGTATTTTTTGTGATCGAACGAGGCTTGCAAAAATGGGAAGCCTTACTCATAGTAAGTTTTTACTTTGCTTACGTTATTCTCAAGATCAATTTATTCGCGTGATCGAACAGTGGCCTTAGTCTACACTGTAGAGCGGTTTACCTTTACTTCGTAACCGGGTTCTTCCGGTTCGTCATCAACAATGTCCGCGGGAAATCCCGGTGCCAACACCGATACGCCGCACGCTTCTTCCAAGCGTTTAACGATGTTTGGCGACCATTCACGGCTACCATATCTTTTTTCGCCATCTTTAAAAATATCGACGAGTAGCGGCGAGAGTTCCAGTGGCACGTTAGCTTTGTCTGCAATATTTTGAAACAAGCCGATGTCCTTGCTAACCAGATCCATGGTGAAATTAATGTCACGGCTGCCATTCAGGATGACCTGGCTTTCCGTTTCGTGTACAAACGAGTTGCCCGACGATATTCGAATGGCTTCGTAAGTTATATTCAGATCCATACCGGCGGCTTTGGAGGTGACCAGTGCTTCGCACAATGATACGAGGTTTGCGGTAGCCAGATAATTTGTAACTACCTTCAAAATAGAGGCAGAGCCCAGGGGGCCAGTGTGCAGAATGCGCCTTCCCATAGCCGTCAGTACGGGCAGCATGCGTTCGAAAGTAGCGCGTTCGCAACCCGCGAAAACGGAAATGTTGCCGGTTGCCGCGCGGTGACAACCACCGGATACCGGGCAATCCACGGGTTCAGTGCCAATGGCTTTGACCTTTTCTCCGAGGCGTTTGACTTCGGCTTCGTCGGTGGTGCTCATCTCTGCCCATATCTTGCCTTCGGATAGTCCAGCCAGGATGCCATCTTCGGCTTCCATGACTTGCGCGCTTGCCGCTGGGTTAGGTAAACACGTGATGACCAGTTCCGCTTCTTCAGCCATCGCCTTGGGGCTGTCCGCCCATTTCGCGCCTTTATCCAGAAACGGCTGCGCGATATCTTTGTTCAGATCGCGAACGCTCAGATCAAAACCGTTACGCAACAAACTGCCGGCAAGTTTGCCACCCACGTTGCCAAGACCGATAAATCCAATTTTCATTTTTCACCCCGCGTGGTTTGGTTGCGTCCGCCGGTGTTGCTGGCGACTAAAAAGCGAATTGTATAGTCGCTCTATATGCAGTTTAATCAACCCTGTCAACAATTTTCTGTTTGGTAAGACTGGTAAATAATTTAACTTCATGAAAGCAGTAATAACATAAGATTATTGATTACCAGACATTAGCGACGATGAATTCAGCGTAGTGGTAATAAGTTCGTGGGATAGCGGTGATCCGATTTATTTGTCGAAAATTTGATGCAGGTCAGTGTTTTAAACTTCACGCGTTATAATTATTGTCGACCATGCCTTAGTTAAAGGTATGGTTTTCGTTTTTAGTGGAATTATCATTTACATCCAAAAGGAGTTTCAATGAGTTATAAGAGTCGAAGAGAGTTTTTAAGTTTAGTTGGAACCAGTGCTGTCGCTATTCCAATGGGTTCGTTGCTGATGAGTCAGCCGGGTTTTGCGGAAGATATGCCACAACTCGACGAGGCTGACGCTCAGGCAAAAGCATTGGAGTACGTGCATGAATCACCGAATGCCGAACAAACCTGCGCCAACTGTCAGTTGTATCAAGGCGAAGCGGATGCGGAGTGGGGTGGTTGTACGATATTCCCCGGCAAATCCGTGGCCGCCAACGGTTGGTGTAAATCCTGGGTGCAGAAAGCCAGTTAACCGGGATATAAGCGTTTTATTCTGACTAAGACACCGGATTCATGACGGGGGAACCCCGTTGAATCCGGTGTTCACATTGTGTATTCCCCTGGTTTGGCTGCCCGTGTTCACTGATAGCCAATTCATTCAAGTCAACAGACAAATGGCAGCATTGCCAAGATGATTAACGTCGACTGTAACTTTCGATTTCCGCTGTCTATTGAAATCTTAAAGCTTGAATTGGATCAAGTTGCCGCCGAAACATCCTGTAGATCGTGCTTGTTGATCAGACGATAAAGATTGCGCTCGCTGACACCCATCGCCTGCGCCACGGAAACACGATGACCGTTATATTTAACCAGCAACTGGGTGAGATATTTCTTTTCTATCGTATCCAAGGTTGGCTCTTGATCGAATGTCAGAACGGTCGTTGAACCATTGCCCGTCGATTTTGTGCCCAGTCCCAGATGTTCCGGTTTAATTTTTTTCTCTTTGCCCGAAACAATGATGGCCCGTTCAATGAGGTTTTTTAACTCCCGGATGTTGCCCGGCCAATCATAGCCAATGAGTTCCTGCAACGCGTCGGACGATAGTTTCTTTTTGATGCGTCGTGAGAAATCGTGATTTTCAATAAAAAACTTAACCAGTTCAGGAATATCCTCACGCCGGTCGCGTAATGGTGGAACAACGATGGTAAATCCGTTAAGACGATAAAACAGATCACTGCGGAACTTCTCCCGTTGCACACGTTTTTCCAAATCGCGATTAGTGGCGGCAACGATGCGTACATCGACCTTTAAGTCTTTGGTGCCGCCAACTCGGCGGAATTGTCCGGTTTCCAGTACACGCAAGAGCTTTGCTTGAATGGACGGTTCGATTTCCCCGATTTCATCCAGAAACAGCGTGCCACCCTGGGCGCCTTCAATCAGTCCTTTTTTCTGTTTATCGGCACTGGTGAATGAACCGCGCTCATGACCAAATAACTCTGATTCAAAGAGTTTTTCTTGCAACGTGCAACAATCCACCGCGATAAAATTGCGCTGCGCTCTGGCGCTATGCGCATGAATTGCCTGTGCGACCAGCTCTTTACCGACGCCGCTCTCACCGTTGATAAGCACCGTCATATCGGTAGCGGCAACCATGTCGATCATTTGCTGGGTTTGTTTCAGTGCAACGCTGTTTCCTATCATAACGGATCCTGCCGATCCCTGACCACGTTGTTTAATGAAATGGTAGTCACGGCGCAATGCGG
>CBDCFT010000023.1:0-24101 GCA_965216365.1 Arenicellales bacterium | reverse complement strand
TCGTGGAATTGATACACCATTTTGCCCTTCTGCCACCGGCCTTCACCTGTTCCTGCGATGCTCATGTCGTAGTCGTAGGCAACTATATGATACGTATCACCTGATCGTTCAATCTGATAAGTGTATTCGTCTTCCTGTTCGTACCAGTAGCCAGTTACATCGCGTTCAGCGACGATTTGCTCAACAGCCGCTTGCGATTCGGACTCGGCCACATTAGCGATTGCAACCGCAGGTTGTGGTGGGGATTGCGTCACTTCACGAACGGGGGAAGTGACTACAGCCTGCTCCTGCTGCACCGATTCAGGTGTCACGACATGAGTCGTTTCCCGTGCGGAATCCGGTGCAGGGTTCGTGATGACAGTGCGTGGCTCATTGGCCGGTAATGGCGCTGGTTCCAGTTTATTTACCATCACGCCCGCGACCAGAATCGCGGTAACGGCGCCGCCTAACAATAACGGAAGCCGGGATTTCTTTTGCGGCTTATTGGCCTGCTTTTTCGCCTTAATGCCGAGAATGCTCTCAAGGCGTTCCACCAGGCGGCCCACATCGTAATGCCAGCGTTCGTCATCCAGTTTATGGATCTGCTTCTTGCAGAAACGCGCCATGGACGCAGGCAATTGATCCGATCGCGGTATGTCGACACCATCGAGCAACACGGGAATAATTTCCTTGTCCCGTTCCAGCGCCGATTCAATTTCGCGCCGCACCCAGTCACCTTCATCGAATAAACGCGAAGGTTTCTCTCCGGTACCGTCTTCATACAGCCATTTCGGGCCAATTAAAACCACCAGCACTTTTGCTTTTCGCAGCGCGCGCTCAAGGACGACATCAAAGTCCTGCCCCGAATCGATTCCCTCGCGATCACGAAATACGTTTTTATCGCCGAAACAAGCTTCGAGATGATCGGACAAACGTGCAGCAAAACCGGGACGGTCACTGCGTCGGTAACTGACAAAAATCTTGGTCATGTGCGTTTCCTCCGAAAACGGTATTGCTTCTGTGGCAATTTAACTCTTAATGATTGTAAGAATTTTAACCGGACTTGAAGATAAATTTCTGTGAACTGGTACACATTTTAGCGCCGACAAACTGCAGATATCCGCCCTGCGAACGACAGCTATTTCACTTTTTACACCGTTAACGGCTATCACTGAGTTGCTTTGCGCCACGGCGAATGCAAGTTATAGTCCGGGTTTTATTCAAGAGGCAAACGAATGACCGGGGAAATCGTATCTATCCATGTTGCGGAAGCATCAGGTATCTCGCCGACAGAAATCGAGCAGGCGCAACTCGTCGCCGGGAAAGGTATTGTCGGCGATAGAAATTTTCACGACAATGCCGATCCGGAAACCCAGATCACCTTGATCGAAGAAGAACTGGTTGCCCGGTTTAATGCCGATACCGGACTTGGTATCGAGGCCGCACAAACCGGACGCAATGTCGTCACCCGCGGCATTTCACTGAATGACTTGATTGGAAAAGAAATAAAACTGGGCGAAGTCACTATAAAAGGCGAAGAATTATGCGACCCCTGTAAAACCCTGGGCGGGAGACTGTCGACCCCTGACGTACCAGCGCCTGCCATCGTCAAAGCGCTGGTTGACCGCGGCGGCCTGCGTGCGAGTATCGTAACTGATGGCGTTATTAAAAAAGGCGACTCGATCAGTATTTGATCGACTGGTTTATGACTCAACAATCCAACAAGATCGAATGCCCGAATTGCGGACAATCCATTGACGTAAACGATCTGCTTTATCATCAGGTCGATGCTGAGTTACGAAAAAAATACCGTGACAAGATTTCCCAGGAACGAAACAAGCTGCAACAGCAACAGGAACTGCTTGCCAGAGAACGAGCGCAACTTGACGATGCACAACAAAAGAATGAGGAGATCATCGGTAAAGCGGTTCAGGAACGTATCAAAAACGAACGACAACGTCTGGAAAAACAACTGCGGACAAAAGCCGAAGAAGAACAATCCGAACGAATTCGCGCATTACAGGAAGAGCTGAACCTGAAGTCCGATCAAGTCAAGGAATTGAATAAGACAAAATCAGAAATTGAGAAACTAAAACGAGAAAAAGATGAGTTGAAAGATACTATAGAGGCCGAGTCACAAAAAAAACTCAATGAAATGCTTGTGCTGGAACGCGACAAAATTCAAAAACAGGAGAGCGATAAATCTCAGTTGAAAATCTCCGAGAAAGATCATGTCATCGAGCAACTTAACCAACGATTAAAAGAAGCTCAACGAAAAGCCGAACAAGGCTCCATGCAAATTCAGGGGGAAGTGCAGGAGCTTGCCATCGAAGAGTGGCTAGCCGGGAACTTTCCGCTGGATACGATTGAAGAAATTCGTAAAGGCGCACGCGGTGGCGATTGCCTGCATCGTGTGAATACGCGAACACGACAAAACTGCGGCACCATATATTACGAAAGCAAACGCACTAAGGAATTCCAGCCAACCTGGATTGAGAAATTCAAGGCCGATATTCGTGACCGCAACGCCAATATCGGTGTGATCGTAACTGAAGCCATGCCTACCGACATGGAACGCATGGGGCAAAAAGACGGTATTTGGATCTGCAATTTCGAAGAGTTTAAAGGACTGAGTGTCGTGCTGCGCGAATCCATTATTCAACTCAGTAGTGCCATCCTGAGCCAGGAAAACAAGGGCGACAAGATGGCAATGGTGTATGACTACGTGACCAGCAACGAGTTTCGTTTGCAGATCGAAGCAGTAGTAGAAGGTTTTACGCAAATGCAAACCGATCTGGAATCGGAGAAACGTTCATTACAAGGCATCTGGAAAAAGCGGGAAAAACAAATCCAGAAAGTAATTACCAACACCAATTTTATGTATAACTCACTCAAAGGCATCGCGGGTAATGCAGTACAACCTGTCAAACAACTGGAGTTGGATAGCGCGTCAGACAATGACAGCGATAACTAAATGAAAATTACCGATGTAAAAACTTTCGTTGTAGGCAACCCGCCGCCCGGATTCGGCGGTCGTTACTTTGTATTTTTAAAACTTATCACGGATAGCGGAATTGAAGGCGTGGGAGAAGTGTATTCGGTACCTTTTCATCCACATACGGTAGAGCGCATGATTCAAGACGTGTGCGAACGCAAAGTTATCGGCGCAGATCCATTTCATATCGAAAAACTGTGGCGAACTATTTATTCAAGTGGTTACACGCAACGGCCGGACACGTCCATCATGGGTATTCTTAGCGGCATCGAAATGGCATGCTGGGACATCATCGGCAAAGAAGTCAACAAACCGGTATACGAATTACTCGGTGGAAAAGTGCATGAAAAACTGCGCTCTTATACTTATCTATACCCGGAAGAATCCGACACATCCGATGTTTACGCCGACGCTGACACGGCAGCCGAACGCGCGGCGCAATATGTAAAACAAGGCTTCACCGCGGTGAAGTTCGATCCAACCGGCCCATACTCCGCTTTTGATGGCCGGCAGCTGTCACTCGACATGTTAGAACACACGGAACATTTTGTTAAAACATTACGCGAAGCGGTAGGGTCAAGTTGCGATTTACTATTCGGCACTCACGGACAAATGACACCCGCGGGCGCGATTCGTTTAGCCAAACGATTGGAACCTTACGACCCGTTATGGTTTGAAGAACCGACGCCACCGGAAACACCGGAAGAAATGGCAAGAGTGGCGCAACAAACCAGTATTCCAGTGGCTACGGGTGAACGTCTGACGACGAAGTATGAGTTTGCGCGCGTGCTACAGACCCAGGCCGCTTCGATTTTACAAATGGCTCTGGGCCGCGTCGGCGGTTTACTCGAAGCGAAAAAAATCGCGGGCATGGCAGAGACTTACTATGCGCAAATCGCACCGCACTTATACTGCGGCCCCATCGAAGGTGCGGCCAATATTCAAATCAGCACTTGCACGCCGAATTTTCTGATTCTTGAGAGCATTCAAACCTGGGATGGGTTTCATGCGGAGATTTTGAAAGAACCGATTCAATGGCAGGAAGGTTATGTCATACCACCCACAAAACCCGGTCTTGGCGTCGAACTCGATGAAGATGTCGCCGCACAACATCCTTATACCGGTTCCGCACTGCATTTGGAAATGCATGAGGAACCGGTGACATAGCTATCGACGTTCAGCAGTCGGCATTCAGCTTTTAGATATCGAATAACAAATATCATGTCACCAAGAACTGCAATGATGGTGCAGCAGTCGAGAACTAAACTACACTTGTGGGAGATTCTATGGCACAAGACAGGTGTCGTGTTCACCTTATTCCTATCCGGTATCGCGTCCCCCCTCCCCTTGCGGGAGGGGGTTAGGGGGAAGGTAATTGAATCTATTCACCCCCCTTCCTGACCTTCCCCCTCAAGGGGGAAGGAACTTTTTGATTCCCCACGCCGTGTGGCCTGGATGAAGCGCAACGTATACCGGGAACATGCTTGATAAGATATTTCTACGCATTAACATGCGTGAACAAATGACAATATTTTGTAGGAGCGGCGCCTCGCCGCGATAGAAACATTGCTCATAACCGAACTTCGTTATTCGCCGTGCGGCGCACCTTCTACAAGGGCATCCGATCAGAACGAGCGGCGTCCGCCAAAGAGGGAGTTAGTGCCAGGGCTGCAAACGCAAGTGACAGTCTCGCGAAAAGTTTTCACTACCTGCAGTTTGTGATCAAAACAAGTGGAGATTCGCACCTTGGAAAACCACCGTTGCCGTTTGTGCAACACCAAGGGGGCAAAACTATTTCACCAGGACAAGCATCGTGACTACTTTCAATGCAGTGAATGCTGCCTCGTGTTTGTTCCTGAGTCGCAATTTTTAACACTTGAGAACGAAAAATCCCGTTACGATTTACATCAAAATTCTCCTGCTGATCAAGGTTATCGCCATTTTCTAAGTCGTCTTGTCAACCCTATGGTAACGCGACTACAACCGGACAGTAACGGTCTGGACTTTGGTTGCGGTCCGGGGCCGACGTTATCCATTCTTTTTGAGGAGCTGGGACATACTGTAGCGAACTACGATCCGTTGTATGCAAACGATAAACCAATCTTTGACAATCAATATGATTTTATTTGCGCAACGGAAGTGGTTGAACATTTACATCATCCCGGCAAGGAACTCGCACGCCTGTGGGAATGCCTTAAACCGGGTGGAATTTTGGGGATAACGACAAAACGTGTTATTGATGTTAATGCATTTTCGAATTGGCATTACAAAAACGACGATACTCACGTGTGCTTTTTTTCGGAAACCACTTTCCAATGGTTAACTCACCAATGGGCCGCCGATCTTTCTATCATCAGTGACGACATCGTGATCATTCGAAAATAACTCACGTAGTCAAAAAGAATTTTGTCGTAGATTTACGCACGAAGCGCGTAGATAACGCAGACGACTAAACGGCAAAAATCGTGTTTCATTCGGGTGCGCGCAGCGGCGTATTCAAATAAACGCCGAATTCTTTCACGAAATCGCAGCTTACACGGGCATGCACTTTGCCTTGTTTATCGAAAAATTCCGCGGTTTCCGCAATCGGAAACACTGCTTCGTGCCAGACGCCGGGATGAATATACAAACCCATAGATCCATCAAAGTAAAAAGCAATAAAATCTTCCGGTGAAACACCGTCGCCGGGCAAGGCCAACGGAACCACAAACGGTGTGTTGTCTTTGGGAAAAAATAGTTGCCCGCCATCGGGGTGATAATTGGCGTGATAGAGTAAAACCTGCGATCGATCAGGTGCGACATTGTCTTTCGATGCTACCTCGGGTACGCAACTCCAGCCCAGCAGATATTCATCGCTCACAGCCGTGTTGCGACCGTATAGAAAATCGCCTTGCCACCAGAATTGAAACACCCCATCCGTCGTTCCGCCTTCATTACCGGTATCGGCATCGACAGCGCGCCATCCTTGCGCAGGCCAGGTGACTATTTCAATCGCGGTTTTGTTATAGTCGTCAACTAATAATCCGTAATCCTTGAGATTATCCGGCGTCGCTTTTACCAAAGGCAAATCAAATAACGTTACAGTGGAATTTGTTTTACTTGCATTCATAGCTTGTTGCTTAGTTCTTACTTGTTCACATTTTTGACCAGGTCGATAAACTGTCTTGCGTATTTTGGTGTTTGACTATTCTTTTCATAGCGAAAGAATACGTATACACGCTCCCAGGGTTGCGCTTTAATCTCCTTTAACCGGGCTGTCATCGTTTCAGCATCGTAGTCTTCCTTGCGCATGCGCAAATAACCCCAATTCGCCGTAGCTATTATTGTTTCATCTTGCCCGTTGCCAGTCATGTTACAAAGTGCCGCATTATTCCTGCGCAAAAAATTGTATACATCATTGGCATGCCAGCTTTGATGATGAAATTCGAACGCAACCGGGATGTCTTTTGGCCAGAAATCAATTATCGCATCCAACAGGGGAAACTCTTTTTGTACAAACAGCGGAATTTGAAATAAGACAACACCCAGCAAATGTTCCAGCACCGCTACGCTGTTTAATAATTTGCTGACTTCATTCTCGACACCCTGCCGCACGGTACGATGGGTAATCACTTCAGGTGCTTTTACCGAAAAACGAAACGTATGCGGAACCTGCTGCGCCCACTTGTCAATGGAATCAGATTTGGGCAGACGTAACGCCGTATTATTAATCTCCACGGCTGGCAACTGCTTAGCGTAATAACCGATCATCTGGTTCGGCGACACGTCGTCCGGGTAGAAGTCTCCCTTCCATTCCTGGTAACTGAATCCGCTGGTGCCGACTAACACATCCATTGTTAATAAGTTACATCAGCACAAACAATAAATGCTATCCGGGTGTCACCAGGGTAGCGAAAAGGTTTTTACATTAGTAAAACTTTTCATGGCTTCGATAACGCCTTCCTTGTACCCCAGACCCGAATCCTTGATCCCACCGAACGGCGACATTTCGATACGATAACCCGGCACTTCCCAAATATTGACCGTACCCGTGTGCAATTCGTTAATAAAACGCGTAATGTAATCCAAACGATTGGTGCAAACGCCGGAAGACAGGCCAAACGCAGTCGAGTTTGAAACTTGAATAGCATGGTCGATATCGTCCACACGAATGATTGGAATGGGCGGCCCGAAGGTTTCTTCACGCACCAACTCACAATCATACGGCACATGATCCAGCACGGTCGGAGAATACACCGCACCTTGCCGGTCGTTTCCGTAGAGCAAACTCGCGCCTTTTTCGATAGCATCGTTAACACGACCTTGAAACAATATCGCCGCTTCCTCGTGAATGACGGTACCGACATCGGTTTCGGGGTCAGCAGGATTGCCATACTTTAACTTGCTCGCTTTTTCCGTAACCCGTTTTGCAAATTCATCTCCGATGCTGTCTACACACAAGACACGTTTGACTGCTGTGCAACGCTGACCGGAATTTTTAGTAGCACCCGCTACCGCGAGTTCCGCAGCTTTATCCAGATCAGCGTCTTCCATCACGATCAACGGTGCGTTTCCCCCCAGTTCCAGCACGGTGCGACGGTAACCGGCATTCTCGGCAATGTATTTGCCCACCGGCACGCTGCCGGTGAACGTGATCATTTCAATATGTTTATTGGTAATCATCTCATCGCCGACGTCTTGCGGCAGACCGGTCACGACCGACAGCATTTCAGGCGGTAAGCCCGCTTCATACAGTACATCCGCCAGTATCAGCGCGGTCAGTGGTGTCAATTCGGTAGGCTTGACTACCATGCAATTATTGGTCGCCACGGAAGGCGCGATCTTGTGCGCTACCATATTTAACGGATGATTAAACGGCGTAATCGCGGAAATCGCGTTCAGTGGCTCCCGCTGGGTAAAAATCTTGCGTTGCTTACCATGCGGCGTCAGGTCACAGGAGAAAATCTCACCGTCATCGCGAATACATAACTGACCGGATAACGTGAACACATCAAAAGATCGTCCGACTTCATATAACGAATCCTTTTTCGACAAACCACACTCAGCGGTAATAACGTCGGAGATCTCGTCTTTGCGTTCATTCAACAAAAAAGCGGTTTTGGATAAAATTTGTTGACGCTCATAGCGCGTCAACTTCGATTTGTAGCTGGCCGCGATCTCGAACGCCTCGGCCACCTGCTCCCGGCTCGCGCGTGGCACGGTCCCGACAACAGTGTTGTCGTAAGGATTCAAAACGTCGACAGCTGTTCCCGTCGCGCCGTCGACTTTGTTACCGGCGATACGCATTTTTTCTTCGCGCCCCGTGGTGCCGTTAACTTGGGATGCAGGTATGCTCATAACTAATGTACTCCAGATTAATCAGTGTGAATACACTTCAGGCCGCGCAGTGTATTGCGACGTCAATGATAGATCAAATCGTTGCTGGATTGGCCGAATTAAGCGAAAGTTTGACTTATACCGCCGCACTCGCCATATTTCTAATCGAATCTAATAAAGAAAAAATTCATCCAAATGACAGAAAATTCAGACCCATGGCTGCTCACACCTGGTCCGCTCACGACATCGATGTCCGTCAAACAAGCAATGTTGCATGACTGGGGTTCACGCGATACGGAATTTATCCGCATCAATCAGGTGGTGCGTGAACAACTGGTGGCGATTGCTAATGCACAGGACACCCATGTATGCGTGCCGATTCAGGGCAGCGGTACATTTGCGGTTGAAGCAACGCTGGGGACATTGATCGGGCCAAAGGACAAAGCCCTGGTATTGGTCAACGGTGCTTACGGGAAACGTATTTGCAAAATCTGTGAATATCATCAGTGTGCCTATGTCATGCTGGAGACCCCCGAGAACGTTCCAAGTGATACTCTGGCACTCAACAAAATGCTTGGCGAAGATAACGACATCACCCACGTTGTCGCCGTCCATTGTGAAACCACCTCCGGCATTCTCAACCCGATAGAGGACATCGCATCAATCACTGCGCGCCATCGACGTAAACTGATTATCGATACCATGAGTGCGTTTGGCGCATTACCGCTGGATGCGAAAGACACGCCGTTCGATGCTGCGATCGCATCGTCGAACAAATGTTTTGAGGGCGTTCCCGGCATGGGATTCGCGATTATCCGGCTGGAATCGCTGCAACAATGCGAAGGCCATTCGCCGTCATTAAGTCTCGACTTGTACGATCAATGGGTATCCATGCAGGGCAACGGGCAATGGCGCTTCACACCGCCCACACATGTGTTAATGGCATTTCATCAAGCCCTGTTGGAGCACGAACAAGAAGGTGGCGTAAACGGCCGCGGTGCACGTTACCGGAATAACTGCCGCATTCTTGTTAACGGTATGCGCGAATTGGGCTTTGTAACGCTGTTACCCGATGAATTGCAGGCACCGATTATCGTAACGTTTTGCATGCCGGATGACCCCGAATTCGATTTTCAAACCTTCTATGACCATTTAAGCGAAAAAGGCTTTGTTATTTATCCGGGCAAACTCACGGTAGCGGATAGTTTTCGCATCGGCTGCATCGGCCGTCTTGGGGAAGAACAAATGCATACGGCGCTGGAAAGGATACGCGTAACACTTGACGAAATGGGTGTATCGAGTCGCGCACCGGCTGACGCGGTTTGATGTTTCATTTCGAAAAACTGTAGCAGCTGTGGAGCAAAGCGCAATCCAGGAGGATTTTTTATACCTGGATTCCATGTTGTTTCATCCTGGCCGCATATGAGGTGTCATGATTGAGCAAGTTTTACATCGATATTCTCACCACGTCGAATTCATTTGCGAAGAGTTAAAGGATGTCGCGCAAGTAGGCGCATTTGATTCACAGGTAATTCACTTAGCGTCATTCGCGAATCACTGTGATGATATTGAAGAGTTGCTTCAGGCGGGTGCAGACATAGACGCCAAAGGCGATCTTGGACTCCGTCCGATTCACTATGCTGTACTCAATGGTAGCTTGGAGGCCGTTCGCCTTCTACTGAATAGAGGGGCAGACGCGCACGCAGAGAATGAATTTGGCGAAACACCGGCACAGATGGCTCATCAGCTGGAGTATGCCAACATAGAAAGCCTGCTACTGGAGCGGAGTGGTGGATCCGCATATGGTTTTGATAGCGGGACGACAGCGAAAAATCGTTGGTTAAAGTTCAAGTCAATTCAGCAGAAAAATTTTGGGTAGATTAACCAGTAAGGGGAATGTATTGCGCCGTATAGATACCCCCGGCTAAAGCCGGGGTTCTTAGGCTGCGCCGCGCTTCGCGCATTACAGCTCCTCACGGAGCTGACCTGTATCCTGGTGTCCTTGATATTCAACATATCGTTTAATCGTTTTTTCATCGACTCCGACGCTGCTGACAAAGTAGCCCGGCGACCACATGATGTTCTCTTTCCAATACACTTTCGATAACCACTTGAACTTCTTTCTCATCCTCGATGACGATTGGCTTTTTAACCGCCCCATTACTTCGGCAATCGCATACTTTGGTGGTATCACCATCACCATATGCACATGATCTGCGTCAAAGCCAATCGTCTGTATCTCAACGCCGGGCATACTTCGTAGCAGCCCTAACAATACCTTGTGCAAATAGTCACGAACACCAGGCTTCAGGATCCTTCGGCGGTATTTGCACACCCAAACCACGTGGTATTGCAATCGATACGCACTATGCCCTGTTAGCCGTACCTACATCAATCATAAAATACCGCCTACGGGCTCATTCATCCACGCCTAAAGGCGTGGTGTTCTGTCTTCGACCGCATGAAAAATACTGCAACCAGAACCAGACACTTTCGTCCGTCGGGTTACGCTTCGCAACCCGTCCCACACAAGCTCCGTTAGCTTGTGGCAACTTTACCTTCTCGGTGATGTTTTCCTGGATTGACCGCCAGGGACGGTGGAAATGCAACAGGATTGTTGGGAACAATCCTTGTCTTCAGTCGCTATAGCTCCTTCAGAAGGACCAACAGTATTTCTTTTGTCATCCTGAGCGTAGCGAAGGATCCAGTTAAAATAATTTGCGATCAACGATCGCTCCTACTCTTACCTCTTGTGCCTTTATCGCTCCAGTGAAGCTAAAGCCCTATCGCCTGATTGCCATACGGTGGTTTGCGTTCGCTAACTCACGTTCCGCAAGCTAACGCCGCGCCATACTCGGAACAACCAGTTGCTCGATCCAGTTACGCACTTCGACGTGGCGCACATCTTCGTTCATCACATCGGCGTCGACGCCGAGTTGCCAAGCGAGATCCTTGCGGTCTGGGTTTTCGTGCAAGGTCTCCAGTTTGTCGATATAAGTTTGTGCGTCGTCATAGTCTTTGAAAAAACCAAGACCGATTAACTTTTCCGTTCTGCAATGCATTAGTCGCGCCATTTCATGTAAATCGTATTCCGGATGGTATTGCACCGCCCACATGGTGCCGCCCTTATGCGTGATGGCTACTGCCTGCACACTAGTGTAGTTATTCGATGCAAGACACACTGCACCCGGTGGCAAATGTGTAACCTCGTCGTCGTGGCTAATGAACGCATCGAACACCGACGGCTTTCCGGCATATAACGGATGCGCCCGTCCGTCGTCGGTTAAACTGATTTTGCGCGCAAAACCCATCTCTCGTCCGTCAGGATGCGCGACGCAACGCCCTCCCGCTGCAACCACGCCGATTTGTGCCGCCCAACAACTGCCGAAGCTAGGAACTTTTGCATCATAAGCGGCCTTCATCAATTCAATCTGCGGTGTAACCGACGGGTCCTCTTTCCAGATGGTTAGGCTCGATCCGGTCCAGGCCAAGCCGTCATAAGACGCCAGCGCCGCGCCTTGCGGCAGGCTAACACCCGGATCGGCCGGATAAACAATATCGACATCGCAACCAGGACTACAGTCTTGCAACATCTTGCTATATAACTGCCCAGCCGTGGTCGCACCACCGGCCTGTAAACCTTCGCGCCCTTCCCGGCTGTAACCGTCGATGACAAGAAATGTTGGATTGTTACTCATAGTGTGTTCGTCTTTTTAATACTATTGATTTACTAACTGGTCGATAATGGCGGGCAAATCGTTGTGATGCTCGCATATCGCATCTGCCGTCGTTATATTTTTATCGTTATCTCGCGTGCCGGTGTATAGAATCGCCTTCATACCCAACGCATGCGGCCCCTTAACATCGTTGTGATCGCGATCGCCAATATGCACCATCTCGTTGATTTCGACGCCCAGATCACTGGCTGCTTTGGCAAACATGTCACGATGCGGTTTGGAATGACCCACTTCATCAGAGAAAGCAAAGCCATTGAAATGATTCTTTAACCCATACAAGTCCAGCCAGTCACGCAAACAACGGCCCGGCGAAACAATAGCATCGGACACCACGGCCAATGGATTACGCGAGGATAATTCACTAAGTGCTTCGGTAATACCCGGCGTGGTGTCCGGTGGAACACGCACTTCCATTTCTTCGTGATCGGCAATGACACGGTCAAATTCATCCTCCGGCAGTGTTCGTCCTAAACCCGTGAGTATTACCTGTAGGCGTTCACGCACTGTCCAGGTCACAAATTGATCGTGCCAGACATGATTAAACGCTGCATCCGCTACATCATAAGCCTGCGTGACGGTTTCGGGTTCTATCGGTGCTTGCACATTTAGCGCTTCCCACAACAGGTGTCTGCGTTCTTCCTTTTTTGTCCTTAAGCCTTTCGCCGCGCGTTTCGGTTCGTCGGAATCGTCGTGGATAACGGTATCCCATAAATCAAATGTTATCGCTTTTATCATTAAGGAAGGTCTGATCAATTGGTGAATTTACCGGTTTTCAAAAGATAAAATGACCGTTATGCGATTTGTTGTATACAGATCAGAGATTCATCCATGAGTTGCCTGATGTTTTGCTTTGATCTATCGGTGTTAACGACGACTGGGTTCATTTAGACGCAACTGGCCTATGGCGATGCCGCTAATCGGTTCTTCGACATCACCAAATTGATCAAGGTGCATTGCATAAACACCCAGTTCGCATTCTTGTCTAGTCCACGATACCGGACCTTGCGAAACCCGAACTGTCGTTTCATCACATGAAACGTGTGCTCCACCTTCGCGCGTACTTTCGACTTGGATCGGTTCTTTGACTTCTCCTCATCACTCAACTTGTCATTTCTCGATCCCTTCTTCTGGGTATAGTCTTTGGCATTCGGGGCCTGTTCTTTCAGCACCTCTTTTTGTCCACTATACGCCGAGTCCCCCCAGACCTTCGTCTCTTCCCCGTGCAACAGGTCTTCCAGTACCTGTGAGTCATGGGTATTGGCCGAGGTTACCGCCACCGAGTGAATCAGCTTGCTTTGGCTATCCACCCCAATATGCGTCTTCATCCCAAAGTACCATTGATTCCCCTTCTTCGTCGAATGCATGTCCGGATCCCGCTCCTTCTCCTTGTTCTTGGTCGAGGTCGGCGCTTCGATCAAGGTCGCGTCCACAATCGTCCCCTTCGACACGAACAATCCGTTCTCCGTCAAATACGCATTGACCAGATGAAACAACCGCTCTCCCAGATCATGCTCTTCCAGAATATGACGAAACTTGCAGATCGTCGTCTCATCCGGTGCCGGCTCCCGTCCCAGATCAATATGGGCAAACTCCCGTAACACCGGCATATCGTACAGCGCTTCTTCCATACCCGGATCAGACAGATTAAACCAGTGCTGCATAAAGTGAATTCGCAACATCCGTTCAATCCCAATGGGGCGCCGGCCACTGCCTTGAGGCTGCGGATAATGCGGCTCAATCACTTGGCTCAGCTCCTTCCAGGGAATGATTTCATCCATCTGGGACAGAAACTTTTCTTTCCGGGTGGCCTTGTTGTACTTGGCAAACGTGCCTTCGGCTAATGTCGTCTGGCGCATGAAATAAGCTTCTCTTAAAACAGGAATCTTATTATCGCAAATTTCGTGTTTTAATCAGAGTTTCCTTAACTTTTTACTCGCTTCATTTTTGGATCGTATAGCGGTTCGAGGTGCGCGTCACAAGGAAAGCGTTCGTTAGCGACTTCCAGTTTGTATTCGCCGGACAAGACATAATCCTTATCGACACCCGCATCGTTTCTAACATAACCCAAACCAATATTTTTCTCGACCGTATAACCGTAACCGGCACTGCTTAACCAACCCGCGCGCTCGCCGTTTCGGTAAATGGTTTCGCGACCAATCAATATAACTTCAGGATCATCAACAGTAAAACATACCAGCATTTTCTTAAGACCATTGGCTTTTTGTTTTACCAAGGCATCTTTGCCGATGAAATTAATATCGGATTTCAGCTTCACCGCCCAACCAAGCCCCGCTTCCAGAGGCGTGTGATCGGATGTTATGTCCGCACCCCAGGCACGGTATCCTTTCTCCAGACGCAGACTTTCGATAGCGCGATAACCTGCGTTGCTAATTTCATACTCTTTACCGGTCTGCATAATATTTTCATAAACCGTTTGTGCACCTTCGACCGGAATATGTAACTCCCAGCCTAGCTCGC
The DNA here is from genome assembly GCA_965216365.1 of Arenicellales bacterium. Classification (GTDB taxonomy): domain Bacteria; phylum Pseudomonadota; class Gammaproteobacteria; order Arenicellales; family CBDCFT01; genus CBDCFT01. The sequence goes on along the minus strand of CBDCFT010000023.1, from coordinate 9,596 downwards.
CGACATAAGTGATGCGAGCAGCGCGTAGCGTGACACCAGCAATATAAATCTCTTTGCTAGTTGCAAATGGAAAAGATGAGTTGGATAAATCCGTATTGGTTAATCGCTGCAATAACTCGCGTGCATATGGCCCGAAAACCGACAGTACCGCATTCGCACTGGTTACATCGAGGAGCGTGGCATCGAACTCGCGTGCAATATTTTTACGAATCCATTGAAAGTCATGGGTCACGAAACCGGTACCCGTCACGATATAAAAAGATTGCTCATTGATACGGGTGACGGTCAGATCGCATTCAACGCCGCCACGCGGGTTAAGCATTTGGGTATAAACAACGCGCCCGGGCGGGTGATCGATATGATTCGCGCAAATCCAATTGAGTGCGGTGACGGCGTCTTTACCTGTTAACAGAAATTTTGCAAACGACGATTGATCGAATACCGCCACACCCTCGCGCACGGCTTTGTGTTCATTGCCGACATGTTCAAACCAGTTTTGCCTGGCGAATGAATACTCGTCGCGCGCTTCGACACCGCCAGGCGCAAACCAATTGGGCCGCTCCCAACCGAGTTTTTCGCCAAAACACGCTCCGGCATCTTTTAACGTTTTATATAACGGCGAACGCCGTACCGGACGCGCACTAGTGTGTTCTTCAAAAGGCCAAGCCATGGTGTAATGCTTGCCATACATTTCCAACGTGCGTTCGCGCACCCAACCGACGTCACGGTGGGTTGATCCGAATCGGCGAATGTCTACTGCCCACAAGTCATGCGGCGCCTCGCCACCGACAATCCATTCGGCTAAGGCTTTGCCCGCGCCACCGCCCGAGGCAATACCGAATGCGTTAAAACCGGCGCCGACAAAATAATTTTTAACTTCCGGTGCTTCACCCAAAATAAAGTTACCGTCCGGGGTGAAACTTTCTGGTCCGTTCAGCAATTCTTTGATACCGGCGTTTTGTAACGCAGGCACTCTGGGCAAAGCCAGTTCCATAAATTGCTCGAAATGTCCCCAGTCCGATTCCAGTAATGTGAAGCTGAAATTATCCGGAAAACCATCGACCGCCCAGGGAATCGGATTGAACTCGTAACCACCCATCACCAAACCACCGACCTCTTCCTTGTAGTAAGTCAATCGGTCGGGATCGCGTAGCGTCGGTAAATCCGGTTCCACCCCATCGATTTTTTCCGTAATCATGTATTGGTGTTGCACGGATACCAGTGGAACATTAACGCCTGCCATCTGTCCGAGTTGTCGCGCCCATTGCCCGCAACAATTCACCAGCACTTCGCATTCAATATCACCCTGGTTAGTCACGATACCTGCGACACGACCATCTTTAATAACAACGTCCGTAACTTCGCACACTCTTCGACAATGGTTGCACCGTGAGTGCGTGCGCCTTTGGCCAAGGCTTGGGTAATATCCGCGGGATTGGCCTGGCCATCGGTAGGTAAAAACGCCGCGCCGACCACGTCATCAATTTCCATTAACGGCCATAAATCTTTTGCTTCACCCGGCGTCAGGATTTGCATATCCAGACCAAAACTATGTGCTGTGGTCGCTTGTCGTTGGAGTTCAATCAAACGATCCTCATTGCACGCGAGACGCAGACCTCCATTCATTTTCCAACCAGTAGCCAGCCCGGTTTCCTGTTCAAGCCGGTTGTACAAATCGATAGAATGCCCCAACAGTTGCGTGACGCCCGCCTGATTACGCAATTGCCCGACCAACCCTGCTGCGTGAAACGTACTGCCACTGGTCAGCTTATGCCGTTCCAGCAACAAGACTTCGCTTTCACCCATTTTGGCCAGATGGTAAGCCGTGGAACACCCGACGATGCCACCACCAACGATGACAATACGGGAATGTGACGGTAATTCGGACATAAACGATTATTTTTGAACTAACGGGTATGACCGACTGACTGCCAAACCAGACAACTGGTCATTGATAACTATTCACCTATAGCGGACGACTAAAACTGAATACTAATCGTTATTCAACCGAAACGTTGCCCACGCTTTTTCAAATCGAGCAAGATTCTCCTGGGTATAGGTCGCATAGTCGAAATCAATTTCAGAATATTTTTCCGACACCATACTCCACATACTTTCCCGTAGCAAAGATGCGCACTTCATGGCTTCGTAACGGGATCTTAATTCATCGTTCAGCGGTCGTTGATAATAGCTCTCGAGTAACTCCGTTTCCTGAGCGGGCGACAAATCATTGTTGGATGCCAGTCCTCCCAGATCAAATAACGGACTGCCAAACCCAGCGTAATCCCAGTCCACCAGCCACAAACGTTCACCATCATCGATAAAATTCGCCGGCAGCAGATCATTGTGGCCAAACACAATATTTACAGGCCCCACCGCCTTTTCAAGCGCCTGTGCAATATCCAGTAGTCGCAATAACTCCGGTGTCATGTGATCTTTTCCGCCGCTCAACGTGTTAGCGTAGTCACGGACAATCTGGAACGGCCAAAACACCAGCGCCGGGCCACGCAGGTAGTCCGGAATAGTGTGATGACATTGGCGAACCAGATCGATTATGCGTGTCAGGTTTTCCGGTTTGCGCACGTCTTCGGCCGTAAATGTTTTTCCTTCAATAAACTGCAACACCATAGCGCCGGGTGTGCTGAAAAGCACTTCGGGTGATATACCCGCCGCATGGGCTGCCCGGCTGGCAGCCAATTCATTGAAACGCATCACACCGTGCAGGGGGATATCGTCGCCAACGCGCACAAAATATTTTTTACCGGCGTCCGCGACCACGAAGTTGGCATTGGTAATGCCGCCACTCAACGGTTCCGGCTCTACCCTGCCGCGCCAAAATTCCAGATTTATTATTTTTTCCGCTACCTCACTCATAACATGCTCTCAACATTAATTTACGGCCAGTCCCAGCTCCTGTTTTTTGCGTTTCACCCAGGCGTTGATAAGCCGGTCCGCGGTCATTGCGATTAACGCCACGCTGACGCCGGCAACAATACCACGACCGGTGTCCGCTTTGGTTAACGCAATATAAACTTCCTGCCCAAGATCGCGTGTGCCAACCAACGCGGTAATCACGAGCATTGACAACGCCATCATAATGGTTTGATTGATGCCCAGCATTATTTCCGGTAAGGCAATCGGTAATTGCACACGTCGTAGAATCTGCCGACGCGTGCAACCCATAGCTTGTGCCGCTTCAATCAAATGCGCAGGCACCTGGCGGATGCCATGATTGGTGTACCTGATAGCGGGCGCAAGCGCATAGGCGATAACGGCAAGCATGGCGGAGAAATCGCCCACACGAAACAACATGACCACGGGTATTAAATACACGAACGACGGCAGGGTTTGCAACGTGTCGATAATAACCTGCACCACTTTATTAGCTTTTTCGTTACGCGCCGACCAGATACCGACGGGTATACCGATCAAGGCGGCAAAGAATACCGATAAACCACACAAATACACCGTTACCATGGCTTTGGCCCATTGACCCGTTACAGCAATAAATAAGGCGAACAACGCCACTACCAAACCCAAACGCCATCCACCGAGGCGAAACCCGGCAAATCCCAGCAAGGCGACAACGACGACCCAGGGAATGGACAATAGAAAACGCTTGAACGGAATCATTAGATTCAACAGTAAAAAAGTTTTGACCGCTTCAAGCTGATCAAAATAATTCACATTGATCCATTTCACCAATTCACCCCAAAACGCACTGGTGGTGATTTGCCATTGTTCCGGATAATCCTGCACCATTGGCACAATGTTACCCACCAACCAGGTGACAATAAGAATAGCCAAAGCGGTAATTAAATAAACGTTGCGTTGCAAAAAGGTTTTGCGTTGCTCATCATGTTGCGGTAACGGGCGTGTCGCGAACGACTGACTAAGCCTATCCAGCGCAATCGCTAACAATGTAATCGCTATGCCTGCTTCCAGGCCCGCACCGATCTGTAAACGTTTTAACGAGCTGAGCACGTCGAAACCCAAACCACCAGCGCCAATCATGGATGCTATAATGACCATGTTCAACGACAGCATGATGACCTGGTTGACGCCAACCATTAGACTGGCGCGAGCAGCGGGAATTTGCACCTTGCGTAATAATTGACGACGCGTACAACCGGCCATGTTGCCGAACTCAACAGTTTCCGCGGGGACTTGTTTTAAAGCCAGCATCGTGACCCGCACCATCGGTGGTGTGGCGTAAATCATGGTCGCTATCATGGCTGCCACCGGTCCAAAGCCGAACAGAAACAGCACCGGCACCAGATAGGCAAACACCGGCACGGTTTGCATCAGATCAAGCAGTGGCGTGATGATTTTTTCGAATCGCGCGGAACGAAATCCCAGTATGCCGACAAACAAACCGAGGCCGATTCCGAGCGGCACGGCGATAACAATAGAACTTAGCGTCACCATGGCACTGTCCCATTGACCAAAAATCACGAGATAAACCAAACACGCTAAAACCAGCAGCGCGAGCTTGATGTCACGCACCCAGTAACTGAAAAGGGTTAATCCGGCTACGACCGCAATCCACGGCGCGCGCGGCAGGATGACTTCAGCACGTGGATCGGAAGAAAATGTAAAGCCTTGCGCTAAAAATTGCTTGGCGATATTTAATGGCCACTCCAGCAGCCATGCGACTGACCGGGTCATTTGCTTGAAAGTAAACAATCCAAAATCTAGATCGTTAATCAGCCATTTCATAAAATCGCTGATCCAGAATCGCAACGGCACCACCCAGGCACGCGGATACTTGACCGCCCATGGCCACCATTCCTGTTGCCAGTACACGCCACAACCAAGCAAAACCAATACTGCCCAAACCCAGCCCGACCGAGACCAGCGAAATCTTATTATGTCGTTAAAGCCCGATGTTGCTGTCGCTGTGTTCATTGATCTTCGGGGCGATTCACCAACACATCCAACACGTGCTGCTGCTCCAATCTCCCGACTATATTTTTTGCATCGTCGATGACGGCAACCGGCGAATCGCTGTTTACGACACGTGAAGCCAGTTCTTCGATTTTAGTGTGCTGGTGAACGGAATTGTCACCGGATTCGTCTCCCTGGCTAGGCACCATAATAGATTGCGCCGACAATACTTTTGCGCGTGGTATGTCACGGGTGAATTCCGCGACATAGTCTGTCGCCGGGTGCAACACCAGTTGTTCCGGTGTCCCGATTTGGATAATTCTGCCGTCCTGCATGATGGCAATACGATCCGCCAACCGAATCGCTTCATCGAAATCGTGCGTGATAAACACGATGGTTTTCTTCAATACGTTTTGCAAACGTAAAAACTCATCCTGCATTTCACGCCGAATCAATGGATCGAGTGCAGAGAACGGCTCGTCCAGAAACCAGATGTCGGGTTCCACTGCCAGCGAGCGTGCGATGCCTACTCTTTGTTGCTGACCACCGGATAACTCACGCGGGTAATATTGCTCGCGACCCTCGAGGCCTACCAATTCGATGACTTCGCGTGCACGCCGTTCCCGGGACGACCTGTCAATACCCTGGATTTCCAATGGAAAAGCAACATTGCCGATCACCGTCAAATGCGGCAACAAGGCGAAAGTGCTGAAACACCATGCCCATCTTGTGTCGTCGAATCTGAATCAACTCCTTTTCGGATATTTTAAGTAAGTCCTGCCCCTGAAAAACAACTTCGCCGCCGGTTGGTGCTATCAGGCGCGACATGCAGCGAACCAACGTGGATTTACCCGAACCGGACAACCCCATGATGATAAAAATCTCACCGGTGTGTACGTCAAAGGTTGCATCCTGCACCGCACCGATTAGTCCCTGCCCTTGCAGATCCTGCGCTGCTGGATTAGGGTGAATGGAAAGAAACAATTCGGCACTATCGCCAAAAATCTTCCATAAATTTTTACAAGAGAGAGTTACGCTACTCACCGTTCGACCATTCAAAAACCAAGCGGGCTGTCAATGCAGCCCGCTGTTTGTGTTTCTGTACAACTTAATGAAATAGTATCAGCCGCATTGTGTCCAAGCTTTCCAGGTATCCTCATTCGCCGACAACCAGCTTTCGACGACGGCTTCCACGGTTTTTCCTTCCAGATCGACTTCACCAACCATGGTGCCCATACTTTGGTTATCAATCTTGAAGTTTTGAATTGCCTGGTATGCGCAAGGCCATTTTTCCTCGCCACCTTTCCAGCCAACTTTTTTTATCCAGCCACGCGGTTTGCCACAGTCATAAGCCATGTCCGGGTTTATGCCGGTACTGGCATCGTTGTAACACTTCATCGCTATAAGCCGGAAATTCAACGAACTCGCCTTCGAATTTAATCGGCGCCCAATGCGGTGTATAAATCCAACCCAGCCACGGCGCTTCACGTTGATAAGCGGATTCCAGCTCGGCGAATAACGCCGCATCGGTTCCCGCATGCACCACTTCGTAATCCAGCCCTAAAGCCTCGACGCGTTCGTCATCATAACCACCCCAGGTTACCGGGCCACCGAGATACCGACCGCTGGGCGCGGTTTCCGGTGTTGAAAATGCTTCGGCGCAATCATTCAGCGCTTCCCAATTTGGCAGACCCGGGCACTTCTCTTTCATGTAAATCGGATACCACCATTCTTCGATAGCCTGCATACCGGTTTCACCCAGGTCCACGGTGTTGCCGGTGGCAAGACTGGCTTCCATGGCGTCCTTACCGGTGGTTTCCCACATCTCCATCGCGACGTGTAAATCACCCGATTCCAAACCCGCGAACTGGGCAAGATAATCCGCCTGTTGATATTCGATGTTGTAGCCCATTTCCTGCAACACACGTCCCATGATGGTGGTGGTCACGTATTGGCCGGTCCAGTCATGCAGGGTCAATATAATGGGATCGTTGGATTCAACTTCTGCATGGCTGGTGGCGGACGACATGATCGCCGCGCCACTGATACATGCGATGCCGAGTTGACGTGCTTGTTTTCTCATTTTCTTTGCCTCCGTATAAGGTTTGTTTTAGTTAGTTCGTTACTGTAAAAAGAATTTCACAGACAATTTAAGCTAAACTGCAGTGCAAACACAATTATTTTCTGTTTTCCAAACACGATATCCTTAATGAACCCTACCGATTGGGCGCAATACGTCCCATTTGTCAATAAATTAGCGGATGCCGCACGCAACCAGGTTATGCAATACTTTAAAACCGACGTTGCATCGGAGCAAAAAAGCGATCAAACGCCGGTCAGTATCGCCGACCGTGAAACCGAACAATTGATGCGTGAACTTATCAGCACGCGTTTCCCCGATCACGGCATCGTTGGTGAGGAGTTCGACACCGTTAATTCAGACAGTGATTTATGTTGGGTGCTTGACCCTATAGATGGCACAAAAAGTTTCCTGACCGGTAAACCCACATTCGGCGTGTTGATTGCACTGTTATATAAAAATAAACCGGTGCTCGGTGTTATCGATACGCCGGTTTTAAAGGAACGCTGGCTGGGTATCGACAAACATGGAAGCACCTACAACGCTGAAACCTGTAACACCAGCAAAAACAAATCCCTGGCGCACGCCTGGGTTCATGCCACTACTATCGACATGTTTAATGACGATGAACGAATCGTATTTGACGCCGTTACAAAAAATGCACGCGGCCGTTTGTTTGGTGCGGATTGTTACGCTTACGGGTTGCTGGCGTCCGGTCATGCGGACATTGTCATGGAAGCCGCGATGGCACCTTACGACTATCTCGCATTAGCACCTGTAGTGGAAAACGCCGGTGGTTGTATGACTGATTGGAATGGTCTTGCGCTGACGCTGAACTCAGGCACACAAGTGCTGGCAACAGCCTGCGAAACCCTGCACGAGCAAATTCTGACAATTATCAATAACACGTAACAACGTGGCGGGTGGGCTTGGCTGAGATATAAAGATAGGCGATACTTAGCGCATGAAATCGCACATTCAAATCGTTGCGCTTTTAATTCTTGCTCTCGGTTTAAATCCAATCCGGGCCGATCAAACTGACCCCCGCCTCAATGGATTGTTTGCTGAACTGCATGAAACAACTGACGGGCTGCGTGCAGCGCAAATTACCCAGTCGATCTGGTCAATCTGGCACGAAATAGCCGACCAACAAATCACGGAATTGATGCAGGAAGGCATCAAGGCAATGCAAAGCCGAAACTACACCGAATCGTTGGAAGCATTCGATCAGGTTGTTAATATGTCGCCAGACTATGCGGAAGGCTGGAACAAACGCGCCACGTTGTACTATTTGATAGGCGACTACGCCAATTCTGCGAAAGATGTCAAACGAACTTTAATACTCGAACCGAGACACTTTGGCGCGTTGTCCGGTCTGGGTTTGATTTATATGGAGCTTGGCAATTTCGACGCAGCACTGGAAGCGTTTCAACAAACACTGGAAGTGAATCCGTTTGCCAATGGCGCACAACAGAACATCGACTACATCAAAGGCAAACAACCGGACGTTCAGTTATAAATTGTCTGTCACTTCACGGTTGACCGCGCCAGGATATTATTTAGCCAGTGACTGATATCGGTAATCTCTTCCGGCGACACCGAGTGTGGCATTGCGTAAGTTCGCCATTCAACATCGTAGTCCAGTTTTTGTAGCGCCTGCCTGCTCGCGTCAGCGATAGGCAACGCAATAATCGGATCGTACAATCCGTGCGCCATGAAAATAGATGTTTGCCGGTTTTGAGCGCTGATCTCGTCATCCGTGCGATCCGACAACGGTAAGTAAGTCGATAAGGCCATAATCCCGGCCAGTTTTTTGTGGTGCCGCAATCCGGCAAACAATACAACAGCACCGCCCTGGGAAAACCCCGCCAGAATAATTTGCTCACTCGGTATACCCTGAGCTTCCTGCGCCGCGATCAGATCGCGCACGATTTGCGCGGATGATTCGATACCCGCCGCGTCCTCCTGGCGAATGATTTCCATACCGGATATATCGTACCAGCCACGCATCACCATGCCACCATTGAGTGTTATAGGACGATGCGGCGCATGCGGAAAAATAAACCGCACCGGCGTGTCCTGCGGCAAGCCGAGTTGCGGCACGATGGGTTCGAAATCATGCCCGTCGGCCCCCAGCCCATGTAACCAGATAATAGCGAACTTCGGATTCGCACCGGTTTCAATTTGAATCATCTCAGGTAAATTTTTATTCAATGGTTTTTCCTCAGCACAGGCAGATAACACTAGAATCAGCAACCCCACCGCAGGCACCCGACATTTCATGATTTGTCCAATTATGACCGCGGCATTCGTTTATTCAATGATTGTCGGATAACGATTGGCACTGGATTCATTCGATTCTACACTACACTCTACACTGCCAATAAAAAGCAACTAAAGTAACTTATGTCACCCACCCACCAAAATCTGGCTTACGATTCACTGCCTCGGTGGTTTCGCTCGGTATCCGATGCAAACGCCCGCTTACGAGGACATGTTCATCGCACTCCGATAGTCGCATCGCGAACATTGAATCATCGTACCGGTGCCAAAGTGTTTCTGAAATGCGAAAACCTGCAACGCATCGGCGCGTTTAAATTTCGAGGCGCATACAATACAATCTCGCAAC
>CBDCFT010000022.1:0-156981 GCA_965216365.1 Arenicellales bacterium | reverse complement strand
GGGATTTGGTGCTGGGTGTTGGCCGTCGTGATGAACATGACGTCCGACAGGTCGTAGTCGAGATCCAGATAGTGATCGTTGAACGTGTTGTTCTGTTCGGGATCGAGGACCTCGAGCAGGGCGGAGGCCGGGTCGCCGCGGAAGTCTTGCGACATTTTGTCGATCTCGTCGAGCAAGAACACCGGGTTGTTGGCCCCGACCTTCTTGAGCGACTGGAGGATCTTGCCGGGCAGGGCGCCGATATAGGTGCGGCGGTGGCCGCGGATCTCGGCCTCGTCGCGCACGCCGCCCAGTGATTGCCGGACGAATTTTCGGCTGGTGGCGCGGGCGATCGAACGGGCCAGGGAGGTCTTGCCGACGCCCGGAGGGCCGACCAGACAGAGGATAGGGCCCTTGAGGCGATCGACCAAGGTCTGCACGGCCAGGTATTCCAGGATGCGCTCTTTGACCTTCTTGAGGCCGTAGTGGTCGGCCTCGAGGATTTTTTCGGCGGCGACGATGTCCTCGCGATCGGGGGTTTTTTCCTCCCATGGCAAGGCCAGCACCCAGTCGATGTAGTTGCGCACGACGGTGGCCTCGGCGCTCATCGGCGACATCATCTTGAGCTTCTTGAACTCTTTGAGGCAGCGCTCCTTGGCCTCTTTGCTCATGCGCTTGGAGTTGATCTTCTGTTCGAGCTCGTTGAGCTCGTTTTTGAACTCGTCTCTGTCGCCGAGCTCCTTCTGAATGGCCTGCATCTGCTCATTCAGGTAGTACTCCTTTTGGGACTTCTCCATTTGCTTCTTGACCCGCGTACGGATCTTCTTTTCGACCTGGAGAATCTCGATTTCGGCCTGCATGAGCTCGTACAGGCGTTCGAGGCGCCGGCTGGGGGAAGCGGTCTCGAGGATCTCTTGCTTGTCTTTGAGCTTGAGCGAGACGTGGGCGACGATGGTGTCGGCGAGGCGGGCGGGATCCTCGATGGTCTGGACGCTGACCAGCATCTCGGGCGGGATGCGTTTATTGAGCTTGACGTAGTTCTCGAACACGGTCTGGATCGACCGCATGAGGGCTTGCAGCTCGACGCTGCCCTCGTCGGGTTCCATGACCTCTTCGACCTCGACCGAGAAATACGGCGCAGTCTGCTCGTACTTCATGATGCGGGCCCGCTGTTTGCCCTCGACCAGAACCTTCACGGTGCCGTCGGGCAGGCGCAAGAGCTGGATGATGTGGCCGATGGTGCCGACGCCGAAGATGTCCTTCTCTTTGGGGTCGTTGGTCTTGGCCTTCTTTTGCGCGGCCAGGAGCAGCTCTTTGTCGGCGGCCATGGCCTCTTCGAGGGCGTTGATCGACTTCTCGCGCCCGACGAAAAGGGGCACCACCATGTGGGGGAAGACGATGATGTCGCGCAGCGGCAAAAGAGGCAGGCTGCGGGGTCCGGGTGCTCGGTTAGCGGGATCGTTCCGGTCGTTCTTGAAGAACATGGAGATAGAGGCTCCCAAAGTGAGGGGATCGAGAACTTCCTGATCCCGAGGTTGGTGCGATTTCCCTAATCTACGCTGCCTGGGCAGGGACGCAAGATCCCGTATGTGCCTGTGTAACGTTGATTGTCCCGCCGCGTCCCTGATCGAGGCGCTCCGATGGTTCGACCACGAATACGTTGGTATTAGGCCGTACAGGCTCCTCGTAGCGTGATGGAAGTCGCTTGCCCCTGCCGCGTGGCCAGGCGTACTCTAAGTCCCTGATAAAGGGCCGTCCGTCGCGTCTACTCCCAAACTGCAGGTCGATCATCATGCATAAGTCCCGTACAGCCACCGCCTTTGTGGCGGCAGTGGGTTTCGTTTTGTTTTCTGCGCCGCTGGCCTTTGGTCAACCGGGCGGCCCGCCTCCGCAAGGGCCCCCGCTGAGCACGCAGCCGGGTTACTACGCGGCGCCACCGCCTCCTCCGCAGGCCTATGGGCCGGGTCAATACGTCCGGCGGGGTCTCACGTTGGGAGGCAGCTTCGGCGTTGGTGACATGGTGGGCGAGAAGGGACCCATCGAGTGCTTCAACTGTGATTACAACCCTCTCGCGTTTACGGCCGATTTTCATATCGGAGCCATGCTCAACCCTCGTCTGGCCCTCTTGTTCGAGAGCTCGATTACGGGCAAGACCCTGGAGGCCAACGGGACCGAGACCCTATTGCAATACGCCGGCTACATCGCGGCCCAGTACTGGGTGACACCGCGGCTGTGGATCAAGGGCGGGATCGGCGGCGCTCATTTGACGCTGCAGATCGACGATGGAGCGTTCATTACCGAGGACTCGGTGGCCAATGGTGGCGCTGTTTTGGGGGCCGTGGGCTACGAGGTTATGGCGGGGCCGCACTTCTCCATCGATTTGCAGCTTCGCGGGGCCAGCGCGGCCTATGGTGAGCTGGGCGAGTCGATCCAAACTGGATCGTTTGGACTGGGCTTCAACTGGTACTGATTGCCATGTGTGAGATCAGATTTTCGTCGATTGATGCGCGGGTGCGAGGCTCGAGCGGCTCTGGCCGTCCGAGAGGCGCAATACCCCGCGGGGTTCAGGTCATCGCGATCGTGGCGGCGGTATTGGCGTTGCCAGCAACGGCGCTGGCTCAGGAAGAGGGGCCCGCCGGGCCGGGAGACGGATCGGGAGACGAATCGGCCGAACCGTCGGTCGAGGCCCCGGCCGGGTCGGATGGAGACGATTCGGTATCTCCTGCGGACACGAGCTCGGTGGATTCGGCCGAGGCTGGAGACGTGGAGCCGGCTGCCACCAGTCCGGTTGCAGCTCCACCGCCCCCGGTATCGGGGAGCCAGCCGTATTTTCGGCCCATGCCATCCCGCCGCAATCCTCTGGACAATCGCTCGGGTTGGTTCATGGGTATAGGGGTAGGGATCGGGAGCTCGAGCTACGATGGAGCCGGCGGGGCCGAAGAAGGCCAGGGTGGCTTTTTCTTCGACGCCCGGTTCGGCGGCATGTTGACCTCTCGCCTGGGACTGGCGGTCGAGTTTTGGAGCGACGGCCACAGGCAGGAGAGCTTCGACGGGGTGGACGAGGCCCGGACTCAGAACACGTTTGCGATCACCGGCTCGTATTGGCTCCAGCGCAAGCTGTGGCTCAAGCTCGGCCTGGGCGCGTCGAGCCTGACGTTTTATCGCGAGGGCGACAACGAGTTTTCGTTCGATGGCAATGCCCTGCTTTTCGGCGTCGGCTACGAGGTCATGCATCGCGGCAACTGGGCCTTCGACGTATCGCTGCGCGTGGTGCGCAGTAGCTTCGACAACGACTTTTTCTTCGATGACATCAGCCGCACCAGTGTGTCGTTCAATGTCGGCGGGGCGCGATTCTGAGCTCGCTGTGCTGCCGCGAGCTCGTCGTCATGTATCGCTCGAGTACTCTCCATAGCCGCAGTGCCGTCGCTGTGATCGCCGGCTCGATCGCGCTGTCGATCGGCTTTTTGGGCGGCCTTTTGGGCGGATGTCGCCAGGACCCGACGTCCGATATTCGTCTGGCGATCTCGGGAGATTGCCCGGAGGCGCAGCTGCAGGCGGTCACCGATCTTTCGGTCAACGTCTACGGTATCGGAGATGGCGGTGAGCTTTGCATCCTGGGTAAGCGATGTATTTCGGGCTTTTCGCTCACGAGCGTGGAGCAAATCGCCGACATCCTGAGCCAGGAGACACAGCCGCTGGTCGACGTCGAGCTGGAGGAGCCGACGTTCATCGAGATCATCGGACACCGGCAGAATTGCCTGAGCTCGACCGATCACGAGATGTGCGGACGCGGCGATCTGGCCGGCGTCGAAAATGGTTCGAACGAACTCGCGATCTCACTTACCTGCGGCAACTGCGACAATACGGAACGCCTGTTCTGCCCGTAGACGCCGCCGCGCGGTCAATGGCTCGACCTCTTTGACAGTCTGATTTCGCACCATTGCGGCGGTGCCATGGACAGGAGTCAAGGGCAGTGCTGACATCTGCGCAAGCATCGGATATTCTTTCTCTGTTGTCCTGATTTTCTCTGGCATGAGGCGTGCACAAACAATGCATATGCCGCGTACGAATTCGAGAATCATCAAGGCGCTCTCGGCGCTTGCGATCTTTGGGCTGTGTGGCCTGGCTGCCGGCTGTGGCGTCGATGATGGTGGCGACGAGGTCGCCGTCGCGGAGTCGTCGGCGGCTCTCGAATCGAGCGCCGATTTCGCCCTGGTGACCGACATCGCGTATTCGGCTCCGCTGGGCCTGGGAACCATGGGCGTGGATGCGGCACGCACCCGCATGATCACGGCGATTCGCAACGGTCTCGATTTTCTCATCGGTTCGGCTCCGTGCATCACGATCGATTCGGACGACATGACGTTCGTGGAGGCGCAATTCGAGAACTGCGGTACCGGCGAGGTGCCGGTCGACGGGCTCATTCGCGCCTCGCTGGATTTCGAGACCCGGTCGTGTCTGGCCGGAGAATGTCCGACCGCGGTCACCTATCAGCTCGATCCGATCGATTTTTCGAGCGGCGACAACCGCTTCGCAGGGGCTTTTGGCCTTCGCGACCCGGTCGATCCCAATGAGCGAATGTCGTCCACTGGAGTGTGGACGCTGGAAACCGAAGCGGGAGGCGAGCTGGGGCTCGACACCAACGCGTCATGGCTTCGCACCGGCCTGTGTGTCGACATGTCGTGGGACGCCACGCTCACGCTCAACGAAGAGGCGCGCGAGGCGATCGGCACCGACGTCGAGATTCTGGCCGCGCGGGCGACCGACATTCGCCGGTGCCTGGGCCAGTGCCCGAGCCAGGGCACGCTGGACATCGCCTACGGCCAGGGCGAGGTCTTGCGAGTGGAGTACACCGGCGGCGCGACAGCGCAGGTGACCGGCCCGCGGGGGGTGGGCTTCGAGGTCGACTTGCCGTGCAACGCGCCCACCGGTGATCTGGCTGGCGGCGATCAGCCCGGCGCCGGGTAGAGCTGCCGGTCCCGAGTGGTCGGTCACGAGTGGCTGCCGTTGGCTGCGACCACCGCCTGGTCGTGAAGCTCTTTGAGTATCGCGTTGCGATCTCGGGATTCGACCAGCTTTTCGAGTCCTTCGGGTCCAATCGGGACCACGAAATACTCGTCTCGACGGCCGGTGGCGTGCGCGCTGCCGAAAGTCTTGGCAAAGCCGCCTGGCGCGACGAAGAACCCCAGCTTGGCCCGCCCATGGCGACTTATGAGTTTGTTCTCGAATAGAACCAGCTCGTTCTTGCCACAGGGCTTCGACCAATTCTTGGCTTCTACGAGGATATACGGCGACTCTTTGGACCACAGTGGATCGGTTGATTCATTGCGAATCATGAGATCGATCTCTTCATCACTGCTGCGGCGATTTCGGTTCACATGGTGGAATCCATCAATCGTTCGAAATATGAGATCGATCAGCTCTTCCAGGAGCAGCCCTTTGCGATTGGAGTCGGTTTCGATGCGTGACTGGGCCCATCGCTCGGCGATTTCGGTATCGGCTTGCTCGCGGGCCAGGGCGGCGACCTTGCGCTCGTAGACCGCTTCGATAGCGTTGCGTAGCTTGGCGCGCAAAAGCGCGTTGAAGCTCCCTTTCTTTTCGAGGAAGTCGTATGCGCCGGCGCCGAACGCGCGCTCGATCGACTGATCGCTGGCGTACGCTGTTACGATGATCGGTTTGGCTCCGGGCGCGCGCGTGTGGACTTCGCCGACCAGATCGACGCCGATATCAGGCCCGCTGGAACCCATGAGCTTCTGGTCGAGAAGCACGACGTCCCAGTCGTTTTCATCGAGTCGTTTGCGCGCCTCGTCCGGGGTCGTGGCAGCTTCCACTATATAGCCCTCTCGCGCGAGAAGAATGCGGTAGTTATCCAGAAAGGTCTCGTCGTCATCGACGATCAGGATGCGTCCGGAGGGCCTCATGGTTCTCTTCCTTGGTGCATGGGCAGGGTAACTACGAAGCGAGCGCCACCGAGCGCGCTTCCATCTTCGTAGGACAGAGTCCCGTTCATGTCGTCTTCGATAATTTGACGAGCCAGGGTCAGACCGTGACCGCTGCCCGTGGTTCGCGTCGTGTGCCCGTTCTTGAAGATTTGTTTCCGTTCGTCCTCGGGAACGCCCGGTCCACAGTCGTCGACAGCGATCCAAAGGCGACCATTCTTTGTGGTGGCCTCGATAGCGACCTCGGGTGACTCGGAAGAGGTCGACTGATAGGCATTGCGAAGCAGATTGAGCAGGGCGAGAACGAATCGCTGCCTGGGACCGTAGATCGCTGGAAGCTGGCTCGAGAGGGCCAGCTGAGCGGTGTGGCCGACCTCGTTTTGCGCGGTGGCGATTGCATCGCGGATCGCCGAGCCGGCGTCGAATACATCGGCGATCTCTCCGGCCAGGCGCATGAGGTCGTGCAGCTCGGAGGCAAAGCCGAGCACTCGTTTCAGATTTCGGTCGACCATGTCGCGTTCGCGAGCGACTGCTCTTTCTCTTCCAACGCTACGCAGTTCTCGATCGATTTCCTCGAAGGCGGTCTGCACAGGCAAAAGGGCGTTGCGGATCTCGTGGACAAACAGCCGCGTTTGGCGAGCGGTCACTGCCACGGCGGCCGTATGGTTTGCCGACGGAGCGACTCGCGTGTTGGTGTCGTCGGCGATCATGGCCGCGACGGCCACGGACATGGGGGAGTCCTTGTCCTGGGCTATTTCGGCGAGTACCGGAAGGGCGTGTTCGTGGACTGAGTAGCCGTATTCATCACCGACGATATGGCCGTCTTCTTTCTGCCACCCTGGATTCTTAACCTGATCGAGCAGACCGAGCGCTTCGAGTCGGTCGACACCATCACCGTTGATCGCTGGGCCGACTTCCTCCCACCAATCCTCGGGCCATTGCAAGTGTGGAGATTCGACGAGCACTTGCACGGTAGGTCGGTCGATGCGCCAGATATCCAGCCTGCCGCTCGATAGTGCAACCTCGACGTGAAGGAGCCATTTTATGGCTTGAATACCCACGAGGTCCAAGAAGGCGCGCCCGAGCGCAGTAATTCGCGCGTCGGTGCCAGCCACCTGAATCAGGCGAGTTTCCCGAGCGTAGGTGGAAACATCGCGCCAGGGAACCTGGGCCAAGAGGACGTTGTGATGGAGTCGGTTTCGTGCCTGGTCGAGGAGCAGCTCGCGGGTCGTGGTGGTGGAGCCGCTCTTGAGCCCGATTTCCATCGAAATTGCCTCTTTGACGAGTTTGGGGATCTCCTGGCGTGGGAGCCCTGCCTGTGCGAGCTCTCGATGGAGGGATCCCGCCATGTAGCCGAGGCGAGGCTGTATGTGGAACAGCTCATGCCTGAGCGACAGGACATTGGTATTCTGATGTTCGCGCTGCTCGAGAGCTTGCAAAAAATGGCGCCGATACTCTTCCTCTTCGGCCTCTGACACGACAGTCGGCCGGCGCAAAAAGCTGCGCAACTCTTCGAGGAAGCTCATTTGTCGAGCATAGGCTCCAGCGACCGCTTGTCGCAATGATTGCCCGAGAAGTCAGTCGTGGGATTCCTGGACCAGCTCTACCAGGGTTCCGGCCATGGCTTTGGGGTGGAGAAAGGCGACGAGGTGGCCGAGGGCGCCGGGGCGGGGCTCTTGATCGATCAGGCGAAGGCCGGCTTCTTTGATGCGGCGCAGGGCTTCGTGGATGTCGGTGACCGATATGGCCACGTGGTGCATGGCGTTGCCGCGTTTTTCGAGAAACTTGTCGAGCCCGGGATTGCCACTCGAAGATATGAGCTCGATTTTGGTGTCCTGGCCCGGCAGGCGCAGCCAGCCGACGTCGACGCTCTGTGACGCGACGTGCTCGCGTGAGGTGACGGGGCAGCCGAGCAATCGGGTCCACGGGCCGCCGGCTTCGTCGATGTCGGCGACGCAGATGCCGATGTGATCGACGCGAACGATCAGGCCCTCGAGGATGGCTGCAGGCGTGTTGGTTGCGCTCATGGGCACGAGTTTGGTGGAAAGTGTGGCCAACGACAACGCCGAGCGTTACAAGTCGTCATGAGCGACCTTGGGAACGATCTTCGAAAAAGCCTGCCCAAGCTGCCCCGCGACCGCGACGGGGACGATTATGCGCCCGATATCGTGGCCCAGCGGCTGCGATTGGCCGAGCGCGCGGCCGGGCGAGCGCTGCCCCATCTGGCCGGCGAGCGAGTGAGTCCGTCGCAGGCCCAGGGCAATATCGAGAATTTTGTCGGCTGGGCCCAAGTACCGCTGGGCCTGGCCGGCCCGCTGCGCGTCGATACCAGCGCCGGGTCGCGCGAGGTCTACGTTCCCATGGCCACGACCGAGGGAGCGCTCGTGGCGTCGTATGGCCGCGGTATGGGGCTCATTACCCGAAGCGGTGGCGCTCGGGCCAGAGTGATCGCCGAGGGCTTGAGTCAGCATCCGATGTTGGTCTACGAGAGCGCCCGGGCGGCCCGAGAGGCCGCTTTATTGGCTCGCCGGCTCGAGCCCGACATGATCGCGCTGGTCGCCGGTATCACTCGACACGGGCGTTTGATCGCCATCGCGCCGCAGGTCATCGGTCGCAGATTGATCCTGGCGCTGCGCTTCACGACCGGCGACGCCATCGGCATCAACATGGCGGCCCGAGCCGCCGATCTGTGCTCGCAAAAGCTGGCCGCCGAAAGCGGCGCGCTCGAGCGTTACGTTCACGGCCAGGATGTCGAAAAGCGCGCCAATGCGCGGGCTCAGGTCGAGGGCCGCGGTCGCAGCGCAATCGCCGAGGTGGTGATTCCCGCCGCCGAACTCGAGCGGCGCACGCGCTGCAAGCCAGAGCAATTGGTCCGCATCCTCGACACGTATCGCGTGGGCTTTGCCCAGCTGGGAACCGATAACTGGCTGGTCCAGGTGGCGAACGGGCTGGCCGCGATCTACATCGCCTGCGGCCAGGATCCCGCCTATGTCACCGAGTCGGCCACCGGCCAGCTCGATTTTGCGGTCACGCCGGAGGGCGATCTGTACGCCTCGGTGTGGCTGCCGTGTTTGCTGGTGGGCACGGTGGGCGGCGGCTCCGGCCAGGGAACGGCGGCCGAGTGCCTGGCGATCATGGGCTGTGCGGGCTCGGGTCACGCCAATACATTCGCGGAGATCATCGCCGCCGCTGTCTTGGCCGGCGATATCTCGCTGATGGCGGCGTTTTGCAGCCACGAGTTCGTGGCCGCCCACGAAAAGCTCGGCCGCAATCGACCCGAACAGTCGGCCAGTGAATGACTACAGGCGCGCGGACAGCACCAGAAGCTGGGCCGATTTTTTGTCGCCAGCTTTGACGGTAAGACCGAGCGCAGGCACTTCCACGAGGTCGCCGGCCCCGAGCTCGTGGGTTTTTTCGCCGTGTACGACGTGCAGTTTGCCGCCCAAGACGTAGAGAGCGGTCTCTCCAGAGGTCGTGATTCGCTCTTCGGCCTTGGCGGCCAGCTCTTTTGGGCTGATGCTCAGGCGGCGCAGGCCGGTGGTGTCGGCGATTTTGCCGAAGGCGTTTTTCTTGTGGATGACCAGCGGCGGCAGGGCGACGTCTTTGCCCTGCACGCCCGTCTCGCCGTCGACTGCCAGCTCTCCTTCGCGGTAGGTCGGAAAGCGAAACTTGTACTCGAGCTCGCTTTTGAGCCTGGCGTTGGAGACCGCGCGGTTGCGGATGCGGCGGCGCGGCATGCCGGGAGCCAGCGAGGGTACCGAAGTCGCCCGCTTGGTACCGAGATGCTCGGCCAGCCAATCGGCGTACTCTTTTTGTGGGCACGGGTGGTCGTCGGCCAGGCAGTAGGTGGCGTTGATGGGAGCGCGGTCGACCGCGGCGCGAATCACTCCGACGACGTCGTCGACGTGGGTTCGCGAATAGACGTGCTTGCCCTCGTCGAGCAGGCGATAGGTGCCTTCGAGCAGGCGTTTGCGCACGCCGCGGCCGGGCCCGTACACCGGGGTGAGGCGAAGAATGACCGCGTCGAGGCCGTTGTTGCGGGCGTTTTCGACGGCGCCCTCGGCGCTGAGATAGGGCCGGGCGTCGACGTCGGACATGGCCGTGGGGCTGTCTTCGTCGACCACCTCGCCGTCGCGTCCCTCGCCGTAGACCGCGGTCGAGCTGAGATAGACGAAGCGATTGGCCCCCGAAGACAGGGCCGCAGCGGTGGCCCGACTGACGATCTCGCCGCCGGGAAAACCGGGGATGGGCGGCAGGGAGTAGACGACGACCGGCGACCGCAGCGCGCTCGTGGCGTGGGTAAAGGCCCGGCTTCTCTTGGCGTCGAAAACGTAGGCGTCGGCGCCTTCGGCCTCGAGCGTGGCCAGGTGTTCTTTGTTGCGTGAGCAGACCAGAACCGATTCGCCATCGGCCAGAAGCGACCTGGCGAGGCGGGTCCCTATGAAACCGCAGCCGAGTATGACCCAGGTAGACATTGAGTCTACGGTATCCTGTATACCGGTTGGGTTACTACGGCCAGTCCGGACTATTCAGTCGTTTAGCCTGGGTCGGGTCCGTCGATAGGGCCAGTCGCCGGAGTCGGCCGCTACGGGCTGCTGCTGAGACCGGCGACCCACAACAAGGCCATGGCCAATCCGAGCGCCGCCCACAGCGGGAAGAAGCCGAAGACGTACATCATGACAGTGCGGCAAGCGGGCCGCAAAGGCTCCACGATTCGGTTCATCGCGCCGCCCAGTTGCCGGCGAACTTCGAGATCTCGCCAAGTTGGCCAGGATGCGGCGCGACTGACGACGCGCGCGGCGGGCAGCCCGTGGCCGCTCTGAGCTTCGCTGCCGACTCGCCTGACCGTTGCCAGGGTGGGAGTGGAAATGGGCTGTGGAGTGGGGTGCGAGCGACCGGCCATTCTCTCGAGTATGGCCGATTTCGTCGCCGCCGCACTCGAATGTCCTCGGGGTCGCGGAGTCGGCGACGATAGGTTCGACCAAAAATTACGCCGCTGGGGCCATTTTTTGGCCACGGAGTTCGCTCGCTGCGGCCACACTTGATCAGGGTCGTCGGCGTGCCGGGACCCAGAGCCAGTCGATGAGCAAGCTGACAGTCATCGCCGCCTTGCTGCTCGTATCTTCTCTTTGGGGGAGCGGCTGCGCGGAGCCCGAGGTCGAACTCGGCACTGGCACGATCTTTTCGCGTGGGGTCGCGGTCGACAGTCCCGCCCACTACACCGCCGCGCTGGATCTTCTCTTTGTCGTGGACAACACCGCGGGTATGAGCGCCAAGCAGGAAGAGCTCGCGGCGAGCTTTCAGCGCCTGATGAACATCATCGGGTATTTCGACGATCCGCGTGGCAACCCGCTCAATGTCCAGGTCGGCGTGGTGTCCACGGATATGGGAGTGGGCGCGGCCCATGCCGTCCATGGCTGCACGGTGGCCGGCGACGATGGGTGGTTGCGCCAGGGCCAGGCCATGGACATCCGAGTCGGCGAGGCCGATCAACCGCTCAATTTCGAGGGCTCGGTGGACGATACGTTTGCCAGCATGGTCACGATGGGCGGCCGGGGATGCCGGTTCGAGCAACCTCTCGCCGCGATGAAGAAGGCCATCGAACGAGGCGCACACCTGGATCGCGAGCTGGTCCGTCCGGGCGCCGCCCTGGCGGTGGTTTTTCTGTCCAACGAGGACGATTGCTCGGTGTCCGATTCGGAGTTTTTCAATCCGATGCTCGACGGCACGGGCGAGGTATCGAAGTTCCGCTGTTTCAAACACGGCGTACAGTGCGACGACGACGTGGCTGTGGTCGGTGGTCAGCCCGTGGGGTGTGAGCCGCGCGAGGATTCGCCGTACATCTTGAGCGTGGGCAGCTTTGTCGACTTTTTGCGCGAGCGAAAAGACCCGGGCTCGTTGATCGTCTCGGGAGTGATCGGCGATTCGGATGTCGTCGAGATCGAGCGGACCATCGACGGGCAGCTGGCGGTCGCCTCCTATGAGTGCGACGGCGTGACCGAGTCGTCTCCGGCGCTGCGTCTGCAGAGTTTCCTCGAAGCATTCGACGACAAGGGCGACGTGGCTCCGCTTTGCGGCAGTGAGCCGTTCGGGCCGCTGGAGCGCACGGGGCGAAATATCCGCAAGGCCCTCGGGACCTCGTGTCTCGAGGGAGCCATCGCCGACGTCTATCCCGAAAGGCCGGGTCGCCAGCCCTATTGCGACGTTTATGTTCGACACGCCGACCAGACCATGCGGACCATACCCAAGTGCGACGCGCTGGCCTTCGAGCGCGAGAAATCGACCGAGGTCCCCTGTTACATCATCGACGAGGGCCACGAGTCGTGCGGCGATTTCACCACCCAGCTCAGTCTCGACGTGTGGTGGGGCTGGGACAGCGAGCGGCGGGAGAAGCCGCAGCCCGCGGGATCGCGACTGGTCGCCGAGTGCCTGCTGGAGCCCGACGAGGTAAGCGAGCAAGCTGGCCTGTAATTCGGCCGGTTGTGTTGCCCGCTCCGGTTGGGGTGGCGAGGCAATCCGGGTACAGTGCCGGACCATGGAAGCGAACGACCACGAGGCAACACTTTCGCGGCTCGACCGCGGCTTTCGCACCAGCTATCTGACCTACGAACAATTGACCGAGCAGGCTCGCGGATGGGCCGACGCCTTCCCCGAGCTGGTGCGCCTCGAGGCCATCGGCGAGAGCGAGCAGGGTCGTTCGCTGTGGCTCTTGACCATTGCGCCCGAGCCCGACCGAATCCGCCCCGCGGTTTGGGTCGACGGCAACATGCACGCCTCGGAGCTGTGCGGCTCGAGCGTGGCCCTGGCCATTGCCGAGGATGTGCTGCGTTTGCACCTGGGAGCGCGAGAGGGGGCGTCGTCGGCCCTTGGCGATTTGCCCGCGCCGATCGCCGAGCGGCTGCGCGACGTGATCTTCTACGTTCTGCCGCGCATGTCTCCCGACGGCGCCGAGAGCGTGCTGACCACCGGTCGATGGGTGCGTTCCAACCTTCGCGACGAGCGGCCCGATCGCAATCAACCGCGCTGGCGCGCCGGCGATGTCGACGGCGATGGACTGGCCCTCAAGATGCGAGTGCGCGATCCCGCCGGTGAGTTCGTCGAGTCGTCCGAGGTTCCGGGCTTGATGCTGCTTCGCCGAGTCGAGGACGAGGGGCCGTTCTACAAGGTCTATCCCGAGGGTTTCATCGACAACTTCGACGGCTTCACCGTGCCGTCGCCGCACTTTCTGTCCGACGCGCCCACCGATCTCAATCGCAATTTTCCGTGGTCGTGGGCGCCCGATCACCAGCAGGAAGGAGCCGGGTCGTTTCCAACCAGCGAGCCCGAGTCGCGGGCCGTGGTCGAGTTCACCGCGAGCCGCCCCCATATTTTTGCCTGGCTCAATTTACATACCTTCGGCGGTGTCTTGATTCGACCGCTGGGCAACAAGCCCGACAACAAGATGGACGCCCAGGATTTGGCCCTCTTTCGCCAGATCGGAGCGTGGACCGAGGAACTTACGGGCTACCCGGCGGTGAGCGGCTTCGAAGAATTCACCTACGAGCCCGACAAGCCGCTGCATGGCGATTTGACCGACTACGCCTATCACCAGCGCGGCTGCGTTGCCTATGTCATCGAGCTGTGGGATCTCTTCGTGCAGTCCGGGATCGTCGAGTCCGACGGGCAGCGCGAGGGCGGCCGTACGTTCAAGCGCTTCGTCGATCGCTATACCCAGCTCACTCGCGGCGAACTGATCAAACTCGGCCTCTGGGATCGCGACCACAATCAGTCGCGGATCATCGCCCCCTGGCGGGCAGCCAAACATCCGCAGCTCGGCGATGTCGAGGTGGGTGGAATCGACCCGCGTCACGGTTTGTGGAATCCGCCGCCGGAGAAAATCGCCGATGTGTGCGACGAACAGACCTCGGCGTTTTTGCGCGTCGCCTCCCTGGCTCCCGCGCTGTCCATCGAACAGATCTCCTGCACGCGCCTGCCGGGCGATCTCACCCGGGTCACCGTGGCAGTGCACAATCGCGGGTACCTGCCGACCTACATTTTGTCGTCGGCCAAAAAACTGGATTTCTGCGAGCCGCTCTACGCCGTGTGCGAAACCGAGGGCTGTGAACTCGACGACGCCGGCGACGCCCGCCGAGACATCGGCCACCTCGACGGCTGGGGTCGCGGCCTGTTCGACGGCAGTGACGCGCTCTATTACTTGAGCAGTCGCGGCAATACCGGGGCTCGGCGATTGTCGTTCGTAGTGCGCGGCCAAGGTCGCGTCACGGTGCGCGTGGGGTCGTGTCGAACGGGTTGGATCGCCGAGGCGATCTCGATTCCGGGCGCTGCCTCCGGGGCGTCTCGAGGCCCTCGATGAGCGAACTCGGACTGAACGAATCCGATCGCGATTGCATCTGAAATGTATTGGAAAATACGTTTTGAGGCGATGCATAGCTCTGGATCGCGGCGAAAACATCATCGCCGAAGGACCTGCCCAGCCGCGCTCGGCTGCGAGCGACCTGCTCTGGCTCTGTCAAAAAAATAATTAAAATTAGCCAGTTGCATGCTCTTCGGGGGATGATGGCGGAGGTTTCGGCATGCCCGAGTACGTTGTATTGCGAAGAATCTCGATCTCTTGGGAGATCACAGACCGATTTCAGGCTAATATATTGACATTATTGTAGTATTTTTGTACCACATGTAGGGGATTTGCAGACACGCAATTCAAACCCGACGTGTGGCTCGACGAGCCGTCCCATAGACCTGTTTTGCCCGTGCCCAGACCGAAGCCAGATCCCGCGACCGAACCGCTCCGCGTTGGTGAGCGGCTATCCGATCGATATTACATCGTCGAACGGATCGCCGCCGGCGGTCACAGCATCGTCTATCGCGGTGAAGACGAGCGACTGTCGCGGCCCGTATGCGTAAAGGTCTTTCATCGCCTCAACTCCAAGGACGGCGTCTATCAGACCGCCTACGAGCATTTCGTTCAGGAGGCGTTTGCGCTCTCCAAGCTGACCCATCCCAACACGCTGCGGATTTATGACTTCGGCTACCTCGCTGGCCGCGACGGAGCCGCGCGCGGGGCCCCCTATCAGGTCTCGGAGTTCATGAATCACGGCACCCTGTCGAGCATGGTCAAGCGACGCGGGCCGATGTCGGGTATCGACGCCAGCAATGTCATCGCGGCGATCGGCGGCGCCCTCAGCGAAGCTCACCAATGCGGCATCATCCACCGCGATATCAAACCGCAGAACATCTTGTTCAGCAAAGTGGGTCGCAGCTGGGTCGCCAAGCTGGCCGACTTCGGTATTGCCAAGTCGCTGGGAGCGGCCGAGGAGATGCTGCAAAACCAGGCCGAGGACACGGCCGTGGTGGCCGGGCGGCCGCTGCTCATGTACTCCCTGCGCTGGGCCGCGCCCGAGCAATTGCTGGCCCAGCCAGTGGTTCAGGCCTCCGATATCTACTCGCTGGCGCTGTCGTTCGTGTACATGTTCACCGGCAACGCGGTCTTCGTGTCGCGGGTGAAGAAGGAAGCCAGGAGGCAGCGCTATCGCAGCGATCACTTCATCGACTCCGCCTTCGCCGGCCACACCGTGCCGGCCGCGGTCATCGACAAGCTCAAAAAGGCGTGCTCGTTCGATTACAGCAAGCGGCCCGACGACGTCGACGAGTTCACCAATGCGCTGGTCGAGGCGTTGAGCACGCCGTCGGTGCGGGCGCCCTCGCCGGTGCTGCAGGCGGTTCCCAGCGAGGAAAACCACCCGACGACCAAGTTTCAAAAGACGACCGGCACGAGCGCGGCGCCGCGTCGCTTGCACCCGAGCAACGACGTGCAGCCGGTGTCCGATCGCCGGGCCTATTTCATCCCGGCTTCGGGCGGCACGGTCGATGTCACCTGCGCCGGCGGGCAAGCTCGCCTGCGGTTGTCCTTTGTCCCGGCAGCGCAGGGCTTCAGTCTCCACATAAAGGGGCTCAGCGCTTTTCTGGCCCGCGCCGAGGGGCGTCCATCCGGTGCGGTGCAATTCGAGGAAGACGGCCGTTTCGATATCCTGGCCCCGGATCTGCGCCCGATCGCCAACGTCGCCCTGTCTTTGGGCTCGCCGGCAGCCGGCCATCGCGTCTTCACCATCGGCACCGAGTCGGTGGCCATTTCTACCGACCTGTGTCCCAAAATCGCCGCGCTCGATTTTGGTGCCAACGGCGATTGTCTATTCGTCTACGTACCCATGTACCCCGGGGGCTGATCCGTTTGACCAATCGAGCACCATCCAGCGCGACTGACGTAACCAAGCGAGTTTGCTTATGAGCAACCAGGGCCATGGCCCACGGCAACATGCCACCACCGAACCACGCGATGCCGCCGACGGCACATCATCAACCCGTGGGTGACTTCGAGGGAGAGCAAACAGCACCTTCGGTCGAGGTCCAGCAGGTTTCGCCGTATATCAGCCGATCGCGGACCTATGCCTTCGTGGTCGACAAAGAACGGCAATCCCATCGAACTCGGCTCGGGGCGATTCGCCAAGGCCTATCTGGGCGAGGAGCGCTGGGTCCAGTCCAAGACCACGTTTCGCAGAAACATCGCGATCAAGATTCTGCAAAAAGGAGTGACCGCCGAAGATCAGATGCGCTTCCAGCTGGAAAAGGAGCTCCTCGAGCTAGTCCAGGGTCACCCCAACATCATCGAACTCTTGGCCTCGGGCGAATCCGACAATCCGGCCTTCGTGCCGCCCAGCTGCGCGATCGGGTCGAGAACGACTTCATGCTGCTCGAGCTCCTCGACATGTCCCTCGAGGAGCGCCTCAAGGGGTCGCGCGGTCGCGGCCGTCGCGACGATCTTCTGGCCGTACCGCCGCGCGAGCGCATGTTTCGGTCCTCGAGTACATGGTCCCGGTGGCCACGGCCATCGAGTACGCCCATCTGGTCCACGATATTTGTCACCGCGACATCAAGCCGGCCAATATCCTTCTCAAGTTGCCCGATCCCCTGCTGCGCGGCTCGCGAATGCGCATCGTTCTGGCCGACTTCACGTCGGTAAGGCCCAAAAACCAGACCAGAGCCTGTCGATGACCCGGCTGCAGCAGAGCGTGCCGGGAACCCTGTATTTCCAGAGCCCGGAGCAAGAGGTCAATCAGTTCGAGATTCTGGTCAATGTCCAGCAAGGCTCGCCGGACGTCGAGTATTTCGAGGACTTCTACTCCAACATTCAGGCCAACGACACGTTCCAGCTGTTCAACCGACCCGAGCAATATCCGATCGTCGGCTGCGACCGAGCTCGCCGCAAACTGCTCCTGGCCCGTCCCTTCGGCGAGACGGGCGAGACCAATGTGCGCGCCATGGTCACCAAGGCAGTGGGCCGGCCGGCCGATATCTATTCGCTCGGCGGCTTGCTCTACTATCTGGTGAGCGGAGCGTATGCCAATCCCAAGTCGCTCTACGATGCATTCCACAAGTTCATCGAGTACGAACGCGACGACGAGAACAACACGGTCACGGCCTATATCGACCACGAGTACCGCATCATCCAGAGCTTGCGGGCGCCCAAGCCCGAAGAAGAGGGCGTGCAACAGCTGGCCCCCGAGGATCGCTTCTTCTCGTACAAGCACTACCTCGACGGCAACGGCGAACTCATCGATCCGGCGGTCATGCTGATCATCGCCAAGCCATGATCCGCAACAAGCCGGACAGCTACTGCACATCGTGGATTTGCAGACCAACGCGTATCGCAGTTCGTCCACGACCTCCTGTCGGTCTACGTCCGCTTCGGCGTCGACCCGTCGGTGGCGATCTCGTACGCCACCGAGCACCAGGGATTGGTCCGCGGCCGCGGCAACATCATGAGCCGCACCTGGGCAAGCTGACCAAGTTCCGCCGCCGCCGCTAGCTCGCCGGATCAGGTACTGTCGTCGTTGCCGGGGGACAGGGGAGCGAGGCTTGCAAGGTGAGAATCGAGCAGCGCGCGAGCTGCCAGGGTGTATGGTTCTGAACCTCCTCGAATCTGCATCAGTCTATTGATGCACAGTTGTTGCCGTTCGAGGTCTGTTGTCTCGTGGACAAGTTGAACCAAAACGGCCTGAACGGCCAACATGGCGTTGCGGCGTCCTTCGGGCAGGCCGTCTCGAAGGTTTAATCCGAAGACATCGATACAAACTCTGCCTCGCGCGGTCTTGCTGCTCATTAGTCCGGTCTCCAGATCGACCTCCAAATGCTCTGCTGGGTCTTCCTGGACTGGGTTGATGAACACGGGGCTTTCCGCGCTCAGGTCGTGATCGGGATGCCAGGTATACCTGCTGCCTGAAGTGAGCGGGAATCGGCTCCGTTTGCCGAGTTTGACTGTTTGCCCGGTAGCCGAGTCGAGGTCCTTGCTGGGTTGATTGCACAGCTGGCACGACGGCAATAGGTTCTCCCAGTCGTAGGCGAGCCAATAGTATCCCGGATGCTCTTTCTCGTGCCCGTCGTCGTCTTGTATTCGAATCGATTGGTCGCTCAGGTCGGTAACTTTTCCTTTGGGTCGAAAATGTTCCATGTCGCCATGCTGATTTGTTGATCGCGGCCTAAAACTGACCCACTTGCCGCGGCCGTGATGGACCACTGGGGCGCTCCGGAATCGCGGTCTTCGTCGCGGTTTAGTGACCCACACCGGCGTCGGTCGCAAGACCATCAGTGGGCGCGGAATTGAGCTTGGAATGCTGGTCGGCTCGGTAGCTCGGGCCCTCGATGGTGAGCAGGTGGCCGTGATGGACCAGGCGATCGAGGATGGCGACGGAGGCGAGATCGTCGCCGAGGTAGGTACCCCAGGCGTCCCAATCGATGTTGCTGGTGATGATGGTCGAGAGCGGAGCGTCGTAGCGCGGCCGGATGACCTTATAGAAGAGCTGGGCGTCGGGCTGGGAATCGCGCTCGGGGCGATCGAGGCCGACTTCGTCGATGATGAGGAGGTCGGGGCGGACGTAGGCCTTTGCTGCGTCGGACAGGGTGCCAGTAGCCAAAGAGGCGCCGAGGGTGGCGAGCATGTCGGCGCTGGAGGTGTACCGGGTGCGAAAGCCGGCAGCGCACGCCAGGTATCCGATTCGCGATGGCGATGTGGCTCTTGCCGGTGCCGGACTGGCCGCCGATGAGGAGATTCTGGCCTCGACGTACGAAGTCCAGCGCAGCCCAGGTCAGGACGCGCTCACGGTCGAGGGTGGGCTGGAATGCCCAGTCAAAGTTGTCGAAGGATTTCTTGCAGGGAAATCGCGCTGCGTCGGTGCGCCGCTCGACCGCGCGCTCGCGGCGATGGAGCAGCTGCGGCTCGAGCAAGCCCCACACGAATTCCAGAGCGCTCTGGCCCGAATGCGCGCTCTGTTCGAGCTGGATATCGAGCTCACGGGCGGCGACCGGCAGGCGCAGCTCGGTCAGCGCATTACGGATCTGGGAGAGCAGCTGTTCAGGGCTCGTTTTTGGGCTTGGCGACGGCGGTGTCGCCAGAGTGAAAGGGCGGCGGGCTGCTCGGCTGCGGCGCCGTCCGGGTTGCCCTTCCAGGGCGCCTTGCGTGGCGCCCGCCGGGGTGTCTTGGTTTGTCGGAGCTCTCGTTTTGGTCCTGGGATTCTTTGCGGTTTTCTTTGTCGTTGTCGCCATGGGCGGCCTCGTGCGCGTCTGCGTCGTGGTCGGAGCCCGACAGCAGACGCGCGTAGGCTGCCAGGCCCCGTTGCGTGACTGGTGAAGACGCCATGGATTGCCGGATCCGATGGCGGGCGTTCTCGGCGATCAGGTCCTCGAGGGTGCGAGGCTTTGCGGTCGCCTGCAGGATGCGCTCGACCGAGCCCGCGTCGTAGGCACCGTAACGACTCGCGTGCTGGATGGCGCGCAGGATGTCCTCGGCCGAATAGGAGGTTCGCAGCTCGAGCAGGTGAGCGAGCTCCACGGCCGCGTATCGCTTTCGCTGCTGGATGCACCGGGCAAATTGGTGAGCGCTCTGGCCCCAGGTCTCGAAACACGCCAGCAGCTCGCCGACCGGTCGCCGGCGCGGACGGGTGAGCTTTTGGGGCGGGGGAATGTAGAGCCTGGAGTTCCTCGGTCCACGCTCGTGGCGAGCCAGGATTTCGACCGAATCACCGATGATCGTGACCTCGTGCTCGGAGGCGCGAAGATAGACCCACGTGCCGACGTACGTGGCACCAGCGCGGTAGAAGTTGCCATCGAAGCGGACATAGGCGTAGGAGTCCACGACCCGATGAGCCAGCTCGCGGTCGTCGTAGGGGTGCGTGGGCAGGGGACGCAGCGGTTCGTCTGCGAGCGCATCGACCGGCCTGCGCCCGGTGCGGCCGTGCTTGCGCGAATTGCAGCGATTCTCCAGCCAGTGCTCGCCGGTCTCGTTGAGCTGGGCGAGAGTATGGAACGTCCGGCCGTTGAACAACGACTCGTCGACGAAGCGAAACGGTCGTTCGACCTTCCCCTTGTACGGCCCATCGGCGCGAGGCGCGATATGAAGCGCAATCCCGTAATAGGCGGCAAAATCCACCGCGCGCAGGTTCAGGATCGGAACGCCCATCTCCCAGCGATCAACGATTCCCGGCATGCTGTCGAATACATATTCGTCGGCAAGCCCGCCGTGATGGACGAATGCCCGCCTCATCTGACGAAACACGGTCTCTTGCCGCATGTTGTCGCAGAATCGCAGATACTGAAAGCGGCTGAAGCTCAGGATGCTGGAGAACCCGTATACCGGTGTCTTGTTTTCCAGCTTGTACGGCGACCAGTCGTTTTGCGCCTGCTTGCCGGGCGCGGTCTCGACCACGTTGTAGGCACGCGGCGTGCGCCTGGGCCGGAGCGCCGCGAGATGGGTACGCACGATGGTGTATTTGCCGTCGAAGCCGCGCACCTGCAGCTCTTCGTACAGCCGGGTAGCCTTGATGTCGGGATAGCGCTGTATCAGCTCGGTGATGACGTCCCTGTAGGGGTCGAGCTTCGAGGGCCGCGGCGCCCGGGCTGGCTTCTTCGGCACCAGGTCGTCCCCGGTGGCCCGCCGCTCTTCGAGTTGGTCGAGGATGCGCCGGACCGTCGGGCGTGAGATCGCCAGGGCGCGCGCGATGCCGCGAATGCTGGTTCCTCTCGCGTGCAGGCGGGATACGTCGTAGACCAGACGTGCCCGCGCATCACGACTCATGGGCGCTCTCCACGTCGGCTGGATTCTCGGCCCTGGTATCGGCGCCACTTTCGTCGCATCGAGCCAGCTCGGCCAGCCGCTCGATGACCGCCTGCCCCCGTGCCCCGATGTCGGCCCCCAGGGGGCTCAGCACGCGATGATCTTGTTTGCGCAGCCCTGAGACCGGGTATCGACGGAACATCGCGCGGACTTCGCCACAGGCGAGGTCGAACGAGACCAGCCGCCGGCGAATCTGCTCTCCAGGTTCGGACAGCCGCGGATCCCTGGCCTGGCGTGGCTCGCGCTCGGGATTGGTTTTTTGACTCTCGACGAAGCGCAGGGGGTCGCCCAGGAGCTCCTCGATGGCCTCAGCCGACGTGTCGCCGCCACGAGCTTCGAGGTACCGCGAGCACAGCTCGGCCGTCTGGCGACTGGTCAGGCCGTTCTCTCGTATTACCTGAGCCACCCGCTCCTGGTTGCCGCGCGGCAACCGGGCGACCTCCCGCGCAGCGGTTGGTGACACCAATCCCACGCGCAAATCCCGTTGCACCGATTCGCACAGCTGTTCTACGAGCAGGAGCCGGCGACAGACCCACGCCTTGTGACGGCCCACGAGCTCGGCCACCTTTGTTTGCGCCAGCTTGCAGTCGCGCACCAGGGACTGGATGATCCACCCTTCCTCGAGCTCGCTGAGCCCGCCGCGATTTCCGGCGTTGAAGGTCAGAATGGCCGCACGCGCCGCGGAGTCCGGCAAATGCACCACGCGCACCCAGACCGTGCGTTCCTCGCGCTCTCGCAACACAGTGACTCGCTTGAACCCGTCCAGAACCACCAGTTTTTCGTCCTCGTCGCCATTGACGATGATCGGGTTCAGCAAACCGTGATGCCCCACCGACTCCCGCATCCACGACAGCTGTGCCGGTTGCATCATGCGCAGCCCGGCGTGGCGCTCGTCCAGCCTGCGAATCTCGACGTGCTTCTCGGTCTTCTCGGCGATCATGATGTGCTCGGCGGCCCCCCTCATGTGGACCGAAGGGGGCCGCACGGGTTTCCCCGCGCGGGCCGCCCTCCTGTCCGGGTTTTGGGAAATCCACATTACCCATCGGGCCCCCTCGGGGCTATCGCGTCTTGCGCTTGGCTCCGTTGCACTTCCCGGATTTCCCGTTTGATTTCCGCTCGTTGCCTCTTCATCGCGGCTTGCGTGGCGCGATGCACGACTTTCGCCAAAAACACAATGAGTACAACCGTTTCCGGCCCTATCGCGTCTTGCGCCCAGTCCGCCGGCAGTTTCGCCAACTCCGCTGGTGGACCGGTCACCCGGACGTCGTTTTCCGGCTCCTTTCGCTTCGCGAGCTGGTCCCGCAGTCGTCGCTCGGTCCAGTACGACTGGTTCCGCTTGCTCCACCGTGCTTGCGTCCGTCGCTTCTGCTCTCGGCGACAAGACCGCTCGCCGCACGTCCGCTGTCTACCCCCGACCCGCGGGTTGGGGATGAAGTGTCGTCTACAGACCGAGCACTGCTTCGTCGCCCGGCGCCATCCCGACTTGCTCATGCCGCGATCAGAGCCCCGCGCTCGCCCGAGTGGTCCACTTTACCGCCACGCCAAGCGCCCCGGCAGGCCTGCGCCGTGGTCCGTCTCGCCGCGATCTAGTGGGTCACTAGTAGGCCGCGGTCAACACCGACAACAGCAGCACTGCCAAAGCAATTCATATCTATTAAACTAACCCTCGGAACTAGCTTTCGCGCTCAGCCTACTCGAGGGATCATGTCTATTCGCCCGGTGTCGTGTCGTTCGTCGTGTCGTTTGGGGGCCGCAATTGCCGCGCTGGCCATGCTAGTCGTCGTGCTCGGGCCAAAGAGCGCGGCGGCAGAGCCGGGTATCTTGCCGTTCAAGCCGGGTGTCACGGTTGGCGCAGTCATCGGCAAATTGCAGCTGGACGAAGATCTCACTGGCGAATCAGTGGGTTTATACGCCCAGGTCGAACTCGGCCGGCTTGGATTCACAGGTGAGATCGCCAGGACCAGCTACGAAGTCAACCAGCGCACCGATCGCAGGACCGGAGGCGGTCTCACGATTCGGCTGATCTCGGTGAGTGACGTGAGCTTGTTCGTCCGCGCCACCGCTGGCCTGATACGCGCCTCCATCAACGAGCAGACCATCGCCGATCAGATTTACGGCTCGGCCGGGGGAGGCATCGCGATCTTGCTCACCCGCAATCTGTCTCTCACCGCCGAGGCCCTGGGTACCGCGCGCAGAACTGTCCGGCGCAGCGACGAGATCATACCTGCGGTCGTGTTCGTCGAGGACAACGAGAGCCTCACTCACCTCCGCCTGGGTGTCGCGTTGTCTTTCTGACCGCGCGACCGTCGTGCAGCTCGGCTCTATGGCTTTGGGCTGGGATACGTGATGACCATGGGGCCCACTGCGACGCCGGCTTTGGCGTTGCGGGCCGGAGGTGGTGGTGGCTTGTAGCTGGCTGTTTGGCTCCACGCATCGAGCTCATAGGCCCGCGGTGTTGCCTCGATCGTAAGTTCGTTGTTGCCGATATTGAACCCGGCCCTTGGAACCTCGAAGGTCAGCTCGGTCCACGCCGGTTTCTGCCCCGGTTGCAGGGT
Source organism: Arenicellales bacterium (assembly GCA_965216365.1). Lineage (GTDB taxonomy): Bacteria > Pseudomonadota > Gammaproteobacteria > Arenicellales > CBDCFT01 > CBDCFT01. The sequence continues at coordinate 133,345 of CBDCFT010000022.1, read as the reverse complement.
GAATTCACGCTCTGCATAGACCTTGCCGTTGAGCCGGAGCTTCACTTGCACAGGGCTGTTGTCCGGACCGATGTTGGGCAGTATCTGGATCGAGAAGCGATGCGTTTCCGGCATGAACAGAGGCACGAGGAAACGAGCGCGGCGAGCGAGGGTCCATCGGAACGGGCGGTTCTTACCGCGCTGACGCGGTTGCCCCTGGCGCGGGCCCATCCCTCCGAGGAGATAGGGCCCAAAGTGGACCCCGGGCACGTTCCAGTTGAACCGGCGCTTGCGGTGGATCCCTTTCATGTAGTCGGTGTACGTCGGCCGATCGGCGTAGAGGCCCACAGCCACGTCCCACTGCTTTGGCGGCACGTCGTACTTCCAGGCGAAAAGCGCGCTCGCCGGCAGGGCAAAGGGATTGCCGACCAGGTCGTAGACCGGCTGGGACAGCCCAGCCATGAAGCCGGGAACATTGCGGCAACACATCGTGCGCGTCTTGGTACCGGGCGCCTTGCCAGCGCGCAAGCGACCGACGTGGTTCAGGTTCCACGTGATGAACCAGCCGAATATCAGGATGGCGATCACGAGGCGAGCGGGGACGGGGAGCCGCCGTGCAGCTCGGTTGCACGCAGATATGAGAAAAGCCAGTCCGACGACCAGGATCAAAGTAACCGAGCACAGGCGGCGCTGGCCGTAGGACGCTTGCGACCACCAATCCCATACGCAGCTGTTGAGATAGACCTGCACCGACAATGCCGCGAGCAGGCCGGTTGTGACGGCGCGGGCTTTGCGCGGGGCCAGAAGCAATCCCAGAGCCCCGGCGTATGCCAGCGGAGTGGTCGCCAACCAGCCGTTGCGCGATGAAAACAGCAGCTCCCACGCCATGGGGAGATCGAGCCGAACATAGCCGGGACGACTGTACAGGAACTCACCGTAGACCACTTTCCAGGCGATCAGCTGCGGCGTGAATGCGACAATGGCCACGCCCAGCGTGAGCAGCCCGCGGCCGAGCAAGCCAGCAATCCAGACCGCGCGACGCCCGTCGGTGGGTCGTTCGAAGGCGCGAATCCCGAACTCCACCACCAGGACGATGCCCATGGCGAATTCCTGCACTCGTATCAGGGCGCAGATCCCGAGCAACCCGCCCAGGATGACAAAGCGTCTGATTCGGAGATCTCCATAGCTGTAGGCCCAATAGCCCAGGAACGCGGCGCACGCGAAAGCGTCCACGGCGTGGCCATAGCTCGGCATGTACGTGGAGTAATAGGTGATCGATGTCCCGAACAGAATCGCCACCGCCGCGAAGACCGGGGCCCAGCGCCCACCGACCAATCGCCGGGCCAACAAGAAGCCGATTACCACGGCGCCGAACCCGAATATGACGCTGGTCAAAAATACGATACGATGATGAAATATCGTATATCCGTGTGATGGGATATCGGCGCCGAAGAGGTTGACCACCTTGGACGCCCCGTGAGCAACAGCCAGGACCGGCGCCCATACCAGCGGCGGACCGATCGGATGCGGGATGTCTTTGCGTCCGGTGGCGGTTTTCTTCTGGCGCCACGGATCACCGAACCGAGCGAGGTCGTTGTCGAAGACGAGGTCGCCATCCAGCACGAGAGACCTCGACATCAGGAACATCATGTGGCCGTCGCCACGAGCGAGCACGGGGCGATACTTGCCGTCACCGCGCGGCGTATGGGGATCGCCGCCCATGTCGCTGTTGCTGAAGAACATGGCCGCCAGCACGACAAAAGCCAGGGTCAGTATTGCGATTGGGGGCTGTCGCAGGCGGAGCAGTCCGCGGCGAATGGCGCTCCGGACTCTCTTTCGCCCAGCTCCGCCGGCGATCATCGAGGCAGTCTATCAGCTTCCCAAAATCACCGCAACTCGGCTCATTTGTCGCTTTGGGCCGTGTTTTGGGCATCGGTCCGCGCTCGCCGCGAGCGGTTGTCAGAGCTGACCTCGGCTTGACTCGACTGTCCCCGCGCGGGGTAACATCCGAGACAGTGCCAGGGTTGAGAGAGAAGTTGTCTGGTCACTTGCGCCGCGCTGTCAGCTACGCTCTGCCCAGCCTCTTCGCCGCTCTGGTGGCGAGTTCGATCGCGGGATTGACAGAGGGCTTTGCCTATGGCGCCACCGCTCTCTCGGCCATTGCCGCTGTCGGGTTTTCCAGTTTCTACGCGATACCGCTGGGCATCGGTGGTGCCCTGGTGATTCGCGGCCTGTGGGCTGCCTGGCGGCCCGGGGCCATCGCCGAATCGGTCACCGAGGAGAGCGGTAGCGCAGTGCGATTGGCGGCCTGGTTCATCTACTTGGGCCTCGCCATGATCGCATTCGTCATCACGTCTTTCTACATGACGACGGCGTTGCTGGGCAGGACATCGACGCCCAAGGTGATCGCCCTGGCTTCGACAATCCTCGCTGCGGTGATCATCTCTGTCCTCGTGGTCGTGTCGCGACCGACAGTAGACCTCGTGGCCCTTGCCCTGCGCGCCATGGACCGGCGCATCCGGGCGCGCTGGCAACGGTTCGCACTGCGCCCGGCGCACATCCTCGCGGCCGCTGCTGTCGCGGGTGCCGCCGCTTGCTACATTTTTTGGAGGCTCAGTATTCGGCCCAAGATCGGCTACCTGGATCTGGATTTCTTGCTCTATCCGGCGCTTTTCTTGGCATTCTGCGGTGCGGTCCACGCGGCCTGGAACGCCTTGCCGGCCAGGCCAGCGCTGCTCGGCGCGGCCAGCGTGCTGGCCGTGATCTGCCTGGCGACCGCGTTCTACGTTCGCTATCAGCGACCGTTTGTCATGTTGCAAGTGTGGGGATCGGCTCCGAATGCCGGCGCGACTATCGACCGCGTCTACGATTTGGAAGAACTGCGCCGGGAATTTCCCCTCGAAGAGATCGCGCTGAAACGCCGCCCCGACGCGGCCAGGCCGGACATCATATTGATCACCGTCGATACGATGCGAGCCGACTATTCGGCCCCGTATACGCCTACGGCCAAGATGCCGGCCCTGGCAGCCCTGGCCAGGAAGGCCGCTGTATTCCAGTGGGCGTTCTCACCGAGCAACAACACCAGGCGTTCGATGCCGCCCATGGCCACTGGGGTAAGCCCCAACCGTGTCAATGGGCGGCTGTTTGGTTGGGCGCTGAGGTTGGATCCGCGCCATATTCCCGTGGGTGAGTACCTGCGCGCCGGCGGCTACGAGACCGCCGGGTTCTTCTGCTGTGCTTCGCACTTCGGCCGCAAGTTCAAGATCGGTCTGAGCCGCGGGATCGAACACCTGGCCATCGCAAAACGCGGCGACAAGCTGACCGAGAAGGCCACGTCGTGGCTCGCCGACCGCGCGGCGAGGGGAGATTCGCGCCCCTTGTTTTTGTGGATCCATTACTTCGATCTCCACGACAAGCTGCAGAACCCCCCGCCGGCGTCCGAGGGACCCAAAGACAAAGATGCCCGGCGCAAATACCTTTACAAGCTCAAGCTCATCGAGATCGATCGCTACCTGAAAGCCCTTTTCCGGGCCGTCGAGAGTGGCCCCAACCCGGAGGGAGCGATTCTGGTCATCACCTCCGATCACGGCGAAGGTCTCATGGACCACGGTTTCCCCTGGCACGGCCAAACCCTCTACAACGCCGAAATCCGCGTGCCACTGGTCATAGCCGGCCCGGGAATCGAGCCCGCGCGAATACGACAGCCAGTCGGCCTGGTAAGCCTGACGCCGACCATACTCGACCTGGCCGGATTCGAGCCACCGAGTATGCCACAGATGGACGGCGCGTCACTCGCGCCGATCCTTCGCGGCGAAGTCACGCCCGACCCCGACGGCGGCGAGGTCCACGCAGCCATGATCAAAGACCGCTCGGTCAGCCGGAGCATGCAAGCCGTCATCGTCGGCCGCTATAAACTGATCCGCCGCAACCAGGGCCGCCGACTGGAGCTCTACGACATGCGCACCGACCCAAACGAACGGAAGAACCTCGCCAAATCCAAACCCGAGTTGGTCGAATCGCTACTGAAGCGGATCATCGATCGCCGCCAGATCGACGCGGTTCCTCCGTTTTGAGCACAGGGGCCAAATTACGGGTGGGGCGCCGCCGACTACTGCGGTCAACGACGGGGGCGTTGGCGCTCGGCCTGCGCTGATATGCCGGCCCCTTGATCGAAGGGGCCACGAAGGCGGTATCGCACTTGCGTACCTCGCTCGATGCGCCTGCGCGCAATCGCACGGAAGCGCTTGACTGTCTCCGTACGCGTTGCAGGGTTACGCTTTGCGATCTCTTCGATGTTGACGGCCATTTGTTCCCCTCATCATGCATGTCTAGTGAGCGCTCGGCTTTGCGCAAAGGCAATGAGCCGCGATTTCAGCATGTAGTCAGCGAGAAGCCCATGATACAGGGCGACGCTTTCAGCGCGAACAGGGTCTGCTTCCAGACGGTCAATGCGCAGCCCAACGCGCTCCATTAAAACATCTCGTGATATTGCCCTGCCATGTGAATGCCAAATCTGCGGATCGTTCAGCATTGTCGCTATCGCCTCCGCGCGGTCCAATTTCATCTGTTTGGTCACAGGCTTCTTGCTGGTCTCTGTTTCGCCCCAGTCCTTGAATTTGTATTTCTTTAGCCACTTCTTCAGCAGATCAATCGAAAGCTCCTTGGCTTCTTCGAAGCGCAGGAGTTCTGCCAAGTCGAACCGATCGAGCAAGGCAAGTTCAGCATCGTTAAGCATGCCACTTTCGCTCTTGTCCAGAAGCCGCTGGTACTGGATAAGATAGCCGACCACCGGCACTGTTTGCCCGTCTTCCTTTTCGAGTTGAGGGTCGATGGGACCCAAACGCGAGAAGTAGTCCATAAAGATACTGTCGCCCGACATCACCAGCACGGTGCCCGCCGACATCGCTCGGTCCGGAATGACGAAGGCAACGTCATCGTAGAAGTGGCGCAGTGTGTCGACAATCCTCTCTACCACTTCAACGACCCCGCCGTCGGTATTGACAAGCACGACGAGTTGTTTTGCTGCGTTTCGATTGGGAATGTCCTCGACCACCTCGCGCACCATTTGATCGACGCCACTCAACAGTGGTCCGTAGATCACGATGCAGTCACGAGACCAGCTCTTCTCGATCTCGACGATCTGTGCATACAGTAATCTACCCACATAGGCGTCAACGCCACTTAGCCGAGCCATCTTGAGCTCTTTATAGTATGAGGCTCGGGCAGATGTCGATCCTGGCTTTGTTGTTTTGTGCGGCGTGCAAGGAAGTTATTTCGTTGGGCCAGCTCGCGTTGGGTTTGCGCCGAGTGGTTCTCGACACTTTTGCGTTAACAAACTCGCATGTTAGATGTTGCATTGCTCGTGGGCGAGGCTCGTCCTTCGCCACTGCGCCGCACTCGGAGGCTGGGGAGGAGGCGGAGCGGCAACTCGACTGGCCCGCTGAGCCACGCGACCATGCCAGCGCCGACGATGAGCTGCGTTGCGAGCGTCGGCCAGCCGGGATAGGCCGACCATGAAGTCGAGAAAGAACAAGAACAAGAAACTCAGGTCGACCGCCACCTGAAACCCTTGCCGGGCTCTTGAGATCAGCCCTCCCAGGAGGGCTCTGTCCTGGTTGTCACTTCGGATTATGGCGAAGGGCTCACGTGCTGCGGTCCCATGATACGGCCAGCCCGACCCCGACGGCGGCGAGGTCCACGCAGCCATGATCAAAGACCGCTCGGTCAGCCGGAGCATGCAAGCCGTCATCGTCGGCCGCTATAAACTGATCCGCCGCAACCAGGGCCGCCGACTGGAGCTCTACGACATGCGCACCGACCCAAACGAACGGAAGAACCTCGCCAAATCCAAACCCGAGTTGGTCGAATCGCTACTGAAGCGGATCATCGATCGCCGCCAGATCGACGCGGTTCCTCCGTTTTGAGCACAGAACCAGATATCGGCCACAGAAACTGTGACTATTGCGGTTCCTGCGGCTCGGTCGAGGCGTCGCCTGGCTCGGCGGGGTCGGCGAAGGAGTTGACGTCGTGGCGGAGGCGGTTCCACTCCTGTTCGAGGCGGTGCCAGGCTTCTTTCATGTAGATGCGGGCCAGATTGTTGCTCTGTGGGGCACAAGAACGGGGTTGGATGCGCTCGATGCTACGGTCGAGATCTTGTTCGAGGACGACGAGCTGGCACAGATTGACGCTCGAGCGGACGCGCTCGTAGACGAGCTCTTGTAGGATTTTCTTTTCGATGTTCATGGTGGTGACTCCTATGCCGAGGCGCCGTTTGCCGGCGCGGTGGTGGTTGTTGTCTTCATTGCCTGCGGGGCGAAGGCGGCGGCTGCTGGCACGACCAGGCCACGGTCGCGGAGGGAGGTGAGCAGCTTGGCGGCGGTTTTGGGGTTTTCGAGGAGATGGGCCATGACTCGGTCGCGGCCCTGGCCGAGCTGCGAGCCCTCGTACGAGTACCAGGCTCCGCTCTTTTGCACCAAACCCAGCTTTTCCGCGGTGTCGACCAGCTCCCCCATCTTGTTGACTCCCACGCCGTAAAGGATTTCGAAGTGGGCCTCGCGAAACGGCGGGGCGAGCTTGTTCTTGACGACTTTGACCCGCACGTTGGAGCCGACGATCTCGTCGGCCTTCTTGATGACTTTGCCCTTGCGGATATCGAGCCGCACCGAGCAGTAGAACTTGAGGGCGTTGCCTCCAGTGGTGGTCTCGGGATTGCCGTAGACCACGCCGATTTTTTGCCGGAGCTGATTGATGAAGATGAGACTGGTTTTGGTTTTGGCGATGACTGCGGTGAGCTTGCGCAGGGCCTGGCTCATCAGGCGGGCTTGCAGGCCCATGTGCGAATCGCCCATGTCGCCCTCGATCTCGGCGCGAGGCGTCAGTGCGGCTACCGAATCCACGACGATGAGATCGATCGCGCCGGTGCGCACGAGCGTGTCGGTGATCTCGAGGGCCTGCTCGCCGCAGTCGGGTTGCGAGACCAGGAGATCTTGCAGCTGCACGCCCAGGCGGCGGGCATAATCGGCGTCGAGCGCGTGCTCGGCGTCGATGAACGCGCATACGCCGCCGGTGCGCTGGGCCTCGGCGATGGCGTGCAAGGTCAACGTGGTCTTTCCCGATGACTCGGGGCCGTAGATCTCGATGATGCGCCCGCGCGGCAAGCCGCCGACGCCCAGCGCCATGTCCAGGGCCAGCGAGCCGGTGGGAATGACGTCGACTTTGGCGACTGCCTGGCCGTCGAGGCGCATGATCGAGCCGCTGCCGAATTGTTTTTTGATGACTCGAAGGGCCTCGGCGATGGCCTTGTTCTTCTTGTCGCTCTCGCGTTTGTCTTTTGCCATATGTGTCCTCCTGAAATTGAATTTCACGAAGACAAAAGCATCTTTTGTGCCAGTGGCAACTACTCGAAAATGCGTTACGGCGTCCGGGTACTCGGACGGGTGTCCGAGATAAGGCCAGCAAATCGTCCGGATCCCCGGACGGCGGCTCCTACTGTCCCGGCGAGCCGCTTCCGAGCCGTCGCCATGCTTTTGTCACAGTCCTGAGACAATCGACCCGCGCGAAGTTGCTATCATGTTGTCGTGAATATTCCGAAAGGCTGCGTGCTCGTCGCGACGGATTTTTCGCCCAACAGCGAGAGAGCCGCGATTTTTGCGGCTCAGGCCTCCGAATGCCGAAAAGCACCGCTGGTGCTGCTGCACGTGGTCCACGACCCCGGGCATGCGCCGGGCTACTACGCCGACACCAAGCGCAAGAAGGTGGTCCGGCGCCTGGAAGACGCCGCCGATCAGCAGATGAAGGATCACCTGAAGCGATTGCGCGAAAAGCAGCCCAAGAGCAAGGCAATCGCCAGGGCTGTTCCGGTTCTGGTCACGGGTCTTCCGGTCAAGCGGATCCTCGAGATCGTCAAAAGGTCCAAACCCGTCATGGTGGTCATGGGCAGCCAGGGGCGCACCGGGCTCGAGCGGTTGCTCATCGGTTCCAAGGCCGAGCAGATCGTGCGCCTGTGCCCGGCCCCGGTGACGATCATCAAATAGCGGGGCGGCTGCCAGGCAGCGCGGCTACGGCTTCGAAGCCACCACTTTGGCCGCTCTTTTGGCGAAGTAGTAGATTCTGCGCAGCTTTTCGAGGATGTCGGTTTCCAGAGCGTAGGTGGCCAGGCGGTTGGGCTCGTCGGCGACGAGGCGATCGGCCTGATGATGACTGGCCGCCTCGACCAGCTCGGCAATTTTCGGCTTGTGGGCGATGACCGCACGGGCCAGCTCGGCGTCGTTGTTGCGCACCGCCGCGACCGCGTCGGCGAGGGCGTCGAGCACAGCGTTGTGGAGGTTTTCGATCACCTCCTGGGTCGCCGCGCTGACCGTGACGTTTTCTCGCAGCCGTTGCCGGCCCTGGCCGACCAGCTCGGTCTCGATGACGTCTCCGGCATTTTCGAAGGCGTTGGTGGCCTCGAGTAGGCCAAAGAACTCCTCCATGGCGTCGCGGCTCAGGGTTTTCTGGCTGATCTTGCCGAGGTATTCCACGATATGGCTGTGTAGATCGTCGACCTCGTCGTCCAGCTCGGCCACCGCATCCAGGTCTTCGTCGTCGCCGCGAAGGACCGCGACTATGACACGCGAGAGCATGTTCTTGACTCTCTCGCCCAGCCGGCCGATCTCGGCGCGCACGGCCGCCAGAGCCAGGGAAGGCGTGGCGAGGAGCTCGTCGTGGAGGTACTTGGGCCGGATCATCTCGACGTCGGCGATCGGGCGATCGCGCACCACCCACTCGCAGAATCGCGCCAAAAGTGGCGCCAGCGGCAAGAAGACCACGGCCACGCCGATGTTGAAGATCGTATGGGCGTTGGCGATTTGCCTGGGCGCCTCGGCCGCCAGGCGATCGGTGCCGACCAGTCCGGCGTCGGCAGCCGGTGAGATCAGCCGGACCAGGTCGCTGAAGTAGGGGATGAACCAGACCACGAGCAGGGCTCCGAGTACATTGAATGCGGTATGAGCGACAGCCACGCGAACCGCCTCGCGCGGCTTGCCGATGGCGGCCAACCCGGCGGTGATGCAGGTTCCGATGTTGGCGCCCAGCAAAAGGGCGATGCCGGTTTCCAGGCTCACCAGTCCTTGCATGGACATGGCGATGACGACGCCCATGGTCGCCGACGACGACTGCACCAGGGCCGTGAACGCGGCAGCCACGATGATCGCGATCGCCGGCGACGATATGCTCTGCATCCAGTCGATGAACGGCGGGTAGCCGCGCAGCGGTTTCATGGATGCGCTCATCAGCGACATGCCGAAGAAGATGAGGCCCAACCCCATGATGAGATAGCCGTACTGCCGGGTGCGCTCTTTCTTGGCCAGGAAGTACACGACGAAGCCGATGGCCACGGGCACGAGCGCGAACTTGGTGACCTTGAACGCGATGATCTGAGCGGTCACCGTGGTGCCGATGTTGGCGCCGAGCACCACGCCGATAGCCTGCGAAAGCGACATCAGCCCGGCCGACACGAAGCCGACCAGCATCACGGTGGTGACCGAGGACGATTGCAGCACCGCGGTGATGCCGGCGCCGGTGAGCACACCGACGAATCGATTGCCTGTGAGCGTGCCCAGGATGGCCCGCATGCGGTTGCCCGGCAACCACTTTGAGCGCGCCGGCCATGCGTTCCATCCCGTAGAGGAACAGGGCCAGCCCGCCAAAGAGGCCCATCACCATTTCGAGCGAGACGACTTCCATGAAGCCGGGCAATCTAACCAGAGGCGCGATCGGATATCAGCTCAAAAGAGTCTAAAACTCGATTTCTAGTGCTCGAGGATCGATCCATTGCCGCCGGGATGGCAGGACAGGGCGCATTCGAGCAAATAGAGGCGCTCGCTCTCGTTGGGGGCCAGCGTGGCGGCGCGCTCGAAGGCGGCGCGGGCCTCGTCGTAGCGACCCAGGCGCTGGTAGAAATCTGCTCGCGCCGCGGCGACGTGATGATAGCGCAGCAAGGCGTCGCTGGTGTCGAGGTCGTCGAGCAAGCGCAGACCGGCTCGAGGGCCGTGGAGCATGGACACGGCCACCGCGCGGTTGAGCTCGAGCACGAAGCTCTGCCGCCCGGCGGCGAGCTGGTCGTAGAGGGCCACGATGCGGCGCCAGTTGGTTTCTTCCCAGCTCGGCGATGTTGCGTGACAGGCGGCGATTCCGGCCAATAAATGATAGTCGCTGAGCTCGGCGCCGGCCCCGGCGAGGGCCAGAGCGCGCATGCCCTCGGCGATGCGATCGCGATTCCATTCATCGCGGTCCTGGGATTGAATGGGCAAGAGCCAGCCGCGGTCGTCCTGGCGCGCGTCGAGGCGCGACGACTGCAGCAGCATGAGCGCGCGCAAAGCGTGGACGCGCGGATGCGATGCAGTGGGATGCTGGGCCAAAAGAGTGATCAGTCGGATGGCCTCGTCGCACAGATCGTCGCGCAGGGCCTGGGTTTCGTCGCGGTGGGTGTAGCCCTCGTTGAAGACGAGGTACAGCACCGACAGCACGGGATCGAGCCGCTCGGGCAGCTCTGCCGGCTCGGGGATGGCCAGCGGCTGGCCGGTCTTGGTGATGCGTCGCTTGGCCCGAACGATGCGCTGGGCCACCGTGGCCTCTTTGAGGAAAAAGGCCCGGGCGATCTCGGCGGTGCTGAAGCCGCTCACGACTTTCAGGGTGAGGGCGATGCGCGCGCTGTGATCGACGGCCGGGTCGCAGCACATGAACATCATGGCCAGCTGGTCGTCGGTGAGCTCGCTGGCAAATCCGGCTTTGGCGGCCCGCGAGGCCGGTGCGCTGTCGCGCTCGCGCTCCAGGGCGCGGCGCAGATCGCGAGTGCGCGTGCTCTTGCGGAGCTGGTCGATGGCGTGATTGCGGGCCACCAGGAGCAGCCACGACGGTGGGTCGTCGGGGATGCCGCGCATGGGCCAGACCCGGAGAGCGCGGACCAGCGCTTCCTGAACCGCGGCCTCGGCGAGATCGAGGTGGCTCGAGCCCAACGTTCGCAACAGGGCGGCGATGACTCGGCCGTGCTGGTGGCGAAAGAAATGATCGAGCAAGCCGTCGACGCGGCGGCGTTTGCCGTCGGAGGGCATCGCGGAGGCGATGTTACCGCGTGTACTCGATGATCTCACGGAGCTCGATCGAAAGGCCATGACTCAGAGAAGGGCAGGAGCTCGCAATATCAGTGGCCTCGGCCATGCTTGCAGCGCGGATGATGAACACGCCGGTGAGTACTTCTTTGGTTTCGGTGAAAGGACCGTCGGTGACGGCACCGTCGACGATTCGCCAGACGTAGCCACCGGGTGCCAGGGCTTCGCCACCCTCGTAGTGGCCCTGCTCGGTGAGCTCGTCGATCCAGTCGAAGTACCGCCCCAGGATGCGCTGTTGCTCGTCAGCGCCCACTTCGCTCCATCCGCCGTCGTTTTCGCGCATGATGATCATGAAGCGCTTCATGGTCGAAGGGTGCTCTGTGCGTTCGGCTGTGTCCATCGTTCCAGTCCCGCTACCGGTTTGTTGTTCTCCAATCGAGGACGCCAGGGGTGCGACGGATTCGACAGCCGGCGCGATTTTTTTGGATCTGGTGTCGGAGGTCGAGAAAGGGAAGGATTGCAAGTCATTGTAATCGTTTTGTTTCTGTGAGCGCAGAGAAGGAGAGACGAACCCGCATGAAAACGAGACGCCAAGACCTGGGATCGCGACCGCGATCGAGTCAACGTACCTGCAACGATGACCGTCCCGACGCGATTTTCCGACGCGACTGCGGGATCACGGAACCAGGAGAAGCGAATGAAGATCTACGGAAGCAGCAAACCATGGACTCGCGACTGCCGGCCGCGCTGGCTGCTCGCAGAACTGGGCGTGCCATTCGAGCGCGTCGAGGTTGGAATTTTCGAAGGCGGCAGTTTGTCCGCCGGGGCTTGCCCCGGTGCAATTCCGCCCTGCTGTTCAACGGCGATGTCGTCTGTATTCTCGGCGGGCGCTAATTGAGCGATTGACTCCTGCGTCTCGCTTGTATCAGGTGGCACGGGTGATTTGAAACCGAAATACCCCAGCGTAATTAACGCCGCGCACCCCAACACGGTCCAGCTTATCCAACCCACGCGCCGGAACAATCTCTGGATTGGCAGGGCATTGCGCCGTGTGGCTGTCGACGCCTGCAAACTATTATCAGCCGGCTCGTCCTTAACGGCGGTCAGCGGTGCGCGGGCGGGCGGTGTGTCGATCTTTGTGTTATCGACGACCTTAGGTTGCAATCGTTTATTGTCTTCGCGTATGCGGCTGCGTGCGAGCAGGCCCAGGACGGTTTGCACGGAGTCGGGTCGATCCGATGCAATGGGTTGCAGCATCCAGTCCACCACGCCAAGAAACCCACTACTGTATTTGCCGCGCAGTATTTCGCGCGCAGGAACGAGCGGGTCTTCTTCGTTGTTCATGGAAGCGGCGACGCGTCGCTTTGCTTCAACCGGCGTTATGCCCGTGATACAGCGGTAAATGATCGCGCCCAGCGAGTACAAGTCAGTGGATGGGCCGATACGACCGCCTTGTTGATAACGCTCCACCGGTGAATAGCCGGTAGTTGCCATATCCGACAAAATGCTGCGATCCGCACCGGATGGAAGATGCTGTGAATTGGCGCCAAAGCCCAATAACAGGGCCGGCCCGATGTCACGCAAATAAACGTGTCCCGGGTGGAGGTCACGATGGAAGACATGACGGTCGTGAATAACACTGAGACCTTTCATCAACGAAAACAATAACTGGCGAATGTCTTCTTCGGTAAACCGTTCATGCTGATGTTTTAAATGTTCACTCAGCAGTTGACCATGATCGCCGTCGATGGTCATATAAGCAGTGCCGTTGTTTTCCATGTACCGTTGTACATGTGCAATGTGTGGATCGTTTATCTGGCTGAGAGTGCGCGCATCCTGTAAGAACTGGGTCAATCCTTCTTCGAACAACGCACTGGTTTTTTTTGAGCGCGGGCTGACACTGCGGTCATCATTGCGCATGGCAACACCGGTGGGGAAGTATTCCTGTAAAAACACCGGCCGGCCATTTGCAATGTCCCTGGCCAGGTAGATAAATCCGTGGTTGCTGGCGGTAAGACAGCGCTTTATAGTGACCGCACCGTCGCTTTCGCCCGGTTGCAGATAAGGGGTTTTAGAGGTTTCGTCGCCTGATTCGAATGTGCTCATCGGGTAAAATGAAACATCATGCGTTAACGATTACAAACGCCATCAAATGCGTTTGTTGAAAGAAAGTTGAATCACAATACATACGTGCAGCAAGGGTTTGGACAGTGAACTATACAGAAGGTTTATTTTAGCTGGGCGAAGCTACGGGAAAAAGCCCCGTAATAGCCCAATGTTAAACTGATTAGTGCAGGAAAATTATCATGTCAAATACAAACACATTAGCCGAAAAAGATATTCAATACAGTTTACACCCGTATACCAACCTGGCGCTGCATGAGGAGCAAGGCCCGCTGGTCATTGAGCGTGGTGAGGGCATTTATGTATGGGATAACAAGGGAAACCGCTATTTGGAGGGTTTAGCCGGATTGTGGTGTACCTCGCTCGGTTTTAGCGAGCCGCGTCTGGTGGATGCGGCGACCGAGCAGTTGAAAAAACTGCCGTACAGTCACAGTTTTGCCCATCGGGCCTGCGAACCGGCTATAGGACTTGCGGAAAAATTAATTTCTATCGCGCCGGCACCGATGGCCAAGGCATTTTTCGTCAACTCCGGTTCCGAGGCGATAGATACCGCGATCAAATTCACCTGGTATTACCACAACGCCATCGGCCGGCCGGAAAAGAAGAAAATTATTTCTCGAAAACGCGGTTATCACGGCGTTACAGTAGCTGGTGGAAGTTTGACCGCTATCCCATTGATGCAACAGGACTTTGACCTGCCGCTTGAGCGATTTCTGCACACCGAGACACCGTGTTATTACCGTTACGGGGAGGAGGGTGAATCCGAGGAAGCGTTTGCAACGCGACTGGCGGATACGCTGGAGCAACAAATCAAGGCGGAAGACCCGGACACGGTGGCGGCGTTTGTAGCTGAACCGGTCATGGGTGCGGGTGGCGTGATGGTGCCGCCGGCGACTTATTTCGAGAAAATCCAGACGGTTCTAAAACGCTACAATGTTTTAATGATTACCGACGAAGTCATTTGCGGGTTTGGCCGTACCGGTAATATGTGGGGCAGCCAGACATACGATATCACCCCCGACATGATTACCTGCGCCAAACAGTTGTCTTCCGCTTACCTGCCTATCGCCGCTGTCATGATTTCGCCGGAAATATATGAGGCATTTGTTGAACAAAGTAAAAAACACGGTGCGCTCGGCATGGGTTACACCTATGGCAGTCACCCGGTTTCTTCAGCCGTGGCGCTGGAAACGCTCAAGATTTACCAGGAACGCGATATTGTCGGTCATGTGCGAAAAGTCATGCCGCGATTCCAGGAACGGTTGCACGGCTTGCAGGGCAATCCGCTGGTCGGTGAAGCGCGTGGTGTGGGTTTGATTGGTGCGGTGGAAATAGTGGCGAACAAAACCACCAAAGAGCAATTTGATCCCGCGCTGAAGGCAGCTCCAGCAATAGTGCAGCATGCCATGAATCACGGCCTGATTGTGCGGGCTTTACCGGCGGACGCCGTTGCTGTCTGCCCGCCGCTGATTATCGACGAGACGCAAATCGACGAATTGTTTGACAGCTTCGAGATGGCGTTGAACGATGCCGCTGGCCCCTTGCAAAAGGTAGCTTGATTCGAGAAGTTGTTTTGAATACCGCGATCATTCGGTCACAAAACCAATAGTCAACGCTGTTAAATGACTTTGGCTATTTCGCAGCGGCTGCGGTCGGTGCAGGATCCGGTTATTGCAGTGATCAATGATCTTATCCAGACGATACCGGGCACGATATCGCTGGGCCAGGGTGTTGTGCACTATGGGCCGCCGCCAGAGGCGCTGGAAGGCCTGATTGAATTCAACAGTGCACCGGAAAACCATGTTTACCAGGATGTGCCCGGCATACCCGCCCTGCGCGAGGCCATTCGGCAAAAGCTGGTGCGTGAAAACGGCATCAATCTGGACAAGCGCGACGTTGTCGTGACTGCGGGCAGTAACATGGGATTCCTTAACGTGATTCTGAGTATCGCTGATCCTGGCGATGAGATTGTTTTGCTCAGTCCATATTATTTCAACAATGAAATGGCGGTGCGTATCGCGGGCTGTGCACCGGTCATAGCGGCAACGGACGAAAACTATCGGCCACGTCTGGAGACGATAGAAACCGCAATAACGCCACGCACCAGGGCAGTGGTCACCATATCGCCTAACAACCCATCAGGCGTGGTGTATGAGAAAGAAATATTGTTAAAAATTAATCAGTTGTGTGCTGAATCTAATGTTTATCATATATCGGATGAAGCTTATGAATATTTTGCATACGGCGAAGTTAGACACGTGTGCGGCGCCGCACTTGCGGACAGCAACGATCACACTATCAGCCTGTTTTCCCTGAGCAAGTCATACGGGTTCGCCAGTTGGCGTATTGGTTACATGGTAATCCCGGAGCATTTGATGAATCCGGTGTTGAAAATTCAGGATTCCAATGTGATCTGCCCACCGGTGGTAAGCCAACACGCTGCACTGGGTGCTTTTCGGGCCGGACGTGACTATTGCAAGCCCTTTGTCGTGGGCTTGAACGATGTCCGCCTATTGGTCAAAGACGCATTGCAAGGCAATCGGCACATTCAGCTCGCCCAAACCGATGGCGCATTTTTCTACCTGGTGAAAGTGAATACGACCATGTCCGCTATGGAATTGGCGACACGTTTAATAAAAGAACATAAAGTCGCGCTGGTACCCGGCGATGCTTTTGGATTGAGCGACGGGTGTTACCTGCGTCTGTCCTATGGTGCGCTGGAAGCCAATAGCGTCGATGAAGGCGTTGGCCGGTTTGTCAAAGGTATCGAGCGCATTTTGCAATAATGCGACAATGGTGTGAATTGCAAGTGTGCGTTGCTTCGCGGCAGTATCTGGTTTACCCTTCGGCGCACATTTTTTTCGCGCGCTCTTGCAAAAATAACGATTTGCTGGGAGAGGTGACCGAGTGGTTGAAGGTGCACGACTGGAACTCGTGTGTGCGCCGAAAGCGTACCGTGGGTTCGAATCCCACCCTCTCCGCCATCAACCGGCGCGCAAAATGATAAAGTTCAATGGCGGTGAAGGCCGGTCTCCTCGGTGGCGATAGGTTGTGAACCCGGTCAGGTCCGGAAGGAAGCAGCCGCAGCAACTGAATCGAGTGCCGGGGTCAGGCTGGCTGGAGCCGCCACCTTTATTAACAATACCGTAATGCGGAATCGAATTGAGTAATATTCATCCAGTATGACTTACCAGGCCCTCGCGCGTCGTTGGCGTCCGCATACCTTTGCTGATGTCGTCGGCCAGCAACACGTGGTGTCCGCGTTGTCTAACGCGTTGGACAATGATCGTGTACACCACGCGTTTCTGTTTACCGGTACACGTGGCGTCGGCAAAACCACGTTAGCGCGAATCCTTGCCAAAGCGTTAAATTGCGAGAAGGGTGTCAGTTCCAAACCCTGTGGCAAATGTTCCGCATGTGAAAGTATCGATGAAGGTCGCTTTATCGACTTACTCGAAGTCGATGCCGCGTCGCGCACCAAAGTCGATGATACACGCGAGTTACTCGACAATGTCCAGTACACGCCGACCCAGGGGCGCCACAAGGTTTATCTCATCGACGAAGTGCACATGCTTTCCGGGCACAGCTTTAACGCATTGTTAAAAACCCTGGAAGAGCCGCCACCTCACGTCAAATTTTTATTGGCCACTACCGACCCGCAAAAATTACCAGCCACCATCTTGTCGCGTTGTTTGCAGTTTAATTTGCGTGCGTTGGATGTGGAACAGATTGCCGCCCAGCTCGAGAAAATACTGAAAGCGGAAAAGATCGAGTTCGATCAAGACGCGTTAATCATTCTCGCGCGCTCCGCAGCCGGAAGTTTGCGCGATGGGTTGAGTCTGCTGGATCAGGCTATTGCCTATGTCGGAGGTAAGCTGGAGACGGCGAGTGCGCGTGACATGTTGGGCATGATTGATCATCATCATGTCGTGGATCTGCTCACTCACCTGGCTGGTCAGGATGCAGCTTCAGTACTGAGCGTGGTAGCGACCATGTCTGAGCAATCGCTTGACTACATCACTGCTTTGGACGATTTACTGTTACTGATACATCTTGTGGCTTTGTATCAACAAGCACCGGATGCGGTTGACAAGTCGCGTTTCGACGAGCAAAACATCAAGCAGTTTGCCGAGCAACTGAACGCGGAAGATTTGCAACTGTTTTATCAGATCGGTTTGATAGGTAAGCGCGATCTGCCCCTGGCGCCGGATCCGCGAACGGGATTCGAAATGGCCTTGTTGCGCATGTTGGCATTCAAACCGGATTCGGCGAGTGGTGAGGCGATGCCACCTGCAAGGCCGAAAAGCGTTAAAACGTCACTCACGAAAAAAAAATCCGCCAATAGTGCCAGTGGGCAACAATCTGCCGCTGTCTCAACGAGCGTTACCCCTATCGCGAATAGTATTGCCGAACCCGCGCCAAAGCCCACCCTGGTGAGCGATTCGAATTCGGGTGTGGCCGATAACAAGATTGCTAAAGGCAATATCGAAACGATAATTGGCGATGCCGAAACATGGGCGGATCTGATTTGTAGCTTGAATATCGCATCGATTACACGCGAAGTGGCCATGAACATCGCACCGGTCCATCTGGAAAATGGCGTGTTGTCTGTCGTTTTGGACAACGCACATAAATCCATGCACAACACGGATCGTCAGGGTGTGATAGAGCAGGAGTTATCCAAGGCGATGGCACAGGAGATCAAACTAAAAGTGCGAATCAGCGATGACGCGCCGAATGAAACAGCAGCAAAAACCCGCGCCAGACAAAGACAACAGGCCATAGCACAAGCACATACGGATATAGAAAACGATCCCAATGTGCAGGAGTTGATGGATCGATTTGGTGCGACAATTATTCCGGAATCAGTAATGCCCGCGGGCGACGAGGTGAATTAACAATGGTAGGTGGATTAGACAACATCATGAAAAAAGCGCAGGAAATGCAAGAAAACCTGCGTAAGGCACAGGAAGAATTGGCCAAGCTGGAAGTCAAAGGCGAAGCGGGTGGTGGTTTGATCTCGGTGACCATGACTTGTCGGCATGACGTGAAACGCATCGAAATTGATGACGCACTGCTTGGAGACGATAAAGAAGTGTTGGAAGACTTAATCGCAGCGGCAATTAACGACGCCGTGCGCAAGGTGGAAAAAACCGCTCAGGAGAGAATGAGCGGTCTGGCCTCCGGATTGAATATCCCCGGTTTGAATTTGCCGCTGTAAGCGGGTTCATTGTGTCCGATTCGCGCTCGATAGAGGTCTTGAAACAGGCGCTGCGACGCTTGCCCGGCGTCGGGCCAAAAAGCGCGCAACGTATGGCGTTTCATTTACTGGAGCGGGATCGCGAAGGGGCAAAAATGATTGCCGATGCCATTCAAGTTGCCGTGTCAAAGATTAATCATTGTGAACGCTGTAACAATTTCAGTGAGAACACACAGTGCGATATTTGCTCGTCGCCACGGCGCTGCAAAAACCTGTTGTGCGTTGTAGAGACCCCCGCCGACCTGGAGTCCATCGAACAAGCGGGTTTTTACAAAGGTATGTTTTTCGTACTAATGGGACACATCTCGCCACTCGACGGTATCGGCCCCGATCAACTCGGCATCGAAAAACTGACCCAAGTTGTCAAAGACCCGGAAGTCGAAGAAGTCATCCTGGCGACCAATCTGACGGTGGAAGGTGAAGCGACGGCGGACTATGTTGCCGATCTCATTAAAGACGACGTCAACAATGTGACGCGACTCGCACGCGGAGTGCCGGTCGGTGGCGAGTTGGAATATATGGACGCGGGGACTTTGACTCAGGCATTTAATGATCGAAGAACACTCGCGGTTTAACCCATGACCCAGGACGCAAACGCGCTGGTCTGGATAGATCTAGAAATGACCGGGTTGTATCCCGATCGTGATCGCATCATTGAAATCGCCAGTATCGTCACCGACAGTGATTTGAATATTGTCGCGGAAGGGCCGGTGATTGCTATTCATCAATCCGAAGAATTGCTGGATGGAATGGACGAGTGGAATACGACAACGCACACAGCAACCGGTCTGGTAGAGCGCGTGCGGGCATCCGCTATCAGTGAACAGGAAGCGGAACAACAAACCATCGCTTTTTTGAGTGAATACATTCCAAAAGGCAAATCGCCATTGTGTGGAAACTCGATTAGTCAGGATCGCCGATTCCTCTATCGCTATATGCGGAACCTGCAAGACTACATGCATTACCGTAACATCGATGTCAGTTCAGTCAAAGAGCTGGCGCTACGCTGGTATCCTGACATTGCCGCAAAATTCGACAAAAACAACACCCACCGCGCACTGGACGATATCCGCGAATCCATCGAAGAACTCAAGTTTTATCGTGAGCATATTTTTAAGCGCTAATCTTAGTTAAGTTGACGAGTTAATTAGATCGAGATTTCAGCCGTTCGAATGATATTTTGAAAGTCAACGGTTGTCTGTCTCTTATTACGCTATTACTATGCACGAAGATCGAAAGCTGTTTAAACGCATTGTCCAAGCGGAAGCAGACTTGTCTCATGCGCGAGAGTGCGCAGAGCAAATTCTCGATAGAAAACTGCACAGTGCCACCGTGCATGCTGATAAACGCCTTCTTCGCTGTTTGAACACGGCACTGATAGTTTCGTACTGGACCCCCTTCTCTGGAAACAGGGGCAGCGAGGATGTCAGAAAGCACCTTCCAAGCGAATATTTGCAGGTTCTTTCCGATGAGCAGCGGCGTGTGCATGAGCAGGTTGGGCGGGCTCGTAAAAAAGACCAAGCACACTCGGACTCCGATAGCCGGTCGGTGAAAGTCACGGTTGCCAACGTCGGCAACGATCCGTTGGCAATACCAGTCAGCCGTGACGCTCATGCACCGTTATCAAAAGATATGGTGGAAGAACTTGCACTGATGATTAAGCTTTTACGCGCCAAGCTCAGCGAGGAACATGTTCGCCTTCAAAAGAAGATGACGCCGGGTGAGAGTTTTTGATCGGCGAGCAACCAAATCATTGTACTGGGCAAACCTCCGAGATGCAGGTGTGAGTCAACGAGTCTCAATCCGCTAAGTGTCAAGAGTAGATGATGAGTATCTTAGAAAAACTATTCAAAAAGAAAAAACCAGAATTTCATCAAACAAACGGTTCGCCAAAGACAAGTGGTGAGTTAATAGCGGAAGTTTCCGATGGTGCTAATTTGGTGGAAGGAAAACAAACTTGGGAATATGCTGAGGAAAAGAAGCACGATATTGAGTATATGAAAAAGTGCTGTGACGCAGAAATTAAAACAATGTACACGGCTGGGCTTGTTCCAGCACCTTACTATTTTGAGCGTGTTGCGATTCTTTCAAGAAAGGAGAAGAATTTCGAACAGGAGGTTGCATACTGTGAGAAATACATTGAAGTAGTAGAGAATTATTATCGTGAAAACGGAACGGAAGGTATCGCAGATGTACGTAAAGGTCCTAATTTCCAGGCTATTGCGAAACGCTTACCTAAAGCCAAGGAGTTATCGAACAAGGCACGTAAGGCGGCCCTTGGGTAAGATGCAACTCGTTGCGCCGCGCGGGGCACGCAGGATACCGTCGCGAACGATGCGGTTTGCAAGCTGATCGACATCCCACGAAAGATTTATTCACTTAGATTCGTGCTGATTTATCGCCCACTTGACATGTTCTTGTACTAAATCGGATGGATAATCGACGCGTTGTTGCAAGGCATCCATGATGTCATCGCTGGTGGCAGCGTTACCCAATGCCACGGCAATATTGCGTAACCAGCGCTCGTAGCCGATGCGGCGAATGGCTGACCCTTGCATGTGCTGATCGAGTTCCTCTTCCGTCCATAAAAACAGTTCGACCAGATCGGCATTGTCTAAACCGTGTCTCGATTCAAACACAGTTTCCTGGGTCGATTGGGCGAAGCGATTCCACGGGCATACCAGTTGGCAATCGTCGCAGCCGTAAATTCGATTTCCCATGAACGGGCGTAGTTGTTCGGGGATGCTGCCTTTCAGTTCGATGGTGAGGTAGGAAATACAACGCCGGGCATCGATGCGGTAAGGTGCGACGATGGCGTCGGTGGGGCAGGCGGCGATACAGGCGCTGCATTCGCCACAATGGTTTGTCGCAGGCTGATCAACAGGCAATGGCAAGTCGGTGTAAATCTCGCCGAGAAAAAACCACGAACCCGCCTTTTTGTTTAAAAGATTACTGTGTTTGCCAATCCAGCCGAGACCGGCTTTTTCTGCCAGGGCTTTTTCCAGCACCGGCGCACTGTCAGTAAACACGCGGTAACCGAATTCGCCAATGTCTTCTCTAATCCGATCCACAAGTTTCTGCAGTCGTTTACGCAATACTTTGTGATAATCGCCGCCAAGCGCGTAACGCGAGATAAACGCTTTATGGTCGTTTGCTAAAACTTCGTCCGACGGAGTTGTACCCGGTGGTAAGTAGTCCATACGCGCAGAAATGACACGTACGGTGCCTTCAAACAAATCGCCGGGCCGTGATCGTTTCGTATCATGCCGTTGCATCCATTCCATGTCACCATGAAAGCCATCGTCGAGCCAATTCATTAAACGTTGTTCGGCGTAAGACAAATCCGTATCGCTAACACCGATTTGCTGAAAGCCCAACTCCTGGCCCCACGAGCGAATCTCCCGCGCTAACGCGTTAAAATCGGTGTCTTGTGTTGCCATGTCTAAACATTATCATACGCCCATGAATTCTTTGCCGATTGACTTATACGACGCCGAAGGCTGCCGCGAGTTAGACCGCCTTGCCATCGGGCAGGATGGCATTTCCGGGTTTACCTTGATGCAGCGCGCTGGTGAAGCAGCGTTTCAAGTCTTGCAAAAACATTGGCCTGCGGCGCATTCAATCGCGGTTGTGTGTGGAGCCGGTAACAACGGTGGCGATGGCTACGTCGTCGCCGCGTTAGCGGCAAAGGCCGGTCTTTCCGTGCAAATATATGCGCTGGGCGAAGCAAAATCTGATGATGCTCGCCATGCAGCGGATATGGCAGACCGGGCTGGTGTGCCCGTTAGCAGTATGCCGGCGGAAATCTCCGGTGAATTCGATCTCATTGTCGATGGCATATTCGGCACGGGTCTGGACCGAGCACCCGAGGGGAAATGGGGCGAAGCGATCGGGGCAATTGTTCAGAGCGGCATTCAGGTTTTGGCATTGGATATCCCGTCGGGTCTGAACAGCGACACCGGCGCTGCGCCGGGACCGGTGGTTGATGCCGATGTAACGATTACGTTTATCGGCTTGAAACCGGGTTTGTTGACCGGTGCCGGACAAGAACACTGTGGCAAACTGATTTACGATGACTTACAAGTGCCGAAGAAAGTATTCAAACAAGTAGAACCGGTTGCACGCAGACTCGATGAATCGACAGTTCGTTCATGGTTGCCCGGTAGGCGGCGTGACGCACACAAAGGGTCGAACGGCCACGTGGTTATTGTCGGCGGCAATTATTCAATGGCGGGAGCGGTGCGTATGGCTGGGGAGGCAGCGTATCGCACTGGTGCGGGACTGGTTAGCGTGGTGACCCGACCCGGGAATATGCCGGCAATCACCAGCGTATGCCCAGAAATCATGGTGCACGAGACGAACGATGCGCTCAGTATTGACGCGTTGTTGAAAAAAGCAAACGTTATTGCCGTAGGTCCGGGTTTGGGTCAGGACGATTGGAGTGCGGCGATGCTGGAAAAGGCGTTGAGTATGGATAGTCCTGTCGTGTGCGACGCGGATGCGTTAAACCTCTTGGCATCGGAGCCTCGTCGGCGCGACAACTGGGTGTTGACACCACACCCGGGTGAGGCCGCGCGCCTGTTAGCGTGCACAACAAAAGATATTCAACAAGACCGACCACGGGCTATCCATGAGATAATCAATCACTATGGTGGGACGTGTGTATTGAAAGGCTCGGGTAGTCTGGTGGCGACAACAGGCGAAGTCATGTATTTATGTGACCGGGGTAATCCAGGCATGGCGACCGGTGGTATGGGCGATGTATTGACGGGTGTTATCGCGGGGGTTCTCGCTCAGGGAATGTCGATTAACAGGGCCGCTGCGACAGGCTTATTTCTGCATGCGCGTGCGGGTGACGCTTTTGCGGAACGATATGGCGAGAGAGGAATGATGGCCGGCGATTTGCTGTCGGAAATCCGAACACAAATTAATCAACTTGCAAGAACGTAATCGTTTTCCGGTGTATGCAATCCACGTTTTATATTGATGACGAACAAGCTATGCAGGCGCTGGGCGAGTCGTTTGCAAAGAGCATGACTAACGGTATGACATTACATTTTAGTGGTGAGCTGGGCGCTGGTAAAACGACATTGATACGTGGCGTGTTGCGTGGACTGGGTTATTCTGGGGCGGTTAAGAGTCCGACTTTTACTCTCGTGGAAAGCTATACGATAAATTCCAACGCCGTGTATCACATGGACTTTTATCGTGTTGAAGATGCGCAGGAACTCGAGACAATCGGTATACGCGATTACCTGGATGGCAGTGGGCTGTGCTTAATCGAATGGCCGGAACGTGCCAATGGGTTGTTGCCGGAACCGGATGTTAAAATACATATCAAAGATCAAAAGCCGGGGCGCAAAGTTCAAATCGAAGTCCAAAACCAGCACGCATACCGATTCAAGCAATACAAACATTGAATATCTACAAACGGCTGTTTACCGCCTTTTTGCTTTTGGCTTCGGCATCCGCCGCGTTCGCAGCGGATGTGTCGTTAAAGAATATGCGTTTGTGGCATGAACCGGGACGCACTCGGGTGGTACTCGACTTGACCGGCCCGGTCGAATACAAACTCGGTATTCATGGTAATCCCGATCGACTATCCGTCGATATCGGTAATACCAACTTTCGCGCGGTATTGCCGTCGATAAAAACCATCGGCCCGTTTATTCGCAATATTCGTTTCCACGAACACGAAAATTTTTTACGCGTCGTGTTCGATTTGAACCAACGCATCGCGCCAAGCGCGCAAACATTGGCGCCCGATCAGGGTTACGGCCATCGCCTTGTGATCGACATGTTGTCCGGCAACAAGGCACAACCACCGTCGACTCCCAATGTCACCCAACCCACGCCGCCGCAGCCACCCAAACCGGTAAAACGCGATTTCGTAGTAGTGGTCGACCCCGGGCATGGCGGCAAAGACCCCGGCGCCATCGGCAAGCGACGTACACGTGAAAAAGATGTAGTGCTGGCTATCTCGAAAAAGCTGCATGACCGTATCAACGCGACACCCGGCATGCGCGCAGTGATGACGCGCAAAGGCGACTACTATATTAGTTTGCGCAAACGAATCGGTATCGCGCGCGAGCACAACGCCGATTTATTTGTATCGGTGCACGCCGATGCGGTGGCCAAACGCGCCGCACGTGGTTCGTCTGTGTATGCTTTGTCCCAACGTGGTGCGACCAGCGAAACTGCGCGTTTGCTGGCGGACAAGGAAAACGCATCCGATCTGGTCGGTGGCGTCACCATCAGTGATAAAGATCCGGTGTTAGCCGGTGTGTTGATCGATTTGTCCGTGACCAAGACCATCAGTGAAAGCCTCATCTTCGGGCGCGATGTGTTGCAACAGCTTAAACGAATTGGCCCGGTGCACAGCCAACGTGTCGAACAGGCGGCTTTTGTCGTGCTTAAATCGCCCGACATTCCTTCAATACTGGTAGAGACTGCGTACATTAGTAATCTACAGGAAGAAAAGCTACTGCGCAGTAGTGGTCATCAGAACAAAATTGCGGATTCGATTCTTGCCGGCATCCGTTCGTATTTGAAGCGTCGTCCATCGCAGCAGGCCTACGCCCAATAGCCCGATCTTGACGACTTGCAAAAAAAGTAAGAGCAGGATTCAACGGCTAGACAACCGCCTGATCAACCAGATTGCTGCAGGCGAGGTCGTTGATCGACCTGCATCTATTGTCAAAGAGCTGTTGGAAAACAGTCTTGATGCCGGTGCGCAATCCATAACGATCGAAGCTGAACGTGGTGGCGTTAAACGGATTCGGGTGAGTGACAACGGCAGCGGCATTGAACGCGACGATCTGGAACTGGCTTTAGCACGGCATGCGACCAGCAAAGTGAGCGAGTTCGACGATTTGTTTCGTGTATCGACGTTAGGCTTTCGTGGCGAAGCCCTGCCGAGTATCGCCGCAGTCAGCCGTTTGAGTTTGCGCTCGCGAACGGCGGGATCCGAAAACGGCTGGCAGGTAAGTTGCGAAGGTGGTGGGAAAATCACAACGCCTACGCCGGTTGCTCACGAAGTGGGAACGAGCGTCGAGGTGCGGGATTTATTTTTCAATACACCCGCGCGGCGCAAGTTTTTGCGCACGGAAAACACCGAACTGAAATATCTGGACACCGTCATTCGCCAGCTCGCTTTGGCTCGATTTTCCGTGGAATTGCGTTTTCAACACAACGAACGCGCGCCCTGGCATTGCCGGCCGGGTATTGATGATGCCAGCGAATTACAACGTGTCGCCAGTGTTTGCGGTAATGCTTTTGCCGAGAATACTTTACGCATAGAGCACAGCGCATCGGATTTGCGTTTGTTCGGCTGGCTGGGTTTGCCGACTTTTTCCCGCAGCCAACGGGATATTCAACATTTTTTTGTCAATGGCCGCGCAGTCAAGGATAAGACAATTGCCCATGCTGTGCGTCGTGCCTACGACGATGTGTTGTATCATGGCCGCCATCCGGCTTTTGTTTTGTATCTGGAACTGGATCCGTTTGCAGTGGATGTCAATGTCCATCCTGCCAAACACGAGGTGCGCTTTCGTGATAACCGCGCGGTGCATGATTTTCTTTATCGCAGTCTGCATAGGGTCATTGCCGATAGTACCAAGACACGTTTGGCGTCACCGGCCCGCGAAACCCAAACTCCGAACGTACCATTCTCCATCCCGACGCAAACCAGTGCACCGCTGCAAATACGTGAGCAAATGACCGCTTATAGCCAATTACATGGCTCCAGGCAACATAATGCAGTGCTTGAGTCGCTTTCACCGCACGCAGATCCGGTCATCGCAGAAGATGAGGGCGATATTCCCCCTTTGGGTTACGCACTGGCCCAGCTAAAAGGGATTTACATCCTGGCGGAAAATCGCGATGGGTTAATCCTGGTGGATATGCATGCGGCCCATGAACGTGTCACTTATGAGCGCATGAAAAAACAACTGGATGAACACGCGTTGGCGTCGCAGCCGTTGCTGGTACCGGTTACGTTTTCAGTTACCCGGAGCGAAGCAGAAGTTGCCGAACAGAACCAAAGTCAATTTGAAGAAATGGGCTATGAATTAACCCGCATGGCAGATGATGTTTTAGCTATCCGCAAGGTGCCGGAATTACTAAAAGACGCCGATCACGCTCAAATGATTTGCGATATGCTGGCGGATATGGCGGAACATCAGACCAGCGACCGGGCGCAGGACCGGATTAACGAATTGCTTTCGACCGCGGCCTGTCACGGTTCCGTGCGCGCTCATCGTATTCTGACCGTAGCGGAGATGAATCACTTGTTACGCGAGATGGAGCAAACCGACCGGGCCGATCAATGCAACCACGGGCGGCCAACCTGGAAGCAGGTTTCCCTGCAGGAGTTGGACAAGTGGTTTTTGCGTGGCCGATAGCGTGCTTGTAACGATCGCATAGTTTTAGTCATTTGTTAAATCAGAGTAAGCCCATCGCCATCTGTGTGATGGGACCGACGGCGTCCGGCAAATCCAACCTCTCTTTATCTATCGCGAGGGAATTCGATGTCGAAATTGTGAATGTCGATGCCGTACAAGTTTATCGTGGCATGGACATAGGCACTGCCAAACCGGATGCGGAAACGCGCGCCGAATTTCCCCATCACTTGCTTGATATACGCGATCCTGACGACGTGTACTCCGTTGCCGATTTTCGTGAAGACGCCATAAACGCGGTGGACGATATTGTCAGTCGGGGCAAAATACCGCTGCTGGTAGGTGGAACGATGTTTTATTTCTCCGCTTTGACACGTGGATTGTCACCACTGCCGCCAGCGGATGCTTCGATTCGAGAGAAGATTACACAGGAAGCCAATGCAAAAGGTTGGCCAGCAATGCATGCGCAACTGGCTGATGTCGATCCGCAATCGGCATGCAAAATCGATGCAAATGATGCACAGCGTATTCAACGCGCGCTGGAGATTTTTCGCTTGACCGGTCTACCGCCTTCGACAGCAAAACTTTCCGCTCCACCACAACCGGCTGGTGTCAATTTCGTGCAGATTTGTTACTCGCCCAGTTCGCGGGAGCAATTGCAACAATGTATTGCCGCACGATTCGAAGAAATGATTGCGCAGGGATTCGTCGAAGAAGTTCGGGAATTGGCAAAGCGATTCGATCTCACCACGGCGTTACCCGCATCGCGCGCGGTGGGTTACCGGCAAATACTGGAGCATTTACAAGGGAGTACGGAGTATGATGCAATGAGGTTGAGCGCGATTACGGCGACCCGGCGACTGGCCAAGCGCCAGTTGACCTGGCTGCGGCACTACGCGGGTCTGGTCTGGTTCGACTCAATGGCAAAAAGTTCAAGGGCAGCAGTATTACAATATATTCACAGCAAACTGACCGCGATGGGCTATAATCGGAAGGGCAGGTGGTCTTGAAAGATCGCCGTGTAATTACTATATATAATAACTATATATAAGTGTCAGTCCACAAACATAACTCATTTTTGCTTCACCACACTATTACTACAATAATAGGAGAATAATCATGGCTCAACATAAAGGGACAGCATTACAGGATCCGTTCTTGAATACACTCAGAAAAGAGCGTATCCCGGTGTCAATCTATCTGGTCAACGGTATCAAGTTGCAGGGACATGTCGAATCCTTCGACCAGTTTGTCGTATTGCTGCGTAACAGTGTGAGCCAAATGATCTACAAACATGCTATTTCGACCGTCGTTCCCGGACGTGCCGTCAACATTCCACATGATGACGACGAAGGCGGGTCTGACGAGTCGTGATCATCAGGCGCTTGTTTCTCAAGCCATTTCGAGTTTAGTTGCGGGCAGGTAAACAGAACAATACGCTAACCGCACTGTTTGATCGCGGTGCATCCGGTCATGATGACAATGATTTTGCGGACGGCGTTGAACGAGCTATTTTAGTTCACCAGGAAAACGGCCGCAGCGAGGGTGAAGGCGTGCTCGATGAACTACAGGAGCTGGTTGAGTCGGCGGGTGCGCAAGTCTGTGGCAGTGTCGTCGGGCACCGCCGCCGGCCCGATCCCGCGACGTTTATCGGTTCGGGCAAGGCCGAGGAAGTCGCGCAACTGGTGGCTTCCGAGTCTGCGACTCTGCTGGTCATGGATCATGCGATTTCACCGATTCAGGAACGTAATCTGGAAAAGCAGGTTGGTTGCCGCGTCGTTGATCGTACTGGTTTGATCCTGGATATTTTCGCGCAACGAGCGACCTCGAAAGAGGGTAAGCTGCAGGTCGAACTTGCACAACTGGAGTATCTTTCTACGCGGTTAGTGCGCGGCTGGACTCACCTGGAACGGCAAAAAGGGGGTATCGGTCTGCGTGGCCCCGGTGAAACCCAACTGGAGACTGACCGTCGTTTGATTGGGCGACGTATGAAGACATTATCGCGGCAACTGGATCGTGTCAGTGCACAACGCGAGTTGCGACGTAAATCCAGGCGCAAGGTCCCAATCGCCACCGTGTCACTGGTGGGTTATACCAATGCCGGCAAGTCGTCATTGTTTAACGCCTTAACCCGTGCGGACGTTTTCGCGGCGGATAAATTGTTCGCCACTCTTGACCCGACCATGCGGCGTTTGCAGCTTGACGGTTACGGCCCGATCATTCTGTCCGATACGGTTGGTTTTATTCGCGATTTGCCCCATTCGCTGGTATCGGCGTTTCATTCCACGCTGGAAGAGGTTAGCGCAGCCAGTCTGTTGCTGCATGTTGTGGACACATCCAACCCGGAACACGCGGAATTGCAATATCAGGTGGAACAAGTCCTGAATGAGATCGAAGCCGGCGATGTGCCGGTGATTACCGTGTATAACAAGATCGATGCAAGCGGGCATAACTCCCATGTGGAGCGTGACGAACACCAGCGCGTGAACCGGGTCTGGGTGTCAGCCCAATCCGGCGAGGGCTTGGATTTATTAAACAAAGCCTTGGCGGAACATCTGGGCCAACATCGTGTCCAATATCGCCTGTGTTTGCCGCCAAAGGCGGGGAAGCTGCGCGCGACTCTGTTTGATCGGTGCGAAGTCGTATCCGAGCAGGTCACCGATATGGGTGACATGGTGCTGGACTTGATGCTCGATCAGAAAACCCTGGGCTGGCTGGAAGGTCACAGCGACTTTCGCAGCGAATACCGTTGTTGACAATGCTCAAATTCAAAGCGGTTAGTGGAGCCGCAGCACATTCACAAAAGCACTGACGTGATACAATCCGTAGTCTTTGCCTGTCAACTACTCGAATATTAGGAGTTCTTAATGCCTTGGAATCAGCCTGGGTCTGGAAACGATAAAGACCCGTGGGGACAGAATCGTGGAAATCAGGGTCCCCCTGATCTGGACGAACTCGTCAGAAACTTTCAAAACAAACTGGCCGCGATTTTCGGCGGCAAAGGCGGTGGCAACGGCAGTGAGGAACCCAGCGGTGGTTCCGGCGGTGGCGGTATCAGCCGTGGTGCTATTACGCTTATTGGTGTCATTCTGCTTGCCGCATGGATTTGGACCGGGATTTATACCGTCGATGAAGGTGAGAACGGTGTCGAGCTTCGTTTTGGCGAATATGCCGAAACCACCACGGCCGGTTTGCACTGGCACTTTCCCGTGCCGTTCGAAGAGGTCGAAATCGTCAATGTGCAAAAGGTGAATACGGTAGAAGTCGGTTATCGTTCACGCGACGGCCAGCAAAAATCGACTTTCGGTAAGGAAGCCCTGATGTTGACCAAGGACGAAAACATTATCGATATTCAATTTGCGGTGCAATACGACATAAAAGACCCGACCGATCTGTTGTTCCAAGTGAGCGATTCGGCGGATCTCGTCGTTCGGCAAGCGACGGAAAGTGCGGTGAGGGAAATCGTCGGCAATAGCACTATGGATTTTGCTATCACCGAGGGGCGTGCCGAGATTGCCCAGGCCACACGCGAACTGGTGCAGCAAATTCTGGATCGTTATCAAACCGGTATTAATATCCGCACGGTGGAAATGCAGAACGCGCAACCACCGGCGCAGGTTAAACCCGCATTCGATGATGCGGTGAAAGCGCGCGAAGATGAAGAACGGTTAAAGAACGAGGCGGAAGCGTATGCCAATGATATTATTCCGCGTGCCGAGGGTCTCGCCGCTCGTGTCCTGCAGGAAGCTGAAGCTTACCAGGCCAGCACCATTGCCAAGGCAACAGGTGAATCGTCCCGATTTACTCAGGTGTTGACGGAGTATGAAAAGGCACCCGGTGTTACACGTGATCGTTTATATCTGGAATCGTTGGAAGACGTATTGAGTAAAGCAAACAAAGTGATGATCGATCAGGAAGGTGGCAACAATATTTTATATCTGCCGCTTGATCAGATGATTCGACAAGGCGGCAGTGGATCCTCGCTGCGAGCATCGCCAGGCAGCCCAGCAGTCAGCGATCTGGGTATCAACGATGGTTCCAGTCGAACCGGTCGCACCAGCCGCAGCGGGAGGTCAGAATAATGAGTGGTAAAGGTATCTTAGGCGTATCCCTGCTTGTAGTGGTTGCCGCAATATTGATGGGTTTCATTTATCAGGTAGACGAGCGGGAGAAGGCGCTGGTATTCAAGTTTGGCGAAATCATTAAGTCTGATGATGAGCCGGGTCTTCATTTTAAACTGCCTTATCCGATTAACGAAGTTCGGTTTTACGATGCACGGGTTCAAACATTAGATGCCGAACCGGAATTGTATTTAACCCGCGAGAAAAAGAACCTGGTGGTGGATTCTTTCGTTAAATGGCGTATTCGCGATGTCGCCAAATACTACCCAACGGTGCTCGGTATTAAATCAAACGCCGAAGCGCGTTTGGCACAACGGGTTAACGATAGTTTGCGGCGCGAGTTTGGTAAGCGTACGGTAAAAGAAGTGGTGTCCGGTGATCGCGGAGTGATTATGGACGTCGTGCGTCAAGCCGTGGATGAAGAAGCGAGTAGTCTTGGTATTGAAGTACTCGATGTGCGCTTGAAACGTGTCGATCTCGATCCGGAGATTTCCGAAACCGTTTATCGACGTATGGATGCAGAGCGTTCGCGTGTGGCAAAAGATTTACGTGCGAAGGGTGCGCGGGAGGCCGAGCGTATACGCGCTACTGCGGACAGGGAAAGACAAATTATTATCGCCAATGCGCGACGCGACGCGGAACAAATCCGTGGCGATGGTGATGCGCAGGCAACGGCAATATACGCTCAGGCATTCGAGCAAGACGACGAGTTTTACCGGCTTTATCGCAGTCTCAATGCCTACAAAAAAACCTTCGGTGGCGAAAACGACTTTCTCATAGTGGAGCCGGATTCAGAATTCTTCCGCTATTTTAAAGACGCTAAACCGAACCAAGGCGGCGGTTTCGGTCAGCAGTAACGCGGCCTGCGTATGGAATGGCAGGATTTATTTACTGCCCTGGCGCTGGTATTGGTGATCGAGGGAATCTTTCCATTCGTCAATCCCGAAGGGATTCGCCGCACCATGGCCGTCGTTAGTCAACTCAACGATCAACAACTACGCATGGCCGGTTTGGTATGCATGATCGTAGGGCTGATCGCGCTGTACATCGTTCACTAATACAAGTAAAGCACTGTACCGCCATGTCTTCGAATGAACGTTGGCTGTTGCCGGACGGTATCGATGAGTTGTTGCCACCCCACGCATGGCGTATGGAGCGTTTGCGCCGCCATGTGGCAGATCAGTTTTACACGTGGGGTTATGAATTGGTTGTACCACCTCTTGTGGAGTATCTGGATTCGCTGTTAACTGGAACCGGCGAGGATCTCGATCTACAGACCTATAAAATTATCGACCAGCAATCCGGTCGTTTGATGGGTGTGCGCGCCGACATGACACCACAGATCGCACGGATACAGTCAGGCTTGCCGAGCGAAACAGGTATCACACGGTTGTGTTACATAGGACCGGTTTTAAATACCCAACAACAGGCTCTGGGCAGTTCGCGCGAGCCGTTGCAGGCGGGAGCGGAACTATTTGGCTCCGGCAGCGAACAAGCCGAATGTGAATTAATCGAGTTAATGGTCGCGGTGTTACGTGCCACCGGAATAACGGATGTCCATATCGATCTAGGGCATGTCGGCATTTTCCGTGCAATCGCTAAACAAGCCGGAATGCAGCATCAACAAGAGGTTGAGTTCTTCGATGCCTTGCACCGGAAATCGCGTCCGGATATCGAACAACTTTTTTCCGTTCATGATATTGATCCGGCATGGAAGTCATCCATTCTTGAGTTGACGCGCATGTACGGTCTGATTGACCATATCGAGGAAAAAACGCTAACGATAACGGGTTTGTCCGAAGACATTACACAGGCCGTGGAGCGCGTAAAATACGTTGCCGATTTGCTGAGCACGCGAATACCCGATGTGACGTTGCATTACGATCTGGCGGAATTGCACGGTTACCACTATTACACCGGCATTGTATTTTCCGCATTCATTCCTAATCACGGCCGTGTGATTGCGCGCGGCGGCCGCTATGATGATATTGGTAAGGCGTTCGGGCATGCCCGTCCGGCAACGGGCTTCAGTGTGGATCTGCGACGCTTGCTGCGGGTCTGCACCGTTCGGGACGAGCATGAAAATCAGATCAACAGTGCACCCCAGGATGATGATAGGGAATTGGCAAAAAAAATGAATGAAATGCGGGCGCAGGGTAAACGCGTGGTACGCAGGTTGCCAGATGAAACTTCCGGCGCTGCATAAAAAACGCTACATTCGAATGACAACGGCGAATGGCAAACAAGTTGATAGACTGAGGAAACAACTGGGGATACACAATGGCGAATAACGTGGTATTGATCGGTGCTCAATGGGGCGATGAAGGCAAGGGTAAAATTGTCGATTTATTAACCGAACGCGCCGACGCGGTCGTACGTTTCCAGGGCGGACATAACGCCGGACATACGCTGGTAATAAACGGCGAAAAAACCGTGTTGCACTTGATTCCTTCGGGGGTTTTGCGTGACGGTGTGCAATGTTTGATCGGCAATGGCGTCGTGCTGGCGCCGGACGCGTTGTTAAAAGAAATTGAACAACTCGAACAACGCGATGTATCAATTCGTGATCGTCTTTTAGTAAGCGCTGCTTGTCCGGTGATATTGCCTTACCATGCCATGCTTGACGCCGCTCGCGAATCAGCCCGGGGTGAAGCCGCGATAGGAACGACCGGCAGAGGGATTGGACCCGCGTATGAAGATAAGGTCGCGCGTCGCGGCATGCGTGTCGGTGATTTGCTGGAGTCTTCTATCCTAGAAGACAAGTTGCGACAAGTACTGGATTATCATAATTTTGCTCTACAAAATTATTTCTCCGCCGAACCAGCGGACTTCGAGCAGACGTTGCAGGAATGTCTAGCGTACGGCGCGCAACTGCAAACACTTATTGGCGATGTTGCTGGCAGGTTGCATGAGTTAAACGCCGCGAATAAGGTCATCATGTTCGAAGGCGCCCAGGGCAGTTTGCTCGATATCGATCACGGCACGTATCCCTTTGTGACATCGTCGAATACAACCGCGGGTGCCGCCGCTTGTGGAACGGGATTAGGACCGCGTGCATTGGGTTGTATTCTGGCTGTGTCAAAAGCCTACATCACACGTGTCGGCGGCGGCCCGTTCCCGACGGAACTGGATGATGCGGATGGCCGTCACATGGCGGAGAAGGGTGTAGAGTTCGGTGCGACCACGGGCCGGCCAAGACGATGCGGATGGTTGGATATGGTTGCGTTACGTCGTGCGTGTCGAATCAACAGCGTTGATTCATTATGCGTGACCAAGCTTGATGTGCTGGATGATCTCGAAACCATTCGTTTATGCACACAGTATCGATTGGACGGCGAGCTGGTTGATACGCCACCTGACAGCGCCGATGCGTTATATGCTTGTGAACCGGTGTACCGGGATTTCCCGGGCTGGTCCGAACCCACGTCCGACATTACTGATTACGACGCACTTCCAGCGAATGCTAAAAACTATCTCAATGCAGTACAGGAACTGGCCGGGTGTTCCATAGATATTGTTTCTACCGGGCCTGAGCGCAACGCGACGATTATCAAACATCATCCGTTTGATGCGTAGATTAGGGGTTATCTGATTTGTCAGATGTTACCCGGATACTAAACGCTTATACTGAGGGAAACTTCATTAATAATTGATAACAAATATTTGTTGCGTTCAATTCTGATAAATAGCTATGACCCGCCACAATGTGATTGCGCAAAGCCAAAAAGGAATGAAAACGACGTAAACGGATTTAATCTATATCTTAAATGGTACCGAGGAGAGGACTTGAACCTCCACGGGGTTGCCCCCACTAGCACCTGAAGCTAGCGCGTCTACCAATTCCGCCACCTCGGCCCTGCTAGTACCAGCAAGAGAACATGCTGGTGTACCCATTGCGGGAGGCGCGACTCTACCGGCGGGCCTGCATTATGTCAACGAAATCAATGAACAAGACTAAAAACCAAAGGAAAAAACAACGCTTCGCCGATAGGCCGGGAAAAACATCAAAGATTACCGTTCCGGGCCGTAGCCGTATCGTGAGTGCGCTATCCCAGCTCGGCAAACCGGCAACTTTCGACGAAATCTGCCTTCAGCTTGAAGTCAGTGGAAAAAAAGCCAAAGACGCTTTAAGCGGTCGATTGCAACGTATGCAGACTGCCGGTCAAATCATGCAAAACCGGCGCAAGCGTTATGCATTGCCCAGGGACATGCATCTGGTCACAGGCCGGGTGATTGGTCATGCCGATGGTTACGGGTTCGTAGTGCCAGAAGAAGAAGGAGCGGATTTGTATTTGTCGCCACGACAAATGCGTCGGGTGCTGCATGGGGATCGCGTGCTGGCCAGCGTCACCCGTGTCGACAAAAAGGGTAAACGCGAGGGTGCGATAGTCGAGGTCATCGATAGCCACCCACATGTAGTTGGCCGTTATTTGCTGGAACAAGGCATTGGTTTTGTCCAACCGGATGAAAAACGCATACCACAGGACATCCATATTCCGCCCAATCAGTCCGGCAAGGCTGAGAATGGTCAGATTGTCGTAGTGGAGATCACCGAACATCCGATTGTAAAACGTCATATTGTTGGAAAAATAGTCGAGATTTTGGGCGATCACATGGCGCCGGGGATGGAGAATGAGATTGCCATTCGCAAATACGATTTGCCACACAAGTTTCCGCGCAGTGTCACACGTGAAGCGAAAGACGCGGCCTCAGCGGACATTGTGCAAGAACTCCCGCGTCGCACTGATTTACGCGACATTCCATTGGTCACGATTGACGGTGAAGATGCGCGGGATTTCGATGATGCGGTGTATTGCGAGCCAAAGGGAAAAGGGTGGCGCTTGCTGGTGGCGATTGCCGATGTGAGTTTTTACGTTAAATCGGGAACCCATCTCGATAATGAAGCGTATGAACGCGGTAACTCGGTTTATTTTCCCAATCGCGTGTTACCCATGTTGCCGGAGACGCTGTCCAACGGCATGTGTTCGCTCAATCCTGATGAGGATCGTTTGTGCATGGTCTGCGATATGCGTGTATCACCATCGGGCGAGGTGACGTCATCCAAATTTGTTGAAGGTGTGATGCGCTCCACCGCAAGACTGACCTACAACCAGGTTGCGACATATCTCGACAGCAAAAACGCGAATTCGCTCGAGAAAAACAGTCACGCCGCACCTCAATTGGACAATCTTTATGCGGTGTTTCAGGCCTTGTTAACAGCACGCGGGAAACGGGGTTCGCTCGATCTAGAAATACCCGAAGCCTATATCGAGTTCGACAAACAGTCACGTATAAAAAATATCAGTGCCCGGCATCGCAATCATGCACATCGTTTAATTGAGGAATGCATGTTGGCGGCCAATGTTGCGGCGGCGAAATTTATTTCAAAAGATCGCGGCGGTGCGGTTTATCGTGTGCATGATGCACCGGGTAGTGAAAAGTTGATGGAGTTACGCCAGTTTTTGGCGGGCCTGGGCTTGCGTCTCGGTGGAGGCGATTCACCCAGCGCGAAAGACTATGCAAAAACAGTTGCCGATGTACGCAAGCGCCCGGAGATCGAAGGTTTGGTGCAAACCGTATTGTTGCGCAGCTTGAGCCAAGCCATGTACAGCACGGAGAAGGGCGAGCACTTTGCGTTGAATTACCCGATGTACACGCATTTCACTTCGCCGATTCGCCGCTATCCGGATCTAGTAGTGCATCGAACGATTAAAACCCTGATTCATAAACAGGCGAAAGCGAAAAAATCAAAAACGCATATCAGCATGCCGGAGATGGCCGATCATTGTTCGTTCACCGAGCGGCGTGCGGACGACGCGACACGCGATGCTGTGCAATGGCTTAAAGCCGAATATATGCTGGATAAAATTGGCGCAACCTTCGACGGCACGGTTTCGGGGGTTACGGCGTTCGGTTTGTTCGTGCAACTGGATTCGGTATTTGTCGAAGGTTTGATCCACGTCACCGCGCTGGGTGATGACTATTATGATTTTGATCCACTTAAATACCGCTTGATGGGTCACCGCAGCGGTCGCGTGTTTCGTCTCGGCGATAAACTCAATATTCGTGTGATGGCGGTAAATCTGGACGAGGCTAAGATTGATTTTGAATTGAACGAATATGAAACACCCAGGAAGCGGGCCAAAAAGTCAAAGAAAAAGACAGTGAAGAAAACAACACGGCGTCGAAAACGGAAGGCAAAAAAACGATGAAAAAAGATTCGGCGCAGGAAACGGTGGTTTGTGGGATTAATCCGGTTACCGAATTATTACAACACAAGTCCGATGCGGTGATTGAAGTGCTGGTCGATTCGAACAAACGCAATAAACGGCTGGGTGCTTTGTTACAGTTAGCACGCGATAAAAATATTACCACCAGTGACAGTGGCAAAACCGATCTCGATCGGCTAACAGGTTATGCGCGGCATCAAGGTGTTGCGGCGCGTGCGGTGTACACCGAGCAAAATGCTGACGATCTTGCTGGTTTGCTCGAACAACTGGATCACGCTCCCATGTTGTTAATTCTGGACGGTATCACCGATCCGCATAATTTTGGTGCCTGTTTGCGTGCAGCAGATGGCGCAGGTGTCGATGCAATTATCGTTCCAAAAGACAATGCCTGCCCGATAACACCGGTCGTACACGCGAGTTCCGCAGGTGCGAGTCAGATCGTACCGATCTATCGCGTCGCTAATCTCGCGCGAACTATGGATGAACTGCGTGAAACGGGAATCTGGATTATTGGCGCCAGTGACGATGTCTGCACAGACATTTATTCCGGCGACGTGATTGATTACACCGGGCCGATAGCCATCGCATTGGGTTCTGAAGGTGACGGCTTGCGCCGATTGACTCGTGAAAACTGCGATCAATTATTGTCTATTCCCATGTTTGGCGACGTCAGCAGCCTCAATGTATCGGTCAGTGCCGGTGTAATTTTGTTCGAAGTGCGTCGCCAGCGTTTACAAGCTGAATAGATCGGCTAATATGATGATATGAAATCAAAGATGGAAACTAAAATATGATTGTCGAACAAATCTGGACCAACAACGCTTACCGTAACTTTAACTACTTGATCGCCTGCGCCGAGACCGGCGAGGCATTGGCAATTGATCCGTTAGATCATCGCAAATGCCTGGCCACCGCAAAGGAAAAGGGTTGGGAGATTACTCAAGTGTTGAACACCCATGAGCACGGTGATCATACTGGCGGGAACAAAGCCGTGATAAAAGCGACCGGTGCAAAGTTACTAGCTCATTACAAAGCCCTCGAGACAATACCCGGCATAGATCGGCCGTTAAAAGCTGGTGACGACATTCGCGTGGGCAAGACCGTGACCTTACAGGTGTTAGATACACCGGGACATACCATGAGCCACGTCTGCCTGTTATCGGACACCGACACGCCCGCTCTGTTTTGTGGCGATACCTTGTTTAATGCGGGTGCCGGCAATTGTCACAACGGCGGTCACCCGAACGAATTGTATTCAACATTTGCCGAACAGCTATCACGTCTCCCCGATTTCACCAAGATTTATCCAGGCCATGACTACATCGCTAACAACTTGAACTTTACCCTGGATCGTGAACCGGACAATTTCGCCGCGAAAAGTTTGTTGGAAGCAGTCAAAGATCAAGACACCGACAAGGCTTTGGTGACTAATCTCGCATTGGAAAAAGAAGTGAATACCTTTTTCCGACTGCAAAGCCAGACGGTCATCGCCAAGTTACGCCAGTCGTTTCCAGATTTGCCGGAAAACCCTGACGCAAAGACGGTGTTTTTAAAGCTGAGAGAGTTGCGGAATAAGTGGTAAGGTGGACACGAATATATAATCTACTGTGTAATTTTGGGGTTTATGTCGAATTGACGTAGGTACAAAAAGAAAACCCTGAGATGGTTCACGGGTGAGATTGCTTCCACAGAATTAGGATTCATATTCAGCGTCAGTTACAGCCATAAAAACCGCAACTTGATAGATATCGAATAACCAAACTGTACTCAATTGACTTTCCCATGCTGATTTGTAGCAATATCTAAAAATATTTTCATGGATAGTGTGCCACCCACTATTCATAACGTTTTACACTAACCTAAAAGTGCTGTCATTTAAATTTTCTTCTTGTAATTGGCCCACAGTGAGATTCCAGTTTGCCTGAATACACTGACCAAAGTGGTGATGGAACAATCCTTTAGTAATTCGTTCGATCACACTAAAAAATGCGGTTTTTATCTGGTTTTATACCTCTCATTGTGCGCGGTAGTACAATACCAGCGGGCGTTGTTACATTTATGAGTTCAGTTTGAGACAAGATCTTCGCGCGAAACTTTGGTGATCTTTTAAGCATCCTAGATACGCTATCCCTCAATGGTTTGCCTACATTATCGTTTAGGTCGTCACGTAGTGAGAATATAGTTTTGAAATATTCATCATCAAGCGAGAATCCATTATTGCAATTTTGACAACTCTGAACCGTTATTAAATTGCTGGGCCTTGGTTTCGGAAACAAACAAGCGGGCGGAACATGGTCCTTTGTTAGATTGGAGAATTTTCCACAATAAATACATTTTTCCTTATGAGGGTTTCTTTGTACCATATGGCAACTTTGCGTTTAGTTGATGTGCTTCAAGTTTCCTGCGCATACCGCCAACTTGGACCATGTTTGGTTCAGTGATATTGAATCGAAAAGTATTTCTTGTGAATGGAAAGTCGGCCTCAATCTGACCATGGTTTTTTGGAGATCACAATTCGTTATTTACGCCATTTGAGGGATACTGTCTCCTTTTATTATTAACAATCCTGGCCCAAATATCGCGGCTTCGTGATCTTTAGTGCAATTTGGTTAACCCAATTATCAATTGGGGTACGAGATTTTCTAGTGCACTCCTAGGGCGTGGAGTCAGTATATCGCAGTATTGGTAGGTGTTGGAGTCTGTACAAGTTATTTGATATTTCAATTTTAGAGTGTTATCGATAGTTGTAGATACAGACCCAAAATCCCTCGGATTTACACGAAGTAGAAAACAGACGACGGATTAGTAGAATTTAAGTCTATTGTTGCTCACAATTTTTATGTAGCTTTCTCATCGCATCCGCTTTGGAATAAACCGGCAAAAATAGCCTGCAACGAACATCCACATCGCGGCGCTGGAAAACACGACGGGTAAGGTAAGAAAGGCGAGCAATACGGAATACAAACCGGGGGTGACTAACTGACCAAGATCGCGATAGGTCACAAACACTGTGGTCATTTCCGAACGCTCGCGGGCACGGACTGCTCTGTAGAACAAGACATTGCCTATGCCGTCCAACATGGTCGCACCTAATGCACTGACAACCAATAACACTGAGGCGACGGCGGGAAATCCCGCATAGAGGTACACCAATGTGCTGAGCACACCGGTGCTGAAGAAACCCAGTTGTAATAAATTTCGAACGACATATCGTCGGCCCACCCATCCCTAAAATGGAACCGACACTGTCCAGGCCTCACGGTCGAAATGACAAGATTGAATTAGTCAGACTATCTCTAAAGAAAGATTAAATACTGTTGAAACAAAGGCCATTGATTTTGTCGAACTATAGGCACTACTTTAGAAAAACGACTATTAGCCGGAGGATGTGATGCAAAACCACTATGACGCTATTGTGATTGGCACCGGCCAAGCGGGTCCTCCGCTGGCGGGCCGTATGAACCAAGAAGGAATGAAAGTCGCCATTATTGAACGCAAGCTGGTGGGTGGCACTTGTGTCAATGTCGGTTGTATCCCAACCAAGACGCTGGTGGGTAGCGCGCGCGTCGCCTATCTCGCCCGACAGGCGAAAGAATTCGGTGTGGAGATCGATGGAACTATCGATGTTGATATGGCACGAGTCAAAACGCGCAAGGACGAGATTGCAGGGGTTTCCAATTCGGGTGTCACTAATTGGTTGGAGGGGATGGATAACGTGGATCTAATTCGTGGGCACGCCCGATTTGCCGATGCACAAACCATTGTGGTGAATGATCAACAGGTAACGGCTGATAGGATTTTTCTGGATGTCGGCGCCAGAGCGCGAGTGCCGGATTGGGAAAGGTTGGACGATATAGAATATTTAACGAACTCCAGCGTGCTTGATTTAGATACTTTACCCGAGCATCTGATCATTATCGGTGGTAGTTATATCGGTCTTGAGTTTGCACAGATGTATTGTCGCTTTGGCAGCAAAGTCACTGTTGTCGAAATGCAGGATCGATTAATACCGCGTGAGGACGACGATGTCTCCGACAGCATTCGCGAAATTTTGGAAGGGGAGGGAGTAGCATTTCGCATGAAGGCCGAGTGCATCACCGTGCGCGCCACGGAGTCAGGTGTGGCGGTTGGTGTGAGTTGTGAGGAAGGTCCCGATGAAGAGGTCGGTTCCCATCTCCTGTTGGCTGTAGGTCGAGTGCCCAATACCGATGACCTGGGTCTGGAAAATGCGGGTGTTGAACTCGATGAGCGGGGATTTATCAAAGTCGACGATACATTATACACCAATGTCCCTCATATTTGGGCTATGGGTGAGGCGAACGGGCGTGGTGCTTTTACCCACACGACGTACAACGACTATGAGATTGTCGCGGCCAATCTGTTTGATAACCATCCGCGCAAAGTGACTGATCGCATCATGTGTTATGGCTTGTTTATCGACCCGCCATTGGGCCGTGTCGGAATGACCGAACGTGAAGCGCAAAAAGCCGGACATAAAATTCGCGTAGGGAAACGAATGATGACGCGAGTCGGTCGTGCGCGAGAGTTCGGAGAAACTCGGGGATTCATGAAGGTCATTGTGGATGCTGACAACGATAAAATACTCGGCGCAGCTATCCTAGGCCTTAGTGGTGACGAAGCGATTCACTGCATACTGGATGTCATGTATACCGACCAGCCCTATACTGTTATTTCTCGAGCGGTCCATATCCATCCGACGGTAGCTGAACTGATACCAACGGTGCTCCAGGAATTAGAAGAGGTTTAAATGCGAAAAGCGATAAAAGTATATATCGTATCTACTTATAATTTAGTAAAGAGGCTTGTATAAACGCGTTGAACGAATTTAACTGGTAAGAGCACCTCCACAACTGCTTCCCGCGCCGGCGGTGCAGCCAAAGCAGTGGGCGCCAACAATGACACTGGCGTGTTTGAGATTTTTGCTGTCGATGTCCCACAGGTAATCGCCGTGGGCAGCATCCAGCGGTAAATCCAGCATTTGATTAAAGTCGCAGTCGTAGACTTTGCCTAACCAATCGATGCTGAGTAAATGACGGCACATCAAAGCAGAAACGGTTTGCGCATTAAAATTATCCATCAGCAATTCGTAGTAACTGTCGAACTGGCCGGTGCGCCGCAAATAATGGGCGAAGCGATTAATCGGCAAATTCGTCAG
Source organism: Arenicellales bacterium (assembly GCA_965216365.1). Taxonomy (GTDB): domain Bacteria; phylum Pseudomonadota; class Gammaproteobacteria; order Arenicellales; family CBDCFT01; genus CBDCFT01. The sequence goes on along the minus strand of CBDCFT010000022.1, from coordinate 90,969 downwards.
CGTCAATAAGTTATTGAATTCAATACCGAAATCATCAAAAAGGCGCTGTTTGTACGCGGCTTCAAGCGTTGCTTGGTCGGGCGGCAGGCTGGGGCCGTTTGGGTTGTACACCAGATCCAATGGCAGTACCGCATTCCGTGCATAACCTTCGGCATTGAGTTCCTGCAACGCTTTTATACTCTTACCAAACACGCCTTTGCCGCGTTGTTGATCGACATTTATTTCACTGTAACAGGGCAGGGAACACACCAGGCGCACTTTCCTGTCCGCGTACCACCGCGCTAAACCATCCTGACCAGGTTCGTATAGAACGGTCAGATTACAACGCGCCGTAACTTGCGTGCCCATGTCGATAAACGCATCGACGAATTCGCGAAAATGAGGATTCATCTCCGGTGCGCCGCCCGTAATGTCCACCCGCTTGATGTCGTTTTCCCTGGTCCATGCGAGTATTTTCTGCATGGTCGCCCAGGTCATGATTTCTTTTCGTTTCGGCCCAGCGTCGACATGGCAATGTTCGCAGGCTTGATTGCATAGTCGTCCTACATTGACTTGTAGCTCGCTCAACACGTCGCGGGTTAACCGGCCCAGACCGTGATCTTCGAGTTTTTGCGTGAATGCGCAAATCGAGTTTTCAGCCGTTGTTACGCTGGAAATGGAAATATTCATTATTGTTAGTTAAGAAATCCGGTAAGAGTCGTATGGTTGTTTGAGCACTTATTGTATGTGCTTTCTACATTGGTTGGTTATTGTGACAATTAACAATTCGATAAAGTTTCATGCATATTGCGGATTACAGGTTAACTAATGCGTTGCAGACAGTCGAGATAGGATTTTTCGTCAGGGGGTGTTGTTGACTGTTGGGTCTGCCATAACCATTGTCCAAGACACTCCATCATGCGATGTTGCGCGTCGTGTTCATTACCAATCTTGTGTAACAGTTGGGTAAAACAACCGCGCACCCCCACAGGCTTGTCGATTGATATTTGCTCGATAATGGTAACGTGCATGCCCATGTGTAGGAACGGATTGATCTCGCCACTGTCGACGTGGTAATCCCTGTCGGCAAATTTTTCCCGGTTGGATAAAACATCGTGATATTCGGGATGCTGTAACGCCACGTGTACCAGGGTGCACTCCGCGCCGTGCAGAATTTCTCCCGCATTGTGCTTGGCCCAGGCGCTGAAAAAGACATCCCGTATCTCAGTCCGCTCCTGTCCGTAAACATTCATTTGTTAACTTCCTTTTTTAATCCCTTCGACAATGGTGGTGTTGAATGCTTAAGCGTCCACTTTTGGTTGGGTTTTGTTTCGGTATTCGCACAACTCGAATATCGAACATTCGTGGCACTTGGGTGAGCGTGCCGTGCACGTGTAGCGGCCGTGCAGAATCAACCAATGATGAGCATGTTGCTTGAATTCAGCCGGGACGAATTTTAGCAAGGACTTTTCCACCGCTAAAGGGGTTTTTCCAGGCGCCAGGCGGGTACGGTTAGACACCCGGAAAATATGGGTGTCCACCGCGATGGTCGGTTCGCCAAACGCGGTGTTTAGGATCACATTGGCGGTTTTGCGCCCGACTCCGGGCAACGCTTCGAGTTCCTCCCGTGTTCGCGGTACTTGTGAATTATGCTTTTCGATCAGTGATTTGCAGGTCTTGATTACGTTGGTGGCTTTGGCGTTATATAAGCCGATGTGTTTGATATAGGTTTTTAGCTTGCGGATACCCAGATCAAGAATCGCTTGCGGTGTGTTGGCGATCTTGTACAGTTTTTCCGTAGCAAGGTTGACCGACACGTCCGTCGCCTGGGCTGACAGTATCACCGCGATAAGCAGTTCGAATTCGCTCGCGTACTCGAGTTCAGTCGTGGGTTCCGGATCGGCATCACGCAGAATGGTAAATATCGCGTGACGCTTTTCAGCATTCATTGTCGATAAAACTCAAGGGTTAATATCGTGCGAACGCCGGCGTGCTCGGGTGCGGGCGACCGCATTTTTTATGATCTGTCGGCGATCTATGCGCCCGGACATTGTTTGTCGGTTTGAAGATTTGTTTAAAGCCCCGGAGTATTGTTTACGATTTTGCCGTTTGAAGTGTTGTATTGTTCGCACACGAAACTGTGCGACCTCGGCATCGCTGAACTGTGACCAGGTGCCGGGGTTATCGCTACGCGCAGAAATCAAATCGATACAATCCATGGGACAGGGTTCGATACACAACTCGCACCCGGTACATTCCGATGCGATAACAGTATGCATTAACTTGGCTGCACCAACGATCGCATCGACCGGGCAGGCTTTTATGCACAAGACGCAACCAATACATTCGGCCTCGCGTATTTGTGCCACGAGCCGACCTGGGTAAGCACGCAGTTCCGGGTCGAGTGGTTTGCGTTCTTTACCCGTAATAGATGCCAACGCACTAATAGTCACGTCGCCGCCCGGCGGACAGCGGTTGATGTTAGCTTCGCCATCGACTACGGCCTGCGCGTAGTCGAGACAACGTGGATAACCGCACTGGGTGCATTGGGTTTGTGGCAGGCAAGCATCGACCCGGTTGACCAGGGTGTTGTCGAGTGCCATCGAGTATGTTGGCGCGGGGATCAGGTCACTCGCTGCCCGGGTTGTGCACCAGTGTCCGGACTGAGAATCCACAACTCGTCACCACCCGGTCCGGCTGCCAGTACCATGCCTTCGGATGTGCCGAAACGCATTTTTCGCGGCGCAAGATTGGCAACGACAACCGTCATGCGGCCGATTAAATCTTCCGGTTTATATGCGGACTTGATACCGGCAAAAATATTACGCTTCACATGACCGATATCGACGGTGACCTGCAGTAATTTGTCCGAACCGTCGACATAGTCCGCATCGAGAATCTTGGCAATACGCAAATCGATACGCGCAAAGTCATCAATCTTGATCTCTGGTTCGATTGGCTCAAGGTTTGTATGTTGAGCCTGATCGGCAGATTCTTCGAGGGACTCGCGAGAATCTTCTATGATCGCTTCAATAGCCGCGGGTTCGATACGTTTCATCAGGTGTTTGAATTGTTGTATAGCGTGATTGAGCAAGGGTTCATGCCGGTTGTTCCACGCATCGACGCGTGCAATCTCAGAGTCGAGAAACGCTTCGGTTTTCTGTGTAAGACCGGGAAGAACCGGTGACAGGTATAAGACCAGTATGCGGAACATATTCAGGCCGTATGTACATATTTCCTGTAACTCATCGTTGCGCGTGTCGTCCTTGGCCACTTCCCAGGGTTTAATGTCGGCTATGTATTGATTCGCGCTGTCGGCGAGTTCCATGATCTCACGCATGGCGCGGTTGTATTCACGCTCTTGATAATATTGAGCGATGCTATAGCCGCGTTCGGCAAACACCCCGTAGTCATTGCCATCCGGCAGCTTGCCGGCCAATTGTCCGGCAAAACGTTTTTTGATAAATCCGGCGCAACGGCTGGCGATATTGACTACCTTGCCGATAAGGTCGGAATTCACCCGTTGCACAAAATCGTCCATGTTGAGATCGATATCCTCTACACGGGCATTCAAACGCGCCGCAAAGTAGTAACGTAAATATTCCGGATCGAGATGATTTAAATAAGTACGCGCGTTAATAAACGTTCCGCGGGCCTTGGACATTTTCGTACCGTTCACAGTTAAAAAACCATGTACAAAAACTGAAGTCGGTATGCGATAACCGCCACCGTGCAACATCGCGGGCCAGAACAGCGTATGAAAATAAACAATGTCCTTGCCCATGAAGTGATACAGCTCGGCTTTTGAGTCGGGCGCCCAATATTCGTCGAAATCGAGACCCGCACGATCGCACAGGTTCTTGAAACTCGCCATGTAACCGATTGGCGCATCCAGCCAAACGTAAAAATACTTGTCGGTTTCGCCTTCGATTTCGAAACCAAAATACGGCGGGTCACGCGAGATATCCCAATCCTGCAACCCGGTTTCGAACCATTCCTTTAGTTTGTTGGCGATTTCCGATTGCAGGTTTCCACCCTGAGTCCACTCCTGCAACATGTCCTGGAAATCGGCGAGCTTAACAAACAAGTGTTCGGACTCGCGCTCCACCGGTGTTGCACCGGAAATGGCGGAAACCGGGTTTATCAGGTCGGTCGGCGAGTAGGTCGAACTGCACACCTCACAACTGTCGCCGTATTGATCCGGCGAATGGCATTTCGGACATTCACCCTTGATAAACCGGTCCGGCAGAAACATATTTTCCTGCGGGTCATAAAGCTGTTTGATGGTGCGCCGCGCGATATGGCCATCCGCCTTCAGGGCATCGAAAATACCCTGGGAAAAAATCCGGTTTTCTTCCGAATGCGTGGTGTAATAGTTATCGAAGTGAATTTCGAAGTCGTCGAAATCGGTTTTGTGTTCGACGGCCATTTTCTCGACCAGTTGTTCCGGCGTGATGCCGTCGGCCCGCGCTTTAAGCATGACCGGCGTGCCGTGAGCATCATCGGCGCAGACGTAATAGCACTCGTGTCCCATTAAACGCTGGAAGCGCGCCCAAATATCGGTCTGCAGATAACCCACCATGTGGCCCAAGTGGATAGACCCGTTGGCATAGGGCAGGGCGGTGGTGACCAATATTTTTTTTCGGGTGTCGTTCGGCATTTGTAAATGAGTAATTGGAGAGTTGCAAAAGTCGCCAAGGCGCGGCGCGGACTTTATCATATCGGCGGGGTTAAATTATCAGATGCCAGGCCGCTATCCGGCATGTCGATACGATGACATTTTTCAGGCTAACGTGTAGGATGCGCTCCTGATTTTCACCCGCACAGTTTTTACTCCATTGACCGATAAAGAACACATTCAGACACTGGTAAGTGCCATTGTCGATCCGCACACCGGAAACGACCTGGCCAGCGCAAAAGCCATAAAAGACATCGCCATTGATGACGGTAACGTCGTCGTAAATATGGTATTGGCTTATCCGGCCAATAGTTGGCACGGCGAGCTGCAATCCCGGATCAAGGATGCGGTGGGCGAACTCGATGATGTCAGCGAAGTGTCCGTCAATATCAATACTGAAGTTTCGGCGCATACGGCCCAAAAAGACGTAACACCGATTGCGGGAGTAAAGAACATTATTGCGGTGGCTTCCGGCAAGGGCGGTGTGGGTAAATCGACCGTTTCCGTCAATCTTGCCCTGGCGCTGGCCGCGGAAGGCGGGCGAGTCGGCATTCTGGATGCGGATATTTACGGCCCCAGTCAGCCACGCATGCTCGGTGTCAGCGGTAAACCGGAATCCAAAGACGGCAAAAGCCTGGAACCGATGAGGAGTTTTGGTTTGCAGGCCATGTCCATCGGTTTTCTGATCGACGAGGAGACGCCGATGATCTGGCGTGGCCCCATGGTGACCCAGGCGCTGGAGCAGCTTTTGAAAGATACCCGTTGGGACGATCTGGATTATCTGGTGATTGACCTTCCTCCGGGGACGGGCGACACCCAGTTGACCCTGGCGCAGAAAGTGCCGGTCACCGGTTCCATTATTGTGACCACGCCGCAGGACATTGCCTTGTTGGATGCGCGCAAGGCTTTTAAGATGTTTGAGAAGGTCGAAATCCCCGTACTCGGCGTAGTGGAAAATATGAGTACGCATATTTGCAGCCAGTGCGGGCACGAGGAACATATTTTCGGCGAAGGCGGCGGGCAGAAAATGGCCGATGAGTACGGTATTGATTATCTTGGCAATGTGCCTTTGAACGGGAAGATCCGGGCCGATGTCGATAACGGGCAACCGACTTTGGTGAGCGAGCCTGATGGCGCAGTGTCGGATGTGTTTAAAACTATTGCGCGCAAGGCATCGGCCAAGCTGTCCGTGCGCAAGAAAGATCACAGTGCAAGTTTTCCGTCCATCGTAATTCAAAATACCTGACCGGGTTTAACGAGACTCCTGGTGATGAGTATCAAGCCCGACAAGTGGATTCGCCGTATGGCTCAGAATCACGGCATGATCGAGCCGTTTGAACCCGGTCAAATCAAAGAGTCTGACGGCGAACGGCTTATTTCCTACGGTACCAGCAGCTACGGCTACGATATTCGCTGCTCGCGGGAATTCAAGATATTTACCAATATCAATTCCGCCGTGGTCGATCCCAAGCAATTTGATGCGGGCAGTTTCGTCGATTTTGAAGGCGATGTGTGCATTATTCCGCCCAACTCCTTCGCACTGGCGCGAACTGTCGAGTACTTTCGAATCCCACGCAATGTTTTGACGATCTGTCTGGGCAAATCGACCTACGCCCGCTGCGGCATCATTGTTAACGTGACACCGTTCGAACCTGAATGGGAAGGCTACGTGACACTGGAGTTTTCCAACACTACGCCGTTGCCGGCAAAAATTTATGCCAACGAAGGCATTGCCCAGGTGTTATTTTTTGAAGCCGACGAGCCGTGCGAGACCTCGTACAAAGATCGTGGTGGAAAATACCAGGGACAAACCGGCGTGACTTTACCCAAGGCCTGAACTACTTTTCGATAGGTCTCTCTGGCGGTTTTACCGTTCTCGCATTAGTATCGAATCCATGTCTGGTAACACCTTCGGAAACCTTTTTACCCTGACCACCTTTGGCGAGAGTCACGGTGTCGCATTGGGCGGCGTGGTAGACGGTTGTCCACCGGGGCTGGAATTGTCGGAAGCCGATATACAGCCTGACCTTGACCGGCGCAAGCCCGGCCAATCGCGTTATACCACCCAGCGTAAGGAAGACGATGCTGTGCAAATCCTGTCCGGCGTATTCGAAGGCGTAACCACCGGAACACCCATAGGCTTGATGGTGAAAAATCAGGATGCGCGTTCGCGGGATTATTCCAAAATCAAGGACCGCTTTCGGCCTGGGCATGCGGACTATACCTACGCGCAAAAGTACGGCATCAGGGACTATCGTGGTGGTGGTCGCTCGTCGGCGCGGGAAACCACCATGCGCGTCGCTGCAGGTGCTATTGCCCGCAAATATTTGAAACAACGATACAACATCGTTATTCGCGGGTTCCTGGCGCAGCTGGGCGATATCAAGGTAGAAAAAATAGATTGGGATGAAGTGCACAATAACCCTTTCTTTTGTCCTGATGCGGGCAAAGTCGAGGCCATGGAAGAGCATATTAACGAAATTCGAAAACAAGGCGATTCGGTTGGGGCGCGCGTCAACGTGGTTGCGCAAAATGTGCCGGTGGGCCTAGGTGAACCGGTGTTCGACCGTTTGGATGCGGATATCGCCAAAGCCATGATGAGTATTAACGCGGTCAAAGGCGTGGAACTGGGTGCGGGTTTCGATTCGGTTGTTCAACGCGGCTCGAAGCATCGCGATGAAATCACACCTGAGGGATTTTTAAGCAATCATGCCGGTGGTGTGCTGGGTGGTATTTCCTCCGGTCAGGATATTCTGGTGAGCGTGGCGCTAAAGCCAACCTCCAGTATCCAGGTGCCGGGCAAAACCGTTGATATGGACGGCAATCCGGTCGATGTGGTGACGACAGGACGTCACGATCCCTGTGTTGGTATTCGTGCGACACCAATTGCCGAGGCGATGCTGGCTATAGTGCTGATGGATCACGTTATGCGTCATCGTGCGCAAAATGCCGATGTAAAATCTTCGGTGCCAGTAATCCCGGCGGCCTGCAAGTAAAAATTCAGTCTTTAACGGAAGCGACTCTTTTTTCCGTGTCCCAGTAACGTGTTGATGGTGTTAGCACGGTAGCCCGGTCAACAGTGTTTGGCTGGTCGCTGACTGGTTTTATTTGCGCAGGGTATTTTTCAAATAAATTAACCAACTGGACGCTGAATTTATCAAACAACTCCAGTTGATTTACGTCGGTAGATTGCCCGCGCAACAGCTCGCCACGCACCTCACCCAACGCGATCAGAGTCGTCTCTTGTTGCAGCGGTGCGTCCAGATGCGAACATGAACTCGCTTTATAAATTTCGCGTAGCGTCTGTCGCATCAGATCGTTGTGAACGGCATCGTCGGGTAGGAACTCATGAATGTCTTTCGCATCGTGTTGCACCGGAAGTTGGTGTGCGCCAATCGCATCCGCAACCGCCACCATTGCATGGCGGAAGGTTAACCCGTAAAGCTGTTTGTTAGTTTGTCTTGCCAATGGTCTTGCCAATGCTTTCTCACGTATCCGTTTCGCGTTTGAAACAATCTGTCTATGCTATCATTTATAACCTGTTGTTGAAGTGATTGTATGAGTGATTATGGCTGGAAAAACACTGTATGATAAATTGTGGGATGCCCACGTGGTGCGCACGGAGTCCGACGGCACTGCGCTGCTGTATATTGATCGCCATCTTGTGCACGAGGTGACCTCGCCGCAGGCATTTGAGGGCCTGCGTATGGCGGGTCGTTCACCCTGGCGTATCGATGCGAATCTCGCAGTTGCGGATCACAATGTGCCGACCACGGACCGCTCCAGTGGCATCGCCGATCCGGTCTCCCGCTTGCAGGTAGAAACGCTGGATAACAATTGCACCGAATACGGTATCACCGAATTCAAAATGAATGATAAGCGCCAGGGCATCGTGCACGTTATCGGTCCGGAACAGGGCGCGACACTGCCCGGCATGACCATTGTCTGTGGCGATTCGCATACCTCGACCCACGGTGCATTGGGCGCATTGGCGTTTGGTATCGGTACATCGGAAGTCGAGCACGTGCTGGCGACCCAGTGTCTGTTGCAAAAGAAAGCAAAAAACATGCGCATCAATGTTAACGGCGAATTGCATGACGGCATCACCGGCAAAGACGTGGTGCTGGCTATTATCGGCAAGATCGGCACGGCAGGTGGTACCGGTTACGCTATTGAATTTGCCGGCCCGGCAATTCGTAATATGTCCATGGAAGCGCGTATGACAGTCTGTAACATGACCATCGAGGCGGGCGCGCGCGCCGGCATGATTGCGGTAGACGATACGACTATTGACTACGTCAAAGGCCGGCCTTATACGCCGACCGGTGATATGTGGGAACAGGCGGTAACCGAATGGCGTGGTCTGGTCAGCGATGACGACGCCGTATTCGACAGCGAGATCGAAATTGACGCCGCCGGCATCAAACCCCAAGTGACCTGGGGTACATCGCCGGAAATGGTCGATTCGGTCGATGCCGTCGTGCCTAACCCGGCGGACATGGATGACCCGGTCAAACGCGAAGGGTTGAGCCGTGCGCTGGAATACATGGGTCTCGAACCGGGTGCACCGATTAAGTCGATTGAAATCGACAAAGTATTTATCGGTTCCTGCACCAACGGACGCATTGAAGATCTGCGCGCGGCGGCGAACGTTGCCAAAGGTCGCGCCGTTGCGGGAAGCATCAAAGTAGCCATGGTCGTACCCGGCTCTGGTCTAGTTAAACAGCAGGCGGAGAAAGAAGGTCTGGATAAAATCTTCACCGATGCCGGCTTCGAATGGCGTGAACCTGGTTGTTCCATGTGCCTGGCCATGAACGCGGATAAGTTGGAGCCTAAAGAGCGCTGTGCATCCACGTCGAATCGTAATTTTGAGGGCCGCCAGGGTCATGGCGGACGTACCCATCTGGTTTCGCCAGCGATGGCCGCAGCCGCTGCAGTTGCGGGGCATTTCGTCAATTTTACCGAATTATCGACGCAGGAGGCTGCATGATGGAAGCATTTACCAGTATAAATGGTTTGGTTATCCCTATCGACCGCGCGAATGTCGATACCGACGCCATAATTCCCAAGCAATTCCTGAAATCCATACAACGCACCGGTTTTGGGCCTAATCTTTTCGACGAATGGCGTTATCTGGATAAAGGCGAACCCGGCGAAGACTGCTCTAACCGCCCTCTAAACAAGGATTTTGTGTTGAATCTGCCGCGTTATCGGGGTGCGCAGATTTTATTGGCGCGGGAAAATTTTGGCTGCGGCTCCTCACGTGAACACGCACCCTGGGCGCTGCTGGATTACGGTATCCGCTGCGTCATCGCACCCAGTTTTGCCGATATTTTTTATGGAAATTGCTTTAAGAACGGGATTTTGCCGGTAAAGCTCGATGCGAGCGCAGTCGATTCGCTTATGGCGGATACCTTCGCTAATGAAGGCTACACACTGGCGGTTGATTTGCAGGCGCAGAGCGTTACCACACCGGCTGGCGAAACCTACAACTTCGATGTGGAAGAGTTTAAAAAACACTGCCTAATCAACGGGTTGGATGATATAGACCTGACTCTGCAACATGCACACGCTATTTGGACTTACGAACAACAACGACGTGATGCGCAGCCGTGGTTATTCGGCGTAGCCTGACGACATTTTAAATTAATCTAAGACAAGCTATATGACAGACAAGATTGCCATATTGGCAGGGGATGGTATTGGTCCCGAAATACTCACCGAAGCCATAAAAATAATTGATTTTTTCAAGGGTTCAGATCGATTGGATGTGGAGTACGAACAGGCGCTGGTGGGTGGTGCAGCTTACGATGCGACCGGCAAATCCCTGCCTGACGACACCCTTGCTTTATGCCAATCAGCCGATGCGGTCATTCTCGGAGCGGTCGGAGGGCCAAAATGGGACACTATTGAGCGCGATTTGCGGCCTGAGCGCGCGTTACTAGGCCTGCGTTCTGAGCTGGAGTTGTTTTCCAATTTGCGCCCGGCAATCCTTTATCCGCAGCTGGCGGCAGCCTCTTCGTTGAAGCCCGAGCTGGTCGAAGGGCTGGATATCATGATTGTGCGCGAGCTGACCGGTGGTATTTATTTTGGCGAGCCACGCGGTATTCGCAGCAAAGATAACGGCGAGCGCGAAGGGTTTAATACCTTGGCTTATAGCGAATCCGAGATCGCACGTATTGCACATAGCGCATTCCAGGTCGCACAACGGCGCAACAAACGGCTGACATCAGTGGATAAGGCCAATGTGCTGGTTTCTACAGAATTATGGCGTGAAGTCGTGATAGAAGTGGGTAAAAAATACCCAAATATTACGTTAGATCACCTTTATGTGGATAACGCTACCATGCAACTGATACGTGAACCCAAGCAATTCGACGTTATTGTCACCACCAATATGTTTGGCGATATTTTGTCGGACGCCGCTGCCATGTTGACCGGCTCCATCGGCATGCTGCCATCCGCCTCGTTGGATAAAAACGGTAAAGGAATGTACGAGCCGGTGCATGGTTCGGCACCCGATATTGCTGGTGAAAATAAAGCTAACCCATTGGCGACTATTTTGTCTTTGGCCATGGCCTTGCGTTATTCATTGGATAAACCGGAGTTGGCGGATGCGATTGAAAAGGCTGTAGGTGAGGTATTGGATCAGGGACTTCGCACCAGCGATATTGCGACCGCCCAAGACACATTAGTGGGCACTGCCGCTATGGGTGATGCTGTGCTAAATCAATTACACTCAAATCTTGCATAACTTGTTATACTAAAACAGTTTTGTGCCGGTTTGTTAACATTCTTTTACAAAGCTCAAGGCCAAATAAACGTTAAAATTTAAACATGGAGACTCAGTACAACGTCGCGGTGGTCGGCGCCACTGGGGCAGTCGGAGAAACCATGCTTTCCATATTGGAGCAGCGTGATTTTCCTGTAGCCCAAATCTTTCCTCTGGCGAGTGCCCGTTCGGCGGGGAAAACAATTCATTTCAAAGACCACGACATCGAAGTTTTAAATTTGGAAGATTTCGACTTTTCTAAAGTCGATTTTGGTTTGTTTTCCGCCGGCGCATCCGTTTCGAAAATTTACGCGCCGAAGGCCGCAGCCGCAGGCTGCTGGGTTATCGATAACACATCGCAGTTTCGCTACAACGATGACATTCCATTAGTCGTACCGGAAGTAAACCCTGGCGCGATTGATTTGCACAACGGCATTATTGCCAATCCAAATTGTTCGACCATTCAGTTAGTCGTCGCGCTCAAACCCATCTACGATGCGGTGGGAATCGAGCGAATCAATATTTGCACATATCAAGCTGTGTCTGGTGCGGGTCATAGTGCGATGAATGAATTGACAGAACAAACCGGTGCTGTGTTAAACAAACATCCCGTAAGCGCGAAAGAAATACCCACACAGATTGCGTTTAATGCCATACCGCATATCGATGTATTTCAGGACAACGGTTATACCAAGGAAGAAATGAAAATGGTTTGGGAGACGCGAAAGATACTGCAGGATGAATCGATTCAGGTGAACCCCACCGCTGTGCGCATTCCGGTGTATTACGGTCATTCTGAAGCAGTGCATCTAGAAACCAAACAACCGATTGATGCAAAGATTGCGCGCGAGTTGTTAAGCAACGCGCCTGGAATTGAAGTCATCGATGATATCGATGCGTTGAGGTACCCAACTGCTGCGGTTGATGCCGCACACCACGATGCGGTTTATGTTGGCCGTATCCGTAACGATATTTCCCATCCACGAGGATTAAACCTGTGGGTGGTTTCCGATAATCTGCGCAAGGGGGCCGCTTTGAACAGCGTGCAAATTGCCGAAACGATCATCCACAATTCAATGGCGCTCGACCGAGTGGCTAACGCCTGAAATTAAGAGGTAAGACTATGTTATTACGAAAGCAAGTTGGCGCAGCAATTGGAATATTGAGTCTTTGTCTGTTTTCAAGCGGCGCGTTTGCCATTGGACTTGGAAAACTGACGGTAAACTCGAAACTCGATCAGCCCTTTGACGGAATTGTTGAATTAACATCGGCGACCAGCGCAGAGCTTGCCGCATTGCAGGCACAGTTTGCCGATGCCGAAGACCTGGCCCGTTCAGGTATCAAGCGTATGGGTGGTTCGGCCAATCTGGAAATTGAATTAGTCAATAACGGCCAGCGCGCGCATATTCGCGTTACTTCTGCAGAAGCGGTCACCGATCCGTTCATGCAGTTTGTGATTTCGCTCACCTGGCCGAAAGGCAAGGTAGTGCGCGAGTACACAGCACTGATTGACCCGTTGGAGTACGGTGTCGCGCGAGTGCAAACGAGTAAACCAACGCCTTCGCAAACGAGCACGACCTCGACTCAAAAAACGACGACAGCGGTTACGACTCTACCATCTGCTGACAGCAGTTCAGGTGAGAAGGTCATCGTAAAACGTGGCGACACAGTTTGGAGTATCGTTTCGCGTTTACGTTTGCCGGCTGGTGCGGATGAATATCAAATGGCTATGGCGTTGCTGCGCTCGAATCCCGCGGCCTTCCCCAACAACAATTTTAATTCTCTCGAAGCGGGGATAGTTTTGAATGTTCCTGCTGCGGATGAAATCACCCGCATTTCCAAGTCCACAGCGGCACAGGAATTTGCCACGTTAAGCGGCGAAAAACCGGCGGTGAAAACAGTGGCTAAACAGAAACCGGTCGAGAAGGTTGTGCAAAAAACGCAAGCTGCGGTAACAACGACTCAGGCTGCCGCGAGTGCCGGTGGTGCAGGTACATACGGCCCGGTGAAAGAGGGTGAAACGCTTTGGAGTATCGCATCGCGTTTACCACTCGCGGGCGGTGCGGACGCTTATCAAATGGCCGTTGCCTTATTGCAGGTCAATCCGGACGCGTTTAGCGACGGTACGATAAACAGCCTGAACAGTGGCAGTGTTTTAAATGTTCCCGGCGTCGCAGATCTGGCCAGGGTCACAGACCAACAGGTCAGCCAGGCTTTCGGTACGCCGTATTCCGGGCCTAAAGTCGATACCAGTGGCGGCGTAGCCAGTACGCAACCGGTTGTGCAGGTTGTCGAAAAAGCCGTAACCGATGAAACATCCGAGACGACGCAGACAACTATTGCGGCCACCGGCGAGACAACGCAAGCAACAGCGACACAACAAGACGAGTCTTCCAATCAACAAGACGAAAATGTTCAAGCCTTGGTGCAGCGCATAAACGAATTGGAAGAATCTCTGGCGCCGAAAGAAGACGAAAATCTGGCATTACGCGAAAAAATCGCCATGCTGGAAGAACAAATTGAGCAAAACGATGCTTCAGCCCAGGCAGTAGCGGAAGACCTGATAAACGATGCCGGTGAAGAACCCATAGCCAGCAACCAAACCGATGAGACTGCCGCCGCTGCATCTGAATCGACGTCGACAATGGTCGGGCAGGAGAGTGTGGAAGACGCAGCGATGGATAACATGTCATCGTCAGAATCGATTCAAGGCGATTCATCCGAAGCCATGGCGAATCAAACGCAGGGGGCGGATTCGGCTGGCGACGACGTATCCAATACTGTCAGCGATGCAGTGGATAATACCGCGGCTAGTGTCGATGAAGCTGCCCAGGCAGCACAGAATGTGGTGAGCGAAACAGTCGAAGACGTTAACGACACAACGGCAAAGGTTCGTGTAACGCAACAAGCTTCCGCACCGTGGTGGGATCGCTTGATTCCAGCTAATCCAATCGGCGGTATCGATATTAAGCAAATGGGTGTTCTTGCGGGGGGCGTGGCCTTGATCGGGCTTGGTACCATGCTGTTTTTGCGTCGCCGCCGATCAGCTAGCGATGAGTCCGATGACGACTATATTCCAGAACCGGCAATGGAAACACCGGTGGTAACAAAAAAAGCTGCTGCGGCTCCGGTGGTGCATGACGACACGGCAATCGGCGCGGACAGTATGCCGAGTGGAAAGATTGATCCCGTAGCGGAGGCGGAAGTCTATGTGGCTTACGGCCGCGAGCACGAGGCCGAGCAAGTCCTGCGTGACGCACTCTCCGATAACGCAGATCAACCCGAAGTTGAATTAAAACTATTGGAAGTCTACGGACGCAGTCATAACACTGCGGCTTTTACCGCCCTGGCAGCGGAGTTAAAAGGAAAATGGGCGAATTCACAACCGGAGTTATGGGATCGTGTCGTGACCCAGGGGCAGGATTTGCTACCCGGAAATGCATTATTCGAAACCGGAGATGCAGAAAGCATGCAATTCGAGCAAGCTGACGATGCGGTGGACGTGGTGGAGCAATTCGCCCAACCCGCCGAGCCACAAGAGGTTGTGGAAAGTAAAGCGCCCAGTATGCAGGTTGCGGGAAGTTCTTTAGAGCTACCCAGCAAGGATATCGGTGTCGGCAACAAGCAGATAGGTACTACCGGTGCGTCAAGCGATGATGAATTCTCTATCGCATTCGATTCTGACGGCGGGGATTCTGCACCTCAAGCTGCGGATGTTGATGCTCAAACCCCATCCAGTGACACAACGGTATCGTCGGCGAATGTCATTGGTGCGGACACAGACATGTCGGCGGCTTTGGACGCAATTCAAAGCGGCGGCGTCAATCTCGAATCGGCCACATCCACTGTTCAACAGGCGGCGGAAACCGATAGCGGTGCTGATGAGGGTAATTTACTTGAAAAAGCCATGAAACGTGCCGCACCTGTTGCGGGTGGAGCTGCATCGGCATTCGACGATGAACCGTCTCTATCCGATTTAAGTGCCACGATAAAGAGTGAAGAGCAAGAGTCGCCAAATGGTGAACACGATGATACCCGGCCGGCATCGTCAATGGACGACGCCCACACGATTGATATCAGCGATTTATCGGATGCAGGTGACGATATTTCAGTTTCACCGGTTACGTCCGATGAAATCTCAACTGAGGTGGAGTCAACGCCAACAACAGATCTGAGCGATGGGCTGGATTTCGATACTGAGGATCTGCTCGACAGTATTAATGAACCGGCGGCATCTTCAAGCGACGAAGCGGCAACGTCTGTGAGCACAGCGCAAAGTTCGTCAAGCGGTAGCGATGGAAGTAACGAACCGGGCGATCCGTTGCAATGGGATGCGATCGGTACAAAGCTCGATCTGGCCAAGGCCTATATTGATATGGGAGATGCGGCCTCAGCCAGTGATTTAATCGACGAGGCAATGCGCGAAGGCAACGAGCAACAGCGTTCCCAGGCAGCTGCATTGGCTGCGCAACTACCCACAAGTTAGCATTTGAATAATTTTTAGACATGAATGGGAATACATAACAACGATATTCGACTTTCTGCATGCGTGGAATCGCTTTGCGACGGAGAATCAAAATGACATACAACGAACGACTGAAAATACTCGCCAGATTCGCCCTGGTTCTGGTTGCCGGCAGTTGGAGTGTCGGCGTATACGCGCTGAACATGGGCACGTTGACAGTCAACTCGAAGCTCGACGAGCCTTTTTCTGCGGTAATAACACTTAACAATGTCAGTGATGCGGAATTCGCCACAATGGTGCCGGAGTTGGCATCAAAATCCGAATTCGCGCGGGCCAGCATCGCGCGGCTGCCCTATTTGCAAAATCTTCGTTTTGAACCCGTCCGCAGTACCGATGGACGCGCTTTGATAAAAATCACATCCGACAAACCAGTTGCTGAACCCTATGTACAGTTTCTGGTTGCGCTGGAATGGTCCGGAGGTAAACTTTTACACGAGTACACGGCGTTATTGAGCCCGCAGGAATATGCGACCAACACAAACGCAATTGCCGCGCCTTCGATTGCAGAGATAGAACCAGCGCCGGTACAAAACGAGCCGGCACAAGTGGTGCTGACCAATGAAGGTGTGCAGCGCTCAAGCCCGCAACCGGCGCAAAGCAGCGTCGAAACGACAACTGAATCCAGTGCACTTGATTTTTCGGGCGGGCGGTATGGTCCGGTAAAACGCGGTGACACATTGTGGGGCATCGCCAGTAAAATTGACCGGCCGGGTGGTGTCAGTCTGAATGAAATGATGACGGCCATTGTGAACGCAAACCCACAGGCATTCGCAAACGGTAACCAGAATCTATTGCTGATGGGCAGTGTCTTGTCGATACCCGGCGGCGTCGACGAAACCGTATCCGGCACGACGGCAATTGCCGGCACCGACAACACATCCGCTACTGGCGCTAGCGTATCAACTGATTCCACTCAGGCAACGGAGTCGTCACAGACAACGGAGCAGGTGGTGGCGGATAGTGGTAGCACCTCTGAAGCCAGTGACTCAGCCGGTAAGCCGCTTTTAAAAATCGTGGGTGCGGATATACGTGAGTACTCGGCTCAGGACAGAATCAGTGCCGAGCAAATCGCTGCCGCGCGCCAGTCAATTGACCCGAACGATATTTCCAGTGCGGTACAGACGCTAACCACACGAATCACATTGTTGGAAGAATCCATTCTGGCGCGTGATCTGGAGAACCAAGAATTGCGTGAACGCATGCGTTTTCTTGAAGAGAAATTTGAACGCTCTGCCAGAGTTCTGGAGGAATTCCGAAATGCCGCAAAGGTGTTGGAATTTGAACAAGGTGATCTCGCGTTACTGCAAAACCAGGAACTCGAGAGTGTTGAAGTGCTTGGGGTTGAGTCCGGTGAGGTAACAGTTGGCGAAATCGGGGCTACGACAGGCGCGGACAGCACGATTGACGATCAAGCAGGCAGTGCAGCCGAATCTGTCGAAGTGCAGGCTGCGTCCAATGTCAGCGCCAGCGTCGAAGAAATTATTCAAGGGGCCGACGGCGACGATAGCAGCGCTACCGGGTTGAACCGGGAAGAGGGCGAAATAAAGAATGTCAGCGCACAGACCAGCAGCACCTGGTGGCAACGGCTCAGCGGTAATCTGGCATTCGACGAACAAACAAAAAAGATTACTCTTTTTGGCGTAATAATCGCATCGTTCTTAGGTTTATGGGCAATCCGACGACGCCGTAAGGTGGAGGATCAGGAGATAGAGAAAGCGGTTCTCGATGCTGAAAAGGAAAGTGCGAAACAACAAAGCAATCTAACGGGTAGCTCTCTTGCCCTTGCGGCCGAGAAGGCGGAAAGACACTTCGACCCGATTGCTGAAGCAAAAGTTTACATCGCCTATGGCCGCCAGGAAGAGGCGGAGCAGGTGCTGCGAGATGCGCTGGAAGAAAACCCCGATCATCCTGAACTCGCGCTCGAGCTGTTAGACGTGTATCGGCATGGTAATGATGTTCGCAGTTTTTCCGAGTTCGCGGGAGAGTTGAAATCAAGTTGGCCAATCAGTCAGCCGGATCAGTGGCAGCGCGTTGTTGACATGGGAAGGGAATACCTGCCCGGTCACGAATTATTTGAAGATGATGGACTCGGCGCAATGGACGATGATTTAGGCTTGGCGTTATCGTCTCTGGACGAGGGTAATCACGAGATTGAATCTATTGTGGGTTCGGAATTCGGTGACCAGGGTACCGGGGAAAAACGAAACCCCTACCTGGCGGTAAATAACGTTTCAGGTTCCGATGCAAGCTCTGCGGCGATTTCCAGTTCCGATTCGAATAACGCGGATTCTGTAGATGGCGAATCCACACTTGAAGAATCAGAAACCGGTAAGGCGCATGCAGCAAATAATGGATCGGGAGCTAACGGTAACGGTAGTACGGATGCCGACAATTTTGATGATTCCACCGTGCAATGGGACGGTGTGGGTACCAAGATCAATCTGGCGAAGGCCTATATCGACATGGGCGATATCGAAAATGCCCGGGATTTAATCGAGCAGGCGATGAAGGAAGGTTCCGATCAACAACGCGAACAGGCTTCGGTTTTGGCTACCCAGCTCGCGGCGAACTTACATTCATAGTTATTCAGGATCATTAATTCGATCACAAAACCGGATTGATTAAATCCGGTTTTGTGCCTGCCGTTTCGACTTAGTTTGACAGTTGCCGTACAAATCGCGCGGCGATTTCCGGTAACTCGTTGAGTGCCTTGTCCTGATCGATGTGAGTCGCAATCTGATCGATCAATGCCGAACCAACCACTGCCGCATCCGCCACGTTGTTAATTTCTCTAACCTGTTCGGGTGTGCGTATGCCGAATCCGACGGCCAATGGCAATTCGGTATGTTCGCGAACACCTGATAGTGCGTCAGCGACGGAATCGATCGCCGCAGAGCGTGTTCCGGTTATACCGGCGATAGATACGTAATAAGCAAAACCGGACGCATTCTTTAACACGACAGGGAGGCGCTCGGCCGATGTCGTTGGTGTGAGTAGGCGTATCCAGTTTAACCCGGCAGTCATGGCGGGATGGCATAATTCGTCATCTTCTTCTGCTGGCAGGTCGACAATGATCAATCCATCGACACCAACGTCTTTTGCATCGTGTACAAATCGCTCAACTCCGTAACGGTAGATCGGATTGAAATACCCCATAAGAACAACCGGTGTAAGCGCATCTTCATTTCGAAAGCGTTCTACCATTGCCAGGGTTTTTGCCAGCGTCATGCCTGCATCCAGTGCGCGCAGGTTTGCAGCCTGAACTGCCGGACCATCCGCCATCGGGTCGGAAAAAGGCATGCCGATTTCAAGCACGTCCGCGCCTGCATCGGGAAGTGCGCGTAAAATCTGATACGAGATCTCGGGATTCGGGTCGCCGGCAGTTAAAAAAGTAATAAGTCCGTTTCGATTGTCCGCTTTTAATGCGGCAAAGCATTGGGAGAGTCGCGATGGGTTAGTCGCGTTCATAGTTTAACTCCGAGGGCGTCAGCCACGGTAAAAACATCTTTATCGCCACGGCCACACATATTCATAACTAAAATCTGGTCCTGATTCATTTGCGGTGCAATCTTTGCGACATGGGCCAGGGCGTGAGCGGGTTCCAAAGCTGGAATAATGCCCTCCATGCGGCAACAGAGTTGAAACGCTTCTAATGCTTCGTCGTCAGTAACCGACGCGTATTCAACCCGACCGGTTTCATGCAGCCAGGAATGCTCCGGTCCGATTCCCGGATAATCCAGACCGGCGGAAATGGAATGGGCATCAAGAATCTGACCATCGTCGTTCTGCAATAAATAAGTTCGATTGCCGTGCAATACACCGGGTTGCCCGCCGGTTAGCGACGCGGCGTGTTTATCGGTATCCACACCCAGGCCCGCCGCCTCGACGCCGATAATCCTGATTTCCCTGTCATCCAGGAACGGATGAAACAATCCCATAGCATTGGATCCACCACCGATACAAGCGACCAGCATATCAGGTAAGCGGCCTTCCACGTCGGCGAGTTGTTGGCGTACCTCGTTACCGATGACGCTTTGGAAGTTACGTACCATCATGGGGTAGGGATGAGGTCCCGCGACGGTGCCGATAATGTAGAAAGTATCTTCCACATTGGCGACCCAATCGCGCAATGCGTCATTCATGGCGTCCTTCAAGGTTCCGGTACCGCTGGTCACCGGTACCACTTCCGCGCCCAGTAATTTCATGCGAAAAACGTTAGGTGCCTGACGTTCAATGTCCGTCGCCCCCATGTATACCACGCAAGGCAAGTCAAACAGCGCGCACACCGTCGCGGTCGCGACACCGTGTTGACCGGCGCCGGTTTCCGCAATAATGCGTTTTTTCCCCATGCGCCGTGCCAAAAGAATTTGCCCCAGCGTATTATTTATTTTATGGGAGCCGGTGTGATTTAACTCGTCGCGTTTAAAATAGATTCTAGCGCCACCAAAGTGTTCAGTCAGTCGTTTGGCGAAATACAATGGACTGGGGCGTCCGATATAGTGTCTGGCGTAGTGATCGAACTCGGCTTGAAATCCCGGATCGTTGCGCGCATCGGAGTAGGCTTTTTCGACATTGAGTATTAACGGCATTAGCGTTTCTGCCACGAAACGGCCACCAAATATGCCAAAATGCCCTGAATCATCGGGTCCGGAACGGTAGGACTCGATTGTCTGTGCCGTGTTGCTCATCAATTTAAAAAATTTATCTGAATGATGTTGAATTATAGCCAAAAGCGCTTGTGCTTGTTTGTGTCGCGTCCTGCGGTATGAATAAACGAAAACAGGCCGCTTAAAAAATTGCTCAAAGAGTAAGACGAAATGCGTAAAGCATGAGTAGTATTAAACGTCGAATGGTGGCGACGATAGAATACGATGGGTCGCGGTTTTTCGGCTGGCAGCGTCAGATCGACGGCCCAACTGTGCAGGCAGAACTGGAGAACGCGTTGTCAAGCGTTGCAAACGAGTCGATTAACGCGACCGCGGCAGGGCGAACTGACACCGGCGTGCACGCATGCGGGCAAGTGATCCACTTCGATTCTACCCATGCCCGGTCTGACGATAACTGGCTCAGGGGAACCAACACCAAGCTGCCGCAGGGTATCGCCGTGTTAGGGGTGAGCGAAATCGATTCGGGTTTTAACGCGCGCTATTCGGCATTATCGCGTTCTTATCGTTACGTCATCTTTAATCGTAGGATTCGACCGACTTATCTGTATGAGTACGTTACCTGGGATTATCGGCCATTGAACTTATCGAGAATGCAAAATGCCGCGCAAACATTATTAGGCAAACACGACTTCAATGCGTTTCGTGCATCGTCCTGTCAGGCAAAAAGCGCGGTGCGTGAAATAACGTCTATCCGGGTGGGTGGGTCGGGTAGTTGGATCTGGATCGATATTTCGGCAAACGGATTCCTGCATCATATGGTGCGCAACATCGTAGGCGTGCTGATGACTATCGGAGCCGGTGAAAGACCGGCGCAATGGGTTAAAACTGTTCTTGAGTCCAGAGACAGAACCCGGGGTGGTAAAACAGCTCCCGCGCAAGGGCTGTATTTAACCAGAGTGACTTATCCATCACATTACCACATTCCGGAACCGTCTGTACCTTGCCGGTTCTGGTAAAATCCGCCGTCCTTTTTTAATTTTTAATTTCAGTCGATTGCGTACCCGGGTAAAAATTTGCGGCGTCACACGTGTAGAGGACGCATATAGCGTAGTTCAATGCGGTGCCGATGCCATTGGTCTTAATTTTTATCCGGGCAGTCCGCGTTATGTGCAAATCGAACAAGCTAAAGAAATATCCAATGCGGTTTCCGCTTTCGTAGTGACAGTCGGTGTTTTCGTGAACCCTGAGATTACTTTTTTGCAGGAAGTGACCGAAAACGTTCCTATCGACATGATTCAGTTTCATGGCGACGAATCGCCGGAATTTTGTTCCAGTACACAAAAACCCTACATGAAAGTAATACGTGTAAAAGACGATATTGACGTGGAGGCACATGCTGCGAAATTTGCATCGTCGCGTGGAATATTGCTTGATAGTTACGTGCCTGGCGTTGTCGGTGGTAGCGGCGAGAATTTTGCCTGGGAAAAAGCTGATGAAGTTAAATCGCAACCGGTTATATTGGCCGGCGGTATCACCGCGGCTAATGTCGGTACCGTGATCGCCGAGCACAGACCTTACGCTGTCGACCTCTGCAGTGGCGTGGAAATCGAAAAAGGCATTAAAAGTACGGTGGCGATCGAGGAATTCATGCAGGCGGTTTATAGACAAGATCGAATAACATACGGATCGAATGCTTAGATGAACTGGTTTGAAAAATTACTACCGCCAAAAATCAAATCCGGTGGCGCGCTGGGTAAGCGCGGCGTGCCGGAAGGATTGTGGCGCAAGTGCGAGAAATGCCAGTCGGTGCTGTACGGTGCGGAACTGGACCGCGATTTGCAGGTATGTCCGAAATGCGATTTTCACATGCGCATCACCGCACGCGATCGCCTGCGCGGGTTTTTTGATGATGGCCAGTTCACGGACATCGGCGACAAGTTAAAACCGGTCGACTCACTTAAGTTTCGCGACAGCAAAAAATACAAAGATCGTTTGAATGATGCCGGCAAGACAACGGGCGAAGGCGAAGCGCTGATCGTAGGCCAAGGTAAGTTAAATGCGATGGCGCTGGTTGCCGCCGCGTTCGAATTTCGTTACATGGGTGGCTCCATGGGTTCGGTAGTCGGCGAGCGTTTTGTGCGTGGGGTGAATGTCTGTCTGGAAAACGATTGCCCGTTTGTTTGTTTCGCCGCAAGTGGCGGTGCCAGAATGCAGGAAGCATTGTTATCTTTAATGCAAATGGCTAAAACTGTTGCGGCGTTGACTCGATTACGCCAGCACGGACTACCGTTTATATCCGTTTTAACCGATCCAACCATGGGCGGCGTATCCGCTAGTGTGGCCATGTCCGGCGACATTATTATCGCCGAACCCAATGCGTTGGTCGGTTTCGCCGGGCCGCGCGTCATTGAGCAGACAGTCCGTGAAACCCTGCCCGAAGGTTTCCAGCGTGCCGAGTTTTTACTCGAAAAAGGGGCTGTCGATATGATAGTCAGTCGTCACCATATGCGTGACACCATATCGTCTTTACTGAGCACGCTCCTGGCTTATAAAATGCCGCTGGCGGAGGGTCCGGCCAGCGATCCGAGTCCAGCGGCCGAGGCGGTGCCGGAAACCGCGTTAGACAATCCTGCGTCCGCAGACGACTAATTTCATTCCGTAAATGCGCGATCTTGATCAGTGGCTGGGCTACATGCAGTCTGTCCACCGGCGTTCTATCGATCTGGGGCTTGATCGTGTTCGACGCGTGGCCCACGCCATGCGCCATGGCGCCTTTGCCTCACGTCATCAGTATTGCGGGAACCAACGGTAAGGGGTCTTCTGTCGCCATGTTGGAATCGATTTACATGTCTGCCGGTTACCGTACCGGTGCGTACACGTCCCCACATTTAGTGACTTACAACGAACGCATTCGCATACAGCGTTCGCCCGTGGAAACTGCCGCGATTTGCCAGGCTTTTGCGCGTATCGAACAAGGCCCGTGGCGATATTCCGTTGACATACTTCGAGTTTGGCACACTGGCGGCACTGGACATTTTCAGTCGCGCCGATCTTGATGTGCTGATACTGGAGGTCGGTATGGGTGGGCGACTGGATGCGGTCAATATTGTGGATTCGGATGTCGCCTATATCGTTTCAATCGGACGCGATCACACGCAATGGCTTGGTGATGGGCGTGACCAGATTGCACGTGAAAAAGCTGGCATCATGCGCTATCAGCGGCCGGTTGTGTGCGCTGATATCGACCCGCCCGACAGTATTGTCGAATGCGCCGAAAAATTCAGTGCACGCTTATGGCAAATCAATCAAGATTTCGGTTACCGGCAGCAGGGGAGTTCCTGGTCCTGGTGGGAGTCGGCACAAGCAGGCAAAAAAGAGCTAAACCCTTTGCCAATACCTGACATTCCGGGTGACAAACAGTTGCTCAATGCGGCCGGGGTGTTGTGCGTGATTGCACGGATGCAGCAAGCATTGCCCGTCGGTGAGCAGCAAATTGTCGATGGACTCAGTTCAGCGCTGATTCCGGGACGTTTACAAGTCATCGATCAAGAACCCACGCTTATTTTTGATGTCGCGCACAATGCGGATTCGGTTCAATGCCTGGCGAATTTCCTTAAAGCCGGGGATTGCGCAGGAAAAACCATTGCGGTGTTTGCGGTATTGGCCGACAAACCACTGCAGGAGATCGCCACGATAATGTCGGAGCGGATTGACCGGTGGTTTGTGGCCGGGCTGGACGGTGAGCGTGGCTCGAAGGGCGCCGACATATTGGCCGGGATATCGGCGATTCTCGGCGATGCTGACGTAACGTCATTCGATCATCCTGTGGCGGCCTATCAAGCGGCGATTCAGAAAGCCAGCAACACGGACAGAATAGTGGTATTTGGCTCGTTTGTAACCGTGGGTGCTATAATGGAATTTCTGGGTATTCCTGTTTACCGCTAACTGAATGGCACAAGTTGAAGTGCAAGACGATGTGGAGTTTGTGCTCAAACACCGCATCGTGGGGGCCGTAATTCTTATACTGTTTGCAGTATTTGTACTGCCGTTTGTTTTGCGTGGGCAAGACGTGAACGGTACATCCGAACCGGCAACGATTCGTACGCTGACTGACGCCGATCCGGCGGAGTTTATTTCCAAGGTGACGCCAGTGGACGCTGATCAGGTCGCAACCGTTGATGTGACTGATGATTCGGCGAAGGCGACGGTTCAACCCAGCAAGGAGGACACATCGAAAACGATTGACCTCAATACGCGAGCTGAACCCGCGCCTGACGTTAGTCCCGATGTCAGTCCTGACGTCAAGGTAGATACGGAAGATTCTCCAACGAAACCGATGCCAAAACCCGAACAGAAGGTTGCTGCGGTTGAGCGTGGCTGGGTGGTACAAGTCGCGACGTTTGCCAGTGCGGACAACGCAAAGAAAATGCAGGACAAACTGAACGCAAAAGGATTTACCGTAAAAACCTCACAGGTTGAAACAGCCAACGGTCAGGCGACCCGGGTATGGGTAGGGCCGTTTGAGCAGCGCGTCAGCGCGGGGCGCGCGCGGGCTGACATCGAACAAGCGGTTGGTCAGAAGGGCCTGATCATGGCGTACCCCTAGTTATCTCATAGTCTCGATTAACAACCCGAAATAGAACACACAAGCGAACGGTATGCCTGTTTTTGACATTATTATTTTGGTATTTCTGCTGTTAACCCTGCTGGTCGGCGCCTTGCTGGGTTTGTTGCGTATGGTGATATTTATCATCTCCTGGATACTGGCGTTCTGGGTCGCCTATACTTTCGCGCAAGACGCGAGTGTTTTGTTTACCAGTTATCTCGATGAACCGACGTTGCGTATCATGGCCGCATTTGCAGCACTGTTTATCGTGACATTGATCATTGTGTCGTTTATCGGTTATTTGATTACCCGGCTTGCCAAGATCCCCGGCATCAAGGGCGTCGACAGGAGTCTTGGCGCCGTGTTTGGTGTCATTATCGGAGTAACTTTTGTCGCCGGTGTCGTTTTATTTTCCCGGCTGACGGATTTCCCGCAACAACCGTGGTGGCAGGCGTCGATGTCGATTCAGTATTTCGTGCCGCTGGCGGATATGATGCGCGACCTGCTGCCGGCCGAGGTGGCGCAACATTTCGTATCCGGGCCGGTGAGCGGATGAGAATGAGACAGTTATGCGGCCTTGCCACGCCTGATCATCGGGTTGGTGATGCGGCATCCGTTTTATTAAGAGCAATGCTTACCCTAACTCTACTGAGTAAATAGCTTATGTGTGGTGTCGTCGGTGTTATCGGTGCAGGTCAGGTTAATCAATCCATATACGATGCGTTGACGGTAATCCAGCACCGCGGGCAGGATGCCGCCGGGATTATTGTTTGCGATGATCGCCAGGTCTCATTGCGCAAGGACAATGGCCTGGTGCGTGATGTTTTTCACACCCGCCACATGTTGCAATTACGTGGCAACATGGGTATCGGGCACTTGCGTTATCCTACCGCGGGCAGTGAGTCGCGTGCCGAGGCACAGCCGTTTTACGTTAACTCGCCGTTTGGTCTGGCCTTGGGACACAACGGTAATTTAACCAACGCGAATGAGTTGCGCGGTGCTCTGTTTCGTGAGGATTTGCGTCATCTGAACACGCGTTCCGATTCTGAAGTTCTGCTCAACGTGCTGGCGCATGAGCTGCGTTCGACAATGGGTCAAACGCGGTTAAAGGCAACACCGGACGATATTTTTAACGCGGTCGCTGGAGTGTTCAAACGTTGTCAGGGCGCATATGCCGTCGTCGTCATGATTGTCGGCTACGGCATCCTGGCATTTCGTGATGCTCATGGAATTCGCCCGTTAGTCTATGGGCGCACCGAAAGCAGCGATGGGCCGTGGCACATGATCGCATCGGAAAGCGTTGCGTTGAATGTTCTGGGTTACGACCTGGTGCGTGATATCCAACCCGGTGAAGCGATGTTTATCGATATGCAGGGCCTGATTCATTCACGTATCTGTGTCGAAAATGCGCAACATACACCGTGTATTTTTGAATATGTCTATCTCGCTCGTCCGGATTCCATCATCGATGATATAGCCGTATACAAAACACGTATGCGTATGGGCGAGAAGCTGGGCCGCCGTTTGAAACGTGAATGGCCGGAAAACGATATCGATGTTGTGATTCCCGTGCCGGACACCAGTCGTACAGCGGCACTGCAAATGGCCAATGAAATGGAATTAAAATACCGCGAAGGGTTTGTCAAAAACCGTTACATCGGACGCACGTTTATTATGCCGGGGCAGGCCGAACGCCGGCGATCCGTGCGCCAGAAACTGAATGCGATCGATCTCGAATTTCGCGATAAGAACGTATTGCTGGTTGACGATTCCATCGTGCGCGGCACAACCAGTCGCGAAATTATTCAGATGGCGCGCGATGCCGGTGCACGTAAAGTTTATTTTGCATCAGCGGCACCGCCCGTGAAGTATCCCAATGTATATGGCATTGACATGCCTGCGGCTTCCGAGCTGGTTGCCAGTGACCGCGATACCGATGCCATCTGCCGTGAGATCCGTGCTGACAAGTTGATATACCAGTCGTTAAACGATCTCAAGGATGCCGTGCACGAAGGTAATCCGGCTATTACCGATTTTGAAGCGTCATGTTTCGACGGACGCTACGTTACCGGCGATGTCACCGATGATTATCTGGATTCCTTAGCCCTGTCCCGTTCAGATGCCGCAAAATCGAAAGCGCAGAATCATCTCGACCTGGCCGAGATTCATACTTATTCGTAAGCCACAAAACAAGGGACTGTCGCTACGACAGGCGTTTATTTAACATAAATGCCCTTATGCGTAGTTTGTGCCAACTTCGTAGTATAGTGGCACCTATCCAGGGATCATCGGCGTTATGATCCCGCGATTTAGAAAATACTAACTCAGGCTTCTTGTGGGAGTGGCTCAATTATGGCCAGAATAATTCTTACAACTATTACTAGCATAGTTTTCGCTTTCTGTATCTCGTGCTCGGTGTACGCACAGAGTCAATCACCTCCGGTTGAAGACGGTACATTGTCAAATGGACCACCTGATTCGGCTGATCCACCAGACGACGAAGATGACTCCGGAAACAGCGATGCTTTAGCACAACAAAAACAGGCGGTGTTTGAACGATTAAGCGCGAAACTCGCAACCCGAGAATGGGTAAAGGTATATGTAGTCCTTAATGACCCACCCGGTTTGGCAAAAAATGATAACGCAGCCAATCGGGCACAACGTCGCACACAAGTCGCTAATGATCATGCTGCGTTTATGCGAAAAATTCCACCTGGCTCCGCCAAGGTCATTCTCGCGCCGGATATGCATCCGGACGTTACACTTGAAGTAAATGCAAGTGGCTTGTTGCACTTGCTAAAAAACAAACGCGTTAAAGTGATCCAAGAACCAATCTCCGGTTCACAGTCAATGACGAGCACATACTCGCGCGTAAATGCGGATGACGCGTGGGTCGATGGATTTACCGGTAGTGGCCAAACAATTGCAATTATTGATAGCGGAGCAGCAAATAATCATCCGATGCTAACCGGCAAAATTGTTAGCGAATGGTGTTTTTCTAAATCCGATCAATGGACAGGCTCCAATCCTCGAACTTACACTCGTATATCACTTTGTCCTAATGGGAATGCTACACAATCCGGCTCTAGAGCTGCATATCCAAATCGTCCGGTATTTGACCCAACTGCAATTGGTGGAAACGGAACCACACTTTCACTTTGGTCTCAACATGGAAGTAATGTGGCCGCAATAGCAGCAGGTAAGACATGGACAGATACTTCCTTAAATAGAACGTATCGAGGAATAGCACGGAATGCATCGATTGTAGCCATCAATGTGTTCCACGCTGAAGGTGCGTGGACAGTACTGGGTAATAGTACCGTACCATATTGGAGATTTGTTGATTCTAATGTCCAACTGGCGTTGCGCAAAATACGCGACCTTAAACAAGGTTCACTTCCTAGTATTGTTTCAGTGAATTTAAGTATTGGCAGTGACACCCTCTTTAGTGGTGTATGTGACTCTCTTGCTCCGAACTTCCCGGAATTTCGTGATCTTACAAACTTAGGTGTTTCGGTATTTGCAGGAACCGGGAATGAAGGCAATAGTGCCAAAATCGCTTGGCCTGCATGTCTTTCACGGGTAGCGGCCGTTGGCGCGACTAATAAGACTAACCCTCCGACGGTTGCTTCGTTTAGTAACAGTAGTTCACACATAGATTTGCTTTCGACAGGAAGCTCTATGATTCTGGTTGAGGGCGATGTGTCTCCTGTGTCTTCCTCAAACATAGACTGGACGGGAAATAGCGGTGTTGGTCCATTTTCCGGTACTTCCTTCGCATCTCCTGCTGCCGCGGGAGCAGCAGCGATACTTAAAGAAGCGGCGCCCTCGGCAACAACGGCGCTAGTTAAAAATGCACTTGCCGTAAATGGAGCACCCGTATTCGATTCACGAAACAATGTAACCAAACCATTTTTGAATATTCAGCCCGCTATAGAGGATGTGCAGCAAGCAACCGTGTCGCTTGACCCCGAACCAATAACCGTTGGCTCCACTAACACTGGTCAATATGGCAACAACTACGGTAGCGATGAACATCCCGCTGGAATCGATTTCACGTTTTCACTGAGCGGAACAATAAGCGGGATGGAATTGACACTGAGTGGTTACGATGTCGATTTTTCCGATGAAGTGTCAGTATCGGTCAACGGTTTTTTTTTTTTGGCTTTTTCAGCATAGGTCCGAACTTATCGCTTAACGGTGGCGACTCTTTCTTCATTAACAGCAGCATATTACAAAGCGGCACCAACACGATTCAGATACGACCCATCGACACGACGCGCACCTGGGGTGTTACCAATATTCGTTTGCAGACTGCGAACGAGCCAATTGCTAATCTCACGATTGGTTATCACGATCTTAACAAGTATGGTTTTGCAACAGACGCGATTTACGGCGGAAACGCTCATCCTCATCGTGTTCGTGCGGTTTATCAAGGCAACGGCCAGACTTTATTACTCGAAGCTTCAGGATTTGACATCGATGTGCCAGGGGAGGGCGAGGTATATCTGAATGGAAATTTCTTAGGCCATTTAAACCAAACCGGTAACGGAGGTACTGGCCCGGCAACCACGTTCACCTTACCTCTTTCACTACAAAACAGTGGACAAAATGAAATTGAATTTGTTCGTGCTGAGGGCGCTAGTTGGGGTGTAACCGCTATTGGATTATTTTGGAAAGATGGCCCTGACATTTCTTTAACACCAGGTCAAATGGACACAGGTCAATACGGTCATTTATACGGGTCACGACAACACTACACTCGTCTTGATGCGACTTTTGATGGTCCACTGGTAGATGCGAAGATCAGCGTCACTGGTTGGGATATTGACTTTTCTACCGAAGTTTCCGTCTCTCTCAACGGAACGGCTATTGGCTATCTTCCCGCCGGAAGTAACGGACAATTAAGTCCACGAAAAACATTTACTCTGGCTAACTCGTTAATCACGTCTGGAACTAATACGATTACATTTCAAACCACTCCGCGACAACATTGGGGTGTCACTAATATGTTGTTAGAAGGCACCAACCCCACCGCGGCGCTACCGGCCATCATGTTGTTGCTAATGGAGGATGAGGAGTAGCTGAAATAAGGCATCGTTCATTATTCTTGTGGAACATCCTCTAATCTTGGGCGTTCCAAAATCGTTCAACCACTAATTCGCACAAATTTCGATCTTGTGTTGATTAGATTTCGCGTTCTTTTAATAACAACATAAAGGACGTTATGTAATTATTAGCATTCCGATAATCGCCAAGTTCGTTAGTTCACAGCGACAATACCAACGACCGGTGCATGCGTTTGTAAGATCAAATTAGTGTTATCACAACTAAGGCGTTAGGGTTAAATCTGTTTCCGTCGCCAGCAGCATGCTGGATTGCTCATACCAGTCGCCCAGCACTAAGCGCTTTGCTTCGGCGCCGTTAACCACCAATTGATGGGTCGCGGGCCTATGGGTGTGGCCGTGAATAAGTAGTTGTACGCTGTATTGAGTCATCAGATTTGTCACCGCATCCGAATTTACATCCATAATGTCCATGTTCTTGGTTTGTTTGCCGACTTCACTGCGATAGCGTAATTGGCGCGCAATTGTGTCACGCTGTTCGATGGTTTTGGATAGAAATTCTTCGCGCCATTCAGATGTTCTCACCAGTTGCCGGAATTTTTGATGTTCTATGTCGTCGGTGCACAGACTGTCGCCATGAACGAGTAGTGTGCGCTCGCCAAATAAATCGATTTCACACGGATCGTCGATCAACGAGCAATCACATCGATCAGCGAATTCACTTCCCAGAAGAAAATCACGATTGCCGTGCATGACATAAACCGGGCATTCATTGCGCGTAAAATCTTGCAGCACGCGTTCTGCATCAGCTTGCCCGATATGCTCGCTGGCATCGTCGCCAATCCAGTATTCGAACAGATCACCGAGGATATACAATGCGTCGAGTTTTCCCCGATGATCATCCAGGAAGCGTGAAAATCGTTGCAGGATTTCGGGTTGTTCGGGCGTGATATGTAAATCTGAAATAAATGCTACGGTCATAAGGATTGGCAACAATAAGCTGCGCGCAGTCTATCTTAATTTAACTGTGGCTTTGTCTTTTACGTCAGATTTTCGTTAACATTGCCGGTTTTGGCACACTGATCGACAGTCATGCTCACAATTTATAATAGTTTTAGCCGTAAAAAGGAAACCTTCCAACCGCGCGAATCGGGCAGGATAGGTATTTATGTATGCGGTATGACGGTGTACGACTACTGCCATATCGGTCATGCGCGGGCGATGATTGTATTTGACATGGTGGTGCGTTACTTGCGTGAGCGAGGCTTCGACGTCAACTATGTGCGAAATATTACGGATATAGATGACAAGATTATCCGGCGTGCTGCGGAAAACAACGAACCGGTGGATGATCTTACGGCACGATTTATCGATGCCATGCATGAGGACGAACGCATACTGGGTATACTGCCACCGGATTCAGAACCTCGCGCAACCGGTTATATCGATCAGATCGTAGACATTATCCAGAATCTGATGGACAAGGGTTTCGCCTACCAGGGAAGTAATGGCGATGTGTATTTCTCGGTTCGCAAGTTTCCCGACTATGGGAAATTATCGGGACAATCGGTAGACGACTTGCGTTCCGGTGCGCGTATCGAAGCGGATGAATCAAAAAACGATCCACTGGATTTCGTGTTGTGGAAATCGGCTAAACCCGGTGAGCCACAGTGGGATTCGCCCTGGGGAGCGGGCCGGCCGGGTTGGCATATCGAGTGTTCAGCCATGGCCAGTACTTGTCTCGGTGAGACATTCGATATTCACGGTGGCGGACTGGATTTGAAGTTTCCGCATCACGAAAGCGAGATTGCACAATCGGAATGCGCGAGCGGCCAAAAATTCGCGAATTTGTGGATGCACAACGGCCATGTGCAAATTGATAACGAAAAAATGTCCAAGTCGCTGGGTAACTTTTTCACTATTCGCGAAATTCTAGCTCAGGACTCGCAACCCCATCGTATGGGCGAGTGCATCCGTTATATGATGTTGGCCAGTCATTATCGGGGGCCGCTGGGTTTTTCAAAAACCGTGCTCGACAATGCCAAGGCAGCGTTAACCCGCATGTATCTGGCGTTACAAAAACTGGAGGAGTCAGGTATGCCCAACGACTCCCCATCGTCAACCGGCTATACGGAACGGTTTAATAAAGTAATGAATGACGACTTCAACACGCCGGACGCCCTGGCGGTGTTGTTCGATGCCGTGCGTGATCTGAATTCCACTATGGATGCGAAGGATCACGATAAAGCGCAACAGATTGGTGCCGAACTAAAACACTTGGGCGGCGTGCTGGGTATTTTGCAACAACAACCCAGTGTGTTTTTAGGGTCCGATGTCGCGGTCAATGAGCAGATTGCAGGGCGAAGTAGAACCGAAATCGATGATCTGGTTGCGCAAAGAGACAGCGCTCGCGCAGCCAGGGACTTTGCCCTGGCGGATAAGATTAGGGACGAGTTGGATGAGTTGGGCATCGTGATTGAAGACGTGCGTAACGGTTCCAGCAAGTGGCGAGTCAGGTAATTCTCATGCGGTCTGTCACCCACACGGTATTTTTATTTTAATTTTCCTGTACTTAGGTTTTACTTAACGCGCCACAGGCGTTTATACTTGGCGCTCGCTGCCCGTTGGCAATCCCGTCACGGGCTTTTTTGTCTCAGTCACATACTAAATTCGAGGGTTAATCGTGGAACTGACTGGTGCGGACATCGTCATTCGCTGCCTGCAAGACGAGGGAATCGAATACATATTCGGTTACCCTGGTGGCGCGGCATTGCACATATACGACGCCTTGTACAAGCAGGACAAGGTAAAGCACATACTGGCCCGGCATGAGCAAGGCGCATCCCACGCCGCTGACGGCTACGCCCGTGCCACCGGACAACCCGGCGTCGTACTGGTTACCTCCGGCCCTGGCGTTACCAATACCATTACCGGTATCGCCACCGCGTACATGGACTCCATCCCCATGGTCATTATCTCTGGTCAGGTGCCGACCAGTTTGATTGGCGACGATGCCTTTCAAGAGGTCGATGCGGTTGGGGTGTCGCGACCCTGTGTGAAACATAATTTCCTGGTCAAGGATATTCGCGATCTCGCCGTGACCGTGAAAAAAGCGTTCCATATCGCTAATACCGGGCGCCCCGGTCCCGTGCTGGTGGATGTGCCAAAAGATATCACCGCGCAATCTATTGAATACGAATACCCTGAAACTATTACCATGCGCTCCTATGCACCGGTCAACAAAGGGCACCCGAAGCAGATCAAGCGTGCGGTCGAATTGCTGCTAAACGCAAAACGGCCAGTTATCTATACCGGCGGAGGTGTGATACATGCTCACGCGCATGATGAACTGACCGAGCTGGTGCGACAACTGGGTTTTCCATGCACCAACACATTGATGGGATTGGGCGCCTATCCGTCCAAGGATCCTTTGTTTATCGGCATGTTGGGCATGCACGGTACTTATGAAGCAAACATGGCCATGCACGATTGCGATGTCATGTTGGCTATCGGTGCGCGGTTTGATGACCGTGTAACCGGTGATCTGACCAAGTTCTCGCCCCACGCAAAAATTATTCACGTCGATGTCGATCCTGCATCGATAGGTAAAAATGTTTCCGTCGAAGTGCCGATTGTTGGTGACGCTCGTACCGTCATCAACGATCTTATCCAGGTATTGAAATCATCAGCGAAAAAACCGGATGAAGCCGAGGTGGCGAAATGGTGGAAACAAATCCATGAATGGCAAAGCATCAACTGTCTGGCTTATAACCGCGAAAGCGATGTCATTAAGCCGCAATTTGTGGTTCAAAAGCTGGACGAGATTACCGGTGGCGATGCCTTTGTGACCTCCGACGTGGGGCAGCACCAGATGTGGGCAGCACAATACTATCAATTCTCCAAGCCACGACGGTGGATTAACTCGGGCGGACTCGGCACCATGGGGTTCGGCCTGCCCGCGGCCATGGGCGTGCAACTCGCGCATCCCGATACGTCCGTCGCCTGTATCACGGGCGAAGCCAGCATCATCATGTGTATCCAGGAATTGTCGACCTGCAAGCAATATGACTTGCCGATCAAGGTTGTCAATCTCAACAACCGCTACATGGGCATGGTGCGCCAGTGGCAGGAATTTTTCTATGACCGGCGCTATTCACATTCCTATATGGATGCTTTGCCGGATTTTGTCGCCTTGGCGGAGAGTTTTGGCCACGTCGGCATACAGATCGAAAAGCCGGGTGATGTTGAAGGAGCATTGAAAGAAGCCTTTGCAGACCGAAAACGATTGTATTTCATGGATTTCATTACCGATCAAACGGAAAATGTCTATCCAATGATTGCAGCTGGTAAAGGGCATAACGAAATGCACTTGAGTCCCGGCCTGGGCGACGAACCGGTGGAAAGGGAACTCGCCTGATGCGCAGAATAATCTCGATTTTAATGGAGAATGAAGCCGGTGCCTTGTCCCGCGTGGCCGGTTTGTTTTCGGCGCGCGGCTACAATATCGAATCGTTAACCGTTGCGCCGACAGAAGACGAAACCCTGTCGCGGATGACGCTGGTCACCAGTGGTTCGGACGCCATTATCGAACAGATCACCAAGCAGTTGAATAAGCTGGTAGAGGTGGTAAAGCTGATGGACTTAACCGATGGCCCGCACATCGAACGCGAATTGATGTTAGTCAAGGTCAAAGCGGTCAACGATGCGCGCGAGGAAGTCAAACGTCTGGTGGATATTTTTCGTGGCCGCATCATCGATGTGACCGATGCGACTTATACCATCGAGCTCACCGGCCCCGGCGACAAACTGGATGCGTTTGTCGATGCTATTCGAGTAACGGAAATTATCGAGGTGGTTCGTTCCGGTATGTCCGGTATCGCACGCGGCGATCGCGCACTCAATATATAGATTTAACACAATCAAATTCAGGTTAGATATTTTTCAGAGGAAAACAACATGCAGGTTTATTACGACAAAGACGCTGACTTAAATGTTCTCGACGGAAAAAAGGTGGCTGTTCTTGGTTACGGCTCGCAAGGTCACGCTCATGCCAACAATCTAAAAGACAGTGGTGTCGATGTCATGGTCGGTTTGCGCGAAGGTTCGAGTTCGCGCGCCAAGGCCGAGAAAGCCGGTTTGCAGGTGGCGTCGGTGAGTGACGCTGTGGCGCAATCCGATATTGTCATGATGTTGTTGCCGGACGAATTACAGGCTTCTATTTACGAAGCGGAAGTGGAACCGAATTTGAAACCCGGCGCGGCGTTGTTATTTGCGCATGGTTTTAATATTCATTTCGGGTTTATCAAACCGCGCGAAGACAACGACGTGTTTATGATTGCGCCGAAGGGGCCGGGACATCTTGTTCGCTCGACTTTCGTTGGCGGTGGCGGAGTGCCGTGTTTGATAGCGATTCAGCAAAACGCTACGGGTACCGCGCGCAATATTGCATTGGCATATGCTTCGGGTGTCGGCGGTGGGCGCGCCGGCATAATCGAAACCACATTCAAGGAAGAGACCGAGACCGATTTGTTCGGCGAACAAACGGTGTTGTGTGGCGGCGCCATGGCCCTGGTCATGGCGGGTTTTGAAACCCTGGTCGAAGCGGGTTACGCGCCAGAAATGGCTTATTTCGAGTGCTTGCATGAATTAAAACTGATTGTCGATCTGATGTACGAAGGTGGTATCGCGAATATGCGTTATTCGATTTCCAACACAGCCGAGTACGGTGATATGACACGTGGACCACGTATCGTTAATGAACAAACCAAAGCGGAAATGAAGAAAATTCTTGATGAAATCCAATCAGGAGCGTTTGCCAGGGAATGGATGGACGAAAACAAAAATGGTTGCCCAAATTTCAATAAACTGCGCAAGGCTGCTGCGGAACATCAGATTGAAGAAGTCGGTGGGCGCTTGCGTGGCATGATGCCGTGGATACAGGCGGGTAAAATTGTCGACAAAAGCGTCAACTAATTCTCAAAATGTCTGCGCTTTGCCGATACTTCGTTAAAAACAATCTCAAAATGCTCATGTATTGTCATATACACTGCGCTTTTTCGACTGTTTTCGCCTCGTCTCGGCTTCGCTCGACTATTTTGAGCTGACTATTCATCGCTCAATAGTCGCTAGTTCAAAAAGAAAACCCACCCTGCTGGGTGGATAACTTATGAGTAACGACATCCATCCTATTCTGGCCCGCGAGGGCTGGTGGCATCTTGCGCTGAGTTTTGGTGTGGCTGTATTGGTCACAATTTATGCGGGGCCGTTATGGGCGATTCCGTTTTGGCTGTTTTTTGTTTTCGTGTTGCAGTTTTTTCGTGACCCAAAACGCGAGATTCCGCAGGATAAACATGCCGTAGTGTCGCCCGCAGATGGAAAGATAGTCAGTGTTGTTGCATGTAACGATCCTTATTTGAATCGTCCTGCGCAAAAAATCAGCGTTTTTATGAATGTTTTTTCCGTGCATTCAAATCGCTCGCCTGTCTCCGGCAAAGTTGAAAATGTCGAATATCATCGTGGCAGTTTCGTTAACGCCGTACTGGATAAAGCGTCTAGTGAAAACGAGCGTAATGCCATAATTTTGCAAACTGAAGATAACCAGAGAGTGGTCAGTGTACAAATCGCCGGCCTCATTGCACGGCGAATACTGTGTTACGCCAGGAAAAACGATGCATTGAAGCGTGGACAACGCTACGGATTTATACGTTTTGGCTCACGCGTGGATGTGTATTTGCCGGAAAACGCTAATATCGACGTGCGATTGGGTGAATGGGTCAGTGCCGGGCAGGATATAATAGCAAGACTGATACTCGTTAACGATTCTATTGCGAATCAGAGATAGCGAATTCAATTATGGCCATTACCAAAAGCCGCAAAGGCGTCTACATTCTTCCTAACCTATTTACAACGGCGGGTTTGTTTTTTGGCTTCTACGCCATCGTTCAGGCCACCAAGGGTCAATTTGAACACGCTGCCATAGGTATATTCATCGCCATGATCATGGACGGTCTGGACGGTCGGGTCGCACGCATGACCAACACAACCAGCGAATTCGGCAAAGAATACGATAGCCTCGCCGATGTCATCGCATTCGGGCTGGCGCCGGCGCTGGTGATTTACGAATGGTCATTGCTGGTCAGCGGGAAGATTGGATGGTTATGCGCGTTTATCTACGTTTCCGCGACCGCACTCAGACTAGCGCGATTTAACACCCAGGACAGCAAAGACAAACGTTATTTCCAGGGTATGCCGTGCCCCGCAGCAGCGGCCTGCGTCGCGGTGTGGGTATGGTCTTTTTACAGTTTCGGTATTTCCGGTCGTTCCTTGGACATTTTATCGTTGTTGCTGATGCTGGTTTTAGGCTTAATGATGGTGAGCAATGTCCCGTTCAAAAGTTTCAAGGACCTTGACCTCAAAGGCCGCGTGCCATTCGTAGCTCTTATATTCCCTGTCATTGTTCTGGTGGCCATTTCATTCGACCCGCCGCGTGTGTTATTTGTCATATTCTTTCTATATCTTGCCTCCGGCCCTACAATTTGGCTGATGCATCGCATGGGTTGGGGTGCTGTTACCGAGGTTGATATTGACGACGATGAGCTGGAACTTGAGGGATTTGATGCGGAAGTGGACAAACCCGCGGATCAACAAAACTTGCATTAGTTGGCCGTTAGTGTCTAAACTAGCAGGCGTTATGAAAGCGAAAGCTCCAATTAACTCCGTTTTTGCGGTTGCGCCATCCGTGCGTATCACCGGTTTGTCCGCTATCGAACTGCTCCTCAGCCTGATTCTGCTGCGCCTGTCGGCGCAATAAACCTTCTCCAGACACAGTTTTGTACTATTTGCGGCTAAATTAGCTGCAGATCCCCAATGTAAGTACGTCGAGGAATTAATATGAACAAGCATTTGAAAATTTTCGATACTACGCTGCGCGATGGCGAACAGAGTCCCGGAGCCTCCATGACGGCCGAGGAAAAAATGCGTATTGCCACACAGCTTGAACGTATGAAAGTGGATATTATTGAAGCAGGTTTTCCAGCAGCCAGTCCAGGTGATTTTGATGCTGTACGCGCTATAGCCAGTGAAATTAAAGACAGCGTGATATGCGGTCTGGCGCGGGCGAATGAAAACGACATTAATCGCGCAGCCGAAGCTATTAAACCTGCCAGGGCGGGACGCATTCACACTTTCATCGCCACATCGCCAATTCACATGCAGGCTAAACTGCGTATGGAGCCGGATGCTGTATATGAACAGGCTATACGTTCGGTTAAACAGGCGCGACAATTCACCGACGATGTTGAGTTTTCGCCAGAGGATGCCGGGCGATCCGAAATTGACTTTTTATGCCGCGTGCTGGAAGGCGCGATTGACGCTGGCGCAACCACGATTAATATTCCGGACACGGTCGGCTACACGTTGCCACAACAGTTCGCGGATTTGATTGAGCAATTAATGACGCGTATTCCCAATTCTGACAAAGCGACGTTTTCCGTGCATTGTCACAACGATTTAGGTCTTGCGGTCGCGAATTCGCTGGCAGCGATTATGCGTGGTGCACGTCAAGTAGAATGTACCATTAACGGACTTGGCGAACGGGCAGGGAATGCGTCCTTGGAAGAGATAGTCATGGCAGTGCGAACGCGTCAAGACCAATTCGATTGCGACACCAAAATCGACTCCACGCACATCGTTCCGGCCAGTCGTTTGGTGTCCAACATTACCGGTTTTGCGGTGCAGCCGAATAAGGCGATAGTCGGCGCAAATGCATTCGCCCATGAAGCCGGGATACATCAAGACGGTGTTATCAAGAACCGTGAAACCTACGAAAATCATGCGCGCCCAAGATGTCGGTTGGACGGCGAATCGTATGGTATTGGGTAAACATTCAGGTCGCAACGCGTTTCGTGAGCGATTGAAAAGAACTCGGGTTCGAGTTCAAAAACGAGGAAGCGTTGAATGCCGCATTTCGTCGATTCAAGGAATTGGCAGATAAAAAACACGAAATCTTTGATGAAGACTTGCAGGCCCTGGTGACGGAATCGCTGGATCAGCAGGAAAACGAAAGCTACAAACTACTTACACTTAAGGTGTGTACGCAAACCGGCGAAACACCAGTGGCTAATGTAACCGTCGCCTCAGGCGCTGAAGAACAATCTGCTTCTTCCGAAGGCAGCGGACCCGTAGATGCATCGTTTCGCGCTATCGAGTCTATTGTTAAATCGAATGCGGCACTGCAATTGTATTCGGTCAATGCCATTACCAGCGGCACCGACGCGCAAGGCGAGGTCAGCGTACGCTTGGAACATGACGGGACGTATCGTCAACGGTCATGGTGCTGACACCGATATTGTGATCGCATCGGCCAAGGCTTACATTAACGCAGTCAATAAGCTGGGCGATAATGCCGAACGGCAACATCCGCAGACAGGCATGACGATTTAAAGCAAGTAACACGGCGGACATTTATTTTGGCTAACCACCGGGAATATATGCAAGCGATGGGTATTGACGTGTGGCGCTTACGTCATACGGAAGCCGGCGTTGTGGAAGATGTTGTTGCTCCAGCTCCCGCAGCGGACGAAACCGTTGACGATGGCGTAGTCAAAAACGGTAACGGTTCGGGTATTGATATAAACAGCCTGGATTTGCCAGCGCTCGAACAACAGGTTGCGGGTTGTAAAAAATGCTTCCTGCATCAGTCGCGCACACAAACGGTATTCGGAGTCGGAAACCCCAATGCCGATTGGATGTTTGTTGGCGAGGCGCCGGGTGCGGAAGAAGATCGTCAGGGAATACCGTTTGTCGGTCGTGCCGGACAGTTACTTACTTCCATGTTGTTCGCGCTGGGACTGGAACGGGACGCCGTGTATATCGCCAATGTGTTGAAATGCCGCCCGCCAGGGAATCGTGATCCCGATGGCGAGGAAGTAATGCATTGCGAGCCATATCTGTATCGTCAGGTCGAACTGGTAAATCCGAAAAATTATCATTGCCATGGGTCGTTTTGGTGCACAGTCATTGCTAAAGACGCATGAATCCATTGGCAAATTGCGCGGTAAGAAGTACGTTTATAGCGATACCGGTATTCCACTCGTCGTGACCTATCACCCGGCTTACCTGCTGCGCAGCCCCGCGGAGAAACGAAAATCCTGGGCCGATCTGTTACTGGCGCGGTCAATTCTGAGCGAATCTGTCCGTGGATGAATTTGGTCCGCGTCTGGTTATTGATTGCATGCGCGAGACGCATGTGCTTACTGTCACTGAAATTGAAGATGTCGTCGCATTGGCTCCCTGGAGCCGGCATACGTTTCTGGCGTGCCTGCGTGCAGGCTATCAGTGCCGTATTGCGCTACTGGACAACAGGATTTGCGGTTATTATGTTTTATCGGTGGCAGCGGGTGAGGCGCATTTGCTTAATATCGCTGTATTGCCTCAAGTCCAGCACCGGGGTATCGGCAGCCGTCTCATGGCAAACATGGTCACGGCAGCGCAACGTGAAGGTGCCGGCATCATTTTTCTCGAAGTGCGTATGAGCAATGCTGGCGCGCAACGATTGTATCAGCGATTTGGTTTTGGCGAGTTTGGCAGGCGCAAAGGCTATTACAAGTCGCACGCTGGCCGGGAAGATGCCAAGGTTATGCGGCGCACCGTTGCCGCGTTGGACGCGATCACGTCCATGGCTGGTTAGCGTTAACTAATATGAATTAGTCAGGATAAACCGTTAAGTACTGTTCCAGTTTGATAACATCGCGAACACCGATGTTGTTCCAATTCATTAAATCGGCAACATGTACACCGTAACGGCGTGCAATACTCCAAAGAGTGTCACCGATGCTGACTTTATGTTTTATCGCTTTGGAATTTTTTAATCGTGTTTCGGTGCCGATTGATGCAACATGTTCTGCAAGTACAGTTGATCCGGGAATGATTAGATCCTGACCTACCTTTATCAGGTCACCATTCAAGTTATTGGTTTTACGTATCGTCTCCACATCAATCGCATAACGTCGTGCGATGCTGCCCAACACTTCGCCTTTGCTCACTCGATGCCGTGTCCAGACGACTTTTTGACCGGGCGTTATACCGCGTAGGCCTGCTATAAATTGCACGTGTTTAGAGGCGGGTATTAACACCCGATGCGAGCTGCCCGGCACTGTCGCTTGGCGTTTTAAACCGGCATTCAACGCACGAATTTCCTTTTCCGAAACGCCCGTCAGCGTGGCGACAACGCCAAGATCAATTTGCGAGCCTGCTTCCACTTCGACGAAATAAGAACTGGTGTCCATAGCGGGTAATTCGATACCGTATTTGCCAGGATCGCGGACAATGTTGCGCAAGGCTATGAGCTTGGGTACAAAACGCCTGGTCTCGCCGTTGAGCTTTAAGTGGCTGTAATCCAAAGGCTTTTTAAGTTGTTTGTTGGTGCGTCGAGCACGGTGTATACGGTTTTCTCCCGCGTTGTAACCGGATAAAGCCAGAAACCAGTCGCCTTTGAACTCCTGTTCCAGGAATTGTAAATAATCCAGCGCGGCACGTGTGGATTTCATGATGTCCTGGCGTGCGTCGTACCACCAGGTTTGTTTTAAACCAAAACGCTTGCCCGTTGTAGGTACAAACTGCCACAGACCCGCCGCACCTGATTTTGACAGCGCGAACGGTTTAAACGCACTTTCCACCGCCGGTAACAAGGCGATTTCCATGGGCAGATCGCGCTCTTTTACCTGTCTGGCAATATAGGGCAGGTAGCGGTGTGAACGCCGCAACATTTTTAACAACAGATGCGGATGTGTTGCGTATGACTGTTCAAATTCACGAACGTATTTATTGTCCAGTTCGGGCAACTTGAAACCGTTTCTCAGTTGTTGCCATAAATCTGAAGCCTCGACAGTTTTTGCGGTGTTTTGTTCGACTTGTTCAGGAAGTGTTCCGGGTTCAATTGACGACGGCGATTTATAAAATTCATCCGCCAATGCTGCCGGTTTGGATTTTTGGGTATCGACGCGTGCGGTAATTTTTACCGCTGGCCGAATACTTCCCGGATCGATGCGTGGCTGGGATTTGTAGACAACGCCACCAGTGTCACGATTCGTTCGCGCGGAAGCCCTTTCTTTTGCATCCTGCGAGGTGAGTAGTGGTGCGCAGCCCGCGATGAACACGGGTAATAGACCACAAAGAACATAAATTGATTTTTGTTTTGCTTCTCTCCCCTGCATGGCGGCGGCATGGTAAGCTGTATTTCACTTTAGGGTCAATCAAGGCGTTTATCGCCTGCCTGAATTTAGACGCTGTAGTTAAGGTAATACTCTAAGTAGTAATATTTATAAGCATGATATTAAACAGTATGCATTCACATGCGTAACGCAACTGTCCAGCAACTTGAAACGTGGTTCCAGTCGCCGTTGGGGCAGGCAGTCCGCTGGCAGACCGCCGCTCGCCTGCAAGATATACTGCCCGGCATTTACTATCCGGTTGCCGTGCAGTTGGGTAGCCCGGGAATCGATTTTCTGGGCAAAAACGAAAATAGCCGTTGTATCTATATCAACACCGAGCCGAATCCAGGTTCATCCAAATTAAATAGCGTCGCCGACTATCATCAACTGCCGTTACCCGCGCGTTCGGTGGATTTAATGGTGTTTGCCTCATGTTCTGGAGTTCGCGCATAACCCTCATCACATATTGCGCGAAGTGAATCAAATCATTGCACCCGAAGGCCACCTGATAATTGTTGGTTTCAGTCCGATGAGTTTCTGGGGTGTGCGAAGAATCGTTTCGCGCTGGCGAAAAAAAGTGCCTTGGTGTGGGCGGTTTTATTCGATGGCGCGAATTCAGGATTGGTTGTCGTTGCTGGAGTTCGAACTGCGAGCCGGTTCCATGTTGTGTTATCGTCCGCCGATTCATAGTCAACGTATCTGGCGGCATCTACAATTTATGGAGAAATCAGGCGAGCGCTGGTGGCCAATGTTCGGCGGTGTTTACGTTTTAATCGCACGCAAACGCGAAGCCAACGCACGCCTGGTGCAGTCGGTAGCGCGTGTACGGCCAAAACTTACTCCGAGCCTGGTCAGACCGGCTGCCAGTTCGCGTCATGAGCGTGGTCACGATATACACTGATGGCGCCTGCCGCGGCAATCCGGGTGTCGGTGGATGGGGTGCAATATTGATCAGCGGCGAACACCGCAAGGAAATCAAGGGTGTCGAACCGGACACAACCAATAACCGTATGGAACTGACCGCTGCCATACGCGGCCTGGAAGCGTTGAAGCGTCGCTCGAAGGTCGATGTCTACACGGATTCGACTTACGTTAGAAATGGCATCACTGAATGGTTGCCGCAATGGAAACGGCGTGCCTGGAAAACCGCCGGGCGTAAACCGGTCAAGAATGTGGATTTATGGCAACGCCTGGATGGCGTGGTGGAAGATCATACGGTCAAGTGGCATTGGGTCAAAGGCCACGCCGGACATCCCGGCAATGAACGTGCGGACGAGTTGGCTAATATGGCCATCGACGAGTTTTTGCAGAATTAAACTACCAACAGCAGAGGTTAAAAGCATTGCGCCAGGT
The DNA here is from genome assembly GCA_965216365.1 of Arenicellales bacterium. Classification (GTDB taxonomy): domain Bacteria; phylum Pseudomonadota; class Gammaproteobacteria; order Arenicellales; family CBDCFT01; genus CBDCFT01. Next base: position 47,174 of record CBDCFT010000022.1, on the reverse strand, counting down.
TGTACTTGATACGGAAACGACGGGTCTGGAGCCGGAACTCGGTCATCGCATCATCGAGATTGGTTGCGTCGAACTGGTTAACCGGCATAAATCAAAAAATGATTTCCAGCGATACATCAATCCTGAGCGCGAAATTGATGAAGCGGCCATCGAAGTGCATGGCATTACCCAGGAGTTTTTGTCAAACAAGCCGTTGTTTGACGATATTGCACAGGATTTGCTGGAGTATTTAAAAGGTGCCGAATTGATCATTCATAATGCGGCATTCGATATTTCATTTATCAATCGTGAATTTTCCCGTATCAGGCCGGATTTAAATATTGAAGATCATTGCACCGTGGTTGATTCGTTGGCGATGGCGCGTAAGATGCACCCCGGTCAACGCAACAGTCTGGATGCGTTGTGTAAACGTTACGGCATAGATAATTCTCAGCGCACCTACCACGGGGCGTTGCTGGATGCCGAAATTCTGGCCGATGTCTATCTGACCATGACGGGTGGTCAAACTGCTTTAACCTTGAGCATGGATAGACAAATGCACGACAAAAGTCAGGACGATGCAAGTGCGAACACAGGTGTCATAAAACCAATAAAAGTCGTTCACGCGAATGAAGAGGAATTACGCGCCCACGAAGAATGGCTGGATCGCCTGGTAGAGCAATCCGGCGAATGCGTCTGGCGACAGGATACGCAGACATAGGCCGACTCACTAAGGCGGCAGGCTGGACGCTCACCGGGCTGTTAACGCCGGAGCGGGTTTTTGCGCAGGGTGCAGCGTGTTCTTTGCCGGTCGGGGTGTTCCGATGGATGTGAAACTCATCTGGCTATTTGTGGTGTTGCTCGTGTACTGGGCTTTTTGCATTTTTTACGGGCTGAAAGGTGCGGTAAATGCGCGCGCCACTCAATCGTATTTCCTGGCGGATCGTAGACTCTCGCCTAATATTTTCGGATTGGCATCAAGTGCCGCGTTACTCACAGCGGTATTTATAGTCGGCCATGCGGGCATGATCTATCGCGATGGCATCCCCTACAGTCTGATGTCATTGTGTGCGATTGCCATGCCTGTTGCTGGCGCATTGTTTATGAAACGTCAATGGATGTTAAGCAGGCGTTTTGGTTATGTTACGCCGGGGGAGATGTTGTCTCATTATTTTGAGTCGAATCTCATTCGAACGTTGGTCCTTGTCGTCGCCTTGTTATTTACCGTTCCTTTTTTCGCGGTTCAACTATCCGTGGGTGGCTGGTTGTTGGAAACCTTATCTAACGGCTTGATCACGAGACCCCTTGGCGCCGGCCTGCTTGCTGTCATTATTGCCGCGTACGCCGCATTGGGTGGGTTGCGCGGGATTGCGGAAATGAATGCCATACATGGTCTGCTGATATTGGCAGTGATCGTCATGCTCGGGTTGATTGCGGGGTATCTTGCCGGTGGTATCGATAATTTGAATCAGGCGCTAAGGACACTGGCGCGGATTGACCCCGACTATGTCAATTTGGCGCGTGATATACCATTGCTGGCGCCAGCCGATACCGGCAAAGTATATACCTGGTCAAGCATCTTGCTTGTGGGTTTTGTCGTCGCTTTTATGGGTATAACACTTGCGCCCGGCATTTCCATGATGAGTTTTGCCAGCGCAACATCGACAGCATTCGGCAAACAGCAATTGACGATGTTTTCCATTGTCACAGGCATTGTACTCATTGTTTTTTCCACCATTCAGGGGGTTGCAGGACATTTGCTGGGGGCAGATGTGGCGTTTATCCGGGCGCAGCCTGGTCTGGTTAACGCATTGATGGTTCAAGGCCTGGGCGGTGAGGACTTACTCAACATCGAGGGTCAACCGGACATGTTTATTGCGCAACTGTTACTGGTGGTGCAAAACGCTGTACCCTGGTTGGCGGTAGCGTTGTTGATCGGTGTATTGGCGGGTGTTCATGCCGGAGCAATCTTCGTGTTTGCCGCGGGTGCCATTGTTGTGCGTGATGGGATTGCCCCGCTTGTGAAAAATAACTTCAACTACACACGGCAACGGTTTTATACCCGGGTTAGCGTGTTTGCCGTAGCCGTGGCCGCGCTACTGTTCTCGTTGATACAGCACGGCTCCGTCATAGCCGTTACCGCATTCGCGGGAGCTTACGCCTTACAATTGTTACCCGCACTGGCCGCGCTATGCTGGTGGTCGTGGATAACCCGGCCCGGTTGCATCGCCGGAATAGTAGCCGGAATTATTGGGGTGACGGTTACCGATCCGATTGGAATACAGTGGCTTGGCATCCTGGCCTGGGATGGATGGCCCGGATCAATTCACTCCGCCGTTTGGGGCATTTCGTTCAACTTGATGGCCACGGTGTTAGTTTCCACGCTGAGCCGGAACAGAATCCAGACAGCGCATCGCCTGGTATTTCATCGTTTTTTGCATGATCACGCTGGTCTGACGCCATCCAAAAAACCGCTGCGTTTTGCTGCATGGATACCGGTATTGACCTGGCTCTTTTTCGCCGTGGGGCCAGGAGCCGTCGTCGGCAATCGGCTATGGCGTATAGCGGAAACCTTTCCCGCCTGGTTGAGCGCCTTGCCGTCACTGTGGTTATGGCAAGTGCTCTGGTGGGTTTTTGGCGTGTATATGATCTGGTTTTTAGCGTACAGGATGGAATTATCGGCGGCGCCTCGCCGCAAGATTGTTCCTTTGTGTGACGATGTCCGCGATTTGTCCTGACCGAATGACATCCGTCAAAGCAAAACAGACAAAAATAGATTTATAATCAGGCCAATATTAAAAATCAAAGGAGAAAACCCATGACCGAAACCCATGTTTATCCTGTACCAGCAGATGTTGCAGACCGGGCGCTGATAACAAAAGAGCAGTATCAGAAAATGTATCGACAGTCTGTCGACGATCCGGAAGGATTCTGGGCGGAACAGGCGAATGAATTGGTTTCCTGGTTCAAACCCTGGGACAAGGTCATGGACTGCGACTATCACAAGGCAAACATTCGTTGGTTCGACGGCGCCAAGTTGAATGTTGCCTATAACTGCGTAGACCGCCATCTCGAAACGCGCGCCGATCAAACGGCCATTATTTGGGAAGGTGACGATCCCAGTGTTGACAAAAAGATCACTTATCGCGAATTGCACGAACTGGTTTGCAAATTCGCCAATGTGCTCAAGTCACGTGGTGTCAAGAAAGGCGATCGGGTTTCGATTTACATGCCCATGATTCCCGAGGCCGCGATCGCGATGCTGGGCTGCGCACGTATCGGCGCAGTTCATTCCATCGTGTTTGGCGGTTTTTCACCGGATGCTTTGAAAGACCGGATTCTGGATTCGGATTGTCAAGTAGTTGTCACTGCCGATGAAGGCCCACGTGGCGGGAAAAATGTGCCGCTCAAGACAAATGTCGAAAAAGCATTGGAACAATGTCCGAATGTGCATACAACTATCGTTGTTAAACGCACCGGTAACGATGTGCCAGGTAATGACGAACGTGATGTGTGGTATCACGATGCCATGCAAGCCGCATCCGCAGATTGTCCGGCAGAAGAAATGGATTCGGAAGACCCGTTGTTCATCCTTTATACATCGGGTTCAACCGGCAAACCCAAAGGCGTGTTGCACACCACGGGTGGTTATCAACTGTACGCTGCGATCACACATAAATACGTATTCGACTATCACGACGGCGATATTTATTGGTGTACCGCTGACGTCGGTTGGGTAACCGGTCACTCGTATATCGTTTACGGACCGCTGGCGAACGGCGCGACGACTATCATGTTCGAAGGCGTACCGACTTATCCCGATGCGGGCCGTTTCTGGCAGGTGGTCGACAAACACCAGGTCAATATTTTTTACACCGCACCGACCGCGATACGGGCCTTGATGGGGCAGGGCGATGAGCTGGTGACAAAAACCAGTCGTAAATCGTTACGCACTCTGGGTACCGTGGGTGAACCGATAAACCCGGAGGCTTGGGAATGGTATTACAACGTTGTCGGCAACAAGCGCTGTCCGGTGGTCGATACCTGGTGGCAGACCGAGACCGGCGGCATCATGATTACGCCGTTGCCGGGCGCGACGGATTTAAAACCGGGGTCGGCGACATTGCCGTTTTTCGGCATTGTGCCGGCTTTACTCGATGCCGATGGTAATGAATTGGAAGGTGCGACTTCCGGTAACCTGGTCATCACACGATCATGGCCGGGTCAGATGCGCACGGTGTATGGCGATCATGACCGTTTTATAGAAACTTACTTCAAAATGTATCCGGGTGCTTATACGACCGGCGATGGCGCACGGCGCGACGAAGACGGTTACTACTGGATCACGGGCCGGGTGGATGATGTGATTAACGTTTCGGGTCATCGCATGGGTACGGCAGAAGTCGAAAGTGCACTGGTGCTGCACGACAAAGTTGCAGAATCCGCGGTCGTCGGCTATCCGCATGACATTAAAGGCCAGGGCATTTATGCATATGTCACACTGATGGCCGGTGAACAACCGAGTGACGAGTTAAAAGCCGATCTGGTAAAACTGGTACGCAAGGAAATCGGGCCGATTGCATCGCCCGATGTCATTCAATGGGCGCCGGGTTTGCCCAAGACCCGTTCCGGAAAAATCATGCGTCGTATCCTGCGCAAGATTGCCGCGAATGAACTGGACAACCTCGGTGATACCAGCACACTGGCGGAACCCGCCGTGGTCGATGAGTTAATCGAGAACCGGGCAGCTTGAGATATCACGCGCTACCATGACCAGGCACGTCAGGTAGCGCGTTTTCATTTGAACAGCGAGTTCTGAGTTCTATTTATTCCTCGTAGGTGTTGGATAAAGTGCCGATACCGTCGATGCTGATTTCAATTTTACTGCCGGGTTTCATGGAACCCACGCCGACCGAGGTGCCGCAACAAATAACGTCACCGGGATTCAGTGTGAGGTCGTGAGAAATCATGCTGACTTGTTGTAGCGGGGAAAACACCATGTCACTGACCGGATAATTCTGGCGTTCCTGATCGTTTAAAAAGCTTTTGACCGCTAATTCATCGGGACTCACGTCGGTTGCGATTACCGGCCCGATAACACCGAAAGTATCGAAGCTTTTTGCACGAGTCCAGTGCTTGAAGGTCGGGTCCTTGTCCAATAAACTGATGGCGGTAACATCGTTTATGCAGGTGTAGCCGAATACGTAGTCCGCCGCTTCGGCAAGTGAAACCCGTCGCGCGGTACGGCCGATAACGATGCCGAGTTCACCTTCAAAGATAACTTTGCCGTCATAGTCAGCGGGCTTGCGGATAGTTTTGCCGGTGGCAAGGTAGCAACTATCGGCCTTCATAAAATAAAGCGGTTCCTGCGGCGTATCCAGCTCGAGTTTTGCTGCCAGAGCATGAAAATTATTCCACAAGGCCAGCATTTTACCGCCGCTAACCGGTGTTTGAACTTCGACCGAACTCAGCGCAACACTATCGCCGCTGGGTTGCGGATTATTGAACATATCGTCTTGATAAACAGCGATTGAGTCACCATCGAGTATGCCGAAACCTTCTTGATTATTCCTTTTAAAACGAATCCAGTGTGTCATTTTACGGTGATGAAAATTTGAATAGGCAAACCAGGGCGCGCAGTGTACTAATCCGGCTGGTTAAATGCGAGGTTCAAATTGCCTTACAGATCGCTTGTAAGATAGTCGCGAAAGGCATTCAGGCCTTCGTCAATATGTTTACGCCCGAAGCCGATACGGAATCGATCTTGTGGAGCAGGCAACAAGTCGGACTTATATACTTTCGGTGGTAACAACAACACCCCGCATTGCTCTACCAGTTTTTCGCAAAATTCATCAGCGCTTTCCGGACCGGTATAACGCGGAAAACCGATACAACTGCCGTCGGATTTACGCCATTCAAACAGATCGGGAAACTCGTCAAAAAATGCAGTGAGTTTATCCGCATTTTCATGCACCAATGCTCGATTGCTTTTTAAAATCTTATCGCGCGCTTTTAGCGCGATCAGCGCCAAGCGCTCACTGGGTGCAGAATTGCAAATCGATAAATAGTGTTTGTAGCGTTCCATCTTTTGCAACACGTCAGTGTCTTGTGATGCGATCCAACCTATTCGTAAGCCGGGTAATCCATAAGCTTTCGACATGACATTTAACGACAGGGCGCGTTCGTACATATCGGCGGCCTGGGGCAGGCGAATGGATTCTTTGCGTTCGACCAGTCGAAACACTTCGTCGCTGAATAAATAAAGCCCGTGTTCACGGCATAAATCGATTAGAGCATCAAGCCGGCTTCGCTCCAGCACCGCACCGGTCGGGTTATTAGGAAAATTGATCGAGATAAGTTTTGTGTTGGGTCGAATTGCAGCTTTGACCTCGTCGATATCCAAAGACCAGTTGTCGTCGGCATTCAATGGAACGCCGGACACCGCGCATATATCCAGCGGGATGGTTTCCGCGGCCTGGTAATTCGGCACGACGACAATGACGTGATCGTCTTTGTCCAATAGTACGCGCATAGCTGTGTATACCCCTTCTTCAGCCCCGGCAAAACATAGGATATGCTCAGCTTTTAGGATGTCGTAGGTTTGCGCAATCTGTTCGCGCAAATCGGGCGAACCATAGGTTTCGGTATAACCCAGCCACAAGTTGTCGAATGTTGCCCGATCTTCGTCAGAGGCCAGTGCGAGCAGTGCTGTAAGGGACATGCTCTCAATATCCGATGCCGCCATGTGATAACGGGCGGAAAACTCCCATTTCGAGAAATAGGTCTCTAGTTCGAAGTTACGCATTTTTGAATTGAATTCTGAATTTCAATGAAAAGGAAAAGCGGTCATCGCAGGAACATAACAATCCCGGTAGCCGCTGTTCGACAAGCGATCTTGGGTGGCATTTGGAAAAAAGCCTTTAAAATTAACAATCTTTATAGTGCTATGCCGGGTTTCAAGTATTGCTGTGCCTTATAATGGCTGTTTATTTGGAGTTGGCACACTTGGCTGACTGTATGGGGGCAGTATAGCTTTTTCTGTTTTAGTCATTTTCTCATTTAGTCGAACCTTAAAAGCTTTTTATAGCCGTTAGTAATGCAATGGATAACCGGGTAGACAATTCTACATTGGTCAACGAGGCCGATAAACGACTGCAGGACTTTGTAGAGGCCTCCTCCGACTGGTTCTGGGAGATGGATGAGCAATGCCGGTTTTCCTATTTCTCAGACCGGTTTACGGAAATCACGGGTGTACCTCAGGAAGCCTTGCTCGGTAAAACCCGCCAGGAAACCGGTATACCCGATGTTGATCCCGACGCGTGGGAACAACATCTGGCGGATTTGGCCGCCCATCGTTCATTTCGCAATTTTATTCATCCACGCAAGTTGCCCAATGGCGAAGTGATATTTCTGTCTATCAACGGCAAGGCGATTTTCGATGGGGCGGGAAACTTTCTCGGCTATCGCGGTACCGGCAGGGATATTACCGCCGAACAAACGGCGGAAAAAGCGCGCGTGGAATCCACCACATTGTACAAGCGAACCACCCGCTTGGCACGTTTGGGGCACTGGGTCTGGGATGAAATTGAAGACCGGAGTATTTACTGCTCTGAGGAGCTGGCACGGATTCATGGCGTAACACCCGATGAGTTTATAGCCATGACGCAATCGAGCGATGATGATTTGCAGCGTGTCCATCCTGGGGACCGGGAAAAGTTCCGATTGGCAGTTGAACACGCCATTGCAAACAAAACCGGCTTCCAGGTTGAATATCGTATTGTTCGCCCGGATGGTGTAATCGTTCACCTGCGTGAGTCTTCGGAACCAGTGATCAATAATAAAGGCGAACTTGTTCACTCCTTCGGGTTTATTCAGGACATTACGGACTTGAAAAAAACCGAGAGGGCGCTGGATGAAAAATCCATCCAGTTGGAACGGGCTACGCAAATTGCCCGGCTGGGTTTCTGGTCGTTTGACCACGTTGCTGAAAAATACACGAGTGTTTCCGATCAGTATGCGCACATTCACGGATATGAGCCGGATGAATTTTTCGTATTCATTGATGGCCTTGACGAAGACATGGCGCTGGTACATCCGGACGACCGTGTACGGGTTGAACAGGCCTATAAGGAAAATGACTACCTGGAAATTGAATACCGAATAGTGCGCAAGGATGGCGTTACCAGGAATGTTCGGGAAATAGCCGAGCATGTTCACGATGCCGACGGAAAGCTGCTTGTTACCCACGGTATTGTGCAGGATATTACCGAAATCGTTGAAGCGCGTGAGGCCTTGAAACAATCCAACGCGGAGCTTGAAGCGCGTGTGCTTGAGCGCACTGCGGAGATTATAGAGTTATACGAATCATTGCGTCTAAAAGAATCTCACCTGTTACAGTCGCAACGGTTTAGTCGCATGGGCGGTTTTGTCTGGGATGAGTTGAATGACCGTCCGGAGCAGATCTCCCAGGAATTTGCAGATTTATTCAAAATGTCAGTAAGTCAGGCGTATGAGTTATTTGCCAGCCGGAAACATGCGGAAAACCTGATCCTTCCTGAAGACCGTGTGACTTATCGAGAAGCACGTGAAAGTGCGAAAACGAATAAAAAGCCATACGATGTTGTCTATCGATCTCTCGACACGAACGACAGGATGCATTATTGGCGGGAAACCGGCGAACCTGTTTTCGACGATGACGATAATCATGTTAAAACGTACGGGTCGCTGCAAAACATTACCAAGTTTAAGTTTACGGAAGCCGCCCTGAAAGAAAGAGAGGCTTTACTGCGTCAGGCGCATCGTATTTCAAAAATCGGGTTTTGGACTGCCGATGAAGGAGAGGTTCTCAGAATTTCGCTCGAGTTAGCCGCATTGTTGGGGCGATCACACGAAGAATTCGATGGGATTTCCAACAAACAGTTTATTGAGCAGTTTATACATGAAGATGACCGGCAACGAGTAATCGAATTCTTTGATTCAATAAACAACGATGAACGGTACGAGCACGAATTCCGGATCAATACCAGCGATGGCGAGGTTATCTGGGTTCGGGAAGCCGGTGAATGGCTTGAAAATGAAGCGACAGGTAAAAAAATTGAAATTGGAACCATTCAGGATATCACCGCGCACAAACTGATTGAACAGCATCTGCGGACGAGCGAGAGACGTTTTCGCAGCCTCATAGAAAATCTGCCGTCCGGAATTATTCTGCAAAGCGAAAACGGTGAAATTATTCTGGCGAATTCACGCTTGCAACACTGGTGCCGTGTGGCCCTGGCCGACATCGTTGGAAAAACCATGTCAGATGTTTTCCCCTCCGCTGTTGCACAAAAAATTGATACAGCACATCAAACGGTAATCCGGTTTAACGCGCCTCGTCAGTTTGAGTTTGATTGGGCGATTGACGATGTCGTACGACATTTCAGCGCGATAAAATTTCCAATACCCTTGTCTCGTGAAATCACCGCCATGGGTATGATTGTTTCAGATGTGACCGAACAACGCCGCACTGCGGCGCAATTGCAACGCTCGCAGAAAATGGAGGCGGTCGGCCAGTTAACCGGTGGTGTGGCCCATGATTTCAATAATCTGCTGGCAGTCATACTCGGCAGTGCCGAGATGCTTGACGGGCACGTCGACAGTGAAGATAAAAAGGGTCAAAAGCTGCTTAACTCCATTATTCATTCGTCGACACGAGGTGCAGAACTGACCCAGCGGTTGTTGTCTTTTTCACGCCAGTTGCCGCTGCATGCGAGCGAGGTGGATGTCGTCGAATTATTGAATGGTCTCAAAGATATGGTGTCGAGATCACTGGGTGAGTTGTACGAGGTCAGGTTCACTATTGCGCCGGATACATGGTTGATAACGGTGGACGCGGGTCAACTGGAAAACGCTATCCTGAATCTTGCCATTAACGCCGGACATGCCATGCCCAATGGCGGTCTACTACACATCGAGAGTTATAATACAACCATCGATAAAAGAACCGCGATGGAACGTGACGAGATGGAACCCGGTGATTACGCTGTCATCGTGGTCAGCGATACTGGTACGGGCATGACACCGGAAGTGATGACTAAGGCAATAGAGCCATTTTTCACTACCAAGGAGGTCGGCGAAGGCAGTGGCCTTGGGTTATCCATGGTGTATGGATTCGCTAAACAGTCGGGAGGAGACCTTACAATTTATAGCGAATCGGGTCACGGCACATCAATAAGAATATATCTTCCCAGAACAAAATCGGAGGAAGAGCAATTCGGCGAAACGGCACAAGACACGAAATCAGTCCTTGGAAACGAGACCATCTTTGTGATTGAGGACAACGAGGATGTGCGGAACATGCTCGAACTGATGTTGGAAGACCTTGGATATAAGGTCATAATTGCGGAACATGCCGAAGCCGCTTATAAAGTGCTTGAGTCCGGTGAGCAATTTGATTTATTACTCTCGGATGTCGTTTTACCGGGCGGCACTGACGGGCCGGAATTTGTTGCGGAAATTAAAGACGATTACCCAGACTTAAAAGTCCTGTTTATGACCGGTTACGCCGAGTCAACGAAATACCAGCACAACGGAGATCAAACGGACTACGATTTAATCAGCAAACCCTTCCACAAACAGGAAATCGCCAATCGTTTGCGCGTCATCTTCGACGGTTGATGTCCGGTACTATAAATTATTATTTGAATTCATTTTGAATTACTGTTGCAAACAACTTTGACGCCGGAAAATAAATGAAAAACAAAGATCGTCAACTGGAGGCAGGTGAGGAGAGCGGCACCGCCGAGTTTTCCAAATTATACGAAACCATGCGTGTGAAAGAGTCGTTGTTGCGACAAGCGCAAACAATGAATCGCATGGGCAGCTTTATTTGGGATGAAGTGAAGAACCGCCCTGAGTACATATCCAAGGAATTTGCCGATTTATTCAACGTCACCCTCGATCAGGCGTATGAATTGTTTGCCGATCGCGAGAAAGTGGAGAGTTTGGTTCATCCCGATGATCGGGATTACTATAGCAAAGCGCTCGAAAAGGCCAAGGATCAAAAACAATCCTACGACGTTGTTTTTCGCTCCGTAGATACGAACGGAAAATTACACTACTGGCGCGAAATGGGCGAGCCGATAGTTGATCATGACGATAAATTATCGCGCACTCTCGGTACCATGCAGAATATAACCAAGCTTAAACTGCAGGAAGTTGATCAAGCCGAGCGTGAACTCATGAAGTTCCATGCCTACGAGGCGGCGCAAATCGGTTTCTGGACTTCGGATTCGGAAGACTCTTTCAGAGCTTCGCCGGAAATGGCTCGAGTGTTAGGTGTGCCATATAAAGAAATCGAACATATGACTGATGTGGAGTACTCCGAACGATTCATCCATAAGGATGATCGACAAAAAGTTTTAGATTGCGTGAATTCGGAAACGACAGATCCGCAGAATTATAAATTCGATTACCGAATTGTCAGGGGTGATGGCGAGATACGTTGGATACGCGAAACAGGCAACTGGGTGGAAGACACCGAGACTGGTTCATGGATAGAGGTCGGCACTGTGCAGGACATCACTGCACAAAAACAGATCGAGCACCGTCTTCAGGCAAGTGAACGCCGGTTCCGCGGTTTAATCGAAAACCTGCCGTCCGGCATTATTTTAGAGAACGAAGAAGAGATTACTCTAGCTAATTCCCGTATGCAGCATTGGTGCCGGTCTGCCCGGGCAGACCTAGTGGGTAAATCCGTTCGCGAGGTTTTCCCGGCCAACATCGCGCAGAAGTTTACGGCGGCCAGTGCAGTTGTCAGGGAGTCCAAACTTCCACATCGCTACGAATTCGATTGGACAATCGACAATATTGTGCGCCATTTCATAGCGATACAATTCCCCATTCCGGTAAGCGACGAGGCGATAGTCATTGGGGCGATCATTTCAGACATATCAGAGCACCGCCGGACAGAGCAACAATTACGTCAATCGCAAAAAATGGAGGCGCTCGGTCAATTGACCGGTGGTGTAGCGCACGATTTCAATAATCTGCTGGCGGTCATAATGGGCAGTGCGGAGCTGCTGGAAAAACGCGTGGATGGTGAAGATCGCAAGGTACAGAAGTTACTCAAGTCCATTATGCATTCGTCAACGCGTGGCGCTGAATTAACGCAGCGTTTGTTGTCGTTTTCACGGCAGTTGCCCATGCACCCGGATGAAGTTGATCTGCATGAATTACTCACTGGTATGAAGGATATGGTTACTCGTACTCTGGGCGAACGATACGATGTCAGATTCTCCTCGAATCCTGACACCTGGCGGGTGGTTGTCGATGCTAGTCAGCTGGAAAATGCCATTTTGAACCTGGCAATCAATGCCGGTCACGCCATGCCCAAAGGCGGTCAGCTATATATTGAAAGTCACAACGCAACGATTGACGAGCAAACCGCGATACGACGCGACGAAGTAACGCCTGGTGAATACGCCGTAGTTACGATCAGCGACACGGGTACGGGGATGACGCCGGAAGTGCTGGCCAAAGCGATTGATCCGTTTTTTACCACTAAGGAAGTCGGTGAGGGGAGTGGACTTGGTCTATCCATGGTGTATGGGTTTGCCAAACAATTGGGTGGTGACATGACCATCTATAGTGAACTGGGTCATGGAACCACTGTAAGAATTTATCTACCCAGAGCGAAACCGGAAGCGGAACAGGCAAGTGAAAACCTGGTCGAAGAGCAGGCACAGCCTGGTCACGAGACTATCCTTGTATTGGAAGACAACAAAGACGTGCGCGATATGATCGAGATTATGCTGGAAGATCTCGGCTACAACGTCTTGCTGGCGGAACATGCACAAGCTGCACACGATGTACTCGAATCCGGCGCCCATTTCGATTTATTGTTGTCTGATATCATCTTGCCTGGCGGCATCAGCGGCCCGGAGTTTGTAAAGCAAATCAAAAGTGACTACGCCGGTCTCAAGGTGTTGTTCATGAGCGGTTACGCAGAATCGATGAAATACCATCACAATGGAGACCAGCAGGAATACGACTTAATCAGCAAACCTTTTCGTAAGCAGGAGATAGCTGATCGCTTGCGTTCCATTTTTGATGATTGATTGGATTGCTTGCAGCACCAATCCGAACTTCCGTGCCGGTTTTAAGATCAGCGGTACTTTTTAAGATTCAGGTCGTTCGCTGCTTGATCGATGGCAAAACGATGGGACTCCAGCCAGGCTATGACAAATACTTCTTTGCACACGCTGTCCTGCATCTCATTGATAATTGCACTGATCAGGCGGTGTGCAACGTCATTGATATCAAGATCGGATGCCGATGCGCCAAGCATCGGAAAGGCAATGCTTGGCGATTTATGAGTGCCAAATTCCTTTAGTGATTTTAACTGGACAAAAACGTTTCGTATGCATCCATCCAGCGTCTCGTTACGCATCTGGTATCCGGCGCCCGGGCTGCCTTCGGTCGCTGCGACATGAAAAACATACTTCACACCTTTTTTCTTGAGTTCGCTCGTCGGCGTAGGCACTACTGCGGTCGGCCGAACTGGCAGCTTTAGTTTTTTGGACGCAATAATGTTGTTGACCTGATCGCGTAAATTATCTTTGGTGATGCGCAGCCCCCTGGTCTTACTGGCATCGAGATAACGTAAAGTGCCGGATACCGAACCGTCATGATAGCGCGAGAGTTCCAGATGTGTGTCTACCAGACTGACTAGGATGTCAGCGGATATTTTGTTTACGAACGATTTGATATCACCAGTTACAAAACTGATGGCTTTGTCGTCTGTCCCGGTTGAACTATTCTTTTTAGAGCGAGTTGAATTCTTGTTTGTTACTCCGGTGGGAATCCGGTAACGCGCATAACGACCACTCGCAGATAGCGGTTTTGGTTTAGCCGTGGCAATTAAACGTTTTAGTTGCTGTTCACGTTTAAATTTAGGTCCGAATTCGTACTCATCAAACAAACTGGGAACTGACCATCCGCTGTCTTCGAAAAACCCAATCTGATTCTGGATGCGTGTTTTATATTTTCCGCCAATAACATCGCTCACCGGTTGCAAGGCGTACTCGATACTGCGTATGTCTTTTACATCAAAGGGTAATTCGTTGCCTTTTTCAATGAGTATGATGACCGGCCGTGCGGCGCATTGGGCAACGGCGAGTTCATAAAAGACGTTCGGGTTGAATCCGGTGAGAACGGCAATGCACAAATCCGCTTCGGCGATCTGCGCGAACATTTGTTCCGTGATACGCCCTGCGTCCGACATATGATCGGATCGTTCAATCTTGGCAAAGCCCAATTCGGATAAAGCCGGCTTGATGATATGGTTGAACACATCATCAGCATGACTGCGGACATCGCTTCCTTCAGCGCCGATAGGGCTGATGACAAAACAGGTTTTTTTACGATTGCCGGCCGATCGCGTAGCTAATGACTGGCTTTGCTGAATCAGACCACGCAAGTCGTCCGGACTCAAACCTGACTTTGTAGCCAATTGATCAATCAAGCTATTAATATCTGATTTGGGTGCGGCCAACTCCGTAATTCTCCAGGTTCAATTGTTTTTGTTGCGGATATTATAAGTTGTTCGGTGAAAACTGTCTGTTCGCGACGACGCTACAAGCGATTCATTCGCAGACTAAGCAATGCCATAGACCATAACCGTCGAATTGGGCGATTCAACAGACGCTGCGGACTTGACCTCTCATACGAGCTTGTTAAGCTAGGCTGACATGAAACTTTTGATGCAGGAATATTGAATGAGCCGATTATCAGTGTTCGTCTTGTTTTCTTTGCTTTCCGGTCCGGTCGCCGCACAGGGGCTGGAGATAGAACCCGGACTGTGGGAAACAACCATTACCCAGACTAATCCGTTTTTAGGTACTAAAACGGAAACCAAGCAGGATTGCGTGCAGGAGAACGAATTTGATCCCACCAAAATGCTGGAAGGCATGGAAGGTTGCACCATGGAACAAGACCTCTCCGGCAACACGTTGACATTCAGTATGCAGTGCAGTAGCAGTGAGGGCACGGGGTCGGGTAACGGAAAAATGATTTCCGATGGCAATTCCGGATCGGGCGAGATTCAAATGCAGTGGACCACCGGTGGTCAAAGCTTTTCCATGGATATGAAATGGGAAGGCAAACGTATTGGCGACTGCTAAACTAAATCACACGAAAAACGAAGCGCAAAAATGAAACTGGTTACTGCAATAATTAAACCGTTCAAGCTGGACGATGTGCGTGACGCACTGGCCGAAGTGGGCATTCGTGGTATGACGGTTACCGAAGTCAAAGGCTTTGGCCGTCAAAAAGGCCATACCGAGTTGTATCGTGGCGCAGAATATGTAGTGGACTTCATTCCGAAAATGAAGCTCGAAATTGCCGTCGATAGTGCCATTCTGGACCAGGTGATCGAAGCCATCACCAAGGCCGCAAGAACCGAAAAAATTGGCGATGGTAAAATATTCATCTATGATCTGGAACGCATTATCCGCATTCGTACGGGTGAAATAGATCAGGACGCGTTGTAAAATGATCCACTACTCGTCATCATGAGACTGGCTTCCATGGAGGAGATGAAATCACCCCGGCTGATACGTTGTGTAGCGCTGATATTTTTATTGGTGCTGAACTCTGGCTATGCGCAGGATTTTAATGACGGTGTCGATGCCTATCTGAATGGTGATTACAAAAAAGCTTTTGATATATGGACACCGCTAGCCACCGGTGGCGACGCGGTTGCCATGTTCAATATTGGCGTATTGCACTCGCAAGGCCTCGGTGTTCCGGTAAACCTCGAAGAAGGCGTTAACTGGTATCGTCAGTCTGCGGTAAAAGGTTACGCCCCGGCGCAATTTAATCTTGGGGTGGCGTTTCGCGAAGCTAAAGGCACTCGCAAGTCATCGGAAAAGGCATCGCAGTGGTTTCGCGCAGCAGCCGAGCAAAATCATCGTCATGCCCAATACAACCTTGCTTCACTTTATTGGATCGGCGACGGTGTGGACAAAAACCGGGAAGAGGCTGTGAAATGGTTTGAGAAGGCTGCCAAATCCGGAGATCCGCGTGCAAAACAGATTCTCGCGCGTATAAAAGAGACGCCGGCGGTCGGTGATTCGACAGACGATACTACGGCTATTGCTGAAAAATCGGACGACGATTCCAGTAAGAACGATGCCGCGAGTTCTGACGAGGCTGTTGAAGATTCGAAGATGCAAACGCCCACCGACTCGAGCGAAAAGAAAGTTGTAAAAGAAGAAAAGGTCAAAGAAGAAGATAAAAAAGAAATCGTAGCGGATACACCGATCAATCCGCAAGATAAACCCGAACAAAAAGAGATAGAAGAGCCGGCCGCGCCGGTCAAGAAAGATGCAAAGACCGCGAGCGCCACTCAATCGGCCGGTGACACGGAACAGGTTAACGGCAGCGCATGGATAGTCGAGCAGCCGAAAGATAACTACACCATTCAAGTGTTCGCGGATCAGGGCAGCGTAAAAGGCAGTTTGAATTTTATTAAATCAAATAAGCTGAAACAGGCAAACCGGTTTACCGCAAACGGTTGGAATAAAATTGTCGTTGGTACTTATCCAAGCAGAGAGGCCGCGAAACAAGCGGTGAGTCAACTGCCCCAGGTAGTGCAAAAACAACAACCGTGGATTCGTTTGTTCGCCGATGTTCAAGCAGAAATGGATGACGCTGACGAACAGACATTATCCGAAAAAGCCAGCGAGGTGGAACAAAAACTATTCGCCGCCACGGATGATGCGATGTCGAAATCGAACCTGGATGACCCCGGTTCAGATGAGCAAGATTTAGATAAAAACAAATCGAAACAAGAGCTGGAAACCCAATCAAATAAAACCGAAGAAACAGCGCAAACACAGGTCGCCGCGGTGACAGAACCTGCAGAGTCGGAAGAAAAAACCGAAGGGCTGGCGGAACAGATCGATGCATCCCAAAGCGACAACAACAATAAGGATGAAAGCGAAGTCGAAAAACCGCTGGATGTATCGGAAATGACGATTCGTCAACGACTCGACATTGCCCACGATGCATTTATCGAACAAGATTATTTAAACGCACATCGCATGTGGGAGCCGCTGGCCTACGCCGGTTACGCCGAGGCGCAGTACGGATTAGCCTATCTGCTGGAAACCGGCTCAGGTGTGTCGCGCAGCGAGCAGGATGCGTTTGAATGGTACCGCTTGGCGGCGGAGCAGGGTCACAGCCAGGCCCAATTCAATCTCGGATTGTTTTACATGGAAGGCCGCGGTGTCATGAACAACGAAGGCTTGGGTTTATACTGGATTCAGACCGCAGCGGACAACAAGGAGCAACGGGCCAAGGACTATCTGGTCAGTTACCGGGAAAATTCGGCCAAAGAACAATAAAAAGCCGAATAAATAAGCGAAATAATGCGGCTAATCGCTTGATTTCGCAAATCAATTCGGGGATCATACGCGCGCTTTAGAAATATCAAACCTTTATTCCTTACTCCACGGCGATACGCCGGGGGCATAATCCACAAGGAATCCCAATGAGACATTATGAAATTGTGTTTCTGGTCCACCCTGACCAGAGTGAACAGGTACCGGCTATGGTGGAACGCTATCGCAGCATGATCGAAAGCGGCGAAGGCGTGATTCACCGCATGGAAGACTGGGGCCGGCGGCAACTGGCCTACAGTATTAACGATGTGCATAAAGCGCATTACGTCATGCTGAATGTCGAATGTCAGCTTGCGGTTTTGCGTGAGCTGGAGAGCGCATTCCGTTTCAATGATGCCGTGTTGCGCCATTTGGTTGTTAAGCGCAAGAAAGCGATCACCGATGAATCCCCGTTGTTAAAGCAGGAAGAGGAAGAAGAGGCGCCGCGATTTAGCCGTGATGACGAAGAAGTTGTGGCGACCGATTCGGAAATAGCCGATTCGGAAATAGATGACTCTGAAACAGCGGACGAGCCGGTTGTTAGCGAAGCGCCCGCGGAAATCGAAGCTGAGGTTGAAGACACACCTTCCGCTGAATTCGATGCAACAGAGGAGAATAACTAATGGCCAGATTTGTTCGCAGAAGAAAGTATTGCCGCTTCACCGCGCTGGGGGTTGAAGAAATAGACTACAAAGATCTCGATACTTTGAAGCAGTACATTACTGAAACCGGTAAGATTATTCCGAGCCGCAACACGGGCACAAAATCCAAGTATCAGCGGCAGTTGGCAACAGCCGTAAAGCGTGCGCGCTACCTTGCTTTGTTGCCGTACACCGATCAACACGAATAAGGAGCGCATCGATGGAAATTATACTGCTTGAGCGCATCCAGAATCTGGGTGAACTGGGAGATCAGGTAAAGGTCAAGGCAGGTTATGCCCGTAACTTTCTGATTCCACAAAAGAAAGCCATGCGCGCGACGGAAGACGCCAAAGCCCGCGTGGAAGAACGCCGGCGTGAACTCGCAAAAATGGAAGTCGAGCGGCTGGACGTTGCCAAAGCGCGGGCGGATACAGCGGTTAAATCCATTATCGTAGCACGCAAATCCGCCGAGGAGGGCCACCTGTATGGTTCGGTAACGCCGGCTGATATCGCCGATGCACTAGCTCAGCAGGACACCGAAGTGCAGCGTTCGGAGATCATGATGCCGGACGGCCCAATCAAGGAATTAGGCGATTACGAGATCAATATTCAATTGCACCCGGAAGTGCAGATAACGGTTGCCGTTGCCGTAGTCGAAGAGCAGGAATAGCATCACCTGAAATGTAAATGAAAGGCCGGTTCTGTCCGGCCTTTTTTCGTTTCGTTTAGACGTTTCCCTTATAAAGAATCGCCCGCTGGCGTAAACTAATCACTCTTTAAATTAAATAGTCGAATCGCATTGGCAGCCGTTCCACAACAGATGACGAGTTCATTAAAACTCCCACCCCAGGCCTTGGAAGCCGAACAGTCCTTACTGGGTGGTTTGCTTGTGGACACGCGGCGTTGGGACGATGTTTCCCAGCTCGTACGTGCGGAAGATTTTTACACGCCGAATCACCAGGACATTTTTCGTGCTATTCGCACATTGCACGATGACAATGAACCGGTCGATATCGTTACGACTTCGGAGTGGTTGGAGCAACAAGGTATTCTGGAAGAAGTAGGTGGCCTGGCTTACCTCGGAACGCTCGCCAACAACGTATCCAGCACGGCGAATCTGGGCAACTATGCACGTATTGTGCAGGAGCGCTCACTAACGCGGCGTTTGATTCGTTCAGCGAACGATATTATCGAGCGCTCGTACAATCCGGAAGGACGCAGCACGAAAGAAATTATGGATATTGCTGAAACCGCGATATTCGATATTACGCAACAACATGGTAAACGTAACAGTAATTTCATCGAGTTCGGCGAACTACTGGGTGGTGCCATCGGGCGTATCGAGGAGCTGTATCACTCCGGCGACGCTATTACCGGATTGGCGACTGGATTCAAGGATCTGGACGATATGACCGCAGGCCTGCAACCGGCCGATCTCATTATTGTGGCGGGTCGTCCTTCGATGGGTAAGACGGCCCTGGCGATGAATATCGTCGAGGCCGTGGCCATAGACCGGGGAATACCGATAGCGGTGTTCAGTATGGAAATGTCGGGACAACAACTGGCCATGCGTATGTTGGCATCACTTGGCCGGATTAACGCGCAAAAAATGCGCACCGGCAAACTGGGTGACGATGATTGGCCGCGCTTGACCTCAGCTATTGAGTTACTCAACAAAGCAAAAATATTTATTGATGACAGTCCTGGCCTGACACCGCTGGAAGTGCGTTCGCGTGCACGTAATCTTGCCCGTAGTCGTGCAGGGGAGGGCCTGGGATTGGTTGTGGTGGATTACTTGCAATTGATGCAGGCCACGGATTCAACCGAAAACCGCGCTACGGAAATTTCCAACATTACCCGCGCTTTGAAAATGTTGGCCAAGGAACTCAACATACCAGTGATCGCAATATCCCAGCTTAACCGCAGTCTTGAACAACGCCCTAACAAACGCCCGGTGATGTCGGATTTGCGCGAGTCAGGCGCCATCGAACAAGACGCGGACGTTATTATTTTTATTTACCGCGATGAAGTTTATAACGAGGATTCACCGGATCGTGGTACAGCGGAAATCATTATCGGCAAGCAACGTAATGGCCCAATTGGCATGGTTCGAACGACCTTTCTTGGCGAATACACCCGTTTTGAAAATTACGCCGCGCCGGCATTTGAAGGCGCGTTTTAAGTGGTCGAATGGCAGCATCCACGTACATCGGCGGTTATTGATCTTGCCGCACTGAATCATAATCTCGATCAAGTTCGTTCCAACGCACCCAATAGCCGCGTCATGGCGGTGGTCAAGGCCGATGCCTACAGTCATGGCGCAACGAATATCGCCACGACGCTCGATAAAAAGGTCGATGGTTTTGCCGTCGCTACGGTGCAGGAAGGTATTACGTTACGAGAGCAGGGCATTCAATCATCGATCACCGTCTTGTCATCGTTCGATGCGCGCGATGAAGTTGCGGCCTTGTCGGAATTCAACCTGACACCGGTCATTCACACCGCAGCACAATCAGATGGATTGCACAACGGGCTAAAAGACACAATAGATATCTGGTTAAAAGTCGATACTGGCATGCATCGTATGGGACTGACCTCCGATGAGTACAATGATTGTCTGAAAAAATTGGGCCGTTGCGAACATGTGCACGAAATTCGGCTGATGTCCCATCTTGCCAACGCGGACGACCCGGATGACGACTACTCACGAAAACAACTGACTTATTTTTTGCAATATGTTCGAAAAGACATGCAACGAAGCCTCGCGAATTCGGCGGGTGTTCTAGCATGGCCGCAAACCCACCTCGATTGGGTGAGGCCTGGTTTAATGTTGTACGGCGCATCGCCGCTTAAGGGTAAAAGCGCGCAAGAATTAGATCTGGTACCGGTTATGACATTCAAGTCAAAATTGATTGCGATAAAGCAATTAGACAAAGGTGATACTGTCGGTTACGGCGGCGACTGGGTTTGTCCGGAAGATATGCCTGTCGGTGTCGTTGCATGCGGTTACGGCGATGGATATCCCCGGCATATCGATCAAAGCACACCTGTGTTGTTAAATGGCGAGTTCGCCACCATTATTGGTCGTGTGTCCATGGATACCATGAGTATCGATTTGCGAAACCACGATGCTGTGCGAATTGGTGATGAAGTTATTTTGTGGGGAAAAGAATTACCCGTAGACGAAATCGCGCGACATGCGGAAACGATACCTTACGAATTGCTAACTTCAGTCAGTTCGCGGGTGTCACGTATCGAAATCAATGGCAGCTAAACCAAAAAGTGTTTTTGTATGCAGCGAATGCGGTGGTCGTTCGCCCAAGTGGGTCGGACAATGTCCCGAATGTAACGCATGGAATACGCTTAGCGAAACCATTCAACAACCGGTTACGAAAAACACACGCTTTGCCGGTTTTGGCGACAAACAGGTTGTCACCAGGCTGCGCGACGTTGAAATCGCTAATGTAAAACGCATCACAACCGGTATTGGAGAACTGGATCGTGTTCTGGGCGGCGGATTAGTGCCGGGTTCGGTGGTGTTGATAGGTGGCGATCCGGGCATTGGCAAGTCAACGTTGCTGCTACAAAACCTCGCTGCCATCAGCGCCAATACATCGGCCTTGTATGTCACCGGTGAAGAATCTATGCAGCAGATTGCGTTGCGTGCACAGCGTCTGGAGTTGAACGCTGCGGACCTGAATTTATTGGCCGACAATCAACTGGAGTCTGTTCTTGCAACAATTCATAAAAATACGCCCAGTGTCATTGTGGGTGACTCCATTCAGACTTTTTATACCGACGAACTCACATCTGCGCCTGGCAGTGTAGCCCAGGTGCGTGAGTGTGGCGCTCGTCTTGTACGCCTTGCCAAGCAAACCGGTTGCGTGGTGATTCTTGTCGGTCATGTCACAAAAGAAGGTCATTTGGCCGGGCCGCGAATTCTGGAACACATGGTTGATACGGTCTTGTATTTCGAAGGCGACAAGTCAAGCCGTTATCGTCTGATACGTGCTATTAAAAATCGTTTCGGCGCGGTCAACGAGATTGGCGTATTCGGCATGACTGAAAAAGGCTTGCGCGAAGTAACCAATCCGTCCGCCATGTTTATCAACCGCCACGACGAATCGGCACCCGGCAGCGTCGTAGCCGCGACCCAGGAAGGAACGCGGCCGTTACTGGTGGAAGTCCAAGCTTTGGTCGATCCCAGCACAGCGCCCAACCCAAGACGCCTGTGTGTCGGTCTCGAGCAAAATAGGTTAGCCATGTTGTTGGCTGTATTGCATCGTCATGCCCGTTATTCGTTGGCCAATCAGGACGTGTTCGTCAATGTTGTCGGTGGTGTGCGAATCAACGAACCAGCGGCAGACATACCAGTGACATTAGCCGCGGTCTCCAGTTTCCTCGATAAGCCGGTGCCGCGTGACTTAATTGCATTCGGCGAAGTAGGCTTAACCGGCGAAATCAGACCCGTGCAACGCGGCATCGACCGCTTGCGCGAAGCTGCCAAGCTCGGATTTAGACGTGCTTTAATACCCGCAGCCAACAAACCCAAGCAACCACCCAGCGGAATAAAAATTATTTCACTGGAACGCGTGTCGGATTGTTTGAAAATACTTGAGTAGGCGTCAACGTACTAAATTTCGAATTCGATCTAGTAAGCTTTTTGGGGGAGTCTACTTTATTCTATCTCGTTTCTCATTTCGTGTTGATGTGCATGCGATGAGTTCGTCTTAATTGTCATTCTCGATACATGTATACCCAACCTCTGGAATTGTCGTCATTAATCTGTATATTCGTTTGCCCCTTCATAAAATGCCTATCTTTGTATTGAAGCTCTATAACCATCGGCTTTACTGGGTTTAATAGATGAATGCTTGCACACTCCATGTGTGCAAGGGTGTTTTTATTTATGTTGAGTTTCACGCGTAGACGTACTCCATTTGCTTCTTCTAACTTTGTACTGAACCACCCTCGACAATAAGTCGAGGGGTTCATATTCTAAAATGACATATACGTGATACGTTTTGATCATCGCTTCTAATTAGTTCAATGTCGACTTGAAGTCGACTGAATACAATCATGTATCAAAACAAAAAACAGCCTACGTTCGCTTCGCGAACGTACGGCTCAACTTTCCTTCGCCTAAAGGCGAGGGGTTTCCACCATCCCCGAAAGAGACACTAATATCTGTAGCCACTAAATCGTGCACAGTACCACCTATATTTCTCAGCACCAGTGCCCCGTTTATGTGTCCATGCGTTTGATCTCGTGTTTCCTTATATTCACTTTCAAAAATTGGTCGGACTCTATCACGTTCCCGCTCACTTTGTATATTTCCCTGATGAGCTAGTCTCTTTAACTCATCGGCTTGTAATCGTAGGGCTGTTGTGTTTTGGGTAAGCTCCTTACCTTGTTGAAAATACCCAAGAATTAACCATAAGAATCCAACCGGCGCAAACATCGCGCCGCCCATAAACTCCCCAAGGCTCGACAAATCCTGTTGAAACTGAGGCCAGTAGACGTATATAACCCAACCACCACCTAAAATCCAAATGACACTGACTGCTATCCACGGCCACCTTTTTGGTTTTTGTGAATCACTCAATTGATGTGATTCGTTGTTTCCCACGGCGTAAAGATCAATTTAAAGTGTGTTAGAGGACGAATCTCAATATTGCATTGAAAATTCCAGGCTAATGTGACTACCGCTACCGGTCCAAGAATGAATGTAGCGATGTTAATCCATCGCCTCACGCACCAACTCATTGATACCCACTTTTGCGCGTGTTTTTTCATCGACTCGTTTCACAATGACGGCGCAATACAAACTATGACTGCCATCTTTGGCAGGCATAGAGCCGGATACAACGACTGATCCGGGTGGCACCGTGCCATACATGACTTCCCCGGTGGCGCGATCGAGAATCCGGGTACTTTGGCCGATGAATACGCCCATGGAGATCACGGAATCTGCACCGATGACGACACCTTCGACCACTTCGCTGCGTGCGCCGATAAAACAATTATCTTCAATGATTGTCGGCGCGGCCTGTAACGGTTCCAACACGCCGCCGATACCGACGCCGCCGGATAGGTGCACATTTTTGCCGATCTGTGCGCATGATCCTACCGTGGCCCAGGTATCGACCATGGTGCCTTCGTCGACGTAAGCGCCGATATTCACATAGCTTGGCATCAATACGACCCGTGGGCCAATATAGGCGCCATGACGTGCGCAAGCAGGTGGTACGACACGAAATCCCGCCTGAGCGAATTGTTCCGGCGAATAGTCGTTAAACTTGGTGGCGACTTTGTCGTAATATTGAGTGAAGCCGCCCGGTAAGGTTTGGTTATCCTCCAACCGGAATGACAACAACACGGCTTTCTTTAACCACTGGTTCACCTGCCAACCATCATCGGTTGGTTCGGCGACACGTACTTCGCCGCTATCCAGCAGCGACAATGCGTGGTTTACGGCTTCGCGCACGTCCGCTGAGGCGTTTTGTGGCGTGATCTCGGCGCTGTTCTCGAATGCCTGTTCGATTATTGTTTTAGCTTCTTGCATGTTTATGAATACCCGATAATTAAAGTTCTTGAGTTTGTTTCACTTGTTAACCGACCACGCGCAATTCAGGCTGGTCCGATTTATTTTTCTCGCCATCCAACGCAATGCGGATCTGTCGTTCGATTTGCGCCAGGCGTTTTTCGTCAGTGATCATTTCGCCATCGCGATTGGTAATGAAAAATACATCCTCCGCGCGTACACCGAATGTTGAAATCTTCGCCGACACCAGGTGAATTTTACAATCCACTAAGGCCTGCGATACCCGGTGTATCAGCCCCGGTCTGTCCTGGGCGACCAGTTCCATTATGGTGTAACTGCCGTTCGGCGAATCGCTGAATTGAACACGGGTCGCCGTCGGGAAATGTTTGACTCTGCGCGCAATGTTCTTTTGCGCCGGTCGTGCATTGACAGGCGGGTCAAGCAGGCGTTGCCGCAGCGTGGAGCCGACATTGATTAATTCCTGTTCGCTCAGTTGTTTACCATTCTGATTGAAAGCGACAAAGGCTAGTAACACAAGACCTGATTTAATCGGATGAATACGCGCATCAACGATATTGAAGTTCAACCGGTCGAATCCACCGGCGACCGTCACCAGCAGGTTTTCTGCCTCCGCCGCACAGATCAAAAATTGCATGCCGCCGAGTTCCGCTTGATGGCGTGCCGTAACCACGGGCAGGGCGGCGATATTGGATTTCGCAAGACACGCCGTATGCCATGCAATGGTAGATGGATCGTGTCGCACCAGGTAATCATCGCCCAGCATATCCCAATAGGGTTTGGCCATTTCCGCATTGACATTATCTTTAGCAAGATAGATTAGCGCATCGCGTTTTATATCCTGTGCGCGCTGTTCCGTTGTCGGCATCGCACCCAGACCGAGACGCAAAACGCGCGACGTTTCTTCGTAAAGCTCGGCCAGCAACCGGCCTTTCCACGCATTCCATACCGTCGGACTCGTGCCGCGCATGTCGGCTATGGTTAACATGTACAGATTATCTAGTCGTTCCTGATCGCCCACGTGTTCAGCGAATTTTTCTACGATATCGGGATCGGAAATATCCTGCTTTTGCGCTGTCCAGGACATGTCCAAATGATGCCGCACGAGCCAGGCGACGAAATTGGCATCGAACTGTCCCATGCCGTGTAGCTTGCAAAACGCCCGCGCATCTTTCTCCCCGAGTATTGAATGGTCGCCGTCACGTCCTTTGGCAATGTCGTGAAACAGTCCCGCAAGATACAAACGGTCTTTACGCGCAATGGTGACCATCACCTCGCTGGCTTCGGGAAATTCATGATGAAACCGTTCATCCGCGAGCCGGCGCAAATTGCGCACGACGAACAAGGCATGCGCGTCGACGGTATAAACATGAAACAAATCATGTTGCATTTGTCCCACAATACGGCCGAACACGGGAATGTATGTACCCAAAACGTCATAGGCATTCATTCGGCGCAAGGCATGTGTCAGTCCGGTGTTTTGTTTGAAAACATCGACAAATAATTGTTGGCAAACCGGGTTTTTTCGAAACTGACTATCTATACGATGCAGATTGCGACGCAATAAGCGGATGGTGCTGGCGCGCACACCTTTAAGTTCCGGTTGTTGCTGTAATATCAGAAACAGCTCGATCAGCGCCGATGGGTAGTTGTCGAATACCTTCGAGCCGGTGACTTCTAGAAAACCATCGACTGATTTGAAACGTGGGTTGATACGGGTTGTCTGGCGGCGTTCAGGCGAAAGGATGGCCTCCTGAAAATGCTGCAACAATATCTCGTTGAGTAAGTGAATTTCCTTGACGGTGCGGTAATAGCGCTGCATTAACTGCTCGACCGCGAGGTAATTTGCCTTGTCCTTATAGCCGAATTCGACTGCCAGTTGGCGTTGATGATCGAACAACAAACGGTCTTCGCAGCGTTTGGTCAGAAAATGCAACCCGTTGCGCAAGCGCCATAAAAAATTACGCGCCCGGATCAATGTTTTGCATTCTTCTTCGGACAGGAAGCCTTTGCCAATCAGTTGCTGCAGAGAACGTACGTCAAAATGCCGTTGTGCTACCCAACCGATAGTTTGTATGTCACGTAATCCGCCAGGACCGTCTTTGAGATTCGGCTCCAGGTTATAAGCGGTATCGTCAAAATGCAGGTGACGCTGGTTTTGTTCGGCAAGTTTTTCTGCAAAAAATAACGGCGATGGCCAAACGCGCGGTGCCGATGTAGCCTTCTCCATTTTAGTCAGTAATTTCTGATTACCGGTGACTAAACGGGCTTCCATCAAATTAGTGGCCACAGTGATGTTGGCTTTAGCCTCACTCACGCATTCATCCACCGTGCGGATGCTATGACCAATCTCCAGTCCGATGTCCCAAAGAAAACGTACCAGTTCTTCGGCGAACGCCAATATGTTTTCATTCATTGAGTCGTCGACCAGAATCATCACATCGACATCGGATTGCGGGTGCAGTTCGCTGCGTCCGTAACCGCCGACTGCAATCAGAGCAGCCCGTTTGTCGATAGCGTCATCTGTTTGTAGATGTGTCCAGGCGGCTTGCAGCATTTGATCCACCAGCCACGCATGGGCAGCGATGAGATCGGGCGCGCTGACGCCGGCATGATGGAATTGTTCAAGCTCATCACGTCCGCGCGCAATGGATTTCTTAAAATGCTTTACCGGATTACGAGCGCGACTCAGGCCGGTTGCGAAGTTTTTCGCGTCGAATAATTTGGAGCGTGCGAGATACACCTTAAGGTTTAAATCTCGCGACCGGGCAGGGCCGTCAGCACTTCAAATCCATCCGCGGTGACCAGTACGGTGTGTTCCCATTGCGCGGACAGACTGTGATCCCGTGTGACGACGGTCCAGCCGTCGGACAACAATTTGGTTTCCTTGCGGCCGGCGTTAATCATCGGCTCGATGGTGAAAGTCATACCTGCTTTCAGGGTAATACCATCGCCGGGAACGCCGTAATGCAATACCTGGGGTTCTTCATGAAATTGCCGACCGATGCCGTGCCCGCAGTATTCGCGTACCACGGAGAATCCATTGGATTCCGCATGTTGTTGGATGGCATGTCCGATATCGCCCAGATGCACGCCGGGTTTCACCATTTCAATGCCTTTGACCATGCACTCATGGCTGATACGGCTCAGGCGTTCACCCAGGATCGGCGGTTTTTTCACGAAAAACATGCGGCTGGTGTCGCCGTGGTAGCCATCTTTAATCACGGTGATATCGATATTGACGATGTCGCTATTTTTTAGTTTTTTGCTGCTCGGTATGCCGTGACAAACCACGTGGTTGATAGACGTACAAATAGACTTGGGGAAGCCCTTGTAATTCAGCGGCGCGGGAATGCACTCGAGTTCATTGGTAATAAAATCGTGGCAAATTCGGTCGAGTTCTTCCGTTCTGATGCCAGGTTGGACATGCGGTCCGATCATATCCAGCACGCTTGCCGCTAGATGACCGGCAGTGCGCATTTTTTCGATTTCTTGTGAGTTCTTGATGGTTATAGGCATACGAATCTAAATGGCAAAATTGCCGAATTGCATATTCGGAGGGAGCACGCCGGAATTCTAACCGAAAATACAGCCAACTTAGACTAATGAGCCGGGAAATAGGTGAGTCAGGTCTGTATTCCAGTCTGTTATTGATATACAATCCGCGCGCTTTTTAAATTCACACGCGAGCACAAGTTGTCCATCCGGGTGCCTCGAATCGACATTTCGGTGACGGGTTGGTGGACAGTCACTCGCGGCGGCTCAACCCGAATGGAGATAATTCTATGAGCGACGTTAGCATGCGCCAGCTACTGGAAGCTGGTGTGCACTTTGGACATCAAACCCGGTTTTGGTGCCCGAAAATGAGTCCCTATATTTACGGGGATCGCAACAAAATACACATTATCAATCTCGAGCATACTCTGCCGATGTATCGCGATGCCATGAATTTTATTGGCCAGCTTGTCGCGCGCAAAGGCACGATTCTGTTTGTTGGCACAAAACGGCAGGCCGGACCGACTGTGCAGGAACATGCTGTGAAAGCAGGTTGTCCTTATGTCAACCACCGTTGGCTGGGCGGTATGATGACCAACTTTAAAACGGTGCGAAATTCCATTGCCCGTCTAAAAGACATCGAGACCCGGCTTGAAGACGGCAGTGCCGAACGCATGCGCAAAAAGGATGTATTGAAATTACGCCGCGAACACGAAAAACTGGATCGCAGTCTGGGCGGTATCAAGAATATGAATCGTTTGCCGGATGCCTTGTTCGTGATTGATGTCGATCATGAAAAAATCGCAGTGTCAGAAGCCAATAAACTGGGTATTCCGGTAATTGCCGTTGTGGATACCAATTGCTCACCGGACGGCGTTGATCACGTCATTCCGGGTAACGATGACTCCATTCGCGCCATTCGTCTGTACCTATCCGGTGTCAGCGATGCCATAGTAGAGGCGCGTCAGGCGGCTCAAATCACTATTGAAAGTGATGACGAGTATATCGAAGTCGATGCTACGGATGCCGAGCAAAGTGCCGATACGGAAAAAACGCCGGCTGAGACCACAGCGCCCGAACCAGGTGCAGATGAAGCTGCGGCTGATGAAAAAGAACCTGAAGAGAAACCGGCACCACGCAAGATCGTGCGTAAAAAGAAAGTGACCAAGGTTAGCGCTGCAGCGAAGAAAGACGATAAACCTGACAGCAAAGAAGCTAAAAAGGAAAAACCTGCGACAAAGAAAGTAAAAGCTAAAGCCAAGACCGAAGAAACCGAAGCCAGTACGGACGAACAACCGGTCAAATCTACTGAAACGGATTCAACGGCAACCGAGTAGCATGATAAACCAGAATTTGACGGAGATAGACTCATGGCGATAACCGCCGCGATGGTAAAAGAACTGCGCGAGCGAACCGGCGCAGGCATGATGGAATGCAAAAAAGCGCTGATGGAAAGCGATGGCGATATGGAGGCCGCAATCGAGGCCTTGCGCAAGAAAGGCGCTGCCAGCGCCGAGAAAAAATCCGGTCGTATCACCGCCGAAGGCATTATTGCGCGCTATAGCTCCAATGACGGCAGTCAGGAAGTTCTGGTAGAAGTAAACTGCGAAACCGATTTTGTTGCCAAAGACGAGTCCTTTGTTGCCTTTGCCAACAAGACCGCCGAATGCGTTGCCAACAATCAGCCGGCGGATGTCGCGGCACTGATGGCAACGGCTATCGATGATTCCGGCGAAACAGTCGAAGCGGCGCGCCAAACCCTGATTGCAAAAATCGGTGAAAATATTTCCGTGCGCCGGTTTGAAGATTGGTCCTCCAACAATAGCTCGAAGTTGTCTGCGTATATACATCAAGGTAGTCGAATAGCAGCTTTAACGGAAATGGTTGGAGGAAGGGATGATCTTGGTCGTGACTTAGCCATGCATGTTGCGGCTGCGAATCCCGTTCCCATCAGCTTGGACGAATCGGGGATGGACCCTGATGTATTAGAACGTGAGAGAAAAATATTCGCCGATCAAGCGCGGGAAAGCGGTAAGCCGGAAGATATTGTTAATAAAATGGTGGCCGGAAAGATGCAAAAATTCATTAAGGAACATACATTACTTGGGCAAGCTTTTGTTAAAGACGCCGATCAAACAGTAGGTCAGTTACTCAAGTCAGAAGATGCTTCGGTTGCGCGATTTCTGCGCATGGAAGTCGGTGAAGGCATTGAAAAGCGGGAAGAAGATTTCGCCGCGGAAGTAGCAGCACAGCTCAAACAGCAAGAAGACGCGGAAAAAAAGGATTAGTCTTGCCCGAGGGGGACTCCAGCCCGGTTTACCGGCGCATTCTTATAAAACTCAGCGGCGAAGCTCTCGCTGGTGAAGAAAAATTTGGTATTACAGGCAATGTGTTAGGGGCTGTTGCTAAAGAAATTTCTGATGTCGTAAACGCTGGCGTTCAAGTCGGCATTGTTATCGGCGGTGGCAATTTTTTCCGTGGTATGAGCGCCGCCGCATCCAACATGGACCGCGTGACTGCGGATTACATCGGCATGCTGGCCACAGTGATGAATGCGTTGGCGCTGCACCAGGCGCTGGAATCCCGCGGTACGCCGGCGCGGATTCAGTCCGCACTGGATATCGCTTCCATCGTTGAGCCTTACGTGCGCGCACGCACGTTCAAGCACATGGATAAGGATCGCGCTGTCATATTTGCGGGCGGTACCGGCAATCCGTTGTTTACCACGGATACCGCAGCTAGCTTGCGAGCTATTGAAATGAATGCCGAACTGATGATCAAGGGCACCAAGGTCGATGGCGTGTTCGATGCCGACCCGGAAACAAACCCCGGCGCAAAACGCTATGACCTGTTAACCTATGAACAGGTTTTGCACGATAATTTGCGGGTGATGGACGCGACGGCGATTACACTGTGCCGCGACCATGATATGCCGATTCAGGTTTTGAATATGAACAACCCTGGCAGTTTGTTACGCGCTGTGCAGGGCCACCCCGAAGGTACGATTGTAAAAGGGAGCTGACACAAATGATTGACGATATCCAAAAAAACGCGAAAACCCGTATGGCGAAAACCATTGAGTCCGTGCGTACGGAAATGGGCAAATTACGCACCGGACGTGCCAGCCCGACACTGCTGGATCATGTTACGGTTGACTATTACGGTACGGAAACACCGATAAACCAGGTGGCGACTGTGAGTGTTGAGGACGCCAGAACCTTGATTGTCGCACCGTGGGAAAAGAAAATGATTCCGGTACTCGAAAAAGCCATCCTGGAATCCGATCTCGGCCTTAACCCCGCCACTTCCAGCGATACCATTCGTATTCCTCTGCCCGCGTTAACTGAAGAGCGGCGTATAGAAATGACCAAACTGGCAAAAGCGGAAGGCGAGAACGGCAAAGTAGCCATTCGTAATATCCGCAGAGACGCCAATCATCATCTGCATGATTTACGCAAGGAAAAAGAAATTACTGAAGACGAGGAGAAAAAAGCGCAAGACAACGTTCAAACGTTGACCGACTCGTTTATAAAAAAGATCGACGACCTGGTTGCTGAAAAAGAAACTGAGGTAATGGAAGTTTAGCGCTTTCAACAGCACACAGAACGACACCTGATACATAACTAGGGACTGAGTTTTGGCTGCTGTAGCGGACTGGATTAGCTATTCGAACCCAACTGACGCCGCTGCTAAAAAGTCTGCCAATCTTCCTGGACACATTGCCATTGTGATGGACGGCAATGGGCGCTGGGCCAAACAAAGCGGATTGCCCCGAGTTGCCGGACATCGTCGTGGTGTCGATGCCGTGCGCACAACGGTATCCGTGTGCCGCGCCTACAACATACCTTATCTTACCCTGTTTGCATTCAGCAGCGAGAACTGGAAACGCCCGGCGAGCGAAGTGCGTTTGCTGATGGAGTTGTTTTCCAACACCCTGGAGAAGGAAGCGAAACAACTCAAAAAGAATGGGGTTCGTTTACGTGTAATCGGAGACCTGAACGGTGTCGCGGAAAAAATTCGCTGCCGTGTTGTTACGGTTGAGCAAAGCACTGCTGAAAACGATCGACTCAATTTGACCGTCGCGCTGAATTATGGTGGGCAATGGGACATCATCCAGGCCTGCCGGAAAATGGCGCAGCAAGCGGCGGCGGATAGATTATCCGTATCTCAGGTTTGTTCAAACACCTTTGAACTATACCTCAGCACCGCATCGTTACCGACGCCGGATATGTTTATTCGTACCGGTGGCGATCAACGCATTAGCAATTTCCTGTTATGGCAGATGGCCTACACGGAATTGTATTTCACCCAGACGTTGTGGCCGTCGTTTGACAAACAGGCATTGGAAGAGGCTTTGAATGACTATGCCCGGCGGCAACGCCGCTTCGGGCAAACCGATGAGCAGGTTCGGCTGGGCCATGCCTAGACGATGTTAGCGCTGCGGGTAGCGACCGCGCTGGTACTGATTCCGGTTGTATTACTGGCATTGTTCAAGTTTCCCACGCACTGGTTTGCGATTCTGTTCGGTGCGGTATTTTTGTTGGCCGCATACGAATGGGCGCAGATTCAAGGAGCAAATTTCTTTGTATTGAGCATGTTACTGGTTGCGGCGGGTGGTATGTCGTACTGGATTCCGGCATTTTTTCCCTGGGTGGTGTTCGCCGGCGCCGTTTGGTGGATTTGGTGCGCGTTTTCACTGGCATACTCCAACAGTGTTTCCAGCGATATCCGGGTACGAATTGTTCATGGTCTGTTAACCCTGTTACCGGCATGGTGTGCGTTAGTCTTTTTACATGGCCACGGAACCGAGGGACGAGCTACCATTTTCTGTATTTTGTTGATTGTTTGGGGTGCCGACACATTTGCCTATTTCGCCGGAAAACAATGGGGAAAGCGAAAGCTTGCGCCAAAAACTAGTCCGGGAAAGTCCGTTGAAGGGGCTATCGGCGGAATTATTGGTGTTGTGATTTTTGCGCTTGTCAGCGGCATGGCTTATTGGCAGTTCGATGCGCCGGAATTGTCAGTCTGGTTGATTTTGTGTGTGTCAACCGCTGTTATTTCTGTTGTAGGCGATCTGGTCGAAAGCAGGCTCAAACGGGCCGCGGGTGTAAAAGACAGTGGCGCCTTATTACCCGGGCACGGTGGCATGCTGGACAGAATTGACAGCATGTTGGCGGCCACACCCGTTTTTACCAGCGGACTGATATTAATTGGATTACTGGGATTTAATCTGACCATTGGGTCAACGGGCTAACGGCGCGGTAAAATAGACGGTGTGATGAGCGGTTTTTTATACAGCGTCGGCGGATTCATTCTCGCACTGGGCCTTTTAGTTGCCGTGCACGAATATGGTCATTTCTGGGTGGCGCGGCGGCTGGGTGTCAAAGTCCTGCGCTATTCCATCGGCTTTGGTAAGCCGCTGTGGAGCCGGCGCAGCAAAGTTGACGATGTTGAGTATGTTATCGGCATGATACCGTTGGGCGGTTATGTCAAGATGCTGGATGAGAACGAAGCCGAAGTCGAAGTCGACGCGATGGAGCAGCATCTGGCGTTTAACCGGCAATCGTTATGGGTGCGTTCCGCGATTGCTGCTGCCGGACCGCTGGCTAATTTTTTGTTCGCTATGGTGGCTTACTGGTTGGTATTTATGATCGGTATTACCGGTCTTAAACCCATCGTGGGTGACGTCGTACCAGATTCCCTGGCGGCGTTAAACGGTATAGAAACGGGTGATGAAATTACCGCTATTGACAATCGTCCCAATCGCACATGGAGTGAACACCGTTTGTATTTGTTCAACAAGGTTTACTCCGGTGCCACCGTTCCTTTTGAAATCAAAAAATCCGACGGGAGTATCAAGACGATTGAAATGGATTTCAGCCAGCTCGATGCGGGTGAAATTGAGAGTTCGCTTTTTCGACGTGGTCTGGGGTTAAGCAGTTACATTCGCGCCGGTCCCCGCCGGTGATTGGTGAAGTGGTGACCGGTCTGGCCGGAGAGCGCGCCGGGTTGCAGGCGAATGACCTTATAGTAATGATTGACGATTCACCCATTAATAGCTGGGGCGACGTGGTCCGGTTGGTGCATAGCAAACCCGGTGAAGCGATCATGATGGTCGTGGAAAGGGATGAGGGGCAAGTCAACTTGCAGGTGACGCCGGAGCGGATAGAGGAGAATGGCCAGACATTCGGTCGTATCGGTATCGCACCGCAAAATATCGAAATGCCGGCTGATTTTCTGGCCAGGGCACGATTCGGGCCGCTGGAATCAGTGTGGCGCGGAGCGGAAGCGACCTGGGTGATGTCGGTTTTGACCGTGCGCATGCTGATAAAAATGGTACGTCTGGAAGTGTCGGTCAAAAACATCAGTGGGCCAATTACTATTGCACAATACGCAGGTCAGTCGATTCAACTGGGAATCGACTACTTTATCTGGATGCTTGCGATTATCAGTATCAGCCTCGGCATCTTGAATCTGTTGCCGATACCTATACTGGATGGCGGTCATTTGTTGTTTAACCTGCTGGAAGCTATTAAGGGTTCTCCCTTATCCGACAACGCCATGATTTTAGGACAGCAGATAGGAATCGCTTTACTGGCAGCGTTAATGGGATTGGCGTTTTACAATGATATAGTTCGCCTCCTGAGTTAACCCGCCGCGCATCAGCCACTTCAAAATCAATAATATGAAAGCATTTTTACTCGCTTGCGTTCTCGCGTTTCCACTTGCCGTTAATGCACTGGAGCCATTTGTTATTACTGACATTCGGGTTGAGGGGCTGGAACGCATCGAACCGGGGACAGTATTTAATTATCTGCCGCTTAAAGTAGGTGATGAGATTGACGACGAAAGCGCGCAGGAATCGATTCGTGCCTTGTTCAAGACTGGATTTTTCAACGACATAAGACTAAACCAAGATGGCGATGTACTAGTGGTCGTGGTCGAAGAACGTCCGTCCATTGCCAGCATCACATTCGACGGTAATGACGAATTTGACGATGACGCGTTGACGGAGGGCATGGAGCAGGTCGATTTTGCTGAAGGCCGGATATTCAACCAGTCCGCGCTCGACCAGGTCGTTCAGGATTTGAAAAACCAGTACTTTAGCCTGGGCCGGTATTCCGCCAGCGTGGAGCCTACCGTAGAACCGTTGGAACGTAACCGTGTCGCCGTTACATTTAGTATTGATGAAGGTGTGATCGCCAAGATCAAAAAAATTAACATTGTCGGCAATGAAGCATTTGAAGATAAAAAACTGCGTAAACGATTTAATTTGTCGACAAAGAAAATTTTTAATTTTATTTCCAAGAAGGATCAGTATTCCAAACAGAAACTAGAGGCTGATTTGGAAACTCTGCGCAGTTTTTATCAGGATCAGGGGTATCTGGATTTTAAAGTCGAGTCGACCCAGGTATCTATATCGGATAATCGCGAGGACATATTCATTACTATTGCTGTCAACGAAGGCGAGTCATTCACGGTCAGCGATATTACGGTGGAATCGACTTCGGCAGTTGCCGCTGATGAATTGGAGACGCTACTCACATTTGCACCGGGTGATATCTATTCCCGTAAAGCCGTGTCCGAAAGCCGCGCGGCGATTTCTGACCGGCTGGCTAACGACGGCTACGCTTTTGCCAATGTGAATGCGATACCGGATATTGATAAAAGCAACAATACCGTTTCTTTCGCTTTTGCTATCGATATCGGGCGGCGAGTGTACGTGCGCAGAGTCGATATCAGCGGTAACGCGGCAACCCGCGATGAAGTGATACGGCGCGAGCTGCGGCAATTTGAAGGTGCCTGGTATTCGGCAGAGGATATTCAGCGTTCCCGTGTGCGCCTGCAGCGTCTCGGTTTTTTCGATGACGTGCGTATCGAAACCCCCCAGGTTCCCGGCACTAACGATCAGGTCGATCTCCAGGTCGTTGTCAAAGAACGCTCGACCGGGACATTTTTATTCGGTGTTGGTTATTCCGATGAGGATGGTGTGTTGCTACAGGCCAATGTGTCCCAGGAAAACCTGTTTGGTGCCGGCAAGGAATTGGATCTGGATATCAATACGTCCGACGTGTCGAGAGTCGTCAGTCTGGGTTACACCAACCCTTACTACACCTTGAATGGAATCAGTCGCGGGTTCAGGATATCTAGTCGCCGGATCGATGCGACGGAAGCCAATACCGCAGAATATATTGCGGAAACCGAATTGCTCGGCGTTGAGTACCAGATACCTTTAAGCGAATTTAACTCTATCAACTTTGGTTTCGCGGGTGAACGAATCGATCTGACCGAAACCGATGAGACACCACCGGAATTCGAAGACTTTATCAGCCAAAACCCGGAAAGTGACAACTGGAAACTGACCACGAGCTGGTCGCGAGATACACGTGACAGCATTATTTATCCGACTACCGGTTTTTTGCGCCGATTCTCTCTGGAGGCATCACTACCTGGCAGCGATCTAACCTATTACAAGGTCACTGGTCGTGCTTCCTGGTTCAAACCACTATCGGACAAATTCGTGCTTCGTCTTACCGGCGAGTTGGGTGTCGGTGACGGCTACGATGATCTCGAAGTGCTGCCTTTTTTCGAAAACTTTTTCGCCGGTGGGCCGAACAGCGTCCGTGGATACGATTCAAGATCCCTGGGGCCATTGGATAGTGGTGAGACACCCGAAACAATTGGTGGAAGCTCGCGGTTTTTGACCAATATTGAGGTGTTAACGCCGTTTCCAGGGGCGCAGGACACAAAAGACAAACGCGTGGGCTTCTTTATCGACGGCGGTCAGGTGTACAGTGAAGAAGACGGCATCGATTTAGGTGATCTGCGCTATTCGGCGGGAATGGCTTATTACTGGTTTTCACCCGTCGGGCCGCTTACTATTAGCGTAGCGACCGCGTTAAATGACGAATCGGGTGACGATACGGAGAGTGTACAATTCTCCCTCGGAACTTTATTTCGCTGATCGATCACTATTTGAGATAATAAATTAATGAAGCTAAAGCAATATATTGTAAGCAGTT
The DNA here is from genome assembly GCA_965216365.1 of Arenicellales bacterium. Classification (GTDB taxonomy): domain Bacteria; phylum Pseudomonadota; class Gammaproteobacteria; order Arenicellales; family CBDCFT01; genus CBDCFT01. The sequence continues at coordinate 10,048 of CBDCFT010000022.1, read as the reverse complement.
GCGTTCTAGCGTCACTTATGCCAGTTCCGGGGTTACACGCCCAGGAAATTAAAGTGGGCTACGTAGACGCGGATAAAATTCTAGAAGAATCACCACAAAGCAAAGCGGCAATTCAAAATCTCGAAAGCGAGTTCAGACCCAGGGAAAAGGAGTTGCTTAACCTGCGCGACCGTATTACGCAAGCTGAAAGCGAAATAGATAAAAACTCTCTGGTGATGAGCGATGAAGATCGCGATAAGCGCACACGCGAGTTGATCGATATGCGGCGCAAGCTGAAACGAGAGCAACAGGAGTTGCGCGAAGATTACAATTTACGCCGTAACCAGGAGCTGGGTAAATTGCAGCAGGTAGTCAGCGATAAAATAATTGAAATCGCCAAAGACGAAGGTTTCGATATTATTTTTCAACAAGCGGTATGGGCGAGTAAACGTATCGATATTACTGACCAGGTGTTGAAAAAACTGCAATCGGGAAATTAGTCAATCGAACCGGGTGGCGATGGTTTCCACTCGTATTCCTGCCGTGGTATCAGTCCCATGCGCATGAGTTTGGCTGAACTAGCATCCCGCGTAGACGGCGAGCTACAAGGCAATGCAAAGCTCGATATTGATCGCGTTGCCAGCATTTCAAGCGCGAACGAAAAAGCACTAACCTTTTTTGTAAATGGCCGTGCCATCAACGATTTGCGCAATACCAACGCCGGTGCTGTTTTATTGACATCTGAATTTCTAGAACATTGTAAACGTGACTGCGTTATAGTTGACAATCCCTATGCGGCGTTTGCTAAAGCAGCCCGTTTGCTTCATCCACGCCCGGAGGTGAGTCCGGGTATTCATCACAGTGCCATTGTCAGCGATTCGGCGAAAATTGCCGCGTCGGCGTATGTCGGTCCGCTATGTGTCATCGGTGACAATTCCGTGCTGGGCGAGCGTGTTTCGCTGGGGGCGCATTGTACAATTGGTGACGATGTGACGATTGACGATGATTGCCTTCTTCATGATCGTGTGGCCGTACGTTTCGGATCGTCAATTGGAACGCGTTGTGAAATCATGTCCGGTGTAGTCATTGGCGGCGATGGGTTTGGTTACGCGGAGGAAGGCGGCGAATGGTTGAAAATTCCTCAGCTGGGGCGCGTCATCATTGGTGACGATGTTGACATAGGCGCTAACACGACGATTGATCGTGGTGCATTGGACGACACCGTTATCGGTAACGGCGTAAAGCTGGATAACCAGATTCAAATTGCGCACAATGTTCAGATTGGCGAACACACGATTATGGCGGGTTGCGCTGCTGTAGCGGGTAGCGCCAGAATCGGCAAACGTTGCCGGTTTGGTGGCCGTGCTTCCATTTTGGGGCAACTCGAAATAGTGGATGATGTTTATGTCAATGCCACCAGCGTGGTTACACGGAGTATAAAACAGGCGGGGATTTATTCCTCAACGATTGCGGCGCAGGAAAACAGCCGTTGGCAGAAAGTTGCCGGACGATTGCATCGATTAAATGAGCTGGCCGAACGTGTAAGAAAACTAGAGAAACAGGCCCTGAAAAATCAGGACAATAGCCAGTAACCGGGAGAATTGCATTGCCAAGTATTGATATTCACGACATTCGAAAATATCTGCCCCACCGTTACCCGTTTTTATTGATTGACCGGGTAACGGACTATGTTCCGGATAAATCGTTGAGCGCGATAAAAAACGTCACCGTAAACGAACCTTTTTTTCAAGGTCATTTCCCCGCACGACCGGTAATGCCGGGTGTTACCATTCTCGAAGCGCTGGCTCAGGCCTCGGCGATTCTGGCCAGTGTCAGTCTGGGTGAACAAGCCAGCGATAATCGTATTTACTTATTTGCCGGCGTGGATAAGGCCCGATTTAAACGTCAAGTGGAGCCGGGTGATCAGCTTGTTATTACCGTCGAATTATTACGCAAACTCAAGAGTGTCTGGCGTTGTGGCACACAGGCCCATGTCGACGGCGAGCTGGCTTGCAGTGCGGAACTGTTGTTTACGTATCAGGATTTATAAGTGATCGATTCGCGTGCGCTTGTCGATCCTGCCGCGTCTATTGCGGATGATGTCCGCGTTGAGGCTTTTTCAATCATCGAGGCGGACGTTGAGATTGGCGCGGGTACCTGGATAGGACCGCACGTCGTAGTGCGTAGCGGTACCCGGATAGGTGAACAAAATAAGATTTATCAATTTTCTTCCATCGGCGAGTCACCACAATACGCGGGCTACAAGGGTGAACCGACCACCCTCACGATCGGTGATCGTAACACCATTCGTGAATACTGTACGTTGAACCGGGGTACACCTGTCGGCGGCGGCATCACCTCGATTGGCAACGATAATTTCATCATGGCTTATGTACATGTCGCGCACGACTGCTTTATCGGCGACAACACCATATTCGCAAATGGTGCGAGCCTCGCAGGGCATATTACGGTCGGCGACTATGCCATCCTGGGCGGTTTTACCCTTGTGCACCAGTTTTGCCGTATCGGTGCGCATTGCATTACCGGTGTCGGAACAGTGTGTTTAAAAGATATTCCACCCTACGTCATGGTCGCTGGAAATCCGGCGAAGCCTTACGGATTAAATACGAAAGGTTTGCGTCGCCGCGACTTTTCCGACGACACCATCAGCACATTGAAACATTGTTATCGAATAATGTGTCGTTCCAATCTCGATCTTGAAAGTGCCGTAAGTAAACTGCAACCGCAGGCCGCCAGTAATCCCAACGCACGACAATTCGTCGATTACTTTAAAAATTCGCAACGCGGCGTTGTTCGTTGAATCGGTTCATTGAACATCACGAGCGCGAATAGATAATCCGGCGTGCCATCAAGAATATGCACATAGGTGTCGTTGCCGGAGAAACTTCCGGGGACGCGCTGGCAGCAGGATTAATACGCACTCTCCAACAACAACACCCGGATATTCGGTTCAGCGGTATCGGTGGGCCTGAAATGCGGGCGACTGGAGCGCAAACGCTGTATCCCATGGAGCGAATTTCCATAATGGGATTAGACGGATTGTTGGAAAACCTATCGTCGATCCTGAAAATCCGCAGTCATGTCAAACGGCATTTTATCGATCAACAAATCGACGCGTTTGTCGGGGTGGATGTGCCGGATTTCAACATGGGTTTGGAACGTGCTTTGCGCAAACAAGGTATACCGGCGATTCACTATGTCAGCCCGACGGTTTGGGCATGGCGGGGTTACCGAATTCATAAAATTCGCCGCGCTGTCGATCATATGTTGACCTTGTTTCCGTTCGAGGCGGACTATTACCGGCAACATGACATACCCGTGACTTGCGTGGGTCATCCCATGGCCGATGAAATACCGGACGCCGACCAAACGCTCGAGGCACGATCGGCGCTCGGTTTAAACACTGATCAGAAAATTGTAAGCCTGTTGCCTGGCAGCCGGGTGCGGGAGATTGAAAAAATGGGTTTGTTGTTTGTTGAGGCAGCCCTTCGGTTGCATCAATCGCACCCTGGAAGTCATTTTCTGGTACCCATGGCCAGCGCACAAACCCGGCAGGAATTTGAGACTCAATGCAGACCGCAGTTGAAAAAACTCTCTGTCGATGTGCTGGAGGGTAATGCACGTAAGGCGATTGCAGCGAGCGATGCGGTGCTGGTGGCGTCGGGCACGGCGGCGCTGGAAACACTGCTGCTCGGTAAACCAATGGTAGTCGCCTATCGCGTATCGAACATGAGTTACTGGTTCGTGCGCAGCTTTAGCCAGGTTAAACATTACAGTATGCCGAATCACTTGTTGCCGTCACCGTTGGTGCCGGAGTTCATTCAGAACGATGCGACGCCGGATAATCTGGCTGGACCATTGGTGGAGTATTTGAATAATCCTCATAAAGTGAGTGAGTTGCGCCGTGAATTTTCCAACGTGCATGAGCAACTGCGCGGTGGCGGAAGCGAACTGGCGGCCAGCACTGTTCTGAGTACAATGTCAGCGAGTGATTGAGCACAACCAACACATCGCCGGAATTGACGAAGTGGGGCGCGGACCGTTGGCCGGGCCTGTGGTTGCGGCGGCTGTCGTATTGCCGTCCACACACAGTATCGTTGGGCTGGCGGATTCGAAAAAACTGTCGCCCGGGAAACGTCAACACCTGGCGTGCAAGATTCGTGACGATGCCGTGAGTTGGGCGTTGGGTTTTGCAACCGTTGACGAGATAGATCAAATCAACATCTTGCAGGCCTCGTTATTAGCCATGCGCCGAGCGGTGCTGGCCTTATCCGTCTTACCTGAGTTTGCTTATGTGGACGGACACATCAAACCGGATTTGCCCTGTGCCAGTGAGACCGTTATTGGCGGTGATGCAATGGTCGAGTCGATATCCGCGGCATCGATTGTTGCCAAGGTCGCACGGGACAGTCTGATGCTGCGATTCGATCAGCGCTTTCCGGGTTACGGATTTTCCAGCAACAAGGGTTATCCCTCCAAAGCGCATCGAGAGGCGCTTAAACAGCAGGGGATCTGCCCGATTCACCGGCGTAGTTTTGCCCCGGTCCGGGATTTACTCGAGCACAACGCCGGCCTGCCGGCTTATGCTTGATTACCCGTTGAGCCTATTCACGTGAACGCACAATTTGTCCATTTGCAAATTCACAGCGAATATTCGCTGATTGACGGCACCGTGCGCATAGGGTCGCTGTGCGAACGTATCAAGGAGCTGGGCATGCCGGCAGTGGCGTTGACTGACGTCGCGAACACCTATGGCATGGTCAAGTTTTATCGAAAATGCATCACTAATGGTATTAAACCGATAATCGGTGTTCATGCATGGACGAACAACGAAGAAGATCGTAATCAGCCCCATCAGTTGCTATTGTTGTGTCGCGACAATGACGGATATCGCGCATTGTGCGAATTACTGAGTCGTGCTTATCTGAATAACAGCGGCGCCGGTTCAGTCAATATTGAACTCGACTGGATGCGGGAACATGCCGATGGGTTTATCGTTTTGGCCGGTGGTGTAGAAGGTGCGATCGGGCAGGCGTTGATTACAGGCTACCCTGATCGCGCGCAACAGCACGCGCGTGAGTACCAGGAATTATTCGGGGACAGATTTTACATCGATGTATCGCGCACCGGCCGTGAGCACGAAAGTGACTATGTGAGCATGGCCACGCGATTGGCCGCGTCGCTCGATATTCCCGTTGTCGCTACCAATGCCGTGCAGTTTTTAACCGCGGCCGAGTTCGATGCGCATGAGGTAAGAGTTTGCATCAACGAAGGCCGTGTATTGAGTGATACCCGCCGGCAACGCCGATTTACTGAACAACAATATCTGCGCAGCACCGCAGAAATGAGTGCTTTGTTTGCGGATATGCCGGAGGCGTTGACGAACACGGTCGAAATCGCCAAGCGTTGTAACGTGGTGTTGACACTGGATAAAGATTTTTTGCCGCATTATCCGCTGGCAAAAGGCATGACCGCCGAAAAAATGCTCAATCAAACCACCATGAAAGGGTTGCTCGAACGGTTGCGGTTGCCAGATGAAAACGCAATCGATAAGACATACCACGAGCGTTTGCAACTCGAGCTGGACGTCATCAATCGCATGGGGTTCGCCGGGTACTTTTTGATCGTCGCGGACTTTATTCGCTGGGCGAAAGAACATGCGATCCCGGTGGGGCCGGGTCGTGGTTCGGGCGCAGGATCGCTGGTGGCGTACGCAATCGGTATCACCGAACTGGATCCCATCGAACACGGGTTGTTGTTTGAGCGATTTCTGAACCCCGAACGCGTTTCCCTGCCAGATTTCGATATCGATTTTTGTATGGAAGGACGCGATCATGTCATCGAATACGTCGCGGATAAATACGGCCGCGATCAGGTAGCGCAAATTATCACCCACGGCACCATGGCCGCGCGTGCGGTCGTGCGCGACGTTGGCCGGGTAATGGACATGCCTTATGGTTTTGTCGATACCCTGGCGAAACTGGTGCCATTCGCCGTGGGCATGACGCTGGATGATGCTTTGACCCAGGAACCGTTGCTAAAAGAGCGTTACGACAACGAAGATGACGTGCGTGAGTGTCTCGACACGGCGCGTTCTCTCGAGGGTTTGGCGCGTAATGTCGGCAAACATGCCGGTGGTGTTGTGATTGCGCCGACCGCGTTGACGGATTTCACGCCGTTGTATTTTGAACCGGGCATGTCGCAACCGGTAACGCAATTGGATAAGGACGATCTTGAAACCATCGGACTGGTCAAGTTTGATTTTCTCGGTTTGCGTACTTTAACCATTATTGACAGTACCCTGCGAACGATAAACCAGGACAGAGAACGGCAAGGCGAAGCACCGCTCGACTTGAATCACCTGCCCATGGATGACGTGCAAACCTTCGATCTGGTCAAGACCGGCAAAACCACCGCGTTATTTCAACTGGAATCCCGCGGTATGCAGGAATTGATTCAACGCCTGCAACCGGACAAATTTGATGACCTGGTTGCTCTGGTTGCCTTGTTCCGTCCGGGTCCGCTGCAGTCCGGCATGGTGGACGATTTTATCAATCGAAAACATGGCCGCGAACGGGTTACTTATCCGCATCCTGAGCTGGAAAATATTTTGACGCCGACATACGGCGTTATTTTGTACCAGGAGCAGGTGATGCAGATTGCGCAGGTGTTGGCGGGTTATTCACTCGGCGCCGCGGATTTGCTGCGTCGTGCCATGGGGAAAAAGAAACCGGAGGAAATGGCGCACCAACGGGCGGTGTTTCTCGACGGCTCAAAAAAACGCGGTGTCGATACCGATGTTGCCACGCATATTTTTAACCTGATGGAGAAATTCGCGGGTTACGGTTTTAACAAATCCCACTCCGCCGCTTACGCCATGATTACCTATCAAACGGCGTGGCTCAAAACGCATCACACCGCGGCATTTATGGCCGCCGCGTTATCCAGCGATATGGATCACACCGATAAAGTAGTCGTGTTAATGGCCGAGTGTCGCGATCTGAAACTGCAAGTCGCGCCACCGGATATTAACCGTTGCGAGTATCATTTTGTTCCGGTTGGTCAAGATAGGATTTTGTATGGTTTGGGTGCAATTAAGGGCGTAGGGCGATCCGCGTTGGAGTCCGTTCTGGCAGCGCGTGATGAGGCGGAACCGTTTACCGATTTATTTGATTTATGCGCCCGTATCGACAGCCGCAAGGTTAATCGACGCACCCTGGAAGCTTTGATTAAATCCGGTGGCTTGGACGAGCTGGGACGACACCGGGCGGCTTTAATGGCCGCCTTACCGGGAGCCATCAACACGGCCGAACAACAGTCACAGGATGCAACCGCCGGACAGTCCGATATGTTTGGCATTAACGCACCGGCTACGGTGAAACCGGAAATACAGGATGTTGCCGAATGGTCTGAAGAACAACGACTGGTTGGTGAGCGCGATACTCTCGGTTTGTACCTGAGTGGTCATCCGTATGACCGATATCGTGATGAGTTAAAGCAAATCATCGAAACTCCGGTAAACGAGTTGAACCCGACGGTTGATCGCTCGGTATGGGTGGCGGGATTAATTGTCGCGATCCGGACCTTGAATACGCAGCGCGGCAGGAAGATGGCTTTCGTTACAGTTGACGATAAAACAGCGCGTATTGAAATCAGCATTATGGGTGACTTGTTTAACAGCGAGCGCAATACCATTCGCAAGGATAATGTCGTGGCCATTCACGGGCAGGTGAGTGTGGATGACTACAGCGGTGGATTCCAAATGCGTGCCGAGAAAATATATGACATCGAAAACCTGCGTGCGCTATTGGTCGCGAGAATCACCGTCGAAACTGACGAGCAGGCGTTGAAAGACGGGCTTGCCGGGCAAATACATGATGTGCTCGGCCCCTATACCGGTGGGCGTAGCGAAATAGTATTATCTTATCGACGGCATAACGGCCAGTATGCGGATATACAACTGGGACCGGATTGGAAGGTCAAACCTGCTGAGGGTTTGATAAACTCGCTGGAAAAGTTATTTGGCCGTGACAAAATCAGTTTAATTTACGATTTACGCCTGATGCAAAACAATAAACCCGCGCAACCGGCCCAACAACAATATTTGGAAGCAATGTAAGGGAAAAATGGACCTTAAGTTTCTCGAATTCGAACAACCTATCGCTGAAGTCGAAGCGAAAATCGAAGAACTCAAGCGTGTACAAAGTGACGGCGATGTCGATCTGAATGGCGAGATTCAGCGTTTGGAAAAGAAAAGTCATAAACTCACGGAGTCTATCTTTTCATCGCTGAATTCATGGCAAATTACGCAACTCGCAAGGCATCCGCAACGGCCTTATTCGGTTGATTACATCGAACGCATGATCAGCGACTTTCAAGAACTGCATGGCGATCGTATGTATAGCGATGATCCGGCTATTGTTGCCGGACTCGGCCGTATCGACGATGTTGCCGTGGCCATTATCGCGCACCAGAAAGGACGCGACACCAAGCAAAAAGTCAGACGCAATTTCGGCATGCCACGACCGGAGGGTTACCGAAAAGCGGAACGCATTATGCGTCTGGCGGAACGATTTGAGTTACCCTTGATTTCGCTGATTGATACACCGGGGGCTTATCCCGGTGTTGGAGCGGAAGAACGTGGTCAAAGCGAGGCCATTGCCAGTTGCCTGAATGTTATGACCGAACTGAAAGTTCCCATCGTGGCGGTTGTGATTGGAGAGGGCGGTTCCGGTGGTGCTTTGGCGATTGGTGTGTGCGATAAGTTACTGATGCTGGAGTACGCTACTTATTCGGTCATTTCACCCGAGGGTTGTGCCTCTATATTGTGGAAAAGCGCGGACAAGGCGGCTGACGCCGCCGAAGCAATGGGTGTGACAACAAAACGTCTGAGTGAACTGGGTATTGTAGACAAGGTGATTGAAGAACCTTTGGGAGGCGCGCATCGGAATATGGATGAGGCGGCGCAATTACTAAAGCAAGGAATTATGGCGAGTTTGAATGAGATCACGACATTGGGTGCGGAACAGTTAGTGCAACAACGCTACGAAAAGTTGATGAGTATCGGGCGTTACGAAGAATCTGCATGAATGACAAACCAGCATCGCACCAATCCGGATTCAGTTCTGATCATTTCGTAAACAGGCTTAAAGTTCAACTTCAGGGTTTAAATCCGCGGCGTTTGCTGGTGGCGTTTAGCGGTGGTATGGATTCCAGTGTTTTGTTGCATACGCTTGTTGCGCATCGTGACAATTTGCCCGCGCCACTAACAGCGTTGCACGTCGATCACGGATTGCATCCGGACTCCGGTGTATGGCGGCAACACTGTGAGCAGTTCTGCAACGCGTTAAAAATTCCGTTTTCCTATCGCGTTTTGGAACTCGATCCGGCAAAGGGGGCGAGTGTTGAAGCGCTGGCGAGAGGCGCGCGTTACGCCTGGTTTGCCGAAATCATGCGACAGAATGATGTGTTACTAACCGCTCATCATCGTGACGATCAGGCCGAGACGGTTTTACTGCAACTCTTTCGGGGCGCTGGTGTGTATGGACTGGCTGCCATGCCCGAACGCATGGATTTTTCCACAGGTCATTTGCTGCGACCGATGCTTGAGTTGTCCCGTGATCAAATCAGTCAATATGCCCGTGACATAGGACTGGATACGCTGGACGATCCGGCAAATACCGATACTCGCTTTCGGCGCAATATGGTCCGTCATGAGGTTTTGCCGTTAATCCGTCAGAATTGGCCGGGAGTCGATAAAACGATATTGCGTAGTGCGAAACACTGTGCTGATGCGATAGCCTTGCTGGACGAGTTGGCGCAACAGGATCTGGAAACAGTAATCGACAAAACATCTGAATTCCTGTTGTCGGAGTTGCCGCCCGTTCGTGTAGATTTGCTAACGCTCTTATCACACGAACGCATCAAAAATCTGTTGCGTTACTGGATCAGGAAAAGTGACTTTATATTGCCATCGTCACGAAAGCTGCAAGAAGCAATGAAACAACTAATCGACAACGAATCCAGCGGCGCATGTATTGAATGGGGC
>CBDCFT010000021.1:0-11835 GCA_965216365.1 Arenicellales bacterium | reverse complement strand
TTTGGTTATCCAAAAGATAATCAAGCAACTGAGATGCGCACGTCTTAGTAGAACCGGTTCTGTTAGCTCAGTCTGGTAGAGCGATTGACTAAGAATCAATAAGTCGTGGGTTCAAATCCCGCATAGAACGCCTTTGGGTGAAAAGCAAAGACGCGTCTCGATGTCGATTGAAAATGACTTAAGTCCATGCCTGCCTCGCAGGAACATGGAGAACTCCGCGGCCGCAAGCCAAAGAGCCTTAGTAGTTTTCGCTGCACGGTCGGATAGCTTCCGTTTAGAGCCCGCAAGGTTCCCGGTAAGTGAGCTGCTGATTAGATCGACATGACAAGTGAACCGCTACACTTTTTAAAAAAAGCAGTCATGACCATCGACGTTGCCGCCGGGTTTCCAGGGTAACGTGGACACGTTGACAACCAGTGCAATGCAATGTGTTGGGTACTTCAACAAAGGGGTGGTTAGTAAAGGTTTAGTCTCAACCTTAATATATTTCTGAATTGCACTCGTAGCTTAATGGTTAAAGCACTCGGCTGTCGATCGAGGGAATGCCGGTTAAAGTCCGGTCGGGTGCGCCACTCGTTCCCGTCGACTAACGGTGAGGTCACGAGTCTTTCAACCTCGAAGTGTCAGTTCAATTCTGACCGGGAACACCAGAAAAAATGTCTGGATATTGGAAATTGTCTGAGTGTAGCACAGCCTGGGTAGAGTACTCGCCTTGGAAGCGAGAGGCCGTTGGTTCGAATCCAACCACTCAGACCAATAGTTAACGAAACTCTAACTAATTCAGTCTTGTCATTTCGACCGTAGGGAGAAATCTCAGGGCCAACTGAATCTTTTCAAATTGAAATAGGAGGCTCGCCAGGCTAGCGTGCTTAGCCGGTTTGAACCCGGTGATGCCCTAACGGGTGTGGGAGTTCGTCCCCTCTCAGTCTCCGCCAAAACTCATACGGTGAGCTTAGCTTAATGGCAAAGCCCCAGAACGTGAATCTGGACGATACCGGTTCAAGTCCGGTAGTTCGCCCCAAACATTAAAGCTTATGGAGAAGTGGCTGAGTGGCTTAAGGCCTTTGCTAAAGGAGAAAGGCATCGCGACTTGCAACAGTTCGAATCTGTTCTTCTCCGCCAACACGCCTGTAGCTTAATGGAATCAAAGCCCCTGGCTTCGAACCAGTGAGATGAGGGTTCAAATCCTTCCAAGCGTACCACGGGTTCATGGCATAGTGGCAGTGCAGCAGGCTTTTAACCTGTAGAGGTAAGTTCGATTCTTACTGGACCCACCAAATCTTGTTACGCGGGCTGGTGCCTAATCGGGACTCATAACCCCGGAATCGTTGGTTCGATTCCAACCGTAACGACGAAACGGAGTTGGCTGTAGCTCAATCGAACCGAGCATGATCTTACAAAAGTCGAGGGTGGCGGCTTATCTCTTTGCATCCATGCCATTGGGAATTCGTCTAATCGGAAAGACGCAAGACTTTGACTCTTGAAATTCTGGTTCGAATCCAGGATTCCCAGCCAAAGAATTCTACAACAACACATAAAAATGTTTCAACGTTGTCACTCCCGCGAAGGCGGGAGTCCAGTCAAGAAGATCGCGCTCGAATAGCGCACCCATGAAGCCCTTCAAAAAATGTTATCAACTCTTTGTCGGTGCTCGGCCGACTTACCTTAACTGGATACCGGACAACGCCCATGGTGATTCCGTCATGACAATACAGATAACTTTTTTATGAGCATCAAAGCCACCTGATGGGAATTGGCTATACCTGCCGCGCTTAGAACGTGGTGCTTCTCGGTTCGAATCCGAGGGTGGCTACCAATTTTCTTTCGTCTCCGTGGCGCAATAGGCAGACGCACTCGACTTAAAATCAAGTTGTTGAAAGTTCGAATCTTTCCGGGGACACCAAGAATTATTCACGTTTCATTGCACTAAGAATAGGGGCACGTTGGCAAATGGATGCCGCCACCAAAAACGTACTGGGAATAGGTGGTCCGGGTAGATCCGGTCGTCGTCTAAGAATGCTTTGGCGGTACGGTTGCGAATGGCAGGTGACTGCTCTAAACGAGGGTTACTCACTGGCGCCCGTTTCCAACGGCAGGCATTGCCGGTAGTAATGCATCGGTTATGACGATATGCGGGTTCGATACCCGCCGTGTCCACCAGCATATAAATTTCAATCATCCAAATCGTAAAACAACATTTTTAACAGCGAGTTACGACAGTGGAAAATCTGATTTTACGACTAGACATTACCGGGCGACCGGTTGAGTGGATGCATTGGGAATATGCCGCCCTGTTGTACGTGCGCGAGCAGGTCGCGTATGAGGTGGGCGAGCATTCTTTTCGTATTCGCGGCGGTGTAAACCGTGTCGGTGGCATGCGGTCGTTTCTGGACTTAAACAGTATTGTCGCGACTCATGGCGTAGCGCGTTCTGGTGAACGAATTCGGGAAGTGCCTGCACTGACTAATACGCGATTGTTTCGACGTGATGGTTACATGTGTATGTATTGCGCTCGACAATATACACATGGGTGTTTGACCCGGGATCATGTCGTTACCGCCTGCCGCTTGTGTAACGCACGTAAAGGCAGCTTGCTGCCAAAAGAAGCGGAGCGAATGGGAATTGCCCTGTTGGGTATTCCTTATGCGCCGAGTTACGCGGAAGGCCTGATTTTGTCGAACAGAAAAATCCTGGCCGACCAGATGGCGTTCTTGAGGACTCAGTGTCCCAAAGAACATCGAGATTAGGGTACAGGTGATCGGCAATGGGGCCGGTCACCGTGGCTAAGTTTGAAATTGCGTGAAGAACAGGAGAATTTTCGTGAAAACACATGATGACGAACAACAAAGCTGTTCCTTTCGAAACGATGAGCAAGCGCAGAAAGGGATATCCGTCCGAAACCCGGGTGAAACGCGGCACCAGAGTCGTGCACGGTGACAAAGAACTGTCCGAAAAGCTCGGGCGCAACGATCCATGCGTGTACGGTTCTGGTCGCAGATTTTAAGCGATGTTGCCTGAAAACCAGGCAACACAATGGTTCGAATCGTAATAGTTACGTTAGAGAGTAGAATAGGTGAACTATGCCAATCAAAACAATCATTACGAAAGGCAAGGCTAAAGTTAAGATTTACACGGACGATATTGAGCCACAGGCTTATCAACAACTGTGTAATCTTTCGCAGTTGCCTTTTATTCATAGTCATATCGCGGCAATGCCGGACGTGCACTACGGCAAGGGCGCGACCGTGGGTTCCGTGATTCCATGTAAAGGCGCGATCATTCCGTCCGCTGTCGGTGTCGACATCGGCTGCGGGATGAATGCATTGCGTCTTTCCATCAGCGCGGACGAACTGCCGGATAACCTGCGTAAGGTGCGCTCGGCTATTGAAGAGGCGATTCCGGTTGGATTTGATCGGCATAAAACCGACAAGGCTCGCGCATCGACTGTGCGTGCCCTGTCGGTTGGTCTTGATGGTCTGTTGGAACGTCATCCGAAAATGCTCAAGATGCAGACAAAGCCCTATCAAACCTGGGTACGCCAGTTGGGCACATTGGGTGGTGGAAACCATTTCATCGAGATTTGTCTGGATGAAAACGATGACGTGTGGATCATGTTGCACTCGGGAAGTCGCGGTGTCGGTAACATCATTGGTCAGTACTTTATTCGCCTGGCGCAGAAAGATATGCAACAACATATCGCTAACCTGCCAGACAAAGACCTGGCTTACTTTACCGAGGGTGCGCAACATTTCGACGACTATGTTGATGCTGTGAGTTGGGCGCAAGACTACGCAATGGAAAATCGACGGGAAATGATGCGATTGATTGTTGATGCGCTGAAAAAAGTGCTACCTAAATTCGGTGTGACCAAAGAGGCAATCAATTGTCATCATAATTACGTATCGATTGAAAATCACTTTGACGAGAACGTTTACATCACACGTAAGGGTGCGATTCGTGCCGGTGTGGATGAACTGGGCATTATTCCGGGCAGTATGGGCGCCAAGTCTTATATCGTACGTGGCAAAGGAAACCCGCAGTCTTTTCATTCATGCTCGCACGGGGCGGGACGACGTATGAGTCGCGGCAAGGCAAAACGCCACTTCAATGAAGAAGATATCGAACTGCAAACGGCTGGTGTTGAATGCCGCAAGGACAAGGGCGTGCTCGATGAAATTCCTGGTGCATACAAAGACATTGACGTCGTGATGCAAAATCAGAATGATCTGGTTAGTGTCGAACACACGCTGCGTCAGGTGGTGTGCGTCAAGGGTTAGTTTGAAGTTAAACACAGACGCTCATTAGAGCGCCTTTTTTGCCCGATGAACCTCCTTCAACAAAACAGGTGATATTCGATGACGCTTATCAATATTCAAGCCGGTTCTTTTAAATTCAAGAGCAAACTGGAGCGGGAACACGCACCCAAAACCTGTGAAAGATTTCTAGAGCTATTGCCGTACACCGAGCGTGTTATTCATTCACGTTGGAGTGGAGAAGCCGTGTGGATACCATTGGGTGAGTATGATATGGGGCTGGACTTTGAGAATCATACAAGTCATCCGTCACGCGGTGACATTTTGCTGTATCCAGGTGGTATCAGTGAAACGGAGTTTTTGTTCGCCTATGGCAGCTCCTGTTTTGCGGCCAAGGTAGGTCAGTTAGCGGGGAATCATTTTCTGACAATGGTTGAAGGGCATCAAAATCTTGATGCGTTTGGCAAGCAGGTGCTGTGGGAAGGCGCGCTGCCGATAACTTTTTCACTTTCTTAAGACTCAGCATTTCTATTACATTGAAAGTCGCGAATCCACAAGCGAGTTGTAACATGGATTCAGGTCTCTGATTCAATTGGGTTAATGTTGCATTGCAAGGTTTCACCCGTTGCATGAATTGAAAACAATAGTTGTCATTGGTGGAACAGGCCATTTTGGCGGCAGAATATGCCGGCGTTTATCGTCGGAAGCTGACATTAAACTTATCGTTACCAGTCGCAGTGAGGTGTTAGCAGGTGAATTTGTTAGCGAACTAAAAAGTGATTTTCCCGGTGCAACTATTCATCCTGCGGTACTTGATCAGTTTTCTGCTGATCTCGTAAATGACCTTGGCAATCTAAATCCGGATATTGTTATACATACCGCAGGACCGTATCAGGGACAGGACTACCGGGTGGCGAAGGCGTGTATCGAATGTGGAAGTCACTATATTGACCTGGCGGACGGCCGTGAGTTTGTCAGCGGATTGACAGCGCTGAATGGCGATGCGTTGAAAAGCGATGTATTGTTGGTGTCAGGTGCCAGTACGTTGCCTGGTCTGTCGAGCGCTGTTGTGGATGCTGTCCGGGACCGGTTTGCGGAACTTAGTGAAATCGAAATATCTATTGCTCCTGCGCATCAGACGCCGCGCGGTACCAGCACTATTTCAGCGGTGCTCAGTTATTGCGGCAGGCCGTATGACGTATTGAAAAACGGCGAATGGGTAACAACATTTGGTTGGCAGGACTTGCAGTTGCAAAATTACCCGTCGCTGGGTCGGCGACTATCCGGTGCCTGCGATGTCCCTGATTTATCTCTCCTACCGCAATATGTCCCTGGGGTTAAGACGGTGACATTTCATGCTGCCCTTGAAGCCGTATGGGAGCAACTGACTCTTTATACGATGGCATGGTTTACACGGCTTGGAGTCGTAGGGAACTGGAACAGATTCGTAACCGCGTTCAGTTGGATGAGCGATCGCATGATTAGACTCGGTTCTCAAACTGGCGGAATGCATGTCCGGATTTCAGGTATTGATAATAATCATTGTACTAATAGCTGTACGTGGTACTTGACTGCAAATAACAATCACGGACCAGAAATTCCCTGTTCGCCCGCCCTGATTCTCGCAAGAAAACTGCTACGGAATGGGATTTCTGAACGTGGTGCGCACGCTTGTTTAGGTTTGATTACACTTACGGAGTTTGATGAAGAGGTGAAGGATTTGGATATTTCTTGGGAAATCGTCGAATAAGATTAAAATCGTATGACACTTTATTCCTGGGTGAAGTTGTTGCACATTCTCAGCGCTACCATACTTCTTGGTACCGGTATTGGGATTGCATTCTTTATGCTCAAAGCTCATCTAAGCGCTAACAAGCAAGCGATTGCCGTTACAGCGCACAACGTGGTGATTGCAGATTGGCTCTTCACAACGCCTGCCGTGATTGTTCAGCTAGTCACCGGTTTATGGTTGACTTACCTTCTCGGTATCCCGTTCAACTCGGTTTGGTTTGTGTTGGTAATAAGCCTATTTGTTTTTATCGGCGTATGCTGGATCCCCGTCGTGCGAATTCAAATACGCATTCGGGATATTTTCGATAACGACGGACGTATTGAGGACTATCACAGGTTAATGCGAGTGTGGATCTTGCTCGGCATCCCGGCATTTAGCGGTGTATTAGTATTGTTTTTTCTTATGGTGTCGAAGTTTGGTGTCAACCAGACGATAATATTTGATTTTATCGATCTCTGATAGGTTAAATTTTTCCATTAACACACTGTAAGTAATTACCCGGATAAACTGAAATGAGGGCAAGGTATTTCATAGCAAGCGCTTGCATGGTAGTGCTGATAGGGGTCGCGGTATTTTATTTTTACGGCAGATCGATATGGGTTCCGGTGTATCAAAAATTCGCGGGAAAAACGACGGTTGCAGAAGTGGTCGAGAAGTATGGCCCCTCCGCCCGAGCACGATTGTCTTCTTATTTCGAAGCAGCGAATGAGGATTACCCGCCGAAACGAGTGACTTTGTTGGCGTTAAAAGATTTGGCGGAACTGGAGTTATGGGTTGGGCTGGCACACAATCCAACTTACATTCGCACTTATCCTATAAAGGCATTGAGTGGTGTGAAAGGGCCGAAGCTGCGAGAAAGCGACAGGCAAGTGCCGGAAGGAATTTATAGTATCGAATATTTAAATCCCAATAGCAGTTACCATCTATCGATAAAGTTGAACTTCCCCAATGCATTTGACCTCAAACACGCTGAAGCCGAAGGCCGAACCAGTCCGGGGTCGGATATATTTATTCACGGTAAGGCCGTGTCCATCGGTTGTCTGGCGATGGGAGATAGGACGATAGAGGAACTGTTCGTGATCGCATCGGATATTGGGCGTGAGAATTTCAAGATTGTCATTGCGCCAAGCGATCCCAGGCAAGCAAAGTTAGATGCCGTGCAATCTCCCGAGTGGGTTTCCACTTTATATAATCAGATTGAAGCAGAATTCAGAGCATATGAACGGACAGAGATATAGCCGTGCTGATTTGTGGCTGCAGAACAACACCGGCCACGGAACTATTGTGTAAATCCCGCCCCTGTTTTAATTCTTAGCATAGCTATGGGCATATTCACGGCATTTCTCCCAATCATCTGTATATACTTCGCGAATTCTTTTTAGAGAGTCCGGGTCGATCAGTGGCTTTGCGGGTGTCCAGGATTTTGGTGCTAAAGCTGCTGGATACAAGATGCAATAACAACCCAGCATGCGCAGCCGTTTGCGTAACCAACCGACGTGAGCATCTTGCGGGTTTCGAGTGTTGCTCTTGAACAGCCAGCGACAAAAACCACGCATGACGTGCAGTTGTTTTTCGGAAAAGGATTTATGCACAGTTCCCGTCGGTAGCTGATCTCGATCGTAACGGGCGCCCATGTACCCGGCTAGAGTATCAAAGAAGGTAAACGTGTCCTCGCGCATATCTTCGTAAAACAAAACTAGCGGAGGACGGCCAAAACACCGTTCAAGGGTTTCGATACGCGCATAGAAATCAAGTTCATGCTTTGACCAGATGCCACCGTCGTTTTCTATATCAATGAACTGTTCAAACTCTGCAGTGCCACCATTTTTTACATAACGCCGGTATTGTGAAGCGATCCAGCCATCGTGACGCCGAAATACGATGATTGGATAAGTATTCGCGTCGCCATGGCGGTCCAGAAATGTTTTAATTTTTTTTTCAAACCCGCGGGTGAACTCCCGTGACATCAGGTATTTATCGTGTCCGCCTCGCGCAATAATTTTTACGCTGGAGCGATACCGGTTACGATGGATGTAGTGAATATCCTGAAAAATCGGGAATACGCTGTGTTGAAGATAAGTCGATGCGGCTTTTCCCAGGCCGACATGAAAATATATTTTGACACTGGGGTCGCTCAAACCGGCAACGACTGCAACACGTCATCAATGGTTTTGGATAATTTGTCGATGCATTCCTCGATCTGATTCGATTCAACGATAAACGGTGGAGCAAGCAATATGTGATCGCCGCTTTGACCGTCTATTGTGCCGCCACCGGGATAGCAAATGAGTCCATTTTCAAAAGCCTGTTGTTTGATTCTCGCATGCACATTCAACGATGCATCAAACGATTGTTGCGAATCCCGATCGGCAACCAGCTCCAGTCCACGAAAAAGTCCGCGTCCGCGGATATCGCCGATGTGAGGGTGGCGGGCGAATCCTTCGACTAACGCCCGTTCGAATTCTTCGCCTATTGTGTTGACACGCGTAACCAAACCGTCATTTAACAGCCTCGATATGACGGCCTTTCCGGCGGCGCACACCGCTGGGTGCCCGAGATAAGTATGACCATGTTGAAAGGCGCCTGAGCCGTTTTCAATCGCGCTATAAATTTTACGTGAGCACAGCATTGCGCCGATGGGTTGATACCCGGCACCCAGGCCTTTAGCAATGCAAACAATATCCGGCGTGACCCGATCCTGTTCGCAGGCAAACAAGGTTCCCGTTCGGCCCATGCCGCACATCACTTCATCCAGTATCAACAACACACCGTATTGATCGCAAATCTCGCGGATGCGCGAAAAATAGCCTTGCACAGCAGGCACTGCACCCATAGTAGCGCCGACGACGGGTTCGGCGATAAATGCCGCGATGTTTTCCGCTCCAACAGTTTCAATTTCGGTTTCTAGTTCGTTAGCGACGCGTTGTCCATAGCTAAATTCCGATTCGTCGCTGGATTGTCCTCGGTAAGCATAACAAGGTGAGATATGTGACATCTCGACCAACAGGGGAAGAAAAGGTTTGCGTCGCAATCGATTACCACCGGCAGACAACGCACCCAGCGTATTACCATGATAACTTTGCCAGCGCGATATGATTCGTGACCTGCCGGGTTCGCCATTTTCAATGTGATACTGGCGGGCGAGTTTTAACGCTGCTTCAACTGCTTCCGACCCACCGGATACGAAATAAACCTTGTCGATGTTTTCAGGTGCGTTCGCGACGAGTAAATCGGCGAGGTCTTCCGCGGTTTGACTGGTAAAAAATCCGGTGTGGGCGAATGCAATTTTATCAAGCTGATTTTTGATCGCTTGTTTGACTGATTCGTCAGAATGACCAAGACAAGACACCGCCGCACCACCCGAAGCATCGAGATAACGTTTGCCGTTGGTATCAATCAGATAGCATCCGTCACCGTGATCAATCACCGGCAGTTGCGCAGTCGCACTTCTTGGAAAGACATGACTCATAATATTTTTACAGACTGTGTTTCATCCGTTGTCCGTTAGGGTCGAACACCGCACCATGCGATATATGCGCATTATACAAGGTACCGGCAATATCGAGTTGAACGGTTCTGCACCTCGTTGGATTGTTCTTATCAATTGCAATGTAACCCAGCGCAAGTGGTTTGCCTACCCGGTAACCAAACGCTGCCGAGCTTGTTTTACCGACTATTCTATCATCGTGATAGATCGGTTCGTTTCCTAGTGGCACAGCGCTAACAGCGTCCAGCACTAAGGTGACTATATTGGAATGAATCCCCGCATCCCGGCGCTGCATAAGTGCGTCGCGGCCAATAAAATCGCTTTGCCAATCTACCGCGAAATCCAGCCCCGCTTCCAGAGGCGTTACATCCGTATCCAGATCATGGCCGTAGCTTAGAAACTGTTTTTCGATACGCATGGACGTTTGTGCATAGAGTCCGGCTGGGCGTGCACCTGCATTGTAAAACAATTCGTAGAGTGCAACGACTTGATCAGTCGGGCAGGTAATTTCCCAGCCTGCTTCACCGACATAAGACAGACGAGCAGCGCGAGTTGGAATACCATCAATGACAATCTCTTTGTGCTGAAAATATTTTACGTCGTTTAGTTCCGGCACGCCGATGTCATTAGCCATTTGCCTACTATCCGGCCCCATCAATCCGAGTACGGCGAAGTCTTGTGTTTCATCCTTTAATATAACCCGTTTGCTATCGTTCACATGTCTTTGCAGCCATGCAAAGTCGCGTTTAACAGCACTGGTGCCGACATAAAGTCGATACCTTTCTTCGTCCAGGCGCAATGCAGTTAAATCGCTTTCGATCCCACCGCGCTCGTTTAACATTGCCGTATAAATTGCTCGTCCGGGTTCTCGGGTCATGTTGTTGGCGCAAACTCGATTAAGAAAGTTTTCAGCGTCCGTGCCTTCGACCAGAATTTTTCCGAAAGTCGATTGGTCAAATATCGCTACTCTTGTGTGTGCTTGATTAACTTCGTTGGCAACCTGGTCGAACCAGGGCGGTTTGCTGAAACTAAGCTCAGGTGTCGAAGCGCAATCGAAGTACAAAGGTCGTTCAAAACCGAATACTTGACCAAAATGCGCTTTGTTCTCCCGCCATTTTTTATGTAGTGGTGCGGTGCGTAAACGACGTGCGGACTCGAACTGGCGTCCTGGATAAGTGATTTCATAGTGTTTGCCCAGAATCTCCGGCGCGCGGGCGGTCAATGCTTTGACGGACTGGAAACAATCCGGGAAACGCTTCGGATCGGCTTCGTGCAGATCGGTGGGTGTATGACCATTAACAATGCAGTGGGCCAGCGCCATGCCCGCACCACCGCCGGTCGCAACGCCTACGGAGTTCATACCGCAGCCTAAAAATAAACCTTTAGTTTCGGCGGCTTCGCCTAACATAAACGATCCGTCTGGCGTAAAACTTTCGGGGCCGTTCAAAAGCGTTTTGACTTCGGCTTCCTGCAATGCAGGTACACGATGCATCGCATTTAACATCATGGGTTCAAAGTGATCCCAGTCCTCGGGTAGTAGTTGGAACGAAAAATCCTCGCCCAATCGATCAGGATCGATAGATTTACCCAGTGGTTCAAAGCACCCGACCAATAACCCACCTGAATCATCTCTTATATATAAGTGACTATCGTGATCCGACAGTGTCGGCAAATTACCTTCGATTCCTGGAACAGGTTTTGTCAGTAAATAAAAATGTTCGCATGACCATACCGGTACAGATACACCCGCCATCGAAGCGACTTTTTTCGACCAAAGCCCTGTACACACGGCGATGGCGTCGCAACCCACGCGTCCTTTGCCGGTTTCCACTGCCGTTACCTTCCCATCCCGGGTTTCAATTCCTGGTACCGAGGTATGTTCGAATATTTTAGCGCCTTGTAATCGCGCACCTTTTACTAGAGCGGCACACAAATCGGACGGACTGACGCGACCATCGTCCGGTGACCATACGGCACCGATGACATCGTCGGCATTTGCCAGTGGCCAACGTTCTCTCACTTGTTGTGGCGAGATTGATTCAGTGCGCACAGCAAACATCTTCGCCAGCGCTTCCTGCCGTTTTATATGAATTAAACGGTCTTCATTGGTTGCGATTGATATCGACCCTTTATTAATCCAACCGGTTGCCTGGCCGGTTTCCTGTTCGAGCCGCGAATAAAGTGAAATGGAATAGCGGATCAGGTCGGTGAGATTTTGTGTTGATCGAAGTGCGCGTACTTGCGCTGCCGAATGCCAGGTCGTGCCAGACGTCAGTTCGTTACGTTCAAGAAGGATTGCATCG
>CBDCFT010000020.1:0-296424 GCA_965216365.1 Arenicellales bacterium | reverse complement strand
TGACGCGATCCATGCCGGAGAATGCCATCTGCGCCGGTGTGCCCGCCAAGGTCATTAAAAATCGAAGCGCCACTGATTGAACTCGAAATTGCAAGCCTCGAGTTGCGTCATTTTATATGTGACTGCGAGCTTGATTGTTGACGCCAATTCTGACTTCGTTTATGCCTAAGTCATCCAAAACATTACTGACACTGGTTAAGGTGTTGGTGTCTGCCGGGTTGGTTTACTGGATTCTGCGTAATTCCAACCTGGCCGAAATATGGAACAGTATTCGTAACGCAAATATTTCGTTGCTGATTTTCGCATTTTGCATGTTTTATGCAGGTTATTTCATTACCGCATTGCGTTGGAAAACACTGCTGCATGCCCAAGGCGTCGATGCGCCACTTTTTTATCTGGTCAAGTCCTTCATGGTCGCGGTGTTTTTCAATAATTTTCTGCCATCGACTATCGGCGGCGATTTGATGCGCATGTATGATTCTTACCGCATGGGTGGCAGCAAGACTGGTGCGGTCTCGGTAATTTTTATCGACCGTCTGTTTGGTGTGACGGCGTTACTCAGTTATGCCTTGATCGCGATATTGCTGTCGAGTGCCGTGCGTGCGCAGATTCCACTGCTATGGTTTTGGGTTGCACTGGCTATTGGTGGGGCGATGGTGTTCGCTTACGTCGTCTTTGGCTCACCCGCCTGGCTGTTTGATCGCGTGTTTGCCTTAAAAGAAGATCGCTTTGGCATGCCGGTTCGCTTACTGAAAAAGTTTTATGACTTCGTTTCAGGCATTCAAAGGGCGCAAGGATGTGTTGGCCAAGGCGTTAGGTCTGTCATTCCTGTTGCAACTCAATGTCATTTTTCACTTCATCGTTCTTACCTGGGCGCTGCATATCGACATCCCGCCATTGGCCATGTTTATCATTATTCCCATTGCCGCAATCCTGATGATGGTGCCAATATCCATTAACGCCATCGGCGTGCGTGAAGCGGTGTTCGTGTATTTCTTTTCATTGTTCGGTGTGGCAAGTGAACCGGCGGTTGCCTTTGCCTGGGTAGCGTTTGGCTTTGTAATATTGCAAGGCGTCGTCGGTGGAATTGTTTTTGCCGTAAGGAAAAATTCCCGTGACCCAAACAAAGACCACCAACCTGTTCAAGGTTAGTCAGCTAAACGATCGTAATCAGCGCATCCAGCACCGCATCCGGTTTTTCTGACATCAGTGAATGACCGGTTCCGGGTAAAACGATAGTTTTGGAACCGGGAATTTTTTCCGCCACTTGTTTGGCGTTAAACGGTGGCGTCATGATATCGCGGTCACCGAGAATGAATAACGTGGGGCAGGTGATATTTGGTGCGCGCTCCAGTCCGTCGCGGTATTCGTTGCAGGCATTCAAGCCGGTGAAAATAACACCCGGCTTGGATTGTTCGAACAAACGTTTGGTGCCACCGACCATCCACATGCCCGGTGTTTCATTGCCGCCTAATTGCGCAGACTGGCTGTAACCCCAGATGGTCAGCATATCGATGGCGTCGTGTTTATTTTGTTTGGCATTTTCCAGCAATGCATCGGTCACACCCATGGGCAAAGCCGTGCCGAGCAAGGCGAGTGAGCGGATCACGATCAACGAAACGCGAGGCGGTATCGAACACGACCAGCGAACCCATGCTGTGACCAACCAGGGCCGCCTGATCGATTTCCAGGACATCCAGTATTTCAATCAGGCAATCCGCCATGTCTTCGACGCTTTTCCGTAATGGTCCGTCCGATCGGCCATGACCGGGCAAATCGATGGCTAAAACGTTAAAGCCGTGGCGACCGAAATAACGTGCGGGCAAGGCCCACACGGTGTGATCGAGACCTGTTCCGTGTACAAACACGACTGTCGGTTTGTCCGGGTTGATATCGCGGCCTGCGGTGAAAACGTAGACAGTTTGTTGTTTGAGTTTAATTTCCATGGCTGCGGTTCAGACTTTTTGCGAGGCGCGCAGCGCGCGTTCAAGGTCGTCAATCAAATCAGCAGTGTCTTCCAGGCCGACCGACATGCGTATCAAACCTTCTGAGATACCTGCGGCTTCCAGCGCTTGTGCGTCCATACGATGGTGCGTCGTGCTGGCAGGATGAATGACCAACGACTTGGCATCTCCGACGTTGGCAAGATGGGAAAACAGTTGTACTTTCTCGATAAATTTCTGACCCGCCGGGCGCCCGCCTTTGATACTAAAGCTGAACACGGCGCCACAACCCTCGGGTAATAATTCTTTGGCGAGTTCGTGATCGGGATGATCGGGCAATTCAGGATAACTGACCCAATCCACTGCTTTATGGTCTTTCAGGTGATTGACAATGCAGCGCGTGTTTTCGACGTGTTTTTGCATGCGTAAGGACAGAGTTTCGATGCCTTGCAGGATATGAAACGCGGTTGTCGGACTCATGCAGGCACCAAAGTCCCGCGCACCTTCCTTACGTGCGCGGGTGATAAACGCCGCCGGTCCGAACTCTTCGACAAAATCGAGATCGTGAAAGCCTGCGTAAGGTTCGGTCAATGTCGGGAATTTGCCCGATGCTTCCCAGTCGAACTTGCCGCTGTCCACCACCAGCCCGCCGATCACGATGCCATGTCCGCTTAAGAATTTGGTCGCCGAATGAAAAACAAGATCCGCGCCGAGTTCGAATGGTTTACACAGGTACGGCGTGGTAAACGTCGAATCGATTAACAAAGGCAGTCCGTGTTCATGGGCAATGTCCGCAACTGCCGGGATATTCAATACTTCAAGACCCGGATTGCCCAGCGTTTCGCCGAACAGCAGGCGCGTGTTCGGGCGGATGGCACTGCGAAACGCCTGGGGGTTTCTGGGATCAACAAAAGTGGTTTCAATCCCGAAGCGGGGCAGGGTGTAGGCGAGCAAATTGTGCGTGCCGCCGTAGATAGACTGTGACGACACGATATGCGACCCGGCACCCAAAATAGTCGTGATGGCTAAATGACAAGCGGCTTGACCACTGGCCGTGCAAATCGCGCCAACACCGCCTTCCAGCGCCGAGATACGTTCCTCCAAGACCGCATTGGTCGGATTGGAGATACGCGAGTAAACGTGACCGGTACGCTCGATGTTAAAAATTGAAGCTGCGTGGTCCGGACTTTTGAATGCATAAGACGCGGTTTGATAAATCGGCACGGCACGCGCGCCGGTGGCCGCGTCCGGGTGTTGTCCGGCATGTAATGATAAAGTGTCGAAGCTTAGGTATTTGGGTGTCGCCATGAATGTGGTTCCTCGTCGTTAGCCGCTACCTTACACAGCCACGTTAGAATATTGCAATGAATATCGAGCGTCATTTGAAAAACAGCAGAACCGCTTCGAATTTGGGGCAGCGCACTTTGAGTGTTGCGGTTGCTGTCATTGTTCCGGTATTTAATGAGGGTGATGACGTTGTGCAATGGGTCGAAACGCTGTTGTCCGGTTTTGACTTCGGCGCAAGTGGTTATTGTCGATGCGAGTGATGATGTGGTGTCTCGGACAGCAATCGAAAAGATGGCATCGGCGCTTCAAAATACGCATGACGTACTCACTATCATTACTTCGGCTTCACCCGGCCGCGCTCTGCAAATGAATCGGGGTGCGCAGGTTTGCAGCGCCGACGTATTGCTGTTTTTGCATGCGGATACCCGGTTGCCTGAAGATGCGTTATCGTGTATCTGCAAGGCCATCGACGGCGGGTATGGATGGGGGCGGTTCGATATTCAACTGGATGCGCACGGGTTTATGTTCAGGATGATCGAATGGAGTATGAATTGGCGTTCGGCCATCAGCGGTATCGCAACCGGTGACCAGGGAATTTTTTGTAAAAAAAACATTATTTGAATCCGCAGGAGGCTTCGCGGAATTACCGTTAATGGAAGACATTGAGCTGTGCAAACGATTAAAAAAAAATTCGCGACCGTTTCGTATTCACTCCAGAGTCATTACATCCGTCCGGCGCTGGAGGCAGCAAGGCGTCTTTCGCACCGTGTTGCAAATGTGGTGGTTTCGTTTTTGCTATTGGGTTGGGCGTGAGTCCAGAGAAACTGTCCGCGCGGTACAGTAACATTCGTGGCCGCTGAGTGACCGGGCTGGGATAATGAGTTCGCCGGCGATTTACTTGTTTGCCAAAAAACCCGCGCCGGGTGAAGTCAAAACACGTTTGCTCGATACGTTTACTGCGCAACAGGCCGCTGACATCGCAACGGGTCTTTTGCGTGCATCGGTGGAGCGGGTATGCGCCGCCTGGTCGGGGCAGGTCATTGTCAGCGTTTGGCCGGACGACGACCACTCCAGTTTTACCTGGATAAAACAAAACCACGACATTACATTCACACGGCAAATACCCGGTAACCTGGGTCAAAAAATGTTGGCGGTGTTGCGCGAAGGCGTCGCAATGCATGGAGCCGCAGCCGTTTTCGGCTGCGATATTCCGCATCTTGATCCAATAATCCTGCACAAGGTGTTTGAATCGTTACACGATGGCCACAACGTCATTGGTCCCACGGATGACGGTGGTTTTTATTTAATAGGACTAACCCAGGTTGAGGAAAATATGTTTAACGATATCGAGTGGGGTACAGAATCGGTATTCGAACGCACTCTGAGCAACCTGCGCGATTGCGGTGTACCGAAACCTGAAATTTTGCCACCACAACGCGATATCGATACCGCGCAAGACGTCGAGTGGGCAGTACAGTCATTCAGCTGGTTGCGTGCTTACCTGCCGGTGCTTTAGTGAGCGGGTCTTGTCTGCTGCCTGTGCTTGCTTTATAAGCTGCTCCAGACTTCATCAAACATTAATTCTTCCAGTTTGCACCCGTGCCGGCCAAGGTCTCGTTTAACTCATCGTTCATACATCCACGTTATTGGTCGACTTGGTCTTTGTTGGGTATTAATCGTTTTTGTGTGTATTTGCCGCGTCGTTGGGCGATGGGTATTGGCGGGTTTTTGGGTTCGTTATTTCTAAAATTCAACGCCAAGCGCCGCCGTATTGCGCGGATCAATCTCGAAATGTGTTTCCCCGAGTTGAACGATACACAGCGTGAAGTTTTACTGCGTGAGCACTTTCGTTTTTACGGACAAAGCGTGGTGGATTTTGGTTTGATCTGGTGGGCAACCGAGAAGAATCTGGATCGTCTGACGGATTTCAAAGGTCTGGAGGAGTTCAAGTCGTTAACGAGTTCGGGTCGGAATATTATTTTGTTGACGCCCCACGCCATCGGCATGGATTTTGGCGGCGTCGCCGTTTCCCGGCTGCACCCCACTGTGTCCATGATGAAACCCCTGAAAAATCCATTGTTAAATTACTTTGTGCTGCGCGGGCGTGAGCGCTATCCCAGTACGCGTCTCGTGATGCGCGATGATGGCCTGCGTCCGATGATACGTGGCATACGCAATCACCAGGCGTGTTACTACATACCCGATGAAGATTTCGGTGCGGATAATTCGGTTTTCGCAACTTTTTTCGGTATCCCCACAGCGACCCTGCCGACCCTGGGTCGCATGGCGCAAATGACGGATGCAGCTGTTGTGCCGTGTTTTACGCGTCTGCGAGACGATGGTCGTTACGAGGTGACCTTAAAACCCGTCCTGGAAGATTTTCCATCGGGTAATGTCGAGCAGGACGCACAACGCATGAACACGGAGCTGGAACAGGGGATTCGTGCGATGCCCGCGCAATACATGTGGACGTTGCGCTGGTTTAAGACCACGCCGGACGGTTCGGAGTCTCCCTACGCATGAGAATCCTGGTCATCAAACAGACTTCGTTGGGCGATGTGCTGCACTCCACCGGCCATATTCGAACGATTCGTGAGAATTTTCCCGATAGTCAAATCACCTTGCTCACCGCCACCAGTTCTTACGACATCTATCGACACAATCCGCATATTGATAACGTTATTTTGTTTGAACGTTACCGGATTAAATCCGATTGGTACAAACATCCGCTATGGGCGATTAAGCACATAGCCGATGTGACGCATCAAGTGCGTTTGCGTGACTACGATCTTGCAATCGATTTGCAGGGTCGTTTGAAGTCAGTGATTTTTTTGTACGCGGCTAAAGCGAAGCGAAAAATTGTAAAAGGCAACTGGTGGCTGTTGCAGGGGTTTCGTCAACGCGAGTTGCACGCAATCCGGGAAATGGATGAGGTGTTAAAAAAAGCCGGACTTGCGGTTAACGATACGCGTATGGAATTGCATGTGTCGAGCGCCGAACAACAAAAAGTCAGTGACTTGTTAGCAGAGATTAATCCTGTGAATAAAAAGTTGGTGATACTGAGTCCGTTTACGCGATGGCAAAGTAAAAACTGGCCTCTCAATCACTTCAAACAATTCGCACAAAGTTTGCCACAAAACATGCTCGCCGCCTTTACCGGTTCCGCTGCCGATGCGGCGCCAATCCGGGAATTATTGAAATCCAATTCCGGACTCGGGATAAATCTGGCGGGTAAGTTGAATCTGTTGGAGTTCGCGGAATTAGTTAAACGATCCAGTGTAATGATCACCGGCGACAGTTTTCCCATGCATGTGGCAGGGGCAATGGGAACACCGATTATTTCAATATTCGGGCCGACGGATGACAGTCGTGTCGGGCCAGTGGGGGAAAACGCTATCGTGCTAAGAGCCGAAGATTGTGAGCGATGTTACCGTCGCAGCAACTGTCCGAAACGCTGTATGAAGCGGGTTTCCCCGCAACAGGTGATGGAGTCGTTATTGCGGATAAGTGGGTCGGCAACTGAATAAGTCGTGGCGCCACCCGGTACTTATCGTTCCGCAGCCTGTTTCTTTAGTCGTTTCAGAAACACCTGCATTTCTTTTGCGGTCTGTTTGTCACCGCTTGATTCGGCCTTGCTAATTCCGGATTGATAAGTCCGCTTCGCGGCGTCGCTATCGCCGCTTTCGCTTTGTGCCTTGCCGAGTAATTTATACGCTGCCGAATAGTCCGGATTCTGCTCGATGGCCGCTTGAAGATGCACTATGGCTTTGTCGTATATTTCTTGTTTCAGGTATTCACTGCCCAAACCAAAGCGTAACAACGCGCTGTCCTGTCCGCCCGCCAGCATGGCCTCAAGGTTTTCGATCATTCCCATCGCGATTTAACTGGGCGATTCAACTGCGCGATTTAACTGCGCCAGAAAGCGGGTGACAGGATGACAATCAATGTAAACAACTCCAGTCGTCCCAGTAACATAGTCAGACTCAACACCCACTTACCGGGAGTGCTGACGCCGGCATAGTTTTCCGCGACATCGCCAAGACCTGGCCCGAGATTGTTCAGGCAGGCGGTCACGGCGGAAAACGCGGTAATCGGTTCGGCGCCGGTCGCGGTCATGGCTAGTGACAAAATGATATAGCCCAGAATATACAAAGCGAGAAACCCCCACACCGCATCGATCACGTTTTCCGGCACGGGTTTGCCGCCAAGCTTGATCGGGATGAGCGCTTTGGGGTGAATCAGTTTGGCGATTTCGCGCCGGCCCTGTTTATACAACAGAACCATGCGAATGACTTTCATGCCACCCGCAGTCGACCCGGCGCAGCCGCCGACGGCGCTTAAGATGATTAAAGCGAATGGTAAAAACGACGGCCACCAGTGAAATCCGCTGGTAGTAAAACCGGTGGTTGTGCCAACCGATACCACTTGAAAGATACTTTGCCAGACGGCATCGGTTGATTTGGCATAGGCACCCGCAGCGATCAGCATGATCATGGCCAAGACGCTGACCACCGCCATAATAGTGACAAACACACGAACCTCCGTATCCTGAAAATAAGTACTCAGGCTGCGATTACGCCACACGACGAAGTGCAGCGCGTAGTTAACCCCGGACAAAATCATAAACACGATAGCTATAGAGGAAATCAACGGGCTATTGAAATAACCGAGGCTTAAATCGTGGGTCGAAAATCCGCCAATGGCGACGGTGGAAAAACTATGCGTGATGGCATCAAACACATCCATGCCGGCTAGCCAGTAGCCGATGGCGCAGGCGATTGTCAGACCGAGGTAGATATACCAGAGTGCTTTAGCGGTTTCGGTGATACGCGGAGTCAATTTAGTGTCCTTGACCGGGCCCGGTGTTTCCGCACGGTAAAGCTGCATTCCGCCGACTCCCAGCATGGGCATCACCGCGACCGCCAGTACGATAATCCCCATGCCGCCAAACCATTGCAATTGCTGGCGGTAGTAGCGAATCGACAGCGGCATGTCGTCAATGCCGGTCAATACTGTGGCGCCGGTAGTGGTCAGTCCTGACATGGATTCAAAAAACGCATCCGTAACCGACATATCCGGGTGAGTCGTAAGGGCTAGCGGAATCGCGCCAAAGCTCGCCAGCACTGTCCAGAACAACACGACAACCATAAAACCGTCGCGAAAGCGCAGATCATCGGATGACTTTCTAACCGGTAACCATACCAAAAGGCCGGTAAAAATAGTGACCAGGTAAGCGATTAAAAACGGCATGCCCGCACCGTCGTTGGCGTAGAGTGAAATAACGAACGGCGGTAACAGCGTACTGCTGAATAAGATCAACAATACGCCGAGAACCCGCATTACGACTTGCAAGCGCATGGATGCCGGCTGGGTTTTATGCGGTTGTCGATGTCATACGAAGGTGACGGCAACCTGGAACAATTTTTCGACGTCCGTTATGTGACGCTTGTCGACCAGAAAGAGAATCACGTGGTCTTCCCCTTCGATAATGGTATTACCATGGGCGATAATGACTTCATCGCCACGCAGGATCGCACCCAATGTCGTACCGGGTGGCAGCTTGATTTCTTCGATAGCGCGGCCAACTACTTTCGAGGTGGATTTATCGCCGTGGGCGATTGCTTCAATGGCTTCCGCCGCGCCGTGACGAAGAGAATGTACTGCCACCACATCTCCGCGACGAATGTGGGTCAATAAACTGCCAACGGTCGCCAGCCGTGGTGAGATGGCAATGTCCAGCATGGAGCTTTGAATCAGGTCAACATAAGCGGACCGGTTGACCAGCGCCATCACACGATGTGCACCGAGTTGCCTGGCCAGCAGGGCGGATAAAATATTCGCGTCGTCGTTATTGGTGACCGCACAAAACACTTCCATGCTTTCAATATTTTCCTGGTGCAGCAGATCTTCGTCCGCGGCGTCGCCTTGCAACACCACGGTACGATCGAGTTGTTCCGCGGCCCATTGTGCGCGCTCAACGGAACGCTCGATGAGCTTGACGCGATAGTCTTCGCGTTCCAGCGTACTGGCGAGGCGAAAACCGATATTACCGGCGCCGGCGATCATGACATGCCGGCCGGGCTTGTCTACTTCGCGCATTTCGCTCATGACCGCGCGAATGTCTTTTCGCGCCGCGACGAAAAAGACTTCATCGTCGGGTTCGATAATGGTGTTTCCTTCGGGAATCAAGGCGTGATTTTTGCGGTAGATCGCCGCCACCCGCATATCGATGTCCGGCAGGTGATTACGCAGTTCGCGTAATTCATGTCCCACCAACGGTCCGCCATGATACGCACGGACACCGACCAACTGAATCTTGCCACCGGCGAAATCAACGACTTGCAACGCACCCGGATATTCAAGCAAACCACGAATATGTTGCGTGACGATTTCTTCCGGGCTGATGATGACATCGATGGGTACCGCGTTGTTGCTGAACAAATCACTATGTTTCAAGTAGTCCGCAGATCGAATCCGCGCGATGCGGGTAGGCGTGTTAAACAGGGAGTAGGCGATTTGGCAGGCGACCATATTGACCTCGTCCTGGTTGGTCACTGCCAGCACGAGGTCTGCGTCTTCGCACCCTGCCTGCTGCAATATGGTGGGGTAAGACGCCGAACCTTCGACCGTGCGGATATCGAGGCGGTCCTGCAAGCCTTGCAAGTTGTCCTTTTTAACGTCGACAAGGGTTACGTCATTATTTTCACGCGAAAGGATTTCCGCCATGGAGGTGCCGACCTGACCCGCGCCGAGGATAACAATTTTCATTCTGAATTAAACAGGGGTGGCGTTATTTGCGCGCTTTCGGATCAATCCCAAGACCTTTCAATTTACGATACAGATTGGTTCGCTCCATGCCGACGACGTTAGCCAGCTCGGAAACATTGCCGTTTAACCGGTCAAGATGATAGGTAAAATACGCAAACTCGAATCGCTCGCGCGCCTCACGCAACGGTGCGTTAAAGTCGGCCTGATCGATGGATTCCATGGCCGGAATACGGTCATGTAATGCCTCGCGTATCTCCGTCGCGCTGATTGCATCGCCCTGATTGAATATCAGAATACGTTGCACAACATTTTTCAGTTCACGAACATTGCCAGGCCATTCATAACCGCTGAGTACTGCCAATGCACCTTCGGAAACCTCGCGTGCACTCAAGCCGTCGCGTTGCGCAATTTGTGAAATATAGTAGTCGATCAGCGCCGGAATATCGTCACGGTGTTCGCGTAAAGGCGGTATTCGCAGCGGTACGACATTCAACCGGTAATACAGGTCTTCACGAAATTTTCCCCGCTGCACGGCTTGTTCGATATTTTGATTGGTGGCGGAGAAGATACGCACGTCGAGATCCAGCATTTGCGTTCCGCCAACGCGGGCGAACCGGCGCTGCTCGAGTGCGTTGGCCAGTTTAGTCTGGGTCTCCATGTCGAGGTCGGCAATCTCGTCCAGCAACAATGTGCCACCCGCGGCTTCCTCAAACCGGCCTGTACTAATGCTATTGTTGCTTTCGCTGCCAAACAATTGCACGGGAATATCGGCGGTGGGAATTGCCGCCAGGCTGACATCGACAAATGGCTTGCCACGGCGAGAACTGGTTTCGTGCAACAGCCGGGCGGTCAGATCTTTGCCACAACCGGCGTCACCTGAAAGCATGACCCAACTATCGGTGGCGCCAATGCGTTTAATCTGCTCGCGCAACGTGTTCATGGCATCGCTGCCACCGATTAGTTGTGCGGGTGTGTCGATGCGATCGCGTAATTCGCGATTTTCCCGTTGTAGTCGATTGCTTTCGAGTGCACGGTCGACAGTCACCAACAGCTTCGCCGTCGACAGGGGTTTTTCGAGAAAATCGTAAGCACCGATGCGGATGGCATCGACCGCGGTTTCGACCGTCCCATGACCGGAAATCATGACCACGGTTTGATCCGGGGTGTCGTGCATCCATTCACGCAACAGCGTGATACCGTCAGTGTCCGGCATCCAGATATCGAGCAACACCAGGTCGATGTTTTTTTCCGCCTTAATCTGGCGTGCAGCGTCAGCGTTTTCAGCGGTGAACACGTGATAGTGTTCGTCTTCCAGCACTTCTTTAACGATAGCGCAAATGTCCGGTTCGTCATCGACGACCAGTATGGTTTCTGCGCTCACTGTTTATGTCCCCCCATTAGGCGTGGCGTTTGCGATTCAGTCGCTGATTTTAGGGTGTTGGCATCCTCATTGGAATGACTATCGGATTCGGTGATAGTTTCGTTAGCCGCAGGCATTGCGTTCAGCGGGATGCGGAAGGTAACCTGAGCGCCTCCGTGGGCGACATTTTCAACGCGTATCGAGCCGCCGTGTTCTTCGACAATTTTCTTGACGATGGCCAGCCCAAGACCGGTGCCTTTTTCTTTGCTGGTGACGTAGGGTTCAAAGACACGATCGATTAACTCCGCAGGAAACCCGTCACCATTGTCCTCGACAACGATTTCTATGGATTCCGACTTACCCACGGGTTTTTTCGTGCTGATAGTGAGCCGGGGTTCAGAGTGGTCTGACAAAGCTTGTTGTGTATTGATAATCAGATTATTGAAAATTTGTCTTAGACGCAGCGGGTCGGCGTGCACCAGCGGTAATTCCGAATCCAGTACCGCTGAAATTTTCAGTGGATGTTCGTCATGACGATGCAATTCGATCACATCTTGTACCAACCGGTTTACATTCAAATCAACCGTTTGCATTTGCACGGTTTGCGCATAATTCGAAAACGCATTGACCATGGCTTTTAAATTATCGACCTGCTGTCCGATGGTGCGGGTGGCCCGATCCAGAGTCTGCTTTTCGTCATCACTCAGTTTGCTCAGGTATTTTCGCCGGATGCGTTCCGCGGCCAATTGAATCGGCGTCAGCGGATTTTTGATCTCATGGGCGAGACGCCGCGCAACTTCGCCCCAGGCAGCGTCGCGTTGTGCCTGAATCAGTTTAGTGACATCGTCAAACACCACTACATAGCCGCCACGACGGTCTTTATCGGGCAGACGCGTACCGCGGCACAGTAAAACCTGACGCCCGTCTTTTCCGAACAATGTTGTTTCGCTGTGCCACTCCGGTAATTTTTTTTGCATCGCATTTTCAATTTCGCTAAGCAACGGATCGACCCACGGCGCCCCCGCTCGAATATCTTCCAGAGTCAGCGTTTCTTTGGTGCTGACATCGATATGTAAAATCTGCTCCGCTGCCTGGTTGCGGGTTTGCAGTTGCCCATCCCGGTCAAATGACAACACGCCCGAAGACAGGTGGCTTAACACTGTTTCGAGATAAGTGCGTTGACCTTCCGTTTCTTTCTGGCTGCGATGAGCCTGGCTTTGCGCCAGGTGTATTTTTTGCGTCATGTCGTTAAACGAGCGCACTAACACGCCGAATTCGTCAGTGCTGGTGACCGGCAGGCGTTTGCGGTAGTTGCCTTGCGCCACAGCCCGTGTGCCCTCGGCAATATCACGCAGGGGTGCGACCAGCTTGCGCGCCGAGATGATGGCAATCCACATGGCGATGAGCGCCGTGACCAGTGTGACCAGTGTCAGTATGAGAACAAAACTGAATTTCAAGGGGCCGCGTAAAAATTTCAGCTTTTCGTATTCCACCGACGCGGACTGCACACTCTCGCCCAATCTTGAAAAACGCAGGGGCAACGGTTGCAACACCTGCAAGATTCGCATGGGTGACCCCACTTCAGTGGGATAAATAGGCAACACCACCCGCAGTTGCAGACTTTCCTCAGACACGGGTTCCAAACTGGTATGATTGCGCCCCTGTTGTACTTCGGCCATGATGGACTCATCCGGCCGGTCCGGCAATAACGATGACGCATCGGCATTGCTGGAGGCGATAATGCGCCCATTCTGACCGAACAGGGTCATTTCCGAATATTCGTTCTCCGTGCGCAGTTCGCCGATGATACGAATGACTTCAATGTCATCCTTAGTAGCGGCGATAGCGGTGGCATCTGCGCGTACTTTTCCCGCTAAATCCTGTTTGGTGGCTTCAAGGGAATTTCGACCTAACAGTAGCGCATCGTCCAACGCCTGTTCGATGCGCACATCGAACCAACTGTCGATGCCGCGCGACAAAAACTGAATTGAAAAATAATAAACCACGACCAGAGGCATCAGCGTCAATAACGCAAAGATCGTTATGAAGCGCAGTGTGAGACGCGAACCCAACACGCGGTGACGAAACTGGCGCCCCAGGCGCCATAAATTTGCCGCTACCAGTACCGTCAGGACAACCGCGCTGATGACATTAAGCAGCAGGATGATGGTGTAATAGCGGTCAAACGCACCGCTGTTCTGGGCGGTGATGGTCAACAACATGGATGTCGCCAGCAACACCACCGCGAGGCTGATTGCGGGGACAGGCCGGGTCAGGCGGCGAATTAGCGCAGAACCGACCACTGTTCCCAACCGCTGTTTTGCCGCCATTGTCTGGCGACATGAGAGATGAGTTTGATGGGTGCGGGCAAGGGCGTAAGATCGAGACGAACCCGCAGTTTCACGAAATATTCCTGATCGTCGTTCGGCGTTACGGAACCCGACGTATCCCAGTTATTGCTGAATTGTCCTACTGCCTGCAGCGCTGCGTTTACCGTGCTGAAGGACGTGTACTCATCGGAATCCTGTTCGCTCACCACGTAACGCCCGGACAAGGCGTGATAGTTGATTTCGTACAGGAACTGCCATTGCGCGATTTTTTCGTTCGGTAGCCATGCGCGTTCGCGAAATAAAACCATTTCGACCGCGAGGGTGAGTGGAATACCGTTATTCAATGCATCCAGCGGGTCCTGTCCGATACTCAGGTCAAAGGCTGCCTGGGTACGCAAAGTATCGCCCTTGAGCTGACTGAAACCCTCGGTAATTCGAAAATCGGCAAATGCGTTCGCCGATAACGTCAGCAGTAATAAAAACAGACTGGCGTTATATTTACTTAATCGATTTTTTTTGCGTCGAGTATGTCGCATATCGCGTCCTAGACTACCATCAATGCCGATTATTTCGGATTCGAAGGAGGCCGTTGATGGTTATTTTAAGCGATTATTGGGCGGCTAAACGCTTTTGCGCGGCTGTTTGGTGAGTAGCGCGTAATAAAAACCGTCAGCGCCGTCATCGCCGGGAAGACGTTGCCGGCCGACTTTACACGGTCTGCCGAATATTTCCGCCAGCTCTGGAGCTGTTGCATCGTTTTGCCGGCCTAGCAGGGATAAAACAACTTGCTCATTTTCACGCGCAAGGATGGAACAGGTGACGTACAGCAATTGGCCGCCGGGTGCGAGCAACGGCCACAATGCGTGTAACAGGCATTCCTGTTTATCAGCGAGCTGGGCAATGTCGTCAAGTCGCCGCTGATGCCTGATATCGGGATGACGCCGGATAACGCCGGTACCGGTACACGGCGCATCGAGCAGAATTCGGTCGAATAGTTTACCGTCCCACCAGGTGTCCGGATCGCGAGCGTCAGCACCGACAATACAGGCGTCGAGTTGCAGCCGCTGACAATTTTGCTCAATCTTTGCAATACGCTCCGGCAGATCCAGTGCTACCAATGCTTTGAGTTCGGGTTCGTGCTCCAGTAGATGACAGGTTTTGCCGCCCGGCGCAGCGCACGCATCCAGGATGCGCAGACCGGGTTCGAGCTTCAGCGCCGACGCAACCAGTTGCGCTGCTTCATCCTGCACGGATACGTGTCCTTCGCTGAAACCGGGCAATTGGTGCACCGGTAAAGGTTTGTCCAGTACGACGCCCGCTGCGCTTAAAGTCGAACAACGTGCGGCGATGCCGTGCCGGCCCAACTCGGCGACGTAGTCGTCTCTTGAAGTTTTGCGGACATTGACACGCAGGCTCAGCGGTGGTCGTTCGTTCCAGTTGTTTAAAATACCCTGCCATTCGTGCGGCCAGGCGTTCATGACCTCACACAGCAGCCATTCGGGGCAGCCGTAAACCAACGCAGGATCTTTTAAGTTATTCGTGATTTCATCGCGTCGGCGTTGATACTCCCGCAACACGTGGTTTACGACGCCTTTGGCCCAGCGCTTTTTCAACACATGAGTGGCGGATACCGTTTGCGAAACGACGGCGTGAGCGGGTGTGCGCATGTGTTCCAGTTGATACAGGCCCGCGACGACCAATCCATGTAAATCGCGGTCACGTGATCGGAACGGGCGATCCAAAAGTTGATTGACTATCGCGTCCAAACGTGAAAACCAGCGCAGCGAACCGTAAACGATTTCCTGTAAGCGCGCCCGCTCCGAGATATCCAGGGCCTGCCCCATCTCATCGAGAACGGTACTGACAGCGCGTTTGTTTTCTGTAACCGTGCAAATTACACGGGCGCTTTGCGCAATGACGGATGCCGAGGACACGAAATTGACCTCTAATTCAGCCTGGGCGGCTTAGGAATTTTGCAGCCGGTCACCCGCAGACAGCGGATAGCCGTTAAGGAATTCCCCGCATGCAAGCGGTTTCCCTCCGGGCCGTTGCAACACTGTAGCTTGTAATATGCCGCTACCGGTGTGGATTGAAATATCTGACCTTGAACACGCTGCTACGGTTCCCGGTGGAGCATCGTCGCTCGTGTTGGTAGAAGCAGCCTGCCAGATTTTGATCATATTGCCGTTATGGAATGTATGACACACTGGCCAGGGGTTCATTGCGCGTATTTTGCACGCCAGGGTTCGCGCCGGCATTGTCCAATCGATTAACGATTCCGCTTTTGTGATTTTGGCTGCGTACGTTGCTTTGTCGTCATCCTGTTCGCGTGGCTGCAAAGATTTATTTTTGATCTTAGGCAAGGCGTCACTCAGCGACTGCGCCCCCAACGTGGCCAGCTTGTCATGCAACCTTTGCGCGGTATCGGTTTCCAGAATCGGCACGGATTGTTGCATCAATATTGCGCCGGTATCGAGACCCGCATCCATTTGCATTAGCGTGATACCGGTTTCGGTATCACCTGCCTCGATAGCACGCGCGATCGGTGCCGCACCGCGCCAACGCGGCAGTAACGATGCATGCACGTTGATGCAGCCCAACGGCGGGATTGACAGAATGGGCGGCGGTATCAGCAGGCCGTAGGCTGCGACAATTATGATGTCGGGCTTGTAGCCGCGTAACAAGTTTGCCTCGGTCTTGAGTGATAGCGGCTGATGTACCGGTATGGCATGTTCTAACGCCAATTTTTTTACCGGCGACGGTTGCAGCTTGCGGCCGCGTCCGGCCGGTCGATCAGGTTGGGTAAGTGCCAGCACGATTTCAGCATCCGTGCCGAGCAATGCCTGCATACTGGCAACCGCGAACTCCGGTGTGCCCGCGAAAATAATCCGCAAACTCAATGTGGGAGAATCAGATCTGTCAGATCGAGCGTTAAAAGGCGCTTGCGCTTACAACACCGCGCCCGCAGGCTGTTGCTCAGCTTTGGGTATTTGTTTTTGTTCCTTGATCAAGCGCTTGCGAATGCGATCCTGTTTCAAGCGGGATAAATAATCTACAAACACTTTACCCTGTAAATGATCCATTTCATGTTGTATGCAAACCGCCAGTAGCCCGTCTGTTTCCAGTTCAAATTCCTGCCCGCTTCGGTCCAGCGCACGCACCTTGATATTTTCGGCGCGGGTAACCGGCGCATATATCCCGGGTACGGACAGACAGCCTTCCTCGGTTTCAATATCGCCTTCGTTCTGCACCAGGGTTGGGTTGATAAATACACGTAAATTATCCCGTGTTTCCGAGGTGTCGATGACAATCACCTGTTTGGCTACGTTGACCTGAACTGCGGCCAATCCAATACCGGGCGCGGCGTACATGGTTTCGGCCATGTCGTCCACCAGTTTTTGCACGTCAGCGTCGACATGGGCAACCGGTTCCGCCTGGCGGCGTAAGCGGGTATCGGGATAGACGAGAATATCAAGCAGTGCCATGGGGTAAATGGGTCAGAAATATCCTTGGAAAGATATTGGGAAGTAATCTGGGAACGACGAATAGGGTAATCGTTAATTTTAACGGAATTTATCGCGATTGGCGAAGTTAAAGGCAAATCTTTGCTCACTATCGATTGGCGTTTTTGGCGCGATCAGCTAGACTGCCGTTTTCCATTCAGGATCACGGGTTTTAAAGTAATGACCGGAGTCGCGAAAAAATTATCGTTTGGACTAGTCTTATCGAGCAGTGTTTTTGCATTAACCCTGGGCGGCATTTCAGTGCTGTCTGCGGGTGAGTACGACGACGATGCCGCACAACGGGCGCGGCGCAAGAGTGATCTGCAGACGGTAAAACTCACGCCACGAGTGCGATCCGAATCCGTCTATGAAGATATACCGACCATTCCGCCGGGTGCGATTCACCCCTTTCTGACAATGCCATTATTGGTCGAAGAGGGGCAGTTGGAGGGCGCGCCGCATGTCGTGGTCGGCGTGGACGACAATATTATTCTGGGGCGGGGCAGCGAGTTTTATGCCCGTGGTATCCAGGACGAAGCGCAGTCCGATTATCACGTCTACCGGCCGGGGAGAACGTTTTTGCACCCGGACACGGGCGAATTGCTCGGCCACGAAGCGATTTATCTTGGCGATGCGCGCTTGATCGAGTTTGGTGAAACCTCACGCATGGTGTTAACCGCCTCAAAAGAGGAGATCGGGCCGAGTGATCGTTTGATGCCAAGTCAACGTTCATTGGCGATCCCGACGTACAATCCACGCAAACCGGATGCTCAGGTCAACGGCAGAATTCTAAGTACACTGGGTGGGGTTAAGGAATTCGGTCCCTTAGCCGTTGCGACAATCACTTTGGGTGAGCGTGAAGGTATGGAGCCTGGGCATGTTTTACGTGTTATGCGCCATGGCGGGCAGTATAAAGACCCGGTCGATGGCAAGATGTACGATCTTCCCAACGCCGACTCCGGACTTATTATGGTTTTTCGCACCTTCGAAAAAATGAGCTACGGACTGGTGGTCAAGGCTAACCGCGCCCTGCGCATACTGGACGAGGTCGAAACACCTTAGCGCTAATCCCAATATCAAATCGGCGCGGATGAACATGCGTTGCGCTGGTTCTGCTCTCGTTAGGCTATGAGTCACGACGCTGTTGCATGGCTGCGGCTGTGGCACCTGCGCAATGTCAGTTATAAGCAAAAATGTGCGTTGCTGGACGAGTTTGGTTCGCCCGAAGCGGTATTCGGCGCGCCAACTACGCTTGTTGCCGAAATACTGGGTGATACAAAAGCCGTTGGCAATGTAACTGCTGCTTTTAGCGAAGACACTATTGCCGCCGACCTGACATGGTTGCAGAGCGATAACCACACGCTGATTCCGTTCACCGATGACGCTTACCCGGCATTATTGCGCGAGATAGCGGATCCGCCTTTGTTACTGTACGCGCACGGTAACGCGGAATTATTGCTGCATACGCAGCTCGCTATCGTCGGCAGTCGCAATCCAACACCGCTGGGGCGGGACACCGCCGTCGACTTTTCCTCCAGCCTGACGCGGCGTGGTTTTACCATCACCAGTGGTATGGCGCTGGGTATCGACGCCGCCGCCCACCAGGGTGCGTTGAATGCCTCCGGCGCAACCGTCGCCGTTGCGGCGACGGGTTTGGATATTGTTTATCCGCGCACCAATCAACGGCTGGCGCAGAGTATTGTCGAGGCAGGCGTCATTGTTTCGGAGTTTGCGATCGGCACACCACCGAAACGGGAGAACTTTCCGCGTCGCAATCGCATCATTAGCGGTCTGGCGTTGGGGACGCTGGTGGTGGAAGCGGCCTCGCGCAGTGGCAGTTTGATCACCGCACGACTGGCGGGAGAACAGGGGCGGGAGGTGTTTGCCATACCTGGCTCGATACATTCTCCGAATGCCCGCGGGTGTCACCAGCTCATCAAGCAGGGCGCCAAACTGGTGGAAACCATTGACGATATCATGAGTGAATTCGAGTGGTTGTCGCTTCGCAAGGAAACATCGGTTGTCGTAGAATCCTGCGCCGTCACGCGACAGACAATAGAATCATCGCATAAAAAATTACTTGAGTTGGTTGACTTCGCGCCCACGTCGATTGATAACATAATTGAGCGTAGCGGATTGACGGCGGAAGCGGTTTCCTCCATTCTGTTACAACTAGAGCTTCAGGGTCTGGTGCAAACTGCACCGGGTGGGTATTACACACGACTTGCATAAATCGTGTATGACTTAAACTACTGGATGACATTTGCGTGCTGGAAGTGCTGATATTTTTGTTTGAAAACTACATGATCGAGGATGGTGACTACCAACCCGATTCCGAGTCGTTGACAGTCGAATTATCCCGAGCCGGCTTTGACAACGACGAAATCGACCGGGCGTTTGACTGGCTGGAAAACCTTAGCGTAATGTGTGAAACCGATAACGACAGCTTGCCCATGACCGAAGTCGCGTCCGCCCGCCACTACACGGCGGAGGAACAGCTACGCATCGATTTGCCGGCGCAAAGCCTGTTGTTGACCCTGGAGCAGTCCGGGGTACTGGATGCGGCGGCCCGCGAAATGGTGGTGGACAGTATCATGGCACTGGATTCCGACGACATTGATATCGACGATGTCAAATGGGTCATTATGATGGTGCTGTGTAACCGCCCGAATCGCGAGCATGTTTACCCCTGGGCCGAAGATCTGGTCGTCGACGGTATTAAAGCGCATTTGCATTAACGTTCTATTGACCCATAACGGTAATACCATCTCTTTCTATTTTGTTTCGTGGAAGCGTAACCTCGTCACGGATGATTTGAACGAATGACCAAGAATCTTATTGTGGTGGAATCGCCGGCCAAGGCGCGGACGATAACCAAATACCTCGGTAAAAATTTCAAAGCACTGGCTTCTTATGGCCACGTGCGTGATTTGCTGCCCAAAAGCGGTGCGGTCGATACGGAAAAGAATTTCGACATGCACTACTCCATTATTGAAAAAAACGAAAAGCACGTTAATGCCATTGCTAAAGCAATGAAATCGGCAGATGCCTTGTATCTGGCAACTGACCCGGATCGCGAGGGCGAGGCTATTTCATGGCATCTTTATGAGCTGCTAAAAGAACGCGATGTGCTGGATGGAAAGCCCGTGCATCGTGTGGTGTTTTACGAAATCACCAAGAATGCCATCAAAGAGGCCGTGGATCATCCGCGCGAGTTATCCGCCAAACTGATTAATGCCCAACAGGCACGTCGCGCATTGGATTACCTGGTCGGGTTTAACCTTTCGCCGTTGTTGTGGAAAAAAGTGCGCCGCGGATTGTCTGCGGGACGTGTGCAAAGTCCGGCGTTGCGTTTGATATGCGAGCGCGAGGAAGAAATCGATGCATTCGTGTCGCGTGAGTACTGGACCATCGATGCCGAACTGGAACAAAACAACACCGGTTTCACGGCCAAACTGACACACTTTGCGGGTGACAAACTCGAACAGTTCAGTATTAAAAACGAAACGCGCGCGAGCGAGGTCGTCAATACCATCGAGAAGCAGTGCGCCGGTGAAATGCGGGTCATGGAGGTGGAACGCAAGGAGCGCAAACGTAACCCCGCACCGCCGTTTACCACCTCGACTCTGCAACAGGAATCGTCGCGCAAGCTCGGTTTCGGGGCGCAACGCACCATGCGTCTGGCCCAACAACTATACGAAGGCGTGGAGATTGATGGCGAAAGTATTGGCTTGATCACCTATATGCGCACCGATTCGGTGAACCTGGCGAACGATGCCATTCAGGAGATTCGTCAATACGTGGTCGATCAATACGGCGATGACAACGTGCCGGAAAAACCACAGACTTATAAAAACAAGTCAAAGAATGCCCAGGAAGCGCACGAAGCGGTGCGCCCGACATCGGTTATGCGTTCCCCCGGCGACATCAAGAGTGCGTTGAATCCCGACCAATTCAAGTTATACGATTTGATCTGGAAACGCGCGGTCGCATCGCAAATGATTCACGCGACCATGGATACGGTGGCGGTGGATTTTGCCGCGGGCGAAGGCACCATTTTTCGCGCTACCGGGTCCACCATAAAACACGCAGGATTCATGTGTGTCTACCTTGAAGGATTGGATGAGAAAGACGAGAAAGATACGGACAAACGCGATGACAAGGAGCGGCATTTGCCGGCTTTCGAGAAGGGTGATCGAGTGCCGGTCAAGGAGATTCGCAAGGATCAGCATTTTACCGAACCACCACCGCGTTATACCGAAGCGAGTCTGGTCAAAACACTGGAGGCTTATGGTATCGGGCGGCCGTCGACTTATGCCTCGATCATTTCGACACTGATTAATCGCGAGTACGTAGATTTGGAGCAGCGGCGTTTTCAGCCTACTGAGGTCGGCAAAATCGTCAGCAAATTTTTAACCAATCATTTTACGCGCTACGTGGACTACGATTTCACGGCTAAACTGGAAGACGAGCTCGATGCCGTATCACGCGGCGAAAAAGAGTGGCGCCCCGTTATCCATGATTTCTGGGGTGAGTTCATCAAGCTGGTTGAAGACAAGGAGGAGTCTGTCAGCCGCGAAGAAGCCATGCAGGCACGCGAGCTCGGGACCGACCCAAAATCCGGCAAACCGGTATCAGTGCGTATGGGCCGGTACGGCCCGTTCGTTCAAATCGGGACAAAAGATGACGAAGAAAAACCCAAGTTTGCCGGTTTGCATCCGGGTCAGCGAATGGATGAGATTGATCTTGAACAGGCGTTGACATTGTTCAAGTTGCCACGCGATCTGGGTGAAACCCCGGAAGGCGAAAAAGTATCCGCAAATGTCGGTCGGTTCGGGCCTTATATTCGTTATGGCGATAAATACGTGTCCCTCAAAGACGCCGATCCATACACCGTTTCGTTGGAACATGCGTTGGAACTGGTGGCCGAGAAAAAGCAGCTCGATGCCAGCCGTGTGATCCACGTATTCGAAGAGCAGCGCATTCAAGTATTGCGTGGTCGCTACGGGCCGTATGTGACTAACGGCGAAAAAAATGCCCGTGTACCCAAAGACGTAGACCCTGAAAAACTTACTTTAGCGCAATGTGAGGAAATGATTGCTAATGCGCCAGAGAAACGTGGCCGGCGCGGATCGAAGAAAAAAACCGAAGCGAAGGCGGAGGAAAAAAAGGTTTCAAAAGCGAATAAGAAAAAAACCGCAAAGAAAAAATCGAAAAAGAAAACAGCCAAAAAAGCGGCTAAGAAGAAAACGACTCGCAAAAAGGTGAAAGGCGACTCGGATACATCCGCAAATTCAAATGCGGATATGGCCGAAACAACGCAATAATAATTTCAGGCAGTCTTATTTCGTTTCGCATTCGCGTTTCGTTTCACCGCCGCATTCGCGCAATAACGCTTGCAGGCGTTTTTTCTTGATGCGGGTTATCGCGTTTCCGTCGATGGGGCTGCGTGGTATTTCGCCTTTGCGATCGCTGCGAAATACGCATACCTCAACGGACACCTCATCCACTAAAAAACTCGCCGCGGGAATTTGGCGCGATTCAGTGCGATCAAAGCGAAAACGTTTGTCCTTGTGCTGAAACGGCGTGCCGCTTGCCTGAAGAAATGTATAAACGTCTTCCGGGGTATCCGCGAAAACATGAATTTCCAGGGCGTTATTTTGCGTTGGCGCGCTGATCGAATCGGAGTTGACGCGCGGGTGGAAAGGTTCGAACTCCTCCATCAGTTCTATCGCGATTTGCAGGCGTTGCGCGTAACGCTGATCGTGGGCGGGACTGTCAAACAGACGCAAACGTGTGGCG
Organism: Arenicellales bacterium; assembly: GCA_965216365.1. Taxonomy (GTDB): domain Bacteria; phylum Pseudomonadota; class Gammaproteobacteria; order Arenicellales; family CBDCFT01; genus CBDCFT01. The sequence continues at coordinate 273,431 of CBDCFT010000020.1, read as the reverse complement.
ATTGCGTTTGCGATTTCAGTATTCGCCGGCAAGACCTGATCAGGGTCAACGCTCAGACGCGCGCAAGCCTTAATTTTTGCGTGCTGGTAGTCGCGTATGCCTTCGTCGATTACGATTTTGGCGGTTTCTTCACATACCACACGGCGTAGATCCTGGATACGAACTGTGGCCATGTGCAAAAATTCAACCTCTAGCAGGGGCGCTGGGAAAACTCTTTAAAGCAAAACTGATCTGTCTAAAAAAGATCGTCGTTCACTTTAGGTGTGAGGACACCGCCGCCTGATGCGGCACCTGTCGCGCTGTTCGATGCCGGTTGTGTGCCGGCTATAAAATATTCGTAGTAACCGTCAGGGTCTTCAGCGAACGTCGGCTGTCCGGTTTCTTTGTTTACGAAGGTGGAAATGACGCCTTCGGGTGGATTGGCCTTATTTTCGGGGTTGTTCTGTAACGCGAAACGCATGTAGTCGATCCATATCGGCAAAGCGGCCTTGGCGCCGGATTCAGATTTACCGTCGGCCTTACCTAGATCTTTCGGCTGATCGAACCCAACCCACACCGATGTCACCACATCACCACCATAGCCTGAGAACCAGGCATCGCGAAAGTCATTAGTCGTGCCGGTTTTTCCGCCAATGTCAGGGCGTTTCAATTCTAACGCCCGGCGGGCGGTGCCACTTTTAATGACCTGGCCCAGCAGGCTGCGCATCATAAACGCGTTTTGCGCGCTGATAACTCTCGGTGTGACCGCAGGATCTACTTCCTCCGCGCTGCACTGTTCGCAGAATTTTTTCTCGGGCGCCGAGTAGATAATGTTGTCGTCGCGATCCACAATGCTTTGCACGAAATAAGGTTCAACCAGATAACCGCCGTTGGCAAATACAGAATAGGCTTTGGCTACTTGCACCGGTGTAAGGCTGGCTGCACCCAAGGCCAGGGAATACCCTTGCGGTATTTGCTCATCGGTGAAGCCGAAGCGTGTGAGGTAATTGCGCGCGTAATCGATACTCATGGCGCGTAACAAGCGTACGGAAACGAGATTCAGCGATAAGCTCAGCGCTTTACGCAGCGGCGTCGGACCATAGAACTTTCCACTGTAATTTTCCGGTCGCCAGTAACCTTCCGCGACATCCTCGACGGAAATCGGTGCACCACTAACCAGACTGGCCGGGGTAAATCCATACTCCAGCGCGGCAGAGTAGATGAACGGCTTGATATTGGAGCCAGGTTGGCGCTCGGCCTGTAACGCGCGATTGAACTTGCTCAAATAGTAGTCAAAACCGCCAGCAACAGCCCGAAGCGCCCCGGTTTTAGGCTCCAAAGAAACGATGGCGCCGGCCACGGCAGGCAGTTGCGTCAATTCCCAGGCACCATCGTCATTCGGTTTTATGTAAATGATGTCACCCACAGCGACAATGTCGGCGCTGCGGCCAGGTTCCGCACCGACTTTACGCGAACTGATGTATTTGCGCGCCCATTTCATACCTTCCCAATCGACTTGGACCACATTGTCTTGCAGATAAGCCTTGAAACTGCGTTTATCGAGGTCTACAACAATGGCGGGTTGAAGTTCTTGGCTGGGCGGGACTTCGCTGAGTATTTCTTCAAGCTGGCTGACTGGTGTGCTCGATGAGATTTGAATCGTGCGCACCGGTCCACGGTAACCGTGACGCTGGTCGTAATCTATTAACCCTCCTCGCAACGCATTGTCAGCCGCTGCTTGATTGCGGCTGTCGATGGTCAGGTAGACGTTGTATCCGGATTCGTAAACGGTATCGCCATATTTTTCGAGCATAAAGCTGCGGCCCATCTCGGCGATATACGGGGCGTCTGCTTCAAGCTGCGCAATGTGACGGCTGGCTGTTACCGGGCTGTTCGACGCTTCGGTGAACTGAGTTTGGTCGATGTATTTCAACATTTGCATGCGGCGCAGGACGTAGTCGCGGCGCTGTTTAGCATTATGCGGATTAGATACCGGATTGTTTTTAGACGGTGCTTTGGGTAATCCGGCGAGCATGGCGGCCTGCGCCAGGTTGAGTTCTTGCAACGGCTTGCCGTAATACACGAATGCAGCGGCGGCGAAGCCGTAAGCGCGATGGCCGAGAAAAATCTTATTGATATACAGTTCGAGGATGTCGTTCTTGCTTAACTGGTTTTCCAGCCGGAATGCGAGCAGCATCTCCTTTAGTTTGCGCCGGTAGGTTTTTTCAGGTGTCAGAAAATAGTTTCGTGCAACTTGCATGGTTATAGTGCTGGCCCCCTGGCCGGTTCCGCGTGAACGTAGGTTAGCGATTGCAGCACGAATAATGCCGCGGATATCGATACCGGGATGTTCGTAAAAACCGTCGTCTTCCGCCGCTAATATGGCATCGATCAAAACCGGCGGGACACTCTCGATCTCAATCGGGGTGCGTCTTTCATTACCGTATTCGCCAATCAGTTTTGCATCGCTGGTATAGACCCGCAGCGGTTCTTTGAGCTGGATATCGGCAATCGTGTCTTCATCCGGCAATTCCGGGAGCAGACTCATGGCGTACAACACCAGGCCGATTCCTACGGCCAGTCCCAAGGCTAATCCCACGCCAATCAATTTGGCTAACAATGATCCAATGAATTTCATTCGTAAAAAAGTGTTAAATCCTCTACAATTTGCCTACGCTACCCGTATTATACGGCCCGAGTCGGAGAGATTCATTTTGTTTGCAGGTGTCCAATAAGGTATATACTATCGTGCCTATGACGATGCGTAGAAACACAGCGTCCAGGGATACTTCTGATAGGAATTTTTCCGGTATTTCAACTATTTCAACCATTGAAATTCGGGGGTGATCGTTATCTTTAAGAAAAAACTTCCACCGTTAGTTGGCGTCGATATTACCTCATCGGCGGTCAAGGTGCTGGAAATCAGTAAACACAGCGGCCGCTATCGCGTCGACCGCTTTGCTATCGAACCATTACCACAAGGTGCAGTCGTTGAGAGTGCTGTTGCCGATATCGATGAAGTCGGCCGGGTTCTGGAGCGTGCGTTGCGTCGCGCGGGCAGTAAGCGCAAACATGCGGCTGTGGCTGTGGCCTCATCCCACGTTATTACAAAAACCATCGGCGTGCCGGGCGACTTGAAACCCAAAGAGTTGGAAGATCACGTCATGCTCGAAGCCGAGAACTACATCCCTTATCCGCTGGATGAGGTGAATCTGGATTTCGAAGTAATCGGTCCGGCTCAGGATAACCCCAACGAAGATGACTTGTTACTAACAGCGTGTCGAGGGGAAATTGTTGATGCGTATATGGCGGTTATCGAGGGCGCAGGGTTAACGCCTGCGGTAGTCGATGTCGATGCCTTTGCGATTGAAAACGTATACCCTTTGGTTGCAGGTCATCTGAACGGTGGTAGCGGCCCGATCTCCACGGTAGCAGTGATGGACTTTGGCGTTTCAACCACGCGGGCAATTGTTATTCACGATGGCCGCACCGTTTATACACGGGATCAGGCATTTGGCGGCAAGCAGTTGGCTGACGAAGCGATGCGCCGGTTTGATATGAGTGAGGAAGATTTGCGTCAGGCACGTTTGAGTGGCGAGTTGCCGGCGGAATATTATTCGGAAATTGTCGAACCATTTGTAGAAAGCATGGGCCAGGAAACCAACCGTGCGCTGCAGTTTTTCTTTTCCGCCAGCACATTCGATGGCGTGGATCATGTCTTGTTATCAGGCGGTTGTGCGCAAATTCCGGGTGTCGAGACACACATCGCGGAGGCGACCGGGCTGCCAACCAGCGTGTTGAACCCGTTTGTGGATATGACAATGGCGTCCCGGGTGAAAGGGCCGTTGTTGCAAAATAGTGCGCCGTCGATGGCGGTGGCATGTGGACTGGCAATCAGGAATCTAGACCAATGACGACACGGATTAACTTAATTCCATGGCGCGAAATGCGCCGCGCCGAACAGGCGAAAAACGTAAAAATCGCAAGTTTCGTTATCTGGGCGATAATGGCAGGGCTTGTTTACTACGCGCACTGGTACGTCGTGAAGATGACGGAAAACCAAAATCAGCGAAATCAGTATCTGACCGGCGAGATTGCCAAGCTGGATAAGGAAATTGAAGAAATAAAAAATATCCGCGAACGCAAGCAGGAACTTATCGCCCGCATGGAAGTGATCCAGGGACTGCAGGCGGATCGCGCGCAGATCGTGCATTTGTTTGACGATCTGGTAAGAAAACAGCCTAAGGGTGTGTATCTCACCGGGCTGCAGAAAACCGGTAAAAAAGTCACACTTTCCGGTTTCGCTCAATCTAATGCGCGCATTTCCAGTTTGATGCGTAATCTCGATTCCTCCGATTGGTTTGCCAATCCGGATCTGGATGTGATCAACGTTACGCCCCGGGGGCAAACCCGGGTGAGTAAATTCACATTGCGCGTGAATCAATCCGCTGAAAGGCAGAAGGACGCGCAAGGAGTCGAAGGATAATGGCTCTTGACCTGCAAAGTGTTGATTTTAACGATCCTGCGACTTGGCCAAACTGGTTCAAGTTGACCGGCGCGGTGTTGATTGGTATCGGGATATTGTTCGCCGGTTATTGGTTCTTGGTAAAGAAAGATATTGAGGGCCTCAAACGTGTCGAAGCCGAAGAACAAACCCTGCGCGCTTCTTATCTCAAGAAAAAATCGTTAGCTATCAATCTGCCGGCTTACCGCGAGCAAATGGTGGAGATTGAAAAGAATTTCGGCGTGTTACTGCGTCAGTTGCCGGATCGAACCGAGGTACCGGAGTTGCTGATTGATATTACACAGGCGGGTTTGGCGCGCGGGCTGCAGTTTCAACTGTTCAAGCCTAAACCCAAGCAGGTAGGAGATTTCTACGCTACGTTGCCGATCGATTTGAAGGTAACCGGGCCTTATCACCTGTTGGCGGAGTTTGTTAGCGATCTGGCGGCAATGCCGCGAATCGTAACGTTGGGCAATATCAACATTAAGCCCGTGAAAGAAGGCAGCACGCAATTGTCCATGTCAGCGGTGAGTCGTACGTTCCACTACCTGGATGACGACGAGATAGCTGAGCAAGCGGATGCAAATCAGAAAGTTCGCAGTGGGGGTTGATAACTATGAACATATGGTATGACAGAAGCAATATCTTAAGGAAGGTCATTGCGCTTATCGCGTTGACTGTACTGGTCGGCGGTTGTGCACCAGAGGGTGGAATCCGAGACTTACAACAATTTACGGAGAATGCACACAAAAATCCGACACCATTGGTAGAGCCGCTACCGGTGATTAAGCCGCATGAGACATTTGTCTACACGGCATCGGAGCTTACCGATCCGTTTGCCGCCTCTAACCTGGAACGGGCGCGGCCAGCGTCTTCGGTAAAAGATCCCAATGCAAACCGGCGCAGGGAACCACTGGAACAGTTTCCGTTGGACTCTCTGGCAATGGTTGGGACGATGTTTCGCCAAAACACGCAGTGGGTGATTGTGCGCGCTCCCGATGGCACCATTCACAGTGCACGCCCGGGTAATTATCTCGGACAGAACAATGGTAAAATCGAGGATATATCAGAGGAGCAGATTGCGATTTTGGAATTGGTACCGGGACCATCCGGTGATTGGGAAGAGCGTGCGGTAAATGTAAATGTCGTACAATAGTAGTGTATTATTCAGCATGTTGAAATTTAGTTGTTAAGCCGGTTAGTAGCCGGCTTGTTTTTAGGGAGTTCTGAATGTTTTGCATGAAACCTCGGAACGCGAAATGGCGGCTATTTGGACGTAGCATTTACGAAGTGAAGGATGGAAAGGCGAAACGCGGCTTTCGTTTTTAAAATTAACAGGTAGTAGTTGATTTTGTTTGGCCATCCTTAGGTAGCGGTGGAAACTTTGAGTAAATCAAAGTTTCTGTAGAGTGAGAAGTGGTTTTCACGAATTGCTGTAGTAGTGCTGAAGGAGAAGAGATAAAAATATGAAAATCGATATCGGCTCTTGTAGATGTCTATGGGTGGTCGCTGGGTTCTGCGCGTGGAGTTCAGCCCTCGCCGCGAACCTCGATTCTCTACGCTGGGAAGGACAGGGTGACGAGACGGCGTTAATAATTCAGGTTGACGGACAAGCAGATTATGAAACCGCAATCCTGAACGACAACAAGAAGCTACGGATCATATTCTCCGATACACAATCGGGTCCCGATGTTCTCTCTTTGCCCGGGCAAGGAATATTTCAAAGTGTAACGCCGAGTGTTTCGCCCGGTGGCGTCACAACGATCGATATCGATTTGACACGACCGGCGCAGCTCTCCCTGGTACCGTCTCCGTCCGGTTACCGGGTAGCGGTAGTTCCCGGGACAGTTGGATCGTCAGCATCAGCAACGCAAGAAGCCGGCATGGTTTCGACCGCAACCGAAGATGCCGGGCAAGGTGAAGCCGCAGTAATCGCTCAAACCGACGCGTCGCAAACAATGCCCGCTGCGGCCGCCGGATCGGCTAATGTGCTGCGCAAGATAGCATTCAGCCCGTTACCAGGCGGCAAAGTGCAGATAAATGTGCAAATGGATAATCCGCCTGAGGATCCAGGCCGATTTATTACTAATCAGCCACCACGTATTGCGCTCGATTTCCTCAACACGAGAACGGAATTACAAGAAAATGTAATCGATGTGGGTGCGGGAGCGGTAGTGAGTATTGCCGCCGTTGAAGCAGATGAGTTGACCCGTCTGGTAATCAACCTGGTACGACCGGTGGCCTATGAAACAGAAATTCTACCGGACGGAATCGCTATTATTATTGAGGGTGCTCAACAGGTTGCCGGAATTTCACGCCCATCACAGTTCGATAAAGCAGCAGAAAACACCAAGTATCAATTCCAGGGAGTTGATTTTCGACGCACGCCGGAGGGCGGCGGCAAGATTACGGTTAACTTATCCGATCCCACAGTCGGCGTGGATATTCGCGAAGAAGCCGGAGAAATCATTGTCGATTTTCTCGAGACCGGTGTGGCGTCAGATTTGGAACAACGACTAGACGTCGTCGACTTTGCCACACCAGTGCAGTTTATCGACACGTTCAGTAATGGCAAGCACACGCGCATGATCGTGTCCCCCGTAGGCCGCTACACACAGGCGGCCTACCAGGCCGGGAATATTTTCAATCTCGATGTTTTGCCCATAGTAGAGGGCGAGGAAGAAGTCGAAGTTGATGAGTTTGGTTATTCGGGAGAGAAGCTTTCGCTTAACTTCCAAAAGATCGATGTGCGCGCTGCGCTAAATGTGATTGCTGACTTTACCGGTATTAACTTTGTTACCAGTGACTCTGTTTCGGGCGATCTGTCGTTACGGTTGAAAGATGTGCCGTGGGATCAAGCGCTTGACATCATTTTACAAACCAAGGGTTTGGGTAAACGCCAGAAGGGTAACGTCATTTGGGTAGCTCCTGCCGAAGAAATTGCGGCTAAAGAGAGATTGGCGCTTGAAGCGCAAGCATCGGTGGCCGAACTAGAACCATTGACATCGGAGTTGATTCAAATCAATTATGCACCTGCTGCGGACATAGCCGCATTGCTTAAATCGATAAAGGCCGTTGAAACAGGTTTTTCAAGTGATCGGTTCGGCAGTGTCAGCATTGAAAACCTGGAAACAGAGAGCAATTCATTGCTTTCGCCACGTGGCCAAGTTACCGTGGATGAGAGAACTAACACATTACTGGTTCAAGATACTGCTGGGAAAATCCGCGAAATCAGGAAATTAATCGCCAAGCTTGATCGGCCTGTCAGGCAAGTTGTTATCGAGACCCGCATCGTTGAAGCGAACGAAACATTCAGTCGTAATCTGGGTGCGCGGTTAAGCTTCCAACAATTGGTGGAGGATGCGCAAGTGCCGTTAAGTTCTGATTCTGATATTGGAACGGTGATCTCATCAGGCACACTTGAAGGCACGGAGCCAATTGGTAATGATAATGAATTCCTGGTTAATACTGACGGTTTAGCGGTTGATCTGCGGGCACCAAACATTGGCGCTGATCGTGTTGCGTCTTATGCATTTAACATTTTTAAAGTCGGCGCTGGGCTTGAGCATCTTATCAGTTTAGAGATTTCCGCGTTGGAGGCTGAGGGAGAAGGTAAGATAGTTGCTAACCCTAAAATTATGACGGCGGATCAACAGGAAGCGACAATTAAGCAGGGTCAGGAAGTAGTGCTCGACCGGGTTGCCTTCGACGTCAGTGCCGAAGCAGTTACGGAAGAAGCGGTGCTGGAGCTAACTGTCACGCCGAGAATTACTCCCGACGATAGGGTAACGCTTGATGTCCTGGTAAAACAGGAAGATTTTGTTACTAACGATCTAAAAAATACTAAGGAAATTACTACCGAAGTACTGCTCGACAATGGAGAAACAGTTGTCATTGGTGGTATTTACCAACAAGAAGAGACTTCGAGTGTAACCAAGGTGCCTGTATTAGGCGATATTCCTCTGCTGGGAAATTTGTTTCGTAAAAAGACGCGCGACGACGAACGGCGTGAATTGCTTATATTTCTTACACCACGGATATTGAATCCGGGTTTGACGGTCAACTAAACTATTCGATGATTTAGTTTTATATTGAACTCGATGCGCAATATATAACTTTTAGAATCAGTTGTTCTTGTTATACGCCGTTGCCTCGCCAAGTGCACGGTATATTTCTTAGCCAATATTGGCAGTATTTATGCCACCAAACATCATTTTAATTGGGCCGATGGGTGTCGGTAAGACCACTATAGGCCGAGCGTTAGCAAAACAACTGCACAAAGAGTTCGTCGATTCCGATCAGGAAATTGAAGATCGGACCGGTGTTTCCATAACTACTATTTTTGATATTGAAGGTGAAGAAGGATTTCGCAAGCGCGAGACCGACGTTCTTAGGGAATTAACTCAGCGCAAGGATATTGTGCTGGCGACCGGGGGTGGTGCGGTGGTTAGCGAAGAAAACAGAAAGGCGCTGCGCAGTAACGGTTTTATCGTTTATTTGCATGCCTCCGTGGAATTGCAGTTGGAACGTACACGAAATGTAAAAAATCGCCCCCTGCTGCAAAACGATGATCCTCGCAAAACCCTGGCTGCGCTAATGGACGAACGTGAGCCGATCTATCGCCAGGAAGCCGATTTGGTTATCGACACTGACCAGTACGCACCTGCCACGGTCGCACGGGAACTGTCACGCGAATTGAAAAATAAATGGCAGATATAGTTGTTTCGTTGGGGGAGCGAAGTTACCCGATATTCATAGAAAGCGGAATTATTGATAAACCTGGGACGTTAAAGCCTTATATTGCAGGCGAAAAAGTCTTAATTGTCACAAACGAAGTCGTTGCTCCGCTTTATCTCGACTCGGTCGGCAAGACCTTGGAAGGTTGCGAAGTCCATACAAAAATTTTACCGGACGGTGAGCAATACAAACGTATGGCGACCGCTGAATCTATTTTTGATTTTTTGATTGACCGGCGTTGTGATCGCAAGACGACAATCGTTGCGTTAGGTGGTGGGGTGGTCGGTGATATCGCCGGATTCGTAGCGGCCTGTTATCAGCGCGGCGTACCCTATATTCAGATTCCCACCACGCTGCTTGCGCAAGTTGATTCATCGGTCGGGGGCAAGACAGCCGTTAATCATGCTAAAGGGAAAAACATGATTGGTGTGTTTTACCAACCGCAATGTGTTGTTGCCGATACGAACACCCTGGATACCTTGAATGAGAGTGAGTTAAAGGCCGGTCTGGCGGAAGTCATCAAGTACGGTTTTATCTGGGATCGTGAGTTTTTAGCCTGGCTTGAACAGAATATTGATAGTTTGTTGACGCGCGATAAAGACGCATTGGTACATGCTATTAGGCGCTCCTGTGAGATAAAAGCGGATGTTGTCGCTGAAGATGAACGTGAAACCGGTATTCGGGCAATACTGAATCTGGGTCATACCTTTGGGCATGCCATTGAGGCAGCAACGCATTACACCCAATGGTTGCATGGCGAGGCGGTCGCCGCGGGCATGGCGATGGCTGCAGATCTGTCCCATCGAATGGACTGGTTATCCGGGCAGGAGAAGGATCGCGTGATGTCGTTGTTACAACGCGCAGGCTTGCCGGTTGTGCCGCCGACTGGCATTTCGCCTGAGCAATTTTTAGAGCTGATGTCCATCGACAAAAAAGTCGACGCTGGCAATGTCCGTTTGGTGCTTTTGCCCACTTTAGGGCAAGCGGAACTGGTCGCGGACTATGAAACTGGGTTGCTGAACGAAACTTTGCGACACTTCTGCCATTAACCACAGGTTGGGACGTTATCAGTTAATTACACGCTTTCAGAATTGGCTATTGAAAACACAGGTCGCTTAATCGTATAGTTCGCCCGTGACGAAAAATCACGCAATATAATCATTTGATAGATTTCGTTTTTCGTTTTTTATCGAATCCTTTGCGATCATTTTCATGATGCGCAAGGTTCCGTTTCCCCGCATCATACCCAGCCGGCGAATTTTATTTAACGGTTTACTACACATTCGACCATGAGGATTTCCTATGTCTGAAACGCTCGCTACACGACATTTGTTTTTTAATAAACGCTTTCGTTCTGTTGCGCTGCTGGCGGTCGCGCTATTCACGCTTAGTGGCTGTGCCTACCATCACGGCGCGGCGTACATCAAGACCGACCCACCGGGTGCGCAGGTAATCAATATGGACGACAGCAGTGTGCTGGGCATAACACCTGTAAAAATCTGGTGGCGTGAAAGCGCTGAACAACGAAAATTTGTCAATATATTGGTTCACAAGGCCGGTTACAGAGACAAAACGACCTCTTTTTGGGTGACACTGCGGCACTCGAACCGGCAATCAGCGTTGAATGCACCGCAAAATGTCGATATTGATATGGACAAGGGAGAATAACCGAACATGAAACACTTGAAGAAATCAGCAAGCAAGAAAGCGTTGATGACAACGCTGGCGTTAGCAGCGTTGCTCGTGTCGGGCTGCGCCACGACGCGTAGTATTCCATTTACGGTTCAATCGGACCCGCTGGGTGCGTTCGTTATGTACCAGGTCAAAAGTCCGCACAAAGCCAACACCACCGACTGGATTTATCTCGGTAATACACCATTGGATATTCGCCGCGAAATCAGTAATGTGAATTTAAAACGCGCCGATGCGTTTGTACTTCGAATCATGAAGGAAGGTTATTTTGATCAACAAAAGGAATGGAAAGGAACTTCCTTGGTCGATGAGTCGAAGGACAAGGGCCGCATTTTTTGGAGTCCGCGGTTGATTAAAACAGACAGTTAGTACAAAGCCTTCGTTTTTCCAAGCAGTTGGCCCGTCTCCCGGGTCAACTGCTCTCCTCCCGATCAACTGCTTGATTTAAAAGCACTCTTGCTACTGGTATACTGACCAGTTCGCTCGCATCGCAATGTGAGTCAGGAAAGCGCCGTGACAGTTCAACACGGTGAGAGTTATTAAAATGATAACTCGATAGATTAACGAGACGCGTCTCGCCACCATAAGGTTTTGTAGTGTTCCAGAGTTCCACCTCACGCGGCGGTTTGTATCGCCCGCAATTTGAAAAAGATAGTTGCGGATTCGGTCTGATCGCGCAGATGGATGGGCGGCCTAGTCATTGGTTGGTTGATACCGCGATACAATCGCTCGGGCGTTTGACTCATCGTGGCGCAATAGCGGCAGACGGCAAAACCGGTGACGGCTGCGGTCTGTTACTGAATAAACCCGATGATTTTATGCGTGCGCTTGGTGATTTCCATGGCTTCACCCTTAACAAGCACTACGCCGTAGGGATGGTTTTTCTGTCTACGGATGATGCGAAAGCGCAGATTGCCCGGGATGAACTTGAAGCAGCATTGCGACTCGAAGAATTGCAGGTGCTTGGTTGGCGTGAAGTACCATCCGATGCTTCCGCGTTGGGTGACGAGGCCCGTGCATCGCGCCCTCGTATCGAACAATTGTTTGTCAACGCCGCAGACGATATGAGCGAGAGGCAGTTTGAGCGGCGGCTTTTTATCGCCCGTCGGCGCACAGAGAAAAACCTGGTCGGCCGGGATGACACATTTTATGTCTGTAGTCTGTCCGGGCGTGTCATTTCCTACAAAGGTCTGATGATGCCGGAAAATCTGCCGGTATTTTTTCTGGAACTTAACGACGCCGCTTTTAAGTCGTCCTTATGTGTTTTTCATCAACGTTTTTCCACCAACACCTGGCCGCAATGGCGTTTATGTCAGCCGTTTCGATTTCTTGCTCACAATGGTGAGATAAACACGATTCAAGGTAACCGGCATTGGGCCGAAGCGCGCAGTGTCAAGTTCGCATCGCCTTTTCTCGCGGATATGGAAGCCATCAGGCCATTCCTTTCGGATGACGATTCCGATTCCTGTAGCCTGGATAACATGTTGGAGGTGTTGGTGGCGGGAGGCATGGATATTTTTCGCGCCATGCAAATTCTGATTCCGCCGGCATGGCAAAACGTTGAAACCATGGATCAGGACTTGCGTGCGTTTCATCGGTTTCATTCCATGCACATGGAACCCTGGGACGGTCCGGCGGGTATTGTCCTGACCGATGGCCGCTACGCTGCCTGCGCGATGGATAGGAACGGGCTGCGTCCCGCGCGTTATGTGGTGACACGTGATCGCCATATCACAGTTGCATCAGAAATCGGTGTATACGATTACGCTCAGGAAGACGTGATTGAGAAAGGGCGCTTACGGCCCGGACAAATGATCGCGGCGGATACGCAAACCGGGGAGTTGTTGTTACCCGAAGAGATTGAGCAGCGACTGCAGATTCGCAAGCCTTACAAGCAATGGTTAAAAAAACATCAGATACGTCTGCATGCCAATCTAAATGAAGACAATGAAAGAATCGCTCCGCTGAATCCGTCGTCGCTATTGGTGTATCAAAAATTATTCAACGTCACTTTCGAAGAACGTGACCAGGTTATCCGCGTATTGGCCGAGGCTGGGCAGGAAGCGGTGGGTTCCATGGGTGACGATACACCGCAACCCGTATTGTCAGCGCGGCCCCGCTCTTTGTATGACTATTTCCGGCAACAATTTGCCCAGGTTACCAATCCGCCGATCGATCCATTACGTGAACGTATCGTCATGGCGTTGGAAACTTGTTTCGGACGTGAGCAAAATATTTTTGAAGAAACCGAGGAGCATGCCGCCCGTGTAGTCGTGGATTCGCCGGTGTTGTCGAATGACAAGTTACGCCGGTTGCTGGCCACGGATGACGCGCGTTATGCCAGTGCCACGATTGATTTGTGTTACCCGGATAGCAGTCAGCAAAAAAACGCGCTGGACAGGATTTGTAATCAGGCTGTTACGGCCATTCGTGCCGGCAAGACAATTTTGGTTCTGAGCGACCGTAGCGTTGCAAAAGATCAATTGCCCGTGCATGCATTGCTGGCGACGGGAGCGGTGCATCATCGTCTAATCGCACAAGGTTTACGTTGCGATGCGAATCTTGTTGTCGAAACCGCCACTGCAAGAGACCCGCATCATTTTGCAGTGTTGCTGGGTTATGGTGCGACCGCAATAAACCCGTATCTCGCCTATGAAATTATTTACGACATGATTCGTGCGGGTGAGATCAGGAACACGGATGCGGGTTTGGTGTTGCGCTCCTATCGTCAAGGGATCGGCAAGGGTTTGTACAAAATTATTTCCAAGATGGGTATCTCGACTATTGCGAGTTACCGTGGTGCGCAATTGTTCGAAGCCGTCGGATTGCACAATGAGGTAGTGGATTTTTGTTTCACCGGCACTGTCAGCCGGATACAAGGTACGCGCTTTGAAGATATCGAATCCGACCAGCGTCTGCTGGCCGCGGATGCCTGGAATGCGCGCAAAAAAATCGCTCAGGGCGGTTTGCTGAAATACATTCATGGTGGCGAGTACCATGCATATAACCCCGATGTTATTCGCACAATTCATGAAGCGGTTGAGAGCGGCGACTATGAAAAATACAAGGAATTTTCTGAATTAGTCCATACGCGCCCGGTAACGGTGATGCGTGATCTGTTGCAGTTAAAGTCGGATCGAGACCCGATTCCGATTGAGCGCGTTGAACCCATCGAGAACATTTTGCCGCGGTTCGACTCCGCCGGCATGTCTCTCGGGGCATTGTCGCCCGAAGCGCACGAAGCACTCGCCCAGGCGATGAATACCATTGGCGGCCGTTCCAATTCCGGTGAAGGTGGTGAAGATCCCAAACGGTATGGCACCGATAAAACATCGAAAATAAAGCAGGTGGCATCAGGCCGTTTTGGTGTCACGCCTTCTTATTTGATCAATGCGGAAGTGTTGCAAGTAAAAATCGCACAAGGTGCGAAACCGGGTGAAGGCGGACAGCTGCCCGGTCACAAGGTCAACGATCTAATTGCGAACTTACGTTATTCAAAACCCGGTGTCGCGTTGATTTCGCCACCGCCGCATCATGATATTTATTCCATCGAAGATCTGGCGCAACTTATCTTCGACCTTAAACAGGCCAACCCGCGCGCCCTCGTTTCTGTCAAGTTGGTTGCCGAAGCGGGTGTCGGCACCATTGCCGCCGGTGTTGCGAAAGCGTACGCAGATTTGATTACCATTGCCGGTTACGATGGCGGAACGGGTGCAAGTCCATTAACCTCGGTTAAAAACGCGGGTATTCCGTGGGAACTGGGGCTGGCAGAAACCCGGCAGGCGCTGTGCGCCAATAACCTGCGCGGCAAGGTTCGAGTGCAAGTCGATGGTGGTTTTAAAACCGGAGCGGATGTCATCAAGGGTGCGATACTTGGCGCGGAAAGCTTCGGCTTTGGCACGATGCCCATGGTTGCGCTCGGTTGCAAATATTTGCGTATCTGCCATCTTAACAATTGTGCGACTGGTGTCGCTACGCAACACGCCACGTTACGCAAACGGCATTTTATCGGCACTGCCCAACGTGTCATTAACTATTTTACTTTCGTTGCGACAGAGGTTCGCGAGTATCTTGCGCAATTGGGTTTCGAGCGTCTGGAAGATTTGATTGGGCGAACGGAGTTAATGGAAATAACACAAGGCCAAACCGGTAAACAACGGCAACTGGATCTCGCGCCGTTATTATCGAAAAACGGTATTGCGCAGGATAGCCCGCAATATTGCGTGGCGGGTTCAAACAAGCCGAATGACAAAGGACTGCTTGCCGAACGCATGGTGCAGGAAATGTTGCCGGCTATAGAAAGTGGTTCCGGTGGTGAATTTTCCTTCGCGATTAAAAACGTCAATCGTTCAATCGGCGCGCGACTATCGGGTGAGATCGCGCGTCGTCATGGTGATACTGGTATGGAACAAAACCCCGTCACCGTGCGTTTATCAGGAACTGCCGGACAGAGTTTTGGTGTCTGGAATGCCGGTGGATTGAATATGGTTCTCGAAGGCGACGCCAATGACTACGTCGGCAAGGGTATGGCGGGTGGTAAGTTGGTAATCTATCCACCGGCTGAGTGTGAAATTAAAAGCCAGGACTCGACAATTATTGGCAATACCTGCTTGTACGGCGCGACGGGTGGAAAATTATTTGCCGCGGGGCGTGCAGGCGAACGCTTCGCCGTGCGCAATTCAGGCGCCCACGCAATTGTCGAAGGCTGTGGCGATCATGGCTGCGAATACATGACGGGTGGTGTAATCGCGGTGTTGGGTTCTACGGGCATAAACTTCGGCGCGGGCATGACCGGAGGGCTGGCGTTCGTGCTGGACCTGGATCGTAGCTTTGTCGATTGTTACAACCATGAACTGATCGATATTCATCGTGTAACACCGGAAAATATGGAAGCGCATTTGAACTTTTTGCGTCACCTGGTCGATGAATTTATTGAAGAAACCGGCAGTCAATGGGGGAAAACGGTGCGCGAAGATTTTCTCGATTTGGTGGGTCGTTTTTGGCTGGTCAAACCCAAAGCATCGGATCTCGAGTCGCTGCTCGGCGCGTTGTTGCAGGCCGCGTAGCACTTACACGTATTCAAGCCCGTTTGTGTAAATGAGTACTCATTTTCAGTTTGTCGATCTGCCAAGACAGGATCCGGAAAAAATCCCGGCGCGTATGCGTGTGCACGAATTTCGCGAAATCTACGAACACTATCCAACGGATGCCGCGGCTGCTCAGGCAGGGCGTTGTATTGAATGCGGCAACCCCTACTGCGAATGGAAATGTCCGGTTCATAATTTCATACCGAACTGGTTAAAACTGGTTAATGAAGGCCGTTTGTTCGAGGCTGCAGAGTTATCTCATCAAACCAATTCATTGCCGGAAATATGCGGCCGCATCTGTCCGCAGGATCGATTGTGCGAGGGTGCTTGCACGCTCAATGACGGGTTTGGTGCGGTGACCATCGGTTCGATTGAGAAATACATCACCGACGAAGCGTTAAAACAGGGGTGGAAGCCAGACTTATCTTACGTCCAACAAACGGACAAACGTGTCGCAGTTATCGGGGCAGGCCCGGCCGGTCTGGCCTGTGCCGATGTGTTGTCGCGTAACGGGATTAAAGCCATTGTTTATGATCGCTATCCGGAAATTGGTGGCTTGCTCACATTCGGTATTCCACCGTTTAAGCTGGAAAAGGAAATAGTGTTTAAACGTCGCGAACTACTCGAAGAAGCCGGCGTAGAGTTTGTTTTAAACACCAGCGTGGGTGACGACATTGCGTTCGCGGAAATACTCGAACAGTACGACGCCGTGTTTCTCGGTATGGGCGCTTATACCTATATGCACGGCGGTTTCCGCGGCGAAAGCCTGGATGGCGTGCATGAGGCATTACCCTATCTCATTTCAAATGTGAACCGGTTAATGAACTGGGAGAAGCATCCAAAGGAATTTATCGATATGCGTGCACGTTCTGTCGTTGTATTGGGTGGTGGCGATACCGCGATGGATTGCGTGCGTACCGCCGTGCGCCAGGGGGCAAAAAGCGTCACCTGCGTATACCGGCGTGACGAGCAAAACATGCCGGGGTCGCGACGCGAGGTCTGGAACGCCAAGGAAGAAGGCGTTAATTTTTTATGGAACCGGCAGCCTATTGAGATTGCGGGCGCGGCCCAGGTCGAAGGTGTTAAAGTAGTGACAACGCAATTGGGCGCGCCGGATGAGCGTGGTCGACGCCGACCGGAAGCCGTGCCGGGAACGGAAGAAATGATTCCCGCCGACCAGGTCATTATCGCGTTTGGTTTTCGTCCGAGTCCCGCAAAATGGTTCACGCAAGCCGGTGTCGGTGTCGACGCCGCGCAAAAGGTAACCGTTGCTGAAAATGGCAGATTGCCGTTTCAAACCGGGAACGCGAAGATCTTTGCCGGTGGTGATATGGTGCGCGGTTCCGATCTCGTTGTCACCGCCGTTTTTGAAGGTCGGGAAGCGGCACAAGCTATTGTTGATTTTCTGGGTGTTTAGTGAGTCTGCATATCATTGAGTAAATGAGTATGAGTTTTCAAAATGACCGGTTCTTACGTGCGCTGAGACGGCAGCCGGTGGATAGAACGCCGGTCTGGATCATGCGACAGGCGGGCCGTTATTTGCCGGAATATCGCGCGACCCGTGAAAAGGCCGGTGATTTTTTGACCCTTTGCAAAACGCCTGAACTGGCCTGCGAAGTGACCCTGCAACCGCTGGCCCGGTTTCCACTCGATGCGGCGATTGTATTTTCCGATATTCTGACTATTCCTGATGCGATGGGTTTAGGCCTTTCTATCATTGAAAAGCAGGGGCCGCGTTTCCAACACCCGGTGCAATCAAAAAACGATATTGAAAAATTAACGGTGCCGGACCCGGAAACCGAATTACGTTATGTTACAGACACCATTCGTTTAGTAGTAAAAGAGCTAGATGGCAAGGTGCCGTTGATAGGGTTTTCCGGTAGCCCGTGGACGGTGGCGACGTATATGGTGGAAGGTGGTGGCAGTAAAGATTTTGCAAAAATAAAAAAACTCGTTTTCGACGACCCTAAGAGCGCGCATCGGTTACTGGACATATTAGCACGCAGTGTTATCGATTACTTAAATGCGCAAATTCGCGTCGGTGCCAGCGCGGTTATGATTTTCGATACCTGGGGTGGCGTATTGTCGCCACGAGACTACCAACTGTTTTCACTGCAATACATGCAGCAAATAGTCGACGGGCTGAAGCCGGATGCGAACGGCCAGGCTGTACCGTCAATCCTGTTCACCAAGGGCGGTGGCCAATGGCTGGAACGCATGGCAGATACAGGTTGTACTGCGCTTGGCATTGATTGGACTACAGATATTGGTGCCGCACGACAAAGAGTGGGCGACCGAGTAGCGTTGCAAGGCAACATGGATCCCAATATCCTGTATGCGTCAGGTGAGCGTGTACAAGAAGAAGTGAATACTATTTTGCAAAGCTATGGGGCAGGTTCAGGGCATGTGTTTAATCTGGGACATGGAATTCACCCAGGCATCGATCCCGAGAACGTTGCCGTGCTGGTTGATACGGTTCATAAACAAAGCGAGTCGTTACACCAGGAATAGTGAGAACGATGACTGTCGGAAAACAGTGTCGATTTTTGTCTCACTATTTATTTCCGATTACATTTCTGTTCGGGTTAAGTTCGTCTGTTGCGCTGGCGCAAATTCCCACCGGTTTGAGTCTGGAGCAAGTCACTAACGCCGGTAACGGAGTTGTCGCGATACGCGAGGCGGGCGACGGCACGAATCGATTGTTCATCGTTCTTCGTCGCGGTGAAATTAAGATACTGAACACCCAAACCGGTGGTTTGCTGGCGCAAACTTTTTTAAATATCAGCAGCCTGGTTGATGACCGTGCCGGTGAACAGGGCTTGCTGGGCCTCGCATTTGATCCGAACTATGCATCGAACGGTTTTTTCTATGTTAACTACACACGGGATTTGGGTGATCCAACTGACCCAGTTGGCGATCCGAAAGACCGCACGGTCATCGCTCGCTATTCCGTCTCGGCGGGCGATGCGAATGTCGCCAATGCAGGCTCCGCTTTAACGGTTCTTGAGATAGAGCAAGACGCGGGTAACCATAACGGTGGCGATATTCACTTCGGAGCGGATGGGTATCTGTATATTGGAATGGGTGACGGTGGCGGAGGCGGTGATCCCAACAATCGCGCTCAGGACAAGAGTGAGTTATTGGGCAAGATGTTGCGTATCGATGTGAATGCGCCCGCGGGTTCGTTTAACGATTGTGGATTGAACGGGACTTACGGTATTCCTCCGGGCAACCCCTTCACGGACGGCGCGGATGGTGACTGCGATGAAATCTGGTCGTTGGGTTTGCGCAACCCATGGCGTTGGAGTTTCGATAGGTCAACGGGAGATATGTTTATCGGTGACGTGGGTCAGAGCGCTGTTGAGGAAATTTCTTTTCAATCTTCAGGTGTGGCAGGTCTGAATTTTGGCTGGGATTGCAAAGAGGGTAATCAAAGCTTCCCAGGTGGTTCCACTTGCAGCGGTCCGCTGACCAATCCGATTTTAGGTTATAACCACAGCCTCGGTTGTTCCGTTACCGGCGGCTACCGGTACCGGGGCGGTTATGCGCCATTTTTTGGTAAGTACGTTTACGGCGATTTTTGCACAGGCCGTATCTGGATTGCGACCGAAGGTTCGCCGGGAAACTGGTCTTCGACGCAATGGCTGGACTCGGTCGTGAATATCAGTACCTTTGGCGAAGACAAAAACGGGAATATTTATCTTGCCGATTTGAATGGCGATATTTATCGAATTAAAACACCCACAACTACTGGAGGCCCGCCACCGGGAGGCGGCAGCGGTTCATTCAGTATTGTTCCGATACTCCAATTGTTGTTGGACTAAAGCGGAATTGATTAAATTTTCTCGGGAACATCAACAGTGTAATTCAATGCCATGCGCCCACCGTCGCAGTAGATGCATTGACCGGTGATATAAGAGGAATCGTCTGAGGCGAGAAATACCGCAACGCTGGCGACTTCGTCCACGGTCCCGCAGCGTAACATGGGCGTGCGTGACAATATTTTGCGCCGCGCGGTATCGTCTACCATCACTTTTTCCAGCATTTCCGTCAGAATGCTGCCGGGACCGATAGAGTTAACCCGCACACCTTTGTCCGCAAGCGCGACTGCCATCACGCGCGTCAGTTGATCTATACCGCCTTTAGAAACGTTGTAAGGCAGGATGTTTGGAATAGTCATCGTGCCGTTGACCGATGACATGTTAACTATGCTGCCGGATTGTTGTTCGACCATGTGCCGCGCTACGGCCTGGCTCAGTAGAAAAGGCCCTTTGAGATTGACCCGTAACACCGCTTCATAGTCTTGTTCGCTGATGTCGAGCACGTCACCGGTGCGTAAAATTGCAGCATTGTTAACGCAAATATCGATATGTCCGTGCGTATTCAGCGCCGATTGCACAAGCGATCGAATTTGAGCCGCATCGCCTACATCGCAATGAACAAAACTCGTATTTTCAATATCTTTTATAGCCGAACTGCCCGATTCTTTTTCGATATCGACGGCAATAACCCGCGCACCTTCGCTTGAGAATCGCTTTACGATGCCGAGTCCGATGCCTCGCGCTGCGCCTGTTACTATGGCTACTTTATCTTTCAATTGCATTGTGCTTACACTCTCTTATTCGTTAGACATGAACCGGACTGATTATCCCACGTTTGCTCAGACGAAATCGTGTGAATGGAAACTGAAAAAAATTCCCCCGTGCGGCCACGCGATGCCGCGGTAATGATCTTGCTTCGCGGAAGTCCGCTCCGGCGTGAAGTGTTAATGGGCCGGCGTTCGAAGAAAAGTCGCTTTATGCCAGATGTATACGTGTTTCCGGGTGGTGCGGTCGATCGCGATGATGGCAGGGTAAACAGTATCTCTGAACTGAACGATTCGATTATTCCGTACATGTCTGTGTCCGGCCGATTTAGTCACGCGCGCCGATTGGCCCTTGCCGCGGTGCGTGAGACTTTTGAAGAAACCGGGTTGGTAGTCGGTGAGTCAGGTGATATCGGCGATCTGAAACACCCTGTCTGGAAAGCGTATCGTCAATACGAAAGGGCGCCCAGTTTGTCTACGCTGAATTATGTTGGCCGCGCGATCACACCGGCTTTTCTGCCGATGCGTTTTCATGCGCGTTTTTTTCTTCATGAAACATCAGAAGACCTTGGACCATTAGGTGGCGATGGCGAGTTAGTGGATTTGCAGTGGCTTGAATTGCATGAGGCGCTACGGTTGCCACTTGCCGATGTGACGGAGTTTATGTTGCGTCATGTGATTGATCTGATTGAAGCTGAAAACCGGATAAAACGTTATCCGGTGTTTACATACCAGCATAATGCGCCGCGAATTAAGTACGGAGTGACATCCGTTTAAATTCTCAACTAAACAGACGCGTTATTTTTTAACGAGCGTATAACGTGTATCCAAATCAGGGTCCGCTTCACAATCAACATCGCCATGTTTATGTAAATGCAACAACGTGGCCAGGACGGACCGTGCTGCAGCGGGATACATGGAATTCGGTAAATGGTGATATATCATTGGAACCATCTCCTGAACTAGCCCGATATCTTTTTTCAGGCATCGAATAATTTCTTGCTCACGTTGCCTGCGATGCGCGATGTAAGCGCGCACAAAAGGTTTTGGATTTTCAATAGCGGCGCCGTGGGTAGGCCAGTAGATGTTATCGTCTCGTTCTAACAATTTTTCCAGACTGGCGAGATAATCCGTCATGTTACCGTCAGGCGGCGAGATAATCGAAGTTGACCAGCCCATGACATGATCGCCACAAAACAAAGCTTTTTGCTCGCGTAATTGAAAACACATGTGGTTGGATGTGTGCCCCGGTGTATGCACACACTCAAATGACCAGCCGTTTCCTTCAATAATATCGCCATCGCTTAATCTAACGTCTGGCATGAAATCCCGGTCTGCGCCTTCTTCGACTTTGCCGCGAATAGCGGAATTACCATCCGCATGCGGCCCAAAGCCGTAAGTTCTTGCATCGCAGGTTTGTTGTATCAATTGAGCGGCGGGCGAGTGATCGCGATGAGTATGCGTCACCAGGATATGTGAAATGGTTTTACCGCGTACGCTATCGAGAACGGCATCGACATGTTGTGGCAAGTACGGACCGGGATCGATAATGCATACTTCACTTTCGCCTATGATATAAGTGCCGGTGCCGTGAAAAGTGAAGGGGCTTGGGTTGCGGGCCACCACACGCCGAATCATTGGCGCGACCTGCTCAGCTTTACCGTATTCGAAAGTTAAGTTTTTATTGAATAGAATTCCGGACACTGGCCAGCCAAATCTCGCGTACCTGGATTGGGTCTAAACATATTGAGTCCGGCTATGATACCAAGCGGGCGTGCAAGACGCTGCACCGTTTGCATAATGCACAAACGGCGCAGTGATAATACTTACAAGATGAATTCGGCCTGGAGCTTTATTTGCTCAGTTTATTAGAGAAATTTTGCCATCACTCGGCACAGGCAAATTCTTGTTCAATCATCATTTGTAGGCCTTTTTAGCGGCGCGGGCTTGATTCGCGAGGGACGTGACAAGGATTATTGTTGGAGCCAGTAGAATGTTTTTCATGGTTTGTTTCCCTTGGCTTTATCCGCCTGTCAACTCACCCGACCAATATGACGGATAGTTCTTGTTTATACGACGTTTTCGTGTTTGCCCTCTCATAAATCCGGACAAGCCTTTATTGATGCTGGTCAAATCTAAACTTGATATGGATCAAGAGTCATGCAAATGAGACGGCATAGCATCTGGTCCATGTAAACAACGTGGCCCAGCAAGCAAACAATATGAGAAACGACCAATTCTTGCGTCAATACAGCGAGTCGATCAGGGCATGTGAATTATTCCGGGGTATTTCGGACAATGAGTTCGCATCGATATTGCGCCACTCGCACTTTAGGCAATTTTCGAAAGATCACGTATTGAGTTGGCAGGATGAGGCCTGCCAGGCCGTTTACTACGTCGCCGCCGGGTCCATCATTGTGAAGCGCTCGTTGCAACCAAACCAATCGACAATCCTGGGATGTGTCCGTAAAGGAGAAACCATAGGTGAGGCATTTATATTTTGTGAGATGGGTTGCCCCGTTACCCTGGTAACGGGCCAGGAAACATGCCTTCTTGAGATTGAGGCTGCGCCTTTTAAAAAGTATCTGCAACAACACCCGAAGCTCACTGCGAGAGTCATGACCAATATCAGCCGGCAGTTAAGCTCAATGCTGTCTTACGTGGCCAGTTTAAAAACCTACAATGCGGAGCAACGTGTTGCCTCTTACATTCTGCAACAAGGCAATGGAGGGGCGTTACCCTGCGTCATGAGTGGCATAACGCACCGGCGTCGTGATTTGGCCGAACTACTGGGCATAAAGCCCGAAACCTTGAGCCGTGTGATCAGTAAATTCAAAAACTGCGGTTGGATTACCACAGACCACGGCATGCTTGATGTGATTGATCGGGAACAATTATCTGCTGTTCTGGGGTAAGCGCTTTTCAACTTGGTAACAGCGTCGCTAGGGAACGATTTCGTCTATGGTCACATGAATGGTGTGGTTGGCGGCGACGGTGACGGGGCCGATGAGACCTTGCAAGTCACCGGATTGGGGCAAGGCATTGCCGGTTTTGGAGATGCGTGCACCGACATTGACCTGTTCGAATTGCGATAGACGCATCTGGGGCATCATGGCCATGCTGTCATCCAGGGTGACTTGAACGGGCAGGTCTTTGACCTGCTTGCGCACCACGGCGAGCGGCATGGGCGGTCCTTGCGTCGCGCGGGCGAAGATAAATACGATGTCATCGGGTGCTGCCTGTTCGCTGAGCGCCTCGCTCAGTACAACCTTGACCGTTATGGAGGCGGCGGATGAGGCCACAGCGGATGAGGCCGTGGATGTTGTATCCGCCCCCTGCATCGCCCCTGAAATCGATGTTGGTGTCTGTGCTGGAGTCTGGGCTTGCGTATCCGATGGGGTCTGCGCTGGAGTGGCGGGTTGAGACTGTACTGGTGTGGTTGCAGTCGCGCCCGCTGTTTCCTGTTCCACCTGGGCAATCATTTGTCGTAAGTTATTCAGCGGTTCGGAACCCGGTTCTAAAATACCCTCCAGATGCCGCCATAAGCGCAAGGCGTCATCGGCGTTGCCTTGTTGTTGCGCCACCATGCCGGATAACCACAGCGCCCGGGCTTCGTTGGGATTGGAAGCGAGTGCGCGTTGTAAAAAATCCTGCGCCTGTGGATTCGCTTGGCCACGGTTCGCAATAATCAAGGCACCGGCGTATTGCGCCAATACACCGGGTTCATCGCCCACTAACTCGTGCAGTGTTTTATAGGCGCTAATCGCATCGTCATGACGGCCCATGACGGTGTAGGAGCGGGCCAGCATCATCCAGCCTTCGGCGTCATCGGGGTTTTGTTCCAGGCGTTGAGCCAGATTGCCCACCATGGCCTCTACCGAGGCGACCTGTTGTTGCGATGGGTCGGCTTGAGTGGATGATGACGGTGATGGGGTCGATGGTGTAGCATGGGCTTGTTGTTGGGGCAATGGACCGGTTATCGTTGCGGGCGCGCCCACGGCCAGATAAAGACCGGTTGCAAGCACCGGCACGCACAACGCGATGACCACCGTCCACAGCGGGTTTTGCCGGGATGCGGATGATGCGCTCTGCGCAAGACTTAAATCGGAAGCCAGCGTTTGTTCGAGTTCGTGTTTGGCTTGATCGTATTCCGCGCGTGTCACCGTGTTGTTTTCAAGGTCCGAGTTCAGTAACGCCAGGCGTTCGCGGGCAATGGCGATATTTTGCTCATCCTGGATGGCTTGGGAGGCAGTCGGTGTACGCAACAGGGCAGGCAATACAAACACCAGGGCGAGTACGACCAGAATGACGGCGGATATAAAGAAAACAAACATCTAATAGTGTATTAAGTGGAAACGGGTATGGAATTGAGTATGGATACGGGTATGGAAATGGGTATCGAATTGAGATAGATAAAAGGAACGCCGGTAACGAATGGATAGTGGCTATCGGATAATGGCTATCGGTTAGTCGCGTAACAGATCCTGAGCCTGCTTGAGCTGTGTGCTGTCTACGGCGGGTGCGGTCTGGCGTTTACGCCGTCTTATCACGAAAACGGCTGACAGCACACCGATCAACAGAATGATAAACGGTCCGATCCACAGTAGTAACGTGGTTGTTTTGAACGGAGGTCGATACAACACGAAATCGCCGTAACGGGCGACCATGAAGTCGACAATCTCGTCGTCCTCAGAGCCATCGTGGATCATGTTGTAAGTGATACTGCGCAAGTCCTGCGCAAGCTCGGCATTGGAGTCGGCCAGGTTCTGGTTTTGACACACCAGACAACGCAATTCAGCAATCAGCTTTTTATAGCGTTGTTCGTGTTGCGGCGAATCGAACTCTAACAATTCGACTTCGGCGATACCGTTAACCGGCACCAGCAGCCATGATGTGAGCGCAATCAGGATAAGGCACTGACGTTTCATGCGTTTTTACCGATAGGTAAATAAAAAACGCTGACTTGCTTGTCCGGTTCTTGCGCTAAGGTGTCGAGCAAGGGTTTGATGGTCTCGACCAGGTCTTTTTCCGTCACCGGGCCGATATGTTTGTAACGCACGATACCGGCCTTGTCGATGACAAAGGTCTCCGGCACGCCGTACACACCCCATTCGATACCGGCACTGCCGTCCGCATCAACACCAATGACTCTGTAGGGGTTTCCCTGCTCGGCCAAAAAGCGTTTGGCATCGACTGCTTTGTCTTTGTGATTCAGGCCGACAATAGTCACCCCGACCTCAGCCAGTCGGTTGATGAACGGGTGTTCGGCGTAACAAGGTCCACACCATGACGCCCATACGTTCAAGACCCACACCCGGCCTTGCATATCGGCCGTGCTGATGGTCTGTTGCGTATTATCCAAACGTGGCAGGGTAAAGGCCGGGGCCGGTTTGCCGACGAAAGGCGAAGGTACTTCGCGCGGGTTGAGTTTCAGACCCGCCCAGAGGAAGCCTGCGATCACCACGAATACCGCCAATGGAATTAAATAACGCATGGATTAAGCGGTTGTGGTGGTGGCGAGCGGTTGTTTATCGAATTGTTCGGCGCTCATGCGATAACGCCGGTCCGATGCGGCCAGTACTCCGCCCAAGGCCATGAAGATACCGCCTAACCAGATCCAGCGCACAAACGGCTTGTAATACAGGCGCACGCTCCAGGCGCCGTCACTGTCCAGTGCCTCGCCGAGCGAGACGTAGACATCGCGGGTGAGGCCCGGGTCGATACCGGCTTCGGTCATGGGGTTTTGCTGTACGGTGTAGATGCGTTTCTCCGGTTGCAACAAGAAGGTGTTATGGCCTTCGGTGACCGTGATATGACCGCGTACTGCGTTGTAATTAGGGCCTTGGATGGAACGCACGCCGTCGAACGCGTAAGTCACCGGTCCGATGGTGTAACTGTCGCCGGGTGCCAGACGCACGTCTTCTTCGACATTGTAGATACTGGTCAGGGTGACACCGATGATGAATACGCCGACACCGAAGTGGGCGAAGGTCATGCCGTAAAACGATCGCGGTGTGGCGGCGAGGTTGGCAAGACTCAACCTGCGTTGTCCGGCGATGCGTTTGTACAGCCCCATCAGCGCCGTTACCATGCTCCACACGCCGAGGCTGGTGCCCAGGGCCGCGGCGACACTGTAATCGCCGTGCATCAGAAACGGTGTGGCGATGCCGACAATGAGACTGATCGCTAATGCGATGAGCAGGATGCGGTTGAGGCGTCTTATCTGGTCGCGTTTCCAGCGCAACATCGAACCGATACCGACCAATACCGCCAGCGGTGCCATCAAGGGAATAAACACGTTGTTAAAGTATGGCGGGCCAACGGAGATTTTGCCCGCACCGAGCGCATCCAATACCAGTGGATACAGCGTGCCCAGTAAGATGGTGGCGGCGGTGACGACTAACAAGACATTGTTTAACAGCAAAGCGGATTCACGCGATACCCAGTCGAAGGTGCCGAAACTGCGTATTTGCGGTGCACGCCAGGCATACAGTATTAACGATCCGCCGACGACGATGGCGAGGAATATCAGGATAAACACACCGCGCGTCGGGTCGGTGGCAAAAGCATGCACGGAGGTGAGTACACCGGAGCGTACCAGGAAGGTACCGAGCAGGGATAGGGAGAAGGCAAATACGGCCAGTAACACGGTCCAGGCTTTGAACACATTGCGTTGTTCGCTGGCGGCCAGGGAATGGATCAAGGCAGTGCCGACCAGCCACGGCATGAACGAGGCGTTCTCGACCGGATCCCAGAACCACCAGCCGCCCCAGCCGAGTTCGTAGTACGCCCACCAACTGCCGAGGGCGATGCCGATGGTCAGGAACAACCAGGCAACGGTCGTCCAGGGTCGTGACCAGCGCGCCCAGGCGGCGTCCAATCTACCTTGTATCAATGCGGCGACGGCAAAGGCGAAGGCGACGGAGAAACCGACATAACCCATGTACAACATGGGCGGGTGGATGGCGAGTCCCGGGTCTTGTAACAACGGATTAAGATCGCGTCCTTCGGGGGGTACCGGGATAAGACGTTCGAACGGGTTGGAGGTGAGTAACATGAACAGTAAAAAGCCGATGCTCACCATGCCCATGACGGCAATGACTCGGGCAATCATGGCGAGGGGAATGCTGCGGCTGAATACCGCCACGGCACCGGTCCATACGGCCAGGATCAAGGCCCACAGTAACAATGAGCCTTCGTGGGCGCCCCATACACCGGAGATGAGGTATAGGGTAGGCAAGGCGGTATTGGAGTTGTGCGCGACATAGGCAACGGAGAAGTCGTGGGTCAGGAAGGCATAGGTCAGACAGGCATAGGCGATGGCAACGAATAGCAGTTGTGCCTGAGCGGAGGGGCGTGCGACCGCCATCCAGGACGGGATGCCACGCAGTGCACCGATCAAGGGCACGGTGGCCTGCACCAGCGCCATGGCCAGTGCCAGACACAGGGCGAAGTTACCGATCTCCGGAATCATTGCGCCGCGTCCTGTGCCACTTTGTTCTGCATCGCCTTGGCAATGGCTTCGTCGACTTCCGGTGGCATGTAGTTCTCGTCGTGTTTGGCCAGCACTTCTTCGGCCATGAACACGCCCTCGTCGACCAGTTTGCCCTGGGCAACGATGCCCTGGCCTTCGCGAAACAGGTCCGGCAGGATGCCGGTGTATTTAACCGCCACCGCGTTGGCGGTATCGGTCAATTCGAATTGCACGGTCAAACCGTCGCCCGGGCGCGCTACACTGCCGTCGACCACCATGCCACCGAGGCGAAAGGTGGTGTTAGCGGGGGCTTCGCCTTCGGCCACCTGGGTCGGACTGAAGAACAGGTTGATGTTCTCGTTCAACGCCAACAGGGTGAGGGTGACGGCAATACCGATACCGGCTATCAGCAGGGACACCAGTATCAGACGTTGTTTGCGTCGTGGGGTCATGGTTTTAAACCTTGCCGTTTGACAGCAGCGCTCAAGCGGGCAATCAGGTGCTTATGTTGCCATTTGGGAATCGCGATGTTCAGGATCAACATCAGTGCGGCCAGTGCGTAGGACATCCACACATAGAAGGCGTAACCGCCCATTTGAAGAAATTCGATCATTGTTTTTTATAGCGGGTATTTATAGTGCATGGATTTTATATAGAGCATGGTTTTATATAGAGCAGGGTTCTTATACGGTGTATGTATTGCCGCTTTTATCTTAGTTGTTGGGATGGGTAATCAGTTGCTTGACCCAGTTAGAACGTTTCTCCTGTTCCAGTATCTCGTTGCGCACGCGTAGCAACAGGACCCACAGGTAATAGAATTGAAACGCCAGCGCCATGATGAGCAATGGAATCAGCATGCTTAAGTGAATAGAGGGTTTGTCCAGCTTGGTAATCGTTGCGCCCTGGTGCAGGGTCTGCCACCACTCTACGGAATAATGAATAATCGGTATGTTGACCACACCGACAATGGCCAGTACCGCACCGGCCCGTGCGCCTTGTCTGCGATCCGGGATGGCGGAGACCAGGGCGATATAGCCCAGGTACAGGAACAAAAGAATCAATTCCGAGGTCAGGCGCGCATCCCATACCCAGTAGGTGCCCCACATGGGTTTACCCCACAGCGAACCCGTCAGCAGGGCTAAGGCAGTAAAGGAGGCACCAATGGGTGCGCTGGCGCGGGCCACGGCCTCGGCCAGCTTCATACGCCAGATCAGCACGATGGCGCCGCACAGCGCGAGTACCATGTACACGAACATGGACATCCAGGCAGACGGCACATGAATAAAGATGATGCGGTAGCTCTCACCCTGCTGGTAATCCGGCGGCGCTTTGATCAAACCGCCGTACAGTCCGGCAACGAGTAAGATCATCGTGACCGAACCGACCCAGGGAATCAGTCGTCCCGCCAAACGGTAAAAGTACGGCGGCGAGCCCAGACGATGAAACCATAACCACGACGATGCACCCGACGCGCTCAATGTATCTTGTGTCACTTGCGATTTGCCCACAATGGATTATGATGGTTTGAAAGCAGGAAAATTCCCGGTCAGACTGCTGTTATTCTACCTTTTGTTACCACCCTAAAGCTAATCAGATGGTTAGCGTAGAACTTGATTTGAATCAATTTAAGTTATTGTAGGAACACATTTTTTGCGCCACTTTGCAGACACTGCCCAGTTATGCGCACTTAAAAAACTAACCAAAAGTTAATGAATAAAAACCACAGTCTTGAAGTGGTCGACCTTGAATGTGTGCGGGGTGATCAACAATTGTTCGCCAGACTCAATTTCGTGCTCGAGGCCGGTAACGCGTTGCAAGTGGAAGGCACAAACGGTTCCGGGAAAACCAGTTTGTTGCGTCTGCTCTGCGGACTCAGCATGCCCGAATCCGGTGTTATCAAGTGGTGTGATCAGGACATTCGCGATTGCCGCACCGAGTACCAGTCACAACTGACCTATGTGGGGCATATTCATGGCATCAAGGATGATCTAACCGCTGTGGAGAATCTGGATATGATCCGCGTTCTTGGTGCATCGAATAATATGTCAGCGCAGTGTGCATTGGACCAGGTGGGATTAAACGGATACGAACATGCCTATTGTCGCTACATGTCGGCTGGACAACGCCGCCGCGTCGCCTTAGCACGTTTGCTGATAAGCAACGCGAGTTTGTGGATATTAGACGAACCGCTGACTGCAATCGATAAGCAAGGAGTCAGCGAACTGGAACAGGTGTTCCGCGATCATGTAAGCAGTGGCGGTAGTTTAATAATCACCAGTCATCAACCGGTTAAGCTCGACAATACAAGCGTACAAACCTTGCATTTGAACAAATGAATCAATCGAGTTTGTCAGGTGCGTTCGCTTATATGCTGAAACGTGATTTAACGCTTGCGTTCCGCCGGCCAGGCGAGTTGATAAATCCAATTCTGTTTTTTGTTATCGTAGTTACACTTTTCCCCTTAGGTGTTGGATCCGAACCCAGCCTGCTGCGCGAACTTGCGCCGGGCGTCTTGTGGGTCGCTGCATTGTTAGCAACTTTGTTGGCGTTGGATGGATTGTTTCGTTCTGACTTCGACGACGGCAGTCTTGAACAAATGATGTTGTCGCCACATCCGGCGTCTGTCCTGGTTCTGGCAAAAGTCTGCGCGCACTGGCTGGTAACGGGCTTACCGTTAATTGTCATCTCACCGTTACTGGCAACACTGGTCAATCTGCCTGCGACGATGTTTGGCAAACTCGCCTTCGCCTTATTGCTGGGAACACCCACCCTCAGCTTTATTGGCGCTATTGGTGCCGCTTTGACCTTGGCGGTGCGGCGTGGCGGCGTTTTGCTCACATTGCTGGTATTACCGCTTTATGTGCCGGTCTTAATCTTCGGCGCCAATCTAATCCATGCGGGCATGATGGATTTACCGACGCTGGGCCAATTCTATTTATTAGGCGCCATGTTGGTTCTGGCCCTATCCTTGTCGCCGTTTGCTATCGCCGCCGCATTGCGGGTTAGTTTGCACTAAGTTGATTGTTTAACTCATCACAATGCGCATTCTCGGTTGTTGCAGTGGTGTCCTGATTTCTTAATTGCAGGATTTCGGCACGTGTATTCTTCGTATCCTCTATATATTTATTATTTTCACTTGCCAGCCTGAGTGCTTTGTCTACCTGGGTTGATGCGGATTCAAAGCAGTTGAGGCTTCCCAAGGCCATAGCCAGATTATTTCTGGCGGGGATATGTTCTGGATTTAAGTTGAGTAAATGTGTGTAGTTTAAAGCCGCGGTTTCATATTGACCGTCTGTGTAATAGGCATTTGCCAGTCCTAGTCGCGCTATTTGATCGTCAGGCCACGATTCAAGAAACGTCTTGTAAGACTTAATTAATAACCAGGCGTCGTTTAGCGGTTCCATGGCGACGATGGCATCCAGATATTTATTCTGATCAGCGTGTACCGGTGTTTCATCGGATTTTAATGCGACGAACGACCAGGTTCCGGCTCGTTTCCATGTGCGCAGAAACTTGCGAGTGCTGAGTTGCAGGCGCTCGTTCGCGCCAGAGCGCAATATAAAATTACCTTTGTTTGCGTCGTAGCCGATGACGACAGCGTAGTGCCAAAAGGGTTTTATTTTTAGCCCGAGGTTTTGCAGCACTAATACAGGCCTGTTCGAATTTAGTTCATCAATAATGTGTGTAGGATTTGGTTCGAGTGGATAGGGGATGCGTCCATAACGCCGGGTGGCGGCCAGCAATTCAATCTGCAGACTGCCTTTGCGTTTTGGCAAATAAACTTTGTTAACCAGATCGTTGGGTTGAACATTGATGTCGCTGGCGCCCAGCACGGTCGCCAGTGCCGCCGGTCCGCAGTGAAAATCCTGTTGTGGGAAAAATGGAGTATCGGTTAACTCCAGCGAAACGTTCGCGCTGGTGAAGATGTTCTTGTCCGGCTGCACGATTGCACAGCCGGGTAATAGAAGAAGAATAAAAGGGGTTAGAAAGAACCCCGTAAACGGTCGTATTCTACAAGCGATTAAAGATGTTGGTAACACCAAGCAGCTCTAGAATAAGTAACACAATGAATACAATCCCGATTACTTCCAGCGCACCAGCCCCAGCGGGCATGCTATCCATTTTTGCGGCCAGGGTTTGTAGTTCATCATCGGTCATCATCTGCATTCGTTCTTTCACATCTGCCGTGTCGACACCCATTTTTTGCAATTCATCGGCTACGGTTTGCTGGGCAAGCCATTTATCCGTTTTGCTCAACAAGGCTTCGCGGGTTTCAGATTGCAACACCGTTTGCGTTCCAATCAAGCCGGCTTGAACGGCGGGAACGTAACCTTGTGCAAGCAGCGCGAATACCACCATGACCGTAGTCAGTTTTTTAAAGCGTCGTTTCATCGTTGTCTCCAATATTTAAGATTGTAAATTAGCCCCCGGACGAATCGAGTGCGCTATCCAGACTCTCGTTAATGGTTTGGCGAATGGTTTGCAGTTTGTTTTCAGCCTGCATCATTTTTTCGCGAAACTCATCCCGTTTAGCGCGTACGTTGTTTAGTCGTATATTAAGGTGTTCTATCTGTGCATTGGCCGCTGTCAATTCTTGAGCTTTAGTCTCGATTTGTGCCTGCAGATGTTTGGTCTGATTGTGAAACTCATCGCGCCGGGCTTTTACATCCTCCAGGCGTTTGGTCAGGTTGTCGATTTCCGATTGACCGGCGACGATAGCGCTTTTGACACTGTCCAGCTCGGCTTTGGCGGTTTCAAAAGACGACATCGCGTCTTGCAATTCTTTTTTTGTACTCTCGGCGATTTCACTCAAGGATTTATTCTGCGTTGTTAGCTCATCTAGTTTGGTTTGCAAATCGGCGACACCACCATCGCTACAAGCACTCAATAAAGTCATTGCACCTGTAATGCCGATCATATAAACAATTCTAAGATAATTTTCATGTTTCATTTTCTACCCCTACTAAGATTATTTGTGTTTCCAGTTTGTTTTGCGTTTTTCGGCAAAAGCTTCCATGCCTTCTTTTTGGTCTTCCGTGGCAAACAGCGAGTGAAACAAGCGTCGTTCAAAACGGATGCCTTCATTTAAAGTCACTTCGTAAGCACGGTTGACTGCTTCTTTAGCCATGAGTGTTGACGGACGTGATTTGCTAGCGATTGCCTGTGCGGTTTTAATCGCTTCTTCCAACAATTTATCGGCGGGAACTATTCTACTCACCAGGCCGGCGCGTTCTGCTTCTTCCGCGTCCATCGTGCGACCGGTCAGGCACAATTCCATCGCCTTCGATTTACCGACATAGCGGGTCAGTCGCTGTGTGCCGCCGGCGCCGGGTATAATACCGAGGTTGATTTCCGGTTGGCCAAATTTTGCATTGTCGCCAGCGAGAATAAAGTCGCACATCATGGCGAGTTCACAACCTCCGCCGAGCGCATAACCGTTTACGGCCGCGATAATCGGTTTGCGGCAAGTGGCTACACGTTCCCAGGTTGCGGTGATAAAGTCAGACAAATAGGCATTGACAAAGGATTTGTCTTTCATTTCCTTGATATCGGCACCGGCTGCGAACGCTTTTTCGTTCCCGGTGATAACGACTGCACCGATAGCATTGTCTTGTTCGAACTCGTCCAGTGCATCGCTGAGTTCCGCTGTCAATTCTGATGACAGCGCGTTCAGCGCTTTGGGTCGGTTTAAGGTAATCAAACCGGCATTGCCCCGGGTTTCAACCAGAATTTTGTCGTACGACATGAATGTTCTCCACGTATTGCTTTAGTTGTTTTCTGTGTCCAAGCCTAGCGGAATTGACGCGTTTCGACCAGCACTAAAAGTTTGCACCCGGCGTTACAATGAACTAAATTTGATCTGAGTCAACGACCTGCAGATTGACTACAAATTACATTACCAAGTAACTATAACAATCACCAGCGCACACCCCCAAAACTATCAGCGGAGAGAATAATGACGACAAACTACGAAACCGTACATAAACAATCCATTAACGATCCCGAAGGGTTTTGGGGGCAGGCGGCCGAAGCCATCCACTGGACGCGCAAGTGGGACAAAGTGTTGGATGACAGCGACAAGCCCTTTTATCGCTGGTTTACCGGTGGTGAAATGAACACCTGCTATAACGCGCTGGATTTTCACGTCGAAAATGGCCGTGGAGATCAGGCGGCACTTATTTACGATAGCCCAGTCACGGGCAAGGTAAAGACGTTTACCTATTCCCAGTTCCTCGAACGGGTGGCACGTTTTGCCGGCGTGTTGGCCGATCACGGCGTGGAAAAAGGTGATCGCGTCATTATTTACATGCCCATGGTGCCACAAGCGGTGGTAGCAATGCTGGCCTGCGCGCGTCTTGGGGCTGTGCACTCGGTTGTGTTCGGTGGGTTCGCGGCCAACGAACTCGCCGTGCGTATTGATGACGCAGAACCTAAAGTGATCGTTTCTGCGTCCTGCGGCATCGAAGTGAACCGCGTCATCGATTATAAACCACTACTCGATGAAGCCATCGAACTGGCTAAACATAAACCACAACATTGCATTATTTTTCAACGCGAACAGAGTCATGCTTCCATGATTGCCGGACGTGACGTGGACTGGAAAGAGGCCATGGCCGCAGCGACCCCCCACGATTGCGTACCGGTTGCTGCAACCGATCCGTTGTACATCCTTTACACCTCCGGTACGACCGGTCAGCCGAAAGGTGTGGTGCGTGACAACGGCGGCCATGCAGTGGCGCTGAAATGGACCATGAAAAACATCTATAACAACGATCCGGGCGAGGTGTTTTGGGCAGCCTCCGATGTGGGTTGGGTGGTCGGTCATTCGTACATCGCGTATGCGCCGCTATTGAGTGGTAACACAACCGTTGTCTATGAGGGTAAACCCGTCGGCACACCGGATCCAGGCGCATTCTGGCGCGTTATTTCCGAGCACAAAGTGACGACTCTGTTTACCGCGCCAACGGCTTTTCGTGCAATTAAAAAAGAAGATCCTGATGCTGCATATTTAGAGCGATACGATTTGTCTTCCCTTCGAACTTTGTTTTTGGCGGGCGAACGTACCGACCCCGATACCCTGCATTGGGCAGAAGATAAGCTCGGTGTGCCAGTCATCGATCACTGGTGGCAAACCGAAACCGGCTGGTCGATTTGCGCCAATTGCATGGGTATTGAAGCCTTGCCGGTTAAGGAAGGTTCACCGACCAAACCCGCGCCAGGTTGGGACATGCGTGTACTCGATGAAGGCGGGAATGAGGTCGAACCGGGAGAAATCGGCGAGTTGGTGGCAAAGTTACCGCTGCCACCGGGGACGTTTCCAACATTGTGGAATGCGCGCCAGCGCCATTTCGATTCTTATCTCAGCAAGCACGAAGGTTATTACAGTACCTCCGACGCTGGTATTATCGATGAAGACGGTTACCTGTTTGTGATGTCTCGCACCGATGACATCATTAATGTTGCCGGTCATCGTTTATCCACCGGTGCGATGGAGGAAGTTCTGGCCTCTCATCCTGATGTTGCCGAGTGCGCGGTGTTCGGCGCGGCGGATAGTCTTAAAGGTCAGTTGCCTTTAGGCCTGCTGGTATTAAACGCCGGATGCGCACGTGATTCATCGGAAATCATAAAAGAGTCCGTACAACTGGTACGGGAGAAGATCGGGCCGGTTGCGGCATTTAAGCAGGCTGTCGTTGTGAAACGTTTGCCAAAAACGCGTTCGGGAAAAATCCTGCGCGGCACCATGCAAAAAATGGCCGATGGGGCAGAATGGAAAATGCCGGCCACCATCGACGATCCGGCAATTCTGGATGAAATTGCAAGTTCCCTTAAGACGCTGGGGTATCCCGCGGACTCATAATTCGGTCGAGGTTGGAGTTTGTGTTGACCTTGGCGTTCATACGCCGGGTCGAACAGCCCAGTAATGTTCGATGATGCTTCGAATGGATTGATCAACTCAATATTGCAATTTTCGAAATCTTTTATGTTCCGTTTAGCGAGCGAATAGCCATTCGCGCGGCAAATTCCCGCGATCGGTACGTCCAACGTACTCGAAGCCGCTCGGCTGGTCTTGCCGTTCGATTTTAACAGCGCAACAAAATGTCCAAAGATATTGATGCCGCATTAAAACAATATTTTGGCTTCGACAGTTTTCGTCCGGGCCAGCGTGAGGTGATTGAGCATCTGTTGGCAGGGCATTCAGCCGCGGCGGTCTTTCCTACCGGAGCCGGCAAGTCGTTGTGTTATCAGCTCCCTGCCTTATTGCTACCGGGCGTCACGCTGGTAGTTTCCCCGTTGATTGCACTGATGAAGGATCAAATCGAC
Source organism: Arenicellales bacterium (assembly GCA_965216365.1). Taxonomy (GTDB): domain Bacteria; phylum Pseudomonadota; class Gammaproteobacteria; order Arenicellales; family CBDCFT01; genus CBDCFT01. Next base: position 237,051 of record CBDCFT010000020.1, on the reverse strand, counting down.
GCGCTGGCAAAGCGCGGCATCAACGCGCGTCAACTCCACTCCACCTTGGATGCGCAAACCTATCGGCAGGTGATGACCCAACTGCGCGCAGGCGAGCTGCGCATGTTGTATGTTGCGCCTGAGCGATTTAACAACGAGCGATTTCGGGAAACGATTCGCACTTTGCGTATTTCTATGTTTGCGGTCGATGAGGCGCATTGTATTTCGGAGTGGGGGCATAATTTTCGCCCGGACTACCTCAAGTTGGCCGGTTATGCGCGTGAGTTCGGCGCACAGCGAGTACTGGCATTGACGGCGACAGCAACCGAGCAGGTGCTTGACGATGTCTGCACGGGGTTTGACATCGAGCCGCAGTGTGTGATCAGAACCGGGTTTTATCGACCCAATCTCACTTTAATAGTAACTCCCGTTTCTGCTGACGAGCGTGACGATTTGCTGCTCGCGAAACTCAGGAAACGTCCGCCGGGCGCCGCAATTATTTATGTGACATTGCAAAAAACCGCCGAAGCCGTGGCCGAACGTTTGCATGCCGCGGGTCTGCCCGCACGCGCCTACCATGCCGGTATGAAAGACGATGTTCGCAGTGCGATTCAGGACTGGTTTATGAACTCTGATGACGTCATCGTAGTGGCCACCATTGCTTTTGGCATGGGTGTAGACAAAGCAAATATTCGTTATATCTATCACTACAATATGCCCAAAAGCCTGGAAAACTATTCCCAGGAAATCGGCCGGGCAGGGCGTGATGGTAAGGACTCGACGTGTCAGTCACTTATTTGTCCGGATGACCTCAATGTTTTGGAGAACTTTGTCTACGGCGATACGCCGACTTTGCAAGCGGTGCGTGGACTGCTCGAATCACTGTTTATACAAGAAGAAAAAAGGTTTGCGATAAATCTGCATGAACTATCGCACGCACATGATATTCGTCTGCTGGTGTTGCATACCCTGCTGACTTATCTGGAGCTGGAAGAATACTTGCGTGGCGGCACGCCGTTTTACGCTGACTATCAGTTCAAACCATTGTTGAGTTCTGCCGAAATATTGGCGCAGTTTAAGGGGGAGCGTCGGGAATTTCTAGCCGGTCTGTTTCGTCAGGCGAAAAAAGCGCGTACCTGGTTGCATATCGATCCGGCCGCTGCCGCCAATGCCTTGAGTACAGATCGCGAACGCATTGTCTGCACGCTTGATTGGCTGGGCGAACAACAAATGCTGGAGGTTAAGGTGGCGGGGATACGCTATCGCTATGAACGTTTGAAGTTGCCATCTGACTTGACAACGCTCGCGGAGCAACTCCATGAACACATGCTGAGACAGGAACGGGCTGAGATAAACCGCTTGCAACAAGTGCTGGATCTGGCGGCGGCCGACACTTGCCAGACTGCCATGCTGGCCGCTCATTTCGCCGAAATACTGGCGCAACCTTGTGGTCATTGCTCATGGTGTCTAGGTGGAAAAAACGCTATTCCTCAACGCGCTGATCCACCGATTACCAGCGACCTGACATCCAGAGTGCAAGGCCTGTTGCAAAACGATGATCCCGTTCTGTGCGATCCTCGTTCGCAGACACGTTTCCTGTGTGGTGTCAGCTCACCAAAAATCAACCGCGCGAGACTCACCGGCCATGCTTTATTTGGGGGGCTGGAACGAGTCCGATTCAAGCGGGTGCTGGCGTGGGTGGAGTCACGGTAATTCGTTGCGTTACTCAATTCGGAATTCAAGCGATTTCGGGGTATAATTGTTGCATTGCAACATAATATAGTGTTTCCCTCACCAATGCGGAGCATGTGGCAGTGAATGAGTTCCCCCCCAAAACAATAAAAGACTGGGAAGCCCTGGCGGAAAAAGAGACGCGTGGTGACCCGGCTGATCTCAATTGGCAAACGCCTGAAGGTATCGAAGTTAAGGCGTTGTACACTGCCAATGATCTCGACGGCATCGCGTATCTGGGAAATCTCCCTGGTTTTGCGCCATTCACTCGTGGTCCACGCGCGACCATGTACGCCGGCCGGCCGTGGACGGTTCGCCAGTATGCCGGTTTTTCCACCGCCGAAGAATCCAACGCGTTCTATCGTAAAAACCTCGCCGCTGGGCAGGCGGGGTTGTCGGTGGCCTTCGACTTACCCACCCATCGGGGTTATGACTCGGATCATCCGCGCGTTATCGGTGATGTTGGCAAGGCCGGTGTGGCGATCGATTCGGTGGAAGACATGAAAATTCTGTTCGACCGCATTCCGCTCGATCAAGTATCGGTATCCATGACCATGAATGGCGCGGTGTTGCCGGTATTGGCGATGTTCATCGTGGCTGCGCAAGAGCAGGGTGTGAAACAGGAGCAACTGGCGGGTACGTTGCAAAACGATATCCTGAAAGAATTCATGGTGCGCAACACCTATATTTATCCGCCCGAGCCGTCAATGCGTATCGTTGCCGACATCATCGGTTATACGGCTCAGCACATGCCGCGTTTTAATCCGATTTCCATTTCCGGTTATCACATGCAGGAGGCGGGAGCGACCTGCGTGCAGGAGTTGGCGTTTACCTTGGCCGATGGTATCGAATACGTGCGCGCTGCGATATCCAGTGGATTGGAAGTTGATCAATTTGCGCCACGCCTGTCGTTCTTCTTTGCCATTGGCATGAACTTTTTTATGGAGATCGCCAAACTGCGTGCCGCACGCACCTTGTGGGCTGAGTTGATGCAAGCAAACTTTAAACCCAATGATTCGCGTTCATTAATGTTGCGAACCCATTGCCAAACATCCGGTGTGAGTCTCACAGGACAGGATCCGTATAACAATATCGTACGCACTGCGTTCGAAGCGATGGCGGCAGTGTTGGGTGGCACGCAGTCTTTGCACACCAATTCATTCGATGAAGCGCTGGCTTTGCCAACAGAGTTTTCCGCGCGCGTGTCGCGTAACACGCAACTTATTTTGCGCGAAGAAACGGGAATAACAAACGTGATCGACCCGTTGGCCGGGTCTTATTACATCGAGAGTTTGACTAATAGTCTTATTGTAGAGGCACGGAAAATAATCGATGAGGTTGAAGCGCTGGGTGGCATGACCAAGGCGGTTAACTCAGGCATGCCAAAAATGCGTATCGAACAAGCGGCAGCGGAACGCCAGGCGCGTATCGACCAGGGCGAAGAAGTCATTGTCGGTGTGAATAAATATCAACCCGAGAGCGAAGATCTTATCGATATTCTCGATATCGACAATACCGTGGTGCGTGAGGCACAAGTTGCGCGGCTTGATAAAATTCGCGGCCAGCGTGACGACATTGCATGCCGTGCTGCGCTGGATGCACTTACGCAAGGTGCCGGCGACCCATCCGTAAATCTGCTGGCGTTGTCTGTAGACGCGGCCCGGCAACATGCAACAGTCGGCGAGATTTCCGATGCCCTGGAGAAAGTATTTAACCGTCACCGCGCAACCATTCATTCTATTTCCGGCGTTTACGGGTCGGCTTACGATGGCGATGCCGGATTCGAAAAAATAAAGTGTGAAGTCGATGCGTTTCAGGAAAGCGAGGGGCGGCGCCCACGTATGTTGGTGGTCAAACTGGGCCAGGACGGACATGACCGTGGTGCAAAAATTATCGCGACCGCGTTCGCCGACATCGGGTTTGATGTGGATATCGGGCCGCTGTTTCAAACACCTGAAGAGGCGGTACGCCAGGCAATCGAAAACGATGTACACGTGATCGGCATCTCATCCCAGGCGGCGGGTCACAAGACATTAGTGCCAACAGTGCTTAATGGGCTTGAGCAACAAAACGCAGGGGATATCCTGGTCGTCTGTGGTGGTGTTATTCCGCCGCAGGATTACGACTTTCTATTAGAACAAGGGGTGGCTGCGATTTACGGGCCGGGAACGAACATCCCGGTAGCTGCCAGCGAAGTGTTGAAGCTGATACAACGTCAAAAGATGGCGGCGTGATTTAGCAACCAGCTATCGTTCATCAGCGTTCGGATGACAGTGAGTCGACGGACTGATTGCTGAAAACCGACCGCCGATAGCGCGTAGAATTTACTAAAATAGTCAACAACTAGGCGTAATAACCACAAGGCACAATATGAAAGAAGTCATCGCTAAATTAGAAAAAAAACGCGAGCGAGCAAAGCTGGGTGGCGGGCAAAAACGTATTGACGCTCAACACAGTAAAGGAAAACTCGCTGCACGTGAGCGAATCGATATTCTGCTTGACCTGGATAGTTTTGAGGAATGGGATATTTTTGTCGAGCACCGTTGTCACGATTTTGGAATGGAAGAAAACAAAGTGCCGGGCGATGGTGTGGTGACCGGCTACGGCACCATTAATGGCCGATTGGTATTCGTGTTTAGTCAGGACTTTACCGTTTTAGGTGGTTCGCTGTCCGAAACCCACGCCGAAAAAATTTGTAAGATCATGGATCAGGCCATGAAAGTCGGCGCACCGGTTATCGGATTGAATGATTCGGGCGGCGCGCGTATTCAGGAAGGCGTGGCATCTCTTGGCGGTTATGCCGAAGTGTTTCAGCGAAATGTAATGGCATCAGGCGTGATTCCACAGATATCGCTCATCATGGGGCCGTGCGCGGGTGGTGCCGTGTATTCGCCCGCGATGACGGATTTTATTTTTATGGTGCGCGATACTTCTTATATGTTCGTCACCGGCCCGGAAGTGGTGAAAACCGTGACGCATGAAGAAGTCACGCATGAAGAACTCGGCGGTGCGTCGACCCATTCGTCACGTTCCGGTGTTGCGGACGGTGCGTTTCAAGACGACGTTGAAACTCTGCTTATGACGCGCCGGTTAATCAATTTTCTGCCGGCGAACAATCGCGAGAAACCGCCCCTGCGACCGACGCCCGATAATGCCGATCGCGAAGAAGCGTCGCTGGATACTTTGATACCGGATAATCCGAACAAACCTTACGATATAAAGGAATTGATTCTAAAAGTAGTCGACGATTATGATTTCTTTGAACTGCAACCGGACTTTGCCGGTAATATTGTTACGGGATTCGGGCGTATGGCGGGATCGACCGTGGGCTTTGTGGCGAATCAACCGATGGTGTTAGCGGGCTGTCTCGATATCCAATCGTCGATCAAGGCGGCGCGGTTTGTTCGATTTTGTGACGCGTTTAACATTCCTGTTGTGACCTTCGTCGATGTGCCGGGATTTTTGCCCGGCACGGCCCAGGAATACGGCGGCATCATCAAGCACGGCGCTAAATTACTGTATGCCTACGCCGAATGCACTGTGCCCAAGATCACGGTTATTACGCGCAAGGCTTATGGCGGCGCTTACGACGTGATGGCGTCGAAACACTTACGTGGCGATGCAAATTTCGCCTGGCCCAGTTCGGAAATCGCGGTCATGGGACCCCAAGGCGCGGTTGAAATCATATTCCGGCAGGATATCGGTGACGATCAAAAGATTGCCGAACGCACTGAGGAATACCGGGAGAAATTCGCCAATCCATTTATCGCCGGCAGCCGAGGTTTCATCGACGACGTTATTTCGCCACGCCACACCCGCAAGCGCATTTGCCGGTCTTTGGCGATGTTAAAAGAGAAAAAACTCGAAAATCCCTGGCGCAAACATGGGAATATGCCGTTGTGAGTTATTAGTTTCTGGTTGACCAAGAATATTCGATATAGAAGAACGAATCACGATCTGGGTAAATAAAAGATGTTCGCCAAAATTCTAATTGCCAACCGCGGCGAAATCGCTTGCCGAGCAATTAAAACTGCCAATAAGTTAGGTATACAAACGGTCGCGGTTTATTCCGAGGCGGATCGCGATGCGTTGCATGTGCGTGTCGCGGATGAAGCGGTTTTTATCGGCCCACCGCCGGCAACAGAAAGTTATTTACTTATCGACAAAATTATCGAGGCTTGCAAGCAAACGGGTAGCGAAGCGGTTTTTCCGGGTTACGGATTTTTGTCCGAAAACGCGGATTTTGTACGACAGTTGTCTGACAACAATATTGCGTTCATTGGGCCGGGCACCAGAGCCATTGAGGCTATGGGTGACAAAATCCAATCCAAAACCATCGCCGAGCAGGCCGGTGTCAATACCATTCCCGGTTTCACCGAGGCGATAGCGGATGCGGATCATGCCGTTTCCGTCGCCAACGACATTGGTTATCCGGTCATGTTGAAAGCGACAGCGGGTGGCGGTGGCAAGGGCATGCGCATAGCACGCAATGATGAAGAATGCCGTGAAGGATTTGAGCGTGCAACCAGTGAGGCGCGTTCGAGTTTTGGTGATGATCGCGTGTTTGCCGAAAAGTATATTGAAGAACCACGGCACATAGAAATCCAACTGGTGGCGGACAAACACGGCAATGCTGTGTACCTGCATGAACGCGAATGCTCGATACAACGCAGGCATCAAAAGGTGATCGAAGAAGCGCCGTCACCATTTATCGATGACGCGACGCGCAAAGCGATGGGCGAACAGGCCATCGCGTTAGCCAAAGCTGTCGACTACGAATCTGCCGGCACGGTGGAATTTATAGTCGACAACAAGCGCAATTTTTATTTTCTTGAAATGAATACGCGTTTGCAGGTGGAGCACCCGGTGACAGAGATGATAACAGGTGTCGATCTGGTTGAATGGATGATCGCTGTCGCGGACGGTGGCGGACTTCCAATGCAACAAAGCGACATCCCTTTGCGCGGCTGGGCGATGGAGTCGCGTATTTACGCGGAAAATCCGTTTCGTAACTTTTTGCCGTCGACGGGGCGATTGGTGCGTTACGTTGCACCTGATGACAGTGAATCTGTACGCGTGGACACGGGCATAGTCGAAGGAGGCGAAGTCTCAATTTTTTACGATCCTATGATCGCGAAACTGGTGACGTATGGCGCTGATCGCGCCGAAGCGATTCAAGTCATGCAACAAGCGCTCAACCAGTATTACATTCGTGGTGTTGAGACCAACATTCCATTCGTTGCTTCCGTAATGGCTCATAAACGTTTTATTGAGGGTCGGTTGTCGACAAATTTCATTGACCAGGAATATCCCGATGGGTTCCATGCAGCAGATGCACTGCATGACGATCCGGTCGACTTGGCGGCAGTTGCCGGCAGTATTCATCGTGGTTATATGGACAGGGCGGCGGCAACCAGTGGGCAACTAAAAGGCCACGAGCGTGTGGTAGACGCGGAGTATGTGGTGCAAATTGATACCCATTCTATCGAGGTCACAGTGCATCCTGTGAAGAATGGTCACGAAGTGACTTGTGATGGAAAAACCTTTTCTGTGATATCCGATTGGCAGTTTGGACAGCCTTTGTTTATTGGCACTGTCGATGGAAAGCCCGTTTGCGTGCAGGTGGAGCGCCGGGGCGTGCGTTATCGTTTGTTTCATCATGGCGTGGGCTACGATGTTAATGTCTGGTCACCTCACGTAGCACAATTAGCCAAACATATGCCGGTTAAGGTGCCGCCTGATTTATCGAAATTTTTGTTGTCACCCATGCCTGGATTGCTGGTTTCGGTTGCGGTCGAGGCTGGGCAGGAAGTCAAAGCGGGCGAGGCGCTGGCGGTGGTGGAAGCTATGAAAATGGAGAATTTGCTGCGCGCCGACAGCGATGGTGTGGTTGAGCAATTGCTCGCGCAGCCGGGCGATACGCTGGAAGTTGACCAGCCGATAATCGAATTCCAGAAATAACAAATACCACACATAAAATACATTTCTTATTTGTTATCATCCGGTCTGGATAGTTATCCGGAACGGAATTCAGGGGTTTTAGAAAACACAAGGGGGTAAGGCCGTGTTGAACCAACGTGCCACTATGCAATTACAGGAAGACTCGACTGACAATTTAGTGTCCGGTATCAAAGCCGGCGACCGGCGTGCGCTGGCGCGGGCCATCACATTGATGGAATCGACCCGACCCGATCATCGAAAACTGGCGCAGTCATTGCTGACTGAATTGATGCCGTACACGGGCAAATCGATTCGGATTGGCATTTCCGGTGTGCCCGGTGTCGGCAAGTCCACATTCGTCGAGGTGTTCGGCAATCATATTATCGATCAAGGCCATCGTCTTGCCGTTTTATCCGTTGACCCTTCATCTGCGATCACCGGCGGCTCAATTCTTGGCGATAAAACACGCATGGAAACATTATCCCGGCGTCTGGAAGCCTACATTCGGCCGTCACCCACCGGGCGTACGCTGGGCGGCGTTACGCGCCGCACACGTGAAGCCATATTGTTATGCGAGGCGGCGGGCTACGATGTGGTGATTGTGGAAACCGTCGGGGTCGGGCAATCCGAAACCGCAGTGGCCGATATGACCGATATGTTTGTACTGATGTTATTACCTGGTGGTGGGGATGAGTTGCAAGGTATTAAGCGTGGTATTGTCGAATTGGCGGATTTAATTCTCGTGAACAAAGCCGATGGCGATACCGAAACCGTCGCCGAACAAACGGCCACTGAGTACCAACATGCTCTGCGGTTGTTGCAACCACGTTCAAAACAGTGGAAAGTGCCGGTGTTGACGTGTTCGGCGAAAGCAGGACGCGGTGTAGAGGAGGCCTGGAAAACGGCTGAGCAATTCCGGCAACAGCGTAAACGCTCAAGTGAATTTAATGCCCGGCGTTCGAGCCAGGCACGTTCCTGGTTGTGGTCAGAAACAACGGAAAGTATTTTGAATGAAATTCGTCAACACCCTGCGGTGAAAAAACGTATACCACTACTTGAAACGGAAGTGGCGAGTGGAAAACTGCCGACGTCAGCCGCGGCCGCGGAATTGATCGAACAGTTTCTCGCCGGCAAAACGCAGGATTAGCGAATAACATGATCGGACGGCTTAACCATGTCGCTATTGCGGTGCCTGATCTCAATGCGGCCACTGCGCTGTATCGCGATACCTTGGGCGCTTCAGTATCCGAACCCGTCGATATACCGGAACATGGTGTCACTACCGTTTTCGTGGAATTGCCTAACACTAAAATCGAATTGCTTCATCCGTTAGGCGAAGATTCACCTATCAGAAAATTCCTTGAGCGGAATTCCAATGGCGGTGTCCACCATATTTGCTACGAGGTCGAAGACATTTACTCTGCGCGCGATAAACTAGTCTCTAAAGGCGCCAGTGTACTAGGCGACGGTGAGCCGAAAATTGGTGCACACGGCAAACCTGTGTTGTTTCTTCATCCTAAAGATTTCTGCGGAACGTTAATTGAGTTGGAAGAACTCTAACGGATATTTAGTTAACTGTATGTGGGTGTGATTGATAGATGCCCCGGGGACAGTTGAGTAGCTAAGGAGATAGTTTGACCAATCGCCCGATAATTTTTGGTGCCGCGTCGTTAATTGGTGGGGTAGTTTTGGCGATATTTGACAGTTACATTGTTTATGACTCCGATCCAAAATTTAGGGATGCACCCAATGTTGCATTAGAGATAGGTATCTATGCGGCCATCACTCTTAGCGTTATCGCGGCCGTTATTTATTGGATTGGTGAAATTCTGCCAAAGTTCATTATATCGATTAGCGTCGGAAATGCGTCCGTGGTGATGCTAGGTTTAAGCTATTGCTGGTTTGTTAAGTTCACGAGCAAGTTAATTGAATTTTTATTGAGTGAGGAGTCGAAGCTCGCATTTGCGGTAAGTTGGGCATTGTTTTTGTTGTATCCATTATTAGTTGCGAATTCTTCTGTAGTCACGAGACAGAATTCGTAACTAGTCCGTAGTCAGCTACAAAGAGGTACGAATCGCATCACTCGCGTAAGGTGAATGGAGTGTAACGAAATCCGGAAAATATTTTTTGATTGTCGCTCGCGAACGAGCTCACTCCAACAGCTTCAGTAGCGGAACACGTTCCAACGAAGGAAACTAATTACATAGTTGTTCTTGTAGGAACCGCGTCCTCACGTTGGTTTCATTTTTAAAAATGTCGTGCTTACCTTAATTGCTCATCGATCTCGACTTGGTAGCCGCTGACTAGCCTGGATATTTCACGAATAAGAAAGGCGAAGCCTATAAATCCTTTATAATTCAATTTGCTAGAAAAGAAATAAAGGAGGCTTCGCCGTGACCCAATGTACCCAAACGACGTTTGAATTTCCAGTGTGTAAAAGGCGCTGTGTGGAGGCGGATTTTGAGGGAGGGGCCATCAGCAGCGATGGTGGGGTGTTGTTGTTGCGTCAAGTGGATCGGGTGTTGGGGTTAAGCGAAGCGGTGAGTAAAGTACTGAGCGATCCGCGCCGTCAGGCCAGTTGTGGGCACGATGCGGTGAGTTTATTGCGCCAGCGGGTATATGGGTTGGCGCTGGGGTATGAGGATTTGAACGATCATGACACGTTGCGCAAGGATTTAGCGATGCAGACGGGAGTGGATCGGGATACGGAACTAGCGAGTCCTTCGACGTTATGCCGTTTTGAGAACCGGTCGGAACGTGACAGTGCCTGGCGCATCCACGAAGTGTTGGTGGAGCAGTTTATCGAATCGTTCAAACGCGCGCCGAAGCGTTTAGTGCTGGACTGTGATGCGACCGACGATGCGGTGTATGGGAGCCAGGAGGGTCGATTTTTTCACGGGTATTACGACCACTACTGTTTCCTGCCGTTGTATGTTTTTTGCCGAGATCAATTGTTAGTCAGTTATCTGCGTCCGAGCAAGATCGATGGGGCGAAGCACGCGTGGGCGATTTTGGCGTTGTTAGTCAAACGCCTGCGCCAGGTGTGGCCCAAGGTGAAGATTGTCTTTCGGGCCGATTCGGGGTTTTGTCGCTGGCGGATGCTATCGTGGTGTGAGCGTCATGGCGTGGGCTACATCGTGGGCGTGGCGAAAAACAAGCGTTTGAACGCCCTGACGGCAGATTTGCAGAGTGAGGCCGCCGAGTGCTTTGCCGTGAGCGGGCACAAAGTGCGCTGCTTTACCGACCTGCACTACGCTGCCGCAAGCTGGGATCATCCCAGGCGGGTGATTGCCAAGATCGAGTACTCACAGCACGGGGTCAATCCGCGTTACGTGGTGACCAACCTCCACGGCGATGTCCAACACCTGTACGACAAGTTGTACTGTGCCCGTGGTGACATGGAGAACCGGATCAAGGAGCAACAACTGGATATGTTTGCCGATCGCACCAGTTGTTCCGCGTGGTGGCCGAACCAGTTTCGCTTACTGCTCTCCTCGATGGCCTACACCTTGTTGGAGGCCATTCGACGGTTGGCACTCAAGGGCACCGAACTGGCCCGTGCCTATGTCGGCACATTACGATTGAAACTGCTCAAGATCGGTGCGGTGATCCTGCGCAATACCCGCCGTGTCCGTTTTCTGTTATCGAGTCGTTATCCCTATCAGCATTTATTCTTCCTCGTCGCCCACCGACTCGCACCCGGATAATCGACCGTTATCTCCATTTCAACGGCGTGATGCATCACGCCAGGACATCGCTCGCCCTGGGACAAAGAAAATGCCGATTCACCCCTGAAAATCGATCACATTGAGTGGAACAAATGCCAATTCACACCTCTATCTGAAAATACATAGGCCTTTCAACGACTCAACCTGCATAACAAGGCCTTTTCCTCCTGACACTCCACTACTCATGCAATATCCGGGCTAGCCGGTTGGTTTCATTGGCCATCCCGACAATGGCCAATAACTCGCCCAACATTTCATCGGTCATGCCCTGCTTACGGGCAGACGCAGTATGACTACGCATACAATAGTCGCAGTTGTTAGAGGCGCTGACAGCGACATAAATCATTTCCTTGGTTAACGGGTCGAGTGCGCCGGGCGCCATAACTTCTTTCAGGCTTTCCCAGGTCCGGCGCAGCGTGGCCGGTTGATTGGCGAGGTATTTCCAGAAGTTGTTGACATCAGGCACACCACGGGTGGTTTTAATATCGTCAAAAACAGCTTTAACCTCCGCAGATGCATTTGCGTATTCAATGGGTTCGACATGCGGCATTTCCGTCTCCTTTTATTTTATCGTTACCGCCTGCACGGTTTTTTCCAGGCTGTCCAGATTTATCACAGAATAATATTCGGGTTTGCTATCCGCGCGCCGAAAAGTTTTCTTCACAATACTCTCAAGGTTCGGCCGTTTATCGGCGGGTGTTTCGCCTTTGCCTAAACCGCCGCCAAATTCGATTATGGTGGTCGCGCCCTGTTCAGCCGCCGTCAGCAAATTCGCATGCCACAGCACCGGGTAAAACAGTTGCAGAAATAGTTTCACGCGAATGCTGTCGGGTTCTGCATCATGCAACATGCCTGAGTAATTAGACAACACGCTGATTTGCGGCGATTGAAAGTGCGCTGCGTCAAGATGTTCACGAAACAGTTGCGCGGCCTTGACCATGTAAAACGTATGAAACGCGCCTTCAGTTTTTAGACGGGCAGTGTGCTTGCCGGGAAAGCTTTCGCTAATATCAGCGACGAGATTGTCCAGGTCTGCGCCACGTCCACCGGCGACGGTTTGTTCCGGCAGGTTGCAGGCCGCAACGGCGCAGTAGTGTTTTTCCACTAATGTTTTGGCGGTTTCCAGATTAAACGGCAGTGCTTCCATTTCACCCTCGCCATGTTCACCCATCAGTTCACCACGGGTTTTAACCAGGCCCAGCGCGGTTTGAAAGCTCAAAGAATCCGCTGCGACCAGGGCGGAGTATTCGCCCAGGCTATGGCCCGCTGCTAATTGTGCGGTCACTTTGTTACCGCTGAGTTCTTTGAATACTTCGAGACATGCGATGGAATGGGTCAGTAATACGGGCTGTGTGAAACGTGTCAGGTTGATCTGGTCGTTACTGTCTTTAAATGACAATTCCGCAATGTCATAATCTAAAATATCGCTTGCCTGCTCGTATACTTTGCGTGCGTTTTCGTAAGTTGCGTACAAGTCACTGCCAATGCCTGGGTATTGCGAGCCTTGTCCTGGAAAGATAAAAAGTATTTTTGATTCGTTGGTTATCATTGGTTTTTTGCTTGTCAGTTCAACGTTTCAGTAGCGATTTCACATCGGACGAAACCGTGGTTTCGCCGGTCAGCCGGTATTTTTCATGATGTTGTTCAATATTCGATAAATTATAAAGATAATTCACCATAATACTGCCAGATTCCGCCAAGCCTTTCTCCGATGTGTCGGCTAGCCAGTTCATGTGTTCCAGTCGTGCGCCGTTGTTCAGATGAAAATTAGCGACGAGATCAACGGCGCGTCCGCGATGCTTTTGTTTGATAAGATATTCCGCGCCGGCGCGCATGAGCGGTTTTTTCAAGACCACGGTCGCTTTATCCACTTCATGCCAATTTGGGATCAATAATATTTCCTTTAAAGTTTTTTCCGGAAATACGGTATTGATCTTTTTTTGTTCACTGGCGGTAACCAGTTTTTCGGGGTCTGACTTTGAAATAAAATGGTAAAGTCCGGGAACCGGTGAAAGCGTCGCGTATGTCTTAAGGTTCATCAGCTCATGGGCGAGGTCGTCGACGACTTGTTTAATCAAAAAACTGCCCAGATGTATGCCTCGAAGACCACGTTGTGTGCTGGTGATGGAATAAAAGATCGCAGTGTCGGCTTTCTCGGCATCAATAATGGGTGCGTTCTCGTCCAGTAACACCTGGATATTGTTCGCGACCCCTTTGACCAAAGCGACTTGAATAAAAATCAGTGGTTCGTCAGGTATGCTTGGATGAAAAAAAGCGTAACAGCGGCGGTCTGAATCCAGCCGGTTTTTTAAATCGTCCCAGGATTGAATTTCATGCACCGCTTCATAGTCAATCAACTTTTCCAAGAGTGATGCAGGTGCGTCCCAGGTAATGCGTTTCAGCCTGAGAAAACCGACGTCGAACCATGAACGCAACAACGCTTTCAGATCCGCTTCAAGACCGTGCATGAGCGGATCGTCGTCGACAAACCGCAATAAATCGGCGCGCATATTAGTTAGGAATTCGACGCCGCGTGGAAGCGAATTGAATCGCGTTAATAATCGAATGCGCGGCGCGGTTAACGTCTTGCGTAAGTTGGACTGGTATTCGAGTTGTTGTTCGAGAGTATCATCAAAGTTAACATCCTGCGCGGCCTCAACGACTGCATCCTGATCAACGCCAAATTCATGGGCCAGCGTTTCCAGGTAGCGCCGGCGACCGGCATCGTTCAGACTGAGATAAGCTTCGCCGAGTGCAGCGGCGCGCGCGCGTCCTGAGACTTGACCTCCTTTTGCTTCCAGGCATTCCCTTATAAGTTTGCGCAGTTCCGTCCGGTCACCATCCGGTAGATGTGGGCGAATTGCCGATAACTTACCCGTTGTTACACCGCGCCATGCGCTGCGTATATTGCTTAGTGTGCGGCCGAAAATATCTGACGAGTTGTTATCACTCATGGTCAAATATCATACCAGCTAATGCCGGCCCTCGATTCGTTTATCAGACAGTGAAGACCGGGTTCGTGAAAATTCGGGTAAAAAAAAGCCCGCTTCCATTGCGGTAGCGGGCAACCAAGGAGGAGGATATAAAGATGTAAATTCTGTCGTTAGCTAATTAAATTTGTTTGCTAAATAGTTTCGGGTTACTTAGTCGTTTTCCTTACCGCTTTTTTACGCGTAGCTGTTGCTTTTCGTACGGGTGCTTTCCGCACGGGCGTTTTTCGCGCAGATACTTTTTGCACCGGTTCTTTTTGTACTGGTTGTTTCTGTAAAGGCTTTTCGCCAAATACGATATCTGCACATGCTGTGTTCGAACGTTGCACCGTACTCAGTGCTGACTGAACATGATCTGCAACGACTTGCATCGAATTCATCCAGCAGTCTGACTGCGCTTGTAAAATATCCGTGGCGTTCCTGGCCTCACGAAAACGCTGCAGATTTTCAACACCATTCTTCGCAGATTCCTGAACGAATTGAACCTGGTTGGCGTACACCTCGCTCGCTAATGCGTAGTTAGCATGTATGACCTTGTTCATCGTTTGTACCAGATCATTGCCTGGAAATTGATTCAAATATGGGTTCATAATTATTTATTCAAAAATTTGTGCAGTGCAGCAATTGTTGCGATGCAGCATAAATTGTCATGAGGTGCTTGTCAATCCCATTTTAAGCAAAATATTTCGGCGCAATATGCGCTATTTCTTGTTTAATCTATTGATCTATATCAACTTTTTGTTTGATAAATATTTAAAAGTAGAAAAAAATAATATTATTAAAATCTTATATACGGGGATAGAGAGGTGTGAAGTTACGACCCAAACGCAAAGAAACGCCAGGCCGAAAGCCGAATTCAGTAGATTTTGGGGATAAATCGGGAAGTATTATCCGCGTAATTGCTGTAATTCGCGAATTCTCGTAATAGATGCTGCTCCTCAATTCTTGCCTTGGCAAAAACCACGACCATAACCAGCAGGCAGCCTAAAACATTGAGCCAGTGGCCGTTATACAGCGCAATCCCCAACATCATGACAGTCAACGCGACGTACATGGGGTGACGTACAAACCGGTAAGGTCCGCTGGTAATAAGAGTCGCTTGCGGGCGCAACTCAGGATAGACACTGAAATTTCCGATTTTATTGTGCAGCAGGGTGTAGATTCCGAACCCACCACCAAGAATACACAAGATAAGCCAGGCGTGCGATCCTCGATTTACCATACCCACGGGAAAACAACTGATCGCAACACCGAGGAGTTGCAGTGTGACCAGGATATGAGAGCGCAGTTCGCGTTTCATTTATAAGTCGCGTGCAGCACAACGATGCGGGTACGAAGTCTACAGGCGCCCAAAGCCCCAGGAGAAATCCTGCTTGAACATTTCATGCCCGCCGACCCGCACACCGTGGAACATGGCCTCCGCCATTTTCGTGTTATTTAAAATGGTCGCCACATCGATCATTAGCTCCGCATCGGCTTTGAGCCGAGCCACATCTTCACCGGGATAACCTGCCCAGTATTTAAGATCGTGCAGGAAGCATGCGGGATACATATTCGTGCCTTTCCACTGATTAAACCACATGGAACAACCATCGCTTTTAAACGGTCGAGTGGGTGGATCTTTTTCAATCTTTTCCCACAAGTCCATGAGCTGAAAATGCTCACAGATTTCCTTAATACATTCGAGTGACACCTCTTCGTTAATCGCGGGCAGTTTCATAGTTCTATTCTCTATTCTTACGCGACTTGCTTAACTTAACGCATTCAGCACGCGAAAACTGATTACGAGTACAGCAACGGTAACGCCGGTAGCGACAATGGCCAACAGCCATCGTGCAGCTAAGCTAAATTTCTTTTTAACGCAGGTGAAAAAACCATCGCTCGATTCGATTTCCGGGGCTGTGTCGGTAAATGTCATCTGAATACCCAACGCACACAACGACCATAACGCTGTCAGCATCGACAGCGTTAACAAGCTGTCGGTGTGGTGATTATTTTTCATTATCAGCAATACGCAAAAACCGGCAATTGAAGTGAACAGGGCAAGCCACAATACATGGCGGATGCGATACAGGTGTTTGCCCAGCCTGGTGAAAAAACCCAGCATTGCATACGGCTCGAAACGCTATAGCAGTTACTCGGGTGGAACCGGGTGATACCGGCCATCGACGCCAAAGAATTCTGTGCCGTCGTTGCGGTAAAAACGACTATTGCCTGAATCCGGCAGCAGCTTGAGCATATGTGGAATCGCACGATTTTCTTGTGTGAGCCGCTGGATGACATCCTTGGTACCGAGCGCGTCCAGCATTTCAAAAGGGCCGCGCGCCCACGCAAAACCCCAGCGCATGGCGCGATCGACATTGACCACATCATCGGAAATTTCGGGTATCAAGTCCGCCGCGTAGCATAAGGTTGCAGACATTACGTCCCAGGTGAACCGGCCCTTTTCGTCATCGGTAAACATCAACGATTTAAATTCGCTATGCGTTGTGTCTAATGTCGGGGTTTGTGAAACAGCCCACTCTTGCGTGTCTGGATTAAATGTCTCTTTGAGTTTGCTACCGTCTTGGTTTTTTGTAACGCGATAAAATCCGCCACCGGTTTTACGCCCGAGTTGTCCGTTGTCCAACATGACTTGTTCTTCGGCGGGCAACGTTGTGAACTCACGGCCCGCATCGTTTTGCGGAAGATTATCATCCAGGTTGGTTGCGACCAGACCCATCACGTCCAGACCGATTAAATCGGCCAAACCATAAAGACCGGTAGCCGGAAAACCTACTGGTGTCGACATCAATGCATCCAGCGTTTCAATATCGAGTCCGTTTGATCGTGCTATCCTGCCTTTGTGCAGTCCGGCCAGAATCCAATAGCAACCGATGCGGTTACCGATAAAGTTAACCGTGTCCTTGGCGTGTACTACTCCTTTTCCTAATTGCCTGCTGAGAAAATCGGTAAGCGATTGCTTTACGTCATCCGTTGTGTCTTCGCCGGGAACGAGTTCAACCAACCGCATGATTTTGACCGGATTAAAAAAGTGTGTAACGCCAATGTCACCGCGCAGGCGTTGTGGCATGCCGTGGTAAATGGAACGCAGCAGGATGCCGGAAGTATTGGTCGTAACGATAGAACCATCGCTGCGGGCATTTTCGATTTTGCTGAAAATTTCACGTTTGATTTCCAGATTTTCGATCACGGCCTCGCAAATCCAGTCGTAATCCGCGATTTTAATGAGGTCATCGTCAATGCTACCGGTGGTCAGAAGTTCGAGGGCTGAGGGGTCGTCCAGCATGGGTGAACGCCCACCTTGCATGCGCTCAACCGCTTTGTCGGCAAGGGATTTATCAATGTCCAGTAATAATGTACGGCAGCCCGCACTGGCGGATAAAGCAGCTATACCAGCGCCCATTGTGCCACTGCCAATGATCGCGACGCTGTTTATAACCCGTTGATTAGTCAAAAGAATTCTCCTGTTATGCGATTGCCGATGAAATCATCCGGTGCAGGCCTATCGGTGTGGCCCGCCCCGGGGTTGCGTACGCTATGCAATTCCGGCGCTAAAGTAAATAGCGCCGGATTTCGTGAATATCGTGAACTTTCGTCATTATCGCAACGAATTATTGTGAACTATTTCACAGAATCAAAGCTGGTCAAACGCGATAATAATTCCACGTTAAGGACGCGGGGCAAAGGCAAGGGGTTGTCACAGCATGGGTGCTGGTGCACTGACAGGAGGTTGACGGGAAAGGACACAAATCTTCGGGTATTCTTGGGGGGAACGGAATGCATACCGGGAGTAATCGCACCACGGACACCCACCCACCACGGAAGGTTCTCAATTCAGTCTAACACAGAGAGTCATATTATTTTTGACCGGCAAAGTCGTCGTTGATTGACGATAAGCGTGCCGTCGTTCAGAATTCCGCGCCTCATCTGACTTTCGACGGAGTTCCCACTATGGGTTTTAATACCAAGCAAGTTCATGCGGGTGTATCACCAGATCCGGTTACCGGCGCCATCCTCACACCGATATATCAATCCACCACTTATGTACAGGAATCCGTCGATGCGTATTTAGCAAAAGGATATTCCTACACACGGTCGGGCAACCCGACCGTGCGCGCGTTGGAAAATAAAATTACCGAGTTGGAAGGCGGCGCAGACACAGCGTGCTTTGGAACCGGCATGGCGGCGACCCATGCCGTGATGATGGCATTGCTGAATGCGGGTGATCATGCCGTGTTGTCCGATGTCGTGTATGGCGGAACCCACAGGCTTGCGACCCGGGTGATCTCGCGCTTTGGCGTTGAGTTTACTTTTATCGATACATCGAATCCCGACAATGTCAGTAATGCTATTAAGGCGAATACAAAATTAATTTTCACCGAAACGCCGGCTAACCCGACCCTTAAACTGACGGATATACGTGCCATTTCCGATATTGCCCAGGACAAAGGCATCCCGCATGCGGTGGATAACACATTTTTGACGCCTTACTTTCAACGACCTCTCGATCTTGGCGCGGATTTATCGGTACACAGCACGACCAAATACATGGACGGGCACAACGCTACAGTCGGCGGTGCCGTAATTAGCAAAACCAGCGAACTGCACGATCAAATTACCTTCCTGCGCAATTGCGCAGGGTCCATCATGTCTCCAATGGTGGCGTGGTTGACCATGCAGGGCACCAAGACTTTGTCTTTGCGCATGGAACGTCAATCCGCCAACGCCTTGCAAATCGCACAGTTTCTTGAATCGCATCCGAAAGTGGAAAAAACCTGTTATCCGGGTCTTGACTCGTTTTCACAACGTGATCTGGCCAAGTCCCAGGCGACCGGCGACGGTGCGATGCTCTGGTTTGAAGTTAAAGGCGGTGTTGCGGCCGGCAAGACGTTGATGGATAACGTCAAGTTATGGGGCCTGGCGGAAAACCTGGGTTCGGTGGAATCGTTAATTACTCATTCCGTGACCATGACGCACGCGGATATTGATCCTGCGGAACGGCAACGCGTCGGCATAACCGATGGCCTGGTGCGCTTGTCGACTGGATTAGAAGATATGGAAGATTTGATTGATGACTTAAAGCAGGCGCTGGATAAGGTTTAATATACGACTTCGGTTTTTTGGGACTGTAGTCTATCTCGGAATAATTGTAGCCCCGAATCTAATCTTTCAGTCACTCCCGCGAAGGCGGGAGTCCAGTTGAACAACACCGATAACGGGTCGACCTGTTTAATGGATAGCAACCGAATCAAACACCCATTTGAACCGCCAAATCGTTAAAATCGTTAGCAACAAAATCAAAATCGCCTTCAGCTTCTAAATCCTTGTCCTGTTTCGGCCCATACTCAGTGGGTCGCGCGACAAACGCAGTACGAAAACCCAGATCGGCTGCGGCAAACAAATCACTGTTGTGTGCTGCGACCATTAAACATTGACCCGGTTTTAAATCCAGCGCCTGGGCGCTCAGCAAATAAGCGTCAGGTAATGGCTTATAACAACGGGCGATTTCGGCGCCAAGTATTACGTCCCATGGCAAGCCGCTGTGCTTTGCCATGTTGACCAGCAGTGCAATGTTGCCGTTGGACAGCGTCGCAATAATGAAATTGTTTTTCAAACGCGTTAAGCCTTCAACGACATCCGGCCAGGGCTGCAAGCGGTGCCAGGCACGATTGAAGTGATCGATTTCAGTCTCATTCAACCCTTCGATAGCGAACTCCTGCAATAATTGTTCAAGGCTTTCGCGATGGAGTTGGTCGAGCAATGTCCATTCCCGTGCGCCGGTTCGCACTTTTTCCATGGACGGTTGATACAGGCCACGCCAGGCATCGGCAAACTTTTCCCAATCGACGTTTAGCTCCTTTTGTCTTCCCAGCTTATGTCCTTCTCGGATAATACTGCTGCGCCAATCGACGACAGTGCCGAAAACATCGAATAACAGTGCTTTAATGTCCATTGGTACCTCTATTGTTCAGCCGCTGATTTACGGCGTAGTTTCACGAAATCAAAAATCTTTTTTGCTATCAAGGGAAATAAACCGAGCAGCGCGAAGGAGAAAATCAGTCGTGGTGAAAGAATATCGCCGGCGGACTCGATACGCCCCAACTCCATGCCTGCGTTGGTGATGATGAGCGTAATCGGCACCATGCCGATGAGCGTGGTAAAGAAAAAAACCATTGTCCGCATAGGTGTCAGACCCATTACCGCGTTAATCACGAAAAATGGAAAGATAGGGATGACGCGCATGCTAAAAAGATAAAACGCACCATCACGCCGCACGCCTTCGTTAACAATAGTTAGATTCTCGCCAAACTTGCTTTGTACGTAATCATGCAACAATAGTCGCGCGACCAGAAATCCCAGTGTTGCTCCCAATGTCGAGGCGAGTACTGCGAGGGTGGTTCCCCATACCACACCAAAAATAACACCCGCGGTCAGCGTCATTACGAATGCGACAGGAAGCGACAGGCTGGCCATGATGACATAGCTCAAAACGTATACGATGCTGGTTTTGAGCGGATTCGTATGGTGTAACGATTGCAGCGCGTTCTTTTGTTCTTTCAGATAATCGATGCTGACATACTTGTCCAAGCCTAAAATGACAAACGCCGCCAGCAGCAGCGCGATTACGACGACAATGATAATCCGAGTAGATGTCATGGTGTGAGTCGATTCCGTGGCGCGATCATACCTTACTTGAGATTCGGTAATGACATGCTTGGCAAAAGACTTATCGATTGAGCCGGCATATTCACTTATCGACTCAGCAGAAAGTAAAAGTTTAGAAGGGAACGATAGGAGATTCTATGAATTTAATGATGCGCGAAAAGCGGTGTTTGAAAGAGAATGGCAAAAGCAGGGCGAAAAAATCGGGCGCTCCCCAAATCGATGGAGCGCCCGCCAGTGACACATGACTCCAGTCCCCCTTTTCACTGGTGTCGACTATTCTCCCTCCCTGGATCGAATACGCATCCTTGTTACTGATATGAAATCCAATTAACGGATTTCTTCGCCCCCGAAATCAGTTCCAGTCACATGGCATTGTGAGCCTGGTCAGCCTCCTTGCTGGTTGTATTCGGTTTGTGCAGTGAGTGCTGCACTACGCTTCCCAGCGTAAGTGCATTGTGCAGGTTTCTATTATTAATTTCTGTGAACTAACTCACAAAAATGAAATTATTTTGACGAATTACGCTGCTGCTGTAACAACAGGCAGGTCCTCCCTAACACTTTTTTCCCGGTATTGATTGCAAAATCGAATGGATTCGGGATAGGGGAACACATCGGCTTGCTGGCCACTGGCGATTTTTTCCTGATGTCCGCGCCAGAACTCCGGCTCGGTCAGTTCGCCGTGAATTTGCTGGAAGATATCTTTCGAGTCCGGATCGCTAAAGAAAAATTCTGTAAACTGCTCCGGAAACACGTCATTCGGACCCACAGAGTAACAAGGCTGGGAAGACATTTCGTCCTCGAAAGATTTGGCCGGAGGAATGCGGCGAAAATTGCACTCGGTCATGTAGCAAATTTCATCGTAGTCATAAAACACGACACGATTGTGGCGGGTTAATCCAAAATTTTTTAGCATCATGTCGCCGGGAAAAATATTAGCACCGGCAAGGTCGCGAATCGCATAACCGTAATCAATAATGGCGTGGCGTTTCTGTTGTTTATCGGCCTTGGCAAGAAATTCGTTTAGCGGTGTCATGCGCCGTTCGATATAAACGTGTTTTAAAATTAAAACCCCATCATCAATTTCGATGCTTGATGCGGTTTGCGATTTCAGCGCTTCGAGCAACTCGTCCTCGATTCGATCGAGGGGCAGGGCGACATGGGAGTACTCCAATGTATCGGCCAGCCTGCCGACTCGATCATGGTGTTTCACCAGCAGATATTTTTGTTTGACCAGATCGCGGTTGCCTTCCTTGGGTGGCTCGAAATGATCGCGAATAATTTTAAATACAAATGGAAACGACGGCAGTGTGAATACCAGCATTACCATTCCTTTGATACCGAACGATTCAGTAAAGCTATCCGATGAGTATTTCAGGTGGTGGTGCAGATCCCGGTAAAACATGGTTTTGCTTTGTTTCTGCAAACCGAGCATGGAATACAGCTCGAGTACCGGTTTGTGGGGCATTATCGAGTGCAGAAACTGAACGTAAGCGGACGGGACCTCCATATCGACCAAAAAGTAAGCGCGTGAAAAACTAAACAACATGGAGATGAGTTCGCCTTCGAACAAAATAGTATCGACATACAACATACCGCTATCGTCTAACAGAACGGGGATAATGAATCCACGAATATCGTTGCCGATTATTTCTCTTGCGACAATATAGGCGCCTTTATTGCGGAAAAACAAAGAACCCAGCACTTGCAGTTGATGATTTGGATGCGGCCGCCGGCCAACCAGTTGATTTTTGTCAAATGCGTCAGAGAGCAAACGGATGTCCCGGCGTAAATTCTGAAAACCGTTGCGTAGCTTGAAATCCGTCATCATTTCCAGCAGGCATCGCCTCAATCCGCTGGTGCCGGGGTAATAACAACGATAAATAGGTTCGTCGCCTTCGAGGTGTTCGGTAGAGATTGCCGGTCGCCAGAAAATGTACTCGTTATGGTAATAACTGCGATGCAATACCCGGCACGCCACGGAGTTGAAAAATGTTTCCGCGCATTCCGGTTGCAGGTGTTGATACAACATCCCGATGTACGCCAGTTTTATTTGCGGCCATAGATTTTCATCTTGTTCCGATGTCGGAAATTGAATGAGTACTTTCTCGACGCACTCATGTACACGTTGATCGTACATGTCGATGCGCGTTCGATTGGCATCGACGATGCTTTGCCAGTCGCCATTTTCAAAATGCTCGCGCGTGCTGGTGCTGATCTCTCGAAACAATCGATAGTGGCGATCAAAACCGTGCAGAATAGTCTGCGCTATGTCCGCGACCTTACCCATTTTCTAAATATCGAATTATCGATTGATCGGATGCAACCTTAACTCGCCTGAATTTTGTCTATCAGTTTATCCGCGAAATCGCTGGTTGAAACCGTCGTCGCGCCGTCCATGAGCCGGGCAAAGTCATAGGTCACGGTTTTATCGGCGATGACTTTTGGATACACGTTGTTGATAAGGTTTGCCGCTTCCGTCCATCCCATGTATTCCAGCATCATCACACCCGACAGCAATAAAGACGACGGATTGACTTTGTTTTGGTTGGCATACTTGGGTGCGGTGCCATGGGTGGCTTCAAAAACCGCGACGCTATCCGCGATATTGGCGCCGGGCGCAATACCGATGCCGCCGACTTCGGCTGCGACGGCGTCGGACAAATAGTCACCGTTTAAATTTGTGGTGGCCAGAACGTCAAACTCTGCCGGGCGCAACTGCATTAGCTGAAATGTGATATCCGCAATGCGATCCTTGATGACGATTTTCCCTTCCGGTTGTTTGCCGTCGTGCTTCTCCCACAGTTCGTCTTCAGTAATCGTGACATCGGCGAATTCTTCCTTTGCTAATTCATATCCCCAGTTACGAAACGCACCTTCGGTGAACTTCATGATATTGCCTTTGTGTACCAGCGTGACACTGGGCCGGTTATTATCGACGGCATATTGAATGGCTTTTCGAATCAAGCGTTTTGAGCCAAAAGCGCTGACCGGCTTTACGCCCAGTCCGGCGTCTTCGAAAAACTCGCAACCCATTTCCTCGCGCAAAAACTTCGCGAGTTTTTCGTTCTCTGCCGTACCTGCTGCGTACTCGATACCCGAATACACGTCTTCAGTGTTCTCTCGGAAAATGACCACATCAACTTCTTCCGGTTTGCGTAAAGGGGAAGGTACACCGTTGTAATAACGCACGGGTCGCACGCAGGCGTATAAATCCAGATCCTGACGTAAAGAGACGTTAAGTGAACGAAAACCACCGCCGACGGGTGTCGTAAGCGGGCCTTTGATGGCGACAGTCAGGTCTTTGATGGCGTCCAGGGTTTCCGCCGGAAAATAATCGCCATCGTAAAGCCCTGCGGCCTTTTCACCCAGGTACAATTCGCACCAATGCACACGCCGTTTACCGTTGTACGCCTTTTCAACCGCGGCATCCCATACCCGTAACGATGCATCGGTAATATCCTTGCCAATACCGTCGCCTTCGACATAACCCAGGATGGGGTTTTCGGGCACCTGGAGTTTATTATTCTGAACGCTTATTTTTTCACCAGATTCGGGCAGATTTACATTTCGGTAGGTCATTTATTAGATTCCATATTGATGATTGTGGTGTTTTGCGCTTCGCTCATTACGCGCGACAGCGCGAATGAAACAGGATTGAGTTTAACATTTTGTGTTGTAATTCGCGTATTCAATTGGGTGTCTTGAAGAATATTTAAAGCCATGTTGATAAATGAAACATAGAGGCGCTGTGGCGTGTGGCCACGTACTAACCGCGGATGCGGCGGAATCCGTATTACGCGAAGGCGGGAATGCGTTTGATGCCACGATTGCTGCATTTTTCATGGCCTGCGTCGCTGAGCCGGTTCTAACAAGCGTCGGTGGTGGCGGATTCCTGATGGCGCAGCAACATGGGGCTAAACCAAAACTGATGGATTTTTTCACGCAAACACCACGTCGCAAAAAAGATTCAGCGAATATCGACTTCGAAAAAGTGGTAGTGGATTTCGGCAGTGCAACCCAAGATTTTTATATGGGTTACAGTGCGGTAGCCACGCCCGGCGCCGTACGCGGGATGTTTGATATACATCGCCAACTTGGGTCAATGCCGATGAAAATGCTGATGGAGCCGGCGATCCAAGCAGCACGCGAAGGAATAATGGTGAGTGAACTGCAAGCCTATATTCTTTCCCTGGTTGAACCGATCTATATCACGCACGCTTCGGCGCGCGAAGTATTTGGCAGCCGTCAGTATTCTGATCGTGCTTTAACGGCAGGTGAAATAATTAAAATGCCGGAGCTTGCTGATACTTTAGAAGTGTTAGTCATTGAGGGTGATAAATTGTTCTATCGTGGCGAGGTGGCGCAGTTGATTGTTCGCGAGTGCGCGGAAGCCGGCCACCTTGATTATGATGATCTAGCGCGATACGAAACCAAAATACGCGAACCCATCGTGACGAATTATCGTGATGCGCAAATCTTCGGCAATCCGTTTCCCAGTGCCGGGGGCGGGTTGATTTCCTTTGGCTTGACATTGCTAGAGTCAATCGATCAAGCGAGTTTAAAATTTGGCACGTCGGACTACGTTGCAACATTGGCTGATGTCATGGATTTGACCAATGTTGCACGTCATGAATCGATGGCCGACGAGGAACGAATAGATGGCGAAAAATTATTTGCATCGGACAGGTTGAAATTATTTAAACGCGAACTGCAACGACGCACACAATCTCATCGCGGTACAACGCATATTTCAATCGTCGATGTTCAGGGTAATGCGGCAGCGATGACCGTTTCCAACGGCGAAGGTTGCGGGCACTTGCTGCCCGGCACGGGCATCATGTTGAATAACATGTTAGGCGAGGAAGATTTAAACCCACTCGGGTTTCATCAGTGGACGCCGAACGAACGCATCAGCTCCATGATGGCGCCAACGCTGGTGCGTGATGCGAAGGGGCGGACGCTTGTTACCGGGTCTGGTGGTGCAAACAGAATTCGCACAACCACTTTACAAGTATTGCTTAATTTAATTGACCACAATATGGATGTCGAACAGGCTGTATGTGCACCGCGTATTCACTTTGAGAACGATACGTTATATCTTGAAGGCGGATTGTCCGCGGCGGAGACGGAACGAATATTACAACGCTACCCCGAACACAAAATCTGGGATGACATCACATTCTTTTTTGGCGGTGCGCACACATTAATCACTGACGGCAAACAAACTTGGGGCGCCGCCGATCCACGCCGTGGTGGTGTGTGCCGGGTAATTTGACTTGTATCCTTAATCAAGCGATGAAATGTTTATTCCCGTTGGGTGCAACACGTTGCACCGAGAAATACTGATTCAGCTCCGTAGGGTGCAGCGTGTTGCACCACAAGTTATTAACGCAAATCTCGGTAAATATTCGGCGCAACGTGTTGCGCCTTACTTGACTGGATTCCATCCTTAGGCGCGCCAAACGCGTGCATCCCTGCACTGGCTTTTCTGGACGCGCTTCGCTCTTTCAGAATGATCATTTAAAAATTACAGTCACTTTGAACCTATTAAGCGCCAATTAGAACATAGTATATATAGGCGATAAGTGTGAAAAAGTTCACAGTAACATAAAGCGCTTTCATGTAACGTTTATGCATTGTCAAGCGGAGTTAATCACTAGTAACAAATGCTAAAAGTTAGCAGCCACCAAAGGAGAGTGCTGGTTTTGTAAAATTGTGTTGCGGTGATAACTTTTAAGTTCCGTATTGTCTAATACTGTGTGTAACTGGGAAAATAAGGGTGAAAGCTATGCAGCAATCGACAGGTTCTTATCGTGTTATTGAAGCCAAGGATGTGCGTGCTTTTTTTCAGGAGTCCATTTTAACGGCGCTGGAAAAACAAAGTTTGCAGGCGACTGAGGAAGCGGTTGTTTATCTGGTCAATCTGCTATGCGACTTTTCCCGCACGGATCAATTCTTTGAAAACACGGAAGAGGGTTATTCGCTCAAACCTGTCGCTTTGATGTTTGACGATGCATTACAAGCCGATACCTTTCGTGAGCGCACAACCGCATTGCGTCGTGCGGGCGATGTCTCGTTATTCATCGCAGGCTTGTTTTCAGAGAGTCTCAGCCGAAAACCGGTAGACGTTGACTATTATATTTCCATGGGTGGCATGGCTTATGGTCAGTTGGCCGACGAAACCGTGGACGGCCGCAATATCGGTAATTTATCCGATGTATTTGCCGAGTTGTCCTGTCAATTTGCTGATTTCGTTGATGTTTTAGGCGAGATGAACGACGATGCCGCGACCGCCAGCAACGCGGATATTATGCGTTTGTATCAACTGTGGTTTCGCACTGGCAGCACTCGGGCGGCGAACAAATTACGCAAACTGGGTGTGCAATTGTCACAGGATCCGATTAACAACGCACGGCACTGAGTCATGTCGCTTGCTTATCTGCAACGGCAACTGGAGTCCATCTACCAGGTCAGTCTTGATCATGAGGTTGACGATTTTTTAATTTCCGACCCTGAATTGGCGGCATGTCTGGATACCAGCGACAACGCACGTATGCCACCGGAAAAACTGTTGGTGCAGCAACAAGGTGAAGATCTTGATCTTTCTTTGTACATCGAGCAGGAAGTGTTGCAGCATCTTGATGACTTTCACCCGAACGATGAATTAAACGATGGCAACCTCAAAGCATTTTGTATTGCTTTAGAAGGCGTTAGTCATTTTCTTTATCTCATTTGGAACGCGTCACAGGAACGCAGCGTGACCTTGATGGAAATGGAGTTGCAAGCCGAGGTCGACAAGTACGTTAGTATTCTGGCTTTGTTCAACCAACAAGGCGCAAACGATAAATGGCGTGAACTGCACAACTGGTTATTCGATGACGCGACGTTCGCCGATGATCTCGACGCCGAGCAACTAGCGCGTTATCGCGATGCAAATCGATTCGCGGCGAAATATTGTGACAGCCTGGATGAAAAATACCTGCGCCATGACGATACCGACGCAATGTACGACGAATTACGTTTTTTCTATCGTCAGCCCCAGGGCGAGAAGTTACGGATGATTAACTATCCGCATTAGAGGGCACCTCTCTTTATGGTCTTTTTCCGCGATTGCGTCGTCAGCACCGTGCTCAGATCCTCACGTATTACATATACACTGCGGTCTTGCGCGCGGTGCTTTCTTGCACTCAAGTAAAAACCCAAATAAATAGAGGCACCCTAAAATCTATTGCCCGAGTGTCGGCAACGCTGATTCGGTATAGCCTTTCGGTACACCCAGGCGTGACGGGTCGATATCCGCCGCGTTGATGCTGCGCAGGGTGACGGTGACTTTATCGTCAATATCATTCACCGCAACGGGCAAACCATCAATATCGCCGGTCGCTAGTTCCGGTAGCGTGCCACCAAAACTATTCATAAACATGGCTGCCTTGGTCGCCATGCGTTGGGCAAAGTTATGCATGGCTTTCAGTGTGTCGTAGTCATTGTCGTCCATGGATAAATTCGCTCGACCAGCTACACACATTTCGCTATCCAGTTTTTGATTTTTATACACCTCAACGACTTCGCACGAGTATCCGTTAACATCGCGTTGTTCGGAGGTTTGTTTGTACTTGGGTACGGGCGCGGCCTCATTGCTGTTCAATAATCCGCCCATGCCCATGTTTTCCATGGATTTTTCCATTTCAGCACGTTGCTCGTCGGTCATGCCTTCCATCTGTGCCTGAACAAGAGCCATCATGCCACGCGCCTGACTGGTGAATTCCTCTACCCTGGCCTCGTTGATAATCATGTATGATTTTTTATCGTGCTCGATAATAAAAACGCGATCATGCTCGCGTTGGTACAAGGCGTCGACGTTTTCCGCACCACCGGGATTCTTAACGCTGACGAAGCCTTCATGAATATGTGCGCTTTGCACTGTGGTTTGCCCTGCATCCTGAACTTCGAATTCAACAATCGTTCCTGCCGCTGCGTTTCCGGCTAAGAGAATCGCGCTGCAGAAGATGATGAAGAGATTTAAATTTCGCATAGTTGCTCCGTCAAAATGAGTTACAGGAATTATATTGATGGGATTGTGAATAAAATATTAACACGTAGTTCGCTAAACGCCAGTTAAGCTTTTAGGGGTTAAGTTGGTTTTCGAGTTGCGCAATATCCGTCGCCGGGGCTTGGCAGGAAAAGCCTTCGCAGACATAAGCGACGGTATTTTCATTCGCTGTACGTTCGGCCAGCAATCCCGGCAGGGATGCAGCATCGTCCGGTATCGCATAAACCTGGCGGTGTGGTGAGTAGTCTTTCAGACATACCGCCATCCAGCTCTGTAATTCGTTGGTCTCTCCACGCAGAATAATCGACTGCGGCGGGCTGACAGTTTCATTGAGGGCGCTCAGCAAGGCACCGTGCGCGGACGGGTAAGACTGGATATGACCATACAGACTGCGCACCGCGCGTTCTGCGCTTTCCAGGTAACGGTGTTCGCCGGTGATGTGGCCTAGCCTTAACAGCATGGATGCAGCGATACCATTGCCGGACGGGATGGCATCGTCACTGGTCGGTTTGTGCCGGTGCAATAGTTGTTCGTGATCGTCAGAGGTGAAGAAAAAGCCGCCGTTTTCTTTATCTTCAAAATGATCTAAAACCACATCGGCCAATTGCATTGCGAATTCAATATCCCCGTCGCGCCAGCGTGCTTGTAACAACTCCAGACTCCCATCCGCCAGCCAAACATAGTCGTCGAGATACGCGTTGAGATGCGTTTTACCGTCCCGTGTTGTGGCCAAAAGACGACCGTCCCGCCACAATGTATTCTTTGCAAAGTCCAGCGCACGTTGAGCGGATTCAATCCAGTCATCGCGTTGCAGCCAGCGCCCGGCATGAGCCATGGCCTTGATCATCATGCCGTTCCAAGCGGTCAGTATTTTTTCGTCACGACCCGGGCGAACACGTTGTTCGCGCAGAGTAAACAGCTTATGCCGTGCGTTGTTTAGTGAATCCTTTGCCTCGCCTTGTTTCAGCCCAAGACGCTGTGCCGCGGTCGCCAACGGCACCCGCGCGCACAAGTGCCATTTACCTTCGAAGTTGGGCGATCCACGTAAGCCATAATGGGTTTCGACGATGCGCCATTCGTTTTCGTCCAGTGCGTTTTTAAGCTCGTCAATGGTCCAGGCATAAAACCTGCCTTCTTCGCCTTCCGAGTCCGCATCCAGCGTGGAGTAGTAACCGCCGTCGGGCGATTGCATCTCGCGCATGATCCATGCGCAGGTTTCATTCGCAACTCGCAGAAATTGTTTCTCGCCTGATATGACATACGCATCAACATACAACGGTAACAGTTGCGCGTTGTCATAGAGCATTTTCTCGAAATGTGGAATCGCCCACTGGGAATCCACGGAATAACGGCAAAAGCCGCCGCCCAAATGGTCGTAAATGCCACCATTCGCCATAGCGCGTAATGTATGCAGAGCGATTTCCAGTGCGCGTTCGTCGTTTGCGCCAGCTGCCTTTTGATCTGACCAATAGTGCAGCAAACGTTCAATATTCGTTGGATGCGGAAATTTAGGTGCCGAGCCGAAACCGCCATCGACCGGGTCATAGGCCTGTTCCAGTTCATCGCGCGCCTTACGCAACGCGTCCAGCGACAAATCACCTTGTGCCGATGGTGCGGCGGCCTCGATACGCGTGAACGCAGCGCGAATAGCCTCGTTGTGTTGTTGCAGGTCGTCGCGATGCGTATCGTAATGGGAGGCGACGCGTTGCATAATGTCCATAAACCCGGGCATACCGAAACGCGGTTCCTTTGGGAAATAGGTGCCGGCAAACAACGGGATGTGCTCGTCAGGAGTCAGGAACAAAGTCAACGGCCAGCCACCGGCACGCTGGGTCATCATCTGGTGTGCGAGCTGGTATATCTTGTCCAGGTCCGGTCGTTCTTCGCGATCCACTTTGATGCACACAAACAGATCGTTCATCATGTCCGCCGTTGCCTGATCTTCGAACGACTCATGCTCCATCACATGACACCAGTGACAGGCGGAATAGCCAATGGAAAGTAAAATGAGTTTATTTTCAGTACGCGCCCTGGTCAGCGCATCATCGTTCCATGGATACCACTCGACCGGATTGTAGGCGTGTTGCAGCAGGTAAGGGCTGGTCTCGCGTATGAGCTGGTTCGGTGTGCGTTCAGCTTGTGCCATGTACAATACGGGTTACGTGGGTGGTGCGCGAACTATAGCGCAGCGCGCTTGTCAGCGTCTAACAACGAGTAAAGTCCCGGCAGGTTTATGTAGCGAGACTAAAGGTATTTATTTTATTGGCCAGTAATAAAGCATGATTATTCA
Source organism: Arenicellales bacterium (assembly GCA_965216365.1). Taxonomy (GTDB): domain Bacteria; phylum Pseudomonadota; class Gammaproteobacteria; order Arenicellales; family CBDCFT01; genus CBDCFT01. The sequence continues at coordinate 205,674 of CBDCFT010000020.1, read as the reverse complement.
TCCAAACATTGATCCTGTCGCGATCAATATCCCGATTCCCTGGATCGGTTCATTGCCCGTGCATTGGTATGGCTTGATGTATTTGATCGGTTTTGTCGGTGGTGCACTGATTGGCGTACACCGTGCCCGGCAACAGGGCAGCGGGTGGAAAAAAGAAGAGGTGTGGGATGTTTTATTCTATATCGCTATCGGCGTCATTATCGGCGGCCGTTTGGGCTACGTGTTGTTTTACCATTTTGAATATTACAGTTCGCATCCGTTGGAAGTGTTCAGCGTGTGGGATGGCGGCATGGCTTTTCACGGTGGCTTGATTGGTGTCATCATCGCTGTATGGCTGTTTGCGCGACATACAAAACGTAAATTTTTGCAAATAACCGATTTCATTGCGCCATTGTGTCCGCTTGGATTGGGCGCGGGCCGGATTGGGAATTTTCTTAATCAGGAGCTTTGGGGCGGCCCGACGGATGCGCCCTGGGGCGTTGTGTTTCCTGCCATTGATGCGATTCCAAGGCACCCGTCGCAATTGTACGAAGCCGGTCTGGAAGGGCTGCTATTGCTGGTGATTTTATTGGTCTATTCGCGCCGCCCACGCCCCGTCGGCAGCGTTTCGGGCTTATTTCTGGTTTGTTATAGTATGTTCAGGTTTTTTGTCGAATTTTTCCGAGAGCCGGACACCCATCTAGGCTATCTCATGTTCGATTGGGTCACGATGGGCCAACTCTTGAGTTTGCCGATGTTTGCCTTCGGCGTTTGGTTGATGTTGCGTGCGCGTTCATCGACGGCGCCGTCAATGGCTTCCGGATAGGTATGACGATTCACACAGGAGAGCAGTGATGAAACAAAAGGTTACGAAAACAATTTTTATGTTCGCGTCCGCGTTGCTAATGGCCAATGCGGCGATAGCGCAATCGACTATTCAAAAATGCCAGGATGCTGATGGCAAATGGCATTATGGGGACTACGCGGCGGATGCTTGCGCGCAATCCGTCATAGAGTCCATGGATGCTGAGTCCGGACTAAAAACCGGCGAACAAGGGTTGCCGCCGACGAAAGAGGAGCTGGAAGCGCAAGCTGCTGCCGAGGCGGAAAAAGAGGCGGAGAAGGCCAGCAAAGCAGAGCAACGAGCAAGAGAAAATCGCATCCTGGCAATATATGAGAGTGAAGAACAAATTATCGATGCTCGCGACCAGCGCGTAACGGCAGTAAACAACTCTATTGAATTTAATAATACGATGAAGGCGCGTTTGGTAGAGCGTTTGAGCGGCTTTGAGGAGCAGGCGAAGAATGAATCGTTAAAGGAAAAGGATCGTGCAGCGCTACAAGAGCGAATCACCGCCCTCAAAGCCCAGATCGCGGATTACGACTCCGCTACCGCGGCCAAGGAAAAGGAAAGGCAAGAAATCGAGGCCCACTATAATGGTGATCTTGAATTTTATCGTTATGCCAGGGAGCAACGCGAACAAGGAAGTTAATTTCTCTTGATTTAGTTCGAGTATTAGCTTAATAGATTTGAAACATTCCGGCGTAGGCAAAATTTGCGTCGGGGTTGTCTCTGACACGCACGGAGAGATTGACCCGCGTATTGTAGAGATCATGGCTACATGTGATCTTGTCTTGCATGCTGGCGACATTGGCAATAGTCAGATTCTGACACGTGTTAAGCCGAGATCGGGCAGTTTTGTTGCCGTGCGGGGTAACAACGACATTCCCAAAAAATGGCCACGACAGGATCGCGCTTCGTTAAATAGACTTTCCGAATCGGAAATCATTGCCTTGCCCGGCGGCGACATCGCGATCGAACACGGCCATCGTATTTGGGACACAAAAAACTACCACAAGCGATTACGCGACAAGTACCCACAGGTAAAAATGATTGTGTATGGTCATACGCATAAGCGGGTTATTGACCGGCGGCAAAAACCCTGGGTGGTTAATCCGGGAGCTGCCGGCAGGTCGCGAACATTCGGTGGGCCATCCTGTTTGCTGTTGCATGCGAGTACATCGTCATGGCGTTTGCGCGAGTTTGGTTTTGATTTGCAACCACGTAACAAAGCTGCCTGAACCCAGCTTTAAGCCGGTTATATGCCACGCGCACGATGGCTATTCGTTAAAAAAGGATTCTGTTCCCGGCGAAAAATTCGCACCGTCAAGTAAGCATTATGTTGCCGAAAAAATCGACAAAGGCATTTTGTGTTATCGATGCCGGCAGCGAATCACGAGTGAAGCGTGTCGTATTGAGATGAATTACCGGCATCAACATACATTCACCAATCCTGCCCAATTTCGTTTTACTATCGGTTGCTTTTCGTCGGCTCCGGGGTGCGCCGGAACGGGTGGATTAAGCAGCGAATTCAGCTGGTTTTCCGGTTACCAATGGCAGGTCATATTGTGTAGCAATTGTCATGAACATCTGGGTTGGAAGTTTCAGTCGCCGAGTCGTCGGTTTTACGGTTTGATCCTGAACCGCTTGCTAAACCCGGAGTCATAGATTTATTCGATTTCTGCTATCGATTTGCCACAAGGTATAATGCAATCGCCATTGTCCCGAATTCTAATTCGATAAATGTATGCCGCATATTTTGGTCTGACTGAACCGCCGTTTTCGATAGCGCCAGACCCGCGTTATCTGTATTTGAGCGAGCGGCACAGCGAGGCGCGCGCGCATCTGCTTTATGGTCTGGAGCACGGTGGCGGATTCGTGCAATTGACCGGTGAAGTCGGAACTGGCAAAACCACTTTATGCCGTAGCGTCATGGCGGCGTTGCCGGAAAGTATCGAAGTGGCATTGATTCTGAACCCTCGAATCAGTGAGCATGAACTGTTGCAATCTTTATGCGACGAGTTACGCATAAACTACCCGCCCGGTCTCAGTACCAAGCAAATTGTCGACCGGTTGAATCATCACCTGCTGCGAATTCACGCCGAAGGCAGGCGCACCGTCTTAATTATCGATGAAGCACAGAATCTCTCACGTGAGGTGCTGGAACAGGTTCGTCTACTGACCAATCTTGAGACCAATAAAGAAAAATTGCTGCGCATAGTTCTTATTGGCCAGCCGGAATTATCGGAACTGCTGGCCCGTCCGGATTTGCGCCAACTATCGCAACGTATCACTGCGCGCTATCACTTGTCGTCCCTGTCACAGCGCGAAACCGCGGCATTTATCAAGCATCGGTTGTCCGTCGCAGGGTGCGACAGGGCATTGTTCAGCGATCGCGCCGTTAATCGGGTGTACCGGTTCAGCAAAGGTGTTCCAAGATTGATCAACCTGGTCTGCGACAGGGCATTGCTCGGGGCTTATGCTGAGAATAAACGTAAGGTCAGCGCAGGAATTGTTACACGCGCAGCTAAGGAAGTGTTGGGTAAAGGTTCAAAACACAATTGGTTTGTGCGCCCGGCGTGGTGGTTTGGGCTGCTATTCGTCGGTTTGCTATTGCCCGTGCAGATTCATTTCAGCGATAGCATTTCAGGCTATTATGATGATATCGACGTCGAATCTGCAGTAGAAAAAAATACTAGCAAACTTGGGTTTCAAACTGAATTGCTAAATGAAATTGAACAACTTAATGCTGATCTGCAGTTACAAGCTGCCGAACCCATCATTGTTGATTCAGTAGCTGCGTTGCCGCTGAATAGTTACGCTGATGCGATGAGTGCAGCAGTGGTGAGATGGGGTGGCGACGAGGTGGTTAATGATTGCGCTGATATGTTAGCCGCGGGCCTGCAGTGTTACTACCGTGAGGACGGATTAAACGGGCTGCGTCGTTACAATCGACCGGCTGTATTGATTTTGAACAACCATAAACGTATCAATTACCCGTTTTTGCTTGAGATCTCGGGCAATAGCGCTTTGCTGGAGATTTCTGAACGCCAGTATCTAATTCCCTGGAGTGCTATCGAAGCGCATTGGAATGGTCGATTTATCTTGTTATGGCGGCCACCGGTTTCGGTGCAAAAAAATGTGGCTGACTCAAACAATACGGCATGGCTGCGCCGCGCGGTAAATTTGTGGTCTATGCAAACGAGTGGCGTTACATCCCAAATAGATTCAGATGCTACCGTAGACGAACGGCTGAAAAAGGACATCAAAGAATTTCAACTTTGGCACGACATCGCGCCTAGCGGTGTCGTGGGTGTGGACACCTTGATTGAATTAAACACAGTTCTGGCCGGCGGGCACATCCCGGCGCTCGTTAAACGCGACGATAGAAGATAAATTCATGTCCTATATCCTCGATGCGCTAAAAAAATCTGAACGCGAGCGCGCGCTGGACAATATTTCGACTCTGTCGCCGGTCATTCCCGTGCCGTTATCAGTGGATAATAAGTGGCCACGCCGGTGGATTGCACTTGGTATGCTGGTTTTAATTGGTTTGTTGATATGGAAATATCAGGCTCCGCTGCATCAGGTGGCATCCAGCTATTTACATAAAGCAAAAAATGTTGTTGTAAATGTTTCCATGCCGGATCCCGTTGGCGAATCCGCAAGAACTGGTGAAGCGCAGTCCCAAGCAGTTGAAACCCCGGTATCCGATGTATCGAAACAAGTTACGCAATCCGCCGCGCCAATAACCATGGAAGACGACACAGCGCCTTTCGATGTGAGTTCGAGTGTTGCTAAAGTCGAAGCAAAGCCGGTTCCTGGGGCAGAGGAGGGTAAAAGTGGAGCTTCACAACCAGTGCCGGAATCACCTGGCAACACTGCTTTGGTTGAAAGCAAGCAAGAACCTGAAGTGCTTAGCTTGAACCAGGCGCCGGAAGTGTTACGTCAGAAGTTATCAGGATTAACCCTGGCGGCGGTGTCTTACGCGAAAGATGCGCAAAAGCGGTTTGTGCTGGTCAACAACCAGATGTATCGTGAAGGTGATGCGTTGCCCGGTGGTATTGTTATAGAAGAAATCACCAGCGATGGAATCATCACCGCCTACCAGGGTGTAAGAATCTTACTGCGGCCCTAAGATTAACCAGGATCAAATTTCCTGGTTGGCCAGGTAAAGCCAGGTTTCAACCACTGTATCTGGATTTAATGAGACGCTGGTGATGCCTTGCTCCATGAGCCAGCGTGCGAGATCAGGATGATCGGACGGACCTTGCCCGCAAATGCCGACATATTTTCCGGCTTTGTTACATGCGCTGATTGCCATGGCCAGTAATTTTTTCACCGCGGGATCACGTTCGTCGAATAAATGCGCGATGGTGGCGGAATCGCGATCCAGACCCAGCGATAGTTGGGTTAAATCATTCGAACCAATGGAGAATCCATCAAAATATTCAAGAAATTCGTCAGCCAACAGCGCATTGGACGGAATTTCGCACATCATGATGACTTTTAAATCGTTAACACCGCGACGAAGTCCGTTTTCCGCCAACAAATCGATGACTTGTCTGGCTTCGTCCAGTGTGCGTACAAACGGCGCCATGATCCAGACATTGGTTAACCCCATTTCATCGCGTACCCTGCGCAGCGCGCGGCATTCGAGTTCAAAGCAATCACGAAACGAGGTGTCGATATAACGCGATGCGCCGCGAAATCCGAGCATGGGATTTTCTTCGTCGGGTTCGTAAAGATTTCCGCCGACCATATTGGCGTACTCGTTCGATTTAAAATCCGATAAACGCACGATCACCGGTTTGGGCGCAAACGCCGCGCCCAGAGTCGCTACGCCTTCGGTTATTTTTTCAATGTAAAAAGACACTGGATCGGCATAACCGGCGATGCGTTCATCCGCTTGGGTTTTTATATCTGCGGGTAGTTCGTCATAGTTAAGCAGTGCTTTAGGGTGCACGCCAATGGTGTTGTTAATAATGAATTCGAGTCGCGCGAGACCAATGCCTTCATTGGGCAATGCCTGAAAATCAAATGCTCGTTCCGGATTGCCGACATTCATACTGATCTTGAACGGCAGCTCAGGCATGTTGTCCAGGCTGACGGTCTTTAATTCGAAATCAAGCTCACCGTCGTAAACGTAACCGGTATCGCCTTCGGCACAGGACACCGTAACCGGCGAATTATCCGTCAAAGCTTTAGTCGCATTGCCGCAACCTACGACAGCCGGCACACCCAACTCACGTGCGATTATCGCAGCATGACAAGTGCGGCCACCGCGATTTGTGACAATAGCCGATGCGCGTTTCATCACTGGTTCCCAGTCCGGGTCGGTCATGTCGGTGACCAACACATCGCCTGGTTGTACTTTGTCGAGCGCGTCGGTACCGGGAACAATGCGCACCGTGCCGGCGCCAATACGCTGGCCGATACTGCGACCTTCGGTCAGTACTTCACTGCGTTGGTTAAGATGATAACGCTCGAGTACTTTTTTGTTGGTGCGGCTTTTAACCGTTTCAGGGCGTGCTTGTAGAACATACAATCCGCCGTCGGTGCCGTCCTTTGCCCATTCGATATCCATTGGCCGGCCATAGTGTTTTTCAATAGCAACAGCCATACGTGCCAGCGCATGAACATCATCATCGTTGATGCTGAATTGACAGCTGTCGCGTTTATCAACATCAATCGTATCGACCAATTGGTTGGTGCTCGATGAGTCTGCGTAAATCATTTTTATCGCCTTTCCGCCCAGCGTGCGACGTAAAATAGCCAGGCGGTTTTGTTGCAGGGCCGGTTTGTACACATAAAACTCATCCGGATTAACCGAGCCTTGGACAACACATTCGCCCAGACCATAAGATGACGTGATAAACACAGCATCCTGAAATCCTGATTCGGTGTCGATGGTGAACATAACACCGCTGGCGGCGAGATCGCTACGCACCATGCGTTGTATGCCGGCGGATAGGGCGACATCGGCATGGTTAAAACCCTGGTGCACGCGATACGCAATAGCACGGTCATTAAATAAAGATGCGAACACTTCTTTTATCGCGACTAACACATCGTCCAATCCGCGCACGTTTAAAAATGTTTCCTGTTGCCCGGCAAACGAGGCTTCGGGTAAGTCTTCAGCGGTTGCGGATGAGCGCACGGCGACAGCTTGTTCGTCGTTATCGATAAGTCGCGCGTAGGCGGCACCGATTTCATCTGTTAGTTGTGCCGGCAAAGAAGTCTCGCTGACCCATGTACGAATTTCGCTGCCGGCCTTGGCGAGTGTATTAACGTCATCAACATCCAGATTATCCAGACGCTGGTTAATCCGATCCGCCAGGCTATTTGCGCCAACAAAATCGACATAGGCCTGCGCTGTCGTAGCAAATCCGTTGGGGACGTGAATCCCTGCGTCTTTTAGATGACGAATCATCTCGCCCAACGAGGCGTTCTTGCCACCAACCCGGGCTACATCATTCATACCGGTTTGGTCGAACCACAGGATATAATTCGAACTCGTATTCATCGTGTATTTTTCATCGTGAAGCTGTTTCACTATCAGTTTGTGAATTGACAATGCAGGAACGTACCGTTTTTATTATTTCCGACCGCACGGGTATAACGGCGGAAACCATGTGCCATAGCCTGTTAAGCCAGTTTCCTGGGGTTGAATTCAAGACTGTAGCGCTCCCTTATGTAGACTCGGATGATAAGGTGAACGACGCGGTGACACAAATCAACGCATACGCCACCGAGTCGGCTGCCAAGCCGCTGGTGTTCACCACCCTGGTGCATGATCGGCAACGTGCGTTGCTGCGTAATGCCGATGCGGTATTTTTTGATCTATTCGATACGTTTATTGATCCACTGGAAAGGGAGTTGGGCGTTGACTCTTCACAGAGTACCGGTCAAATCCACGGCGTGGTCGATCCTCAGCGCTACACCTCCAGAATCAGTGCGGTAAATTTCTCCATGCATTGTGACGACGGTTTGAATACTGCCGATTATGACCGCGCGGCGGTTATTCTTTTAGGTGTATCGCGTTCCGGCAAGACACCGACATGTCTCTATCTCGCGCTGCATTTTGGCATTTTTGTCGCCAATTTTCCTTTGACGGACGATGAATTCGATACAAACACATTGCCAAAGTCAGTAAAAAAACATAAGCAAAAGTGCTTTGGTCTGAGCATCAGGCCAGAGCGCTTGCAACAAATCCGTCAGGAACGGATGGCGAACAGCCGCTATGCCCAACTCCAGCAATGTCGGTATGAAGTGCAAAATGCGGAGTCTTTGTACCGCAAGGAAGGCATCGAGTATTTGAATACGACCGCCATGTCGATTGAGGAAATCACGACAACAATAATTCAACGCAAAAATCTGAAGCGGGACTTTTATTGAATTTCCTGTCGTGATGCCTATACTGCGACGCCCGAATCCTGACCCTGAGAACAATCAGTGACCGCAATACCGCCGCGTGTAGGCTTTGTTAGCCTGGGTTGTCCGAAAGCAACCGTCGATTCCGAACGCATTTTGACCGAATTGCGGGCCGAAGGTTACGAGATTTCAAGCGACTATGAGTCTTCCGATGTGGTTGTCGTCAACACCTGCGGTTTTATTGACGATGCGATTGCAGAGTCGCTGGACGCAATCGGTGAGGCTATCGATCAGAACGGCAAAGTTATCGTGACCGGATGTCTTGGCGCAAAGGGCAATATTGTTCAACAACATCATCCAAAGGTGCTGGCCGTGACCGGGCCACAGGCAACCAACGAGGTGTTACAGGCAGTGCACAAAATCGCTCCGCCGGCGCACGATCCCTTTGTCAGTTTACTGCCACCGGGTGGAATCAAGCTCACACCCAGACACTATGCTTATTTGAAAATTTCCGAAGGCTGTAATCACCGTTGCAGTTTTTGCATTATCCCGTTCATGCGCGGCGATCTGGTGAGCCGCCCGATAAACGACGTATTGCAGGAAGCCAAAGCGCTGGTCGGTGCTGGCGTGAAAGAGTTGTTGGTGATTTCGCAGGATACCAGTGCCTACGGTGTTGACCGGCGTTATCGTTCGGAAATTTATAATGGAAAAGCTTACAAAACGCGACTGTTCGATCTTGCCAATGCTCTGGGAGAATTGGGTGTGTGGGTTCGACTGCACTATGTTTATCCCTATCCGAACGTGGACGATTTGATTCCACTGATGGTTGAAGGAAAAATACTGCCTTATTTGGACGTTCCATTTCAGCATGCGTCGCCGCGGCTTTTGAAAAGCATGCGACGCCCGGCAAACAGCGAGAACACTTTGCGACGCATTAAAAACTGGCGTGAGATATGTCCTGGGATCACCGTTCGCAGTACATTTATAGTCGGCTTTCCGGGCGAGACTGAAGCGGATTTCGAGGAATTGCTGGAATTTCTCGATGAAGCGCAACTCGACAGGGTCGGTTGTTTTGCCTACTCACCGGTTGAAGGAGCGACTGCTAACGAATTAGATAATCCGGTTCCTGAAGATGTGAAGCAGGAACGCCTCGCACGATTTATGCATTGTCAAGCAGCTATATCCGCTTCTAAATTGCACAATAGAATTGGCAGTACAATCCCGGTGATTGTTGACGAAGTTGATGGCAATCAGGCGATTGCACGCAGCCAGGCAGATGCGCCCGAGATTGACGGTATCGTGGAAATTTCCGCGGCAAGTCAGTTAGCGCCGGGGGACATTGTAGAAGTGAAAATAAATCGTGCTAATGAGCATGATTTAATTGCAACATTGATTTAGATTTTTTTGGAGGTTGTCTTTTAGCTATGCCGATGTATGAGTTTTATTGCGAAGATTGTCATACGATTTACAATTTTTTTTCACGCCGGGTTAACACGGAGAAACGGCCCGATTGCCCGAAGTGCGGGCGGGCCGAACTGGAGCGACAAGTGTCCATGTTCGCTGTCTCCAAAGGCCGCAAAGAATCCGATGAAGACGATATGTTTGGCGACATGGATGAAAGCCAGATGGAAAAAGCCATGATGTCCATGGCCGGTGAGATGGAAAATATCGACGAAGAAAATCCCAAACAGGCCGCGCAGATGATGCGCAAGCTCTATGAGGCAACCGGCCTTAAGTTAACGCCGACAATGGAAGAAGCCATCCGGCGCATGGAATCCGGAGAAGACCCGGATCGGATTGAAGAAGACATGGGGGATTTTCTGGAAGACGAAGACCCTTTTTCCATGCAACCGAAGAAACATATGGACGACCTTCGACGCAAGTATTTACCACCCAAAGTTGACGAGACTTTGTATGATTTGTAGGTTTTAGTTGTCAGTTTTTAGCTGTCAGTGGTTGGTAAGCGTAAGAAACTGCACTAGGCGTATCCGGGCGACGCCAAACGGCGTTCAGCAATCGGCTTTCAGCAGTCAATATTTTTTAGGTGTGGATTTTTCAAAACACTGAGAGTTGAGAACCGACTACCGAGGAGGGCGCAATGCATTGCGTCGTACGAACTCAGGACAGGCTCCGCGAAATATCCAGTTAAAACCATTCGTGAGCAAGCTCACTCCTACACTTCTCCTTCAACCTTTTGCGTTCCGCCTAGAACTCGTAGTTCCGCCGGACGATGGGGCTTTATCGTTCCGTGATTCCAATGCACTTACCCGGGGCTACGCCATTCTTGTTCCTACGAATGCGCTATGACCGAATGGGTTATTCACACTCCCCCTCACTATTCACAACAATGCGTAACGGATCCCAGATTCCGGCGCGGTGTAGGTCGCGGATAGCCGTTTGTACGAAATCATCGAATGAAGTGCTCGGGTTTTTACGGTTGGAAAAGGTTTCGCGGTCAATTTTAATTTCAGCGTTTATCAACTTGGCGCCACAATAAGTAGCAATTGCTTCGACAAACTTACCGGTGCCGGGGGCGGCACAACCGGCGAATCCCTGGCGGTCCAGGGTGATGGATTTGATGCCGTGCTGTTTCAGCGTATCGACGACAGGCGGAATGGATTGATCGAAATCATCCGATTGCAGTCGCGACATTTCAGCTTCGACGGCAATCTGTTGTGCGTCCTGCTCAGATAGTTCTTCGCTTTGCACGAATACCGTGCTGGTTATGAATTTACAATTTTCATAAACGCCGACGATGGTGGCTTCGGATGAATATGCCGGATTGATCGCGACTCCTGTTAAATAAATTCCCGCAAGTATCCCCCCGGATAACCGCCAAACGTGTTTTACCATGGTATTTTGTTGACTCTGGGTTGTGTAGGAAATTCTATTATAACGCCCGGCGGCGAATATTGGTCGACGGGCGAATTTCGTGCAGACGAGCCGCATCACGGCAGACGTTTATGTATAATCCGCCGCCCCGTAATGTATTACCTGTATTCCCCTGATTTCCAATATCCATGAGCCAATTGCGCGACGAAATTGACAAGCGCAGAACATTTGCGATTATTTCTCACCCGGATGCCGGTAAGACGACGTTGACCGAGTGTCTGTTGCACTATGGCGGCGCGATCCAGATGGCGGGTACGGTGAAAGCGCGCAAGTCGAGTCGCCACGCAACGTCGGACTGGATGGAGTTGGAAAAGCAACGCGGAATTTCGGTGACATCCTCGGTAATGCAGTTCCCCTACAAAAATTGTGTTATCAATTTACTGGACACCCCCGGTCACGCGGACTTTTCCGAGGATACTTACCGCACGTTGACAGCGGTGGATTCGGTACTCATGGTCATCGACGCAGCGAAAGGCGTGGAGGAGCGTACCATCAAGCTCATGGAAGTGTGCCGTCTGCGCGATACGCCGATCATCACGTTTATTAACAAACTGGACCGCGAGATTCGTGAACCGATTGAGTTGCTGGATGAAATTGAGTCTGTACTGAACATTAAATGCGCGCCGATGACCTGGCCGGTCGGTTCGGGCAAGGGTTTTCGCGGCGTGTATCGGCTGTTTGACGATACCGTGCGCTTGTACGGTGCACGTGACCCTAAAGGCGGTGAAGATCGCCTTATCGACGGCCTGGAAAACCCGGATCTGGAAGGCGCTATTGAGGCTGACGCACAAAACCTGCGTGATGAGATTGAGCTTGTGCAAGGTGCGAGTCATGCGTTTGATTTGCAGGAATACCAGGATGCGAAGCTGACGCCGGTATTTTTTGGCACGGCGTTACAACGTCTGGGAACGGATGAAATGATGGACACCTTCGTGGACATCGCGCCGCCACCGCAGCCACGTGCCGCGGAGACGCGTGAAGTCGATGCGCACGAATCCAAATGCAGTGGGTTTGTGTTCAAAATTCAAGCGAACATGGACCCGGCGCATCATGACCGGGTAGCGTTCATGCGCATCACTTCAGGTAAATTCGAGAAAGGCATGAAGCTGCGCCACGTCCGGGCGAAGCGCGATATGACAATTCACAATGCCATTACCTTTATGGCGGCCAAGCGCGACGCTGCCGAAATTGCTTACGCCGGCGATATTCTCGGTTTGCATAATCACGGCACGATTCAGATTGGCGATACGTTCACCGAAGGCGAGGAACTCAAATTTACCGGTGTGCCGAATTTCGCTCCTGAGCTGTTTCGGCGCGTGCAACTGCGCGATCCGTTGCGTGCCAAGGCTTTGCAAAAAGGCCTGATTCAGTTGAGCGAAGAGGGCGCCGCCCAGGTATTTCGACCGCTCAGGAGTAACGATCTGATTCTGGGTGCGATCGGTATTCTGCAATTCGATGTCGTGGCCCATCGTCTGCGCAATGAATACAGTGTGGAATGCTCATTCGAGTCCGTGCCGGTAGCTACGGCGCGCTGGATAGCGTTTGAGAACCCGGCCAAAGAGGATGAATTCCGCCGCCGCGCGCATGACAATTTGGCGCTGGATGCCACAGATTCATTGACGTATATCGCGCCCAACATGGCGAATCTGCAACTGACCATGCAACGTTGGCCCGAGGTGCAGTTTTACGCTACCCGCGAACACTGATTCTTCAGCCAATGCGTTTCGCCACCCCGCTCGATTAGGCGAGTCATCCGACGAAAGCCCTGAATTGCTCGATAACCGGGCGGAGCCAACTGGACAGATTGTGTGGATAGTCTGATATAATTCTGCAAAACTTATGGTAATACGCCTGCAACGGGTATTGCATAACTTCAAGCACCACCAGAGACATCACCAAGCTATGGCCGAAGTGATGGGGTAAAAAACAGGGGAAAAGTAATGACGGCTAAATGTCGTATTGTGCAGCTATTGCTGTTTTCCGGCACACTGATGTCGGCAGTTCCAGTCAGCACCAATGCCAGTTCGAAATACAATGAGGACGCCTGGTGTCTGGCGCAAAATATTTATCACGAAGCGCGCGGTGAACAGGAGCAAGGGCAGCTTGCCGTTGCGACGGTCACCTTAAACCGGGTTGAACGCAAAGATTATCCGGCGACAGTCTGTGGCGTGGTCTGGCAACCGCGTCAATTCAGTTGGACTCATGTGCGCCTGGTGCACGAGCCACTGGAATCCAAAGCATGGAATAAGTCAATGCGGCTGGCCGAGTCAGCGTTAGATGGCGAGTTGTATGAACCGGTGCGCAGCGCAACGCATTTCCATGCCAGGCATGTGCAGCCCTATTGGAGCGTCGGTGTGGAACCGGTCAGCGAAGTTGGTCGGCATGTATTTTACGAACTGTAAAACTCAAAATATTGCCGACGCGTTGTAAAACGTTCTTAAAGCGCAAAACAGATAATACGGATCGCTGGCACCGGCCAGTTCGCGGATCGAGTGCATGGCGAATTGCGGTACACCAACGTCAATGGTCGGCACGCCAACCGCGCTGGCGGTAATCGGCCCTATGGTGGAACCGCAGGCCATATCGCTGCGTGATACGAAGGATTGATAAGGTATGTCTGCTTGTCCGCATATTGACCGGAATACTGCCGCAGTTTCGCTGTTAGTGGCATAGCGCTGATTCGCATTGACTTTGATAACGGGTCCTTTATTTAGAACCGGGCCGTGGTTTTGATCGTGCTTGTCGGAAAAATTGGGGTGCACGCCATGAGCATTGTCCGCGGAGATCAGCAAGGATTTTTGAATGGTTCGCTCGAAATGTTCCTGGCTGGCGTTCGTTTGGTCGCATAAACGGCGTAACACCGAATGCAGGAACGGTCCGTCCGCACCGCAGGCCGATACACTGCCCACTTCTTCATGATCGTTGCAAACGAGTACGCAGTTTTGCTTCTCATCGGCATTGATCAAGCTCATCGCGCCGGTAAAACAACTCAGTAGATTATCCAATCGGGCTGAGGCGATAAATTCCTGGTTCAGGCCGATCAACGCCGCACGCTGGCTGTCATAAAAACTCAGTTCAAAATCGAGCAGCTTGGCCTTACCCAAATCGGGATATTGGTGACCGATTTGCTGTTCGACCAGTCCGGCTAACTTTAAATCGTTGTCGTCATGTAGCTGACACAAAATCGGCGGTAAATCGTTTTGTGCGTTGATGCTGCGGTTCTTGTTTACGTCGCGATCCAGGTGAATGGCAAGACTCGGGATAATTGCGATGGGGGATTCGAAATCGATGTTGCGGCTGTGCAGTTTTCCCGTGTCGTCACGGCAGGTGACACGACCGGCAAGAGATAAGTCACGATCAAACCACGGATTGAGTAACACGCCGCCATACACTTCTACACCGAGTTGCAGGTAGCCACTCTTATTGATCTCTGGTTGCGGTTTAACTTTCAGACACGGGCTGTCGGTGTGCGCGCCGGCCATACGAAAACCCGTGTCGGCGATGGGTTCACCATTGAGCGAAAACGCGATCAGCGATGAACCGTTGCGAATGACGTACGCCTTGATGGGTTCCGAGATTTTCCAAACGTCGGTCTCGTCAAGTCGTTGATACCCTGCTTTATCCAGGATTGCCGTCAGATTGTCCACCGCATGGAACGGAGTGGGCGAATGATCCAGAAAACGCAGTAAATCCTGATTGAATTCGGTAATTTGCATAGCAATACTATTCAGACTATAAGTTTGTTTATTGAACCCGCTGCGTTAGCCGCAGTCTATGAAAATAGAGAGATCAGTGTAATGAAATATACCGCTTTAAACGTATCCCGTCGCTCCTTGATGACTCGTCTGGCCGCGCTGGGACTATTGGCTGTTGTAAAACCCGGTTTGGCGCAGGTCCTGCTGAAAACGCCACGCCAGCCGCGTGGGCCGTTTTATCCGTTGGAATTGTTATTAGATGACGATAGCGATTTGGTGCAGGTTAAAGGGCAACCACAACTTGCGCAGGGTACGGTGACGCATATTTTTGGTCGTGTGCTGGATGCAACCGGCCGGCCTTTAAAGCGTGCGCTCGTCAGGATCTGGCAGTGCAATGCTTTTGGTCGTTACCATCATCCGCGAGACCGTCGTGACGCGCCACTGGATCCGGGCTTTCAAAGCACAGGCCAATTTGTTACCGGCGACGATGGCGCTTATCGATTCCGCACCATTAAACCGGTTTCCTATCCCGGCCGCACACCGCATATTCACTTTGAAATTAGTGGCCCGGGTTTTACTCCCATGCCAACGCAGATGTATGTCGCAGGCGAACCGGATAATCAACGTGACGGGTTGCTCAACTCCATTCGCGATGAAGCTTTGCGCAAAAGTGTTATCGTTGAACTGAATCCAACTCCAGAGCTGAACAACGAACTGGCGGGCGAATTTAATATTGTCCTGGGGCGCGCCAGCGGTTAATTGTCCGTCAGGACGCTTTTTCGTAAACCGGTTCCTGCGCTTCGGGTAACCAGCGGACGACGGTCGATTCTTTTGCGCCCAGACCAGCGAAATCAAACAAACCGGTATCTGCCAGATGCGATGGCGACACATTCTGGATGGCGCGGAAAATGCTCTCAATGCGTCCTGGAAACCGGTTTTCCCATTCCCTCAGCATTTGTTTGATGGCTTGGCGTTGCAGGTGATCCTGCGAGCCACATAAATTGCACGGGATGATCGGAAACTCGCGAATAGCGGCATACTTTTCAATATCGGCTTCACGGCAATATGCGAGTGGTCGAATGACGATATTCTTGCCGTCATCGCTGCGCAATTTGGGCGGCATGGCTTTTAACGACCCACCGTTGAACATGTTCAGAAATAGCGTCTCGATAATATCGTCACGATGATGGCCAAGCGCGATTTTGGTTATGCCGTGCTCCTCGGCGAAACCGTACAAGGTACCACGGCGCAGACGCGAGCATAAACCGCACATAGTCTTGTTTTCGGGTATGACCCGTTTGACTACGCTGTAGGTATCGCGCTCGATGATGTGGTAAGTCACACCCAGGGCGTCGAGGTATTCGGGTAGTACATGCCCGGGATAGCCAGGCTGTTTCTGGTTAAGATTAACCGCGATCAGCTCGAAATCGACCGGTGCTTTTTCGCGTAATTGCAGCAGAATGTCGAGCAGCGTATAGGAATCCTTGCCACCGGACAGGCATACCATGATGCAGTCGCCGTGTTCGATCATGTTGAAATCTTCAATCGCGCGACCGGTCTCCCGGCGCAACCGTTTTTGCAGCTTTTTCACGCTAATCGTGGATTTTTGTTTCGCGTCGAGCGTTGATGATGTCATGGCGTTACAATCGCGGGGTGACCGGTTTTTATCCAATGCAGGTCTTTTATCCCAACAATTGGATTTTGTCATCACTAAATTCCTGAAATCTGACCGGGAATGAGGTTTATTCACCCCGGGTTTAATTGAATGGCGTATAGTGCGCCCGCCTTGGGGAAACAGATTATATGTTGCGCTTTATTAAAATTCTTGCTTCGATTGTCATTGTTCTGGCAGTGCTGGTCGTTGTCGCCCTGTTGGCGTTGAGCCAGATTGACATGGCGCGGTACAAGGACTTCGTCGCGGCTACCGTCGAAAAACGCACCGGCCGCACTCTGACCATTGCCGGTGACGTATCGTTCAAACCGTCACTATCGCCGACCGTGGTCGTCGAAGACGTTAAATTCGAAAACGCCGGGTTCGCGTCCGATCCATACATGTTCACCGCGCAACGGCTCGAAGGTGAGCTGGAGTTAAAGCCGTTACTAAATGGCGATATCCAGATTCGCGGGATTAAACTCATCGAGCCTGAACTTTTTTTGGAGCGTGGTCACGGCGAATTGCGCAACTGGCGGTTTCGCAAAGAGCGTAAACGGCCCAACATTCCGGTGTTGTTGATCGACAAGGCGGAGATACAGGGCGGGCGCGTGGTGTACACCAATTCCGTAACCGGATTTCGTTACGAATACAAGGGGCAGTCTGCCAATGCTTGGTTACGCGAAGGTACGCAAATTGTCGAAGCGGTTGCGGATGGTTTGCTTGATGGCGTTCCAACCCATGCTGAAGGCACGGTGGGGGAACTGACGCATTTGTTTTTACCTGAACAGGGGTCAAGTATCGCACTGACTGCCAATACGGCGCAGATCAACTGGCAGGTAACGGGTATGGTCAAGGATGCCATCATGGCGAGGGGGGTCGATCTCGATATTACAGCCACAACCGAGTCAACTGAAAATATCGGCGTGTTCACGCGTTTTTCCATACCTGATTTTGGCCGGGCCGAAGCCGCCGCCAAACTCACCGGTGATCCGCGTGCTTTTACTCTGGGTGCGATCGCCGGCATTGTAAACGGCGATGGCGAAGGCGGAACTGTTGAAGGGTGGATTGAGGAACTGGGCAAATCCAATCGCATGGCGCTTAACGTCGATGCGCAAACGGATTCCCTGGTTGATTTTCTTGTCGCATTTGATCGCAACTGGTGGCTGGACGGGAAAGCCGCTACTACATTCGTGGTGCAGGGTAAAAAGAAGGACTATAGCTTAAACAATGTCGTCGTTGATGTGAACAGTGCTGACGTCAGCGCAAGGCTTACCGGTAGAGCGGGAACGGTCGCGCGACTGCGAGACCTAGATTTCGACGTGACCTACGAGGTCAACGACATCAGCGTTTTTTCCGAGCGAGTGGGTACGCCGCTGCCGGCAGTGGGGCCGGCCATTGGTACGGCCAGGTTGCGACGCGGCGATGGCGCGGTGTCGCTCGACGACATCCAGGCGGCTATCGACAGCGAGCTTGCAGAAGTACGCAGCAGTGGCTCGATTCAAAACGCCGCCCGTTTACAAGGTATGGCGTTTGAGCTGGAAGGGAAAACAACGCAGCCTTCATTATTGTCTGAGACGTTGCATTATCCATTACCGGAATCCGGTGATTTGCGCTTTGATGTACAGCTTGTTAGAGACGATGATGCCTACCAGGTCGAGCGAATATCGGCGGGACTCACCATGCCGGAATTCGACATAGGCGCAGCCGGTCTGATTGAGGATTTGCGCGGGTTGCAGGGATTGGATTTGGAAGTCAGCGTGTCAACGCGATCTCTTGCTGAGTTATCCGGGATTACCGGATACGAATTGCCGGAAACGGACGCTCTGCAATCCTTTGGCCGGATTTATTATGAGAGTAATGAGAGTAAACGCGCGCATATCGATATGACTATTAAAGGCACGGATTTCGATGCCTCGATAGCAGGCACGGTGGACGATTTGCTGCTTTTTGACGGTGTTGAATCGACCGTGCAACTGAACGCCAGATCGCTTGATCAAGTGTCAAAAATATTCAAAACCGATTTTCCCGAGTACCGGAATTTAAAGTTTGCCGGAACGCTGCGCCATACCCAGGGCGTACGGAGTGAAACACCACCAGGTCAGGCAAGTCAGAATAACGTCAGCGGGGATAACGCCAGCCAGAATACCGAAACGAAACCGGTAACCTGGATGGACGCGGTACTGGTTAGTGGCGACACACGGGCGAAAGTGCAGGGCAATATGTACGTCGTGCAAACGCCAAAGGTTTTTGACCTGAAGCTGGATTTTAACACCGCGACACTGGCTGACCTTGAGCCGATAACGCGGTCACAGTGGCCGGCGGTAGGTCCGGTTTCCGGGACATCGGAATTGCGCGTTGATGAAGCGGGCTATGCGTTCAATGGTTTTAACTTAAAAGTGGATGGCAGCGACTTTCGCGGTAACGCCGTGGTGATGCCAGGCAAAGATGGCGCCGTTCCGGTTGTTAGCGGTTCAATGACATCAAACGTGCTGGATTTGCGTCCATTTCTGGCGCAACGGAAAACGGACGATTCGAAAAGGAAAGAACCCTGGTTCAGCGACGAACCGTTCGATTTTGATTTTGTTCGAGGTGTGCAGATGCAACTCGATGTTGAGGCCGGGCAGATGTATTCGCGCTGGACCCATCTGGATAATTTACAGACCCGTATTACGACAAAAAACGGCCGCTTGCAGGTGCCACTGACGGCTAAACTGAATCCGGGCAGTATCGACATGAGTTTAACCGTCGATACCAATTCGCCGGCGATGCCGGTTGAGTTTAAACTGCTGGCGTCCGAAGTGGACACCGAGCAGATTTCAAATATTCGTGATGATAATGTCGTTCAGGACGGCAATATTGATCTGGATATTGTGATCATGGGCGCGGGCGCATCGCTGGGCCAGTTAATGGCTGATGCCGATGGGCATATTGTATTAACCATGAACAGTGGAAAAATCAGCCAGACAGTGTTGCGTTTGATTGGCGCCGATATTCTTTGGCAGTTGGCGCGCATGCTGAATCCGTTTGGTGAGCGGCGTGACTATCTTGATCTTGAGTGTGGCGTGTTTGCTTTTCGTGTCGCGGATGGAGTTGCCCAAAGTGACAAATGGATTGCCACGCGTTCCAAAGAAGTCGCTATTGTCGGAGCTGGCGTTATTGATCTAGATACGGAAGAAGTCGAGATAGCACTGACTCCCAAGGCCCGGGAAGGTATTGGTGTCAGTGCGAGTTCGTTGGCAAAACTGGTGCGTCTGGGTGGCAGTCTGTCGGATCTCAAGGCGGAAGCCGATCCCGCCGGATTTTTGAAAAGCGGCGCTTCCATCGGTGCGGCTGTCGCCAGCGGCGGACTGACATTGCTTGCCCAGGGTTTGTTTGACCGTGTGACCGCGAACAACCGGTTGTGCCAAAAAACCCTGGACAACTTTCATCGTAGTGTCGCAGTGAATGGCGTCGTGGATAAAGCAGCTAAAGCGCCGGTTTCTTCGAGACCAGTGAACGGAAACGGCATAGAAATTGAAGACCGGAAGTAAGATAACTGCCCGGCGATAAGAGACTCAATGATCAATTATCTTGGTGCGCTGCGATTTATGCTGGCGCTGACCATTGTTGTACTGGTGATAGCAGCCCCTTTTTCCGCTGGTGAAACACAGTACAGCGGCATGAAATTGTTGACCGGTGTCATTGCGCCCGCGCTAGTGCCGATGTATCTGTTCATTATGCCGCTCGATATGACGATGTGCGCCATCTACATGTCCGGCAAACAAGATGCGGACCGGCGCCGGTACCGTAAAATTATCTGGATTGATGGTATTTTGCTCATCGTCCTGGTGTTGGCGTGGTTGCCATTCTTTCTACGCCTGCTCAGAGGCTAGACAAATCATTTCGGTTGGACGATTATGTTGATATAACCATTTATACAAAACTGACATGGCCACCACACTACTTCGCAAAATCCCGATTTTCGAGAACCTGGCGGATTCGGAACTTGAGGTTTTGCTGCAACATACGACAAAAAAATCGTACCCTAAAAACGCGATACTGATACACGAAGGCGACACCAGTGGTTCGATGTACATCATCGAGTCGGGTAAGGTGAAAGTGTATCTCAGCGATGATGAAGGCAAGGAAGTTATCCTGAAAATCCAGGGGCCGGGAAGTTGTCTTGGCGAAATCGCGTTGTTGGACGATGAGCCGCGATCAGCGTCGGTGGTCACGCTGGAAAAATCGACATTCCACGTTATCACCAAAGAAGATTTTCGCGAATGTCTGGCGGCGAATCCCGATCTTGCCCTGGCGGTCATTCGAACCGTGACCCAATACCTGCGCATATCGACGGAAAAAGTCAAAGACCTTGCCTTGCGCAACGTTTATGGCCGTGTGGTGAACACCATTACCAAACTTGCGGTGGATAAAGATGGCAAGCAGGTTGTAACAGAAAAGCTTACTCAGCAGGATATTGCCGACATGGTTGGCGCATCCCGGGAAATGGTCAGCCGGATTTTGCATGACCTGGTAACCGGTGGTTATATTGAAACCAAAGGCAAGCAGATCACGATACTGAAAACTCCGCCGTCGGGATGGTAGTTTTTGTAGCTGTCGGCGGTTAGTTCCCGGCGATCAGCGTGCAGGGCGGATAAGTCGCGTAGTGGCGTCATCCGCACGCTGACCACCGCAAACCGGCAGCTGGACATCGTAAACATTTGTCACTTTGTGACAAATTTCACAGCAATTACATTCCACATTTCGCAGCTTTGTCCCTTGTATGCGCGTACAGTTTTGAACAAGGGCAACGTTGGGAGAAGTCATAGTGTTGATAGCAATACAAAGCGAATTTGGGGTTCGTTCAAAGCTTTCGAAAAAGACCGCCAAAGTGCGCGGGTCGCAAACCGGATCGTACCAAATGACTCAATTCGTGGAGCAGTTTACGCTGCCCGCGTTCGTGATAGACGGTGATTTGTCGGTCAAAGGCATGAATAATGCGGCATATCGCATTGTTCGCGAGGCCGACGTGGTTGCATTGCGTGACGGTGGTCTGCACTGTGTCGACGATATGTCAACGGCAAAATTACGCGGTCTGATTGCGGTGGTATTAGATTCTCGTTCTCGGGAAAAGAAACAATCATTGGTGTTGCGTCGTTCCAGTACCGGCAACGCCTTGCATTTGTGGGGTATGCCGTTACACGAAAAATCACGCACCGGGCAGCAACTGGCCCTGCTGTTTTTGATTGACCCCGATGCAGCGGCAGCCGTGCCGACACCTATCCTGCAATCGGTTTATGGGTTTACCAATGCGGAAGGCCGCCTGGTTGAGGCATTGTTAAACGGAATGACGTTGGAGATATTCGCCGCACGCAGTCATGTGAGCGTTAACACCGCACGTACACATCTGAAATCCATTTATCGCAAAACGGAAACGAATCGACAATCGGACTTGATTCGGTTGCTGGCGCAGTTTATGTGCAATATCAATTTTATCGCGCATCAATTATCGAGTGATTTGTTGCCGGGAGCGGCAGCTCAGCACTAAGCAGGCAGGTGATCGGGTAAACGGTCGGTCACTGCCCGGGTGAATTCGGTGGTGTTCAGTTTGCCACCTAGGTCGCCGGTGCATTCTCCCGCGGCAATAGTGTCAAGCAGACTCAACCGCAATGCATGACCAAGGTCATAACGGTCGATATGATCCAGCAACATGCCAAAGGACAACAGAATTGCGGTGGGGTTGCAAATATTCTTTCCGGCGATGTCCGGTGCGGTACCGCCGGAAGGATCGAACATCGCGATATCTACTTCACGATCTTTTGTGAAGGAAAAATTGCCGCTGGCGCCGGTGCCGATGCTGCCCACCAGTCCGGACGCCATATCCGAGAGAAAATCGCCGTATTCGTTCAAAACCAAAACCACCTGGTAGTTTTCAGGATTGAGAATGGTCTTGGCAAGCAAGGCATCGAATAATTCGACCTGGTGTTCCACATCGGGGAAGCGTTGATGAACTTCTTTCACAACGGACTCGAATAGTCCATCCGTTATTTTTTGAATAGTGTGTTTGGATGACGAGGTGACGGTAAGACCCTTATTACGCGCGAGGCGAAACGCAAAGCTTGCTGCCTGGGCGCAGGGTTCGCGTTCTACCAGACGCAAGGAAACCGCGGAATCGTTGCCGACCAATTGACCTGGGTCGTCGTATGTTCCTCCTGTGGCGACACGGATGATGTGCAAATTCACGTCTTCCTTGAAATTAGACGAGATGCCTTTGATGGAAATGGCGGGCCGGTAAATTACACTGAAATTGCATGCCCGGCGTATGAGCGCATTCGGGCTGAGATTTTTAGTGACGGTCGGATATTTTAACGCCAGCCGGGTAGAACGCATGGATTGTTCGGCTTCATCGATAGCGTCCTGACCTTTCTTTTCACGCGATTCGAGACTCCAGTCGATTGGCACGAATTCCAGCGCCAGCGGCAGTTTTTCGGCGACTGTGTGTACCGCCTGTGCCAGTTCAGGGCCGATTCCGTCACCTTGCAGTTCGGTAATTCTGGTCGGGTGTTCGTGGGTGTTTGTCATAATCCTATCTTGTTAACGTGCGATAAGCCGCAGAAATTCGGAACGTGTCTCGCGGCGGCTGCGAAAAGCGCCTAGCATCACCGACGTAGTCATGACGGAATTTTGTTTCTCTACGCCACGCATCATCATGCACAGGTGTTGAGCTTCGACCACAACGGCAACACCGGATGCTTTGGTGATATCTTGAATGGCTTCGCCGATTTCATGCGCCAGGTTTTCCTGGATTTGCAAACGGCGCGCATACATGTCGACGATGCGTGCGATTTTCGATAACCCAATCACTTTACCTTTGGGTAGATATGCCACGTGGCATTTGCCGATGAAGGGCAACAAGTGGTGTTCGCATAACGAATATAACTCGATATCCTTTACGATAACCATTTCCTCGTTATTGGTTGCGAAGATGGCGTCGTTCACCACTTCTTCTAGCGACAGATCGTACCCACGGGTAAGATACCGAATCGCTTTGGCTGCTCGTTCCGGCGTTTTTACGAGACCTTCGCGATCAGGGTCTTCCCCAATCTCCTTGATAATTGCCTTGTAATAAGAAGCGATTTTTTCGCCAGTCATTTTTCTATTTGTTGATATGTCGTCGAGTCAAAAAAAGATCGCGGCGTGAGCCGCGATCCTCGTTTGGTCTAATTTAATCTGGAATTAATCGGACAATACAAAAGTGACTTTCAACTTCACACGGTATTCCGTGATCTTGCCCTTGTCCATGACTACTTCCTGATCCTTGATCCAAGCGCCTTTGACCCCTTTTAAGGTTTTGTTGGCACGTTTTAATCCAACATTGATAGCGTCATTCAGGCCTTTCTTGGAGGAGGCGGTGATTTCGGTGACTCGTGCAACTGCCATGGTTTGTTCTCCTTGTTTGTGTAAGTTAGGTATTGCATTTCCAGTGCCTGTAACAGCACATAGCCGGATTCTAGCCGCTTTTTTGTTTAAATGCCTTAAATGACCATCTTGCCTATTGGTGTTCGCAGTCCGCAGGGGGCTGCAAATCGTTGTCGCTAATGGACTTGTGGATTTTTTTAATCGATCTGTTGTTGTGCGGATGCACGGCAATAAGGAATTCGGCTTGCATGTCCTCGCTGGTGTGGGTTTTTTCCCATAGTGCCGGCAGGCGGCCAATGTCAAAGCAAGCGCTGGTCATCAATTTCAGGGCGTGTTCGTCTGCCTGCCGCTCCTGCCTGCGACTGAAGTCTTCATCGTCTCCACTGATGTTTAACACTCGAATGAGCTTCGGCCATGTCTGCGCGGCGGGCGTCAGTGCTTCCAGCTCTTGTTGGTCAAAATTGTCAGTAATGCGTTGATCGATATGACCCAGTGCAACATGCGACATTTGATGAGCAAGCAGGGCGGCCAGATCGTCAATACGATTGACTAACAACAACGTGTCATCGCGCAGAAAAATTCTGCCGTCGGGCAGTGCGAACAAAGACGCGTCGCTTTTTCTGAGCATGACGAATTGCCAGTTCATGTTTTCATGTTCGAACTTGGCTGCGAGTCGCGCACCGGTTTGCTGGACTAAATTTGTAATTGGGCCGCTGGCGGCGACATCATATTGTTGTTCAAGCCATCGGAAAGCCTCGTTGGATATTGCTTCAGCGCTGGTCGCGGGTAAGGGTAAAGGCGTGTGCGGTGAGTTGATCAGGACGATGCCTGCGCCGCTTATCACCAACAAAACCACCGCCACTCGTATTTTTCGTGCAGATAAACCGGGTGGCCGCCGCCGTTTGAGTCCATTGGCAAGACGCACCGCCTGGGGTTTGGCCGCCAGGTAATGAATAAACCTTACTGCGAAACGCCTGTCATTGGTTGATCGCATCGTCATCTTGCGCATAATAGGGCCGCTATCGTGTGGATATTTAATCAGAATTCGTGCTTGCAGCGGAGAAAACCGAAAGTTTGTAGTAAATACAGGTGCCGGACGCCTGCATACTTGCCGATAAATGACTGACACACGTACTCTCTTTCTTTTAATAAAAACGGATCCTTTGGAACAATGACTGAAACTCCTCCCACGATGTTGGTTGGCGGTCAAGACGGCCGGCAAATTCACATGAACCTGCGTATGGCCAATCGCCACGGCATGATTGCCGGTGCTACCGGCACGGGCAAAACCGTCAGTTTGCAGATTCTGGCCGAAGGATTTTCGCGTCAGGGTGTGCCGGTGTTTTTAGCGGACGTTAAGGGAGATTTGTCCGGTCTGGCCAAACCCGCCAATGCGCATCCGAAAATTGACGAGCGTATCGCGTCGATTGGCATTGACGGTTATCAAATGCGGGGTAACCCAGTGGTGTTTTGGGATGTCTACGGTGAGAAAGGTCATTCAATTCGCACCACTGTCTCTGAGCTTGGCCCGTTATTGCTATCCAACCTGCTGGAACTCAATGACACCCAGACTGGCGTGTTATACGCGGCGTTCAAGCTCGCAGACGACGATGGTTTACTTATGCTGGATCTTAAGGACTTGCAGTCTTTGTTGACCTGGATGGGTGATAATGCTGCCGAGTTGCGTAGCGAATACGGCAATATTTCGGGTGCCAGCATTGGTGCCATCCAGCGCCGTTTACTGGTGTTGGAGGAGCAGGACGCCGAGTTATTTTTGGCCGAACCAGCGGTAGAGTTGCGCGATTTAATGAATGTCGATTTTTCCGGCATGGGGGTCATTAACATCATGGATGTCACCCGTTTAATGCGTGAATCACCGCGTTTATACGCGACGTTTTTATTATGGTTGTTGGCCGAATTGTTTGAAGAATTGCCCGAAGTCGGTGATGCTGATCGGCCTAAATTCGTCATGTTTTTCGACGAAGCACACTTGCTGTTCGACGATGCGCCCAAGCCGTTGGTGGAAAAAATCGAACAAGTGGTGCGCTTGATTCGCTCGAAAGGCGTCGGTGTTTACTTCATCAGCCAAAGTCCGCTTGATGTGCCGGAAGATATTCTGGGTCAACTGGGTTTGCGTATTCAGCATGCTTTGCGCGCGTTCACGCCAAAAGACAAGAAAGCGGTCAAAGCCGTTGCGCAAAACTTCCGTGCCAACCCGGAAATTGATACGGAAACCGCTATAACGGAACTCGGTATTGGCGAAGCACTGGTTTCGGTTTTGGACGAGGACGGAACACCGAGTCCGGTAGAGCGGGTTTTGGTGCGCCCGCCTGAATCCCGCATCGGCCCGGCGACAGACGATGAACGTGCGGAGCAAATATCGCGTTCACCATTGCGCGGGCGTTACGATGAAATCGTTGACCGCGAATCGGCCTATGAAATGCTGAAGAAAAAAGCGGCAGAACGGTTGCAGGCGGAAAAAGCGGAAGCGGCCCGCCTTGCAGCCGAGAAACAGGCGGAGAAAGAACGCATCGCGGCGGAAAAGCTGGCTGCGAAAGAAGCAAAAGAACGCGAACGCGCTACCCGGCGTAAAAGTAACCGCCAGGGCATCGGTGAAGCTATGGCAAAAAGCGTCGCCCGTTCTATCGGTTCGCAACTCGGCCGGCGTGTCGTACGCGGAATCCTGGGGTCGTTGCTGGGCGGACGCTAGACCCTTGAATTTTTGACTGCTAAGACACAGGACTTTTTATTGCAACTTCCGGGGTCGCGATAAACACTGCGAGTACGCAACCGTTTTCGGAATAGGACGAATGTTGCGTGCCTTTTTTTAATAATACCAAATCGCCTTGGCGATAAGTAAAGCCGTCGTTGTCGGTTAGTTCGCCTTTAAGAACCAAAAAGTGTTCGTCGCAAGTGTGTTCGTGGGGTGTGGTGGTCGCACCCGGCGCCATACGGTAAACATGAAAACCGCAACCGGGCGGGCAATCGGAGTCGAGCGATAAATAGGTTTCACCGTCGCTCGCGGTGCTACCCATTGAAAACGGTTTGAATTTGGTGTCGTGGATACTCGCAACCAGGCGATCTTGTTTCTCGATAGTTTTCATATATTTTGAAATTATTTTTTCCAGATGACAGGGAACCAGTCTTCACGCATGCGTTCCCCGGTCATCAGGTCGATATCAATATAAGGTGGTGAGGTTTCACCGGACCGTTCCAGGTAACGGATATCGTCACCCAACCAGCGGGTCGAAAAAGCCCGGCGGGTACTGCGCATGACACCGTCGGTTGTGCCATGCAGTGTTTTGAAATTAAACAAAATGGCGTCGCCAACCCGCAACGGCCAACTCACTATATCGTAATCCTGTGGGTTTTGTGCGATGTCGGGTACCGGGCCATCATAACCGGTATCGCCCACGTTAAAGTCTTCGTTGTCCAGCCAGACCTTCGGGTAGTAAATTTTTCCCCAGCGGTGCGAACCTTTAACGTATTGCACGGACACATCTTGCTCTACGTCATCCAAAGCAATATAAATTGACACGCTTTGTTCGCCGGCCACGCAATAGTAGGGGATATCTTGGTGCCACGGTGTCGCGCGCTGGGTGCCGGGTTCCTTGACAAAAGCATGTTCATGAAAAAATTGTGCCTGGTGGGAACGCATGGTTTTCCCAGCCAGCGCCGCAGCGCCGGAATGAAATACAAAATCCCAATACTCCGGTATCAGCGTCCAGTTGCAATAGCTATCGAAAAAACGCCCCGGTTCGTTTTCCCAGGTGCTGTCCGCCGGAAAACGATAGTTTTGCGGGTCAGCCAGATTGCGCGCGAACCCTGCGCGCAGAGGTTCCACCCAATCGGTGAATGCCTGGGCAAGATACAACACGCCGTCACGCTGATAGTCGGCAATTTGTTGCTCGGAAATCTCAAAGTCCGGCGCATGAAACGTCCCTGCATTAATGGCATCGATTTCCTCACATTGCGGCGTTTCCCACGGCACGGTCCACTGGTTAAATCGAGTAGACATGTTGGATGTGGTTTGTTTCATTTTTCGTCCGACTATTTTGAATCTCGGTCCAACGGAACACCCATGATATGCACGAAAGACATGCTTTTCAATTCGATTTAACCGGTGTTTTGTTGACTAACAAGACCCCAGTAAGAATGCATGCCAAGGCAATGCCGGCCCGCCAACTCGGCTGCTCGCCGAGCAACAACATGCCCCAGCCTAAACCGAGTACAGGGATAAGATAATTGACTTGTGCCAGGCCGTTCGCACCGATTGCCTTTATCAGTTTAAAAAATATAAGTGCTCCCACCGCGGTCGGGAAAATAGCGAGCAACACCATTGCCAGCAACGATTGCGTTGAAGGTTGTAATGTCCAGGGATGTTCCGCGATTAAAGCAACCGGCGTCACCCAGATGGCACCCATCAATGTGGCGCCCGTGGAAATAATCCGCCCCGGCAATGTTGCATTACGCCGCGCGAATACTGCTGACACCGCATAGCTTAGTGCACCCGCTAACACGGCGAGTTGCGCGATAACCGCAGAACCAATGCCCGCCAAGGCATCCCAGCCTACCAAAACCAGTAACCCGGAAAAGCTTAATGCAACGCCGGTAATGCGCGCCGGAGTAAAAGGTTCGTCGGGGATAAACAAGTGCGCGAGTAATATTGTCGCAACCGGCATAATGCCCATCAAAATCGCGGCTAATGAGCTGTCGATGTAAACTTCACCAAAATTAATCAAGCAAAAGGGCAGGGCATTTCCAATCAGCCCGATGATGCAAAAAACAAACCATGCTGTGTTGTCCTTGGGCAGGGTATCGCCGCAAAGCTTCAGGTAAATGATTAGCAGCGCGGCAGCAAGCCACAAACGCATGGTGGTCAGGGTGATAGGTGGTATGCTGGCGACACTGACTTTTATCAACATGAAAGATGAACTCCATATCGCCGCCAGCAGGAATAACCAGGCGTAATTGCGCAGATTGGGCGTCATGAATAAAGGGGATAATGTGATTCAGGTCAAGGAGTCTGTTTGTGCGCTTGGTATCTTGGTTACAATCGGGGTAGAGAAAAGAAAATTTGAATACAGAACCGTAAAATAAATGCAGCAACCCGTTGACCTGATACCCGCGCATTCTATCATCGCGCCCGATGAGCCGGCGCCGTTTGAGATTATTAATCCGCATGGCGATGCGCCGATGGTTTTGCTGTGCGACCATGCCAGCAATCGTATTCCCCGCTCACTGCAACAGCTTGGCGTCAACGACGAAATTCTGCAACAGCACGTGGCTTATGATATCGGCAGTGCTGCGGTCGCAAGGCAGTTGTCAAAATTAATGAACGCGTTGTTAATACGTTCGAACTATTCGCGATTGATTATCGACTGCAACCGTTTTCCTAGTGATCCCAGTTCAATTCCAATGGTGAGCGACGGAATTTCGATACCCGGTAACCACCAGTTGACCGACGATGAGGTGGCGCAACGCGCCGAGGAAATATTCAATCCCTACCATGACCAGGTTGCATCGATAATCGACGGCAAGCTGAATGCCGGAATCGTTCCCGTGATGGTTTCCGTGCACAGCTTTACGCCGTTCTTTGCCGGTCACGAACGGCCATGGCATATCGGTATTTTATGGGGGCACGACGCGCGTATTGCACAGCCACTGCTGCACCGGCTGCGCCGCTATCCGCATTTATGTATTGGTGACAATGAACCTTATAATGCACGTCAGCCGGTCGGTTACTCCATGATAGCCCATGGCGAAGAGCCGGGCTTGCCCCACGTATTGCTGGAGATTCGACAGGATTTGATTACTGATCGCGAAGGCGTCGATCACTGGGCATCGTTCATCTACGGCGAACTGAAAGAAGTTCTGAACGATACAACTATTTTTCAACAGGCGAAATAAGATGATGTCGGAACCCAGCTTTACGATTGGTATTGAAGAAGAGTACATGATTGTCGATGCTGAAACGCGCGACTTGATTCATAAGGCGCCGCGCTCACTGATGCCGGAGTGTAAACGGCGGCTTCAGAAGCAGGTAACGCCTGAATTTCTGCAATGCCAAATTGAAGTCGGCACGCCGGTGTGCAAGACAATCCAACAGGCGAAATCGCACCTAGTCGAATTGCGCGGGACGGTAAGCGACGTAGTACGTGGGCATGATATGGAGTTAATGGCGGCGTCCACCCATCCATTCGCCATTGGGGAAGAGCAGCACACCACGCGCAAGGCGCGTTACCAGGAGCTTGCTAACGATTTGCAAGGCGTGGTGCGGCGTTTGATTATCAGCGGCATGCACGTACACGTCGGCATTGACGATGACGATTTGCGTGTCGATTTGTTGGGTCAGGCCAGCTATGTTTTGCCGCACTTGTTGGCGCTGAGTACGTCGTCACCATTCTGGAAAGGCCAGGATACCGGTCTTAAGTCTTATCGCATTTCGGTTTGGGACGAAATGCCACGCACCGGTTTACCCGAGCATTTCGACAGTTACGCGGAATACACGCGCCATGTTGAAACACTGGTAAAGGCGGGGATTGTCGAAGACGGTACAAAAATCTGGTGGGATATCCGGCCGAGTCATCGATTTCCGACTTTGGAAATGCGTATCGCGGATATATGTACGCGGCTGGAAGATGGTGTTTGTATCGCTGCGTTATATGCCTGCTGGCTGCGTATGTTGTATCGTCTGCGCCGCAGCAACCAGCGTTGGCGACGTTATGTCGGAATGCTGGTCAATGAAAACCGCTGGCGTGCGCATCGTTATGGCATCGACGAGGGGTTGATTGATTTTGGCCGTGGCGAGATTGTTCCTTATGCGGAATTGTTGGATGAAATGCTGGAGCTGATTGCCGAAGATGCTGACTATCTGCAATGCACGGCGGAAGTCAAACATGCGCGGAAAATACTCAAACGCGGTACCAGTGCGCACCGGCAAATTGAGGTGTACAACAAGGCGTGCGAAAAAGGCGCGCTGCCGGAAGAGGCGTTGCGCAAGGTGGTGGATAAGTTGGTTAAAGAGTCGCTGTTAGGGGTTCGTTAGGCGATTTAAAGACTTCAAACCGAGCGATTTCGTTTTTTTCGCATACGAATCGCACATCGCTAAATATTCCTTGGTGGATTTGGGCATGGGTACGCGCAGACCGGTGATGTAACTGACCAGTTTTTCACCTTCCCGCAGAAGGCGGGCGCCTTTGCGTACATGTCTTTCGACCTCCGCGCTTGCCTGCGGCGCCAGTTCAGGTTCGAAGTCGAGTAATTTTTCACCAGCCGCAACAAATACCGGCCAGACTTTAAAGTTAATTTCGTCGCTTTTCATGGTGCCGCATTCGAGTTTCGCTGCTTCGGCGAATTCATGAATGAGCGGTGTGATTTTCTCGAACGCATATATTTCCCCCAGCACGTTGTTAACGCGTTCGCAGATGATGTCTATATCGCGCATGGATTGCGCAATTTTGACGTAACGGCTTTGATAGAAGTCGGCAATCGGCAGAGTGAATACTTTAAGCGGCTCGCCCCATAATTCGTCAACGCCCTCATGCCCGCTGCGATGTTTGACCAGCTTGCCCAGCTCCAACGCTTCCTGGAAGCAGGCGCTACATTGTTGCATGAGTTCATTGTCGTGGCTGACTTTGACGCCGGTTTCTTCCAGCTCCACGATGGTGGTAAACAAGTCCGTCGCGCGATTAAACAGCGCCCCTGCCAGCATTGCCGCATTGACACGTTTACGCGCCGGATCGGTTTCTTCGTTATACGCTTTGCGCGCCAGCTCAAGTTTTCCACCCGGGGTATTGATGCCGGGTTCGGTGTGGTGAAAAGTACGCCGGGTCAGCGCATCGATCAGTCTCTTCTTGGCTGCCAGGCTTTCTTCCGGTGGCGCGTAGTAAGGTATCCAGTAACCATCGTAAAATATGCACCCCCTGCCATCGATTTCGCGCAATGTTCCGTTTTCCGGATCGTGCGCAGTGGTATCCAGATGGTGGATGTTTGTTTCAGCTTTCATAAGGAAGACTCGTTTAACCGCAATCGGTCACAGGTAAGCAAAAATCGGACAATTGTGAGAGCAATGAAATGTGTTTACGCCGCACGTTCGCGGTCAGCCGTCTACTCGACAGCTGAGGTGACAGATGATGTAATGAACGCAAGAGTGCATAGTTTGCCCCCGAAATTCAGTCCCCAAACAGGGCGTTTACGCCCGCTATTTCGTTTCTCGATAAATTCGACCCAAAAAAATCTAACCGGTTTCTACCCGCTTTTATTATTTTCAGGATATGCTGATCTAATACATACCATTCAAAAAACTGATTTTACGGCTCCGGTTTCGCACCGTTATTCTCAGGACGCAATTAGAACATGATTTATGTGTACATTTCATAGTTTTAGACGCAAAATTTAACAATTAATTCACTGCTTAAATTGCTTAATTTATATAAAACTTCAGGGGCGAGACGATGAAGATTTGTGTTGTTGGAGCCGGTGCCATCGGTGGCTTGATCGGAGTAAAGCTCCACAATTCCGGGCAGGATGTCACGCTGATTGCCCGTGGCCCCCATTTGCAGGCGATTCGCCAGCACGGGCTGAAACTGCAAATGAACGACGGTACGAACGACGTAGCCCAGGGTGTCGCGGCCACGGATAAAATGGCCGAAGTGGGTGAGCAGGATGTGGTTATTTTGGGACTCAAGGCTCATCAAATCGCACCTGTGGTGGATGAAATCCGCACATTATTTAGTCCCGACACAACCGTGTTGACTACCCAAAACGGTATTCCCTGGTGGTATTTCCAGCGTCACGGCGGTGAGTTTGAAGGGCGTGTGGTGCGGGCAGTCGACCCCGACGGAATCCTGGCGTCGAAAATCGAGCCGGAACGCATACTTGGCTGTATTGCCTACCCGGCGGCGGAAATTACCCAACCGGGGTCAATTCGGCACATTGAAGGCATGCGCTTTCCGGTGGGTGAATTGGACGGTTCCGAATCCGAGCGCGCTAAAGTCATATCGCAATCGTTGATTGACGCCGGATTCAAATCACCGATTTTAGACAACATTCGTGCCGAAATGTGGCTGAAGGCCTGGGGTAATCTGACCTTTAACCCGATCAGCGCATTGACCCACTCGACCCTGGTGGATATTTGCCAGTTCGCGCCGAGCCGGGCATTGGCTGCGTCCATGATGAAGGAAGCGCAAGACATAGCGGGTAAACTCGGTATTACTTTTCGTCTGCCGCTGGAAAAACGCATCGACGGCGCGGAAAAAGTCGGCAAACATAAAACCTCCATGTTGCAGGATGTGGAAGCCGGCAAGGCGCTCGAGATTGAAGCCCTGCTCGGCGCGGTGGTGGAGTTTGGCAAACTCACCGAAACACCGATCCCCAGCCTCGAGGCGGTTTACGCGTTGATTCGCCTGCTGGATAAAACAATCCAGGAGGAAGGTGTTTATATACAGGCACAGTCCAGCGCCAGCCCGCCTGTAAAAGCGGCTAACGCCTGACATCTCGATTCATCCAACGGTCGCTTCGCGGCCGTTTTTAATTTCTAAGGGCGCAGGCTAATTTGTCATTTCCGTCCTTAGGTCCGCTAAACGCGTACATCCCTGCACTAGCTCCTCCATCCTTAAGTCCGTTAGCGGCACGTCCGTAGCCATTTTTCGAGCAAAGCCAGAAATCTTTCTTTTCAACTTGCGTCATGTTTAATGCATGATGCAACATACCCTGTAATTAAATGTGCGAGATTCGATGTTTCGTGGAAATTAAAACCAAAGTGACAGGGGAATGATTATGAGTAGTCCAGCATACGATACCAAAGCCTTATGGGAGATGGATAGGGATCACTATATCCATCCGTGGACGGACTTTTCGGTTTTCAAGGAACAGGGTTCGTTGGTTATCGCTGAATCCGATGGCGCTTATGTCATCGATTCTGACGGCAAACGTTACCTCGATGGCATCGGCGGATTGTGGTGCGTAAACATTGGTTACGGCAATGAAGAAATGGCTGAAGCCATTGCCGATCAGGTGCGCAGGATGCCGTATTACTCAACCTTCACTCATGTTACCACGCCACCAGCCGCTGAACTGGCGGCAAAAGTTGCGCAACTCGCGCCCGGTTCGTTGAATCATGTTTTTTATGGTGCCAGCGGTTCGGTAGCGAACGATTCGGCTATCCGCATTATTCATTTTTACAACAACCGGCTCGGACGCAAGACGAAAAAGAAAATCATCGCGCGCACTGACGGTTATCACGGCAGCACTTATCTGGCTATGTCTATGACCGGCGTAGAGTTCGATCATCAGGGTTTCGATCTCGCGCCTGATCTGGTGCACCACATACCGAATCCAAATCCGTATCGTCGCCCGGACGGCATGTCGATGGAGGAATTTTGCGACGAAAAAGTAGCCGATTTAAGAAACGCCATTGAAAAGCTGGGCGCCGAGAATGTCGCTTGTTTTATTGCCGAACCTATTATGGGTGCAGGTGGTGTGATTGTGCCGCCACCGGGTTATCACAAACGCACCAAAGAGGTGTGCGATGAATACGAAGTATTGTATATCTCCGATGAAGTGGTGACCGGTTTTGGCCGTCTGGGTCACTTTTTCGCATCCGAAGCGGTGTTTGGTTTGGTACCGGATGTCATCACCTGTGCGAAAGGTATTTCATCCGGTTATATCCCGTTGTCGGCGACCATTTTGTCAGAGGAGATATACGATGTGATTAGCGTTCCGCAGGCGGACGGCGCAATGTTCACGCACGGTTTTACCTACTCCGGTCATCCGGTTGCCTGCCGCGCCGGTTTGAAAAATATCGAGATCATGGAGCGCGACAAGATTTGCGAACACGTGCGCGAAGTCGGGCCGTACTTCGAACAGCAATTGGCGACTCTGACCGATTTGCCTATCGTCGGCGATGTTCGCGGTAAATGTTTCATGATGTGTGTGGAAAATGTCGCCAACAAGGAAACCAAAGAATTGTTTGAAGGGTCGATAAATATCGGCGGTCGCGTGGCTGACGAGTGCGAGAAGCGGGGTTTGATAGTACGCCCGGTCGGTCACCTTAACGTACTGTCGCCACCGCTTACACTGACCAAGCAAGAGATCGATAATATGGTGGCTATACTGCGTGAGGGTATTGAAGCAAGCATGACTAAGCTCCGTTCCGAAGGTCTTTGGCAAGGCTAGAGGCCGCGCCAATGCTGGTTTTTTCGGCAGTGTAGATTATTTGATCCGGGTTTATTGACGCGAATTTAATCATTGGCGTATTCTGCACAGCACATTCTAATAATCATATTCAAAGCAACAACAGCTAGTTTGACACATTAAATATAAACGAGGAGTTCATATCATGAGTAAAGATAAAGTTATAGATCAACTGCATAGCGGTGAAATGAGTCGCCGGGATTTCAATAAAAAATTAGCTTCACTGGGTGTGATGACGGCGATGTTTTCTATAGGGAAATCCGCCTTCGCGGCAACCGAAGATCATCCGGTTGTTATGACCTGGGAAGGATGGGATGCCGCGGACTTGCACAAGGCTTACACAGCTAAATATGGCGAGTCACCTGTGTTTTCGATTTTTGGTGATGAGGAAGAAGCGTTTGCCAAGATGCGTGCCGGTTTCAAACCGGAGATTACTCACCCGTGTTCTTACAAAGTTCCAATTTGGCGCGATGCCGGGCTTCTGCAACCCATCGATACAACGCGCTTAAGCAACTGGGGGGATGTGATTCCCAGCTTAAAGGAAATTCCGGGCATGATGGCAGACAATAATCGCTACTGGATTCCGACTGATTGGGGTCAGACATCGGTTTTATATCGTGAAGATCTGGTCGATATAGAAGAGGAATCCTGGTCGCTGTTGTGGGATGAACGTTACAAAGGCCGTTTATCCATGTCCGACAGTTTGATTGACGGCGTGATGGTGGCTGCGATAGTGGCGGGCGCTGAAAATCCATTTAATATGACCGAAGATGAAATGGCTAAAACCAGGGAGTTGATGCAACAGCAATTGCCGTTATTGCGCTATTACTGGAGTAGCCCGACGGATATTGAACAGTCTCTGGCCTCGGGCGAGTTGGTGGCGAGCAGCGCCTGGAACGATGCGTATACATCGTTGAAAGCCGAAGGTGTGCCGGTCAAGTATATGAATCCAAAAGAGGGCGCCATGACCTGGGTGTGTGGTCTGTGTCTAATGACCGACGCGGATCCGGCTAAGATAGATCGAGCCTATGATTATATTGATGCGTATCTCAGTCCCGAATCCGGTGTGTACGACATTATGGAAATGGGGTACGGGCACGCCAACACGAAGTCTTACACGATGGTAGCGGCGGAAGACCTGGCATCACGAGGATTAAGTGAAAATCCTGAGGAGGTTTTATCAGCCGGAATTTTCCAGGAACCCATGGCTAACGAACCTGCGTTGCAGGAGATGTTCGAAGAAGTAAAAGCGGGTTTGTAATACAACCGGCGATTCACCTGGTGGATGCTTATCCGCCAGGTGATATTCTGGCTAATTCAAACAATTAATTGCGATCTTTCCATGCAGGACGATTGCGATGAATAATCCGGTTGCCGCACAGACGGTGGAGTCATCGCAATCGGCTACGCCCCTCGGTCTGTCGCGCCGGCTACGCGCCATGTTCATGCGCAGCGAGCCGGTACGGGGTTATTCTTTACTATCACCAACCATGCTATTCGTGCTGGTTGCATTGGCGTTTCCAATTGTAATTCTGGTAACAATGAGTTTTTGGACGCAGAATTATCTTGAATTCGACAAGACGTTTTCGCTGGCCAATTACGCGCAATTTTTTGAGAAAAAAATTTATAGCAAAATTCTGATTCGTTCGTTAAAAATTTCTGGTCTGGTGACATTATTTACCGTGTTGCTGGCTTACCCGATGGCGTATTTCATCGCCTTTCGAGTCAAGAAAAACAAACTCATTTGGTTGATTCTGATTACCGTGCCATTTTGGACCAGTTATCTGTTGCGTGTGTTTGCATGGAAGATCGTGTTGGGTTTTAACGGCGTCATTAACTCGGGATTGATGACGCTGGGTGTTATCAATGAACCGTTGGAGTTTTTGCTGCATAACCCAAACGCAGTCATCATCACACTGGCTCACGCCTGGGCGGCGTTTGTCATTTTGCCGATATATGTTTCTCTGGAAAAAATTGACCGTTCATTGCTCGAGGCGGCGCGGGATTTGGGTGAAACGGCCTGGATGACGTTTGTTCGAGTGACCTTGCCCTTGTCCATGCCCGGCGTTATCGCGGGGAGCTTGCTGGTGTTTATCCCGACAGTCGGTGACTACGTGACACCAACCCTGGTAGGCGGGCCGCGGGGTATCATGATCGGTAATGTTATTCAATCCCAGTTCGGTAAAACCCTGAATTGGCCCATGGGTTCGGCACTTGCAGTGGTTTCCATGCTCACAGTAACGCTCATCGTATGTGCGTTTCTTTGGTTTACCCATACGGCACGTAAACGCATCGCATGAGCAAACTAACCGCTAATCGATGGAAGCTGGATGGTTTTCTAATCTATGCAGTCGTTTATCTAACTTTTATATACCTTCCGGTTCTCTTTTTACCGCTTTTTTCATTTAACGATTCGCAGTTTGTAACGTTTCCACTCAAAGGATTTACCTTTAAGTGGTATGAGCAAATGGCGGGTAATCAAGGTTTGATCGATGCGTTAATGAATAGTGTCAAGATCGGTGTCGTGGTCGCAATACTCAGCACCACACTTGGGGTTCTCGCAGCAAAAGCGGTCACGCGTTACTACATGCCTGGGCGTGGCCCTATTGTAGGCATGATTATGGTGCCGTTGGTAATCCCCGAAATCATTATGGGGATTGCATTACTCATGTTGGCCAGTCAGGCGAAAATACCTTTGTCACTGTTTACTATTGGTGTTGGACACATGTTGTTATGCGTGCCGTTTTCCATGTTGGTGCTGATTTCACGCATGGAAGGTTTCGATAAAAGCATGGAGGAAGCAGCGCAGGATTTGGGTGAAACTCCCTGGACCACTTTTTGGCGGGTCACTTTTCCACTGATTCTGCCGGGTGTTGTAGCGAGTTTATTACTTACTTTTACTATTTCGTTCGATGAATTTGTGCTGGCATTTTTCTTGTCTGGAACTGAACCTACTCTACCTGTATTTATCTGGAGTCAGTTGCGATTTCCCGATAAGTTGCCGGGAACTTTGGCGCTGGGGGCGTGTATTTTAATGGCGTCATTTTTTGTAGTGACATTCGCGGAGTGGTTTCGCCGTCGCGGTGTACAACTTGAATCGACGTCGGGAGTGTAAAGTGGGCGAAGACGCGATTATTTCATTTCGTAACGTCACCAAAAAATTTGGTCCAGTGCGTGCGGTTAACAATGTCAGTCTGGATATTGAACGGGGTGAATTTTTTTCCTTACTGGGTCCTTCCGGATGTGGTAAGACCACATTGCTGCGTATGCTCGCGGGATTCGAATCCCCGAGCAGCGGCGATATTGATATCGACGGGCAATCCATGATCGGTATTGCGCCGAATCATCGACCGGTAAACATGGTGTTCCAAAACTATGCCATTTTTCCGCACCTGGATGTGCGGGGAAATATCGCATTCGGTTTGCGCAAGTCCGGTTTGTCCAAATCCGAGATCGACAAAAAAGCGGAAGAGATGCTTGAATTGATCAAACTGCCGGGATACGGAGCACGTAAATCGAATGAGCTGTCCGGCGGGCAGCGCCAACGAGTAGCCCTGGCCAGGGCCTTGATAAAACAACCCAAGGTATTGCTACTGGACGAGCCGCTAGGTGCATTGGATAAAAAACTGCGCGAACAAATGCAAATCGAGTTGCGTGTTCTGCAGCAACAGGTCGGCATCACATTTGTGTTTGTAACGCACGATCAGGAGGAGGCTTTAACACTGTCCGATCGTATCGCCGTCATGTCGGCCGGCGATGTTTTGGAAATTGCATCGCCGTCGAAAATGTATGAGTTTCCCAAAACGCGTTTTGTCGCCGATTTTATCGGCACCATGAATTTTTTCACCGGCACGGTTAAACAGACTGACGGAAATGTTAATGTGGTCGAGAGTGCGGAGTTGGGAACGACCAGAGTTATCCCCAATGGACAGGCACACACAACCGGTGACAAAGTCGTCGTTGCCATTCGTCCGGAAAAAATAAATTTGAGTTTTGACGCGAAACCTGATGCCGTCAACGTCGTCGAAGGAACAATGGGTCCGTCAGCGTATCTTGGTGATCGCAGCCACATTAATGTTCATCTAAAAGGCCGTGACGAACCGATTGCTGTCGCCCTGCAAAATTTTTCCCATGCCGACAATCAGATGCGTCGTACTAATCAAACAGTTTGGCTTAGCTGGAAAGAAGACGCTGCGGTTCTTCTACCGCCTGAATAACTGATGATAGGCCAAAGGCTGCTGACTGTAGCAGGTGCGCCCTCGCGGCGATCAAGTTTTGGCACCTTGCCAGATCTATCGCAGCGAGGACGCCGCTCCTACAAAATTTTGTCATATGTCCGCGCATGTTAATGCGTAGAAATATCTTATCAAGCATGTTCCCGGTATACGTTGCGCTTCATCCAGGCCACACGGCGTGGGAAATCAAAAAGTTCCTTCCCCCTTGAAGGGGAAGGTCAGGAAGGGGGGTGAATAGATTCAATTACCCTCCCCCTAACCCCCTCCCACAAGGGGAGGGGGAACGCGATGCCGGGAAGGGAAAGGTGAACACGACACTTGTCTTGCGTCATAGAATCTCCCACAAGAATACCATGACAAAAGACGCGGGTAGCGGGGGTTAGAGCAGCGTGATCCGCCGAATGACGAAGTTTCTATAAACAACGGTGGTCGTCTAAAATAGTAGGTACGTTATATAGGGTGATTTAGCATGAATGAAAAATGGCTTTTCGTTGTGCTGTTCGGATCGATCACAATGTTTGCGATGTTTGTTGATGATCGTCCGGTATCAGATACTGCCTATATCCAAGACGCACAAACATCAAGCGAGCTGGATACTACGCTTCGATTCAGCCATATAGACGTTGAGCCATTCGCGCAATCAACGGATACCGTCGCACTGGTCAGTGGCGAGCAACTGTATAGTGCATGGCGGGCATCGCAAATTTACTTAAGTCTCAACGGTGAGTTGTTTTACAGCCGGGCAGGCGATGAAAAATCCCGCAACCGCATTCAACCTCTGCTTGAACATCGCTCCATTCCAACCATAATTTTTCTACCCGGTTGCCAGTTGCCGCGTTGGCCGGGCCCGAGTCATTTCTGGCGACACATAACGCGTTCTGGATTCGCGGTTATCGGAGTTGACAGTTTTGCCCGTTCCGACTGGCAGGATTTGTGCGCGGATGACGCACTCATGGTGAGCGCGGTATCCCGACAAGTGCGGTTTGTGCTGCGTCAGTTAGACCGGTTTTCATGGATCGATCGCAACAATTTATTTTTAATGGGTTTCGGCAAGAGCGGCGCGGGTGTGAGCGCTTATCTGGGCGAAGAATTTAGTGGCATAATCGTTTTGGCCGCAACGTGTCGCGCCCATGTGTTGCAGCCGGTCGCTCCTGTTCTCGCTATTGCATCGGAAAGCGATGCGTCATTGGATATCACCAACGACTATTGTCATTACGCCAGCGAACGCGTGCTTATCGACAGCGTCGTCCACGGTGTGCTGGTATTTGACGACGCGCAAAAGGCAGTGCATCACTTTTTACAGCGGTATTTAATATAGCGTCGAGAGCTACGCCTAAAGCAAATCCATTGGCTACGTGTTAAGCTGCGAAGAAGTAGTACGGACGTACGTTGTGATAATAACTCGGAGGAAAAAACATGAGCAATGTAAGAAACCCTTATGTTTGGGAAGCTTTAATATCGCTGTTTTCCCTGGTAGCCGGAATTTCGCTGTCCATCGTCAAGTTCGGCAGTGAACCTCACATCGCAATGTTGCTTGGCGTGATGGTGGCTTCGATTGTTGCCTGGCGTTGCGGTTATCAATGGAAGGCGATCCAGGATGGAATGATAAAAGGAATTACCAACGCACTACCGGCTATCATTATTCTAGTGATTATCGGTACATTGATTGGTGTGTGGATCGCGACCGGGGTGGTGCCGACTTTACTTTACTACGGCTTGAAAATTCTCAGTCCGAGTATATTCCTGCCGGCGACACTGATTATTTGTTCGATCACATCGTTAGCCACCGGAACGTCATGGGGTACGACGGGAACCATCGGTGTCGCATTGATTGGTATCGGCGCAGGACTTGGATTTCCCCTGCCGTTGGTTGCCGGCGCCGTTTTATCGGGCGCTTATTTTGGCGACAAAATGTCGCCTTTATCCGATACCACTAACATGGCGCCGGCCATGGTGGGTACCGATCTTTACACCCATATCAAACATATGTTTTATACCACCGGGGTTGCATTCGCTTTAACGCTGGTTATAGAAATAGTTTTGGGTCTTAGATATTCAGGCGGCGAGGGCAAGCTCGATGAAGTCCAACAGATTCTGGCGACCATCAACGATACTTTTTGGGTCAGCCCGTTTATGTTGATCCCGGTTGTACTCGTCATCGTTGTGTCCTATCGAAAAGTGCCTGCCATACCCGGTATCACGGCGGGTGTTATTGCCGCTGCCATCATGGGTATGATTTTGCAAGGCAACAGCGTTAAAGAATTGATCGACATTGCCTACGGCGGCTACACGAGCGATACCGGACTGGCCGCGGTTGACGATTTACTGTCGAAAGGCGGCATGTCATCCATGATGTATACCATTTCTATCGTGATTGCCGCCATGATGTTCGGCGGGGTCATGGAACACACCAATCAACTGAAAGTTATTGTCGACCGGATACTGGAATGGGCGAGTTCTCAGGGTTCGCTGTTTGCATCCACTGTGGGTACCGCACTGGTATCGAACATGGTGTTGTGCGATCAATACATGTCAATCGTCATGAGCGCGAGAATGTATGCGCAAGCCTTTCGGGAACGGGGACTGCATCCTAAGAATCTCTCCCGCGCGGTGG
Source organism: Arenicellales bacterium (assembly GCA_965216365.1). GTDB lineage: Bacteria > Pseudomonadota > Gammaproteobacteria > Arenicellales > CBDCFT01 > CBDCFT01. The sequence continues at coordinate 163,796 of CBDCFT010000020.1, read as the reverse complement.
AAGATTCGGCCACGGTGACGGCTAACCTGGTACCCTGGAATTCAGGTGGTGCTTATCAGGCCGCCACGCTGGGAGTGGCGACACTGGCTTACCTGCCGTTTGCTTTCTTTTGTTGGTTATCGCCTATCGTCACCTTGATCTATGGAGTATTCAATATCACGATTCACAAGATCGAGGACGATCCGGAAACCGTTTTGGATTTTATGAGTGAAGACGAAGCGGCGGCAAAATTGGAGGCGGCCAAAGAACCGGCTTAAGTGACGCATACCGGAGAAGGTTTGCCTTGGCTTACACGCTTGAACAATTTGTGCATGACCGCCGTCAGCGAATCGCTGACGGCGGAACACCTGCGGAATTTGTACGCGATACCGTACCTTCTATGTATAGCCTGCTTAACGGTGACAAAAGCTTTCTGAAGCCGGAGCATTTCACCAGCGATAATAAACACTACGCACGTAACGCCATTTACATTGCCGATGACGATACGATGAGCCTGTATGCGTTGGTTTGGTTGCCTGGACAGTGGACACCTGTGCATGATCACGGAACCTGGGGCGTGGTGGGTGTGCTGGAAGGCGTGTTGCAGGAAAGAAATTTTATCAGGGTGGATCAACAGGAAAAAGATGCAACCCAACAGATCGATCTGATAGCCGGTGGTGTGACCCTGCTATCGCCAGGTGCGGTTACCAGCTTTGTACCAAACCCCGATCATATTCATGTCACCGGGAATGCGGATGCGGAGAAGCGCGTCGTGTCGTTGCATTTGTATGGCCGTACCATGGCAGGATTTTATATTTATAACCGGGATGCAAAAACGCGCAAGTGGGTCGAGGTCGAGCACAATGAAAGCTGACAGGTCTATCGTTGCGGTCATTGGATAGAGACCGTTTCCGAAGCAACGGCCGGTATTCTATCATGCACTGATAAACCCGGCAGGCACACGAGCGGCAGCGTGATGTTGCGGTGGCCAAACCGGTGCGTCATTTACGTTGGCGTCGTTGTCGCTATAACGAACTTCGCACGAACGTTCTGTAAAGTCGTTAAAACCCATGCGCCAGATTTTATCTTGCCAGCAATAACGAGCTTCGCCTCTTTGCGGGAAGTAGGCCGAAGTAAACAAGGTGCCGTATCCCATGGCGTAAGTTGTTCTATATAACGGTGGGAAGAGAAACAAATCCAGGAGTTCATCAGGACTTGGTTTGTTGTTACCCATTTTGCTTTGCAGAAAATCGAAGCGAGTGTCTGACTCGATTATCTCGGTGTATTTCTTCCAGCGTTGACCCGGTTGATGGTTCGTTGTTATCCGTTGCTTTGAAACAATGGGTTCCTTATCCGGTGCCAATAACACGCTGGCATGGTCGCCTTGTTTGTCGACTAAGGCGATGTTGTAGGCGACTTGTATCGGTATCCGGCAAATTGTTTTGCAAGCCTGTTGTACGTTAGTGCAGTTTTCCAGAACATAACGTTGTACCAGGGTCACACCGAAGCCTTCACCCACGACGCGGCGGCCACCGAAAGCCAGAGAGATAGCCAGTCCGCTCTCGTTGGTTCCATCCAGCACGCCACTCATGCAATCCGTCATGGCGATGACCGACTGGTCCTGCCAGCGGGTTTTCATAATCAATCCATCGCATAACAGCGGTGAGTAATCGTAATTGCGAATCAGTACGGGTTCATCGTCGACCAGTATGGCCTGGGAACAGGCCGCGAAAAAAGGTGGCGGACAGAATTGACCCAGGAAGCGTGCGGCGAAGTCGCCGCCGCCAGCGAGTTCGGTCATGCGTTCGTAAGTCGGGAGAAACTCCGGCATGTGCTTTCGAAGCGCACGTACCGATTGCCGGTAAGTAGGTCGCGCCGCTTCACCTTGACTCAGAAACCAGCGCCGGTAGGCAGGCCATGACTGGTGAAAACATTCGCCCCACTTGGGTCCCAGCGTCGGTTCATCCAGCGAACGAAATTCCAGCGTCATATTCAGTGCCATCGTTTCATTGGTTGGCGTCTATACGAGTTTTTGCTGTTAAAAAAGTTTGCTACTTAACGGATGTAGCGGCATTTGCGGAATCTTTTCCGGTTCTATACCCTCGAATTCGTTCTTTATCGCAGCAGTCCACAGTTTTGCCCGCTCGCGCAATTGCCGGTCGCCCGTCTGCATACGTCCGCGGGTGACCACCACCCCGAGATCGGCGCCTTTGTAGGTATAGTCACCATCTTTGTAAACCCGCAAATAATAGGCTTCGTCGTTATCAATCACATTAGTCCAGTCGAGATCGTGGCGTTGAAACGAGATGGCGCCGTGTTTGTCCATCAGATAAACACCGGTATCGGGCGCCTTGGTCAACAACTGAATCTTGTCTTCCGTCTGTTTCAAAATCAGTTGACTCCAGTAATCGAACTCGCTCCAACGGCGTTGGATTTTTCTCATATCCACGCTGTAATCGACATCGAGAAACTCCAGCAAATGAAACAAAAACAGCGGCACGCCGCCATAGTGAGCAGTAATAAGATTGGTTAACGGGCTAGCGCCGCTGATACGTGGATTGAGTTCGCCGAGATACGGTGTGCCGTCATCGGTATCGATGAGAAAGTCCATACAAAACACACCCTTGTAATTCTCCTTGTAGAGACGCTCGCCCAGTTTCTGCGCCATTACCGTCAAACGTCGCCGCACCGTACGGTTGAAAATTCGCGGATCCATGTCGTTACCACACCAGCCGCCCTTGTACGGCGTAATCTCCTCGAAACCGGTGATGTCTGTTTGAACGGGGCCTACCAAGGTGCCATGCCGGGTGACACAGGCTTCGAGGGTACCGGGCATATGATTAATGTATTTCATGACCTTGAGATCTTCGTCGCGCATATGTTCGGCATTTTTATCCCAATCCTCGCGCGAGCTGATAAAAAATGTCGTGCGACCGGAATCGCCGTACGGCGTTTGCACCACCAGACGGGTACCGAGATTGGTCTTGTCGGCCAATTTCATGAGATGTTCAAAACTTGACGCGCGTCCTAACGTATTCGGAGCGCTGGCAATACCTGCTTCGTTAGCCAGGCGTGTGGTTTCGATCTTGGAGTCGAGACGGTTGCGCAAGGCCGCGGATGGCAGGGCCACCCTAGCGCCAATCTCGCCGGTCAGGGTCTCGGTTTCTTCATCGAACATCACGAACAGCAACGCCGCCGGTCCCTTGCCGGCGCGCCTGATGCGGTCCGACACTTCTTTATGCGACAACAGGTAGTTGCACACGTCTTCCATGGATTGGAATTCCCGTGGTCCGGTTTCCTTAGGTACAAAAACACGCGGGTGAAATCCGTGAAAGGAGTCGAAGTAATTAATGTGGTAAAAACGATTCACAAACTTTTCCACACCGAGCAAATTAAACGCAGTCGGCGAAACAAAAAAGATAGGTGTTTCATTTTTGCGGAAGTAAGTCAGAATCTCGGACAGACCGCGTAGTTTTGGTTTGCTCATCTCGCGTTTATCCTCTTCTTGGTGGTTTTATCATGTTCGGGTTTTTGCCCTGTTAGCATCGGATAATCAGCCGGCCATTCCAGCGTTTCTTCAATGAGTTCCGCCGTCTGTAACAGATAACGATCGCTGCCGCGGGGACCGGCAATTTGCAGCGACACCGGCAGACCGTCGTCGCCAAAACCCATCGGCAGGGTACAGGCTGGAAATCCAGCCAGATTGGCGTCATAAAGAAAACCCGCCCAGTCTAGCCACGGCAATTCGATAACCGTTTCGCCGATACGTTCTGGCCAGGTACGCCCGTGTTCGAATGCCTCGCAACCGAGCGTCGGTTTTAATAACAATGAAGCACCGGTCCGCTCGTACATATCGGCATAGGCTTTGTGAATGCGTTCACGCTCATATTGAGCTTCGATAAACTGCACCACATCGAAGGTCTTGCCGAATTCCAGTGCGCCACGGGTGACTTCCATCAAATCGTCACTGCGTTCTTCGTATTCCTCGCGGTCGCTGGCCCAGGCATCGGCCATCGCGGTAATGGCCCAGGTCTCGACTGAAGAATCCAACCCCGGGTCGTCATGAATTAACTGTACACCGGCTGTTTCCAGCTTCCTTAACGCGAGGTGGAATGCATCGAGTACATCGTTATCCACCGGCGCGTGTCCCAGGTCTTCGGATACCACGATTTTGAGATTTTTGAGACTGATCGGCAGTGGTACTTCGGGTAATGCAATAGAATGACGATCCCGCGCATGGTGCCCGGCCATCGCCTCAAACATTAAGCGGGCGTCGGCCACGTTGCGGGCCATAGGGCCGTAGACGGCCAGAGTTTTCCAGGTCGGGAAACAGGGTTCGCGCGGCACCGCACCAAACGTCGGTTTAAAACCGGTCAGTCCGCAAAATGCCGAAGGAATACGAATCGAACCGCCACCGTCTCCACCCAACGACAGCGGCCCCAGCCCGGCCGCAAGTGATGCGCCTGCGCCGCCGGAAGAGCCACCCGGTGTACGTTCCAGGTTCCAAGGGTTACGTGTGAGTCCGTAGACGTCGGACTCAGTAATGCCGACATAGCTGAACTCCGGACACGTGGTTTTGCCAAAAACGACGGCACCTGCTTGTTGCAGGCGTTCAATAGCGGCGCAGGTTTGCGTCGGAACGAAATCTTCCAGGGTCTTAGAACCGTTTTTGCAGGGAAACCCCGCCAACCATTGAGAGTCTTTTACGGACACCGGAATCCCACACAAAGGTCCGGCATCGCCTCGCGCCAGACGGTTGTTGGCTTGAGTGGCTTCGGCTTCGGCCTGTTCAAACATTTCCAATGCGAACGCATTAATCGAAGGGTTTACGGTTTCATAATGCGATCTGATTGATGCGAGCACTTCGCTGGCTGACACCGTCCCCGCGTGTAACAAGTCACGCAATTCAGTGGCTCTTTTCCAGATCAGTTCGTCGTTATTGTTCATTTTATTTAATGCCGATGCTGAGGTTAGGCAAAGATTACTGACAACTAAGCGCTGTCGCCATTAGTGCTGCTGTGCAGTATTTTATCCAGCGTGTCGTGTCCAAGGTGGCTTACTCCATCGCGCACATCTGCGTCAATGGCGAGACTGACAGCCAGAGCGTCGCGCCGGCGTAACGCATCGATGATCTCTGCATGCCGGTCAACTAAATACAATTCTTTTGTGTACTGTGCGGCAATCCGTAAAAACGGACCCAGTTGCAACCAAAGGCTTTCGATCATGGGTAAAACCACTTGTTCCGGGTTGGCCCGATAGATTCCCTTGTGGAAACTTTGATTCAATAAAACACTGGCGGTATGATCGTCATTCGCCACTGCTTCGTCTATACGTGCGTCAATCGTTTCCAACTCATCAATCAACACTTTGTTGACATAAGGAATGGCGCGTTTCGCGGCGTAACTTTCAAGTGCCGAGCGCAACAATACCAACTCTTCGAACCGCGCGACGGTCATCTCCGGCACAATAATGCGGCGATTACCTAAAACCGTCAGCGCGTGCTCCGAACTGAGTCGTCGCAACGCTTCGCGCACTGGAGTGGGACTCAATTCCATGGCATCGGCGATCTCCCGGATGGTTATTGGCCGTCCTGGTGCAATAGCGCCTGTCATTAACGCATGCCGCAGACACCGGTACGCATATTCCTGGGCAGTCATTTGATTCCCACGGCTAAGCCGTGGAAGCGCGAGTTTGGCGGTTTTGGCCACGGTTTTGTTACTTTGTGATGAAACAGGCATTACATCTAGTCATAAGCTAACGCAAAAATAACAGTTTGACACCAGCATCTAAAGTGATATTATTTCATAAAATAGTATCACATTTAGTAATTTGTGATAGGTTAGAAAGAAAAATACCAAAGGAGGAGCAATCGAGAATGAATGCTGACGTGCTGCACTGGTTAGAGAGCCGTCCGGACATTCTTAGTGTACGCGCTGCCGTGTGCGACCTGAACGGCGCCATGCGTGGCAAACGAATACCCGTAACCCAGGCAAAAAAAGCACTTGAAGGTGGTGTAAGAATGCCGCTGTCGATCACCGGTGTGGATATCTGGGGTGAAGATATTATTGGCAGCGAACTGGTGTTTGCCAGTGGTGATGCCGATGGAATCTGCGAATGGACCGGCCGCGGCATTTTACCGGTGGACTGGTTAGCGCAACCAACCGCGCTGGTGCCACTGTGGTTAAGTGAAGATAACGGTATGCCGTTCGCCGGCGATCCGCGCCGGGCATTGGCCGCTGTAGTTGAACGCTATGCCGCGTTAGGGCTTACTGCGGTGGCGGCGACGGAGCTTGAATTTTATCTGGTGGATCCCGGCGATCTTAGGCCGGTCGCGCCGCGCTCGCCCATTACCGGTAAACGGTTGGATGCCGATGGCGTACTGTCCATCGACGAAATTGATCAATTCGACGCTTTTGTGAACGATATCTACGCCGCATGCGCCGCTCAGAATATACCGGCTGACGCGGCCATCGCCGAAAACGGCGCCGGTCAGTTCGAGATCAATCTTTTACACGTGGCAGACCCGCTTAAAGCGGCAGACGATGCGGTGTATTTCAAACGCATTGTCAAAGGCGTTGCACGCAAACACGGTTTTGCCGCTTCGTTCATGGCCAAACCTTACGGTGATCGTTCCGGTAACGGCTTTCACGTCCATTTCAGCTTGCTCAATGCAGAAGGTGGCAATGTCTTTGATGACGGTACCGAACAAGGCTCGCAGATTCTGCGTCATGCTGTGGGTGGCCTGCTCGCGGGTATGGCTGAATCGACACTGTTATTCGCACCCCATCTAAACTCTTATCGCCGCTTGCGACCCGGCACCCACGCCCCCACGGCCATTGCCTGGGGTTATGAAAACCGAACCGCCGCGATTCGCATTCCCGGTGGACCATCTGTGGCACGACGCATCGAACACCGTGTCGCCGGTGCGGATGCGAATCCATATCTGGTACTGGCCGCCATTCTTGGTGCTGCGTTGGAAGGTATCGAACAGCAGTTACAGCCGTCGGATCCGATCACCGGGGATGCCTATTCTCTCGATCTACCGCATCTTCCATTTGACTGGGCATCATCCATCGAGTCGTTCGAACAAGGTGCGCTGACCGCCCGTATCTTCGCACCGGTTTTGCGACGCATGTTGGTTTCCTGCAAACAACAGGAATTAGCGGTTTTCGCAGGACGGGTGACCGACTTCGAGTATCACAGCTACTTGGAAACCGTTTGATGAATACCGCTGCAAACAGTTACGCGGCAGACGGCAGTTATCCCGGCAGCTACTACGCCGCTACGGCTAACCCGGCACCGGCACGCCCACCGCTGACGGGTAGTGTCGACATCGATATCTGCGTTGTCGGCGCGGGTTACAGCGGTCTGTCGGCAGGATTGCATCTGGCCGAGAAGGGTTACAAAGTTGCCATTGTTGAAGGTGCAAGAGTCGGTTGGGGTGCTTCTGGCCGCAACGGCGGCCAAATTGTCAACGGCCTCAATGCGAGCCTGGCTACTATCGAGAAACGTTATGGTGTCGAGGTCGGCGCCTTCGTCGGCAAAATCGCACAAGAGGGTGGCGACATCATTCGCGAACAGGTCAAAAAGTACGCTATTCAATGTGACCTGAAAGAAAAAAATCTATTTGCGGTATTCACCGAGAAGCAGATGCGCGAACTGGTGGCAAAACAGGCGCTTTGGCGCAAACACGGCATGGACGATCATGAGTTGCTGGACAAGAATGCCATGTGTGAACATGTCGGTTCCGACGCGTATTTTGGCGGCATGATTGATCACACCGGTGGTCACATGCACCCGCTTAATCTCGCGCTCGGCGAAGCCGCGGCTTTCGAACAAAATGGTGGTGCCATTTACGAAATGTCACCGGTAACCGCCGTCGACAATATTGACACTACCCCCACAATCAAAACTGCCAACGGCGAAATTCGCTGCAAGACACTCATACTCTGTGGCAACGCTTATCTTGGTGGAGTGGTGCGCACATTAACACCACGAGTTATGCCGGTGTCCACCCAGATTATTGCCACCGAACCCCTGGACGCGGAACGCGCACACGAATTATTGCCCACCGACTTGTGTGTGGAAGATACGCGTTACGTTCTCGACTATTACAGGTTATCAGCGGACAAACGATTACTTTTCGGTGGCGGCACTGTTTATGGCGGCACCGATCCGGCGGACATCGAAGCCAAGCTGCGACCCAATATGGAGAAAATTTATCCGCAGCTTAAAGGCGTAAAAATCGACTACGCCTGGAGCGGTAACTTTGCTTTGTCGTTTTCCCGCGTACCGCAGTTAGGGCGGATCGGCGCCAACACCTACTTCGCTCACGGCTACAGCGGTCACGGTGTCACTGGCTCTCATTTGTTTGGTCGTATTTTAGCGGAAGCTGTGGACGGTGACTTAAGCCGTTTCGATGTGTTCGCCAAACTACGTTGGTTTCCATTTCCTGGTGGCCGATTATTTCGCGAACAATACTGCATGATCGGTTCATGGTGGTACAGCATGCGTGATGCATTAGGTATTTGAGTCCATTTAGTTCGAAACTGGTAAAGGCTAAGAAACCTCCGACTAATTTGTCATTTGGAGCAACGCGAGAAAGCTTTCTTAAAATGAGTTTCATTCATCAACAGGCCATACGATTTTTCCCTACGGACGGAATGACAGAACTGGATCAATTAGGGGTTTCCTAAACAATGAAGATCGGCATATTACAAACCGGCCGCGTACCTGGTGAGCTTCTCGGCAAGCACGGCGACTACAATGAAATGTTCGAGCGTTTCCTTGCCGGAAGGGGTTTAGAGTTCGTTACCTACGTGGTGTTGGACCACGTCTTTCCCATAGATGTGCACGACGCAGACGGTTGGTTGATTACCGGATCCAAGTTCGGGGTGTACGAAGAACACGAATGGATTGCCCCACTGGAAGAATTTATACGCGATGTTTACGCGCAATCTGTACCGATAGTCGGTATTTGTTTTGGTCATCAGATCATTGCACAGGCGCTGGGTGGCAAGGTAGAAAAGTTCTCCGGTGGCTGGTCGGTCGGTATCGAAGACTACAAGCTGGATGATTTTGACGATTATGTGCAGCTTCCGGCGTGGCATCAGGATCAAATCATTGAACTCCCTGCGGATGCCACCGTGATTGGTTCGTCATCGTCCTGTCAATACGCGGCGCTTGTCTACAGTGATAAGGCTTTGTCTATCCAGCCACATCCTGAGATCGCAGTTGATTACCTGGCGGATTTGATCGAAGCACGCAAAGACATCTTACCCGCCGACATTGCCGCGCAGGGTAAGGCCAGCCTGAATCGGGACACGTCGTCAGGTCAAGTTGCAGATTGGATATCACGTTTTTTGCAACGAGATCGAAATGGCTGAATTAGAAGACGGTAACGGATAACGAAGAGAGGTTTTCACCACATAAATCCATATTAAAACAAATTAACCTGGAGGTAATACGATATGTCTGGAACTTATGAATACGGAAGTTGGGTAATGGCCGGTTTGGTGTTTTACATGGCGGTGTTGTTGTCTATCGGTTGGTATGCATCAAAGAAGGTAGGCAGTGAAACCGACTATTTAGTGGCTGGCCGCAGGCTTAGGATTGTTTTTGGGTACGGGTGCACTGGTTGCGACCTGGTATGGCGCAGGCACCACAATGGGATCCGCGGGGAATGCCTATATCTTTGGCGTGCAAGGTGTGATTTTCGACCCCTATGGAGCCGGATTATGTTTGTTGCTGGTCGGGTTCTTTTTTGCGCGGCTGGTACGGCGCGGTCGGTTTTTAACCCTGGTGGATATGTTTGCACTGCGTTATGGCAAACACATGGGGCTGGCATCGGCCTTCGCCATGATTATCGCCGAAATGGGTTGGGTGGGCGCGCTGTTAGTCGGTTTCGGCACGATCATTCATTTCTTTACCGGCATACCGCTGGGATGGGGCATCGGTATCGGTACCGCGGTGCTGGTGGTCTATACCTATTTAGGTGGTATGTGGGCCTTAACGCTGACCGATGCATTGCAGATGGCGATCATCATTCTCAGCATGGTCACCATGTTGATAGTCGCAGTACCTTTGGTGGGTGGTTGGGATGCTGTATTCAATAACAGTCCGGATAACAATATGTTTAATGTCAACCAATGGGCGTTTCTGCCTATATCGGAATCCGCCGCTCACCCTGAATACGAAAATGCCGGTTATCTTTACTACACCGGGCATATGGGTTGGTTCTACTGGCTGGCGGCATGGATGGCTATCGGCTTTGGTTCCATAGCGGCGCAGGACCTGGCGCAACGCATGTTGTCATCCAAGGACGAACAGACCAGCGTACGTTGTTGTACCTTGGGTGGAGTTTTGTATTGGATACTGGGTTCGATTCCCGTGATTCTCGGCATGATTGCTTTCAAACTTTATCCCGAGTTGAGCTTCGACGAGATCAGCAATCAAATCTTGTTATTCATGGCGGCGGAACATTTACCCGTTGTTTTAACCGTTATATTTGTCTGCGGTCTGGTGGCGGCGCTGATGTCGAGCGCGGCCGCGGCCATTCTCGCGGGGGCGTCCATCATCGGTTATAACGGGCTGAAAATGGTGAAGGGCGATGTCAGCGACAAGACTTCTCTATTCATTACTCGCTTGTTTGTGCCGATTGTGACCGCCGTCTCGCTGTTACTGGCGCTGCGTTTCGAGACCATTTATCAACTCATGGTGGTGTCCTGGTCGGTGTTACTGGTTTCGCTATTCGTTCCCTACACAACCGCATTTTTCTGGAAAAAAGCCAATGGCATGGGTGCATTAGCGGCATTTCTGGGAGGTTTTGCTGCCTGGATATTGGCTTACTTTCAATATCTGCCCTATACCATGGAGGCCAACACCGATGTGGTACCTGGTGTCGAAGGCGTTTATTTCGACTGGGCGATGTGGGATGCATTGTATATCGCATCGGTGTGGGGTTTGATTGCGTCGGCGGTTTGTCTGGTAGTGTTCTCCTTGTTGACGCAAAGAGTCGATAATCCCAAACCGCTGGTTGATATCGACGGTAAGCCGATGGATACACAAGGCTGGTTTGGCTGGTCCAAGCAGCGAACGGAGTACGCCAGTGAACGGGCGGGTAATTAAACTGACATCCTATGAGTAAAACATTCAATCAACCCCTGGGTGGTAACCAAATGCCACGTTTTGGCGGCTACGCCACCATGATGCGGTTACCGACCCGGGATAACGCTGCTGGACTCGACGCCTGTTTCGTTGGTGTGCCGTTTGATATCGGCACATCTAATCGCGCCGGCGCGCGTTTTGGTCCGCGTCAAATCCGTGCGGAGTCCTGTTTGATCCGGCCTTACAACATGGCGACGCGCGCCGCGCCGTTCGATTCTTTACAGGTAGCCGATATTGGTGACGTGGCGATTAACACGTTTAATCTTGCGGACAGCATCAAAATCATCGAGGCCGCTTACGACGACATTCTCGCGCATGACTGTAAGCCGTTAACGTTAGGTGGCGATCACACTATTGCCTTGCCTATTCTGCGCGCGATGCATCGTAAATACGGCCCAGTTGGAGTCGTGCATATCGACGCTCATGCGGATATCAACGATGTCATGTTTGGCGAACCTGTTGCTCATGGCACGCCGTTCAGGCGTGCCATCGAAGAAGGTCTGATCGAACCGTCACGCATGGTGCAAATCGGCTTGCGCGCCACCGGTTACGAGGCCGATGATTTTGACTGGCCGCGTTCGCAAGGTGTGCGCGTGGTTCAGGCCGAAGAGTGCTGGCACAAGTCATTAACTCCACTGATGACCGAGGTGCGTGAACAACTGGGTGAAGGGCCGGTTTATTTTACTTTCGATATTGATGGACTCGATCCCGCTTTCGCACCTGGAACTGGTACGCCTGAGATTGGTGGTTTGACTGTGCCGCAGGCGTTGGAGGTTGTTCGTGGTTGTCGCGGGCTGGATTTGGTCGGCGGCGATCTGGTGGAAGTCGCGCCACCTTACGATCCGAGCGGTAACACATCGCTGACTGCGGCCAACTTGTTGTTTGAAATGTTGTGCGTGTTGCCGGGCGTGGCATATCGCGATTAACTGGTAACTGCGAGCTAACCAGCGATGAATGAACCAGCACAACGCGCGCTCGAAGATGTCACGCTATTCCCGTTCTGGTTAGATAACCCTGAAGCACCCGGCGTCGAGCCGCAGCTGATCGGTCGTACCGAGGCCGATCTGGTCATTGTCGGCGGTGGCTTTACCGGACTGTGGGCGGCTATTCAGGCCAAAGAAGTCGACTCTAAACGTGATGTCGTCGTTATCGAGGCGAACAAGGTAGCCTATGGCGCATCGGGCCGTCCCGGTGGCATCGTGTCGACGTCTGTTATGCACGGGTTGTCCAATGCGGTGCGGATTTTTCCCAAAGACCTCGAAGCATTGGAACAACTCGGTCATGACAACATGCAGGGCTTTCTCAAAGCGCTCAGCGACTACGACATCGATTGTCATGCGGAGTGGAATGGCGAATTGACCGTCGCAGTAGGGGAAGAAAACGTTACCGACCTGGATCAAGAATACCAACTGCATATTGAGCACGGGCACGATGCGGAATTACTCGACCGTGACGGTATTCGCGCCCAAGTCGATTCGCCGCTTTACTATGGTGGCGTTTGGTCGAAAAAGAACAGCGGCATCGTGCATCCGGCCCGTCTTGCCTGGGGGTTAAAAAAAGCCGCTTTGTCTTTGGGTGTGCGTCTGCACGAGCTTTCTCCCATGACCGGGTTGACCGATCAAGGTTCCAGTATGCTCGTGCGTACCCACGACGGCGAAGTACGCACGCCTAAAGTTCTGTTGGCGACCAACGCGTTCGCCGCAGGTCACGCGAAAATCAAGCAACGGGTTGCGGCGATCCGGGACCGAATTGTTGCGACGGAGCCTTTAACCGATGAACAGTTATCGAGAGTCGGCTGGGCCAATCGCCAGGGAATTTATGACACGCGTACCCAGTTGAACTACACCCGTTTGACCAATGACAACCGTATCGTGTTCGGTGGCCGTCTGGGTTATTTCTACAACAATAACACCGATCCGGATACCGACCGTCATCCGCAGGTTTATGAGCGTCTGGCGGGCGCCTTCTTCAAAACTTTTCCGCAGTTGGACGACGTCAGTTTTACTCACGCATGGAGCGGTCCGATTGGTTTAACTACGCGCATGGCGGTGCATTTCCAACGCTATTACAATGATAAGGTCATCTATGCCGGCGGCTATTCAGGCTTCGGTGTGTCCGCCAGCCGTTTTGGCGCGCGTATTGGTCTGGCATTGCTTGACGGATCGGACACGCCTGAAACTAAGCTGAATCTGGCAACAACCTTGCCCAACTGGATGCCACCGGAACCGTTCCGTTGGATTGGTTCAATGATTACCATGTATGCCATGGATACTGCCGACGAAAAAGGCGGATGGCGTCATCCTTGGTTGAAACTTGTACACCGAATGGGTTTTCCGGTTTAGCAGCGATAAAGTCCTTCCGATGGGAGCAGAGTATACCTATGGCAGCAGCGGCGGACTGTCTACCGTAACAAAAGTTTCCGGATAGAACCCGTTAAACCGTGTACTCATGGCGTTGGAGTAGGCGCCGGCCTGGCCGATTTCAAGCCAATCCCCTTCGTCTATATCGTCCGGCAGCATAACCGGCTTGCCCAATACATCTGTGCTATCACATGTCGGGCCATAAATTTTATAAGGTATTTGTTGTTCGCTGACTTTGCCATTTCGCAGCACCCGCATCGGTAGTTCCACACCGCAGGTCATGGTTTCCGACAAGCTGTGATACACGCCGTCGTTGATATAAAGTGCATTGTCTTTACGCAAATGAACCTGTACCAGCAAGGTAAATCCGCTCGCGACCAATGCGCGGCCGGGTTCGCACATGAGTGTGCAATCGCCACGTAATTTGAGTTTCGATACCGATTCCCGTATCACATCAAAATAGTCCGTTAACGGTTGTGGAATATTGTTGACGTATTCAACCGGAAAGCCGCCACCAACATCGAGGTAGTGCACATGGACACCCGCTCGCGCAACAATGTCCCCGACTATCTCCAGCGCTGATGCGTAGGCCTGCGGATTTTGACACTGGGAGCCGACGTGAAACGCCAGACCGGCCTGGAATCCCGCCTTCTGGGCTTTTTGCAATAATTCGACGGACTCGTCCATCGAAGCGCCGAACTTTTCCGCAAGCTGGTAAAACGCATCGTATTCCGGCGTTTTAACCCGCACCAACACGACGCTACCATCGCCGCCGCCGGTCACATCGATAATTTTTTCCAATTCTTTAATGTGATCGATAACATAGTGATCAACGCGATACACGTCATGTGCCAGCTTTATTGCCGCGCGGCCTTTGACCGGATGCATGTAGTAGCAGTCGGCATCTTTAAAGTTTTCGCGAACCAATGCTATTTCCGCCGGTGAGGCGGTATCGAAATGCCGAATCCCGGCTTCATATAGATATTTCAATACGGCAACATGGGGATTGCATTTGACGGCGTACATCACGCGGCCGGGAAATTCATCCAGAAACAGCCTAGCGGCATTCTTGATCACTTCCGGTCTCAAACAATACACCGGGTAACTCGGTTGCAATGATTCAACAACCGCTTCAACGGTTGGAAAATGTCTTAATTTCAGCATGGTGGAAATTTGTCAGGCGTTCGTACGATGTCTTGCTCGTTTTAACAACGGTTTCAGTCTATGACCTCCAATGTCTGATCAAGACTGCGGCGTGCGATGTCCACCAACTCATCGATATTTTCTCTGGTCATAATGAGTGGCGGCGACATGATCATCGCATCGCCGACTGCGCGCATGACCAGGCCATTGGATAGGGCGAATTCGCGGCATTTGATGCCGACTTCGCCTTTCGGTTCGAAGAACTCGTGTTTATCTTTGTCTTTAACCAACTCCAGCGCGCCAAACATGCCAACACCACGTGCTTCGCCGACCAGTGGGTGGTCCACCAGTTCGTGCCAGCGTTTTTGCAAGTAAGGTCCGGTTTCTTTTTCGACGTTTTCGACAATGCCTTCGTCACGTAAAATCTTGATATTCGCAGTCGCAACGGCACACGAAACGGGATGTCCCGAGTAAGTAAATCCATGCGCGAATTCGCCGCCTTCTTCCACTAAAACATTGGCAATGCGATCCGACACCATCACGCCACCGATGGGCAGATAGCCCGACGACAGACCTTTGGCAATCGGCATGAGATCCGGCGACAGATCGTAATAATCGCTGCCAAACCATTTGCCGGTGCGGCCAAAACCGCAAATGACTTCATCCGCTACCAACAGGATTTGATAGCGCTTGCAAACCTTTTTTATTTTTGGCCAATAGCTTTCGGGTGGAACAATGACACCGCCAGCGCCTTGAATCGGTTCGGCAATAAACGCGGCGACGTGCTCTTCGCCGAGTTCCTCGATTTTTTCTTCCAGCGCCTGCGCCGCTTTGATGCCGAAGTCATTTGGCGACATGCCTGCACCATCCGCATACCAATGAGGTTGCATAATATGTTCGATATTCGGAATCGGTAATCCGCCTTGCTCATGCATGGCCGACATGCCGCCGAGGCTTGCAGAGGCAACACTGCTGCCATGATATGCGTTGTGCCGGCTAATGATGACTTGTTTGTCAGGTTGCCCGAGAACACTCCAGTAATGCCGTACCAGCCGCACCACGGTGTCGTTGGATTCGGAACCCGAGTTGGTAAAAAATACACGATTCAAATGTTCGGGCGTGATTTCCGCCAACAGGTTGGACAGTTCCACCGCGGGTGGGTGGGCGGATTGAAAAAACGTGTTGTAGTAGGGTAGCTCTTCCATTTGCTGTTTGGCGACTTCAGCCAGGTCTTTGCGACCGTAACCCACGTTGACGCACCACAAACCGGCCATACCGTCCAGAATGCGATTGCCATCGGAATCCCAGATATAAACCCCTTCGGCTTTGGTGATTACGCGCGTGCCTTTGTCATGCAAGGCTTTGTGATCGGTAAACGGATGCAGGTGATGCTCGTGATCGATTTGTTGCAGTTCTTTGGTAGATGTTGCAGTGGCTGTGTTCATGATTTGTAATTCGGCCAGTAAAAATTCTAGACATTTAATAAAAGATGTTCGCGTTCCCACGAACTGATGACGTGCAGGAACGCTTCGTATTCGCTTTCCTTGACGGCGTTATAGGTGCGCACAAAACGCTCGCCAAGCAAACTTGTCAATGGTTCGCACTCCATCAGGTTTATCAGCGACCTTTCCAGATTGCGCGGTAACTCGAACGGCATTTTGTAGGCGCTTTCTTTGACTGGATCGCGTGGCTCTATTTTTTCCATCATGCCGAGATAACCGCAGGCTAGAGAGGCCGCAATCGCCAGATAAGGATTTGCATCCGCACCGGCCACACGGTTTTCGACCCGGCGTGCCTGGGGCGAAGACAATGGCACACGCAGACCCGCAGTACGGTTGTCATAACCCCACTCAACGTTGATCGGCGCAGACAAATAACGGGTAATACGCCGGTAGGAATTGACGTTAGGTGCAAGCAAAGCCATCGCTTGTGGCAGGTATTTCTGCAAGCCGCCGATATGCCAGGAAAACAATTCGCTGGCTTCGCCATCTTCCCGGCTGAAAATATTCTTTCCAGTTTTTACGTCAACAACGCTTTGATGGATATGCATGGAACTTCCCGGCTCGTTCTCCATAGGTTTACCCATAAAGGTGGCATACATTTGGTGGCGCAGGGCGGATTCGCGTAAAACGCGTTTGAACAAAAATGCCTGATCCGCCAGCTCCAGCGGATCACCATGCAGAAGATTGACCTCCATTTGTGCGGCGCCGGCCTCGTGAATCAATGTATCAATACCAATGCGTTGTGCTTCGCAATAGTCGTAGACATCTTCAAACAACGGGTCGAATTCGTTGACTGCATCGATGCTGAACGATTGGCGACCGGCTTCCGCACGACCGGAACGGCCAATGGGCGGTTCCAATGGATAGTCCGAATCGGTATTGGGTTTGACCAGATAAAATTCGAGTTCCGGTGCGACGACCGGTTGCCAGCCCTGCTGCGCGTAAATGTCCAGAATATGACGAAGTACATAGCGCGGCGAAATATCGACCGGTGAATTGTCGGCGTAAAAACAATCGTGAATGACCAACGCCGTCGGGTCTTTCGTCCAGGGCACCATACGCCAGGAATTAGGGTCAGGCCGCAACACCATGTCGATCTCGGCCGGATTGATGGCGCTTTCATCTTTCGGGAAGTCGCCGGTGACAGTTTGCAGAAAAATGCCTTCCGGCAAACGCATACCGATATCTTCGCTGTATTTGTGCGCCGGTATTATTTTCCCACGGGCGATACCCGTCATATCGGGAATGATGGCTTCGATTTCGTCGATATAGTGTTCCGTCAGCCAGGCATGGATAGATTGTTTGGTGGGTTCGACCACCGTTTTTGGACGATTCGAATTGTTGTTATTCACAAAACCTCGCGTTATCGTAAGTAGCAACTATTCTTTTAACTTGTCTTGGCATAGGGTGTAAAGCCGTAAACATGGAAAAAAACGTGAATTATAAATCCGTCCACGCTGATTCTTATTACGCAGCGAGTGCGCATGCGCAGCCTGACCATCCTTCTTTGCAGGGTGAAATCGAAGCGGATGTTTGCGTGATCGGTGCGGGATTGACCGGTTGTTCGACGGCGTTGAATCTGGCTGAGCGCGGTTACAAGGTGGTCGTTTTGGAAGCCGAGCGAGTGGCTTGGGGTGCATCCGGGCGCAATGGCGGGCAGATGATTGCGGGTTTCGCCGCAGGAATGGATAGTATTGAAAAGCTGATGGGTGACGAGCAGGCGCGTCAGTTATGGGACTTATCCTTGGAGGCCGTCGCACAAGTGCGCAAGCGCGTAGAAAAGCACCAGATCGATTGTGATCTCAAACGCGGTCATCTGTTGGCTGCGATTAAGCCACGTCAAGTGCAAGAGTTGCAGGAATATGAACGTGCATTACGCAAGGCTTATGATTACGATATCTTGCAGTTGCTCAATACCAGTCAGGTTCGCGACATGGTAGGCAGTGAACGTTACATCGGTGGTTTGTTTGATCCGAACGGTGGGCATTTGCATCCGTTGAATTATACCCTGGGGTTAGCCAGGGCGGCGCAGGACGCGAGTGTTGAGTTTTTCGAAGCCACGCGCGTAACCCGCGTGGAGAGTGGGTCGCGCAACGTAGTGCATGCGCAACATGGTCAGGTCAAATGCCGGTTCGTGGTCTATTGCTGCAACGCTTATATCGGGAATCTGCAAAAAACGCTGCGCGGCACAATCATGCCAACGGGGACTTATATTATTGCAACCGAAAAACTGCAAGAGTTGCGTGCGCAGGATTTAATACGCAACGACGCCTCGGTAGGCGACATCAATTTTGTGTTGGACTACTTTCGCCTGTCCGCCGACAAGCGCATGTTGTTCGGCGGCGCTGTAAGTTATTCGACGGTGGCACCAGGTAATCTAACGGAGTACATGCGCAAACACATGCTAAAAGTGTATCCGCAATTGCACGATGTAGAAATCGAATATACCTGGGGCGGTTATGTTGGTATTACCATGAATCGATTGCCACACTGGGGACGACTGGAAAAAGATATTTATTTCGCCCAGGGCTTCTCAGGGCACGGTCTTGCGCTGACTGGTTTGGCTGGAAAGTTAATGGCGGAGGCGATTGCCGGCACCGCGGAGCGGTTCGATTTGTTTGCACGTATTCCGCATAAGGATTTTCCCGGTGGCCCGCTGTTGCGCACACCGGCCCTGGTGTTGGGCATGGCGTATTACCGGTTACGGGATTTGTTGTAAAAAGGCAATCGAATCTTGCTGTGTCAGTTGGGCGGCTGTTTGCGCACCACGATCTGTTCTAAACATTGGCTGTCAGTGTTCTTCGTTATATTTTTTCTGATTGCTGAGAGCAGATAGCCGATCTACTCTGATTTACTTTGCGTTGAACTAACCAGTGCCAGCCGGGGGTTATCGATAGTAGTGGTCTCGCGTTTATACGGGGTAAATCCGAGTTTTTGATAAGTGGGCAGTGCCTGCGGATGATCGAGCGTGCAGGTGTGCACCCAAACCCGCTGCGGCTCGTAACTCCATGCTTTGCGTATACTCCAGTCAAGTAAATAACTGCCGAGTCCTCGTCCGATAAATTCAGGAACCAATCCGAAATACGCCAACTCGACATCGTTTTCGATTCGTCTGTCGAATTCGGCGTAACCCGCCGGGACGCCATCGACATAAAGAACATAAATAGAAACTTTTTCATGATGAATGATGTTTAGCAATTCTTCATCGGATATCAAACGGCGTTCGTACCATAAACATTTATCGCCGACGGTGTTGTAAAGATAACGATAAAACGAAATAGTCGGATTACGCGCGCGCAGGATGGCGAGGTTTTCCAGCCGGTGTCTTTGTTCTTTGTCAGCAGGTGGCCGGGTCATTTCAAGATAAGTTGTAATTACCTCGATTTTTTCCAATGAGTTCATTGGTCTTATGCCTTATTGGCGCGTTCGCGCAGTACGAATTTTTGAATTTTACCGGTAGATGTTTTTGGCAGCGGCCCGAAAATAACCGTCTTGGGAACCTTAAAATGTGCCATATTGTCGTGGCAGAATGTAACGATTTCCTCCACGCTCGCATCCACATTCTCGTGTAACGTCACGAATGCGCATGGTGTTTCCCCCCATTTTTCATCGAGTTTCGCAACGACCGCAGCTTCCAGAACTTTCGGGTGCCGGTAAAGCGTTTCTTCAACTTCCAGGCTGGAAATGTTTTCTCCACCGGAAATGATAATGTCCTTGGAGCGGTCCTTTACTTCGATATAACCGTCTGGATGTTGCACGGCCAGATCGCCACTGTGAAACCAATCGCCACCAAATGCAGCATCCGTTGCATCGGCATTTTTTAAGTAACCTTTCATGACGGTATTACCGCGAATCATGAGTTCACCCATTGTTTCGCCGTCGTGTGGTACATCGTTCAATGTCTCCGGGTCTTTTACTGTGGCGCCTTCAAGCGTTAAGTAGTGAACGCCCTGGCGCGACATTTTTGCGGAACGTTTTTCCAATGCGAGTGTTGGCCAGTCGTCTTGTGGTATGCACACGGTCGCCGGGCCGTAAGTTTCGGTCAGGCCGTACAAATGCGTGACGTTAAATCCGTTTGTTTCCATTGCTTCGATAACGGCCGACGGCGGTGCAGCACCACCAGTGGCTATTTCAACCCGGCGTTCAAATTGGGTTTTAATATTATCCGGTGCATTAGCCAACATATTTAAAACAATCGGCGCCCCGCACATGTGTGTGACATCGTGTTTTGTAATCAGCGGATAAATCAATGTGGGGTCGACCTTGCGCAAACAAACATGAGTTGCCATGGCCGCGGTCACGCCCCAGGTAAACGTCCAACCGTCGCAATGAAACATGGGCAACGTCCACAGGTAACGCGAGTCTTTGGTTAAACCCATGGTTATCATGTTGCCGATAGCATTCAAATAGGCGCCACGATGATGATAGACGCAACCTTTTGGATTGCCCGTCGTGCCGGAGGTGTAGAGCAGCGACAAGGCCTGCCATTCGCTGGCAGGTTGATCGCTATCGAAATTCGGATCGCTGTTTTCAATAAATGATTCGTAATCGGTCTCGCCGATACATTCGCCGCTTTCCGCCATTTCATCGTCGATATCGATGACAGGAATGTCGTGATTCAACTGCGACAAGCTGTCCTTTATCGTGTCGGAAAATTCGCGATCGGTAAGAAGGAATTTTGACTCGCCATGTTCAAGAATAAACGAGATGGTTTTAGCATCCAGGCGAATATTGAGCGAGTTCAAAACCGCACCCAGCATCGGCACGGCGTAATGCGCTTCCAGCATTTCGGGCGTGTTGTTACCCATGATGGATACACAATCGCCGACGCCAATACCGCGTTGCGAAAGCGCCGAAGCAAGTTGTCGAGTACGTTGCCAGAATTCCCGGTAAGTGTATTGGCGTTCGCCGTGTATGACAGCGATCTTGTCAGGCACCACAGCGGCTGCCCGCCGCAAAAAACTCACTGGGCTTAGCGGCACATAGTTCGCCGGATTTTGGCTCAAGTTTTTATCGAATATATCCATCGGGCGCGCTCTTTTAAATTATTTTGTAAGATTTTACACAATCTGTGCTCGGGCAGGAGTGAGTCACTGCCTTCGTAGGGACAGGCTTGCTCCCGAAAGTTTGGTATGCCAACGCACTCCAAACCGATTTGTGGTGAGACTCTGCTTTCATAACCTGTCGTGGCTTTGAGAACTAATTGTAGGAGGCGCGCCTCGTGGCGAAGTAGTTAATGCAATTTACATATGGTCTGAAAAGATAACAACGCGTATATAAGCCATTAAATTGTAATTTTTTGTAAGCGATTGAATGAATGAGACCGCATCGACGGTTCCGCGCTGGTTTGATTGTCTCTGCTTAGATATAGTCATTAAGTATATGAAAACGTTACTCCTCATCGTTGTCGTCGCGGGACTTGTGCTAATCCAGCTCTGGCCGAGGATCGACGGCTGGATGGATAAAACCGACTATTCGAGCATTAAAGCGGATACGGTCATTGTTTTCAGCACGGGCTGGTGCAAAGACTGTAAAAAAGTGATGGAGTTTTTCGATGCAAGAGGAATCAAATACACCGAGCACGATGTCGAAAAATCCGAGCGCGGCAAATCCGAGTTTGAGCAATTAGGTGGTGTGACCGTACCGTTTACACTGATCGGTTCGAAAACAGTCGACAGCTTTGATACAGACGCCATTCTTAAAGCACTTCAATCGCTGCCGGGAGTTGTCCAATAAGAGTGATTGTTGTCGTAAAACTTTTACGGGCGAAGAGTAGAAATTAAGTGGGTAGTAGGACAAACAAATTCTGTTGAAGTTATGAATAGTAAGAAAAAAGAAATCAAACAGCCGCCGTTGCTGTTTAAGCAAACCCAAGCTCTTATGGATCAAATATCGCAATTAACTAAGCGAAGAGTTATTTGTTATTGGACATCAAATAGAGGAAGTGTATGTCACAACGATGTTGTAGGACTTTACGAAATTTTAGAAGCTATTGGGCCTACTCAAGATGTTGGTATCTTTATTAAGTCATCTGGAGGTGATGTTGAGGCTGCTCTAAGAATAGTGAATTTGCTTAGGGAATATTGCAAAGGACTGGTTGCATATATTCCTTTGGAATGTGCGTCGGCCGCAACCATGGTCGCCCTTGGTGCGGATGAGATTCATATGGGTCCGTTGGCCCACTTAACTGCTATTGATTCGTCACTACGCCACGACCTCTCGCCAATAGATGAGACGGATAATCGACGTGTTAGTGTTAGCCAGGACGAGCTTTCCAGGTTGGTGAATCTTTGGAACGCAAGTTCAAAGCAGCACCATGGCAATCCTTATTCCGATATTTTCAAATACATACACCCTTTAGTGATTGGAGCTATAGATAGATCAAGTTCGCTTTCGATACAAATTTGCCAAGAAATATTGTCTTATCACATCGAGAGTATCGACGAGTGTCATCGGATTAGTAAACACTTGAACTCGGAGTATCCGTCGCACGGATACCCAATTACGTCGCGTGAAGCGAAGAGAATCGGACTCAAGATTTCCGATCTAAACAAAGATGTAAATACACTGCTCCTGGACATCAACGAATTGTATTCGGAGATGGCGCAAAAAGCGCTTACAGACTACGATGAATACAATTACCATGACAACGAGATACTCAATATTTTGGAGTCGAATGAAATCCAGATTTTTTACCAGAACGATAAAGATTGGAATTACATCAAGGAAGAACGCAGGTGGCAAACATTAAACAACGATAGTTCGTGGCGAAAAATAGAATTTAAAAATGGAAAAGAAGTAAAGAGTCGACTACATATAAGCTAGCATACGAGCCTTGGACTTTGCTTGATAAGTTACTTTACTACTGTTAAATAGGAAACGGGTTCGACGTAATGCGTTACGCTGACTGAGTTCGAATAACTTTCATTTTTCGTAGTGATACCGATAGGAAATAGCATCCGAATCATTTTACTTTTACGTAGGATACAATATGTTGCGCCTAAAAACATATCCATTAGATTCGGCTTTTACTGCGTAATCACGATCCGGCCGAGCAATCAATGCGATACTTAAACTCTGGCGAATATCTTTTTTCATCATAGGGGAAGCAGGCTCAGTCGTGCGATGGCGGCAGTCAGGGTACAGAACACATTTCAGACTATTCATCGAGATTAGAAAAACATACATTGAAGCGCCAAGAAAAGACTCGACGTAAACGTTTCGATTGCATGGTTGATTCAACGATCAGGTAAGGTATACATTCGGAAACTAAGCCGTAAAATGGTTGCAAGAAATATAGCCAATAGTGGCAAAGTTTAATCGTGAATTAATTTAGGAGATTGCAAAATGAATTTATTTGTCCAGACTAGAAACAACATTGTTTTGTTTTTTGTGTATTCGCACTAATTGCGGGCTGTGCGGGAACTAGCAAACAAGAAAGCACTGGAGAATATATCGACGATTCAGTAATAACGGGAAAGGTAAAAACCGTGTTATTTAAACAGGAAGGATTGGCGTCATTAGATATCAGTGTGGAAACGTTCAAAGGTACGGTACAGATCAGCGGATTTGTTGATAATGAACAACAACGCGAACAGGTGGAATCCGTAGTTCGTACAGTTGACGGTGTCGTTAATGTGGAGAACAGCCTAATCGTGAAGTAGTTATCAGAAGTAGCGTTGCTGCTATTATATTGACGTATGTAACTATAAAGATACGATATTGTAATTGCAGATACGGCGGTACTAATCCTGGTGGATTACGCTGTCACATCACTGACAACGTAACATAATCATGTTAAAATACAATTACTTAACACTAACCAATTATTAATATAGGAGAGTAACAATGGGTATATCCGATGGTATTAAAAACACAATTGATAAGGCAAAAGATGTCGCTGGTGACGTTGCCGACAAAGTAGAAGACGTTGCCGGTGATGCGATCGATAAGGCAAAAGATGTCGCTGGCGATGTAAAAGACGCTGTCGTTGACAAAGCGCAAGATGTTGCCGAAGCGGTAGGCGATAAGGTTGAAGATGTTAAAGATGCTGCGGGTGACAAAGCTCAAGAAGTCGCTGATGCAGTAACCGATGACACTAATCAACAATCGTAGTTAATATAAACTTTACAGGAAGAATTAAATGTCTATTGCACGAGTCACTGAAATAAAGGCGTCGTCGAAAAAAAGTTTTAACGACGCTGTCGCTGCGGGTGTTAAACGAGCAAACAAAACGTTGAGAAATGTAAAAAGTGCCTGGATTCAAGATCAAGAAGTATTGTGTTCCGGCGGGAAAATTACGGAGTATCGCGTGAGCCTAAAAGTGACATTCATTGTAGATTAAGCTGTATCGTTTCGAGAAAAGGATTTCGTTGACTTGATCTAACGGCTTTATCCTTAACATGCAAAAAAGGGAGAAATTACGTGGATATCTTAACAATCATTATTAATCTTATTAGTGGTGCTGTCGGTGGAAATATCGCTGGTGGCCTGCTCAAGAACTTCAGCTTAGGTACCTTGTGGAATTCAATTGTTGGTATTCTTGGTGGTGGCATTGGCGCCTCTGTGCTCGGTGCAATGGGTGTTGCAGCTGGTGGCGGCGGCATGGATATCGGTAGCATCATCGGTAGTATTGCATCAGGCGGTGTCGGGGGTGGGGTCTTGATGCTTATTGTTGGTTTAATAAAAAAGGTAATCGCCAGCTAACAGTTAATTCGAGTATCACGTCTGTAGCCCGGCGCTTGGGAGAGCACCGGGCTATTTTATTGTTAGTGGTCTAGAAAGCGCATAACCGTTATTCCACATTTGCCCGTTACATGTCGGTTATGAACCAAACTTGCTGAGCCGGCAATTCTTCCGAAGTTGAAAGATGCGGGGAAATTTAGGCGATTTATTTGGCGCAGGATAAGCCCCGAGATACTCGAGAGCAGGAAAAGACTGAATGCGACCTAAGCGTACCGGAACCAATAATCCCCTCGGTAGTGCGTTTCACTCTAACATAGAGTCCAAATAACATGTAATACGCTGATTTTCTTGACGCAATGGCGTATAAACCCAAAATTGTGAAATATCACACAATTGTTATGTGATGTGGTTCACAGTTTTTGTTTGATACCAGTACAACATAATCTGCGGTGTTGTAGTACAGATGACAGGGGTGTCGTCTTCCAAGGACAAAGCGCTCTATGATTGTTGGGGAACATCTAGTGTGCAGCTGATTACGGATATTGCAGTAAACCCGGTCGAGGAATAGGCGGAGTTTCTCATTTAATAAATCTGGGGTTTGCTATAAACCGGAAAACGCTTTTTTGGGGGCGTAATTATGATAGAAAACATGCGGAAGCTATTCGGTGGCGTTCAATGATGCCGTCGATGTGAGACTAAAACTTATCGACACCCACGCCGGTGTACAAGAACAGGTAGTCGTTGTTAATAATCACTATGCTATCACCGGAATGGTGACTGGGAATAGGTTATTGTCGATTCTTCACTGGTATCCGCTTACCTGTACAATATTCCAGTCAATACCGCTGAAGTTTGGTCATCACTTTGTTTGCCATTTTTACCTTACTATTGTTAAAACCGTGAGATTGGCACAGCAATCCTCAGCGTAACAGGGTGCCGTTAGCTGGACGCTTACATTACTGCGTACTAGTGGCGTACTTTAGAATTTCCACGACTTGTTCGGGCGTTTGCGCCCAGGCCATCGCGGCGGCATCCACTTCTTTTAGCGGGTGAATAATATCTTCGTCGTGTAGCGTGATATACGGTTTGCCCAGGGCCGCGCAATAGCCCGCATCGAACGCAGCATTCCATTGCTTGTACTTGTCTCCAAAACGTACGACAGCGATATCGCATTTATCGATTAGTGTTTTTGTGCGTAAGCCATTGACCTTGGATGATTTGTGATCGCGCCAGAAATTGTTACTTTCAGCGCCCAACACATCGCCCGCCGCATCGCTGGCTTCATGATTGGTCACTGCCGATGTGAATACGATGGGCAGCTTGTTTGAATCCGCTCCTTGTTTGATTTGATCGCGCCAGTCGGTGTGGATTTCGCCGGATAGATATACCGTCCAGTTCATTTGTATTCTCCTGAGTAGATTAAAATAGAAGTAAGTTCTAAGAATCGGGTGCCATATTTTTGACGCGCAATTCTTCCAGCGCTTGTTTGGTTTTGGTGAGATGGCTGAGGCCCATGCCACGCAACACATGATCCGCTTTGGAAAATTGGATATTGGTGTAGGTTGTAATCTCAACCCGATTTCCCCAAGGGTCAAGAAAATCAAGAAACCGACCATCTAATAGTTCTACACCCATCTCTTCAAGCGTCTTGCGCACCAACTCCTTGTCGTCCACGGCGATGCCAAAATGCCGAAGCTTGTCGGGTTCTCTATCCGTTTGTTTTGCGAAATTGATAAATTGATCGCCGAAATAGATAAACGCTGCCGTGTCGCTTTTGCTTTCAACCTCAAATTCCAGAAATCTTCCGTAGAATTCCAACGCTTCATCAATATTACCGACTTCAAGCGCAATATGGTTTATGCCTACGGCGCGTGCTTTGGTCATTTTTCACTTGTCATTCGTTTGGTGTAACGCGTTGCGCCCTCCGAGTTTTGTTTAATTTGTTGTATGTTAGTCGTGCATTCTTAGCTTTCGCCGCACTGCTAGTGTACTGTCTGATTAATTAGTTGAACTAATCATATGAGATGTTGTCGTATGATCCAGTAGTAACAGAGGATCGTACGATGGCCCGATTAGCGATACCGATTGTACTTGATGCAGACGAAGAGTCCGAGCTCAAGAGTTGGAGACGACGTCGAAACACGAAAGCCGGGTTGCATTTGCGAGCCGGCATCATATTGGACTGCGCGCAGGGTTACAGCGGTGAAGAAATTGCGGTGAGGCACCGCACCAGTGAGCAAACCGTATCCAAGTGGCGCCGACGCTTTGCCAAAGACCGGATTGCAGGGCTTTCGGATGCTCCGCGCAGTGGTCAACCTCGCAAACATGATGATGAGCGTGTGCAGATGGTATTGGATACGACCCTGAACCGTCGGCCTAAGAATGCCACACACTGGAGCGTGCGCAGTCTGTCGGCGGAACTTGATTTTCCACGAGACTTTGTTCACCGTGTATGGAAGGCGTTCGGACTGAAGCCCCATCTGACGCATAGTTTCAAATTATCGACAGATCCGCACTTTGTCGAGAAAGTGCGAGACATTGTGGGCTTATATCTGGATCCACCCGATAAAGCATTGGTTTTATGCGTGGATGAGAAAAGCCAGATTCAGGCTTTAGATCGCACGCAACCCTCGTTGCCGATGAATTATGGTATACCGGAAACGCATACACACGATTATCGGCGCTATGGCACAACGACACTGTTTGCTGCCCTTGATGTTGCAACCGGCAAAGTGATGGGCAAACTGAAACGTCGTCATCGAAGTCAAGAGTTCATTAGTTTTCTACGACACATCGATTCCCAAGTTCGCGCTGAGCTTGATGTTCACATGATTCTCGACAACTACGGCACCCACAAGACTGAAAAGGTGAGGAACTGGTTACTTCGCCACCCACGATTCCATTGTCATTTCACACCCACATACAGTTCCTGGATCAATTTGGTTGAACGGTTTTTTGCGACTTTGACAGAACATCAACTCCGTCGGGGGACACACCGATCAGTCCCTGCTTTGGAAAACGCCATTCGATCTTATCTCGATACGCACAACGAACAACCTACGCCATTTAGATGGATAAAAACGGCAGATGAAATCATTACTTCGGTAAATAGTATTCTTAACCGAATTAATCAGACAGTACACTAGTATAAATAGAGTAATTAGAATCACTGAGAAAATTGAATGAATACCCAACCATATGGCAAACCATAAATCTTTAGCCACGAGTATTTTGTCGCCAAACAAAGATAATGGATTGGACATTGGTTGAAATGCGACAACTACGGCGCGAAGTGCTTGGCTATACATTGATTGTTCTGATAGGGACGATCGCCAGTCACTTTTTATTGAAAGATCACTTGAGTATGTGACTGCGTCAAAATAAAAACAAAATAGCGCAGTAACAAAAAACAAACCAATTATCCAACATACCGGTCTCCATAATGAGTAACCGTAGTCTGAGAAACACTCGTATGTTCGATTAACAAACTTTTCAATGCGATTGGAGTATTCTTCGCGTTCTACGCTCAACATGGGCCCGTGAACAACACTTGAAGCGTGGTAATTGTTTGCGGCGAGTAAGTGTGATATTAAATTTCGATACGGTTGAGCATTTTCGATAAAATAATCTTGTATGTTCCGTGGCAGCCAAAGGTTCTTGAATTGAATCGACCCACCGAAAGTACCTCCTTGAGATTCGCCTCGGCACGATATTCCAATCACGGACGTACCACAAATGCATAAATTGCCAAGTTTTAGTCCATCATTAAGGTTTAGTGTTCCAATGCTTGAATCACTAATATGGATATCTAGTGTTTTTTTGTTCACCACTAAGAATAATGTGGCCTATCTGACACTTGGTGATGTTTATAGTCGTTTGGTTTCCACGACCAATTGTGAGGTAGCCAATACGCAGTTGTTCTAATCTAGCAGTGATTTTAGTGCCCGAGATCGAGCACGATGTAACTTGTCCATAATCAGAAGGCCCTTTGAATTGATACTCACCATCGTTACCATTCGCTATCTGGAGGTTTATTCTAGCTGTATTACCTTCAGATAAATACGTGGTAAGGCTGCCGATTTTTTTTTGATTTTTCATTCTGATCTAACTCGTCATCAAAGGCATACACAATACCGAGCGCTTCATCGTCTTGCCTTGGCTTTCCATCTTTTCCCGTTCTAAGTTTCGACAAGTAATCATTAGGATTAATCCAGTTCCTAGCCCAAGTGACGAATTCAATTGTGGGTTTTTTTGGCATACGTTGATTTTTATCGAAGGTAAACACAAATGAGGTTACTGATACGGCTCTAAATGCGCCCAAGCGGTATATGCCCGCACGTGTACTGGGACATTGTGGACGCGAATGATGTCGACACCTTTGTCGCACAGTTTTAACGAAGCGCCTACGGTTTCAAGATCGCGCTCCGCCGCCGGGATTTCGGAAAACGCTTTCATGAATGACTTGCGCGAATGACCGACTAGCAAGCGCATATCAAATTTTTGCAACGCTTCGATATAACGCATTAACTCCAATGAATGCAAGCTGTCTTTGCCGAAACCGATACCGGGGTCGAGTATGATGCGGTTGCGATCGATACCTGCTTTATCCCAGTCTTCCAGTTTCCGATCGAACCAGTCGCATACTTCCGCTACCGGGTCGCATTCCTGGGCAATTTTACGATTGGAGTCCACGGGTATCGTGACGTGGTGCATAGCTACCCAATCGTGATTGTTTTCACGCGCGAGTTCCAGCATATCGGGTTGGGTTAACCCGCTAACATCGTTAATGATATCGATGCCGAGATCCAACGCGCGCCGTGCGACTTCGGCGTGGCGTGTGTCGATGCTAATAAGCGGTCGTAGCAAATTGGTACTGGTTTTATCTTTTATTAATTCCAAAACCGGTTTCAGACGTTGCCATTCTGCTTCAGGTTTCATGGGTGTCGCGCCAGGTCGGGTCGATTCCGCGCCGACATCGATGATGTGAACGCCGGCATCGATCATTTCGCTAATAGTGCGTCCGGCACTTTCTTGATCAAAATTGACATTGCCGTCGGAGAACGAATCTGGCGTGACATTAACAATACCCATCCACAGCGGAATGTGGTGATGCAAACCGCGAGCGTGTTGGAGAATCGTCGTAGTATCGCGCCCCGGTATTTGTAAATCAGGGCGTAGGTGGGCCAGCGGCGAGACAACGAACGCACGTTTGTGCAGATCTTTGTGGGGAATGGTTAAATCTTCAGTGGCAATAACCTCATCGCCCCACAATAAGATATCGATATCCACCGGGCGTGGCGACCAACGCGATGCATTGGTGCGTCCCATGATGTTTTGTAGGTCTTTGTTAACTTTTAGCCAGTGTGCCGGCGCTTCATTAATGTCGCCTTCAATGACCAGATTCAAAAAAGGAATATTCCATGCGGATGGCGCGCCTTCGGGCAATAGGGCAGGGGATTCGACAACGGGTGAAACGCGGCTTAACCGAAATCCGTTTTCCTGTAACAGTTGAATGGACTTTTCCAGGTTCGCGGTTCGGTCACCCAGATTCGAACCCAGGCCAAAATAAACTTGTGTCATGGGCACCTATGAATAAATGTCGGCTCGAACAAAGTGAGAAAACTCCTTGGGTGTGTATAGCTAGAAAAGTAAGATTTCTCCTTGCAGTCGAAATGACAGAGTTGAACAACCACGGTTCTCAAAATTTTAGTAAATGTGTAAGATTTTAAGATTCAATCGTATTTAATGTATTTAAACCTCTGATCGTCAGGCGTTCCTTCCAGTGCGCCGCCCTCAGCCCCAGGCTGCCATTGCACGACTTCTTCGATTTTCTTTGCCAGTGCAAAATCTTTTTCGGTTACGCCTTTTGCGGCATGATTCACCAGCTTGACGATGACGAATGCATAAGACGCAGTGATGTCGGGATGATGCCAGGCGGCCTCGGCTAAATGACCGACGGTGTTAATGACCATCAGCGTGCCTTTCCAACCGCTGGTTTTGTACTTGCGCCGAATCCAGCCATCTTCGTAATACCACAACGGCAATTCCGATTTTAGTCGCGCTTCGATTTCTTCTTCAGAAAACGTTTTATCTTGTCGGCGGTCTTTTTTATCGTCTGTCATGTTTGTTCTCCGGGGTATTAGAATGTCGTTTTTTGCTGTATGCAATATTCGGGTAGATTATTTATTTTCAGATATGGTCAGAATGACTGGAGTGTCCTTAATGCGTATTGCTTAAACAAGATGTTAGCGAAGTTGTTAATCCCAACAAAATTTGTTCATACGCGCTAACTCCCGGCTCAATTGTCGCGCCGAGCGAATCCAACGTGCCGATTTCTATATCCACATCTTCAGTGATAGTTTCTAGTATTTTGGGTTCAAACTGCGGTTCCGAAAACATGCATTTTACGTCGTTTTCAACAATGAGTTTCTTTAATTCAATTATACCTTTTGCACCCGGCATTTTTTCCGCGCCGATAGTCACAGCAGCGAGTGAGTTTAATCCATAGTGTTTTTCAAAATGTTGGTACGCATCGTGAAATACTATATATGGAATTTCCATCACAGGTTTCAGGCGTTCGTTTATTTCTTTTTCCAGAGCGGTTAGTTGTGCTATCGCATTGTCGCTGTTGGCTTGGTAAACAGATTGGTTCCCAGGATCGATTTTACTCAAGACATTAGTTGCAATTTTTACAATCGATTTTGCATTGTTCGGATCAAGCCAGATGTGCGGATCGAACTCCAGCCCGGAATGAGTTTGATTTTCATCGTCATGAAAGTGCGATGAACGCGATTTAATGGTATTGATATTTGGTTGTTTGTTTAACTCAACAATGTGAGTATTTGAGTCTAAAGTCGAGAGAGGCTTGACCAGAAAAGTTTCAAGAGCCGGGCCAACCCAGAAAACGACATCCGCCGCGTGTAGCTTTCGGCTGTCGGAAGGCCGCATAGAATAGGTATGTGGTGAGACAGTGCCGGCGAGCAATAAATCCGGCGCGCCAACGCCTTGCGTAATCTGTGCAATTAGTGAGTGCACGGGGTTTACGCTCACCAACACTCTGGGGTATTCCGCCAATACAGCGCGCGTTGTCAATATGAGTGCCAACGTGCAAAAAATGCTGGTTCGAAGTAGATTCATCGGAATCGTGCGAGATTAAATGTAATGTTATATTATTACATATCTAACATTGAAAAACCGACATGACCAGGAAGCACCCGGCGCTATTCAAGTCACGAAAACATAACCATGCGCGTTGCATTACATCGGCGATGAAAGCAGCAGATGCTGTGTGTGCCGAGCGAGGCGCGCGCCTAACGCCGTTACGCAAACAGGTGTTAGAAATGATTTGGGCGCGGCATGAACCGATGCTGGCTTACGATTTGCTGGAACAGCTACGTGATGAGAATCGCCGCGCAGCGCCACCGACTGTGTATCGCGCGCTGGATTTTTTACTTGAGCACGGTTTGATTCATCGCATCGAATCGTTGAACGCTTATGTCGGTTGTTGCGATCCGATAGAACAACATGCAGGACAGTTTCTTATATGTGGTCGATGCAACGCCGTCGTGGAAATGGAAGACGATGAAATTAGTCGCCTGATGAACGAACGCGCGCAGCAAGCGGGTTTTCGGGTGCAACGTCAGACTGTTGAATTGCAGGGGCTTTGCAGTCAATGTGATTCGGTGTGACGATATGAATGCTTCAAATTTATTGATCGATGTTGCAAAAGTGTCTGTCCGGCACAACCAACATGCAGTGCTGGATAAAGTCGATTTGCAAGTGCATCGCGGTGAGATCGTGACCCTCATTGGTCCAAATGGGTGCGGGAAGACGACATTGGTGAGAATTGCTCTGGGTTTGATAGCGCCGGACAGCGGACAAGTGCAACGCGCGGATAAAATTCGCATCGGGTACGTGCCGCAGCGTTTGCATATTGATGAAACCATGCCGCTGACGGTCGAGCGGTTTTTGGATTTAGGCGCATGCGGACAGACACATCGTTTTGAAAATGCATTAGCTCAGGCTGGCGCCGGACATGTTTTAAAATCTCCCGTGCAAAGTTTGTCCGGTGGTGAGCTGAGACGTGTGTTACTCACCCGCGCTTTGTTGCAAGACCCAGAGTTATTGGTATTGGATGAACCCAGCGCCGGAGTCGATGTGGTCGGTCAATCGGAGTTGTATGATTTGTTCAAATCCTTGCGTGATGAAATGGGTTGCGGCGTGTTGCTGGTGTCACATGACTTGCATTTGGTCATGGCTGCAACGGATCGTGTCATTTGCTTAAATCATCACGTGTGTTGCGAAGGTAGGCCCGATGCCGTGAGTCAACACCCGGAATATCTGACCTTATTCGGCTCAAGGTTGCAGGATCGACTCGCGGTGTACACGCATCACCATGATCACACGCATGATCTGGCCGGAAACATCGACCATTCACCGGACGAACGGCACGCGCATAATGGATGAGTTTCTAATTCGCGCGTTTGCAGCGGGTTTAGGCATTGCCATCGTCGCCGGGCCTCTAGGTTGTTTCGTCGTGTGGCGGCGGATGGCGTATTTTGGCGCAGCGCTTTCCCATGCCGCCTTGCTTGGTGTCGTGCTGGGTATCTGGTTCGGTATTAACCTTCAACTCGGCGTGTTGCTGATTGCCGTTCTGGTTTCTTTATTTTTATTCGCGCTGCAAAAAAACCAAAGTTTGTCCAACGATACTTTGCTTTCCATCGCCGCGCACGGTTCTCTTGCGCTGGGTCTGGTTGTCTTGTCTTTCATGAAATCCGTGCGGGTCGATCTGATGGCTTATCTGTTTGGCGACATTTTGGCAGTTTCGGTTTTGGACATGGTCTGGATATATGCCGGAGGGCTGGCTTGCCTCGTGTTGCTTGTAGTTTTTTGGCGATCATTGTTGTCTGTTACGGTACATGAAGAACTCGCGCGTGTTGACGGTATTGCGGTGGAGCGAATGCAGTTGTTATTTCTATTGTTAGTCAGTACGGTCATAGCGGTCGCCATGCAAATTGTTGGCTTGTTGTTGATTGTTTCACTGCTGATTATTCCTGCCGCCATCGCGCGGCGATTCAGCGCCACACCGGAGCAAATGGCGTTGGGTGCAGCATTGGCGGGTGTTGTTGCCGTTGTAATTGGGCTATGGGCGTCGCTGCAATGGGATACTCCGGCGGGGCCGTCTATTGTGGTGGCGGCCGCGGGATTATTCGTTATCTCATTGTTTTATCCTAACAAGTTGCTCATGAACTCGACCATTGGGTCATAAATGGGACGCGAACCATCCGGCACTCGTGTCGAAGTGAAGTTTGTCAGATTTCCGGCGGTTGTCAGTTCCCGTCATTAGTGGTAAAAAGTTATTTATTCTGCGCCGGTTACGACCCGGTCAGGGTTTGAAGCCAGCGTTTAGGGCAACAGAAAAATCAACGTATATAACCCGAATCTGGAGGAAAGCGAATGCTGAAGTCCCTCACCATTGACCCCGGTAAATGTACCGGATGTTTGCAATGCGAAATGGCATGTTCTTACGAAAACGAAGGTGCGTTTAATCCTTCAAAATCCCGTATCAAAATTTTTACTTTTCATGAAGAGGGGCGTTTCGTTCCTTATACCTGCACTCAATGCGATGAAGCGTGGTGTATGCATGCGTGTCCGGTCGATGCCATTGTTATCAATGCCGAAACCGGTTCAAAAGATGTCAAAGCGGATGTATGCGTCGGTTGTAAAGTCTGCACCATCGCTTGTCCGTTTGGCACGGTCAACTACAACGCCGACACCGGTAAAGTAATCAAGTGCGATTTGTGTGGCGGCGATCCGCAATGCGCCGAAGCCTGTCCGACCGGCGCAATTACCTATCTCGACGCTAACGCAACCGGGCTGGATCGTATGCGCGCCTGGGCCGAGAAAACCGACAACGCCGCGCGCACTTAAACGAAGAGGAGAACACTTATGGCATGGGCAAAGAAAATTCTTCGCGTCAATTTAACTGAAGGTAAAGTTTCATCCGAACCACTTAATATGGAGTGGGCGCAAGAGTATCTCGGCCAACGTGGTTTAGCGACACGTTACTTGGTCGAAGAAGTGGATCCAAAAGCGGATGCACTGGGACCGGACAATAAATTGATTATGGCGACGGGGCCATTGACCGGCACCATGGCATCAACCGGTGGTCGTTATTCCGTTATTTGCAAGAGTCCGTTAACCGGCGCGGTCGCGTGTTCAAACTCCGGCGGCTTTATCGGCGCAGAAATGAAAAATGCGGGTTGGGATATGGTGATTTTTGAAGGTAAATCGCCATCGCCGGTTTATTTGTATATTCAGAATGACAACGCCGAATTGTTGTCTGCCGATGAAATCTGGGGCAAGTCCGTTTGGGCAGCCGATGAAATTCTGCATAAGAAACATCAGGATCCTCAAATTCGTATCGCCTGTGTTGGGCGTTCGGCGGAAGCAGGTTGCTTGTACTCGGCGGTCGTGAATGATCTGCACCGAGCGGCAGGTCGTTCCGGTGTCGGCACTGTCATGGCGTCAAAGAATCTGAAAGCTGTGGTAATTCGCGGAACCCAGGGTGTCGGTAATGTCAAAGACCCGAAACGATTCATGCAGGAAACGGCGGCACAAAAACAGGTGCTGGCAGAAAACGCTGTCACCGGTGAGGGTCTGCCGGCGTTTGGAACACAGGTCTTAATGAATGTCATTAACGAAGTGGGTGCGATGCCGACGCGCAACATGCGTGAAGTGCAGTTTGAAGGCGCGCATAAAATTTCTGCGGAAGCGATGGCCGAGCCACGTAAAAGTGACGGCAAACCCAACCTGACCACAAACGCAGCTTGCTTTGGTTGCACGATTGCCTGCGGCCGAATTTCAACCTTGGATAAAGGTCATTTCTCGGTAGAGAATAAACCGCAATACTGGGGTAACTCGGGTGGTTTGGAATACGAAGCGGCCTGGGCATTGGGTTCCGATACCGGTGTGGACGATCTTGACGCGCTGACGTATGCCAACTTCTTATGTAATGAAGACGGAATGGATCCGATTTCCTTTGGCGCGACTGTTGCTGCGGCAATGGAGTTGTACGAAGAAGGCGTGATCACCAACGAGCAGACCGGTGGCGTGGAAATGAAATTCGGTTCCGCTCAAGCGTTAACTGCGGCGGCTGAAATGGTAGCTTCGGGAGAGGGCTTCGGTAAAGACCTGGCCCTTGGATCCAAGCGTTTGTGTGAAAAATATGGCCACCCGGAATTATCCATGACAGTGAAAGGACAGGAATTCCCGGCTTATGACCCGCGTGGCATTCAAGGCATGGGTTTAACCTATGCAACCTCAAATCGCGGTGCCTGTCATTTACGCAGTTACACGGTATCCTCAGAAATCCTGGGTATCCCTGAAAAGACCGACCCGTTGGAAACGGAAGGCAAACCCGGATTGGTGAAAGCATTCCAGGATGCAACTGCGGCAGTGGATTCATCCGGTCTTTGTGTATTCACTACTTTCGCGTGGACTCTGGAAAATATTGCACCCCAGATTGATGCGGCTTGCGATGGCGAGTGGACACCGGAAAAACTGGTTGAAATTGGCGAGCGTGTCTGGAATCTGGAGCGAGACTTTAATATGAAAGCCGGTCTTACCGCGGCGGACGACACCTTGCCCAAGCGCTTATTGGAGGATCCGGCAAACACCGGTCCGGCAGAAGGCAAAGTATCCGGTCTTAAAGAGATGCTGCCCATTTACTATCAGGAACGTGGCTGGAATGCCGACGGTACTATCACACCGGAGACGCGTCAACGGCTTGGACTGCCGGCTTGATCGTAGCGTTTAATCTTTTATTTCAAGATGTATTTTTCAGGGCGGTGCTTGGCACTGCCCTGCTTATTTTAGGAGGGTAAACATGCAACACGTCATCATCGGTGCGGGTCCGTCCGGCGTTATCGCCGCGGAAACATTAAAAAAACTCGACCCTCAATCCAACGTTACGATTGTCGGCGATGAACCGGAGCCGCCGTACTCGCGTATGGCAATCCCGTATTACTTGATCGACAGCATCGACGAAGGCGGGACGTATTTACGCAAGAGTGACGATTACTTTGGTAAACACGGTATTGCTGTTGAGCAAGCACGTGTTGAATCCATCGACACCGGGGCTAAATCATTGAAACTTTCGACTGGCGGCAACATGAGTTACGACAAGCTACTGCTGGCCACCGGTTCGCACCCAACCAAACCGCCGATTGAAGGCATGGATTTACCCGGTGTGCATACTTGCTGGACCCTGGAAGATGCACGTCACATTACCAAGTTATCCAAGCCCGGTGCTAAGGTGGTGTTAATGGGTGCAGGTTTTATCGGTTGCATTATTCTTGAAGCATTGGCGGCGAGTGGTGTCGATCTGACCGTGGTTGAAATGGAGAATCGCATGGTGCCGCGCATGATGAATGAAGAATCCGGCGGCCTGATTAAAAGATGGTGCGAGAGTAAAAATGTTCGCGTGCTGACGTCTACGCGCGTTACCGGCATTTCCGGTGGTTCGCCGTTAGATGTTGCGCTCGAATCCGGCGAAAGCATTCCGGCGGATCTGGTGATTTGCGCGACGGGTGTTCGACCGAATACGGATTTACTGAACGGTACGGATGTGAAAACTGATCATGGTATTTTGATTGATGAGCACATGCGCACCAGCAACCCGGATATCTTTGCCGCTGGCGATGTTGCACAAGGCAAGGATTTTTCAACCGGTGAATACACCGTGCAGGCGATTCAACCCACCGCCGCAGACCACGGGCGTATTGCTGCGGCAAATATGGTTGAAGGCCAGGAATCAATCCACCAGGGTAGTGTCAATATGAACGTGCTGGACACCATGGGCTTGATATCTGCATCGTTCGGATTGTGGGAAGGCAGTGGTGGTGACACGGCGGAATTGAATGATCCGGATAATTATCGTTATCTAAACTTGCAATTCCAGGATGACGTTTTAGTTGGTGCAAACAGCCTGGGATTGACTCAACACGTTGGCGTATTGCGAGGGTTGATACAAACGCAATTGCATTTGGGTAAATGGAAAGACAAATTAATGGATAATCCGCTCAATGTAATGGAAGCCTATTTAAGTGCAACCCAGGGCGCGGTTTAATCGTTGTCTATAGAATCGTCGCGCAATGAAGATCACCTTTAAGCTCTACGCTTCGTTAAGTGAGCATTTACCTCCGGGAGCACATGAAAACACGGTACAAATCGAGGTGCCGGACAATTCATCGCTGAACTCGATTATCGATAAGTACAATGTACCACGTGACATGGCGCACCTGGTTTTAGTTAACGGCGTGTTTGCTTGTTCGGCGGATCGTGATGCAACGACATTAAAAGAGGGTGATACCCTCGCTATTTGGCCGCCGGTAGCGGGCGGCTAATTTCAAGTTGGTCATGCTCGTAAATCCCCCATCCCTTCCTTCCCCAGAAGGGGGAAGGTGTTTTTCCCCTCTCCCTTGGGGAGCGGGTTAGAGCCTGCCCCTGCGAAATCGGGGTGTGGGGAGCAAGTTTTGGAAGACCGCAGTTTTACAAAGAATTTCGGTTTAACTCATGCCGAGTTCTTTCGCTCGTTGCCTTCTGCGATTGAAAATCATCCCTTTCGCGTTGAAGGGCAACGGGTCACCATAGATTATGATAACCGCTCGGTTGAGATAGAATTAGGTGTGCAACAGGTTCGAAAAATTGCCTTGCTGGAAATTCCTTATACTGATCTAAGATTTACCTTCAAAGGCTTTGACCAACAAGAAATGGACGCTTTTATGCATCGTTTTAATCTTTATTTTCGCCGTGGAGGTGGGTAAGAATGGACGATCCACAATTCTTAATCGCCTCTGATACGCTGCAAGCTTACAATGCTATGGAGACAACCAAACAGCGGCATTTTGATTTGATGACTGCTCTTGAAACCAAAAAGAAAAAATTTAACCTCGATCCAACCGAGAAAGAGTCCCAGTTGTTAAAGAATTTACTGCGTGACCACGATTCACAAGTTATCGCATTTAAAGCTGCCTCGAAGATTCTTAAACAACGTGATCCCGAAGCCCATACAGCCTTGTTTGAATACATAGGCGAAATAAATACAGTGTTGCATGATATTCGTGTTGCGGAATCACACTAACAAACGCTTTCGATAGAGCCATTGATATCCATCAGCGGCGAATATTTCATTCCGGCACCGAAACAACAAGTTTGGGTCGCCATGAATAGTCCCGTTGTTTTGGAGAAGAGTATTCGCGGGTGTGACAACGTACAAAAACTGACCGATGAAGAATGGCTTATTGCCATGGCGATTCGTATCGGCCCGATAAAATCCAGCTTTTCCGTGCAGTTGCTACTGCAAAATTTGAATCCACCAGATAACTACACATTGCGCGGTATCGGTCAAAGTGGATTGGCGGAGTCGGCGCAAGGTTTTGCCGACGTGTCGCTCGCCGACGCTGAGTCAGGAACGGATCTGTCTTATAGCGGTGAATTCGAGATTGGTGGAGCGCTGGGAAATATCACGCCGGGTATTGTCAGTAATGTAGCAAATCGCGTTTCGACGAAATTTTTCAAACGCTTTGCCGAATGTGTTGTTGAAACCGCTCCCATGTTAACGGAGTAAGGTTGTGAGAGTTTTAGTTGTTGGGGACGCGCCCGAAGCGCTTTGTGTTGGAGGTTTGCTGGCGTTGGATGCTAACGATGTAGTGTTCGCGCCAACAAAGAAATCATTGAGTCAGGGTGTGAGTCTGAAAACAGGCGGCGTTGAACATTGCCTGGAAGCCCCGAATTTGTACAAAGAAGCTTTATCAGCAGGTTTGTTCGATATGGTTTTATGTGGTGTTCCGAACAATATGCTTGAATCCCGCAGAAGCATCATTTGCCCAGCTTTGGCGCACGATGCGGTGGCGATTCCGATACCGTCTTCGCGACAGTGTGATGAGGTTTTGTGCCGTATTGCGGGGGAAATGTTCGTTGTTCAGAGTGAGACAGGCATTTCAGTGTCGATAAATGATCAGGGAGTATTTGTGCTTGAAGGCACGCCACGTATTCAACTTCAAGAGCGTAAGGACAGTGATAGTTGGCGTTTGGATTTTATTTCTACGGCGTTGAATTCGGCCGGCATCGAAACTTCCGTAACATAACTTCGTGCACTGTTGATAAAAAACGCCCCGCATTGCGGGGCGTAGTTGATTTTGGAGGTTGTCTAAATGTTTTGTGCCGATAACTGCTCCGCAACATAATCCGCTTGTCGTATTGCCAGCGTAACGATAGTTAGGGTCGGATTTTCCGCAGCGCCGGTGGTGAACTGACTGCCATCGGAAATAAACAGGTTTGGAATGTCGTGAGATTGACCAAACTGGTTACACACGCCATCTTCCGCTTTTTCGCTCATGCGGCAGGTTCCGAGATTATGCGTTGAAGGGTAGGGAGGCGTTTCGTACACCATGTTTGCCCCCGCCGCGTCATAAACCGCAGAGCCTTGTTTGAATGCATGATTACGCATCGCGATGTCGTTCGGATGATCGTCAAAATGCACGTTAGGCACCGGCATGTCGTATTGATCCTTTTCTTGTGCATGTAGTGTAATCGCGTTGGATTCTTGTGGCATATCTTCACCGACCAGCCACATGCCCGCCATGTGATCGTAGTTATCCATTGCTCGCGTGAATCGT
This sequence comes from Arenicellales bacterium, assembly GCA_965216365.1. Lineage (GTDB taxonomy): Bacteria > Pseudomonadota > Gammaproteobacteria > Arenicellales > CBDCFT01 > CBDCFT01. The sequence continues at coordinate 123,281 of CBDCFT010000020.1, read as the reverse complement.
GGTCCCCATGCCCCAGGATCGAGAAATGCGGCCATGAAGGGAATACCCAGTGACAACGTCTCCATCTCGTAACCACCGGTAAATCCACGTGCCGGATCGTTGCCGGACTCATCGGTGATAATGCCCGCCATGGTCGTACCGCGATACATGTTCACCGGCCGATCGAAGGTTGCATAGACCGATCCCGTCATGTGGCGCATGTAATTTTTACCGACTTGGCCGGATGAGTTTGCCAGACCATCCGGGTATTTGGAGCTGGCGGAGTTCAGTAAAATTCGCGGCGTTTCGATGGCATTACCGGCGACGCATACTGCACGTGCTTTTTGCATTTGCTGGTTGCCGTCTTTATCCATATAAACAACGCCGGTGACTTTACCGTTGTCATCATGCTCGATAGTCAGCACGTGGGATTCGGGCCGAAGATCAAGGTTGCCGGTTTCCTCCGCTGCCGGAATTTCAGTGTAAAGCGTTGACCATTTCGCGCCGCTTTTACAGCCTTGAAAGCAAAAGCCGATTTGCAGGCATTGAGAACGTCCGGCGCGCGGCCGGCTGTTAATAGCCATACGCCCCGTGTGAACTTTTTGATAACCCAAACGTTTCGCACCGGTATACATCACCTTGAAATTATTGTTGCCGGGCAAACCGGGAATATCATGGGTGCGAGTGACGCCGAGTTTATCTTCGGCTTTGTCGTAGTAGGGTTCGAGATCGCTCAACGACAACGGCCAGTCCATCAAATTGGCACCGTCAATCTCGCCATAGTTGGTTTTGGCTTTGAACTCATGCTCTTGGATGCGCAGACTGGCGCCAGCCCAGTGAGTCGTCGTGCCACCGACTGTTTTGCAAATCCAGGCTGGCAGTCCCGGGAAATCCCGCGCTACGCGCCATGAACCGGAAGTGGTTCGCTTATCCAGCCAGGATAGCTGCCCGAACGCGTTCCATTCGTTATTTTCAAAATCCGCTATGGAATGTTGCGCGCCGGCTTCGAGTAAAATCACTTTTACGCCTTTTTGACATAGCTCGTTAGCCAGCGTGCCGCCACCCGCGCCGCTGCCGATCACCAGTACGGCAGAATCATCGTTAAAATCTATGTTAGCCATGTTTTATTCTCCTCAGCTCGCTTTAGGGCTTGCGTCTTCCGACGGATTTTCCAGCCAGTTCAAATCGTTGAATCCGCGTTCCAGATAACCACCTTGTTCTGCGGACGAACCTTCATAGCCAAAGTGGCGCCAGGCTAAAGGATTGTTATACAAAGACACGACTGCCTTTCCGCGCAGTTTTTGAAAGAACGGTGAATCTTCCATGGCGCTTAGTACGGCGAACTGATTGCCGTTGGACAAGTCCGTCCATTTCACGCCCATGGCCGTATCCAGACTGGCAACGCCTTCCTTTAACATCGTTGCGGTTTCTGCATTGTCCGCCGCTTCGGCATCCAGGTCTTTCACGACGTTAGTGTAATAGTCGTCCGACATGGTGTTGTGCGGATAAATTTGGCGCACGGCCTGCAATATCGTGTTGCCCTGGTGTTCATCTAATGCGGATAGTTCAGCGGCCCATGTTGCGCCGGGCGCAACGGCGGTCGCTGCCGCAACACCGACTAACGCGCCACCACTTCGTCTTAAAAATTGCCTGCGATCAATACTTTCTTTCATATTTATCTCCTCTTTAGTCGATTTGTAATGCTTGTTTGGATTATTGATAACGTCCGTGTCGTTCCAGGACTTCAATTTTGTATCCGTCAGGGTCCTGTACAAAAAAGAAACGCGCCATCAACGACCCTTCGCGATGAAATTCTTTTACGTCAGTAGGTTCTAAACCCAGTTCAGCAAACCGGTCGTGTTCTGACTTCGCATCGTCGACACATACTGCGACGTGCCCGTAACCGTCACCGTGCGTGTAAGCCTCTTCCCGGTCTTTGTTCAGGGTTAACTCAATCTCAAAATCATTTTCGTCGTTGCGCAGGTAAACCAGCGCAAAGCCGTCAAAGTCGAATTTATCGGCGATTTTGAGATCGAACGCTTTGTCGTAGAAATCGATGGATTTTTCCAGGTCGAGTACCCGGATCATGGAATGAATTGCTTTGGCCATCTATACCTCTCTTTTTATTACCGAAACATTGGAAAAAGTGTGCGGAGAATTTTTATGCGCATCTATCGCCAGCACTGGATAATGCTTCGATGATAGAATTGTGAACCCAGCCCGGGAACATAAGGCACAATTATTATCCTCCGAATTTGCAACTATTTGAGTATTTTCAGACAGTCTAATCGGGCCGCCGGGTTCACGCAAATTCTGTATTTTTTCGAGTTTCGTCATTCCAAATTTGGCGCAACTAGCGACTTCAATGACACAGGTCTGGTATGATTTCGCCGGGGGATTTAATGTCAAATGCCTGCTTGCCCTGGAAAGAGACCCTGGAGCGAGCTAGTCCAAGTCCATTGTTATCTTTTTACAAAGCACGTCAAATCCATTTAGGTAAGCTATGAACAAACTGGCAACTGCGCTCGAAGGACACGAATTTGTCGTGACATGCGAATTGTCACCGCCAAAGGGAACTGATCTTAGTGACTTGTATGCAAAAGCAGATTCCTTAATGTCGAAGATTGCCGCGTTTAACCTCACCGAGTCGGCAACCGCCCGCATGACAATGGATCCCATCGTTGCTGCGCATTTTCTGATGCAACGCGGCGTAGAGCCTATTGTTCAATTCACTTCACGCGATAAAAATCGCATTGCTATCCAGAGCAGTCTGCTTGGAGCGGGGGCGTTGGGTGTGCCCAATGTCATGTTCATGGGTGGCGATCCGCCGAAGATTGGCGACCATCCCGACACCAAACCGGTGTTCGATTTATATACCAATCAAATGATTGAAGCGGCGGCGGCATTGAAGAATGGAAAAGATTATGGTGGCAACCCTATAAAAGGTAATCCTGAGTTTCTAATTGGTAGCGTGTTCAACCCGGGCGCGGATGACATAGACGGCGAGGTGGAAAATACCAAACGCAAAATCGATGCCGGTGCGCAGTTCTTTCAAACTCAGGCGATTTACGACATCGAACCGTTTGTTGAGTTTATGAAAAAGCTCGATAAGCCGGATATTCCCGTTCTCGCGGGAATCATACCGATCAAATCCGTCAAGATGGCGACCTACATGAACGAACGAGTGCCGGGTATCGATATTCCCGAAGCCATGATTCAACGTATCGCCGATGCCGCGAAAAAAGATAATGTCATTGAAGAAAGCCTGGCTATCGCCGCTGAAACTATCGACGAACTAAGAAACCTGTGTAAGGGCATTCACATCATGGCTATCGGCTGGGAAAAACATATCCCAGCGATGTTGGACGGATCAGGGTTATAAACTTACAATGTGCTATTAAACAGGAGTTTGATATGAGTTCGTACCAGCTAGCGCAATTGAACATTGCTAAAATGAAATATGAAATCGGATGCACCGGAATTGTCTGACTTTGTGGCTAATCTCGAACGGATAAACATGCTCGCCGAACAATCTCCTGGATTTATATGGCGATTACAGACGGAAGAGGGCGATGCGACCAGTATCCGCGCTTTTGGTCCGGATATTCTTGTAAATATGAGTGTGTGGAAAGACGTGGAGTCGTTGCACAATTATGTATATCGCACTGTCCATACTAAGATTATGAGCCGGCGCAAGGAGTGGTTCAACAAAATGACGGAAGCTTATACCGTGCTGTGGTGGGTACCGAAGGGCGGTTACCCGACTTTAGATCAAGCGAAGAAGAAGCTTGCGCGTTTGCAAGATCATGGGCCGACGGCCGAAGCTTTTACATTCAAAAAGGCCTTTCCCGCTCCGGATGTTAAAGCCGAAGAAACAATCGTTGAATTTGACGATTTGTGTCCCGCAACTTAGCCAGTGTGGCCTGGATGGAGTGAAACGGAATCCGGTCTGCGAGTAACACAAAAATTTGCAACTCGAGACACCGGATTTCTAAACTTATAGTAATAAATCTTCATCGATAGGTTGGTAAACACTGGCCGAATCGATGAGCGATTTCGCGGTAAGAGACGGCACGCCATAGACTATGGCATTAACGCTATAGTCCTTACTGATTTTCTCCAACAGCAGATCGAAATCCCCATCGCCTGAAAGCAACACCACGGTATCAATATCTTTCACCGCCTCTAATACATCTATTGTGATTCCCACGTCCCAATCACCTTTGGTCGAGCCGTCGCGACGCTGAATAAACGGTTTGAGTTTCACCGTGAAACCGATTTCTTTAAGCGCATTCTGGAATTTGAGTTGCTTGTTATCTCCACGATGAATGGCATAAGCAATCGCCGAAACAATCTCTCCATCAGCACTGATACGTTGCCAAAGCTCGCGGTAATTGAATTGGCGACCGTACGCTTGCTGGCATGTGTAATAGATGTTCTGTATATCGGCGAAGATGGCGATTTTCGTCACTGACGAACCTGCAAGTGAGTCGGAAAGTTATCAAACAAATATGACTTCAGATTTGTATTCCTGTTCAGGCTTTTTGGCTGGTTCGCTATGCGGCGAGACAGTCATTGTAGCGGTCGAGTCAATCGAAATCGAGGGTTCGCAACGGAGTTTCCACTGGCTGAGATGGTGATCGCTTCCGGTATCGATAGCAAATCGCTACACGACCAGTACCCGACGGTGAAGACGCGTTATCGGGCGGAAAGGCGTCCGCTTGAACGTCTACATTCCTCTATGGATGATCGACGCCGTCGCTATGGCACAGGTGCTCCTCAGGCTTCCACCATGGCGTACCAGTCTCACTCTGAATGAATTGGTCATGCCATGATCTCCAGGTCGCGTTACCGCACATTACTCAGTCGTCACAAGCTTCTATCACACCGCCAATTAAACAAAGCTATAATCGGCATGTTGGACGTTCAAGCTTTGGCGGTGTGGGTGCCGGGATTTCGGTGTTTCCCGGGTTGGAATGCGAACGATTGACCTTGCGGTGGTGGCCTGGAGTGTTTTGGTGCCCTTGCCGGTTAATGAGTTTCCCAAACTTAATCGCCCCGAAACCACGTCAGAAAATGAACAGGAAATGACCGACATTCTACATAGATAGAGATAGAACCGATATACGAGTACCTCGGGAAAAAACCGATAAGATCAAGGCGTAGTCTCTTTTCGAACTCGTGACTGCTGGGCGATTCCTTCTTAAAATGCATTAAATAATAGAGAAAACAGTTTCGTATGGATCTACTTCAAACTATCACTTTGATAATCTTTTTAGTGACGATTTTCCTCGTCATTGTGCGTTGGATTGACAGCGTAGTAGCCGCGCTGCTTGGCGTCGTTGTGATGATCATGGTGGGGAGCATGACTGAAGTGGAGGCGTTTACATATGTGGATTGGAATGTCATCGCCATCCTGGTCAGCATCTGGCTTATTGCCGGGTATTTTGGCAAAACCGGGATTCCTGAGTATTTGGGTGATTTGACGTTGCGCTTGTCCAAAGGCAATGTGCCGCTTTTCGTTACCTTGATTGGCTGTCTGTCGGGATTTATTTCGATGTTCATCGACAACGTCGTGGTGGTTCTTATGCTGGCACCGGTCGTTTTTCATATCCGCAAGCTCTACAAGTTTGAGGCCACCGGTGCTATTCTTTTCATCGGACTGTGCTCCAATTTTATGGGTACTGCACTTTTGCTGGGCGATCTGCCGCCACAAATGCTGCACAGTGTCACGGGTATCGAGTTTTTGGGATTCATCTGGCATTCCGGCAGACCGTCGTCGTTCATCATACTTACCCTGACCTATTTAGTTGTAGTGGCCGTGTTCTATTTCAAGTTCCGCAAGTCGCCGATGGCAGATGTTACACTCGACCCACAGGTTCATAGCGACGCCCATGTGAACGAACCCCATATTAAAAATAAACGTTTTGCATGGGTGGTATGCGTCGTATTTGCTTTGACAATCCTGGGCATGTCATTGCGCGAGCATTTGGGTGTAATGCTGGGTTACATTGCATTTTCCGGGGCGGTATTGCTTGTGTTGATGTTTGAATTGTTCGGCCGCGCCTGGCAGTTGGGCCCGCCGGATCTGGAGGGAATGCTGGCAGAGCTGGATTGGAAAGCCATTGGGTTCTACGTCGCGCTGTTTTCACTGGTTGGCGGACTTGAGAGCGCACACCTATTGGAAATCGTAGCCGATTGGCTCGTCCCTTATATCGAGTCCAGTCTGCTTTTCGGCGTCACGCTCTTGTACTGGGTAACCGCTCCAATTGTCGGTGTGGTTGAACACGACGCTTATATATTGACCCTCTTATATGTTATCCGTGACGTCGGCGAGACGACCGGCCTGGATCCGTGGCCGTTATACTGGGCGCTGGTATGGTCCGGTACGCTGGGCAGTAACCTAACAATCGCTGGTGCACCTGCTTTGTATGTAGCGTTGTCCATGGGAGAGAAAGAGGATGCCAGAAATTGGTCTTTAAAGGAGTTTTTGAGCTTCAGTGTGCCGTACGTCATAATTTCACTGGTCGTGTGCTACATACTTATGCTGCTGGTATGGATCTTGCCCTTTATCGAATGACGCCGAGAATCACTTTATTTTTGCGTATAGAGAAACCAAATCATGAACAATTATCAACATATTCTAACCGCCGTTGACTTTTCAGATGTCAGCGAGCGTGCTGCCGAGCGCGCTGTCGAACTCGCCAGATTTTACAGAGCACGCCTGACATTCATACATGTTATCGAGCACTTTCCTGAGCACCTCCCGCATTACAAAATGTCACGGGAGGAAATGGATCCGGAGGAATTCCTAATCAATCAGGCGGGTGAGGATTTGCGGAAATTAGGCACCAAGCTAAAAATGGATGATGCCGAACAGGTCGTGAAGTTAACCAAACATTCCGCGAAAGGCGAGGTTCTTGAATTTGCCCGCCACAATCAGGTCGACCTGATTGTACTTGGATCGCAAGGTCGTCACCGACTAAGCGAAATTTTCGCCGGGTCTACCGCCACTGGAATTGTTAGGGCCGCGGCATGCGATGTATTCACCGTCCGTGGAGATAATTAAATTTGAACCTGTTCAAGTCCTCGGTAGTCGGCGTTCCAGAGGTAGTTGATACCAAGAAATCAACATTGTAATGAATAGTAATCTTGACAAATAGATAGCTAACCCAAGTAATTTTTTTAAATACCCAGATACGCTTTTTTAACATGCTCATTATTGGCAAGTCCGCTGGCTTCACCTTCCAGTGTGATGTTGCCGGTTTCTAGAACATAGCCGTGCTGCGCGATGTTTAGTGCCAGGTCGGCATTTTGTTCGACCAAAACAATCGACACATCGTGTTTGTTTATTTCGATAAGAATGTTAGCGATCTCCTGAACAATAATCGGCGCCAGTCCGAGCGATGGTTCATCGAGTAACAATAGACGTGGCTTGGACATGAGTGCACGGCCAATGGCCAGCATCTGTTGCTCGCCACCACTTAAAGTGCCGGCTTGTTGCTGTATACGTTCTTTGAGTCGCGGGAAGTGTCCAAATACCGTTTCCAGATCGCTTTCTATCTGCGTTTTATCTGCGCGAGTGAACGCGCCGAGTCGAAGATTTTCCTCAACGCTTAAATCCTTGAATACCCGGCGTCCTTCAGGTACTTGCGCGATGCCGAGTTTTAAAATCCTGTCCGGCGATTTTTTATCGATACGCTGACCATCGAAAATAATTTCTCCCGAAGTGGGATGTTCCAGTCCGGATATAGTACGTAAGGTTGTACTTTTTCCTGCGCCGTTAGATCCAATCAAGGTAACAAAGTCGCCGTCTTCAACATTCAACGAAATACCTTTTAACGCGGCGACTTTGTTGTAATGCACATGAATGTCGTTTACCGACAATAACATCAATGCAGTCCTCCACCGAGATACGCTTCAATGACCTTGGTGTTGTGACGAATCTCTTCCGGTGTTCCCTGGGCGAGTAAGGTACCGAAATTCAACACGGTAATGTTTTCACACAAACCCATCACGGCTCTCATGTCGTGTTCAACCAGCACGATAGTAATTCCCGATTCGCGAACTTTGCACGTCAGATCCATCATGTGTTGGGTTTCTTCCGGGTTCATGCCGGCAAAGGGTTCATCCATGAGTAACAAACGCGGGTCGGACGCCAGGGCAATGGCGATGGCCAAAGCCCGCTGAGAACCAAGGGGTAATTCTGAACCGAGCTGATCTTTGCGATCTGATAAACCCATAAATTCCAACACCTCGCGGGTCTTGCGTTCGGCGGATTGGTTTTTGCTGTTTGCCAATCCGAGCAGGGCGGAGAACACATTGGTGTGGGCTTTTAAATGACAACCAACCAGTACGTTTTGAAAAACGGTTAATTCCTGAAAAAGCGTGGTCTCCTGGAAAGTACGCACCACGCCGAGGCTGGCCACGCGGTTTGGACTTTTCCCCGTGATGCTTTGTCCTGAAAAGAGAATATTTCCGGCGGTTGGTGTATAAAAGCCTGCGATGTTTTTAAACATAGTGCTTTTACCCGCACCATTGGGGCCTATCAAGCCATGAATTTCGTTTTCATTTACGGAAAAACTGACTTGATCCAGCGCAGTGAGTCCACCGAATCGTTTGGTGACACTATTTACTTCAAGTAACGCCATGTCGTTCGCGCTATGCTTCTTTCGGTGAGGCGAATTTTTCGCGAATTCTGGAAGGAATACTTTCCAGACCGTTTGGCAGATACAAAATAGCTGCGATCAAGATTGCGCCATAAAGCGCTGGTCTTAACTCCTCGAAATCGCGCAGGGACTCATCCAGGATAGACAAAACGACAGCGCCCAGGATAGCGCCATAGAAGGTTTTATACCCCCCGACGATAACCCAGATCAGAATAAAGACCATGAAACCGATGCCAAACTGATTGGGGCTGACTGTGCCGAGGTAATGGACTTTCAGCGCGCCGGCGATGCCGACGAAGAACGAGCCGATGATGAAAGCCAGTGAGCGGTAACGCCATGTGTTGACTCCGACGGATTCGGCCAGCGGTGCTTTCCAGTGTACGGCGTGCAGCGTCAGGCCTATTCGGGATTTTTCCACGCGGTACAGAATAAAAAGACAAATCGTAACAATAACCATGACCAGATAGTGATAGGGAATCGGATCCAAAAAATCGATATTGCCTAACTCGGGTGACGGTATGGCGCTGATGCCGCCGGTTCCGCCGAATGGTCTGATAAAATGAATCCAGGACAGGCGAATCGCTTCACCGGCGGCGAAAGAACCGATCAAAAAATAAAACTGGGTCATACGAAACAGTGGAAAGCACAGTAACGCGGCGACGAGGCCCGCGCCGACGCCGGCCAACGGCATAGACAACCAAAACGATACGTCGTAAAACTTGGAAATCATGGCGCTGGTGTAGGCACCCACGCCCATCATTACCGCATGAATCAGTGACCATTCACCGGTTAGCGTGACCAGGCGGTAACTGACGACAACCAGAATGTTAATTAACAGGAATATTAAGAAATCCTGTTGATGAAATTTCAAAAAATGCGGTAAGACTGCCAGCGCTATGAGAAGCGCGGTGATCCCCAGAATTTTTCCAAGCACACCGTTGCTCATGTTACTCGCTTACCGCTTTACCCATGATGCCGGTTGGTTTGATAATCAATACCAACACCATGATTAACAATCCTGAAATGGTCGCAATGGTTCCGCTGAAATAGGCGGTAATAAAAGTATGAAACAATGCGTACAGAATAGCCGCCATAACCGCACCGGATAAACTGCCAACACCACCGACAATGGTGACAATGAACGCAGTGATAATAATGTTGTGCCCCATGTGTGGATTGATGTTGGTTAATGGTGCCATCAATGCCCCGGCTAACCCGGCCAACGCCGCGCCCACGCCAATGGCAATCATCGAAGTGCGGTTAATATTGATACCTTGCAATGCGGCTGCTTCGCGATCCTGTGCTACGGCGCGCAGCGACCAGCCCAATTTTGTTTTGGTTAGAAAAAACCATAGCGTCATCAGAGCAGCGATGGACACCACGATGCTGAATAGTCGCTGGTAGGGAATGCGCAATGTATCAAACAAAATCAATGTTCCTGCAAAAGGCGGTGGTACTTGTTTTGATGGGCCTTCGCCGCCTACCAGCGTCGCAATCACCTGTAGAATGAATAAAACACCGATAGAACAAATCAGACCACCGAGCGGATCATCGCGATTTGGCCGGAATAAAAATCGTTCCATTAACAAACCGATTATCATCACTAGAACAATGGCCAGGATAACGGTGATCAGAAATGGGGTATTGTGTTGCGCGTGTAAAAACCAAACCGTGTAGGCACCGACCATAACCAATTCGCCATGAGCGAAATTGACCACGCCCATGACGCCAAAGATGAGCACTAATCCGACGGCGGATAATGCAAAAAATCCACTTTGTATAAAGCCGTTAACGATTGATTGAAAAAAAAGATCCAAAACTGGCGCGCTACTTATTCTTAGATCAAACAAAAAGGGGAGATATTAAAATATCTCCCCGTAGTTGCCTGTTGATAATAAAACGACTAGACGACGGGTAATCCCATGTCTTTCATATTCTTAGCGATGATCGCTTCGTTATTGCCGAGCCATCCGGAAACGCTGCGGTATTCCTGGATGCGTGCTTTGCCGTCTTCAATGACTACGACGGGCCAGCGGCCGACGACGGCGTTGTCCAGTCCCCAAAGCGTGCTGCCCCACCATTTACCCTCACCAAATACGAAATGAGGGTCGGCGCCGTCTTTCATGGCGGGTAAGACATCGCTTGGTTCAATACTACCGGCGCGTTTCGCGGCATCGATCCAGTTTAACATGATGGCGGGGTATTCCCAGGCCACCGCTGACCAGTCGTTGGGGTGATCTTTGCGGAAAGCTGCATCGAAACCGCCCGGATCGGGGAAGTTGATGCCTTCTTCCAATAATTTGGGGTCGTCAAAATCCGGAAACTGGTAAATGGTTCCATTGACGAACTCCGTACTGGTCTTGGCGATGATTTCCTCGTAGAAATCCAGCGTGCAGGAAATAATCTTGCCATCAAAACCCTGATGATAGAGTTGTTCCATCAGCGGCGTGACGTAGAAGCTGGTCGCCATGCAGAAAATGTCGGGTTTTTTGGCCAAAACCGAACTGACAATAGGGGCGAAGTCAGTGACGTCAAAACCATGCAGATGCGTGTCAATCACTTCAATACCGGCGACTTCAAAAGCCGATTGGTACGTTGCAGCGGATTGCAGCCCGTATTCAGCATCGTTGTTGGTAACAATGGCAGCGGTCTTCGCTTCCGGAAAGTTTTCCGCTAACCATTCAACCCCAGTCACGTTATACAGGGGATGCGATTCGCAAGTGGCAACTAGGTATTCTGAATCCGGTGTGATATCACTCGGCAACAAAGTCGTGGTCAGCATTTTCTTGCGCATGCCCCAGGGCAGTACGGAAGCAACGGTCGATCCGCCCAGCATCATAATCATTTTGACTTCATCTTCGAGCACCAGTTTTTTATAGCCTTGTACCGCTTTTTCGGTGTCATACCCATGATCGTATGAAGCCATTTCGATCATGTACTTTTCGCCGCCAATTTCCACACCACCTTCGGCATTAATATTGTTAGCGATAATTTCGCACCCATATAAACCAGGTAAACCCCACGGGGCATAATCGCCGGTCATGGGGATGTTCATACCGAGTTTAACGGTCTTGGCCTCGCCAAAACTGACACGCGGCAGACCTGCAGTCAACGCGGTTCCGATGCCTGCCGCGGTTGCGCCGAGAAATTTGCGGCGCCCAAACTTGCTTTCAAAAACGGTTGTAGGTGTTTTTTTCATGGTTTTGTCCTCCACAGATAAAAGTAACAGTCGTTATAGATACAAAGTGCGAGGCGTTACGATGCGCCAAGATAAGATTCCATGGAATCATCCATCGCTTCCAGCCACGGCGTATGATGAGCGGGTTGCATATTTCCTGTCATCAACGATTTGTAGGCATTGTTGCGAAAGTTCATGATGTCTTCATGTTTATGGTGCTCCCATTCGAGGAAGGTCTTGTTCACACCATCGACATCAAAGCTGGGATAATCGGTGTCGTCGATAAGTTCCTGCACATAATCGCCCTGGAACACAATTAGATCTTCATCGGTTTCAAGCGTTTCTTCCCTGTCGCACCAGACTTCATTGTGTTTATCCATTTCTTCACGTGATGGCGGGTTAATACGTCCCAGCATCACATCCCGGGCGTACCAGGCTTGCGCGTCAAACATATTGAATGTATAGAACTGATCCTGCATGCCCAGATACATCAGTTTGGGATTGTCTTCCCAAAAAATACCTTTATATAAATTATGCGGCCACATGCGATTTGCGGTTTTGAGTCGTAGTTCGTCCGGCAGGAATGGGAAGTGATGCAGGTAGCCGGTGCAAAGAATGATCGCGTCAACGTCTTTAGTCGTGCCGTCCTTGAAGTGCGCGGTCTTAATTTCGACTTTCGTTAACAACGGCACTTCCTGCCAGTTGTCCGGCCAGTGAAACCCCATAGGTGCGGTGCGATGACTACAGGTGATGGACTTGGCGCCGTACTTGTAACACTGCGATCCAATGTCTTCAGCCGAGTAACTGGTGCCGATAATCAAAATGTCCTTGTCTTTGAATTCCATTGCATCGCGAAAATCATGCGCATGCAAAATGCGGCCATTGAAAGATTCAAAACCTTCGAAATAGGGCACATTCGGCGTGGAAAAATGACCGTTGGCCACTACCACGTAATCGAACTCTTCCGAGTTGACGTGGTCATGTTTTAAATCATGGGCCGTAACGGTAAATTTACCGGTGTCATCAGAGTATGTCACTTCGCGTACCGGTGTATTGAACCGGATGTATTTTCGTACGCCGGCTTTTTCTACCCGTCCTTTGATGTAATCCCATAACACGGCGCGTGGCGGATATGACGCGATGGGTTTGCCAAAATGTTCTTCAAAAGTGTAGTCGGCAAACTCAAGGCATTCTTTCGGGCCGTTCGACCACAAGTAACGGTACATGCTGCAATGCACAGGTTCGCCGTATTCATCCAGACCGGTGCGCCAGGTGTAGTTCCACAAACCACCCCAATCACTTTGTTTTTCGTAGCAAACCAATTCAGGAATTTCCGCGCCTGCTTTACTTGCGGAATCAAAAGCGCGTAGTTGCGCAAGCCCACACGGGCCAGCGCCGATAATAGCGACACGAGATGACATCTATCCCTCCAGCGATTCTAATAAGTCACAAATTTTGAGTAGTAAAAACACATTGTCAACCTGATTGACGTGACGACGCACGCCAGAGAACACAACGATGTGTTTCAAGCTCCCATAAATATAAACCAAAGCCAGCAAAAAGTGGCGGTTTATACCTTATATACTATATGGCCTCAAACGAGTCGTCGCAAGCCAGCTATACAGTAGCCGCACTATGGGTAATTTGCTGATGCCTAAACCAATTCGAAACCAATCGGAAATAATGCCGAAAATCCAATTGTTAATATGGCGCCGGGACCTGGTTTGATTTATTGTTGCAACGTAAAAATAGCCTGATTTTGCTGGTGTCATGAATATCGCGACCGATACTCCTTCTCGTCTTTCTACACGTTTACTTGAACCCGGTCTTGCGTTGATGCAACCGGGACGCGAACAATATCGTGTACCCGCCATGGGTTGTATCGTTGTTGAATTGCAACCCGAAGACGAAATTGAAATCACCACGCCTTACGGAAATCAAATCGGTGAACTGATGTTGTTTGATCAATCGGGCCGTGAAGCGGTATCGGCAATCGGCGTGAGTTCAAACAATAACGGCGATGGCTTGCAACGCATTTTGAGTGATAACACAGAAAGCGTATCTGTCGTGCAAGCGGGTCTGAGACGGCGCAACATATCGTTTAGCGACGCGCACGTGTTTCGCTTTTTCGATGTACAAAGTGAGGCCGGAGAGAGGGTTAACTACCGGGTGCAGGACAAAGTTTATTGTGTGATCGGCGCGCCGGGCGAAAAGATGGATGTCGGGCAGCAAGATCCGCCGACGGATTTAACTTTGGTCATCAAACGGGCAAACATCTCTGATCCCAACGATATTCCGTTGCCAGAACCGCTGGCGGATCCGCGTCTGGATTTCCGCATCAACGCCGCGACGGCGCAGTCTTACGAAGTCAAAGCTGGAGAATTTATTCAGATTATCGATGTCGCCGGGCGTGAGTGTTCAGATTTCCAGGCTTTCGACCAACGCAACCTGGATAAAGGTATAGAGCGTGGCCTGGATGTCACGACCACGCGTACCATCATGGGCTACGGTTATCCAGCTCCCGGGTTGATGTCCAAGTATTACAACGTCGACATGCAACCTATTGTCGACGTCATTCGTGATACTGTCGGCAGGCATGACACCTTCGGTCTAGCCTGCGCCGCTAAATACTACGAAGATCAAGGTTATTTCGGGCACCCGAATTGTTCGGAAAACTTTAATAAAGCGTTGGAGCAGTATGATGTTCAGCCGCGCAAGGGTTGGGAGGCGGTTAATTTTTTCTACAACACAGGCATTGACGAAAATAACGTGTTATACCTGGATGAACCGTGGTCACGACCAGGTGACTATGTGCTGATGCAGGCTTATGAGGACATTGTTTGTTGTTCTTCCGCTTGCCCGGACGACACCAGCGCGGCCAATGCCTGGAACCCGACCGATATTCATGTTCGCGTGTATCCCGCCAAAAACAAATTTTCCAAAGCGATTGCCTACAGAATGAAACCAGACGACGAAACAAAACTGACCAGGGAGACGGGTTTTCATCAACGGTTTGCCGAACACACACGCAACTTTGTCGAATACAAAGGGTACTGGTTGCCGAGCCATTTTAATAACGGTTGCGCTATTGACGAGTATTACGCTTGTCGTGAACGCGTCGCTATTATGGATTTGTCGCCGTTGCGCAAATTCGAAGTGCTTGGCCCGGATGCCGAAGCGTTGATGCAATGGACGGCAACACGTAATGTACGCAAGCTTGCAAGTGGACAGGTCGTGTATACGGCCATGTGTTATGAACACGGCGGTATGTTCGACGACGGTACTATATTTAGATTGAACACCGACAATTTCCGCTGGATTGGCGGGGACGAGTACGGTGGCGACTGGTTGCGCGAGCAGGCGCAGGCATGTTGTTTGGATCGCGTAAAAATCAAACCATCAACAGATCAGATTCACAATGTAGCCGTGCAAGGCCCGCATAGTCGTGATTTACTGAAGAAAATTATCTGGACACCGCCAGGCAATACATCTCTCGCAGAACTGGAGTGGTTTCGATTTACCATTGGACGTATCGGCGACCAGTACGGTATACCCGTGATGGCGTCACGCACAGGTTACAGTGGTGAACTGGGCTATGAGATTTTCTGTCATCCTGATGATGCGCCAAAAGTGTGGGACGCGATTTGGGAAGCCGGTCAGGAATTTGGCATTAAGCCTTTAGGCCTGGATGCGCTCGATATGCTCAGAATTGAAGCAGGATTGATTTTCGCAAATTCCGAATTTACCGAGGATACCGATCCGTTCGAGGCGGGCATTGGGTTTACTGTGCCGTTGAAATCAAAAGAAGATGATTTTCTTGGTAGAGATGCTTTAATCCGGCGCAAAGAAAATCCTTCGCGTAAACTGGTCGGGCTAGAACTGGAGGGCAACGAGGCGGCGGCACATGGCGACTGTGTACACGTCGGCCGGCCGCAAATCGGTGTCATTACCAGCGCAATGCGTTCGCCTATTTTGAAAAAGAATATTGCTTTGTGCCGTATCGATGTCATCCATGCCGAAATTGGCACAAAAGTGGAAGTGGGTAAACTCGACGGGCACCAGAAACGCATACCAGCTACGGTCGTGCCATTTCCGTTTTATGATCCAAAGAAAGAACGCGTAAGATCGTAGAACTTAATTCAGCAGGCAGCTCAGAATGAACACTAACGAAAATACAGAAAATATATTAGACCCAGCAGATCGCAAAATAACTTCGACCACCGATACGGAATATAAACCCTATGACCGCTACGGCGCGACAAATCCAACAATGGATTGGTTGCCGTTAAGTGGTAACGCGGGAGAAGGCTATGAAAGTTTTGTCCTTCGAATGAAGCCTGGCGCGAAATCCACGCCACATATCCATACCGGTGGCGAAGAGTTTTATCTACTAGATGGCGAAATGATAGATTGCGATGGCACGGTATTCAAAACCGGTGACTTTGTCAGTTACAAGCCCGGTTCTCGGCATTTTTCCACAACTAAAAATGGGTGCACGTTACTGGTTATTCTGCACGGGGAAAACAGGAAAGCGGAGTAACTTGTAACTCTCCCTCCCCTTGATGGGGGAGGGCTGGGGTAGGGGTGACAGGATGTCTGTTATCTATCGAATCGGAATAATTTCACCCTCCCCCTGGCCCCCTCCCGTCGAGGGAGGGGGTGAGATGGTTCCATATTGAGACCAAGGGTGTTCCAGTTAGGTGCGTCTCTGGTGCTACAGTCGTTAAACCATTATCGGGTGAGACACTACGTAACTGTATAAACTCTTACCCTTGTAGATTTACCGCTGACTTCCACGTCATCCACGAAGCGAGTTTGGTTTTTGTCTTGTAGTTCATCTACTGTTGTTTGTGAAACCAAAATATTAGTGTCGTAGTTCTTATTTAATTGTTCCAATCGTGCGGCGAGGTTTACAGCATCGCCATGTACCGTGTAATTCATTCGTTCGCCGGAGCCGATGTTCCCTGCGATCACCTCGCCCGTATTAATTCCAATGCGCGTTTTTAACGGAATATCTGCAAAAGTTTTCACACGATGTACATTCTGGATTGCTAGAGCAGCTTTGACTGCATTAGTCACATGGTTTTCGTCGGGTGACGGCACATTAAAAGTTACCAACATTGCATCGCCTTGGAATTGATTCACCGTACCACCGAATTCAAGAATCGGTTCGATTATCGCCTCAAAATATTCGTTAAGCATTTCGACAACTCGCTCCGGTGGTATGCTTTCTACAATGCCGGTGAAGCCCGCGATATCCGTATATAAAATAGTGGCGGTGGTTTTCGTGGGCTGCAGAATGCCATGTCCCGCGACAATTTCTTCGGCGACTTTGTCCGGAACATAACGGCCAAATATTTCACGAATTACTTTTAGTTGCTGGTGCACTTCGTCGCGCAGTTGCTTCTTCTCCAGCGTTCCGCGGATGCGTGCTTCCAGTAACGTCGCATTAAACGGTTTGGGTAGATAATCTTCCGCGCCGATCTGCAGACAACGCACCGTGCTGTCCATGTCGTCCAACGCGGAAATAACGATGACGGGTAGATTCACCAACAAGCCATTGCTACGCAAATGATTCAGTACGTCGTAGCCTGTCATTCCCGGCATCAGAATATCCAGCAACACCAGATCAAACTCTTCACGTGCGATTTTATCAACGGCCTCCTGCCCGTCTTCGGCGATACTGATGTCTGTATAACTAAGTTTCTTTAAACGCCTGGTGAGTTGATAACGGACATCGTCATTATCGTCCACGATCAATATACGGGCGGATTGATTAGGCGTGGTCTGAGTCACTTTGTTTGCTATGTCGTGGATTAATCGTCGCTCTATTGCCAAGCATACCGCGATGGCTGTGGACGGGAAAGTTGATCTGGGCTACGATTCCTAAAGGAGGATGGGTTAATGAAGACAATCTACCGACGTCGTAATTGGAGGCACATGGTTCTGAGTCCGCGGTGTGCGCTAGTCGCAATGACATTGCTTTGTTTGATTAATAATCCCGTTCAGGCTGATGAAATAAAAATAGCTACCGTTGCCCCTTTAACCGAAGAGCGGGCGTGGGCTGGAGAGCAGTCCCGGCGCGGGGCAGAGTTGGCGGTAGCTGACCTCAATGCGAAAGGTGGGGTGTTGGGTAAACAGGTCTCGTTAACTGTTGGCGATGATGCGGCCGACCCGTATCAAGCCGTCGGGGTTGCGCGTAAACTGGTAAACGATGGCGTCGTGTTTGTTGCCGGCCACCGCGGATCGGATGCATCGATTGCCGCGTCGCCGATCTACCACGCGGCTGGCGTTATTCAAATCTCCCCTTCGGCAACCAATCCACTGTTGACCGAGCAGGGATTCAACAATGTATTTCGTGTCTGCGGCCGGGATGACCAACAAGGTCAAATGGCGGGTGAATATCTGGCGAGCCAATTTGGTGAACGTAAAATCGGTATTGTGCATGACGGATCGATTTATGGAAAAGGATTGGCGACCGAGACCAAGAAAACACTCAACGAAAAGGGTATCAATGAAGTTGTGTTCCAGCGTTACCATCCGCAAACCCGTGAATACTCAGACTTGATCGAAAGTTTGCAAGCTAACGCGGTCGAGATACTATATTTAGGTGGCTACAGTTGGGAGGCGGGCTTGATCATGCGCCAGGCACATGAACAGGCACTCGATGTTCGTCTTGTATCTGGCGATGCCTTGCACAATACTGATTTCTGGGAGATCAGCGACCAAGCCGGGCAGGGCGCATTGTTTACCTTTAGCGCCGACCCGCGCGAGCATCCAACCGCTGCTGACGTAGTGCGGCGATTTCGGGACAATGGTTACGAGCCGGAGGGTTACACCTTGCATACCTACGCCGCGATTCAGGTTTGGGCACAAGCCGTGGAACGAGCAACTACCCTGGATTCCGACAAGGTCATCGCGATGTTGCACGATGGCGCGTTCGATACCGTCTTAGGGGCCATAAGCTTCACGAAAAAAGGTGATTTGGCAGATCATCAATTCGTTTGGTACGAATGGAAAGATGGTGGGTTTTACCCGCATACAAACTAATGTGCTCAAACACCATTAGCCGATTTTGTAAGCAGGAGTGTCAGCATGACATCTGCGCTTAAATCGCTCGGTGTTCGCGGACGGTTGCTGCTGGCATTTCTAGCGATCAGTGCTTTTGCCGTTCTGGCCGCGTTGTCGGCCATGTACTATTTTTTCAAGGTTGACCAGGCGCATGACCGCATCACGAGTCAACGCGTTCCTGTTTCCTTAACCGCGCTCGAGCTATCTCGCCAGGCCGAACGTATTGTTGCCGCGGCGCCATCCTACCTTTCTGTTTCGGGTGAAGACGAACTAAAAAATACATCGGTTTCAGTTCAGAACGAAGCACAGCAGCTACGCCAGTTATTAGATGAATTAACAAAAAATCAGGTAAACGTTGAACAGGTTGAGAATTTCGCGCAAGACATAGACGCGATATTACGCAACCTGCGTGCGCTGGAGGCGACGGTGTCAAGACGGTTGCAAGTGACGACTGATATTCAAATACTATTGCAAAAGCTGTCTCAAAATCAGGTCACAATTCAACGGGTGCTGACACCGCGAATTCTCGTTTTGGAAAATGATATTGAACGTCTGAATTTGATGCTGGAGTCAGACCGTACGGATAACGAGCAATCGAATCTTGCAAATATCAGTGCAGCCGTAAACAAGGGGCTACCGATTCAAACTTTGTTGAATCTCAGTAGTGTTATGTTTGATTCGCTGCGCAAGACTGCTGCTGAAAATGACGCGGGTGGGTTGTCGTTACTGGTATTCCCCTTGAAGCGGACCATGACAGAAACGGAGCAGGCATTTGCGCGTTTGCCGCCAAATTTGCAAGAGCGCATTCGACCAAGCATACAGCAGTTGCGCCGCCACGTGGAAGGCAGCGACAACATACCGGAAGCTCGTTTGCGCGAGTTGGAATTGATTGCTCTTAGCGAACGGCTATTGGAAAGAAATCGCGAGTTGTCGGATCGACTGCAGAGCGCGGTGACTTCGGTGGTGGATGTCAGCAAACAGGATATTCGTGATGCGACTGCGGAGGCTGACAGGTTACGAGTAACTAGCCGACGGGTTTTACTCATCATTGTCTTATTTAGTTTATTGAGTTCCGTATTGATTGTATGGCTTTATGTCAATCGAAACCTGGTGGCCCGGTTAACGGCATTGAGTGATAGCATGCGTGCAATTGCCGGGGGGGATCTGCAAACAGCAATTCCCGACATTGGAGCAGATGAACTTGGGGGTATGGCTGATGCGCTCACCGTGTTTCGCGATACGGCGGTTGAGGTGGAACAATCAAATCTGCGTGAAATAAACGAGGCCCGTACACGGTTGACCGACGCCATTGAAAGTATATCGGAAGGTTTTTCGTTATACGATGCGCAGGACCGTCTGGTGGTCTTCAATAGCCGATACAAAGAATTCCTGGGCTACAGTGATTTGCCCCAGGCTGGCATGACTTTCGAGGAGTTATTGCGCGGTACGGTGAGTAGAGGATTGGTGACGCCCACTGACGAGCCAACAGAGTCATGGATAGACAAACGACTAAAGCGACACCAGAATCCCGAAGGCCCATTTCTGCAACATCTAAATGATGGTCGCTGGATAGCCATTAACGAACGGCGTACAGAGTCAGGGGGGATTGTGGGTGTTTTTACCGATGTAACGGAATTAAAGCAGCGAGAAATAGAACTGGCGGAGGCAAATACGGCGAAAGACAGTGCGTTGTCTGATTTTTCCGCTGTATTGGATGCTATCGACTACGGGGTTATTTTTGCTGACGCGGATTTGCGAATTCGAATCGCGAATCGTGCGTTTCTTGACATGTGGGATTTTCCTGAAAAGATTATTAAAGAAAATCCGACGTTTGGCGAGTTGCTGGCGACTCATCGAAACAGTGGCGCCCATGCAGTGCCGGAAGAGGAATGGGATGAATGGTATAGCCAGCGATTGGAGAGTGTTCGCCGGGGAAGCATTCCACGTTCGGAGTTGCAAACCGCGGATGGCAGAACGATTTTATACGAGTGCGTAGCGTTACCTGACGATGTGCGCATGATGACTTATTTTGATATTACCGAATTGAAACATCGGGAGGCCGAACTGGCCGAAGCAATTACTACCAAGGATGAGGTGTTGGGTCAGTTCCAGGCCGTGTTGGATACGATTGATTATGGCGTAATATTCGCCGATACCAACTTGAACGTTCTTATTGCGAATACCGCCTATTGCAGAATGTGGGATGTGCCGCGTGAGTTCTTCGATAAAAGTCGCACCATCGACGAGTTAGGCAGGTACAACCAGGATAAGGGGCACTACCTTGTCAGCGATGAGGAATGGGAGGAGCATCACGCGCGGCGAATCGCTGCGATTCGTAAAGGCGACATTCCTCGTACGGAAATGCCCTTGGCAAACGGTAAAACGTTGCTCTATCAATGTGTCGCGTTACCGGACGGAGTGCGCATGTTGACCTACTTCGATATCACACCACTGAAAGAAGTGGAACAGGCTTACCGTGAGAGTGAAGAGCGTTACGCTATTGCCATGGAAGGTGCCAATGAAGGTATGTGGGACTGGCAAATTGAAGAAGACAAGGTGTACGTGTCACCACGTTTGCGTCAGCTGATTGGTCTGGATGAATTCGCTGGTGTAGTGGATACGGAGGACTGGCTGGATTTGATTCATCCGGAAGATCTCCCATTGCACTACACGGCCATGAAATCGCATTTCAAAGGCGATACAAAGTTTTTCGATTGTGAATATCGTATCCGTGGCAGTGATTACAACTATCGCTGGTTTCAGGTGCGGGCGGCGGGAATTCGAAACAAAGAAGGCCGTGTGGTGAGAGTCGCGGGTTCAGTGGGCGACATAACGGTGCGTAAACAAGCCGAATTGGCTTTGCAAAATGCGAAAGATCAAGCGGAGCAAGCAACCCAAATCAAAAGTCAGTTTCTTGCCAATATGAGCCACGAATTACGCACTCCACTGAATGCTGTTATTGGCATCACGGAAATGTTGTTGGAAGATGTACGTGAGAAGGAATCCACCGATGGTGAATTTATTGAGCCGCTGGAACGTATCGCAGGTGCGGGCAAGCATTTACTAAAATTGATCAGCGATGTGCTTGATCTTTCCAAGATCGAAGCAGGGCGGCTTGAGATCGTTTCAGAGAACGTTGATGTTGAAGCACTGGTGTATGATGCCATCGCCACGTCTGAGCCATTAGCGGATAACAACAATAATCGGATTTACGCGCATTGTCAGGGTGAGGTCGGAGGCATGTTTATCGATCCAACCCGTTTGCGTCAGGTGTTGCTGAACTTGCTTAGTAATGCATGCAAATTCACAAAGAATGGTACTATTAAATTGAGTGTCAGCAGGGAAGTTCATAAGGGTGAAGACTGGTTGGCGTTTGCAGTGAAAGATTCCGGCATCGGTATGACGCAGGAGAATCTGGATGCCGTTTTTGATGAATTTACCCAGGCGGATAATTCCACTACCCGGCGCTATGGTGGCACGGGTTTGGGCTTGACTATTTGCCGGCGGCTGTGTGAATTAATGGGTGGCACCATCAATGCCGACAGCGCGTTAGGGCGCGGTTCGACCTTTACGGTGCGATTTCCAGCTCGATTGGAAGCACAGGAACAACGACCTAAGCTTAGAATCGTTCACTAACTTTTAGTTATGGCAAAAATTCTATACATCGAAGATAACGTGGATAATGCTTATATGTTATCGCGTCGTTTGCAACGGCGCGGACACGATGTTGAGATTGCTGAGACCGGTGAATTGGGCCTGGCTGCGGCGCGGGAGTCTCGACCCGACCTGATTATCATGGATTTGATTCTGCCCGACATGGATGGGTGGGAAACCACTCGCCAAATCAAATCAAACGAACAAACCCGGCATATTCCTGTGTTGGCGTTATCCTCCAGCGCCATGGCGTCAGATCGCAAGCAGGCAATAGAATCCGGTTGCGATGATTTTGACTCCAAGCCTGTGGATATGGATCGTTTGGAAGAGAAGATAAACATCTTACTTGCAAAGGTAGAGAACTCGCTTTCAGATCATGACTGAACGCCAACGCATATTAGTTGTAGACGACGATTCCGATGTTCGCTGGATGGTGCGTAAGTATCTTGGCAAGCACGGCTTCTCCGTCGACGCAGCGGACGGTGGCGAGCAGATGCGTCAACTTTTTAAAGACAATGAATACGATATTGTTATCCTGGATATTACGATGCCAGGAGAAGACGGATTGACGTTGGCGCGCTACCTGAGGGAAAACTACAGCGTCGGAATTATCATGCTGACGGCATCGGCCGAAGTGGTCGACCGTGTTATCGGTCTTGAAATGGGTGCGGATGACTATATGACCAAGCCTTTTGAACCACGAGAGCTGTTGGCGCGGGTCAAAAGCGTCGCCCGGCGTCTGGGTGGTGCGTCCGTCACAAAATCAGGCGGTGAAACCAATCGCGTTCAGTTTGGTCAATGCAGCCTGGATATTGATGGACATCGTTTGTATGACATGGAAGGCAACGAGGTCGCGATTACCAATATGGAATACGATTTGCTAAAAGCCTTTGCCGACAATCCGGACAAAGCACTGAATCGCGACAAGTTGCTCAATCTTGCCCATAATCGCGAATGGGATCCTTACGACCGCAGCATCGATATTCGTATAGCTCGGCTACGTCGAAAAATCGAACCTGATCCGGCCAAACCGCGAATCATAAAAACCATTCGCGGCGCGGGGTATATGTTTGTAAGTGGTGAATAGTATTGAACCGTAAATAGAGAAAGTCTCTTAGTCGTTAACAATCCGTGTGTTCCGTAGAAAAATGCTCACTCCCAAACAATGCGCTGCTGGAAAAATACGTTCGCGCCGATACCTATACGGATTGTTACAAAACGGATGTTTCCGGGTTGGTATCCCACGTCGAGTATGTCACTGCGTTTTATACAACATGGCTATTCAAGCTGGAACGACTCGTTTTGAGGTGGTTGGTGTCTAAACCTTCTACAGACACAGAAGCGAGACAACTGGCGCAAGGGGCTATTGATTATTTTGCTGCCTGGCGTATAGAGAGTCGTAGCGACAATCAAATTCTCATGTGTGATTTTCGTGACCGTACACGTTCCTGGCTAATGGTTTGCCCGCTTACCAGTGATGGTCACACTAAAACGCGATTGCTTTTTGGATCTGCTGTTACACCTGTTCGCAATCCGAAAACAGAAAAAATGGCGCTTGGATTTGGTTTTCGTGCTTTGCTTGGATTTCATAAGATTTACTCAAGAGCGCTTCTTTGTTCAGCGAAATCACGCCTCAACGCGCTTAGTGCGCGGTAAGAAATATACCGAATTGGTCAAAAATGATACGACTAACTTAAATTTTGGGACGT
Source organism: Arenicellales bacterium (assembly GCA_965216365.1). Classification (GTDB taxonomy): domain Bacteria; phylum Pseudomonadota; class Gammaproteobacteria; order Arenicellales; family CBDCFT01; genus CBDCFT01. Next base: position 99,021 of record CBDCFT010000020.1, on the reverse strand, counting down.
GTTCATATGTCATCAAGGCTATAACAACTGTGTCAAATTTATCGCTATAAACCAGAATTCGGCGCCCTGCATTTTGCAAATCGCCGAATAGGCTCGATCTCTTCGACCTGGTCGGCGCGCAGATTAATGGGTTTCAAAGGCTCGGCTGAAAGAGTTTTGTGACCGTCGTCATCGATGTGGTAGATCCATGCTGAAATTCGCCCAACAAAGTCTAACCGCTCTTTCAGACTTTCGGCTTGGGCCAAAGCTACGGATGCCGTGTTGAGTTCAACAAGTTGTCCGTAGCTTAGCCCAATCACGAAACTCGCGTCTTCGGTAATGACATTAAACAATCGAACAGTCATGGAGGAGCTTGTGTCGTTATTAGTCATCTGGATCAATTTGCCTGGCGCGAAACTTCATCCGCCACACGATAGATGTCGGATCGTGAGATACCGATATCGCGCAAAGTGTGAGTGCTCAAACTCTTCAATGTACGAATGTTTTTGTTGCGCCGGTGTCGCCGTGCGATTTCACGCGTTACACTGCCGGCATAGTTGGATACCCTTGAGAATGCGTTGCTAACGCCCTCGCCAATCTGATTCGCTGGTGCGGTCAGGCCTGTGGCGAGGCTCGTTGGTGTTGAAGCCATGTAGCTTCGTTCATGGTTGTAAGTAGTACTCATTTTTTGCCATCTCCTATATGTAGTTAAGAATATTTATCCAGCAACACGCTGAATATAGAGTGGCATTATGGTGACACTACGTTTCGATATAATTTCGAATTCGAATCGTTTTGTTTCAAATGTTTCAAGAATTTGCGAAAACCCGAATGCGGGGGGGCTGGCTCCGACTATTTCAACGTCCTGATCGACAAACGGTTTTACCGCAGCCACAACTTTTTCCGTGATGGACACCGTTGTGTTGGGATTGATCAATAATATTCGCATTAGAACTTCTATACCATGCCTTTACCAGCATCGTTGCCATGCGTGTGCGTCGGCGTTGTACCAGCGCGATGGTTGAAAATGAAATCAAGCTAACAATAAATGAAATCGCCGTTGTTACTGCGCCTGACGCATACGGGGCGGACGTGATTACATTCCAAATGTCTCCAGCGGTAGTGTGTTAGTAACGCCAACGGAGAGTAGTGAATGTCACATTTGACCAAACGTTTTTGTCATCCCGCTTCGCGTATGCGAATTTACGCCTTGTTAGGTCTGACTGGAATATCGACTCGTTTGCCGCGTGGTATTTCAGCCTCGGCATCGTAAAGCGGTAGGTTAGCCAGTTCGCCTGCATGCAGGTTACCGTCCGTGCATTGAATAGTGACGGCATCTCCGGCTCGGAATTCAGTGAAATCCATTAACGCAATGCCAATTCCGCTTTGCAAGTACGGCGACACGGCGCCTGCCGTCACCTTGCCGATTGGCTTGTCGCCGATAAAAACCTGACCACCTATATGCGGTTCGGCCTCACATTTGAGGCCTGTCAGACAAGATTTTCTCGACGCACTTGCGAGTGCGGCCTTACCCACGAAGTCGCCCTTGTTTTCGTCGACGAAGCGGCCAAGGCCTACATCGTATGGCGTAGTTGTCTGATCGAAATCAGAGCCGGCATTCAGAATGCCAGCTTCGATACGGCGAATGTGCATGGAGTCTAGACCGAACAAGCCCATGCCAAAGGGTTCGCCAGCCTTGCTTAAATGTGTCCACAGTGCTGCGGCGTCGTGGTGTGGCTCGGTATAAAACTCCCAGCCCAGTTCGTTCGTATAACCCGTACGTGTGACGACAACTTGCTGACCACCTAAACGGACATGCGCGATACCAAAGTAACCAAACGGCACCGGCATGCCGTTATCGCTTGCTGCGGCAAGAATATCCAGAGCTGCCGGCCCCTGAACCTGTGACACATAGATTTGTGGGTCACTGATTTCGACATCCATTCCTTTTGCGTGAGCACGTGCCCAACTGTAAAAATCGCCGTCGGCTTGCGCGTACCAAAAAAGATCGGGTTCAAGTCGCAGCAGAACGCCATCGACGAGCAAACCGCCGTCGTCGTAGCAAGCGAGACCGTAACCGCAACGCCCAGGTTTAATCTTGGTAATGTCTTTGGTGAATAGCAGATCGAGTAGTCTTTCAGCATCCGGCCCGTTGAATTGAAGCGGATATTCGCCGGTGTGCAAAACTGCGGCATTTTGGCGCAGTAGCCAATAGCCATCGACCGTATCGATCTTATCGAAACAACAAGCCATTTCACGCCGGTTGTAAACACAGTAGTGCGGGCCGAATGGACGTTCGATCATGTGATAGGGGTGCCGGCTTAACGAATAATCCCAACCTGAACCGGGTATGGTGGATACAAGATCGCGGGTTTTGCCGTCGCTGGAGTTCATAGCAGTGAACTGTTAGTCGTTGAGGAGTTCGAAATTGTTTACCGGGTATTGCGAATGAGGTGTTCGATTACTGACCTTGACGGTTAGCTCATGCCTAACTGTGCTTTACGCTGATTGGCCCAGGTTCTGAGAATCTGATCAATTGCGAGTCCGATAAACGCGACGCAAAATCCGAGTACCAGGCCGTTGCCGACACCAGCTCTGTCAGACAGGGATTTGAGAATCAGTTGCCCTAGATCGTCGGTGCCGATCAACGCTCCGATGATAACCATGGAGAGTGCGAACACGACGGTTTGATTGACGCCCAGCGCCATGTGTGGAAACGACAATGGCAATTCGATAGACAACCACCGCTGTATACGGTTAACGCCAGACATTGAGCCGGCTTCATGCAGTGGTTCGGGCACGCTGAGCAATCCTTCCACCGTGTAGCGTATGGCCGGAACGTTGGCGTAAACCACGATTGCAATCAATACCGAAGTATCGGTCACGCCGAATAACATCATGACCGGAATCAGGTATATGAACGACGGGAAGGTTTGAAAAGTGTCGCACATCGTCAGGATAAAGCGCGTTGAGACAGGGTGTTGCGCACAAAGCGTTCCAACTACAACGCCGATAACGGTCGAAATCAGCACAGCAACCGTCATCAAGTAAGCAGTGATGAGTGCTCGGTCCCACCACTCGGTCAGGGCGATGAAAAGCAAGAATCCGCCAACAAATAAGGCGGAACGAACGCCGCCAACAATATAGCCAACCCCCATCGTCAGCACGAAAGTCGCAACAACGGGCATGGAGAGGTACGCGTTCTTGACCGGTACCAGAACTTTGACTATTAGCCATTCGTTAAAACCCTTTAACGAGTAGAAAAACGTATCCCAGATCCAGTCCACACCAGCCTGCCAGAAATTTTCCGTAGTAATGCCCTTGTTATGGGGAATCAAATACAAATAGTTAAAACCTTCTTTGAAGATAAACGAACCGATGAATGCCAAAACGATGCCGACGATAAATATGACACCGAACATCAGCGAATACTTGTGCCGCTGGACGAAAGACAGGTCAGCGAAATAGTCGGTCTGTTTGTTGGCCCAGGCCAGCGACAGCCGATCCAGCACGATAGCAATCAGAACGATGCATACGCCGATTTCCAGCGCCAGGCCGATACGCAACCGGTTCAGCGCGATCAACAAATCGTTGCCCAGTCCTTTGGCGCCAATCAGCGACGCGATGACGACCATGGCCAGACACTGCATGATGACCTGGTTCACGCCAATTAAAATGTCGCGTCTGGCTGTAGTGAGCTGCACCTTACGCAATAGTTGCCAACTGCTGCAGCCACTCATCAACCCGGCTTCAGTCACTTCCGGTGGAACTTTTTTGAGTCCCAATATGGTCAGACGCACCATCGGCGGCGTTGCAAAAATTATCGTGGCGATTGCACCGGCGTGGTCGCCGATACCGTAAAACACCATAACTGGAATCAGATAGGAGAAGTGCGGCATGATCTGGGCGACGTTGAGCAGCGGATTCAGCACAGCCTCTACGGTATTGCTTTTATATGCCCAGATGCCGAATAGCAGACCGAGCAGCACCGAAACCGGCGCGGCGATTAATACAAAGGACAGCGTCTGCATCGACGGTTCCCACTGCCCAAACACCGCGATGTAAACAAACGTCAATCCGGCTAATAAAGCCAGCCTGATTCCGTTTAGTGCATACCCCAGTATGGCGGCGCCGCTCGCGACTACCGTCCACGGAAGCCCCGGCCAGCGCGCCCACTTGTTTTCGGTTGCCCAGTCCCAGCCCGAGAAAGTCACAATGGTTTTTACGCCACCGAGAAAAATTTCGCGCACAAACTCAATCAGGAACAAGACCACACCTGACATTGACCGGGTGAATTCCCTGACTAAAGGTTTTTGTTCGTATTCTTCGATTTCGGCATCGTAGACTTCAATCGGCCACCATTCGAACATCAGGTAGTTAACCGAATCGTTAATGACTAACGGGAATCCCTTGATCAACGGAGGCAAACGCCACAGCCAGTTGGTATCGGACGGTGCGATGACGGCGCACAGCAGCGCAAAAATAATCAGCAGCAGAATGAACTGCAGAAACTTCCTTTCTTTCAGTGCTTCAATCAAGATATTCGTTCGGCTGAATGGTCGGCATGACTGCCGAACAGTATGCTAATCACCTTGGATGCGTGTAACACACCAACAATTTCACCGGTTTTGTCGATAACGGAAACCGGTTTACCCGCGTTCAACACGGCTTCGGCCACAGTTTCGATAATGGCTTCTTGTGACACTTTCAAATCGCTGACGTCTTCGTCCGGGTTGAATGCGTCCATCACCGACTCGATCTTGAGCACTTTTTCCCGCGGCACCTCCTCGGTGAACTTGCGCACGTATTCAGTAGCCGGATTCAGAACAATGTTTGCCGGTGTGTCGAGTTGTTCGATGACACCTTCTTTCATGATCGCGATCCGATCAGCGAGGCGCAGCGCTTCATCGAAGTCGTGTGTCACGAACATAATTGATTTGCTCAATACGCTTTGCAATCGTAAAAACTCGTCCTGCATTTCTTTTCGGATTAGTGGATCCAGTGCGGAGAACGGCTCGTCGAGAAACCAGATGTCAGGTTCAGTAGCGAGCGAGCGGGCGATACCGACGCGTTGTTGTTGACCGCCAGAAAGCTGACGTGGGAAATAATTTTCGCGTCCGGAAAGGCCGACCAGGTCGATCATCTCCTTGGCGCGTTGAATACTGTCTTGCGTGCTGACACCTTTTACTTGTAGCGGAAACGCAATGTTTTCAATCACAGTTTTGTGCGGCAACAGCGCGAAACTTTGAAAGACCATGCCCATTTTGCTGCGGCGCAATTCAATCAACTGCTTGTTGTTCATGGCTAGAATATCTTTGCCCTCGACGTAGATCTTTCCGGCCGTCGCGTCGGTCAATCTCGAGATGCAACGCAGCAACGTCGACTTGCCGGAACCCGATAAACCCATAACGATGAGCAGCTCACCGGGATAAACTTCGAACGAAGCGTTATTGACACCGACGATACAACCAGCCTCTTTAAACTTATCGGCATCGACAACACCACCTGCGTTCTGCAATATGGATTTAGCGTTGTCGCCAAAAATCTTGTACACCGCGTCACAACGAATGACCGGCTCGTTTGAAGTGGATACTGCAGCTTGCGAAGACATATTAATAGTTCTTATATTTGTACCTGTGGGCCTGTTGTTGTACTTGTTGCTCCGGCTATTAGCTTACACATTTAAAAGTTAGGACGAAAGGGAACTTAATCCCCAAAAAATTAACCCCCTTGGTTCGATACCGCGCCAAGGGGGCCGTTGTTTATAGCTTTAGAGCGAACCTGCCGTTTACATGCCGGCTTCAGTCCAAGGCTTCCAGAGGTCTTCATTGTCAGCCAGCCATTTTTTCGCGGCGTCTTTGTGATCCATCTTGTCGATGTCGACCAGCGCAGCCATCTGACCGATTTGTGGGGTTGTGAACGAAAGTTGTGAGAAAATAGTGTAAGCATGCGGATGGGTTTTTGGAAACTTGTAGTTAGCTGCTTTTTTCAACCAGCCTTTGGGCGATCCGCACTTTCCGTCACCACCGTCGGCCTTACGGCAACCCGGTTCATACGGCGGGAACTCGATGAACGTAAAACCTTCGGCGTCAGTGAAGTTCGGAGTCCAGTTGAACACGATTGTGCCGCGGCCTTCTTTCTTAGCTGCGGCGAGTTCGGTCCACAGCGCATCGGCGCCACCGGCAAACTTCACTGTCCATTTGTCGGCGAGGCCAAGTGCTTCGAGGCGCTCGGGCATCAGATCGCCGTGCCAGCTTTGCGGACCTTCCAGCCAGCGACCTTTACCACCGGAGTCGGGCGTCGTGAAGTTTTCATGACAGTCATTTAAAGCCTCCCAGTTCGGCAGACCCGGGCACAGGTCTTTCTCGATGACCCAATTTGGAACGCCCATTTCTTCCAACGTAGTCGCTTCGTGGGTACCTGCGTCGATTACACCGCCTTTAGTCATGGCGTTGTAGAACGATTTACCAAAAGTCGATTGCCAGACTTCGTGTGAAATCGTCACATCGCCATTGCGTATGGATTCGTACACGGCTTGCGAATCCGCCGGCACGTACTCAACATTGTTGCCGATACTCTCAAAAATACCGCCAATGACGTAAGCCATGACAATCTGGCTGGACCAGTTGTGAATCGGGATCACAATCGGTGAAGTACTGTCTTGTGCTTTCGCTGTCCCCGAAAGCGAAATAAGAGACAGACACATGACCACAGACAGGGCCTTGAAAGGTTTTGAACTAAACAATTTCATTTATTATTCCTCCTAGATAAATCTAGTTTATGAGTTCATGAATGCATTAGTGCATTGTTAGTTTATAAAAGCGGTTTAGAACGCGTCTACGCTCTTCTCCGGTTTCGGTTAAAGCATCCCTTCGGTATCGTATTTCAAATTCCATTGAATTCTTTTTATATTGTTAATTGATCAATTGGTTATTTATCGATCAGTATGCTAACTCGAGTTGACGCCAAGCAAGTCATCTTTGGCTTTGTTTAAGTGTTCGGTAATCACTTCGACTGCACGCTCCAGATCCCGGCTTTGAACTGCATGAAACAACGCACGATGTTGATCGTTATACTCTTTAATTCTTTCCGGCGTCAGGATTTTATCTTTGCGCGCGCTCCATTGGGTATGACCGCGGATATCGTTGATGCGATGGTAAATCCAAAGCATGAGTGGATTTTGTGTGCTTTCAGCCAATGCCAGGTGAAAATCCTCGTCGGCCTGCGAAAAAACATTTGGGTCATGATTGGCGGCTTCCAGGCGTTGCAAAGATTCTCTAAGCCGGTTAATGTTACGCGCATTGGCGTTGAGTACGGCCAATCGTGCCAGGTGGGATTCAACGGATAAACGAACTTCAATCAGTTCTACCGGGCTTGTGGTGTCGGCGATATCGTCTTTGTCCAGTCGTTCGCGGTAGCGCACATAAGTACCACTGCCAACGCGCCGCGTTACAAAATTCGTTTGTTCAAGCTGGCGCAGCGCTTCGCGAACCGTGCCGCGTGCCGCTCCGAACAAACCGGCCAGTTGCCGTTCCGATGGCAGGCGTTCATTGTAGGCGTATTCGCCATCCAGAATCGCGCGTCTTAACTCAACGATGATGCCGGCAGCGCCGCGCGCAATTTTGTCCGCGTTGTTCCGCGCCATAACGGAGCGTGCGCTGGTAATGGAATCCTGATTCAGCATCGATGACTTCCATCATTGAGTTCAAGGTCTTGCAATATTGGTACATTAATGGAGTAGTCCATTAAATTAGTGTAGCGCGTAAACTTGACATAAATCAAATATAATGCTTCCCTTGCTGTTGGGAAAGTATTTGTTTTAGAATTGTCTAGCGGTTGTTTAGAATAACGTATTGGTACTAAATTGGTATGCACAAATCAATATAAAAACACTTAGATCAACTACTTTGGTGCAATAGCTCATGGCATTTCCTACACATGTTAAGTACCTGATCGTTGGCGCAGGCATACACGGCCTCAGCACGGCCTACCACCTGGCGTTGCAGCTCAAAGCAAAAGGACAGGGCAGCGGTGAAGACATTCTTGTTGTCGATAAAACCGCGATTGCTGCCGGTGCATCCGGTATCGCATGCGGCGTTGTGCGTAACAATTACTTTCAACCGGCCATGCGCGAGTTAATGGCGCAATGTGTTGAAGTTTGGGAAAGCGATCCTAAAGCATACAGCTATCATCCGGTCGGCTACATGCAGATTAGTCCCGAGTCCATGCGTGCCGATGTTGCAACAATTGCCGAGCAGCAAAAATCAATCGGTTACGAATCGGTTTTTATTGAGGGCGAAAAAGATTCGTCTGACTATATGAAAACGATATTTGACGATTGGCAGGCGCAGGGCATCACTTCCGTGCTGCACGAAAAGAAAGGTGGCTACGCTAATAACACGAAAAGCATGTACGGTCTGGCGGGTAAGGCGGAAGGCGAGGGCGTGCGTATCATGACCGGTGTTGAAGTAATCGGTTTTAAAACAGCCAACGGCACAGGCGCGATCTCGGCGGTGGAAACAGCACGCGGCGACATCGCTTGCAATTATGTCGTGATTGGTGCGGGTCCCTGGGTCAAGTCCATGTGGGATATGTTGGAGTTGCCTAAAACCATCAGTATAAAAGGTGTGGACGGTGCGATGCACGATGATATTCCGATGTGGGTTTACTGGTGTCTTGAAGAGGGCACGTTAGGTGTCGATCCAGACATGCAAAAAACCAATGGTAATGAAATGCCGCCGGTTGTGCATGTGGACAGCGATGCACCGTTGTATTCCGATGTCGATGGTTCTCTCATCACCGACAAGATGTGGGGTATTTACTACAAACCAGATTTCAACTTCGGCGGCATTCAGGGCGGCGCTGCACCTTACAAAGTCGAAACGAATCCCGATGAAGTGGCCGTTGATCCTTACGGTGCCGATTCGCCAGAATTTATTGTTGATGATAATTTCGCCCACATGTGGTGTTCCGCGTTAGCGCATTGTCAGAAACGTTTTTCCGGTCAAATCGGCAAGTACAAAAAAGAGGCATCAGGCGGGCTGGGATGTTTTACACCGGATAGTTTTCCTGTTATCGATGTGTTTCGTGAGAACTGCTACATCATTGCCGATTCCAATCACGGTTATAAAATGATCGGAGTCGGTAAACTCGTCGCGGAGGAAATTTACGGAACGCCGAGTCGATTGTTAGAGCCTTTCCGTTTTTCCCGCTATGCGCAAGGCAAGTTACACCCCGTTTCCAATAGTCCGTTTCCGTGGAGTTAGATTCGAAGATATATAATCCAGTACAACTAAACCAAGTTACACTCAGGAGGGCCATCAATGGCTGCAAAAAAACGTAAGACGAAAAAAACTGCAAGTAAAAAAACCGCCGCTAAAAAGAAAGTAGCAAAGAAGGCCACTAAGAAAAAGGCAGCGAAAAAAGCCACTAAAAAGACGACCTCGAGCGGTGCACGCCGCGAGTCGACTGATCTCGAACGCCAGGTTAATACGCCGGGACGTGCCGAACTGGTCAAGCAGGTACGCGAGAAAATTAACGAACTCGGTATCACCTACATTTACTATCAGTTTATTTCCGTGACCGGTCGTATCGTGGGTAAAGGAATTCCGGCAGACCACTGGGAACGTACAGCCGAGCGTGGATTCCAGTTGGTTTACGGTTCGACTGCTAACCTTTTTATCGATCGGCACGGTGACTACATCGGCTATGGCCCGGAAGCCATGGAGCTAGTCGGTATTCCGGATCCTGAAACCTTTTGCCAGTTGCCCTGGGATAAACGTGTCGCACGCGTATTTTGCACTTGTTATCGCAACCGCGAAGAGCGTAAGAATCCCGGTGCGGCACTAACATCGGACTGTCGTGGCAACCTCAAGCGTTTTCACAGGGAGTTCCAGGATAAATACAAGATGGACTTTCGTGTCGGCACCGAGCCGGAAATGATGTGGCTCAAGCGTGGTGAAGATGGCAAGCCCGACGGCGGTTTTTCCAATCCTTACTGTTATCACATTGATCAGTTCGAATCATTGCGGCCGGTTTTCATGCAGGTCATCGAGTACTGCAACGCGATGGGTCTGGATATGATCCAGGGTGACCACGAAGACGCACCCGGTCAACTTGAACTCAACTGGACGTTTGATGACGTGGTGCGTAATTCCGATCGTCTATCAACCTATCGACAAATCTGTGCTCAGGTGGCGCGCGAAAATAATCTGATCGCATGTTTTATGACTAAACCGTTTATGAATGTCTCGGCTTCCGGTTGTCATACCAATATTTCATTATGGAAGGGTGGCAGTCAAAGCGTTAATCGTTTACATAATGATGTCTTGCCGGGTATGGATGACGTGTTCACGTATCGCGGTGGAGGAGAAAATACATTTATGCCTGATACCGACGATTTGCAAATGCCGGGTAAAGTCGGTTTGCAATGTGTCGGCGGTATCGTCAAACACCTTGGCGCGCTGACAGCTATTGGTTGTTCTACAGTTAACTCTTATCGTCGCTTGTGGGATACCGGCTTCTGGGCGCCGGTATTCGCGGATTGGGGTTATCAAAACCGCACTACCGGTTTGCGTATCTCGGCTCCGGGCCGGTTTGAATACCGCGCAGTGGATTCGATGGTCAATCCGTATCTCATGGGCGGCGCGTTGTTGAAAGCGTTTGAAGACGGCATTGATAACAATATCAATCCGGGCAAACCCGAAAACCGAAATATTTATCAGGCGATGGAAGCCGGCAAGCAGGTTAAGAAACTGCCGATGTCGCTGGGCGAAGCACTCGCAAGGCTTGCTGAAGACAAAGTCATCAAATCGTCGATGCCTGATGAGATGTACAAAATCTTCCATTGGTACAAGAACGACGAGTGGGAGAAGTTTATGCATACCACTACTGAGTGGGATATGGAGATGTATATCGACTGTTTGCCGTAGTACAAATTTGAAATGATGTTGATTTGAGTTGTTAAATCTTAATGTCCGCGCGGAGTGAAACAACGAAGCAATCTCGAGAACGAGACCTGCTCTGTAAAAGAGATTGCTTCGTTACTCTCGCAATGACAGTTCATGATTATTAATAAATTTTGTAGCTAGACTAATTTTAGGGTTGATTGCGTCGGTAGCGACCAACCAATTAGAAACCAGAGGTAATAAAATAATGTGTGGTATTGCAGGACTCATTCACCGCGGCAAGAGTTCCGACATCGGCAGCGAAATGACGTCGATGTTACAGGCGCTCAAGCACCGTGGGCCTGACTCGACCGGATACGCCTTGTACGGTAACCCGACCGACAATCAGTATGTCATGCGTTTCAAAGTTGCGGAACAGGACGACATGAAGGGATTCGACATTCACAAGGAAGTTAAAAAGCGCGAAGAAACCGTTGAGGCGCGGTTGCAGGAGCTTGGCGTGAACTTGCTAAAACAAGAACAGGTCACTGAGTATTCCCATCGTTACACGTTTACTTACGACGGTGATCTGCGACGCATGGCTGACTATGTGGAAGATATCGAAGGCGCGGAAATTCTATCGATTGGGAGCGCGTTGGAATTGGTGAAAGATCTCGGCGATGCCAATACCGTTGCCGGTCAATATTCCCTGAACGGTTTTGAAGGTACCCACGCAATCGGTCATACACGTATGGCAACCGAATCCGATGTGGATATTCGTTCGGCGCACCCTTACTGGGCGTATCCGTTCAACGATGTTTCCGTGGTGCACAACGGTCAGTTGACCAATTACTGGAATGGCCGGCGTGCATTGGAACGGCGTGGTCACCGTTTTATGTCCAGTTGCGATTCGGAATTGATCGCGGTGTACATCGCCGACCGCATCGATCAGGGTGACGATCTGGAAGGCGCCATGAATCGTTCCGTCGATGAACTCGATGGCGTATTTACCTACCTGGTTGCCACTAGCGATAAGCTCGGTATGGCGAAAGATGTGATGGCGGCAAAACCCATGGTGTTATATGAAAGCGATGATTTCATTGGTCTGGCTTCGGAAGAAGTGGCCATTCGCAGTGTTTTTCCACACGAAATTGATACGTTCGATCCCTATGATGGCGAGGTGAGAGTATGGCAAGCGTAAGTCGGGAACAAACCCAGGAACATCGCTCCCATGAGATGGGTCTGCATACAGAGCAACTCACGGGACGTACACAACAGATTTTTTTCTCACCCACGGAAGAGGAAAACTTTACTTATCCGTGGGCATTCGAAGTGGATTTCGATAAATCTGCCGAGATCGATGCGGCGGAATTATCGGGCAAAGATATTAATCTCAAAATCCGCGAATTGATGGCAGATGGCTATGGCACAATCACCGTAAAAAATCCCGGCGCCAAACACTCCGTCGGTGTCGGTATTCTCAATCGTTTAAATCTGAAAATCGAGGGCAGTCTCGGTTACTTCGGTATTGGTTTGATTGATGGTCCGAACGTGTGCATTACTGGCCGCGTCGGTTGGTCGTGCGCTGAAAACATGATGGCGGGTACAGTCGTTATTGAAAAAAATGCAGGCTCGACTTTTGGCGCGGCTATTCGTGGTGGTGACCTGGTATGCAAAGGCGATGTTGGTAGCCGTACCGGTATCGATCAAAAGGGCGGCACCATTATTATCGGCGGTCGTAGCGGCGCATTTAGCGGTTTCATGATGCAGCGCGGGCGCATGGTGATTTGCGGCGACGCGGGCAAAAACCTGGGTGACTCCATGTACGACGGCACGATCTATGTCGGCGGTGAAGTCGAAAGCCTGGGTGTTGATTGTGTTCCAGCGGATATGACCGATCTCGACGTGCAATGGCTCACGAGTAAGCTCGAGATGTATGGCGTCAAAACACCGAACGGTGTGCAAAACATGAATAAATACGTTGCCGGTAAACAGTTGTGGAACTACGACAACCTCGAGCCGACTGAAAAGAAACTCGTACTCTAGCAGCGCCAAAAATACAGAGGAACAGAACATGACAGCTGAAAAAGCCTTATCGAAAGAGCCAGTGGCGGAATCGCAACCGGCGGAGAGCAAGCGCTATATTCTCGGTCAAAGCCGGTTGTTTACACCGGATGTTATGAATGACATCCACATTAAATCGGAACTCGGGCGTTATCGCATGCGCGGGTTTTCATTGTTTAAGCAAATTCCGACCTGGGACGACCTGACGTTTTTGCCCGGCACTTTGACACGCTTCGTCATTGAGGGTTACAGGGAAAAATGTTTGACCAAAACCGTTCTCGGTCCGCGTGCCAAACGGCCGTTGGAACTCGACATACCGGTTTACATCACCGGCATGAGTTTCGGTGCGTTGAGCTACGAAGCTAAAACCGCGCTGGCACGAGGCGCAACCATGGCGGGTTCGGCGACCTGTTCCGGCGAAGGCGGCATGATTCCGGATGAGCGTCGCTACTCGGAAAAATGGTTTTACCAGTGTATCCAATCGCGCTACGGTTTTAATCCGCATCATCTACGTCTCGCCGATGCTTGTGAGTTTTTTATCGGCCAGGGCTGTAAAGTCGGGCTGGGTGGTCACTTGATGGGTCAGAAAGTGACTGATCAGGTTGCCGAGATGCGTTCGCTGCCAGCCGGTATCGATCAGCGTTCACCGGCCCGTCATCCGGACTGGTTGGGGCCTGACGATCTCGCGTTGAAGATTCAGGAAATCCGCGAAGCGACCAACTGGGAAATCCCGATTCAGCTCAAACTCGGCGCGGCGCGTGTTTACGATGACGTACGAATGGCGGCAAAGACCGACCCTGACTGTATTTACATCGACGGTATGGAAGGTGGTACTGGCGCAGGCCCGCACTTGGCAACGGAAGAAACCGGTGTGCCGGGCATCGCTGCCATTCGTCAGGCGCGTCATGCCATCGAGGATGTCGGCAAAGCGGGCGAAATTTCATTGATTTATGCCGGTGGTATTCGTAACGGTGGTGACGTTGCCAAGGCCCTGGCGCTGGGCGCAGACGCGGTTGCGATTGGTCACTCGTCACTCATGGCGTTGAACTGTAACAAGGATATCCCCGAAGCGGATTATCCTAACGAGATGGGTGTTGAAGCGGGTCAGTGTTATCACTGTCACACCGGCCGTTGTCCCGTTGGAGTTGCGACCCAGGACCCGGAACTGCGCAAGCGTTTAAACCCCGATGAAGCGGCCGAGCGTGTGTATAACTTTTTACACACCCTGACAATCGAATGTCAGTTGTTGGCGCGGGCCTGTGGCAAAACGAATATTCATTCGCTGGAGCCGGAAGATCTGGCTGCGCTCACCATGGAGGCGTCGGCCATGGCGGAAGTACCGTTAGCAGGCACGCGCCACACGGTGGGCCACCCCGAAATGACACGATTCTAAGGAGAACGGCATGAGTTCAAACGTAGAAGACATTGATCGTTTTATAAAAGACGCGTCCGGTCTCGGTACCGAACGCGAAGAAATGATCGGTCAGCATATCGGCTACCGTTACGATGTTAATCTGGTGCCGGATATGAACCGGGTAACACCATTCCTGCAAAAATACATGGAAACGATGGGATGGCAAGACCTCAACTGGCTTGAAGACGTACACATGGGTTACGAGGAAGGGCGCCCGGCGGTGTTCGATAGAAACATCAACGGCTGGGTAACCATACCGGAAGATGTCGATTTGCCCGACAATCAACAAGATCGCGATATGATTGCACGCGAATTGTTGATTAAATTTCAAATGTCGTCTAACCATCCCATGGTGGAACTGCACAAAGCTTATTCCAAGTTTTAGTCCCGGGTTTATATTCAATAAGGGGGAAGATAGTTTTTCTCCCATACTATCCTCCCTCCCCGGGGCGAAGGGACTGATTTTTTATTCCCTCTCCTTTTGGGAGAGGGTCAGGGTGGGAGGACAAAGATGCCGCATTGCGCAGGTATGACCAAGAAGTAATATGTCACTGCCGAAATTTTCAAAAGGATAATCGTTGACAGCCACGCGGTATCGATAGCAATTGAATTTGTGAATTAGCCGTCGTTCTCATGCCGGTTGTTAAATGATAAGCTGGTGCACATGTCCGATTTCGATATCAAAGACCTGCGCCGGGCGTTGGGTACGTTTGCGACCGGTGTTACCGTTGTAACGACTATTGATTCGGAAGGGCAACCGCGCGGCTTTACTGCTAATTCCTTTACTTCCGTTTCGCTCGAGCCGGCTCTTATATTGGTGTGTGTGGCAAAAGCGGCGGCGGGTTATTCGGTGTTTTCACAAACCGCGCGTTTTGCCATCAATGTTCTGGCTGAATCTCAGCAGGACATTTCCGCGAATTTCGCGGCAAAAGATATTGAGCGTTTTACAACCGTTAAGTGGGATGCGGGAAAAAATGGTAGTCCGCTGATTGATGGCGTAGTGGCATGGTTTGAGTGCGAGAAACACGAAACCATTGATGCTGGTGATCACATAGTCTTGATCGGGCGCGTCGTTGACTACCAATACACAACGAAAACGCCAATCGGTTACTGCCGTGGTGCCTATGTTACGTTTGGCCTGACGGAAGCGGCTATAAAGGCTTCAGAACAGGAAGGCCCGACACGTGTTTCGGCGATAATTGAAAACAACGCCGCTATTTATCTCGTGTGTGATGACAAAACAGGACTGTATTCGTTACCGGCTTCGACACGGCTCGGTGGTGCGGAAGATGAGGATAGTCTGATTGGAAAATTGAGCAAAGCTGGTATTACGGCGGGTTTGTCGTTTCTGTTTTCGGTATATGAAAATCCGCAAACCGGTGAGCACAATATTGTCTATCGTGGCGAAGCCAGGTCGGTTGATGCAGAAGTTGTGGGTGAATTTATTCCATTTGGTCAGTTACCGCTGGATCGACTGGAGAGTGAACAGGTGCGGTCGATGATCGCGCGTTACGTGCGCGAACGACAGGAAGACACGTTTGGTGTGTACGTTGGTGGTGTGGACGCCGGCAAGGTAGAGACGTTGGCAAAGGACTGGGATGATAGCTCGCACATGCAAGGTTGGTGATTCATTCCTAACACCCGACGAACGCTTGTTCGTTTCATGTCGAATATTTTAAACACAAAGTTTCATTAATGTCGGCTCTCATATCAGTATCGAAACTTTCTAAGGTCTACGCCAGCGGATTTAAGGCGCTGGACACTGTGGACTTGGATATACGTCGAGGAGAAATCCTCGCATTGTTAGGACCGAATGGTGCGGGCAAGACAACGCTAATCAGTATTATCTGCGGCATTGTAAATCCGAGCAGCGGAACGGTTACTGTCGATGGTTATGACATTATCAGCGACTATCGCAAAACCCGCGAACTCATCGGGCTGGTGCCCCAGGAGTTAACGACCGAAACCTTTGAAACCGTCTGGGCGACCACGTTGTTCAGTCGCGGGTTGTTTGGAAAAAAACCTAACCCTGAATATATCGAACAGGTTTTGAAGGACTTATCGTTGTGGGATAAGAAGGACAACAGAATCATGGAACTTTCCGGCGGTATGAAGCGCCGTGTGCTGATCGCCAAGGCGCTTTCTCATGAACCGCGCATATTATTTTTGGATGAGCCTACTGCCGGTGTCGATGTAGAACTGCGTCAAGACATGTGGCAGATGGTTCACCGTCTGCGTGAATCCGGTGTGACAATTATTCTGACAACTCACTATATTGAGGAGGCAGAGGAAATAGCTGACCGCATCGGTGTCATTAACAAAGGTAAAGTTATTCTGGTCGAAGAAAAAAAAGAACTGATGCGTAAACTGGGGCGTAAACAACTCATACTTGATTTAAAGCAAAGTCTGACGGAGATTCCTCCATCACTGAATGGGCATGAGATTGAACTTGTATCGGACGGTTGTCAGTTGGTGTATACCTTCGACACAAACGCGGAGCGCAGCGGTATAGCTTCGCTTTTACGCGACCTCACTACGGCGGGCATTGCATTTAAAGATCTAAAAACAGAACAAAGCTCGTTAGAGGATATTTTTGTAACGCTGGTGAATGAATCGAGATGAACTTGTCCGCGGTAAAAGCGATTTACTTGTACGAAATGGCGCGCACCAAGCGCACGTTGTTTCAAAGTGTGGTGTCGCCTGTTATATCGACATCGCTGTACTTTGTTGTGTTT
This sequence comes from Arenicellales bacterium, assembly GCA_965216365.1. GTDB lineage: Bacteria > Pseudomonadota > Gammaproteobacteria > Arenicellales > CBDCFT01 > CBDCFT01. The sequence continues at coordinate 81,943 of CBDCFT010000020.1, read as the reverse complement.
GGTTCTGCCATTGGATCGCGTATCACAGAAATTGAGGGCGTAAGCTACGGCTCGTTCATTGTGCCGGGTCTAATCATGTTGTCGTTGCTCACCCAGAGTATCTCGAACGCGTCGTTTGGTATTTTTTTTCCGAAATTTACCGGAACGATTTATGAACTGCTGTCCGCGCCCGTTTCATATTTTGAAATTATTTTGGGTTACGTTGGCGCGGCGGCCACCAAGTCGATCATTCTGGGGTCGATAATATTGGCAACTGCCGGGCTGTTTGTGCCGCTGCATATCGCACACCCCGTGTGGATGGTGTTATTTCTCGTTACAACCGCGATTACCTTCAGTTTGTTCGGTTTTATTATTGGAATTTGGGCGGATAACTTTGAGAAATTACAAATTATTCCCCTGTTACTCATCACGCCGCTGGTTTTTCTCGGCGGCAGTTTTTACTCCATCCACATGCTGCCCGAATTCTGGCAGAAGGTGACATTGTTTAACCCCGTCTTATATCTGATTAGCGGTTTTCGCTGGAGCTTTTATGAAATTGCCGATGTGAGAGTCGGCGTTAGTCTGTTTATGATTACATTGTTTCTCGCTCTGTGCGTTGCCACCGTGTGGTGGATATTTAAAACGGGTTATCAAGTAAAACGTTAAGCTTAACTCCTAACACTACTGACACTAAGGTGTCAGTAGGTTTATGCTAGAAAAGTATTCGACAAAAATAACCTAGGAGAAAACTTATGGAATTCAGTCTGTGGTTGTTATTCATTTTGACTTTCGCATCCGCGCTTGCTATCCCCGGTCCGAACGCTGCGTACGCTATTGCGCAAACGTTAAGCAATGGTTCGCAAAAAGGATTGCTGGCATCGGCGGGATTTGCTTTCGCTAGTGGTTTAAACATCGTCATCGTATTGACCGGGCTGGGCTTGATACTGTCCCAATTTATCGATGTGCTGATTTACCTTAAATGGATTGGTGTCTGTTATTTGTTATACATGGCGTATAAGGCGTTTACTGCCGACCCGGCAAACCCACAGCCAAAAGGTGAAATTAAAAACTCGCGCGTGTTTGCGTTTGCCGTAATGGTTTCATTGTCTAATCCGAAAGTGGTGTTGATCAACATTATGCTTCTTCCTCTTTTTCTGGTGCCGGAAAAATCCTTGGTTCTACAAGGAGCGATAATGGCGGTTACTGGAACAGTATTGTCATTTATTGTTTACTCGACTTACGCACTGATCGCTTCGAAATTCATTAGCAAACTAAAGACCAAAACGGCAAACCGGGTAGTAGGATCGATATACACCGGTGCTGGCGTTGCTTTAGCTTCCATTAACAAATAGGTATGACAACCATGGCTCGTGGCTGCTTGAATTCCTATGCGTAAACTAACAGAAAATATGAAACGGATAGTGGAGAAGCAGAAGCTTGGCTATGTCGCCAGTGTTTGTGCCGATGGCTCGCCCAATTTATCCCCGAAGGGAACATTTCTTGTGTTGGATGATACACACATTATGTTTGGAGAAATGCGCTCGCCAAACACCGTGAAAAATATAGCGAGTAATTCAACTATCGAAGTCAACTTTGTCGATCTATTTTCCCGCAAAGGTTTTCGTTGTAAAGGCCACGCACGTTTCGTTAGGAAAAGCACAGCTGAATTTTCAACATTGCAGCCCCGGTTTCAGGAGCAATGGGGTGATGAGCTTTGTGCGTTATTCAATGGTATTGTGATTATCAAGGTCGAAAACGCGTCACCGCTGGTTAGCCCCGCTTATGATATCGGTGCTAACGAATCTGATCTTTGCCAGCATTGGTTGGCTTATTTTTCGTCCCTCTAATCTGAAGGAATTTCTTCCAATTGAGTCTCGTTGGTTACGCTCGAATTAGTTTGAGCAGGATTAGCGGTGTCTGGTTGACTAACCCGATTTGGATAGTTAAGCAGGCGGTCCCTAAGGGCGGAAAACTGCGCTGTCGTTATAGATTAATTTCTTGCGTCGTTTGTTAGTTTTTCTTGTGTGAGTTTTCGAATCCAGGATCGCGCAGCTTTGAGGTGATGCGTGTCGCGATCTTGTCGATGAGAAAGCATCCAGAGGGGTTGTTCTAACACAGTGTTGCTGATGCATTTTAATCGTGTATCAGCATCGGCAACAAAACGTGGTAGCATTGTTTTGGCTATTCCGGTTGCGGCGATTTCAGCGAGTGTGTCGAAATGATAGGCACGATATTGAAATCCATCGGTTCCCGCCAAAGTTATCATCGCTTGACTACCGGAAGTTCGAACATACTCTTCCATAAGGCCGGCCCAGGGTAGCTTCGACGCATCGCTATCAAAATTGCAGTACGTTGCATACTTTGAGGGTGCCAATCCTTTCCGATTTGATTTGTTCAGATTCCACTTTGAAACTGGGTGGTCGATCGTCAATGCGAATTGCGATGTCGGCTTCGCGTCGCGACAAGCTTACATTGCTGGATGTCGCCATTAACTCGATGCGCATTCGGTGTGCCTGTGTCAGGCGTGCAATGGCTGGTGCCAACAGATTCTTGATTAGAAAAGGCGGCGCAGTCAATCGAAGGTGCCGCCACACCGCGCCACTATCAAATGTCGCTGACTCTTGTTCAGCCGTACGCAGTGCTTCCGACGCCGTTTTCTATATGTGATAGCAATGACCCGCATTGGTTGGTTGGATGCAGACGACCATCTTGACGAAAAAAAAGCTGGTACCCAACATTCTTCTCCAGTAACCGCAAACGCCTTCCAACTGTGGTCGCGTCTACATGCAATGACTTTGCAGCCTCCGAATAAGTGCCATCGCGAAAAACAGCTAACAGGGTTTGCCACTGGTCCCAGTCAATCATCTCGATGTAAATACATTTTGCAATACGTCATTAGTCCGATTGCCTGCGCAACGGCTACAGAAATTTCATTTCCAAATAGCTGCGTTTGCGCAGGGCATAGATCGAATAATACAGATAGACATGCAAAAATGCACATGAGAATATTTAAATATAGTTGCAATAAACCATGCGACTTTAACAGCGAATATTATTTTTTATAGGAGGTTACAAAGTAAATGATGAATAAAAGATGGAAAACTCACAGTGCCGTTTCGCAAAAAACAGGTGTGTTCCTGGCGCTCTCAATGACGTTGTCGCCCGTAGCACTTGCTGGTGACGGTGTATCTGCGGAGGAGATCACTGCTGCGGTCAGTGACAGTACCTATCAAGGCAGTATGACCAAATCCGATTCCGCATTTGCTGAGTATTACCAGCCTGACGGCACCATTGCAGGTAAAGGCTATTCCGGGAAATGGCGTGTTGAAGATAACACAATGTGTTTTCAATACGGTGATAACCCTGAAAACTGCTGGGAGATTGAACTTAACGGCTCTGCGATGACCTTAGTAAAAGAAGGTAAAGCGGATGGCTCAGGGATGCTGATAGAAGGTAACCCTCACGATTTCTGAAACCAAACTCTAAAAGAAGATAAACATGTGCGAGGTTATTCTGACCTCGCACATGTTAATTGCTATTCGTGCTTTAAAATGCGAAAGATTATTATGTGGGAAGTTGAACTAATTCGTGAATTTAAAAGGTGTGGTTTGAACTTGAGTTAACTCTCCAAAGAATGAGATTGGCTAGATTCTCCATGTTTCTAGATACCACTAACGACTGTTGTGGATATAATGTGTGAGCGTATGGAATCGTCTTCGTATTGTCCTCGCCATTGATCCCTCGCGCCGACATGGTCTCTTTAGCGGCGTTGACCGCAACGGTGCAGTTTGCTGGAGCGCAGATTATTAATATTTCAGACACCACTAGAACAGCTACGCCCAAATAAATAAAAAAAATTGTTTGGAAGTTTATATGACCTCATTCCAGACCTACCTGTTGCTGTGTTGTCATTTCACGGATCCAATCATCTGGGTCGCACAACCGAAAACGCGATAGCGGCGATCTCCAACGGCCTATTGCAAGTAGAAGAAACGATAAATGGTGTGGGTCCTGCCGGCGGCAACATAGATCTCGTTGAAGTTGCGCAGCAAGTCAATCAGAGAGCTGACCAACTTGATGTTGAAATTAACGCCAATCTTGATTGTCTCCGAATACTAAGCAACGTGTCGTATTTTGGGTGGTAAACAGTGAACGAACTCTTCGAGGGACGCTGTCAATGCGGGCAGGTTACTTATCGCATTGTCGGTAAGTCACGAGCATTATTCGCCTGTCACTGCAAGGAATGCCAACGACAGTCGGCCAGCGCATTCGGTATGGCATTATGGGTAGCGCCGACAAGCGTAGAAGTCGCTGGCGTGCTTAAGGATTGGGTTCGTAATACGGCGAGTGGAAAGAAAATGATTTGTCAGTTTTGTCCTGAGTGTGGAGCCAGAGTATTTCATCGACAGGCAGGGCAGGATGGTTTGATAAGTATCAAACCAGGTACGTTGAACAATACAAAATCTCTTCGCCCGATTGCTCACATCTGGAGTGACGACGTTCAGCCGTGGATGAAGCTTGACGAACAATGTTTGATATATCCTACCAACCCACCGGATTTTCAGGAACTGTTTAGAGCGTGGCAGAGATCAAAGTAGAGAAATTATGTATCTCCAATTATTTGGACGGCACACATCCTACAATGTTTAAATAGTTTTGTTGTTGCTCGATCCGCAATCGATTGTGAAACACAAATCGATGCGTTTTAAACAGATCTTGAACAAATCAGAAAGGACTTGACTCTCCCGTTACGGGAGATCGCATGCTGCAGTTGTTGTGTAATTTTACCAACCTTCAACTGGAGTAACGAAAATGAATAGTTTGTTTCCTGTTATTTGTGTAAAGTCTGTTTCAGACAACCAGAATTTTTATCAATCTTTGTTTGGTTTGACGGCTGCATTTGAGATTGATTGGTATGTGCAGCTACAATCATCTAAAAATGAGTTTCTGCAGATTGCATTCGTCAAGATGGGTCATCCCAGTGTGCCTACAAATTTCCAGGAAGTTCCCAATGGCGTGGTTATTACCCTGGAAGTCGATGATGCTGATCAATATTACAACAAGGCCCAAGAATTGGGGCTTAATATTGCATTGGACTTGCGTGATGAGGAATGGGGACAACGCCATTTCATGGTAGTCGATCCCAATGGGCTGCTGGTGGATGTGGTCAAGATGATTCCGCCATCGGAAGCGTTTTCAGAGCACTATCAAGACTAAATAGCGTAAACGATTGAACTGATGTCTGAGGATGGTCAGTCAAACTTGATGCCAATCGGCCGCTTCGCTGCGAGTTGCCGATTGAGCATCAAGGCCTTACGCCATTACGCCGATCAAGGGCTGTTGGTTCCGTCCTATGTTGATCCTCATACCGGTTATCGGTATTACAGCCGTGAACAAGCACGTACTGCTGTCATCATAGGTATGTTGCGCTCACTGGAAATCTCACTACCTGTAATCCGCGAGTTATTACGATCGGAAAATGCGGCCATTGGAACCATACTGCAACAACAGGAAGAGCAATTAGCTAAAGAGTTAGCGCTGAAACAACAAGCGCTTGTGTCAATCAGACGTTTGAAGCAAGAAGGTTCATTGTTGCCTTATGAAGTCGCAATACGAATAGAACCCGAATACCGGGTTGTTAAACGCACAATAAAGACTACTATCGAACGAATCCTTGCCGACTCTGCTGATGCCGTGTACAAGTTGATGGAGGATTTGCATGTGGTTGGCTCCGAGGTGCCGGAGTTGGTGATGTGTATTAACGAAGTGCCTCAACCAGGCGGCGCAATGGAAGTGCATATCTGTCTCAGTGCCTCTGAAACCAATGAGCTTCCACCTGATACGGAACTGGTTACTCTCGAAGGCGGACCCGCCGCCTGGTGTCTTCATCGCGGCGCCTATGAGGAACTCGGTGTGGCGTATCACGCCGTATTCGCCTGGATGCAGGAGCGTGGTCACGATCAGTCCGCGGCCATGCGCGAAATTTATCTAAACGATCCCGCCGATACACCTATCGATCAGCTTCTCACGGAAGTCATCGTACCGATTAAAGCAGACTAAAGCTTCCTCGGCCGATTGTAGTGAATTCATCAGTAGCTACAAAATTATTTTTTTTGAATAAACTACCCCGCAGCAAGCTATACGGGGTATTGATAATGTAGCTTTCCATCTCGCCCCAAGGGGCGGGGAATTCGACCCTTAGAGATTAAAGTTTTTCTCCAAGGCTCATCATTAGAAATCCGCAAAAAGCAGGGTTATTCGGCGCGAGGCCCTTGTCAATTTTTGACTTCATTTCGTTAATGCATTTTCTGTATTTGCTATAAAAACCCCATGTAGGGGTGGATTTATATTCGAGATCCAGTTCCAGTTGGTCGATGATGAGCTTGGTCGTCGTTGGTTTTACCAGAATGTCTTTTTGCGGGCGGTAGTAGGTTTGAACAACTGTCGCCAGCGTCCATTTCGCCAGTTTTCTTTTTCGAAGCTCTGACAAAAAGAGTTCAAAGCCGGCTTTTTCTTTTCCATGCAAAAGTTCGTAAAGCGATTCGGTGATCGTTTCCTTATCCTTTTTAGTCAGATTTGTCACCATACTTTTAAATTTCGGTTTCTCAAACATTGATACCATAGTTGAGCGATTCACAAGTTTGGCTGTTTCGGAAACAATATTATTTGGGTTGTTGAAGTTCTTCTTGGCGAAGCACTCTTTTGCCGCTTTTTCCAGTTGTTCCATTTTATGCTTCTTGCCTATATCGACTAGATCAGGATGCCTGAATCCACCAGGGTATTTATTTAGGAAACTTTTCTCTGCTGCTTTAAGTGCATTCATATTCATGTTGATATCCTTGAAGCGCATTGGAATAGACCCGTCATAAGTATGGATCCATGAATGAGGGGTCGTCATAACGATCTTTATGTCGTAGCCACTCCATTCCATAGGTAAGATTACTTTCATCACGCCCCTTTGGAACAATGTCGAGTAGCGTATAAGTGCCGATAAAATTCTCTAGACCACGCGCGTAAGCGGAGTAGGTGTGGTAAATCGTACCGGCGTCATCTTTGTAAAAAACACTGATGCCCGGTGCTTCTCTTACCGGAAACGTAGCGCTTTCTTGATAGTTATAAAAAGCTTTGTTCTGCTCGATTTCTTCTTGAGTGAATGTGACATGGAAATTACGATTAAAGTCGCTACCAAGCGAGGAAACCCACTTGAAATCCCAATTCATCCGTCGTTTGAATGCTTCGAGTTTCTCCAACGGCGCTAGTGACACGGTAACCAGTGCTACATCACGATGTTCCAAATGGATAACCGAGGGAGCGTAGTGGTCGGCCAAGAAAGAACAGGACTTACACCCTTCATCCCACTCAGGGTCGAACATAAAGTGATAGACGATCAACTGGCTGTGATCGCCAAACAGATCGGCGAGTGTTTCTTCGCCGTTCGTGCTTTGAAAATGATAATCTTTGTTTACTTTTTCCCATGGTAATGCTTGACGGTCGGCGGTCAACTCATCGCGTAACCGCGAAAGCTCTTTTTCTTTGATGAGTAGTTCTTTGCGTGCCATAAGCCATTCATTCGATGAAACAACTTTGTGATTTCGCATGGTTCACACCCTCATAACATGATGAATCGGAAAATCTTGATTGGGAATAACGAACAATTCGGCAGGCTAGCCAAGGAAAGCGAACACGGTTACAACGGCAAGGACAAAATTGGCGAGCAAGCCAGATGCGTATGCCATTGTGCGTGGTCCACCGGCGACTTTGCCGATGCCGCTGTAATAAATCGCCCAATAGAGCAGACGGATGACGACGTGGACGCCGGCGAGCCAATTGACCCAGGCCGGTGAAACCCCTGCAACGATTGCAAGAAACACCGTGAGTCCAAACATCGACAGGTTCTCCGTGGAATTCGCGTAAGTGCGCAATATCCGAAAACTAAGATCATTATGGGTTCCTTTAAGCGGTTTGCCCGGTTCCTCGTCGCTTTTACCCAGTCCCAAAATACCTGCTAGAAAACTTTGTATCAATACTGCGAGGCATAAAATGATTAATGCAACTAGAGCCGGTTGATAAGCCGTTATCAGTGGAATGATGTCACCAAGCTTATCCATGTTTTACTCCTTAATGAAATTTATCGTTGGATTTTGCCGAAAGCACCCAACATGTGGGTGCATATCGGACAGAATTTTTAAGTTTTACGAATAACTGATTTCCTACATGTCGAAGGCTTCGGCGAGTTCAACTGAACCACCTGAGTCAAGCACAGGGCAACCTTTGGCTTTTGCGATTGCGTCATCGACATCGGATGCTTCGATCAGGCTGTATCCGCTTGCAGGATTGGCGCCACCGTTGTTGGTAACACTGCCATCGCTGTTAACGGTGGAAGACATACCGACCGGGTTCCCGCCATCGACGACGGCGCTGCCCATCGATCCAAGCCATTGTCCCCAGGCATCCATCACTTTTGCTATTTCGTCTTCAGATTCGGGTTTGCTGCCACCGTGATATACAAATAAATATTTAGCCATTTTTATCTCCTGTTATTGGGTTTGATTCAACATGGATCTGGCTTTCAAATCGAGAAAAGTGGGTTGTTACTATTTCCGCTATCTTGGGCCAGTGTATCCAGTGAAATAAAGACTATCACCATATACTCGACATTACATTGGCGAGATTAGCCTTAATTTATAGCTTTGAAGTGTGTAGACTGCACAATTAGCCCCATGTCTGATTACCACACGAAAACACTCAATGCCGCGCTAAAGCGCATTTTTGACAGTCCTTTTTTGGCGGCCGCTGTTGAGCATCTCTCGAATAATGTGGAGGTTATAAATAAAGAACTGGCTGAAGCAGTACTGGCTGAAATACCGGCTTTCACCGAGTCAAAAAATCCGGAAATCTTGTCGGACCATGCTCGCCACGGACCGGAGCACACCGTTGAGATACTGCGTTTGCTGGGTGGTGGCTCTGTCGGAGACTTCGCGTTTGTGCAAGAGCACGCACGCAGGCGTGCTGAGCAGCGTTTTCCCCTCGAAGCAACTTTGCACGCGTATCGTTGCGGTCACAAAGTTTTTTCGCATTGGATGCGTGAGGCAACTTTAACTGCTGCATCGTCCGCAAAAGATACCGCAGCTAACGTTGCTGCGGTAGCGGATTTTACAATGGAGTACACCGATACGATCAGCACGATCTTCGCGAGCGCTTACCTGGCCCAGTCCCGTTTGCTGGCTGATGTTGAAGGCGATCAGCGTGCTGAGTTGCTTACCATTTTACTCGACGGCTATGACGAATCGGATGGTCGTGTTGCAAAAATATTGCGCAACGCCGGGTATCTGGACAGACGTCAATCGTTTTGCGTCGTGTTGGCTCAGTCCGTCGATCCTGCTGAAATGCTCAATCCGAATCGTGCCCGTCGATTAGCCGATGCCATCGACAAGGCTCTATACAGCTCGGCAGCACGACGTCTGATTGATATACGTAACAACAAAGTGACCATGGTGTGTTCGGATGTACGACGTGTGTCCGGGTGGACTGCACCACATACTGAATTAGCTAAGGCTATAAAGGCCAAGATATCCATGCTTGGCACGGCGGTCCTTATTGGAATCAGCGACGACGCGCCTTCCACGGCACGGATTCCCGCCGCGCATAAAGAGGCACTACTTGCGATTGAACTCGCCAACGTGAGCAATCGAGTCGTACAATTTTCTGAAATACCGACCCAACGTTTGATGTTGCATCTGGCAGGCGAAGAATTTCAACGCGCATTGCCGTCATGGTCGAGCGAATTGTTTTTGGCTGATGAAAAAGCCCGTGGTGCATTGGTCGCGACCTTACGTGCTTATGCTGATGCCAATATGAATGTTCTACAAGCCGCGGAAAAATTATCGGTGCACCCCAATACGATTTATTCCAGGTTGCAAAAAATTCAGGACATTACAGATTTAGATGCAAAATCTTATCACCCGTTAACCGAATTACTTATTGTTGTTGATTGTGGGAAACACTTGACCAATCGCCATGTACGCGAGGGCTAAGGGTCTTAATTGTTCTCGTTATTTTCGAATTCGACGAAATATCCCTCTAATTCAGAGAAACCAATGACATTCAATGAGAATTTGAATGTTCCTTGTTCTTTCATTTCTTTCGCTGCTCGAACAAAATTACCGTAAACCAATCGAGAAAGGGCCGAACCTACACTTATTCGTTTAACGCCCGCATCTGCGAGTTCTTTCAGCTCAATAGTGTTACCGGGCAATCCCATAACAACATTGACTGGTTTGCTAACTGATGAGCAAACAGTACGAATCGATTCAAGGTCTGGAAGCCTCGGCGCATAGAGTACATCCGCACCCGCTTCTTCGAATGCTCGCAGTCGTTTAATAGTATCGTCAAGGTCAGGGCGATCCCATAAGAAGTTTTCGCAGCGGGCGGTCAGCACGAAGTCAAACGGCAAGTCTTGCTTTGCTTCTACTGCCGCCTGAATGCGTTCAACGGCTAAATTGAATTCAAAAATAGGATCAGCGGGTCGTCCGGTATGATCTTCGATGGAACAACCCGCCAAACCTGTTGCGGCAGCATCAATTATTGTTCTCGCGACGTCTTGCGCTGTGTCGCCAAATCCTTTTTCAAGATCGGCCGAGACGGGAAGGTCGGTAGCGTTAACAATGGTGCGGCAATGCGTTAGCGCCTGTTCTTGCGATACTGAGCCATCTCTTAAACCCAGCGAATGCGCCATGCCCGCGCTTGTTGTGGCGAGTGCTTCGAATCCGAGTGATGTCAGAATGCGGGTGGTGCCCGCATCCCACGGATTTGGCATTATGAAAGTATCGGGACTCTCATGCAGTGAACGAAATCGTTCGCATTTTTGTTGCTGGTTCATAGGGCTGATGGGTACCTTGATTACTGCGAGGCTGTTGCCAGTATTCTACTCGCATGATGGCATTTTTCAGGATTGTGTGTTTCAGCTTTTGTATCCCGCATGCAGTATTTCAGTCTTAACTGATTTTTCACTGTAGACTCTATGTCGTAACGACTAATGCCTATATCTTGCAGCATGTGGTCGTCCAGTTGCATCAGCATGTTGATGCCTTTCCTGCACTCATGTCGAAATTTAAGCGACTCGATTACTTGTTGCACTAACTTGATTGTCATGGTCATATCTCCGTTTATTAATCGTGATTTTTCGATGTCGAAACATCAATCTTCACCGGGAGACGTATGTTAATGGGTTGCTACTGACAACATGGTGTCAGGGGAATTCTCACAAACAGTTGACTACTGACACAGGGTGTCAGTAGGGTTCATTCACAATACTGACCTGACCGGAGGAGTGCATGCGACGAGCTGATCGACTGTTCGATATTATTCAAATTTTGCGCCGTCGCAAGTTGGTTCGCGCTCACGATCTGGCCGATGAATTAGAGGTATCAGAACGGACAATATATCGTGACATCAGCGATCTTATGGCAAGCGGTGTGCCGATTGAAGGCGAGGCGGGCATTGGCTATGTATTACGCAAGGGTTTTGACCTGCCACCGCTAATGTTTGACGAACAGGAAATTGAAGCGTTAGTACTGGGCGCTCGCATAGTCGAATCCTGGGCTGATGAAGAACTGGCCGAAGCCGCGGCGAATGTGTTAGCGAAAGTAGAGACGGTTATTCCAGAACGTCTCAAACGGCACATGGCGGAAACCGCGCTACTGGCACCAAGTGATCATTTCTCTGAACCCCTATCGTTTGACCTGCGCGAACTTCGGATAGCAATACGCCAACACAATAAAATTCGTTTTGACTATCGCGATGTCGAAGGTAACGCAACTAACAGAACGGTGCGCCCGTTGGGTCTGTCTTACTATGGCCCGGTTTGGTTGCTGATTTCCTGGTGCGAACTACGAAACGACTTTCGATCGTTTCGATTGGATCGAATTCACGAGCTTCAAACCTTAAGCGATATTTTTCACCTGGAACCTGGTAAAACCCTTAACGATTTTCTAAAGCGTGATACGGAATAGAAATTGTTGTTACTCCACTCCAATAATCTTCCTTATATCGGAAATGCTGCAGGTAAAATTCGGAATCCGGTAAAGTAGGATGGGCACGTTCTCCTAATCTTGATAGTAATAATCAAAGTATTCTCGATTTTTTAAAAGCCTCTGACTTTCGATCACCACCCCTCGGGGTTGGTACCGTCCGCCTATCAGTAAGCCGTTGGATCTTGTTCTGAAAACGGTCATTACCTAACACCCACGCCTTATTGGTCGAATCGCGTATAAGCGAAAGAGTGCTCTCGCCAATATGATGCTTAAACAACTGCCGATATGCCTTTTCCCGCTCCTCCGTATTTGGTCCCAAACGCTTGTAGAGTTTATGTGGCGTTACAAGGTCGTCGGATGCACCCAAGGCATTCGCATGATAACTGGACCAACGGTAGTTTTTCGGATGATCCACCATGGCAGCGCGCACGGGATTCAGCTCAATATAGCGCATACAGGTTAACAGATACTGATTCGAATCAATTAACGTCGCCCGGTAACGCCCTTCCCATAAGGTTCCCGTGCGCTGATAACAATAATTGAAATACTGGACGTAATAACGCCCCAAATTCTGCATGACCTTGCCGATGCCATCTTCCGTACTAGGCGTCATCAGAAAATGCACATGGTTTGTCATCAATACATAAGCATGCAACGCACAATCGAAGCGGGAAAGCGCTGCTTCCAGCTTCTCCAGATAAAACCGGTAATCCGAATCGGATGCAAAAACCGGTTCACGGTTATTGCCGCGTTGAATCACGTGTTGCGGCGGGCGATGGGGATACCCCTGAAAAAGCGATAGAGTTAGCTATATTTTCCGTTAGCCCGTGAGTGCTTCGAGCACAGCTTTAGGCCTTCGAGCAACGGCATTCAATAATGCCAATGCCGGTCCACGGGGTGTGCGATCACCTCGCTCCCAATGGCGCAGAGTGGCAACACTAATACCTACAGCCGCCGCAAACTCCGGTTGGCTCATACCAACCTTGGCCCGAATGCATTTCACATCCACCGGCCTAAATTCGTGAATCACAGCCTTAACCGGTTTGCCCCGGGCGTGATCGATGGCCTCGCCTAGACCTTGCCTAATACTTTTAACGCTGTCGTTCATCGTCTTTTCTTCCAATAGGTTACTAATACTTTAGTCAACTTTGCCAATTCGTTACACTCAGCCTTGGTTAGATTGTCTTTTTCACCTTTGCCAAATACTGTTAGCAAATAAAGTGGCATGGTTTCATCGTAGTAATAATAGATGATTCGAATACCACCTCGTTTACCCTGGCTGGCACGTTTCCATCGCAACTTTCGAATACCGCCTGTTTCTCGAATCAGATCACTCAGGCATCTCCGCGATGGTTTGCATTGATTGAGTATAATCCAATGGATTAGTCAATTCAAATCAATATTGACCTGGTTTTGATTAACTAGGCAACACATAGCGGAGCAGGTGGGCGATGGTAACCTCCCGGAATTAGCGAATATAGGAGGGCGCCAGTTTATCTCCTAAAAAAGAATAAATCAATCGAGTCTGACCCCATTGATCCATTGATCGACCTCATTGATCAACCCCCATTGATCACCTCCACCTGGAACCTGGTAAAACCCTTAACGATTTTCTAAAGCGTGATGTTGAATAGATTTTATTTCGTTCGTAGATCGTAATTATGTTTACATTAATAGTTGCAAATCCGAACCTGAGTAGCCTAAGTCATGCTATGGCGGAAGTGGCTAAACAGATTTTTATCGAGATGTGGCCAACGTCGTAAGGCATATGTTAGGTAAGTCGCAACGGTTTGCACCGAACTGGAACATATATAGACATCATATTTTTAGCGAATTGTTTCGCCGATTGTCGCTTTCTATTTCAAAGGCAGATAAATATTCGTCAGTAGGTGCGTTGTCTTGAGGATTATTCAGATATTCCTCTAAGCAGGGTGCATCGGCTGCCTCTTTACCGGATTGAGGTAGCCATTCGCCAAACAACCACTGGTAAGACGTTTTCATATCTGCGTAAGGCCCTTTGTGACGTAAGATGGTATACTTGCCCCCGGGAATCTCTGTACGTTCTATCGGTTCTTCCGCTCGAAATTCGCCGCTTATTACGACGGTAGCCTGAGATCGCAATTCGTCTTCCGGTACTAACTCTACGTCGTCGTAAAAAATTCCAAACATTCGAACATCATTGTTGATTAAATTACGCGCGCCTAACCATCCCATGAGTTGGTCAAACGCCTTGCCGATTTGTATGTATGAGCCGGTGTGTTGGATGCTCACTGCTTGCATGCTGGGTAGATTTTCTATTTTGATGTCATGCATTTTACTTGCCCCTTGTTTAGGGTTGAGTGGTGGGAATTGGGTATGGCTGCCTGTCTTGCGATACTGTATCGGTGGCATGCCATACACGGATTTGAATATGCGGTTGAAAGATTGCAGGTTGGCGTAACCGGATTTTTTCGCGATGTCGTCAACACGCATCGATGTTTGTGCTAGGTAACCCGCTGCCCGATGTAAGCGTAGACGTTTGACGGTATTGGCAATGGTTTCCCTGCGGATAGCGGTGTAGATGCGATGCCAATGGTAGGGAGAAAGATGAGCAATATCGGCGAGTTTGTTTAAATCGATGTCATCGTCCAAGTGATCGTAGATGTAATCCGTCACCCGGTTCAGACGGTCTTGGTAGTTAATGCGGTTTTTCTTAGCTTCCATCTGGATCAACATTCATCGATTCGAGGTGCCAGGCAAGTTAGCACAACGGAATTTGACAAATCTTGCGGACTTTTCTTGGTGAGTAAACAATGAGCTAGCCCGTTGTCCTGAGACATCAGCCGGTGGGTGAAAGCGGCGTGTCCATTCGCAAAAACGCCCTGAGTGGACGATGATTACTACGGGCTTAAGCTGTCACTTATAATGAATATGTTAGCAAGTGTGGTATATTGTATACCAGGAGGCTCAACATGACCGCGCAAGGCATCTATGCTCGAAGTGTTTTTCCGAGGTGCCTCGCATTCTTGTCGGCGAGAGAATATAGATCAGTACGTAACTCTTTGAACTAAAAAACTATAATGACATTTGAAACACCAGACAGTATTAAAAACCCGCAATCGACGGACAACCGGCAAAAGCGTAAACGCGGTAAACCGAAGGGTCGGATAGTTGATGCGACTGCCCTGCGGCAAGTGCGCGAATTATTGGCAGACGCACCACGCCAACGCGATTTGCTTATTGAGTATCTGCACAAGATTCAGGATAAATACGGATACTTGTCCGCCGCGCATATTGTTGCACTGGCCGATGAAATGAAACTCGCGCCAGTGGAAGTGTACGAAGTCGCATCTTTTTATCATCACTTCGATATTGTCAAAGATGATGAAACGCCACCACCGCCATTAACCGTCCGTGTTTGTGACTCGGTAACTTGTGAAATGTTCGGCGCCAACGCACTGATCGATGAATTGGAAGCGTCGGTGGGCAGCGGTGTTCGTGTGCAACGCGTACCTTGTATCGGTCGTTGTGCTGAAGCGCCGGTTGCGGTTGTCGGGTGGAATCCGGTCAACCATGCCGATGCTGGAAAAGTAAATAAAGCGATTGAAAATAACGCTGTAGATTGCCCACAACCGAATACAGTCATCTCTTTTATGAACTATATCGACTGTGGTGGTTATCAGTTATATAAAACCTGCGTCAGTGGCGGCCGCGATGTGGAATCGATTATCACGGAAATGGAAAACGCGGGTTTGCGCGGATTGGGCGGCGCAGGTTTCCCCGCAGGGCGGAAATGGCGTATTTTACGTGATCAACCGGCGCCGCGTTTGATGGCCGTCAACATTGACGAAGGCGAACCGGGAACCTTTAAGGATCGTTATTATCTTGAACGCGACCCGCACCGATTTATCGAAGGCATGTTAATTGCGGCGTGGGTGATCGGCATCGATAAATGTTACATCTACGTGCGTGACGAATACCCCGGTGTGATCGCGGTGTTGCGCCAGGCTATTGCAGATGTTGAATCCAGTCTTGGTGGTGATTTGCCCGAAATGATTTTGCGTCGTGGTGCCGGTGCTTATATCTGTGGCGAAGAATCGGCAATGATCGAATCTATCGAAGGCAAACGCGGTATGCCGCGTTTGCGCCCGCCCTATGTTGCACAGGTCGGTTTATTTAACCGGCCAACGCTGGAACATAACTGCGAAACGCTTTTCTGGGTGCGTGAAATTCTGGAAAAGGGGGCGGACTGGTTTTCTGGCGAAGGACGGCATGGACGACAGGGGCTGCGCTCCTTCTCTGTCAGCGGACGGGTCAATAACCCGGGCGTGCATTTGGCGCCGGCCGGCATTACCGTGCGCGAACTCATCGATGAATTTTGCGGCGGCATGCTGGATGGACATGAGTTTTACGGCTATTTTCCTGGCGGTGCTTCTGGTGGAATCTTACCCGCTTCGTTAGGTGATGTGCCGTTAGACTTCGACACATTGCAGGAACACGGCAGCTTCATTGGATCGGCAGCAGTTATTATTCTTTCGCATAAAGATAGCGCGCGCGACGCGGCATTAAATGCAATCCGATTTTTTGCCCACGAATCTTGTGGACAATGCACGCCTTGCCGGGTCGGCACGGACAAAGCCTCAGGTTTGATGCAAAGCGAAAAATGGGACATGAACTTGCTGGAAGATTTATGCGTGGTGATGGAAGATGCGTCCATTTGCGGCTTGGGGCAGGCGGCGCCGAATCCGGTGCGTTGCGTGGCGAAATATTTTCCTGACGAGATCAGTTAGCAAAAAGATCAGAACGATTAAATTCTGGAGAAAAACAAAATGGCAGCGCTTGCACAAGAAGCAGTAAACACAATCTCCTTTACCCTGAATGACAAACCCTTCGAAGCACTCGAAGGCGAAACCATATTACAGGCGGCCAAACGGCAAGGCGTCGAGATTCCGCATCTTTGTTATAAAGACGGTTTGCGTGCAGACGGTAACTGCCGCGCCTGTATGGTGGAGATCGAAGGCGAACGAGTGTTAGCGCCATCCTGTTGCCGCACACCGAGCGAAGGCATGGTCGTGCACAGTGAGAATGATCGCGCGCGTAAATCGCAAAAGCTGGCGCTTGAATTATTAAAGTCGGATGTTGTCGACACCGAATACACGCTGGATTCCGAACTCGATCAATGGGCGAAACATCTTGATTTAGGAAAGTCGCGTTTTGAAGCGCGACACCAGTCTGAGCGCGATGTTTCTCATGCAGCGATTTCAGTCAATCTCGACGCCTGTATTCAATGTACACGGTGTTTGCGCGCCTGCCGTGAAGAACAGGTCAACGATGTGATCGGTTTTGCTCAACGCGGACACCTTGCCGAAATAGTTTTTGACCTGGCCGATCCGATGGGTGACAGTTCCTGTGTCGGCTGCGGCGAATGCGTGCAGGCCTGTCCGACGGGTGCACTCATGCCGGCGAACAATGTTGGCTTGGTGCAACCGGATAAAACCGTTGATTCGGTTTGCCCCTATTGTGGCGTCGGTTGTTTGCTGACTTACAACATCAAGGACAACAAAATCATTCACGTGGAAGGCCGTGACGGGCCGGCTAATGAAGGTCGTCTGTGCGTAAAAGGACGTTACGGATTTGACTACGTCAACCACCCTGAACGATTAACGACGCCGTTGATTCGAAAAGAAGGCATTCCGAAAGGCATGAACGAATATTTTGATCCTTCCGACCCGTTGAAAATGTTTCGCGAAGCGACCTGGGAAGAAGCACTGGATCTGGCCGCCGGCGGCTTGGGTAAGATACGCGACGAAAAGGGCGGTAGCGCTTTGGCAGGTTTTGGTTCCGCCAAGGGTAGTAACGAAGAAGCCTATTTGTTTCAAAAACTGGTGCGCACCGGTTTCGGCACCAACAATGTCGATCACTGTACGCGATTATGTCACGCGTCGTCTGTTGCCGCGTTGCTGGAAGGTATTGGTTCCGGCGCGGTATCTAATCAGGTATCGGATGTCGCCGAAGCCGAAGTGATCGTTGTCATTGGTGCAAACCCAACCAGCAATCATCCGGTCGCGGCGACATTTATGAAGAACGCCGCCAAAGCGGGCGCGACACTTATTGTGATGGACCCGCGTCGTTCAGATTTGTCGCGTCATGCGGCACACTTTCTGCAGTTTAACGCTGACACTGATGTCGCGATGTTAAACGCCATGATTTACACCATCATTGAAGAAGGGCTGGCCGATAAAGAGTTTATTGAAAACCGCACGGAAGACTTCGCGCTGGTAGAAAAAAACGTGCAGGAGTATTCCCCTGAAGCGATGGAATCGGTGTGTGGTATTTCCGCGCAGAAGCTGCGTGAAGTAGCACGAATCTATGCGACATCGAAAAGCTCGATCATTTTTTGGGGTATGGGTATTTCCCAGCACATTCACGGCACGGACAACGCGCGTTGCTTAATCACTCTGTCCATGATTACTGGACAAGTTGGCCGACCGGGTACCGGGCTGCATCCGTTGCGTGGACAAAATAACGTACAGGGTGCTTCCGATGCTGGTTTGATACCGATGATGTTTCCGGACTACCGTCGTGTGGATAACGAACAAGCGAATGCGCATTTCGAGAAATTTTGGGGCGCTGATCTGGATGATAAGCCCGGATTAACCGTCGTTGAGATAATGCATGCGATACTGGACGGTAATCTGCATGGCATGTATATCATGGGTGAAAACCCGGCCATGTCCGATCCGAATTTGACGCATGCACGCGAGGCGTTGGCGACTTTAGATCATCTTGTGGTGCAGGATTTGTTTTTAACCGAGACGGCAGCATTCGCTGATGTGGTTTTACCGGCATCCGCATGGCCGGAAAAAGACGGCACCGTGACAAATACGGATCGTCGTGTGCAGTTGGGGCGCAAGGCAATCGACGTGCCGGGCGATGCACGTCAGGACTTGTGGATTATTCAAGAGATTGCGCGGCGTCTCGGTTTGGACTGGAACTACACCTGTACGGCTGATGCGTATGAAGAAATGCGTCAGGCCATGCCCAGTATTACCGGCATTAGTTGGCAGCGTCTAAACCAGAATGACTCGGTAACTTATCCTTGCGCGACGGCTGACGACCCCGGACAGCCCGTCGTGTTTGTTGACGATTTCCCCACCGCTAGTGGTAAGGCGCGTTTGGTGCCGGCGCGAGTAATCAGCGCGGACGAAAAACCGGATAATGAGTATCCATTTGTGCTAATTACGGGTCGGCAGCTTGAACATTGGCATACTGGGGCCATGACACGACGTGCCAGTATTCTCGACGCTATCGAACCGGTGCCGGTTATCGCCATGCACCCGGATGATGTCGAACAAATCGGAGTTGACGAGGGTGATGCGATTACCGTCAGTTCACGACGCGGTTCTATCGCCGCATCCGTGCGCATGGATTCCGGCTTGCGTCGTGGCGATGTATTCATCCCGTTTTGTTATCACGAAGCAGCGGCCAACATTTTAACTAATGAAGCACTGGATCCGTTTGGCAAGATTCCGGAGTTTAAATATTGCGCTGTGCAGGTTGCGCCTTCATCGGAAGCGCATGCTGCGTCGTGATAAAATAACTATAGGTTTAAGAATAGTAGGTAGAAAATATGCGTTGGAAAAAAGGCAGACGTAGCAGCAATATCGAAGACCGGCGCGGCATGCGCATGGGGCGCGGTGCGGCTGTGGGAGGCGGAGTAGGCATTCTTGCCGTTGTTGCTGCAATGGTGTTTGGTGTCGACCCGAATCTGGTCAGCGGAATTTTAGGTGGCGGGAAGCAAAGTGAGCCACAACAATCGACCCAGCAAAACGGCCAATACAACGCCGCTGCAGATTTCGCATCTGTTGTTCTTGCGGATACTGAAGATACCTGGAATTCTATTTTTCAAACCGCCGGCAAGAAATATCAGGCTCCCAAAATGGTGTTGTATTCCGGTATGGTGCAATCCGCGTGTGGCACTAATTCTTCCGCAGCGGGGCCGTTTTATTGCCCTGGCGATTACAAGGTATATCTTGATTTGGAATTTCTGCACGAACTGAAAAAGCTTGGAGCGCAGGGTGACTTTTCTGTTGCGTATGTGATAGCGCACGAGATCGGTCATCACGTGCAAAATCTGATTGGTGCATCGCGTGCCGTGCGCGAGCTGCAAATGCAAGTGAGTCGCACGGAATCTAATGCCTTGTCCGTCATGACGGAATTGCAGGCAGACTGTTTTGCTGGTGTCTGGGCGCACCATGCACACAAACAAAGACAGATATTGGAGCAAGGCGATATTCAAGAAGGTCTGGGTGCGGCTGCTGCGGTCGGCGATGATCGCTTGCAAAAAATGTCCGGTCGCGGGGTACACCCGGAGTCGTTTACTCATGGTACATCCGAGCAACGTCAGCAATGGTTTCTTAACGGATTGCAGTCCGGCGAGTTAGCGGACTGTAATACCTTTGCGCAGGCTTCGTGATGCGTCAATCGACAACGGTATTCCGCTAGAAAGCGGTTCCCGCTAATCCATGCGCGGCGCACCTTCAAAGGGGGTTGCTGTGCGAATCGCGTTACTCGTGCTCGGATTTGGTCTCGTCGTTCCGGGTTTAATGCAGCTAATTCCCATTTCGGTCAAGTGGTATGACGTATCGTTTTTGTCTGTCGAGTCCGTTCATCAAATTCGGGTTTTGCATGCAATGATGGTGGGCTTAGGTTTGATCGCATTGTTTTGTCTCACCGATATCAATCGTTTCAATTCGTTGATTCGAGCGCTTGCCGTTTTGCTGATATGCGTCGTACTGACACGGCTTTACTCATTTATCATAGATGGTATGCCCGGTTTTGAAGCGCTGGCCTATTGTGTTCTCGAATTTGTCATGGTCATGATCTTTCTAAGCTGGAAGCCGGTGCCGGAACGATGAACACCCCGGCGCATGCTATTGTTAATCTTCTTTTGCTCGATCGTTCGACGAGAACTGGAACAGTATTCGTTATCGTGATCACCCTTGGCAGCGTTTTGCCCGATGTCGCGATTATGGGTTTTATGGTTACTACAAATTGGTGCAAGGCGTAGCGGAAGATTTAATCTGGAACGCACACTATTTTCAGCCACAGTGGCAGTAGGATGCGGTAAGCTGGGGAACCGCATCATTCGAGATGCTTTATGCATCCAAAACCAATGTTTACCCCACAGATGCAATTTGTTTCTCATCGGACCCTGCGAGGACTTATAGTTTCGAATGTTGTGGAAAAAGTTATTCAATTCCATCGTTTATGTTCTCGATCACCAGTTGATAGGCCTCCATCACGCAGTAATTACATATGAACACATTCGAACGACCTTCAACACAGCACGTGTATTGGCCTTTCCCCCTACTGCAAAATGTACAATAAGGCGGATCGGTGTTCTTCCCTTCAAATTGCCGTAATTCCCCAAACGCTTTTTTGAGTTCCAGTTTTGCGAATTTGATTTCGGTGTCTGAATCTGACATTCATGTAATATCTAATTTAATCGTCGAAAGGAAAATCAGTTGCAGTAGGATACGGTGAGTTGGCGAACCGCACCGTTCGAGGTATTCTATCTGACATTCGATACTTTTTGGCGCGACTCGTTGCATCCCGCCAAAGATACGCCTTTCGCGAGTTGGCAGGTTTTAGGAATTAGCACTGCGCTTGAAACGACCCCTGAACCTCCCCAACTACATTGCCATCCGTCTGACCACTGTGTTCTTCCATAATACCGGAATAGGAAAATCGCTTGCCATCTCTTTGAAGTTTTCCTTTGTAGAAAAAGCGCCGGCCGTCAGGAGCAATCAGCGTAACACGTCCTTCATCTTGAAAACCAATCGCATGCAGGCTAGGCGGCGTTTCAAGATCAGAATTCTCGCTGAATAGTAACCCAAACGCGCTGTTGCCGACGGCATTGCACTGGTGATTGTATGGAATAGTAAAAGTCTGACCCGCCACTGTTGCACTCGCCATTGTGTCGCTCGCCGCAGCGGAGGAAATCACAGTGACAGGGCTAGAATGGGTTAGTTGATTTTGTGGTGTTTCGGTATCGCCACAGCCAGCCAACAGTATTGGAATCAGTGTGGCAATTGACATTGAGTGTTTCATATTCAGTCTCCTTTATTGGTTATCGTTTTTCTCGGCAGGACACCCATCAACTCTGAGTTGTCCAAGGTATCGTATCAAGATGGTGCATAGCCGTCACGAGAAACCGGCGTTTCAGTGTACATAAAGCAGGTTAGCGTAAGCTGTAACTGATCACGTACTTTCGTTAGTTTAATCACCTTCCTTCTGCGTGACGTACCGCGCCCAACCGGGCAATTATTTTATACATAATTCACGATTTTACATATTCGTCGCATCACGAAATCGTTTCCCAAGTTTCGAATAGTGGCACCATCCAAGGTGAACCTGAGTAAAACCTGTGCGACCTGAAATCAATATCGTCGAATGGGGTTGCACCGTCCGGATCGTTTTAATACTTTCAATGCAATCTTGTGGCCAAAGTAGGTTGAGCGTGAAACGCCGGTGCCACAGTAGCCCATTGCGTAGTGAATGCTATCGTGTTTGCCGAGGTGTGGGTGGCCGTCGAAGGTGTAGCCGAGCTTGCCTGACCAGCAGTGCGTTACTTTTGTCTCTTTGAGTTGTGGAAACAGACGTATCATGTCTTCGTATAAATGCGTAAAGCAGCGCGTGTTGTTTTGGTTGCCGTAACCATAACGCCCGCCCATTAAAATACGTTTGCCATCGGGCGATGATCGGTAGTAGTTAAACACACGCCGGGTTTCGCCCATTACGCGTTGCTTTGGCATGAGTTCGGTCATGAGTTGTGGTTCTATTTCTTCTGTCGCGATGATGGCGCTGCCGACGGGCACAATGCGCAGATAATGCCAGCGCGACGCACGCGATGTATAACCGTTAGTCGCGACAATACAATCATCTGTTTTTATTATTCCCTTTGGCGTTTTAATATTCAGACCCGCAGTGCTCGATTCGATATTCAAGACCGGGGCGAAGGGCAGAACCGTTGCGCCAGCTTGTTGCACGCGATCCAGCAACCCCTGGTGATACAAACCGGGGTGCAGGCTGGCATCATTTGGTAATACCGAACCGCCATGATAAAAATCGCTGCCGATTTCCGTATGTTGTTCGGATTTCGGCACCATGAAAAATTCCGTACCGATAAACTTGTGCATTGATTCGAGCGCGCGCGCCATGTTGTCGTAGTGCGCTGGTCGCCATGCACCGCGAAATCGTCCCACTTGCTTAAAGTGACATTGGATATTCTCCCGATCGATGAGAGCTTTAACATAGTCGAGCATAGCGTTGCCTTCCTGCATCAATGCTTTGGCTTTGCGCTCACCAAAACGTTGGGTCAGCTCTGCCACTGAAAATTTTTGATTGCCCGGACCCACTTGCCCACCGTTGCGTGTGCTGGCACCGAATCCGGCGTCTTGTGCGTCGAGTACAACCACCTCACGACCCGCGTGAGTCAGGGTCAGGGTGGCGGACAGCCCGGTGAACCCGGCGCCAACAATTACAACATCGGTTTTGGCGGGTAAGCTCGCATCACACTCGTTACAGCGTGGCGCCGCCTCCCACCACCAGGGATAAAATCTGACATCGTCCACAAACATGGCTGCATCATAAATAATTATGATCGATACAGTAAGTGTTCCTGTGCCACAGTCCCAAAACTTACGACATACAACACCCTGAGCGCGAATTTACTGCCGTAAACGTAGCTTCACGACTTGTCGCCGGGCGCACATTAAACTATCTTTAGGCCGCCGAATGATTCGGCAGATAATAACCAATTCTGTGCCGGTTACGGATTGCAGGAATAATAGAGTAAATGTCCACTCACCGATAGTTTAAAAATGAAAATACTGTTTGCCGATAAATTCCCCGATGCATATATGCAAACGCTAATGCAGCGCGGTCATGAATGCGTCTACCAGCCGGATTTGTCGGCAGACGACCTTGCCGCCGCCGTACCCAGCCATGAGGCTTTGGTAGTGCGTAGCACGAAAGTTAACGCCGACACCATTGGCGCGGGTGCAGATTTAAAACTCGTCATACGCGCGGGTGCAGGTACTAATACTATTGATAAAGCCGTGGCGGCAGAAAACGGCGTTAGTGTATGCAACGTCCCCGGCAAGAACGCCGTAGCGGTCGCTGAATTGGTCATGGGGCTATTACTCGCCATTGACCGGCGTATTCCGGACAATGTCGCGGAGTTGCGCGATGGTAAATGGAACAAGAAAACCTATTCCGAGGCACATGGACTGTTCGGACGCAAAATGGGCGTGGTGGGTTTGGGTGCTATCGGTCTTGCTGTAATCGAACGCGCACGCGCATTCGGCATTGACATCATTGCCATCCAAAAACCCGGTCGTTCTGCCGAATTACAACAACGTTTAAATGATCTCGGTGTTCAGTTTGTTGTCGACCTGGATGCAATGATTGAGACCTGTGACATTATCAGCTTGCATGTGCCGGCTTCGGAAGATACCAAGGGCATGGTGAATCAGGCGTTTCTGTCCAGAATGAAGCCGGGTTCGATATTGCTTAATGCCTCGCGTGGCGATGTGGTAGATGAGGCTGCACTTATCGCGGCGATGGATGAAAAAGGTATTCGCGCCGGGCTGGATGTGTATGCGGATGAACCTGGTTCCGGTCAGGCGGATTTCGATTCGATTCTGGCCAAACATCCTAATGTCTACGGCACCCACCATATCGGTGCATCAACCACCCAGGCGCAAAATGCAGTGGCTGAGGGCGTGATCGAAATCATCGACGCCTATCTTGATGGTACGGTTTTAAATTGCGTCAATGAGGTTGGTTGATTTTGTTCTGTTTCGAAACCGCGGCTGGAACGCGGATCAATTCATCAATAATTTGGAGTAATGAATGAGCAAACGCGTTTACAATTTTTGTGCCGGTCCTTGCACTTTGCCGTTGGAAGTGTTGCAGGAGGCGCAAGACGAATTTGTTGACTATCACGGCAGCGGCATGTCGTTGATTGAAATGAGCCATCGCAGTAAGGATTACGACGCTGTGCATCAGGAAGCGATGAGCCTGGCGTTGGAGGTGTTTGGCGCGCCGGATGAGTTTGACGTTCTATTTATTGGTGGCGGCGCGCATCTGCAGTTTGCCATGGTGCCGATGAATTTGCTGCATCCGGGCCAACGTGCCGGGTACGTCAACTCGGGTTCATGGGCCAAGGGCGCCATCAACGACGGGCAACACTACGGTGACATTTATACGGCATGGGATGGCGCGGACGGAAGTTATACACGCATGCCGACAACCAGTGAAATCGAATTGCAGAACAATACGCGTTACCTGCATATTACTTCGAACGAAACTATCGGCGGTGTTCGTTTCGCGGATTGGCCTGAAGTCGATATGCCTTTGGTGGCTGATATGTCGTCAGACTACTTGTCGCGAGCGATTCCCTGGGAGAAGTTTGATTTGATTTACGGTGGGGTGCAGAAGAATCTGGGTCCGTCCGGTGCGGCAATCGTTTTTGTGCGCAAATCGATACTGGAAGAATGCAATCAAAATATTGCACGTTATTTACGCTACGACATTCATCAATCCAAGCAATCATTATTCAATACGCCGCCCGTTTTTGTTATTTACATGCTGGGCAAGGTGTTGAAGTGGATGAAAGCTAAGGGCGGTCTTGCCGTTATCGAGCAGGAAGCGGCTGACAAATCGGGTTTGTTGTATAACGTGATCGACAATAGCGGTGGTTATTTCAATTGTCCGGTCGAGGTCGCCAGCCGGTCGCATATGAATGTTGTCTTTCGTTTGCCGAATGAAGACCTGGAGAAAAAATTCCTGTCCGAATCCGCCGCGAATGAATTCCTTAACTTGAAAGGTCATCGCAGCGTTGGTGGTTGCCGGGCCAGTATTTACAACGCCATGCCGATAGAAGGTGTGCAGGCGTTGGCGACATTCATGCAAGATTTCCAGTCTTCCAACGGATAGTTCCCATGCCGGAAATTTTTCCGTTTAACGGTTATCTGGTATCGCCGGCACATGCGACAGAGGTGGTGACGCCGCCTTATGACCAGCTAACGCCGGCGCAACGGCGGGAGTTTGCTCAAAAGCATGCGAATAATTACATCAATACCATGCGTACAACAGAAGAGTATGAAGATGGTTCCAAGACTGTCGATGAAGTATTGTACGGTAATGCAGATAAACTGCAGGAGCTACTAAAAAACGGCACGTTTGTTGAAACCGCAAGACCGAGTTTGTATTTGTACCGACTGGCAGCAGACGGTCATGAGCAAACTGGCGTAGTGGCGGAAGTTCCGATTGACGATTACGCGCATGGTTTATTGAAAAAACACGAACACACACGCAACGATCACGAAGATAATTTAACCCGTTATCATGAAGTTGTCGGTGCCAGTTCGAGTCCGGTTTGCGTGGCATATAAAGAAGATGCGGAAATTACTGCGTTGGTTTCTTCCCTAACCAAAGCAAAACCGGATTTGGATTTTACGATGGACGATGGATTGTCGCAGAGTTTGTGGCGCGTTGAAGATGAAGACGCACAGCAACGGTTGGTTGAGTTGTTCGCCAGAATTCCAGAAACTTATTTGACCGATGGTCACCACCGCGCCGCGTCCGGTTTGCGATATGCGGTTAAATGCCGCGCGCGTCACCCAGATTATTCCGGCAAGGAGCCGTTTAATTTTTTGCTGGTCGCGATGTTTGCGGATAATTCCTTGCGTATTCTTCCCTGGCATCGTTGCGTGAAGGACTTGAATGGCCACGATGTGTCTACTGTTATACGCGCAATTGAAAAAGATTTCCTGGTCGAGAAGCTACCGGGCGCACAGGAACCGAAAGCACCCCGGGAGTTTACAATGCTCGTGGAAGGCGACTGGTATCGCCTGAAATTGAAGCCGGAATTTTTTGTTTCGGGCGATCCGGTTGATTCACTGGATGTCTCGATTCTGCAAAAGCAAATTCTGCAACCTATTTTCGGTATTCATGATGCGCGAACGGATTCGCGACTGGCCAATATTCCCGGCGCAGCCGGTGTTGCTGCAATACATAAAAAAATAGATGAAGGCTGGGCCATCGCGTTCTGTTGTTATCGTACGTCGATTCAAGAGCTTATGGCCGTCGCGGATGCTGATGAAGTCATGCCGCCTAAATCCACCTGGCTCGACCCAAAAGTCCGGTCGGGAATATTTGTACGGATGAGATGAACGGGCTGTTAGTTATCTGTGTTCGGCTATCGGCCAGTACTTTCGTTAAATTAAAAACATAAGGCGGTTCGTCCTGGTGGTACCGATTAATAAGTAATTATCTGTCTTTCGGGGAACGATAAGGGCTTTATTAACGGTTGAAGGAGGCGCGCCTCGCGGCGATAAGAAGTTCAACCGAGCGCGAGTGACCCTCGTGGCGAGGACGCCACTCCAACAAGCGTATTTGATTTTACCTCTCGATTTCGAGCAATTTTCGAATGGTAGCTGCGTTAAAACCAGAACCCACCAGTTGAATCGCATTGTGCCGACACTAAGCAGCGTTTTCCATAGTTGAAGCACGATAATCTTGCAAAGAATAATCACGATCATGTTGCAGTGCTGGAATCATGCGACGTGCTTTCTCGACATTGGCGACATCGATTTCGGCGCAGATAACACCAGAATTTTCGCCACCATCGGCAAGCACTTCGCCCCAGGGATCAATTATCAGCGAATGACCGTATGTCTTGGCGTCACCATGACTGCCGTTCTGGCACGGTGCGATGACATAGCTGCCGGTTTCAATGGCGCGCGCACGTAACAATACGTGCCAGTGTGCTTCGCCGGTGGTTTTGGTAAATGCAGCGGGGCAGGTGAGTATGCTTGCGCCGGCCTGTGCCAGTGTTCGATAAAGATAGGCAAATCTCAGGTCATAGCAAACCGTCATGCCGAGTTTTGTCCACGGTGTATCGGTGACAACCGCCGCTTCACCAGGCTTGAATAAATCCGATTCTTTGTAAACTTCGCCATCAGCCAGATTCACGTCGAACATATGAATCTTGTCGTATCTTGCCGTGACCTCGCCCATGTTGTTGATCAGGTAAGATCGATTGCGTGTATCACTGTCTTCATAGATAGCTAGCGAACCGAGCAGAATCCAACTGTTCAGGTCTTTTGCCATCGTTTTGAATCGCGGCAAAGCCGGATGCGAATCTTCATCATGGGGTTGGACATGCAACCCATTTTGGTCTTTGCTGAGGCAGGAAAAAAATTCCGGCAGGCAGATCAAGTCGGCGCCTTGATCGGCGGCGTCTTTGGTCAGATCGACCGCTTGTTCGATGCTTTCAACCATGTTGTAGCTGGCACAATTTTGTACGCAGGCGGCGGCGAATGTCTTGTTCATGCTGGCGCTCTCCTAAACTGTCTTGAATATTCAATTAACAAGTCTAACGCGAATCCGGGTGACGAGACCAGACGCCGATTTGGCTTTATGTGATACTACCCGGAACAGGAGTAGTAAGACAAAGGCGATGAAAAAGAAAAGATCAAAGAAGCGAAAAAATACGAAAGTAACAGGCGACCCAGCGCACGTTCAGCCGCAGGAGAACGCTCTGGAGCTTTCCATTGGCAGGCAGGTACGCGAGTTTCGCAATCAAAATCATATGACCGTCGTCGATCTGGCAAAACAAACAGGTTTATCGCCCGGTATGTTGTCCAAGGTCGAAAACGGCTTGACATCACCGTCGTTGGCAACCCTGCGCGCCTTGTCGAACGCACTGAACGTTCCAGTGACTTCATTTTTTCGTTCTTATGAAGAGGAACGCGAAGCTACGTTTGTCCGCGCCGGGAAGGGATTGACAATCGAGCGTCGTGGAACACGTGCTGGGCATCAGTATCAATTACTGGGTCATTCGGTAGGCGGGCGGCTAAAAGTGGAGCCGTATCTGGTTTCGCTGACGGAAAAATCTGATGTATTTCCCTTGTTTCAGCACGATGGTGTGGAATTTATCTATATGCTGGAAGGCGAGGTTGTCTATCGGCATGGCGACAAAACCTATCGCCTCAAAACTGGGGATTCATTGTATTTCGATTCTGATGCACCGCATGGCCCGGAAAAGCTTCTTAAGTTACCGGTTCGATTATTGTCCGTGATAGTGCAGCCATCCGCAGCGGGTTAAATTCACGTTGCATGGCTGATTTCAGACTTGAAGAAGTTGTGCCATGGGGCCGTTCGTTTGATGAATACGTATGTATGTTTTCGTTGACCGATGTTGACCTCGATAAAAAGATACTGGGTTGCGGCGATGGGCCTGCCAGCTTTAACTATGAGTTGACGCAAAAAGGTGGTTCGGTTGTCTCTGTTGATCCGCTTTACCAGTTTAGCTCTGATCAGATTCGACAACGCATTAATGAAACATCGTCAGTAATTAGCGAGCAGTTGCATGCAAACAAGGAGCGTTTTATTTGGACACAGTTTGCATCGCCGGATGAAGTTGTTGAAACCAGGCTCCAAGCAATGATTTTATTTTTATCTAACTATGGTGCAGGATTGGAGCAGGGTCGTTATGTAAATGCTGTCTTGCCGGAACTACCTTTCTCCGATCAAAGTTTTGACATCGCTCTTTGTTCGCATTTTCTGTTTTTGTATTCGGAACAGATTCCCGGGGAATTACATCTTCAAGCGCTCAGGGAAATGCTGCGTGTGGCAAGAGATGTTCGGGTGTTTCCATTGCTCGATCTGCGCGGGGACCTTTCGCCACATTTGCAGCTGGTGACCATGGCATTACGTATTGAAGGTTTTCAGGTCGATCGCGTTAAGGTGAATTACGAATTCCAGCAGGGTGGAAACGAAATGTTACGGGTCACTAATGCCGGTAAATAAGGCATTTAACAATTTTACTGACAGGAAAATAATTTTAACTACAGTTGAAATTGACAACAATGCTATCTATACTTTGCGGTCATATTTTGATCTCTTATTGAGTCACAAAACATGTGCGGAATTGTCGGTTTATATACAAAGAATCCTGAACTGGAAAGTCGCCTTGGCGCGATGTTATCGGACATGCTGATGGAGATGACAGAACGCGGTCCGGACAGCGCAGGGTTCGCAATTTATTATGAGCCGGTCGCGGAAGGATTCAGTAAAGTGACGGTGTTAAGTCACGATCCCGGCTATCGATGGGATAATTTGATTGCAGGTATCAAGCAACAATTTGGCAGCGACGCCGGCGGCGATGTCCACGCAAACCACGCGGTATTATTGGCGCCTGCGCAACCCGACGCTGTTTTCGATTGGTTAAAGCAGGAGCACCCTGATCTGGGTGTGACCAGCTCCGGTACCAACATCGAAATTTTCAAAGAAAAGGGTTTGCCGGATGAAGTGATTCGGCGATTCGAACTTAACACCATGACGGGAACGCATGCTCTCGGTCATACGCGTATGGCGACGGAAAGCGCGGTGACCACTGAGCACTCGCATCCTTTTTCGACAGGTCGTGATTTGTGTCTGGTGCACAACGGCTCGTTATCCAATCACAATCGTTTGCGCGAAAAATTGAAAAGCGAAGGCATCGAATTCCAGACCGATAACGATAGCGAAGTGGCCGCGGGTTATCTAATGTGGCGCATGCGCGAAGGCGCGACGCTGGATGAAGCATTGGAAAGCGCAATTGTCGATCTCGACGGGTTTTACACGTTCGCTATCGGCAGTAGTGATGGCTTTGCCGTGTTGCGCGACCCGATCGCTTGTAAACCGGCAGTGTTGGCTGAAACCGATGACTGGGTGGCGATGGCTTCAGAGTTTCGTGCTATTTCCCATCTGCCCGGCGTGGAGAATGCAAGAATTTGGGAGCCGGAACCGGCGAAAATTTATAGCTGGCACAGGCACTGAAAGAGTAACATGGATTTAAATAGCGTCAGTGTTCGCGAAGTTAACCAGCATTTACACGATCTGACCGGACAAAGCGACGATGCGATAAGCATCGCCCATCCCAACGGCAAACACGCACTAGCCGTTGGCATGACGGTGGCCACAAACGTACAAATCGATGGACACGTCGGTTATTACTGCGCCGGTATGAACAAACTGGCAAAAGTGACTATCAACGGTAACGCCGGTCCCGCGGTAGCTGAAAACATGATGTCGGGCCTGGTACGGGTGAAGGGAAATGCGTCGCAATACGCCGGTGCGTCCGCTCACGGCGGCATGTTGGTGATCGAGGGAAACGCCAGCGCACGTTGTGGTATTTCAATGAAAGGTGTGGATATCGTCGTCGGCGGTTCGGTAGGGCACATGAGTGCATTCATGGCACAGGCAGGTAACCTAGTCGTTTGTGGTGACGCCGGTCATCACCTGGGCGATTCGATTTACGAAGCGCGGTTGTATGTACGCGGAGATATAGACAGTCGTGGGGCAGACTGCATAGAAAAAGAAATGCGACCGGAGCATTTAGAGTTGTTGAAAGAACTATTAGCCAAGGCGCAAATTGACGCGAATCCAAACGACTTCAAACGTTATGGTTCGGCAAGGAAGCTGTATAACTTTGATGTCGATCATGCGGACCGTTATTGAACCCCGTTAGGTACTGATTTTTGTGACTGAATCCAATACAAAATCTGAATCATCAGTCGAATTCGACGAGCGTGCATTGCGTCCGTCGGCGACTTTCCCACAACACGTGTTGTCTGAAATTCATCGCGCGGCGGATACCGGTGTATACGAGATTCGTGGCTTTGGCGCTAAACGCGGGTTACCTTCATTCGACGACCTTGTTTTTCTCGGCGCGTCGATGTCGCGTTATCCTTTGGAAGGTTACAGGGAAAAATGCGATACCGGTGTCACTATCGGTACACGCTTTGCGAAAAAACCAATTGAATTAAAAGTGCCGATTACTTTCGCGGGCATGAGTTTCGGTGCATTGGGTGCTCATGCAAAGGAATCTCTTGGCCGCGCGGCAACAGAGCTTGGCACGAGTACGACGACGGGTGACGGTGGCATGACCGATGAAGAACGAAACTCTTCCAAGATATTGGTCTATCAAGTATTGCCGTCGCGTTACGGTTTGAACCCGGACGATGTGCGCCGCGCCGATGCGTTGGAAGTCGTGGTTGGGCAGGGCGCGAAACCCGGTGGCGGCGGTATGTTGCTCGGGCAAAAGATTAATGAACGCGTCGCTGGAATGCGCACATTGCCTGAGGGAATCGATCAGCGCAGTGCGTGTCGCCACCCCGATTGGACCGGACCGGACGATCTTGAGATCAAGATTCAGGAACTTCGTGAAATCACCGACTGGCAGATTCCTATTTATATCAAGATTGGTGCGACGCGTACAAAATACGATGTGCAGTTGTCGGTAAAAGCAGGTGCGGATGCCATTGTTCTGGATGGTATGCAGGGCGGAACCGCGGCTACACAGGATATTTTTATTGAGCATGTCGGTATTCCGACCTTACCCGCCGTGCGCATCGCGGTTGAAGCATTGCAGGAACTCGGCATGCATCGCAAAGTGCAGCTTATCGTATCCGGTGGTATTCGAAACGGCGCGGATACGGCTAAGGCGCTCGCTTTGGGTGCGGACGCCGTGTCTATCGGCAGTGCGGCCATGGTGGCTATGGGTTGTAACAAACCCATCTTTGTCGAAGATTATCACAAGCTCGGAACTGTACCGGGTTGTTGTCATCACTGTCACACCGGGCGTTGTCCGGTTGGTGTGACCACTCAGGAGCCTGAGCTGGAAGCGCGGCTGCGACCGGAACAGGGCGCACGCTGGTTACGCAACTATGTTTCGGTCATGACACTCGAACTGCAAACGATTGCTCGGGCATGCGGTAAATCGCATGTACATAACCTGGAGCCGGAAGACATGGCGGCGCTGACTATCGAAGCGGCGGCGATGGCGAAAATACCCTTGGCGGGAACCGATTGGATTCCTGGTCAAAGCCTGTAAGTTATACTCACCACAAGTAGAAATCTTTTTTAATAAAATTCTGGAGGAACACCATGGCAGTTGATCTCGCTAAAGTAGCAAAAGAAAAGAAGATCAAATATTTTTTAATCAGTTTTGTCGATTTGTTTGGTGTATTGCGCGCCAAGCTGGTGCCTGCACGAGCAATCAAGGATATGCAAAAGGATGGCGCCGGATTCGCCGGTTTTGCAGCCTGGCTGGACATGACACCGGCACATCCCGATATGTTTGGTGTTCCCGATCCGGATAGCCTGATTCAATTGCCGTGGAAACCTGAGGTCGGCTGGCTGGCATCGGATTTGCGGATGGACGGAAAAGAAGTAGAGGCCTCGCCACGGGTGGCCTTGAAACGCCAACTGGAAAAAGCCGCAAACAAAAATTATCACATGAAAACAGGAGTTGAGTGTGAATATTTCCTTATCAGCCCCGATGGCAGTGCAATTTCCGATGAAAACGACACGCAGGAAAAACCATGTTACGACCAGTCAGCGTTGATGCGGCGTTATGATGTAATCAGCGAAATATGTGATTGTATGATTGAACTGGGCTGGGGGCCGTACCAAAACGATCACGAAGACGCTAACGGCCAGTTCGAGATGAACTGGGACTACAACGATGCATTGTTGACGGCTGATCGCCATGTGTTCTTTAAATACATGGTCAAATCTATTGCGGAAAAACACGGTTTACGCGCCACATTCATGCCCAAGCCTTTTGCTCATTTGACCGGAAACGGTTGTCATGCGCATGTATCGCTTTGGGATAAGACCGGAAAGAAAAATCACTTCTCGCATTCGACGGATGAAATGGGATTGTCGAAACTGGCTTATAATTTTCTCGGCGGGGTTTTGTATAGTGCCGAGGAGTTGTGTTCCATCTTCAATCCGACTGTAAACAGTTATAAAAGAATTAATGCGCCGGTAACATCGTCCGGCGCCACCTGGTCGCCTAATACCGTAAGTTACGGTGGAAACAACCGTACTCACATGGTGCGTATTCCCGATCCCGGGCGTTTCGAACTGCGTTTGATGGATGGCGCAGCCAATCCCTATTTAATGCAAGCGGGAGTGCTCGCGGCGGGCCTCGATGGCATTGCCAATAAACGCGACCCGGGCAAGCGCCTGGATATCAATATGTATACGGATGGTCACAAAGCAAAAGGCGTTAAAAAACTGCCATTGAATCTACTCGATGCCATCCGATTAACGGAAAAATGCAAGGTACTGCGCGCCGGCTTAGGCGATGAGCTTATTGACAGTTACTGCAAACTAAAAATGCAGGAATGGAACAGCTTTAAAGCCGAGATCTCCCAGTGGGAGCGTAATAACGCGTTGGATTGTTAAAAGTAACTATGGTTTGGTGGCAAGAAAGTAATTTCTCGTTACCCTCCAATATGCAGGTGGTAGGGTGCAATGGATTACGCAGAAAGCGATGGGAGGAGTTTAGATAATCTTGTGGGAGCGGCGCTCGCGCCGCGATGTTTTCCTGGATTGACTGCCAAGGAAAATGGGAAATGCAAAAGGAATGTCATATCTATTCGGCGGAACGCGTTCCGCCCTACCATACAGAATACGCATTTAGCTATCAGCGACTAGAAAAGATATTTCGAAATCAATACCGGCCGCCGATAGCTGATATCTGATGGCTAATCCCTGACGACGGTGACGGTACATCCCGCGTGTCGTGCGACTCTTGCTGAATTTGGGCCGAGCAGGAAATCGGCGAGTGACGGGCGGTGGGCACCCATTACAATTTGATCGATGTCCAGATCTTTTGCAGCTTCAACGATCTCTTTATAAACGGTTCCATTTTCAACAATTACGCCAGCCTGCATTTCCTTAGGGATGTGCTTGCTGGCAATTTCCCTTAATTTGTCAGCGGCCTCGTCTTTCCATTCCTGCATCGGGTAGTCGCCCGAGCCATGCATTTCGCCTCGTATAGCGTATCGCTGATCTATCCCGGATACGATTCCTGATATCACTGTCATCAAGTATATCTTGGCGCCATCAATGCCCGTAGCCATGCCAACAGTCTTGCTAATGACGCTTTCCCAAGATTGTTCGTCGGCCAAGTCTATGGCAGCTAAATAGTTATTCATATTAATATTCTCCGTAGAATGTCTCAGGAATTATTCATCATCGTCCGGCAGCGTAAACCGGCGCGGCGTGGGCAAAAAGACCAAATAAATTATCCAGACAGAAAACACGACCATCAGTATATTCACAACTGAGACATGAATATCAAAGGGTAGCGATTTATCGACAACTTCGATACTCGGTACCAGCGATGCATGTTTCGGCACCGCTGGATCTATTACCTCAGCGACACCCAATGCTTCTCGAATGGCGGTAACCGAATCGGCACTGATCGGTGCAACGCCACTTTCACCCGTTCCAGCGGTGCCTGGACCCACTTCGCCGGCGTCCTGTATACGTTCGACCGGGCCGGCCAATACATACTGTGTGCTGATGCTCGCAACTTTTGAAAATTGCGAGGGATAGGCTTCTGCTGGAATGGTTGCCGGGCGAATAAAACTGAATTTGGCCGCGTGACCACCCTCAGCCCACTCATCCAGACTAATCAGGCTTACCGATGTATCATCCGATAATATTTTACTTACTTCACGATCACCTTGTACGGCCATGACGAAGACACCATCAACGTCGCCGTTCGTCATAGCGGCAACCTGATCGGCTACACTGGCATCTGAATTGACTATTTCAACACCGCTACCCAGTGAATTTAAAATCATCTCCAGGACAATTGCCGACCCCGTACCTTGGACGCCAGTTGAGATTTTTGACATTCCGGTAATTGAGTCTGGGCCATTTCTCAGGCCGAGTAAATGCGCGGTTTTATAGCCCAATACGGCAAATGCTTCCGCTGTTCCTTTGGCGACAGGGCCGTCGTCACCCAACGAATAAAATGACTCAGTACCTACCATTGCCACCCGCGCATCTCCGCTGGCCAGCGCAGCCAGTGGAGTAGCCGTATTGGAAAGCTCCAGATCTCTGCCTTCAAAGCCTGCACGGACTGCTTTAATGGCTTTAGCTGTCGTGCTACTGCTGCCAATTCCGGGGTCGGCGGCAACGAGCATTTTATCGGCGCCGTCGCTGCCGGCGTCTTCGGGCAGTAAGCCTTTTGAAACTAGAAAATTAGTGGCAACGGAAGCAGGCGTCTGCGCATCCAGATCAACTGCTTTGTTCATGGCCTGCATATCATCGTCAGTGATGATTCCTTCCAGCTTCTTTAAGACGTCGGCAAAGCCAGGCACATTGGTTAATGCTTCAGTGCGTACCAGCGGCATGGCATGGTAAACCGGGAAGAAGCTCTGATCGTCTTCCAGAATGACCAAACCATACTCTGCAATTTGACCATCAGTAGAATAAAGCTCGGCAACATCCGCTTTACCTTCCAGTAACGCGGAGACCTGTTGATCTTTACCCTCAGAGGTCAGGGGGAATGCGATATTCGTGCTGTTACTAATACCGTAATGGCGGTTCATTTGTTGTAAACCGTCCGCCGGTCGCTCCAGAAAGTCGGAATCGATCGAATAAACGATGGGGTCATCCAAGGAAGCCAAATCGCTGATTTTTGTAACAACGAGTTCTTGTGCACGTTCCTGAGTCATGGCCATGACATAGTCGTTGGAAAAGCCCAAATGGCCAGCTAATTGCAAACCGGATGGCTCAAACAGTTTATTGACAATCTCAGTAGTCTTGGCGCCATCGCTACTGGGTGCCTGACCGAGAAAGGTCAGGCTGGTGCCGTTGTACTCTGGATACACGTCAAGTATTCCCTGTTTCAATGCCTCCAACACAGTATTTGTATTACCAAAGCGAATTTTACGCTCGACCGCAATGCCTTCGTTTTCAGCGAGTTGCGCGATCATGTCGGCGAGTATTTCGCTTTCAGTAAACTGCTTGGAGCCAACCTTGATCGTTGGTTTATCTTCACTACAACTTATGAGCGTTAGCGATACAAAAATTAGCGTGATGTATTTAAGATAATTTTTAAGCATAATTATTCTCCCTACGCTGTCGCTTCGGCTGCGTCGGGTTGTGAAATCGCCGGCATAACCTCACGTACCTTCGTGCTGGATTCTTTTACCACGTGATCGTCACGTACGATTCTAAAGAAGGCGATTAATTGCAGCATGATGATGACTGTGAAAGGTATTGCACCCGTTATCGCCATGGCTTTTGCTACGGTAACGCTTTCCGTGACAATTGTCGCGATAGTGATGCCCGTTATGATCAAACCCCAGGTTAATTTTAATTTGGTGACGGGGTTGAGATTTCCGTTACTGGTCATCATGCTGATGACGAAGGTTCCGGAATCCGCACTGGTCACAAGAAAAATAAAAATCAGACATACGGATAAAAAGTTGAGAATAGAGGTGCCCGGAAAATATTCAAAAAATGCGAATAATGCCGCGGTAACATCTGCAAATACCTTATCTGTTATGCCGCCACCACCGAACATTTCAATATGAATTGCGGCGCCACCGAATGCCGCGAACCAAAGCATGGAAGCGAGTGTCGGCACACCAACCACATAGATCACAAACTCTTTTATAGTGCGGCCGCGACTAATTCGTGCCACAAAAATGCCAACAAAAGGACCCCATGCCAGCCACCAGATGAGGTAAGTCAGTGTCCAGCCATGAAACCAATTCCATTCGAAAGTTTGATAACTATATGTCTTAAATGACATTGGGATAAGTTGGAATAGATAATCCCCGATCGACGTAACAAATACCTGCAATAGATAGGCGGTAGGGCCACCGAACAAGACCACTAGCAATATGCCAACCGCTACCAGCATATTAATGTTACTGAGAATCTTGATGCCTTTGTCGACACCGGTACAGGCAGACAGGAGAAAGCAGACTGTCATTACCGCGATAATGATCATGCTCATGGTCACACTTTGATCGGTATCGAAAACAGCGGCCATGCCTGATCGTACCATCAGGGTGCCCATAGCGAGGGATCCGGCCAATCCAAATACGACAGAAATAACGGCGAGAATATCGGCGGTATCTCCTAACGTATTTAACGTATTTTTACCGAATATATTCTTGAATCCGACTTTAATGGGTGTGGATACCATTGAAGGCAAATTCAGCCGGAAGGTAAAATAGGCAATAACCAAAGCGCAACAGCCATATATTGCCCAGGCGTGTAGACCCCAGTGCAGGTTCGTTATAACCAATGCTTGTCGCGCATCGGCTGCGGTGCCACCGGCGGTGTCAGGTGGGGTAGCGAAATGATAAATAGGTTCAGCGACACCCCAGAACAATAGCCCGGATCCCATGCCAGCAGCGAATAGCATCGCCACCCATGAACCCGTAGAGAACTCCGGTTGCTCATCGTCGTGGCCAAGCTTGATTTTGCCGTACTTGCTGAAAGCCATGACACCCATGATTACCAGGAAAATGGTACACAACAGCAAGTAAAACCAGTCAAGCGCATTGAGTACGTAGTTCACCAAGCCTTGCGCGGCGCCAGTCATTGACTCAGGTGCTGCAATTCCCCAGATTGCAATTGCAGCACTTAAAAGCAGTGCAACGGCCATTACTCTATTCATGTGTTCCTCCTGTTTTCTCTAATTTAGATGTTGCTGTTGTTTAGTCCACTTTGACAATTTTGACGGTGATTCTAGGAATTTCTGTTCTTGTCACGACATCGCGCGTTACTCCTGTTGAGGACTGAAATTATCAGAATACGATCGAATGGAATGGCGAGTGGCACGTGTAAACAGGGTGCAAAGGCGGTTTGCTGATCCCGTAAACATCTGAAGATCGCGCATGAAGTCGTAGGACAGAAAAGATGCTTTTATTTTCAAGTTTTTCTCCCGTCTCTAGAATATCCGTAACATTAAATCAGATATACGAATATTTCTATACCTTTGCACGCAATTAGCGCTTTTTTTGCAGTCGCGAAAACCGGTAAACCAGCCCGATAATAGGTAATTGTGCCTATGTATTGATATGTTTTCTTCTTTCCGCTTCCATCATTACCCGATATTCGCGATAAACTGAGATATAGCGACAGCCTGCGGTAAAATCGATTGCCACTGGTTTCATCAAACCATGGCCGGAAGGTCGGGAGAGTGAAATTGCTGCGTAGACGCATTGCCGAGATACTCGAAGTCAGCCGCCCCAATGATCGATTGGGTCGATTCGCCGATATTTTCCTGATCGTCCTTATTATCGTCAATGTCGTTGCGATTATTCTCGAATCGGTGGCGTGGTTCGAAGCCAGTTTCCGTACGCAACTTTACGCGCTCGAAGTTTTCTCGGTGGCGGTGTTCAGTGTTGAGTATCTAGCGCGCGTGTGGTCCTGCGTCGAACTTCCCGATGCTAACGGAAAAAATCCTGTAAAAACTCGACTGCGCTACATGGCGACACCGGCGGCACTGATTGATTTAATAGCCATCCTGCCGTTTTATCTTGCATTTTTTGTATCCGTAGATTTGCGGTTTCTGCGGGTTGTCCGCTTGCTGCGAATATTCAAGCTCACCCGTTATTCGGCCGCCATGCAAATCCTGCTTGACGTCGTTCGGGACGAAGCCAGTTCATTTATCGCAGCGTTTTTTATCCTGTTCATATTATTAGTCCTGACGTCGAGCGGCATCTATTTAATCGAGCACGATATTCAGCCCGAAGCTTTTGGCAGCATCCCGGCTGCCATGTGGTGGTCCATGGCGACGCTGACAACGGTTGGGTACGGCGATGTTGCGCCGATCACCCCGTGGGGAAAATTCTTTGGTGGTTGTATTACGGTGATTGGCATGGGTATGGTCGCACTACCCACGGGTATTCTGGCATCAGGGTTTTCGGACAAACTGCACCGTCGGCGCGAAGAGTACCGAACTAAAATAGACGAGGTGATGGACGATGGTGTTGTGTCCGAACATGAAAAAGGTGAGCTGGAAGCTTTGCGTAAAAAACTAAACCTGGATAAAGCGGTAACGGAGCAGATTTTCCAGATTTATGCGCGTCAAAAACTGGCGAGCTTGTGTCCGCACTGTGGCAAGTCCATTGGTTCGTATAGCAAAAAAACTTTCGGTTGAGCGCGACGCTAAAACGATTTACTTAATGCAAATCAAAAATACCAGCACTCCCGCTTTATCGCGGGAGTGCTGACTTCAATCATTTTCAATCAAGCCGTTCGAGCAGCTTTGCGGAAATTCTTTATTTCGCCACTTTTGACGCGATCAAAGTAAGATTGCATCTCGCGCTTGACTATAGGAGCGAGAAAGTACAAACCGAGAATATTCGGCACACAAATCAGAAATACCAGTGCATCCGAGATGTCGAGAATCGGGCCAAGGGATACGACACAACCCAATGCGACGAATACGCAGAAGATGAACTTGTAAATCGTTTGCCCGAGATTGCCTTCCCCAAACATGTAGGTCCAGCCCTTCAGTCCGTAATAGGACCAGGAGATCATGGTGGAAAAAGCGAATAATACGGCGGCGAAGGCCAACGGGATGGGAAACCATGAAAATTCGCGTTCAAAAGCGGCTGATGTCATCGCAACGCCTTGAGCTTCTCCGGCGAAACCGGGATCAGCAACCTGGGCGGTACCGATCACCAATGCGGTGATAGTACAAATGACAATGGTATCGATAAAAGGTTCAAGCAATGATACGACGCCTTCCGTCACTGGCTCATTTGTTTTTACCGCCGAGTGAGCGATTGATGCAGAACCGATACCGGCTTCGTTAGAAAACACCGCTCTCTGGAAACCGATGATCAGCGCTCCGAGCGCACCACCTGCAACACCTTCTCCTGTAAAAGCGCCAGAGAATATGTTTGCGATCGCTTGTGGAATTGTAGCCGAAATTCATCAGGATTACAATGATGGCGAACAAACAATAAAAGATCGCCATAAAGGGAACGATTTTTTCCGTCACTTTTGCGATAGATTTGATCCCGCCGATGATTACCATGAATACTACTACCGCCATGATCAGTCCAATTAGCCAACCTAAGCCATCTAGAGCGCCACCAGTAACATTGTTTAACTGGACATAGGCCTGATTCGATTGAAACATGTTACCGATGCCCAGTGCGCCGATAAAAATACCGATGGCGTAAAATATGCCCATAAATTTACCGAAGCCATCCATGCCTTTTTCCGCAAATCCCTTCTTCAGGTAGTACATTGGGCCGCCCGATACGTGGCCATCGTCGTATTCATTTCGATACTTAACGCCCAATGTACACTCGACGAATTTGGTCGACATGCCCAGAAAACCGGCAACAATTAACCAGAATGTTGCACCGGCACCACCTACTGTAACCGCAACTGCGACACCGCCGATATTACCGATACCAACGGTTCCCGAAACCGCCGTTGCCAATGCTTGAAAGTGCGAAACTTCACCGTGACTGTTGGGGTCGGCGTAGTCTCCCGCGGACGAGTTCTATAGCGTGCTTAAATCCACGTAGGTTGATAAATCCCAGGTAAATTGTAAAAAATATTGCTCCAATAACCAGCCACAAAACAACGAGTGGTAGTTGCGCTCCAAAGACGGGGATTTTAAAGAAAACTATTTTTCCGACTAACGCCGCAATTGGAGCTGTAAATGAATTAATCGCCGCGTCAATACCTGTTTCTTCTTCGGCCGGTGCTTCCGGGGGTTGAATACCATGTACCCACGAACTGTAGCCACCAGATACGTCCTCGATGCCTTCAATCCAGGCTTGGGTTGGGGAAAGTTCGCCTTGCTCGGTTTGGGCGAAAACTGACTGACCCGCGAACGGTAATAAAAATAAAACTCCAATAAGTATTCTCTTAATCATTCTTATCCTCCAGGCGTGGATCGATTAATATTATTAGGGATGGTGGACATGGTTTAGGGTACTACAGTTACCGGAATGGGAGAGGTCTGGACCAGGTTGCTGGCGACACTGCCAAACAACATGGTTTTTAATGTCGTTGTCCCGATGCGTCCGATAAACATGCCGACAGCGTTGTGTTCCTCAGCCAGACTTATCATTACTTCGGCGATATGTCCGTGTCTGACGATGCCCTCGGTCTCGACACCACTCTCGCGTATCGATACGAGCATTGGATCGAGAACTTTTTCCGTAGCGGCGCTTATTTCTTCTTCACGGCGTTTATGCCGCTGCTCATTTTCTTCCGGGGTATTGAAACTGTAGGGTGACCATTCGATCACATAGACGACAACCAAACGTGCATCCATTCGCTTTGCGCGATCCAATGCGAAATTCGCCGCGCGCTTGCTGCACTCACTGCCATCCACACCTACGAGAAAGGTATCGCTCATATCGAGCCTCCATCAGTAATTTGTTGTAACCCGTAGCTTACGGTACTACGGTAATGTCACTATCCGCTTTCGTCAACTCATAAAGTAGGGCCAAAATACATGGAATGTCTGGCCCAAAATTAGACCAGTGGTTGGGTTTGGATGGTACCAGGCTAATTCCAAATACTCTCGCGACAGCGAAAGATCGCCACGCCATTGTTATGGTTTGTAATGCCTGCTAAAGGAATCTGTCAATGGCGTCCAACGAGTTCTTTATTTTTCGGTTACTTACAAGCAAAAAGTTATAACGTTG
Organism: Arenicellales bacterium; assembly: GCA_965216365.1. Classification (GTDB taxonomy): domain Bacteria; phylum Pseudomonadota; class Gammaproteobacteria; order Arenicellales; family CBDCFT01; genus CBDCFT01. The sequence continues at coordinate 39,384 of CBDCFT010000020.1, read as the reverse complement.
CCGTTTTTAGCTCGTACTACGTAACAACCTTCATTCGATGACGGATCCGGTATTTTACGAATGTTTATTGTTAATACATTGAAGCTGCCGGAACTATCGAAAGAATTCACCTCTCGACTTAAATCTGATCTATATATCGTGAATCCAGCAGTGGCTGACATGTTTTTTAACGTGTTTAAGTCAGGGATTGACGATCCATTGAGAAACTGCCCCGAAGAGCTGTTGAATATGAGAGTGTATGAAAATTCAATTTTTGATATCTCAAACCATACATAATCGTCTCGCATTGCACATTGAATTTCGACACAATCGTTAACTGATATTGATACCGGAGTATGGTTGTTTAGATTAAGTTGAGGCTCGTTAGTTGTAATTGAAAAATGTGCGTCACTCCCGTCAATTACATAGATGCTTCTATCCGAGTCTCCAGCTATGCCATTGTCTGAGAAGGTTGGACTTGCCGCTTCTGGAAATACAATAGTTCCGGAAAAAGGAGTATCAACTAAATTCCCAAGTAACGTACCATCGCATGATGATACACTTTTACACGCACGGAACACGCCAGAAAACTGGATTTCAATTGAACCGCTGTAAGCAAGTGATGAAATCAGACTAAGTGTAACTAATGTTACTAGTTTCGGTAATGATTTCATTCGTTTTAAATGATTGCGCAGAATGATATTCAGTTGATTAAATCCTAACAGGCATCACATCCAAAATCGACGTGACAATCATTACGCGATTTCATTTTGCCGTTTCGTTGCAGTCAATGTGTTATGCAACAAACACGCAATCGTCATGGGGCCAACACCACCGGGAACCGGTGTGATGGCATCGGCGACATCGAGTGCCGATGCGTAATCGACATCGCCGACCAGTTTGTTTTTGCCGTCTTCGCCTTCAATACGGTTAATGCCGACATCAATGACCGTGGCACCCGGTTTTATCCAGTCCCCTTTTACCATTTGTGGTCGTCCGACGGCAGCAACAAGAATATCTGCCTGGCTACATTCGTCTTGCAGATTTTTGGTGCGTGAGTGTCCGATCGTTACCGTGCAACTTTCGCCGAGTAGCAATGCTGCCATCGGTTTGCCAACAATGTTTGAACGGCCGAGTACCATGGCGCGTTTTCCGCTCAAGTCGCCGAGTTGGTTTTTTAGTAACATTAAGCAACCCAATGGCGTGCACGGCACCATGGCATCCATGCCTGTCCACAAACGACCGACATTAGTGACATGAAATCCATCAACGTCTTTTACCGGGTCGATGGTGTCTAACACTTTGCTGGAGTCAATGTGATCGGGCAACGGCAGTTGCACTAAAATGCCGTTGACTGCATCGTCGTTGTTAAGTTTTTCTATCAGAGCGAGCAATTCTTCTTCACTGGTGGTGTCCGGCAATTTGTGTTCGAACGACGCCATGCCCGCGTCCTGGGTTTGTCTTCCTTTACTGCGCACATACACCTGGCTGGCAGGATCTTCGCCTACCAATACAACCGCGAGTCCCGGTGTAATTCCGTGCTTCGATTTCAGTTCTTCAACTTGTTTGGCGATATCTGCGCGTAGGTTGGCAGCGAAAGCCTTACCATCAATTTTCGTCCCCATGTGTCGTTTTCTCTTCGAGTTGCGATTAAAACAAAGCGGCAAATCATACCATCGGGACATTTCTCCGCGCAGGGCTGTCTAACGTCTGCGAGTAGTGTTTCTAAATATTTGATATTTACTGTGTAACACAGTGTTTCATCGTGTCGTTTTTCGGTAATCTTATGTCGCCGCGACACCAGCGGGGACAAAAAGCGATGCCTAATCTGCGCGCGTTGTGGCACAGTAGCCGCTTTACAGAAATCTTGCTTGTGAGGGTGAATAAATGACCGATGTAGAAATGCAAGACGACGGCGAAGATATCGATCTGTCGGCTCTGTCCGATGAAGAGTTGACCGAGCAAATGCATGACGATTTGTACGATGGCTTGAAAGAAGAAATCGTCGAAGGGACGAACATTCTTTTAGAGCGTGGTTGGGAACCATACAAGGTTTTACAGGACGCGCTGGTCGAAGGTATGCGTATTGTCGGTATCGACTTTCGCGACGGTATTTTATTCGTACCCGAAGTGTTAATGGCCGCGAATGCCATGAAAGGCGGTATGGAGATTCTGCGTCCTTTGTTGGCGGAGACTGGTGCGCCACCAGTGGGTAAAATGGTTATCGGGACGGTCAAAGGCGACATTCATGACATCGGTAAAAATCTCGTGTCGATGATGATGGAAGGTGCCGGTTTCGAAGTGATCAACCTGGGGATCAATAACCCGGTGGAAAATTATCTCGAAGCGATGGAGAAAGAAACACCGGATATACTCGGCATGTCCGCCTTGTTAACAACTACCATGCCTTATATGAAAGTGGTTATTGATACGTTGGTGGAAAAAGGCATACGGGATGATTACATCGTGCTGGTCGGCGGCGCTCCGCTCAACGAGGAATTCGGTACGGCTATTGGCGCGAACGCCTATTGTCGCGATGCTGCTGTCGCGGTGGAAACGGCAAAGGAATTAATTGCCGAAAAACGCGCGGCCGCGTAGTTCTTACGAGTAGACCACACTAAAATGAGCCAGGGTGCTCCGGTACTGATTATCGCGTGTGGTGCGCTGGCTCATGAAATCACGCAACTGCGCAAGGCCAATAACTGGACGCATGTAGACGTTCAATGTCTGCGCGCGGATTTTCATAACACACCGGACAAGATCACGCCGGGCGTACAAGAACAGATCGAGATAGCACGTGACAAGTACGAAAAAATATTCGTAGCCTACGCCGACTGTGGCACAGGCGGTCATCTCGACGCGCTCTTGGAAAAAGAAGGTATTGAACGTTTGCCCGGCGCGCATTGTTATGAGTTCTTCGCCGGTTCACACATTTTTGAACAGTTGATGGAAGCTGAGTTGGGAACTTTCTACCTCACCGATTACCTCGCCCAGCATTTCGAGCGCATTATTCTTAAAGGATTTGGCATTGATAAACATCCCGAACTTGAAACAATGATGTTCGGTAACTACCGCAAACTGGTCTATTTATCGCAAACGGAAAACGCCAGGTTGCTGGAAAAAGCAAAACAGGCTGCGCAACGTCTCGGTCTTGAGTTTGAGCATCGCGTGACCGGTTATGGCGAACTGGAAACGGGTCTAAAAGCATTTGTTAGCGAGAACCAGATATGGCAAAACTGATTACCGTTTATTGGCGTGACATCCCGGCCCAGGTCATTGCCAAGCGCGGGCGAGATTCGACTAAGGTACCGTTACCGCAACGTTTTCACGATGCGATTGATCGTGCAGCCATGCGTGCAGGCAAAGGCAGCAGCGATGCCTATATGGAAGAATGGCGGCGTGAGTCACGCGCCTGTGGCGATGATTTGCAGGCCGAGGCACAGACACAAGCAGATACTTTGGTCGCAGGCTGGTCTGACGAACTACTCGAAAAGACAACCAAGGCCAAAGGCATCAAACCACAAGAGTAACGTAAACATTTCAGTGTACGCAGTCCGCTCATGGTCAGTGCGCAACAGCGCACGATTGGAACAACTTTACAACACCTTTGAAGGACTGTTCGTCAAGTTTGCGCCCTTGCTCGAGCGCATTGGTTACGAGCGGGCCGAAAAACCCATCGCTATGGTCGAGCGCGCGATTAAAGGATTTATGTTCGATTGCCAGATGTGTGGCAACTGTGTGTTGAGTTCCACGGGTATGTCGTGTCCGATGAATTGCCCAAAGCAGCTTCGTAACGGGCCATGTGGTGGTGTGCGCAGCGATGGTAATTGCGAAGTCAAACCCGAAATGCGTTGTGTCTGGGTGGAAGCGGCGCAAGGCGCGGCAAACATGCGTGGCGGTTCGGCGATTCAGCGGGTGCAACCACCGGTCGATCAACGTTTGCAAGGGAGTTCTTCGTGGCTGCGTGTCATACGTGAGAAGTCAGCGCAGCAGGCTCAAAGCAACGTCGACAAGGAACCTACGGCGACGGCAAACAGTTAACTAGCATGTACTTCGACGATGAACCCACCCCCGGCAAATCTTTGCCGATCCTTCCTGGACATGATTCGCCGGGTCGATTAGAGCGTGTACTGCGCGCCGGTAAGTTTGCGGTTACCGCGGAGTTATCGCCACCGGATACGGCAGATGCGGAAGAGGTGTTTTTGCGCGCCCGTGTATTTGATGGTTACGCTGATGCTTTAAATGCAACAGACGGTTCCGGCGCAAACTGCCACATGTCCAGTGTCGGCGTATGTGCATTGCTGACCCGTGTCGGTTATTCCATGGTGATGCAAATATCCTGTCGCGACCGCAATCGTATCGCGGTACAGGGTGATGTCCTGGGCGCAGCAGCGATGGGTGTGAGTAATATTCTTTGCTTGACTGGTGATGGTGTGCAGGCGGGTGATCAACCGGAAGCCAGACCTGTGTTCGATATGGATTGCATATCGCTGTTGAATATCGTTCGCACCATGCGCGATGAAAGCAGATTCATGAGTGGCCGTGAGTTAAGTGCGCCACCGCGTGTATTTATCGGTGCGGCAGCCAATCCATTCGTGCAACCGTTCGATTTTCGGCCGCTGCGCTTGCAAAAGAAGGTCGATGCAGGCGCCCAATTCGTGCAAACACAATATTGTTACGACATCGAACGCTTGCGCGAATACATGAATAAAGTGCGCGATCTTGGTTTGCTTGAAAGAGTTTTTATTCTGGTTGGCGTCGGCCCTTTGGCGTCCGCTGGGGCGGGTAACTGGATTCGTGAAAATGTGCCGGGTGTGCATATTCCCGATACGATTATCAACCGATTAAAAGGAGCGGAAAAACAAAAAACCGAAGGCAAAAAAATCTGTATCGAGTTGATTCAGCAAATCAGGGAAATCGAAGGTGTGCACGGAGTGCATGTTATGGCTTACCGGCAGGAAGAAGCGGTGGCTGAAATTATTGATGCGTCGGGTGTCCTGGAGGGACGCACGCCCTGGCATCCGAATCGTCCAGACGTTAAAGAATATATGAGGGTTGTAGTATGACCGACACTGTTGTCAGTTCCGCCACTAAAGAAGTAATCATTGGTTTCGACCGTCCATTCGTCGTCATCGGGGAACGCATTAACCCAACCGGTCGCAAGATTTTAGCTGCGGAAATGAAAGCCGGCGACTATAGCCGGGTCGAAGCCGATGCCCTGGCCCAGGTCGCCGCCGGCGCACACATGCTGGACGTGAATGCCGGCATTCCGCTGGCGGACGAGCCTGCCATACTTGCCGAGTCTATCAAGTTGGTGCAGTCGATAACCGCGGTGCCGTTATCGATTGACTCGTCTATCGTCGCCGCGTTGGAAGCGGGTTGCGCTGTTTATAAAGGCAAGCCGCTAATCAATTCAGTGACCGGCGAAGAAGAACGCCTCGAGTCGGTATTGCCCATTGTTAAAAAATACGATGCAGCGGTCATTGCGATTTCAAATGACGAAACTGGAATTTCTGAAGACCCCGATGTGCGTTTTGCAGTAGCGAAAAAGATTGTCGAGCGCGCGGAGGATTTTGGTATCCCGCGTTCGAATATCGTGGTTGACCCGTTAGTCATGCCCGTCGGTGCAATTAACACCGCCGGGAAACAGGTATTTGAAATTATCCACAAGTTGCGCACCGAACTTAAGGTTAACTCCAGTTGTGGTGCGTCCAATATCAGTTTTGGGTTGCCTAATCGTAATGGGCTGAATGCGGCGTACCTGAGTATGGGAATTGCCGCCGGTATGACATCGGCCATTATGAATCCGTTGCACGACGTGGAGATGCAGGCGGTGCTGGGCGCCGATGTCATGATGGGACACGACCCGGATTGCACGCGCTGGATACGACGGTTTCGTGATCCTTCTAGCGCGGCGGCGGAACCGTCAGAGCGTGGCCGGCGTGGCGGTCGACGCCGGCGTTCTTCGGCGAATGCATAAAAAATTTTAACTGTGGGCTTAGCCGACCGTGACGATGCCCTGGTAGTTTTCACGCCATCCGGAAGGCGTGGACGGTTTACAGTGGGTACACCGTTGTTGCAGGCTGCGCGTTCGCTGGGTGTGGACATCGATTCGGTTTGTGGTGGCCGTGGAATCTGTGGCCGCTGTCAAATATTGCAAAGCGTTGGCTCGTTCGCCAAGCATGGTGTTGAATCGCGTGCGGAAAATTTATCGGTCGTCAGCGATACCGAACGCGATTGCGCGACCGCGGGAATTCTAAAAGAAGGCCGTCGGCTTAGTTGTTCCACCCAGATATTGGGCGATGTGGTTATCGATGTGCCTCCGGACAGCCAGGTTCATCGGCAAGTCGTACGCAAACGCGCCGAAGTACATGACATTAATATTGATCCTGTCATTCGTGTGTATTACGTTGAAGTGCAGGAGCCGAACATGCACGATCCTTCCGGTGACTTGCAGCGACTAAAAGAAGCGCTTGAATTCGAATGGCGATTGACTGAACTGACAACCGACCTGCAGTTATTGCAGGACTTGCAGGGGGCGTTGCGCGAAGGCGAATGGAAAGTCACAGTCGCTATTTTTGATAACCGGAAAATTATCGCGGTGTGGCCGGGGTTTCGTGACAGCGCACATGGTCTGGCTGTCGATGTGGGTTCTACCACTATTGCAGCGCACTTGTGCGATCTGGCCAGCGGTGAAGTGGTCGCCGCATCCGGCATCATGAATCCGCAAATCCGATTTGGTGAAGATTTGATGAGTCGCGTTTCTTACATCATGATGAATCCAGGCGATGAAACGGAAATGACTCAGGTGGTGCGTGAAGCGGTTCAACAATTGGCACAAGAAGTCTCAAATGAAGCGGGTATTGATGTAACCGACATTCTTGAAGTGACCTTTGTCGGTAACCCGGTCATGCATCATTTGCTGTTAGGCATCAACCCGATAGAACTGGGTGGTGCGCCGTTTGCATTGTCCACTGACGAACCGGTTGTTGTTTGGGCGAATGAACTCGATCTTTCGTTGCATCCGAACGCACGTGTTTACGTCTTGCCGTGCATTGCAGGGCATGTCGGTGCGGATACCGCGGGCGTTGTATTGTCGGAAGGGCCTTATCTGCGTGACGAGATCACGCTGTTGGTGGATGTCGGTACTAATGCCGAGATTGTTTTGGGTAACCGCCAACATATGATGGCGGCGTCCAGTCCGACCGGACCGGCATTCGAGGGCGCGCAAATCAGTTGCGGCCAACGTGCAGCGCCGGGCGCAATCGAGCGTGTCCGTATCGATCCAGAAACGTTAGAACCTAAGTTTAAAGTAATTGGATGCGACTTGTGGTCTGTCGAAGAAGGGTTTGACGCAGCCGTTGCGCAGGTGGGTATTACCGGGATTTGTGGCTCCGGCATTATTGAGATTATTGCAGAGATGTTTCTGGCCGGCATCATCAGTACGGACGGCGTGATCGACGGGTCATTGACTGAGCGCTCTTCCCGTATTGTTGCGGATGATCGGACGTTCTCCTATGTATTACACCGGGGCGATGTCACATTAAAAATCACCCAAAACGATGTGCGCGCTATTCAACTGGCTAAGGCTGCCCTGTACGCAGGCACGCGATTGCTCATGGATCGCATGAATATTGACAGCGTCGATCGCATTCGACTGGCGGGTGCATTCGGTAGCCATATCGATGTGAAATATGCCATGGTGTTGGGTCTGATCCCCGATTGCGATTTGCGCTATGTGGATTCCGCGGGCAATGCCGCCGGTACCGGCGCACGTATCGCATTGCTTGATCGTAGTTCACGCCCCGAGATCGAACAAGTCGTGAAGCAAATCGAAAAAGTGGAAACCGCCGTCGAACCGAAGTTCCAGGATCATTTCGTCAATGCCATGGCGATTCCACATAAGACCGATGGATTTCCGAATCTGGCCAAAGAAGTCACCTTGCCCGCGCCTAAAAGTCTCGCTGATGCTGGAAACAATTCCGGCAACAGTCGCCGCCGGCGCCGCGTCAAAAAGTAAACCAAAGCTGCTAACATCGTTTATCTTTTTTGTGATCGGCGATGCGCTGATCGAATAACTACTATCCATCCAGGAGAATGAAAATGGCAAGTGAAACCTATGAAACAGGATTGAAAATTCGCAAGGAAGTGTTGGGCGAAGAATATGTCAGCAAAGCCCTGGACAACGCGGACAGCTTTAATCGTGAATTCCAGAACCTGGTGACGGAGTATTGTTGGGGCGCGTCCTGGGGTGGAGAGGCATTGAGTCGCAAGCAACGCAGTCTGAATAATCTTTGTATGTTGTCCGCTTTGAATCGTGGACACGAATTTAAAATTCATTTTCGTGGTGCGTTGAAAAATGGATGCACTCTGGATGAAATTCGCGAGACTTTAATGCAGGTGGCCATTTATGCGGGTGTTCCTGCAGGAGTGGAAGCCTTTCGTTTGGCGCGTGAAGTCATTAATGAGGATGGTATTTCGGTTCCATAGCATCGTTTTAGCTAGCAACATCATAGTTCTCTTTTTTAGCAACATAGGCCTCTTTGTCTAGCGAGAAATTAAATGTCGTCTTGGTGCATGGTATCTGGATGCGTGGGCTGGAGTTATTGCCGCTAAGACGGCGGCTGGGCCGTTGTGAGTTCAACACATTTACTTTTTCGTATCGAAGTCTGGCGGCAGGCGCGCACCAGCATGGTGTACGTTTGGCCGAATTCTTAAAACGCAAAAATATCACCCATTCACATTTCGTCGGACACAGTCTGGGTGGCCTGGTCATTCGGGAGTTCTTGCAAGTCCACCCGGACTATTCACCCTGTCGTGTGGTGGCTTTGGGTACACCGTTTAACGGTTCGCGGGTGGCGAGTAATTTAGGTCGGTTTCCGTTGAGCCGGTGGATAATCGGTAAAAATGTAAATTCACCGTTGACCGCCGGAGTGCCGGATTGGCCCGAACGCCATGCGCTTGGTGTGATAGCCGGCACGCGCCCGGTGGGCATGGGCCGGGTGGTTTCCCGATTTGATGGGCCGAATGACGGTACGGTTGCTGTTTCGGAAACCAGAATAACAGGAATGCGCTCTCACATTTGTTATCCAACGGCGCATACCGGTATCGTGTTTTCCCGTCCAGTCGCCGATCAGGTTTGTAACTTTTTAAAAACAGGACAATTCGCCGGGCAAGATCAAACTTAAACTATTGCCTTTTTATTATCTTCGATTTTCAGATTTTCCGGTGGAGCGTGTGCTTGGGCGCGCCGTTCTTCTCGTGGCGGTATGTTGAAAAAGTCGCGATAGCACTTACTGAAATGGGGTGCGGATACGAAACCGCAGGAAAAAGCGATGTCGACAATGGATTTGCTGGTGTGCAGTAATAATTGCCGCGCCCGGCGCAAGCGTAGCTCAAGATAATAGCGGGTCGGTACACAACGCAGGTGTTTCTGAAATAGTCTTTCCAATTGTCGTCGTGATATTCCTACATGGCGCGATAATTCATCCAGACTGATGGGTTCTTCCAAGTTGGATTCCATCAGCGACACCGCTTCCATCAGTTTCGGTTGGCTGGTGCCGAGGGCATGTTTTAGCGGAACGCGTTGACGGTCATTGCGTCCGCGAATGCGGTCGCAAATAAATTCCTCGGAAATTGATGATGCGAGTTCCTGACCGTGTTTCTGACGAATCAGGGTCAGCATCATGTCCAGAGGTGTGGTGCCACCGGAGCAGGTGAAGCGGTCGCGGTCAATTTCGAATAATTCCGGTGAAACAATAATCTCCGGGAACTCCTCGTGCATAATGGCCATGTTTTCCCAATGGATGGTGCAACGATAACCGGTGAGCAAATCGGCTTTCGCCAGTAAATAAGTTCCCGTGCACAGCGCACCCAGAGCGATTTTGCGTTGTGCGACATTGCGTAGATATAACAGGAGAGAGCGGTTAACGCATTGTTCAACATGCACGCCTGCGCAAACGAATAATGCGTCGAGATTATGGCTATCTTGGGCGCCACCGTCAGGAACAACTATTAATCCATTGCTTGCCTGGACTGATTCGCCATCCATGGTAAGCGTTTTCCACTCATACAGTGTTTGCTCGCTGAGTCGATTCGCCATACGCAAGGCTTCAACCGCCGATGAAAAAGCGATCATGGAATAATTCGGTACCAGCAGAAAACCGTAACGGGTTGGTTGCATAGTGCTATCTTATAAGTCTCAGCCCCCGGGCACAGGGTGACAATTTTCACATATTCATCAATATTTTAGAATGAGTTTCGCGCCCGTGACCGGTATTATCGCGCGTCTTGAACCCGGAAAACAGACAAAAAAGGTATGCATAATCTATGTTCCAGGCAAACGAACTTATTGCATTAACAGCAACCGAGGTTGCGGAAAAGCTGAAAACCGGCGAGTTATCGCCGCTGGATTTGGTCGAAGCGTCAGCGCAGCGGATTAACGCCGTCGATGGTCAATTGAATGCGCTACCGACGCGCTGTGTCGAACGGGCCGTAATACATGCCAAGAAGATCATGAATGCCGGCGCAAAATCCACCAGGCCCGGTGTGAATCTAGGCGGCTTGCCGATTGCGGTGAAAGATTTGAATCCGGTGCAAGGCGTGCGTTGCACCTATGGTTCGCCCATCTATTCGGACTTTGTGCCCGAGCATTCGGATTATATGGTGGATGTGCTGGAGCGAAATGGCGCGATAGTCATGGCGAAATCCAACACCCCGGAATTCGGTGCAGGTGCGAACACGTTTAACGAAGTCTTCGGTAAAACGCGTAATCCATGGAACACCGCTAAATCCGTTGCCGGTTCGTCCGGTGGTTCCGCGGCCGCAGTGGCGTCAGGTCAGGTGTGGCTGGCTACCGGTTCCGATCTTGGTGGCAGTTTGCGCACACCCGCAAGTTTTAATTCAATTGTTGGTCTGCGGCCCAGCCCCGGACGAGTGCCGCGTGGCCCGGCCGAAGAACTATTCGATACCATGGCGGTAAATGGCCCCATGGCGCGTAACGCATTGGATGCTGCTTTATTTCTTGATGCCATGAGTGAATGGCATATTGGCGATCCGTTGTCATTGCCGGCTCCTGTGGTGTCTTTTCTGGATCAAGTGAAAAAATGCAAGCCGCCGAAACGTATTGGTTTCAGTAAAGACCTCGGCATTGTTCCGGTGGATAAGGAAGTCGCGCAGATTTGCGAAAAGGCCGCTCACGCTTTTGAATCTATAGGTTCGATAGTCGACCGACAATGCCCGGATTTTTCCGAGGCCATTGATAGTTTCCAGACACTGCGCGCTGCATCTTATGCGGCGGGTATGGCTGATTTGATGCGCGAGCATCGCGATAAATTAAAACCCGAAGTGATCTGGAATATCGAAAAGGGTCTTGCGTTAAACGCTGAAGATATCGGTCGTGCCCAGGCAGCACGCACGCGTTTGTACAACAGTATGGTTGAATTTTTCGAAACGTACGATTTGTTGTTATGCCCAACAGCCATCGTGCCACCGTTTGACGTCGAGATGCGTTATGTTGAAGAGGTTAACGGCGTAAAGTTCGACAACTATGTGCACTGGATTGCGATTACTTTTGCTATTACGCTGACATCGTGTCCCGCTGTCTCTGTGCCGGCGGGTTTCACTAAAGACGGTTTGCCTGTTGGTTTGCAAATTATAGGTCCACCACGTGGCGATGGTAAGGTACTCGGTGCGGCACATTTGCTGGAGCGGGAATTAAATCCGCCGCGTACGCCTGTAAATCCGACTACAGGTCGAAAATAATAATTCAAGCCGTTTTGCTCGAAACGTAACCTGAGTAAGCACCAAATTTGACGAATCGAGTACAAACTCCTTTCAGGCGCGAGAGCTACTGGACGATTCTTTATTGTCTTTCATCAGTTGGCGTAAAGCCTTATTTACCGCTTCCGAAGTCGGAAATGCGCGAGCGACCTCCAGGTCGAGAAGCACGACGTTTGTACCTTCCTAGCAACGTTTTGCATATTTTCCACGCACACCACTTTTGACTAGTTCCGGTGGGTATTCAGGTCGTAGTTCGTCTTTGTTACTGCTCATAAGCTGCCGGCTCTTGGCGAGTCATTGTTCGTGCTGAGGTGATCCTAAACAACTTCAGTCTGGTGTTAGCAGACAAAACTGAACTTAATCGATTATTTAAGTTGTCACACGATCATAAATCAATCGCGCAGTCATTAAATCCAGATGACCGCCGCCACCGTTCTTGCACACAGTGATGTCGTCGTCATTGATACGGCCGGGTTTTTCTCCGCGGCTGAGTTGGTAGTGATCGGAAATAATATCGTCCTCGCTGAATACACCGGTCTCTAACGGGATGGTTATTTCTCCAATTTCGCCAATCGTGGATTTGCGCGAATCGACATAAATTTTCGCACGTCGAAACACGTCGTCGTCAGCTTCGCGCATGGTTTTGGTGAATGCGCCGACCAAATCGACATGCGTACCCGATTTTAACCATTCGCCTTTAATGAGCGGCGTTGGTGTTGCGATGGCGGATGACACCAGATCGGCATTGCGCACGCCGGATTCGATATTGTCTACGACATCAAATTGCACATCGTCGATGGCAAGCTCGTTGGCAATGGCCTCGGCTTTTTCCCGAGTTCGATTCCAGATTGAAACTTTTCGTATTGACGGTCTGGTTGCACAATGGGCCATGATCAAATGCGGCGCCATGGAACCGGCCCCAATCATGAACATATGTTCGACGTTTTGGCGTGCCAGATGCTTTGCCCCTAATGCCGAATCACCCGCCGTCTTGCGCGCGGTTAGTGCGGTACCGTCGATACAAGCCAGCGGTTCACCGGTATCACCGTCGAATAGTATGTAAATCGCCTGAATTGACGGATAGTTGCGGCCGTCTTTGTTGTTGTCGGGGAAAATGGTAATCACTTTCGCCCCGACCGAACGGCCTTGTTGCCAAGCAGTGCGAATAAAAAAATGCGATGGCGTACCGAGGTTGCCGGGTTGTTCCAGTAATAAATCGTCCATGGCTTCGGTATCGTGTAAATGGGCCTGCTCCAAGGCATCAACAAAATAAGAATAATCCAGCGCCTGATGCACGGTGTCGGCGTCAATAAATTTCATGGTTGTGCGTAGCGTCAATGAACAATGTTCTCCATAATAACGCAAACTCTTAATATCGCTAACGTTTGAGGAATCGTATTCATGCCGGTACATTTTTCCACCAAGGAACTCGCCGCGCGGCGCCAGGCCGCATGTGCTTCCATCAGTAACAGAGGCCTGGATGGATTGTTGATTTTTCGTCAGGAAAGCATGTTTTATCTGACCGGGTACGATACATTTGGTTATTGTTTTTTTCAGTGCTTGTACCTGGCGGCGGATGGCCGGTTTTGTCTGCTCACACGTTTACCGGATTACCGCCAGGCAAAACATACTTCGGTTATCGAAGACATTCGTGTGTGGAAAGATGAGGCGGGAAAAAACCCGGCGGATGATTTGAAAGCATTGCTGGATGAGTTTGGTTGCAGGGGCGCTAAACTCGGTATTGAGTTTGATGCCTATGGATTGACCGCTTACAACTGGCGCCGGGTGGAAAAAAGTCTGACGGGATTCTGTGAATTGGAAGACGGGTCGAACATAGTCAGCGAACTTCGTTTGATAAAAAGCCCGGCTGAAATCGACTATGTGAAACGCGCCGCGGAGCTGGCGGATGACGCCCTGAATGAGGCCATTGAACTGAGTGGCCCCGGTGTTTTTGAAGGCGACATTCTTGCGGCGATGCAGGGTGCCGTATTTCGCGGCGGCGGCGACTATCCGGGCAACGAATATATCGTAGGCTCCGGTAACGAAGCGTTGCTGTGCCGTTATTTTACCGGACGTCGGCACCTCGATAAGCAGGATCAGCTAACTATCGAATTCGCCGGTGCGTATCGGCATTACCACGCCTGTTTGATGCGTACCATTATCATCGGTCAGCCTGAACCTGAGCATATCGCCATGCACCAGGCATCCGTCGAAGCCATGCAGGCGTGTCTGGATGAAATAAAACCCGGTGCGCCTATGGGTAACGTGTTCGACGCCCACGCCCGTGTGATGGATGCCGCCGGTCTGCGCGAACATCGCATGAATGCCTGCGGATACAGTCTGGGTACGACTTATACGCCAACCTGGATGGACTATCCCATGTTTTATACCGGCAACCCGGTGCCGATGCAGCCGAACATGATTTTCTTTTTACACATGATTCTGATGAACAGCGATGCAAACCGGGCCATGACTTTGGGGCAGACGATTCGTGTGACCGCATCCGGTTACGAGTTGCTCAGCCGTCATAATCCAGATCTCATAGTAAAGTAACAAGTTGCACTTTTTGTGAATGCCGCGTCCATTGAATCCGTAGCAACGCGATATGGCATTGGTCTGCTGTATCACGCTGTGTTCGAAACGGTGCCTGGCACGCTGGGCGATACGTTGCACAATGTGACGCCTGGCCAATTGTACGAACACCTTAATACACTAAAGCAAAGTTTTAACTTCGTCGGTGCTGATACATTTATTGATTTGCCGGATTATTCGAGACATGCCTTTCTCACGTTTGATGACGGTTACAAAACAGTTATTGAAAACGCATTGCCAGTACTGGAGTCTTTACATATTCCGGCAACGATTTATGTTAACGGCAAAACTTTCGAAAAACAGCTTTTGTGGCGTGACAAAATTCGTTACGTGATCATGAATGATTTGGTGGACGAGTTTTTAGCGGGTGCCGATTGCATCGCTATGGATAATTCGAAACCGTTTTACCGGTACAGTAAAAATCCGATAAACAACAGCCAGGCAGTTGATCATGCGTTGGATATATTTTTCGCTGAGAAGAATGTAATTGAAGATCAGAAAAACTATTGCTTCGATGACGTATCGTGGTTTGTGGATCACCCGTTGCTCAGTTATGGTAATCATTGTTACTCGCATTATGTAATGTCATCGTTAACGGCGCGTGAGCAAAATCAGGAAATTTCTCAGACCAAGGATTTGCTTGCGTGCCACACCAATGTTAATCAAAGCCGTCTGTTGTCAATACCGTTTGGTGATGACGGCGACTTTAACGAGCACACTATCCGGGCTGCGGATGAATCCGGTTACTCAGGGGTATTGCTTAGCCGGGGAAAAATCAATATAAAGCACTCGAATCAATACGGTGTTGCGGCGGTGGAGCGGTTTATGCCCAAAGGCGATGATATAGCGGCGGCTGTCGCGAAGGCATACTCGAACTCCCTTTAATACCTTGTTCAATTTAATGCACAAATAAGTGAGTCGAAGACAATGAGCGAAAGTAGACGACTGGGTGGCCGCGCTGCCCGCCGCGCGCTGCGTGCGGCGCCGACACCGGAGGAGGAAAAACCAGTACGCCCAGGTATGCAGGGCGGTCGTTTTAAGCCGTTAACCGACAGCGAAGTAGAGCGTATCAATCAGGCGGCACTGGATGTTTTGGAGAGTATCGGTTTATCCCAGGCCGTTCCTTCCTGTATCGATCTTTGCACTGCTGCCGGCGCGCGTTATGCTGATGAGCGATTGTTCTTTCCACGATCTTTGGTGGAAGACACCGTCGCTAAGGCGGCGCGCAACATCGTTTTGTGCGGTCAGGATCCTAAGCATGACATGGAGTTGTCTGGCAACAAGGTTCATTTTGGAACCGCGGGTGCTGCCGTGCATGTGGTGGATAGCGATTCGCGAGAGTATCGTGAATCGACGCTGGCGGATTTGTATGACGCTGCGCGTTTAGTGGATTCACTTGAACACATCCATTTTTTTCAGCGCTCCATGGTGGCACGCGACGTGAGTGAACCCGAAGATATGGATTTCAATACTTGTTACGTCAGTGTGCAGGGAACGACCAAGCACGTTGGGTCGAGTTGGGTGTTGCCGGAACATCTGGACAAGTCTTTCGAAATGCTCCACATGATCGCCGGTAGCGAAAAGAAGTGGCGTGAACGTCCGTTTGTTAGTTGCTCCAGTTGCTTTGTGGTGCCACCGTTGCGCTTCGCCGAAGATGCCTGCAGCGTTTTGGAGACAACGGTGCGTGGTGGTATGCCGATTCTGTTACTGGCAGCAGGACAGGCAGGCGCGACCAGTCCGGCGGCGTTGGCCGGAGCGGTAGTGCAGGAGGTCGCCGAAGTGTTGGCAGGGCTGGTGTATGTCAATGCCATTGTGCCGGGTCACCCGGCGATATTCGGTACCTGGCCGTTTGTATCGGATTTGCGTACCGGCGCGATGAGTGGCGGTAGTGGTGAGCAAGCGGTGTTGATGGCCGCGTGCGGTCAGATGGGACGCTTCTATGATTTACCCACCGGTATTGCTGCCGGCATGGCGGATTCGAAATTGCCGGATGCGCAGTCCGGTTATGAAAAGGCTTATACCAATGCACTGGCGGGGCATTCCGGTGCGAATTTAATCTACGAATCAGCCGGCATGCAGGCCAGTTTGCTCGGTGTCAGTTTTGACAGTTATGTTATCGATAACGACATGCTGGGCGCGATCAACCGCAGCGTGCGTGGCATTGAGGTTACGCAGGATTCGCTCTCGATTGAAGCGATGCGCGATGTCTGTGTTGGTGGCCCCAATCACTTTCTGGGCCACGATCAGACCATGTCATTGATGGAAAAAGATTATGTTTATCCCGTTGTGGGTGACCGTACCAGCCCCAAGGAATGGAAAGAGCAGGGTTCGACCAATATATTGGAGAAGGCCCAGGCGCGTGTTAAAGAGATATTGACTTCACATTATCCCGATCACATCGATGCCGCAGTCGATGACTCTATTCGCGAGTCGTTTAATGTCATGTTGCCGCGCGAGAAGATGAAACCGGCGAGTTAAAATGCATTAACCGGATTGTTGGTCGTCGTTTGCACACGAAGGAGGGTGCAGAACTCTTTCACCGCTTTGTAATCTAAATCTGGAGATCGTCAGTCGAAATGTTCCGGGGAGCGGCGCCATTAAGATTCGGGTTATTGGGTTTGTCAGTGTTGTTATAGTTATTGCCGCGTTAAGCGCTAACGCTGAGGATAAAGACGACGACACGTCGCAACGTACGCGACGCTCCGGGGATGTCCACGCGGGGTATTATTACCCCACACCGCGTTCAACGGAAATCTACAGCGCGCGTATCGCCGAGCTAGCACGCGTCGATCAACGTCAACGCATTCAGTTTGTGACGGAATTTATGAACCAGTTACTGTCGAACTATCACTACCCGCCACAATTTGCCATGTTCGCGCAAGGGGATGAAGCGAATAAAATGATAATTACCAGCCTGGGTTCGGATCGTTACAACACGCTTTACCGCATGCGTGGTTTGCTGGAAATTCTGACGGCACGAGCGCGTGTATCCGAGTTGTTTCAGCGTTATGACGTCGTCGATGTTCTGACCTTTCTGGATTTGCTAAAGCTGCTGGGTTTTAAACAATTGGTAATGACGGATGGCGATACGTTTGCTCATCGAATAATCATTGAATAGAACATTTGGAGCAGAACAATTAGAAAAGAGCAAAAATAATTCTTACCAGCTAATGGATTTGCCGAGTTCGGCGATGATTCGATCGAGCGCTTCATCCTGCTCGCCGAAGACCGCCATACTGCCGGATGCGGTGGGCACGTGAACGCCCTGATATACGTCGTCTTTGATTTTGGATTCACGCCAAACCGTAGCGTCTGTTGTATAAATCAGAGACACTGGCCCGTGATCTCCGGGGACGATAAGATGGGCCGCCGGCCGGTTACCGACCGCACATAACTCCGCCAATTTTACGTTGCTGACATCCCCGGTAACTTTGCCGCCAAAAGAACTGACCAAACGGGTGACCTTGGCGCGGCTGACGTTATCCTGCAATTTCAGTAGCGGTAGCTGATTGTCGATATAGTCCAGCGCTGCGACCTGAAACTTCGTCGCATTAGCCGCGTCGTTGTAAATCTTGTGGCCGAATGCGCCGCCGGCGGCAATAATAACGAACAGACTGGCCGCCATCGCATAACGCAATGGGCGAAATTTTTGCTGTGGCGGGTCGGTCTGTTGAAACGCCTGACGCAGTTTAATTCGGTTTGCCAAGTCGCCCGGAACAGGTATTTCCACCGCCGACTGAAGCGAGTTGTCGAATTGCTCCATATCCGAAAAGAAGCGCTGGCAATCTGCGCATTCGTTCAAATGCGTATTGGCCTCGATCGTTAGACTATCCGGTTCGGTCATGCGAGCACGGCGGAACTCAAGACAGTTCACTTATGATTCTCCAACGCTATTTTCGGTTCGTCACCAATCAATTTGTCTCTCAATTTCTTACGCGCCCGAAATACACGGGTCATTACAGTTGATTTAGTAATCCCCATGATTTGCGCAATTTCGTCACAACTGAATCCACCGATGACCTGCAAAACCAATGGTTCACGGTATTCTATCGCCAGTTCCGCCATCGCACGGCGCAACACAAATGATTCGGTGTCCGTTTTAAATTGTGTCACCGCAACAAACTCAGGCACCTGATCAATATTTTCCATCTTTGGCTGGATGCGTTCAAACTGACGGGCATATTCGCGACGAAAAATAGTAAACAACCAACTTTTGGCCGCATCCGGGTCGCGTAAATCCTCCAACGCCCGCCAGGCGCGGAGATATGTTTCCTGGACGAGTTCCTCCGCCAGGGTGGCGTCTTTGCACACCCAGCAGGCATACCGGAACAGATCGTCGGCGACCGCGTTCACCAATGCTTCGAACCGCGTTTGGCGTGACGCGCTGATTTCTGTTAAGACCGGTTGCTTGTCCGGATTCTTTCGCGAAAACATATAATTTTTATCGGAGCGTAGCTCTCGCACCAGCGTATACGAGCGAAAGCTTCTGGTGTCGTTGGTCTCAGACACCGCGGTAACCGGCAAGTTCAGAGCGAGTGGGAATCGACGAGTCTGATTCGGAGCGAGTCAGTTTTGTAACGCTGAAATTAAATGCAGTACTAAAGTATTCAGGATTCTCGTGTCGCCCGGTTCATGCAAATTCGGTATTGAGTGTAAAACTCCTGTTGCCGCCATTCTTTATCGACGCCGTGGGTGCGGACGTAGTCATTAGCGTATTTTTTGCATTGTGCGTCATTAACAGCCTGGTTTGGTGCCGCAGCGCCACCGACTTTCTCAACCGTAGTCGCTGAACAGGCGTTTATCGAGACAGCAATGACAATAATTCCAAGTAGTTTTTTGTCGGGTGGCGTGAATGTTACAGTATCGCGCATACGTTGTAATTTTAAGAGTCGGACTCACAGTCATTGACTCGCCAGCTCGCGATAGGTTCCATGTCGCTGGGATGGCCGCGAGTTGATTTGCAGAGACACTAATCGCGCGCTGTCCAAGCAGTGCAAACGGGGTGCGAAATTTGTTGTAAAATTGTTGTCGTAGTTTAGCGACAACATAACGATTATGTTCGAAACGCCTGATTTATCATATTAAATCTAGTCGAAATTATTTGTATTTTTGGAACACCTTGGCTAGACTTTGGGTATCGTGCGGTTTGATGCACGGGCGCCGCAGCGACGCGCACGCGGCACCGACTCAATTCCTTACAGGAGAAGTAAGATGATAACTACCACCAAACGTATCCCGATTTTATTAGTTGGAGTACTGAGCCTGGTTTTTTTGCACGTTGCACAGGCACAGGAATATAAAGACATACGACGGCTGGGTACCGGCGAAGCATTGTGTAAACCGATTCAGTCGGGCGATCAATTGCAAAGTTTTTTCGCTAACAATCAAAGTGTCCTGTTACAGGTTTTACAGGATGCAAATTGGTCCGGTAATCCGTCTGACTTGTTTGACGCTATAGCGGCGGGCGATTTCACCGAAGGTTCTCATGCCCCAGGCACGAAACTGCAATGGATGGGGCGCAAACTAAAAGGTAAACCCCAAGCATCAAAGTATGTTCGATGGGCGGGCAAAGAAGCGTTTGATTCGTTTGATCTAACCTTGACTTCCAATTGCGCTACGCACCAGATTGTTATTCCAAAAGTGTGTTGTAATGTGTCGTTATTAGCCGCAGAACCGGTTTCCGGTCCGGCTGCGCCCGGGGTGAGTATCGACAAGACCTGCGCCGGTGAGCCGCTAAAAGTTTCCGTCGATTCTGCTGACGACGTGGAATTGCAACTCACGGCGGCGGACGGTTCAACCCGAACGCTGAACCCTGCCGGTGAAGGCATGTGGGATTCGGTGGTTGAAACACCGGGTACTTACACTTTGACCGTAGCGGCTTCGAATTCCTGTGGTACGTCTGACGTTGTGTCCCAATCCATCGATGTTGAAGCGTGTGAGGCTCCCGTAGCTGCCCTGGCGGCTAAACCAAGAAACTTTATTCCGTTTCTTGCACCATTTATTGGGCGGGAAAGCCGCACCCGTGATTTATGCAATTGCATTAAGGATGTCGATTCCAATCTGGCCGGTGCGCTGGGTGGTGTAATGATACCGCAGAACGAAAAATTCCACTGGCTGATTCAGGGCGGTGGTGCCGCGAATCTGGAAGAAAGCGAATGGTCTACACTGTTCGCGGACGTCGGTGCGGAAACCCGTATAGGCGAGCGCGGTTTCTTTGGCGGTGGACTCGGTATCTGGGACATCAACGATGAGTCCGGCAGGGACGGCACTTACTTTCTACAGGGTGGTATCGATACGCCGTGGACGGTGGGCAGCTCAAATGTGCAATGGTTTATTCAGGGACGCGGATTCATGGACAACGATGACGTGGAAGACATCGGTAGTGACTATGTAGGTCTTACCGGATTCCGTTTTATTTTCCAGTAGTTCATAACATTCCAGTTACGTTAATTGTGCCGTGACCAGCGTTTGCCGGTCACGGCATTTTTTTATGTACGCTGCTCAACCTCATCGATGATTTTTTTATCTTCTAGAGTGTCAATGTAACAACTGACGGGAATCTCTTACGCTTTGCTGTGTCAAACGATGCTATGCAAAGCGTGGTCGAACTGTTTTTCTATTCTGCACTCATGGGTGTCGCGTAATGAGTGTAAAAACATTCAATCCCGATCAGTCGTTGCCCACCGCAATCAGACTGCATCAGGCCAATCGTTTGCACGATGCGGAAGCGGCTTACCGCGATATTCTAAAACTTGATCCTGATAACGCAGAAGCACTGCATTTGCTTGGTGTGTTGATGCAACAGCGTGGCAGGCACGCTAGCGCGGTATCCTTGATCCAAACCGCAATTAAATTCGATAGCTCGAAGGCCGACTATCATTTTCATCTGGCGGAAGTGTACCGCATGATGGAAAAAGCGGAGTCCGCAAAGATGGTTTATGAGCGCGCAATTGCATTGGATAACACTGAGCCTGATTATTATTTCGGTCTGGGTGCCGCGTTAACGGATTTAGAAGAACACGAGGCGGCGGCCAATGCCTTTCGTAAAGTGTTGCAATTGAATCCACAGGATACCGAAGCGCGCAATAATCTGGGCAACGTATTTTCGGAAATGGGTCGGCTTGAACAGGCAGTCGAGTGCTATCGTCATGCGTTAAAGTGTCGACCCCGCTACACCGATGCATGGGTTAATCTTGGACAGGTTTTAGAACAATCCGGTCAACTCGATGCGGCGATGGATTGTTATTGCACGGCAATTAAGATCGACTCGTCATTGACCGGTGCGTATCTTGGCAAAGGCCGGGTATTGACAAAGCAGGCCGACCACAACCAAGCATTAAAAGCATTTCGTGAGGTAATAGCGCGTCAACCGGATTCCGTGGAGGGACTAATCGGCGCCGGATGTATCTTGCGCGATACGGGTGAATTCAACAAAGCATTAGAGACCTTTCAGCAGGCGTCGACACTGGAGAAAAACAATGCGCGATTGTTGATATATATCGGCGATTGTCTGGTCAAACTGGACCGTTTTGAAGAAGCCGATAAATGTTTTAATGATGCGCTTTCGTTAGATCCCGACTCGGCCGAAGCGTATTTTAATCTCGCGGTGTGTTATCAGGCCAAAGGCGAGTTTAAACGTGCCGCGCAATTTCATCATAAGGCGTTGGCCATTAACCCGGCATTAGCACAGGCAGCTTATAGTCTTTTCGCATTGGGGCACGACGCAGATGAAAGTTTGTCCATTGAACGGTTGACTGGGTTGCTCAGCGATGCGACTCTAGGTGACGAAGATCGGGTCAATTTGCACTTCGCGTTGGGAAAAGCCTATGACCGCAAAGACGATGTAGAAAATGCCTTCGAGAACTATCGCAAAGCAAATGCGATTAAAGCTGGTTTCAAGCGATTCGACCCGCAAGCGTTCGAAGATTATATAGACCGTATAATCGAGATATTTACCCGTGATTTTTTTGCATCACGGCACGGATTCGGTTCGCAAAGTGAAATACCGGTATTTATTGTTGGTATGCCCCGTTCGGGATCAACACTGGTGGAGCAAATTCTAGCCAGTCATCCACAAATACACGGGGCCGGAGAGTTGAGTACGGTACGTTCGCTTATGCGTGGGCTGAGTGGAACGCTTAAGACAAATACACCCGTACCCGATAATGTAGCTGAAATAGATACCGCATTGTCCCGTACTTTAGCCGATCAGTATCTGAACGAGTTGCCGACGGTGCCGGAACACATTCGCCGGGTATGCGACAAGATGTTAGGTAATTTTCTGCGATTAAATTTAGTCACACTATTGTTTCCAAATGCGCGCGTGATTCATTGTCAACGCAACCCACTGGATACCTGTGTGTCGTGTTATTTGCAAAACTTCGCCCACGGTTTGCGTTTTACCTATAACCTGGAACACCTTGGCATTGCTTATCGCGCTTATCGCAAATTGATGAACCACTGGGCATCGGAATTGCCACTGAAAATGTTTCATGTGCAATATGAAACATTAGTGGAACAACAAGAAACAGTTAGTCGTCAGTTAATTGGGTTTTGTAATCTTGAATGGGATGATAATTGTCTGCAATTCCATCGCCATTCGCGCGAAGTCAAAACCGCAAGTTTTTGGCAAGTGCGCCAAATGATGTATCAATCCTCCGTGCATCGATGGCGACGCTATCAGAAATTTCTAACACCGTTAATCGAGACGCTTGGTGAATTGGCGGAGTAGTATTTGATAGTTTCTTGCAACCGTTGGATTGTCATTTTTCTTCTAGTTCCTCTCGGTCTGATTTCAACCTGCTTGCGGGCTGACGAAGACATAGCAAATCTCCGCAAAATTTCGTTGGATGAACTCGGCCTGATGCAGTTCAGCGATAATAAGAACGGATTCGCATTTTCTGTTTTTATCATGGATGGTTCCGGATGGACGCTGAGTGACGTTGCCCACACCATTCGTGAGGCTGCGAGTATCTACGACAAACAATGCGATTTCAAAATAAGCATTCGTAGTATTCAGCAAGGAACGGTTGCACTGCACTTGCAGAATTTTAATGAAGTTCGGCAGGCAAAACTGTTATCGATGTTGAAACCGGAGCGGCCTACGGTTTTTTTTATCGATAACACGCAGGATCGCGATATTGCCTACGCGTATCTTGAAAACACAGCATCGCCCAGTCAGGGTACGATATGGATAACCCGGCGTGCTCGAAAAGAATGTCGCGGCTCGTTGTTAGCCCATGAAATCGGGCATATTGCCTTGCATTTTCCTTCCCATCAGACGGACCCGGGCAATCTGTTGAGTTATTCCTGCACTACGTCAAACATCCAAAACGCCACGTTGAATATAAAATTGACTGCTGAACAGTGTCGCACGTTGCATCAGCGCTACCCGCACTAAGTCGCTCCTGGTCAAGCATTGCTGGTGCTTGGCCGGCGTATCAATATCACCACAAATATTTTCTAATCGTTGCAAGATAACAACGACTATCCCGGTCTTTATTTGCAGTGTTTGATAAATCAATTGTTGTAAATATACAACATTTTTGTCTAGCACTGCGTTTATCGGGCTTTTGGTTGTCTTTGTGTCAATCCTTTTAAACCTGATGAGCGTTTGAACCATTTGGTTCGCAGGCGGGGCTTCTTGATCCCCACATTTTAACTATGCTCAGAAGGAGGCCTTCATGGCTAAAGTACCATTTAAACCTTCGCGTTTGGCTACCAGTGTGCGTTCAACTTTGGTGGGGTCAGGCGCGGCTATGGCGATGGGATTTGCCGGTGTCGTATCGGCGGATCAGGTTGACGATCTGAAAGATCAAGTTGAAATCTTGATGCAAAAGATCAAACAACTAGAACAACAACAGCAAGAAATTCAAGTCGGCCAACAGCAACTGGAAAACCAGGTCGAGGAGTCATCTCTCGACGGTGGTGTCCCAGGAAGCTTTAAGATTCCGGGTACTGATACGACTGTAGAAGTGAGTGGTTATATCAAGTTGGATGCGTTTATCGATTCCGACCAGGATGTTGGTGATAGTTTTATATTCAGTTCAATCTTGCCGGACGACCAACAGCTCGGTGACACCCATACCCGTTTACACGCCCGGCAATCGCGTTTTCGTATTAGATCGAATACCGATCTTGGTAACGACAGCGCTATCAAAACCCACATAGAAGGCGACTTCTATGGTAGTGGTGGTAATCAATCGTTTTCCAACTCAACCAGTTTCCGTCTGCGTCATGCCTATGCATCATATGATTTAGCCGGTGGTTCGCAATTTCTGGCTGGTCAATACTGGTCAAATTTTATGGAAAACGATTTTGTCGCCTATCCTAGTACGGTGGATTTCTTTGGCCCAGTAGGAAAAAACTTTGTTCGACAAGCACAACTACGCTGGACTTGGCCCAGCGGATTTTCGATTTCCCTGGAGAATCCAGAATCAGACGGTGACGGCGCCGCCGGTCGCTTGCGTGAGTCAACTGGCGGCCCAGGCACGGATGAACTGCCTGACTTGACCGCGGCATGGCGCGGTGGACCGGGGGGTGCTGGTGGTTCCTATGAAATCAGTGCCGTGGTCCGCGATCTCGGCGCCAGTGGCACTACGGAAGCCGGTGTACCCATTGATGAAGGTCGCGAGACCGGTGTGGGTGTCATGCTGGCGGGTGGTTGGCAAGTCGGTGATATTTACATCTCTGGCAGCTTGACTGGGGGTGATGGCATAGGACGTTACATAATCAACGGTTTTGGTAACGACATTTTTGTCAACGAAGATGGCTCGGTAGAGACGGTTGAAAGTGCGGCGGCGAATATCAACTTCAATGTCGCCTGGTCTGATACGTCACAATCGAACCTGGCCTTTGGTCACTTTGAAAATGACGAGCCAACGCGATCCAATGGCATTGATACACTGGATAGTATTCACTTGAATTACTTGTGGAATCCGTGGCCGGCGGTAACCTTTGGGGTTGAATGGATTCACGGTGAGATTGAAAACGCTGATGGCTCCGAAGGTGACAATGATCGTTTGCACTTTATGGCGCAACGTAGTTTCTAATCGTTACTTAACTAACCTTTATAAGTCCGTTGCGTGAAAAACGTAACGGCCTTTTTTCTATGCAAAATGCCGGTAAATTTAATGTAATAGAAAATCCATTAGACCGGTCTTAGTAATCTGAGGAGCCGAAAATTCGTGGTGCCTTGGTGCCCGGTTTTCGTGTTGCTCTCCTTCTCTGAGGTGTCCTCTTAACCGCCTTCCTGGCATTTGCCAAGAAGGCGGAACTTTTACGAGGGTTTAGAACTCTACTTCTATGTTCAAGCTATAAATACAATGGAAGATGATTTCGCAGCGAGTGTGGAAGTTCACTGGGTTTTTCAGCTTCGCAATAGCACTTTTCCTATGTGCAGCTACAGTGTTGGTTGCACAAACCAGCGACGAAACATTCGATGTTGAGATGAGTAATATCAGTGGCGACGTTGATAATCCGCGTCGTCATTTTCGATTGCGCAACCCAAAAAAACTGACAAGCGACGAAGCGAATCGAATTTATGGTTTTATAAAGTCGGCGTTGTCGCTGGGTTATTCCGCATCGAGCGTGTCACAGTATGATGGTTATCAATCCTGGCAACGTTATAACACTGCACCTTATCTTTCTTCTACGCACGGTAATCATTATTTGAATAACTACGCTAATGACATCGCGCGTAATTATGGAAAATTCGAAGACGCTGGAGTCTTACCCGAAGGTTCGATACTGGTAAAAGATAGCTTTTCCGTCACCCAAAGTCGTGAGATCGTATTGGGTCCATTGTTTGTTATGCAAAAAATGTCCGCTGGATTTAATGAAGTCAGTGGAAACTGGAAGTATTTACAAATCCAGCCTGACGGTACTTTGCTTGGTGAAACCAACGGCACCGGGTCGCAACGTGTTGAGTATTGCGCGCCATGCCATCTTGCACGCGAAAGCTTCGACCATCTTTATTTTATTCCGCGGGAGAATCGGATAGATTGAGTAATTAGTTCTCGGTTCTCAGTTTTCGGAAAAAGATAGAATTATGTTGGAGCGAATAGCGACAGCCAGAGTTGGTGTAAATGCTGGCGATGTAGGAGCAATCGGCAGTCTCGCGAAAGATATTTAAAGTAGGGTATATAAGTCACGAAGCAGCACCATCCGCAACTCGGCTTAATACACGAGTTGAATTAAGTTGAAAAACGCAATTCGTCGTATTCGTTACAAGCGCGATCAAACATTACTAATTCGACGGTTTAACTTCTTCTTCAATTTCCGGTGCCTGCGCACCCAGCAATATTCCAATCCATTTTGTCTTTGGATCACTTTCCACAGCGATCTTCACCAGCATGGTGAGCGGCACGGATAAAAACATACCAACCGGACCTAATACCCATCCCCAGAACAACAAGGATACGAACACGACTATTGTCGAAAGTCCTAAGCCTTTGCCGAGATACCTGGGTTCGATGATGTTACCCACCACGACATTCGCCGCGATATAGGCGCCCGCTGTCCACGCCACTGCGCCACCACCGAGTTCGAGTAATGCGAGTAACACAGCAGGCACCGCGGCGATAATCGAACCGACATAAGGCACAAAATTCAAAAAGAAGGCGAGCCATCCCCAGAGAATCGGAAAATCGACACCGATTATCCAAAGACAAATGGCAACAAACGCACCGGTGATTAAACTCATGATGGTTTTTATCACCAGATATTGTTTTACGTTTGCAATAAATGTATCGAGGTGTGCGATCGATTCCTCCGGGTTATTCAGAATCGCGCGCAGTTTTGCAGGAAAAGTCGATGTTTCGATTAAAATAAAAATAACGGCCAGCGATACCAGAAAAGTATCGGTCAGGATATTGCCGACACCATTCACCAAACGTGTTACCAGTTTTACCGCGGCACCGGGATCGAGGTACTTAGAAAATTCTTCGGTGGATATGGATAATCCGAGTGATTGCGCCCAGGACGATAGACCACCGAGTTTTAATCGCAACTGGGCTTCGTAGCTGGGCAGGATGCGCGTGAATTCATCGACCGATGTGCCAACTGCGATAGCGGTAGCAAACCCGATACCTGCGATAGCGGTAATAACAATCAGCAGAGCGCCCATCATGGGCAGGCCTTTGCGTTGCAACCAGAATAACGGCGGCGTGCTGATAATGGCGACGAAAATTGCCATCAAGAATGGTACGAGAATGCTGTTGGCGGCACGCATTCCGGCTATCACCACGGTTACGGAAGCGACCGTGATGACAATACGGCTGGCGGTGCTAAAATGCAGATGATCTTGATCCATGGGCGCGGCATAGTACCTTTTTTCTGGGTGATCTCAAAATGTTGCCAGTCCTCTATGCCCGGCTAGAGTGAGAATTGCCCCTAAAATCCAAACGAGAGTGAAGATGGCCTACGCACAACCAATACAAACATCCATCGTAGATGATGCTTTAACAGCAGCTAAAGCGCGTTACCAGGCGGCTAATCCGGTGAGCGCGCATTTGTATGAGTGTGCTTGTGCTTCCCTGCCGGGCGGTAACACCCGGACCGTTTTGCACTACGAGCCTTTTCCGGTCTCGATTCGCAAAGGCCAGGGGCAGCGCTTGTGGGATGCGGACAATCATCGTTACACCGATTTTCTCGGTGAATACACGGCGGGATTGTATGGGCATTCACACCCGGGAATTGTTGCGGCGATAAAACAGGCATTGGACGATGGCATTGTTTTATGCGCGCCGAATCGTTATGAAGCAGAACTCGCTGCGTTGTTGTGCGAGCGTTTTCCGTCATTGCAACGCGTGCGTTTTTGTAACTCAGGCACCGAAGCCAATCTAATGGCGGTCAGCGCCGCACGCGTGTTCACGGGCCGCGAAAAGATTATGGTATTCGACGGCGCTTATCATGGTGGCGTGTTTTATTTTGCGCACGGTCATAACCCGATTAATGCGCCGTTTCCCTTTGTGCTGGCCGAGTACAACGACGTGGGCGCTACACTGGGCCTGATCGAAAAGCATAAAGATGATTTAGCGGCAATCCTGATCGAACCCATGATGGGGTCGGGTGGCGGAATCCAGGCGGACAGCGGGTTTCTTACCGCGCTTCGTGAACAAAGCGAGCAACACGGCATTGTTTTAATTTTCGACGAAGTCATGACATCGCGGTTGAGCGCTGGCGGTTTACAACAGGTTTTACATATCACGCCGGACATGACGACACTGGGCAAATATCTCGGTGGAGGGTTGAGTTTCGGTGCTTTCGGTGGACGCGAAGACATCATGACGCAATTCGATCCGCGCAGGGCGAACGCATTGCCGCACGCCGGTACGTTTAACAACAATGTCTTAAGCATGACCGCTGGTCTGACTGGTTTACGTGATTTGTACACACCGGACGCGGCGGCAGAATTGAACCGCAAAGGCAATGAATTGCGGCAGCGGCTCAACGAAATCGCACAAGAATCAGAAGTTGCAGTGCAAGTAACGGGTTGTGGTTCGATACTTTGTGTGCATTTTTGTAACCGCCCGATTCAACGTCCTTTAGATTTGCATCAAGTTGACCATCGTTTGCGCGTACTGTTTCATCTTGACATGATGCACCGTGGATTTTACCTGGCGCAACGTGGTTTTATGAGTTTGTCTTTGGTTTTACAGGACGAAGACTACACAGCGTTTACCGCTGCATTTAAAGAAACTTTACTCGAACACCGAGAACTGTTTGCTTGGGCGGGTTAATGACACAAAAGTCTGAAATCGAACATGCTCATGGCGCGCGATGACCTTACAAGCGGACTCCACGAAACGCTTTAGTCAGCGCGCTGAAAATTATGTCAAATATCGACCTCACTATCCGTCAGAAATTATTGACTGGTTAAAAACGGAATACGACCTGACGCCCGAATCTGTCGTTGTCGATGTGGGTTCCGGCACTGGAATTCTCGCGGAATTGTTCTTACAAAGCGGTAACGCTGTGTTTGGCGTAGAACCTAACACAGATATGCGTCAGACCGGAGAAGAGTATCTCAAAAAATACTCGAGATTCAGCAGTATTGCCGCTACCGCGGAAAACACCACATTGTTGAATCAAAGCGTTGATTTTGCAGTAGTCGGCCAGGCTTTTCACTGGTTTGAACCTGAAGCGACTCGTACAGAGTTTAAACGTATTTTGCAAGCGGATGGATGGGTAGTATTGGTTTGGAATGAACGTCGTCTGACCACGCCGTTTCAACAAGAGTATGAAGCACTTTTAATGCGTTATGCACCTGAATATAAAACCGTTATCAGCAGTCATTTTGATAATACTGTGTTGAGTAATTTTTTTACTAGCGGTTATCGTGAAGTCAGTTTTGACAATATTCAACAGTTGAATCTGGAAAGTTTTTACGGACGTTTGTTATCAGCATCTTATTGCCCTGAAGAAGGGTCCGAAAATCATGTAAATCTGTTTTCAGGTATAGCAGATTTGTTTGAACACTATGTCGATGACGATATGCTGGCGTTTGAATACGACACGCGCGTCTTTGCCGGACGCGTGACCTAAGCAGGCATATGCAGACTCACCCGTAATCCGGGGTCAAGGTTGTGCAATTCAATTTTGATTTTATGTAACTCCGCTACGGCAGCCACCAGGCTCAAACCTAACCCGCTACCTGGCGTGTTACGGCTTCGGTCGAGCCGGTAAAAGCGTTGAAATACATGGCCAGTATGCTCCTCCGGTATGCCCGGACCCTGGTCGCTGACCATGATATCCGTCCCGCTGTCGTTATTTCGCAGGGTGATTTGAATTTCGCCGTTTTCCGGCGTGTGTTTGACTGCGTTATCAACCAGATTAGCGACGGCCTGAAACAATAAATCCCGGTCACCGGTACAATTGGCGTTAGTGGTATTCACTACCAGTCGTTGTTTCTTTTCATCCGCCAGGGGTTCGTACAATTCCGCCACATCGGTAATCAGAGCAGCGAGGTCAACATCTTTAAATCCCGCGCGTTGTTTGCCGGCTTCGATACGCGCGATACGCAGCAAAGCATTAAAAGTTGACAACAATTGATCGGCTTCCGCGGATGCCTGTTCCAGTTCCGCTCGTTGTTGGCCGGTTGCATCGGTTTGCAGTTTTGCCGCTTCGAGCCGGTTACGCAGACGTGACAACGGCGTTTTAAGATCATGCGCGATGTTATCCGATACCCGGCGCACGCTCTCCATCAAGGATTCGATGCGGTTAAGCATGGTGTTGAGGTTGTCCGCCAGTTGATCGAATTCATCGTTGGTGCCGCGTGTCGGGATACGCCGGCTAAGGTCGCCGGAAATGATGTCACGGCTGGTATCGTTAATGCTTTCGATACGGCGGCTGACGGTTCTGCTTAATAACACCCCTCCTGCGATGCCGAGTAAAACAGTGATGGCCAGCCCCCAGATAAGTGTAGACACGATGCGTTTTTGTGCTTCTTCCAGGTCACGAATATCGCGTCCGACCAATAAACGATAACCGCCGCCAAGAACAAACGGCCGCGCCCGCGCCATGTGAATCAAGGGGTCGCCGCCGCGACGCTGGTCGCGTAATTCAAACGATACCCAGCCATCCTGAGATTGTGCCTGGGATGGCCAGCGACTAAGATTGCCTACCAGCGGATCGAAGTCGGCATTGGTCAATAAATAGATCGAGGAGCCGGTGGGTTGTTGCCTGGAAATACGGTCACCGATGACGCTGGACAGACCGCGCACGCCACTGATTGCGTAACGCTCGGATAGGCCTTTGATTTCCGCTTCGATGGTGGCATCGGTTTGCCGTGCGAGATAGGCGGCGGTCGACCAGTAAATGAACGCAAATAGGAACAATACCGATACACTGAACAGCGCGGCGTAGAAAAGGGCAAGCCGAAATGTGGAGCTGCGAAACAGGCTAGCTGTGCGCACGTAACATGTATCCCGCGCCACGTACCGTGTGCAGCAGCGGGTATTCAAAATCCTTATCTATTTTGCCGCGCAACCGGCTGATATGAACATCGATAACATTGGTTTGCGGATCGAAATGGTAGTCCCAGACATTCTCCAACAACATAGTGCGTGTCACCACTTGGCCGCTGTGGCGCATAAGATATTCAAGCAAACGAAATTCACGCGGTTGCAGTTCAATTTTGGTATCGCCACGTCGCACTTCACGGGTAAGCAAATCCATTTCCAGATCATCGACCTGCAACGCCGTCTGACCGGATTCCAGATCCGTGCGTCTTACCAGCGCTTCAAGCCGCGCAAGCAGTTCGGCAAAGGCGAAAGGTTTGGTCAGGTAATCGTCGCCACCGGCGTGCAGTCCTTCGACACGGTCATCCACTTGTCCGAGCGCACTTAAAATCAACACTGGTGTGTTGATGCTTTCCGAACGCAGTGTTTGAATAATGGACAAACCGTCCCGGCCCGGCAACATGCGGTCGATAACCATCGCGTCGTAACGCTCGTTGCGCGCCAGTTGCAAGCCGTCGTCGCCATTTTGCGAACTGTCGACATTGTGACCGGCTTCGCGTAATCCTTTTTGGATGTATTGCACCGTATCGGTGTCGTCCTCAATTATCAGAAAACGCATGTTGCTGCCCGTTGAGAAATAGCCGCCGTCTGCGGCGGGTGTTATTAACGATTCCAGTATCATAAAAGAAAAACCGGGACAGCTGTTAGTCAGTTGTCCCGGTTCCTTTCATGGCCGCGGAGGGTTATGCCAGGCCGACGGCAACAAATCGGCTGTTTCCACCACGGTCAATCAGCAGCAACACTGTCTCGCGCTTATCCTTGTCCGCGTCTTTAACTCTGTCGATAATGTCTTGAGGTTTTTCAACATAATCGCTGCCCACTTTTACGATGACATCACCCTGGCGCAGACCTTTTTTCGATGCCGGGCTACCCGGTTGAACGTCGACTACCAACACGCCCTGCGTGTCGTCATCGATTCTATACTGCGCGCGGGTTTCGTCGTTTAACTCAGCCAGTGCGAGTCCGAGTTTAGGTTGCTCATCCGATGATTCGCTAGAGTTGTCAGCCACCACTTCGGCTTCATCATTCAAGGCATCGATTTTAGTGTTGAACGTCTTGCTTTTGCCGTCGCGAATAACTTCGAGTTTGACTGTCTCGCCGGCCTGGGTTGCGGCGACCAGTTTTGGCAGATCGCGCATGGTTTCGACATCCTTGCCATCGTATTTGACGATGACATCACCTGGTGTTAGACCCGCTTTTTCGGCGGGGCTGTCGGGAACCACGTCGGCCACTAACGCACCGTGTGCTTCGTCGATGCCAAGACTTTCGGCGATGTCATCGCTTACCATCTGGATTTGTACGCCTAGCCAGCCACGTTTGACTATTCCATCCGCGCGTAATTGATCAATAACGTTTAGCGCCGTGGAAGAGGGAATAGCGAAACCAATACCGACGCTGCCACCATTGGGCGAGAAGATAGCGGTATTCACACCGATCACTTCCCCCTGGGCATTAAACAAGGGACCACCGGAATTGCCGCGGTTGATCGGAGCGTCAATTTGTAAGAAGTCATCGAATGGACCCGCGTTAATGTCTCGTCCGCGGGCGGAAATGATCCCTGTTGTCGTGGAACCACCCAGTCCAAACGGGTTGCCGATAGCGATAACCCAGTCACCCACACGCGCCGTTTCGGAGTCACCAAAAGAGACATGTGGCAATGGCTCATCGCTATCTATTTTCAACAAGGCAAGGTCGGTGCGTTTATCTTTGCCTTTTACTTCAGCTGGCAGACGCGTGCCGTCAGCCAGTATGACCGTGATTTCGTCAGCGCCATCGATCACATGGTTATTGGTCACGACATAACCTGACGAGTCCACAATAAAGCCGGAACCTAACGATTGAGTTTTGGATTCACGTTCACCGTGACCCTGGGGAAAATTCGGACCGCCGAAACGGCGAAAAAATTCCTCCAGACCGGAACCCGGTGGAAAATTGAACTCAGGTGTATTGTATCTGCCACCAAGTTTGACGGTTCCCGTGGTAGCAATATTTATCACGGCGGGTTGGACGGTTTCTACCAGGTCGGCGAAACTGCCGGGCAGGGCGGATAAGTTCACCCCGGATGTGTCAATGGTTTCGTCTACGGTTTGGGTTTGTTTGGCCAGCACGGATTGGGTTAGTGGCAAGGCGGCCGCAGCGGTAATCAGCGTGGCGGCTACCGCGACCGCTATAAATTTGGATTGCGGTTTTTTAAATTGAGTCGATTCGCTCATGGGCTGCTCCTGAATATTGAAACAAAAAAGTCTTACGTTGGGCGGATACTCTAGTGTTCTATTCCTTACGATAAGGTGTCCAACGTATTAAATTTGCGTAATCTTGCGCTATTGGGTTAAAACCCGGTGCACTTAACGCTTTCCACAACAGGAATTGATTCCCCGGTGTTGATGAATATCTTGTTAGTTGCTTTGGGTGGCGCCTGTGGCGCAGCCTCGCGTTACGCCGTGAATGTTTTAATGTTGCAGCAATTCGGCGCCGGGTTTCCATTGGCGACACTGACCGTCAATATTGTCGGCTCGTTTTTTATGGGCCTTATCACCGGACTTATCGCCCTCGGTTGGAACATATCTCCCCGCGCCCAGCTATTTCTGATGACCGGGATTCTCGGTGGGTTTACGACGTTTTCCGCATTTTCACTCGATGTACTCGCCTTGCAGGAGCGCGGCGAAATGGTTGGCATCCTGATTTATATCGTATTGTCTGTAGTACTTTCCATTGCTGCAGCATTTTTCGGCATCTTACTGGTTCGCAAGGTGATTTTAGGATGACCAGAAGAGCGAATCGTATGTAAATGCTTAGAATTTTAACTAATAAACAAGTACTTAGCTTCGTTGAAATTGAAATGACAACGGCGCAAGGTGTAAAATAGAACTAATATACTATTGTGCTTAACGATTAAGCCAAGGCGGCAATCTTAGTATCTCCCCAGTTTTTATTGCTAACCAACCCACAGGTGACAGATTGTCCGTGTTTTAATTGTCACCTTTCTGTGGCGTTCACCTACATTAATTAAGGAGAAGTAACAATGTCATTTAATCTAATTGATCTAGTTAAGGATCAAATAAGCGATCAACTGATAGACCAAATTGGCGGAGTTTTGGGCGAAAGTTCCGATCGCACCCGTCAGTCCATAGGTGGTGCCGTGCCTGCAGTCTTGAGCGGCCTTGTTGGTGCGGCAGGGTCAACTAAAGGCGCGGAATCGATTTTTGAGGCCATAAGCGGCCAAAAAGACGACACTTTAGACAATATCGGATCTATGCTCGGCGGGAATGACCGGGACGGATTTATTGAATCAGGAAGCAAAATTCTCGGTAGCTTGTTTGGTAATAGCGGGCTGGGAAATTTGATCGGCGCAGTGGCCGGGTTTAGCGGTTTGAGCAAGGGTTCCT
This sequence comes from Arenicellales bacterium, assembly GCA_965216365.1. GTDB lineage: Bacteria > Pseudomonadota > Gammaproteobacteria > Arenicellales > CBDCFT01 > CBDCFT01. The sequence goes on along the minus strand of CBDCFT010000020.1, from coordinate 4,625 downwards.
CGGGTTCGCTGCTCGGTATTATTGCGCCATTGGTGTTGGGTGTGATCAAAAGAAAAGTATTTGGCGAGGGTTTGAACGCAGGTGGTCTGGCTAATATGTTGATGGGGCAAAAAGACAATATTTCGAACGCAATGCCTTCGGGACTATCCGATCAAATTAATTCTTCCGGTTTCTTTGACGACATTGGCAATGTTTTTAAAGACGGTCTTGATTCGGCTGCTGAAGCTGCGTCGTCAGTCGCGGGCGCTGCCGGTGATGTGGCTTCAGGCGTTGCGAACGCTGCGAGCAATACCGCTTCAAATGTGGCAGGTGCGGCGGGGAGCGCCGCGTCTAACGTAGCGGGTGCAGCCAGTGAGGCAACATCTGCAGGGTCATCACTGATTAAGAAAGTGTTGCCAATTGTCATTATCCTGATCCTGGTTTATCTGGCTATGAAACTTTTCAGTGGTTCGGGCGAGGATGTGGTCGATAAAACGACAGAGGCTGTTTCTGAAGCGGCGAGCAGTGCGACAGAAGTAGTATCTGAGGCAGCGAGTAGTGCAGCGGAGACTGTTTCGGAGGTGGCGAGCGATGCAACTGAGGCTGCTTCGGAGGTAGCGAGCAGTGCAACGGAAGCCGTATCTGAGGCAGCGAGTGGTGCGGCTGAGACTGTTTCGGGGGCGGCGAGCGATGCAACTGAGGCCGCTTCGGACGTGATGGATAGCGCAAAAAATCTAATGGTCGGCGATATCGACTTCGGCGGCGAACTGGGAAGTGTTTTCAGCTCAGTAACAGATTCTCTGAGCGGCATTACCGACGTTGCGAGCGCAGAAGCAGCGGTACCGGGATTGAATGACATTACTTCAAAATTGGACGGGTTGTCCGGGATGTTTGACAGGTTGCCTGACGCGGGTAAATCGGCGGTTGCATCGTTGACAACAGAAGGCTCAGATAAACTGCAAACTGTAATTGACAAAGTGCTCGCGATACCCGGTGTAAAAACCATCATTGAACCTTTAGTTAATACAATTATGGAAAAACTGAAAGCTTTTTCCGGATAAGATTCAATTTTTAAAACCCCGGGTCGGAAGTACGACCCGGGGGTTTGTTTATTAAGCGTGCGTTGCTTCGGGATGAAAAGAAGTAATGTGTGATTGTCGGTGTGAAATCACTTGATGCTGTTACGAGCGCGTTAATGGCATATCCAGACCGTTCTCTAAGCGCTCGATACCCTCTGCAAGATCTTCGTCGTTGATATTCAACGGTGGTAGCAAGCGCAAAACATTAGGGCCGGCCTGCAATATCAATACGCCTTGTTGGCGGCAATTTTCGACAATGATTCCCGCCTTGTTTTTTAGTCCGGGTTTGAGTTCCGCGCCGATCATTAAGCCTTTACCCCGCACATCAACGAACAATTTGCGTTTTTCGTTGTATGCATTCAGTGCATTCATCAATACCTCACCCTGTTTATTGACGTTATCCATCAGTCCGGGTTGAAGTGTCTCATGCAACGCGGCACGTGCTACTTCGCACATGACCGGGTTGCCGCCAAAGGTCGATCCGTGTGTTCCGTAGGGCAGGGCCTGGGCGAATTTTTCGGTTGTCAGCATGGCGCCAATGGGTAACCCGCCACCCAGCGCTTTAGCAGATGTCATCAAATCGGGGGTTATGCCTTCCCATTCATGGGCAAACAGTTTTCCAGTTCGACCCATGCCGGTTTGAATTTCATCCAGTATCAGTAATGCGTCATGGTTGTTGCACAGTTCCCGAACCTGTTTGAGAAAACCGGGTGCGGCCGGTGTGATGCCGCCTTCGCCCTGCACGGGTTCCAGCATCACCGCGCACACGTCGTCGTCCATCATGCCGGATAGCGCGTCTGCATCGTTGAATTCGCAATAACGGAATCCACCGGGTAAAGGTTCGAAGCCTTCGTGATATTTCGGTTGCGCCGTTGCCGTAACCGTCGCCAGTGTGCGGCCATGGAATGAGCCTTTAAACGTAATAATCGTGCGTTTGTTTCCCGCAAAATGCTGGCTGGAATACTTGCGCACGAGTTTTATCGCAGCTTCGTTTGCCTCAGCGCCGGAATTGCAAAAATAAACCCTGTCTGCGAATGTCGCCGCAACCAGTTCCTGCGCTAAGTGGATCGGCGGCTCGGTGAAATAAATATTACTCGTGTGCCAGATCTTATGGCTTTGGTTTTGCAATGCTTTGATCAGTGCCGGGTGTTGATGTCCCAGCGAATTAACGCTGATACCGGTGCCGAGGTCGATGTATTCATTGTCATCCCGATCCCAAACACGCGAGCCTTGACCGCGATCCAGAATAAACTCGCGTGGTTTATAGTTGGGAAGATAGTTTTTTTGCCCTGTTTCGATCAGATGACTCGATGCATCGCTAAGCGCTTTCATGTTTTTAACTGAGAAGTTTGATAAGAATGGATTCGTAGATGTCGGATAGTGTATCAAGATCGGCAAGATTTACATGCTCGTCGATATTATGAATGCTGTGGTTGATCGGGCCGAGTTCAATCACCTGTGCGCCGGTGGTGGCGATAAAACGTCCGTCCGAAGTTCCGCCACTGGTCGAACCAAGCGTTTCTACATCGTTAATTTCCTTAATGGTCGATGTGACCGCATTCACTAACTCACCTGGAGCCGTGTAAAACGGGTTGCCAAACAGTGTCCATTCGATATCGAAATCCAGTTCGTATTGATGACAAAGCTTTTCCACGGCTTGTTGCAACTCGGTCGCCGATGATTCCGGTGAAAACCTGAAATTAAATAGCATATCCAAATGACCGGGTATCACGTTGCCGGCCCCGGTGCCGCCATTGATGTTGGAAACTTGAAAACTGGTCGGCGGAAAGTCCGCATTGCCATTGTCCCACTGTCGCCTGCACAGTTCGTGCAACAATGGCCCGCAACGATGAACGGGGTTGTCGGCGCGTTCGGGATAGGCCACGTGGCCTTGTTTGCCATTAACGCGCAGATTTCCGGTCAATGAACCGCGCCGGCCGATGCGAATAGTGTCGCCCAGTATATTGTTGCTGGAAGGCTCGCCCACGATGCACATGTCCGGTATTTGGTTTTGTTCCTGTAGCCACTCGACTACTTTTTTTGTGCCGTTGATGGCGTCGCCTTCTTCGTCGCTGGTGATTAAAAAAGCGATAGAACCGGTATGGTTCGGGTGCTGATCGACAAATCGCTCGCAGGCGGTCACCATGGCGGCGAGACTGCCTTTCATATCCGCCGAATAATGGCGAATCCACGTCCATATAAATGGCCATCGGCAATTTCCGCGGCGAACGGCGGATAACTCCATTGCTCTTCGGGTCCTGTGGGAACGACATCCGTATGCCCGGCAAAAACGAATAATGGCGAATCGTCACCGCGACGCGCCCACAGATTGTCCACGTCAGCAAAGCGCAGGCGTTGCTCGGAGAACCCCGCGTTTCATCGGCATCGATCCAGTTTCATCGACACAGCGTTCGGCGAGTATATCAATGTCCGTGGCAGCCGTAATCGTCCGGTGTCACCGACGGATGGCGAACCAGCTCACGTGTAAGGTTCGATCCCTTCCATCTGAAGCGCTGGTGGGTGAATCGTAAACGGTCACAATGCTTAGTGTTTAACGGTCAGCGTGGATTCTAATGATATCATCGTGCGAATATAATAGATAGTTATTTATGAGACAGTACACTAGCCTAATTTGGTTGGCAGGCTTTGTATTTGCCAATACGAATTTGTGAATTCACACTGCGCTTTATGGTACCTTTAAGGGCATAACAAACGAGGGGATTCCCGATGGCCGCTTCTGAAACAGCATTGGATGTCAAAAATCTGCACAAAAGCTTTGGCAGTCTGGAGGTGTTGAAGGGGATATCGCTTTGCGCCAAGGAACACGATGTCATTTCCATTCTCGGCAGCAGTGGATCGGGTAAAAGCACATTTCTGCGTTGTGTTAACCTTGCTGGAAACACCTACGTCGGGTGAAGTGTATGTGCGTGGTGACCTGATTCGGATGCGAACAAAAAGTAACGGTGAACGTGTGCCGGAAGATCAGAAACAAGTCGACCGGATTCGTTCGAAAGCTCGCGATGGTATTCCAGCAATTTAATTTATGGTCGCATATGACGGTGATACAAAACATTGTTGAGGCTCCGTTGCATGTTTTAAAAATTCCAAAATCCGAAGCGCTAGAACGCGCTGAAAAAGTGCTAAACAGGGTTGGCTTGTATGATCGTAAGGATTATTACCCGGCTCATTTGTCCGGTGGCCAGCAACAGCGTGCTGCGATTGCCCGAGCACTGGCGATGGAACCCGATCTGATGTTGTTTGACGAACCCACATCGGCCCTGGACCCGGAGTTGGTCGGTGAAGTGTTGAAGGTGATGCGTAGCCTGGCGGATGAGGGCCGCACCATGCTGGTAGTTACTCATGAGATGGGATTTGCCCGGGACGTATCCGACCGGGTGTTGTTTATTCACGAGGGCCAGGTCGAGGAAGATGGAACGCCACAACAGGTGTTCGATCAACCCAAGTCGGAAAGATTCCGCCAATTTCTCGCGGGTACGTTAAAATAGGCTCAAGTGAACGATTCGAACACGTCGTTAAGATCGGCTGAATCGATTACAAACCATGGCA
>CBDCFT010000019.1:0-197583 GCA_965216365.1 Arenicellales bacterium | reverse complement strand
CGGAACAAGGCGTAACCGTCATTCCCGATTTCATCGCAAACGCCGGTGGTGTCATTTGCGCCGCCGTGGAATATCACAACGGAACAAAGAGCGCGGCTTTTGACGCCATCGAGGATAAGATCGGTCAGAACACGATGGAAATGTTCGAATTATCTAAGTCGCGCGATATCACGCCAAGGGTAGCGGCAAACGAATTAGCACAACAACGCGTAAGGCAGGCGATGAGTTTCAGGCGGTGGTGAAAGTAAGATTCTTTGCTACAAAGAATCGCAAGCCTATCTTATCGAGTCAATGCTTCGTGTTTGGTAAAATGGGTAGGCCTAGCGGTGGCTGTACAGATTGCGTGGCGTCTGTTTCACCTAGAGACCCCGATCTTTGAGGTGATGGGAATCGCTGCGGTGATTAACTTGATGGCAAATACACTGTGTTTGGTGTTGCTCTACCCGTACAGGCAATGTGACGTGAACATGTCGTCTGTATGGGAGTTCTCACGAAACGATGTCTTTGAAGGTTTTGCTGTGATCGTAGTGGCGCTTTGTGTTTGGGTGTCCAGTTCAGGGTGGCCAGAACTTCTCATCGCCTTAGCGTTGCTGATTCTTCTTCTGTGATCCGCTTCTGGCGTGCTGCGCAGGGTTTGGCGAGACCTTCATCCAGTCGTGGCAATGAGTTAAATTACCGCTCTCGCCCCCGTTGTCGATTTACGCGATATTGACAAACGGTTGGTACGCATTGAAACCATGGTCAAACCTTGTCTAACTTACATAAAGAGAATCCCCAACTGCTACCGATAATTTCATGATAGAAGCTGTTGTTTTACTGATGTTGTTGATTTTTTCCGGGGTGTTTTCGGGCTCGGAGACAGCACTGGTGGATCTGTCAATCGGCCGGGTTGAGGGACTCGTTAAAGAGGGGCGTCGCGGTGCGCTGGCGCTTTATCAGCTCAAGAGAGACCCCTCGCGTATGCTCACCACAATACTTATCGGAAACAACCTCGTAAATATTGCTGCGTCGGTTATGGCTACCGTGTTGGCGACACGATTGTTCGGCAGTTTGGGGCCGGGTATCGCTGTTGGTGTACTTACCGTTCTTATTCTCGTGTTTGGCGAGATAACACCCAAGAGCCTTGCAACCCGTTATTCGGAACGAATCTCGCTATTTATTGCGCCACTGTTGCTGGTCTTCATGCGCTTGATTTTCCCGTTGGTTTGGATGTTCGGGCATTTCACCAGTTGGGTCCATCGTATGACCGGGTCGCAAGGCGATCCGACCGTTACCGAGTTGGAGCTGATCAGCATGCTCGGGCATGGCGAGAAGGAAGGTGCTATAGAACAAGGCGAACGTGAGATCATCGAGCGGGTATTTGAATTTCATGACTTGAAAGTCAGGGACGTGATGACGCCACACAGTGAAATATTTGCGCTTGACGGGAGCCAGTCAGTTGCGGATGCATTGCCGAAAGTCACTGAAAGATCTTTTTCGCGGATACCTTTGCATGATGGGGATCAAGACAACCTAAACAAGGTGCTTTACTTGCGGGATTTACTTACAGCGGTCGCGGGTGGCCGGGAAGACGCGCGTCTGGATGAAATAGCGCACGAACCACTTTTTGTTTCTCAATATCAGGCGATTGACGAATTGTTTTCCGGACTATTGCTGAAGAAACGTCATCTAGCCATTGTCGTGGATGAATACGGCGTTATTAGGGGCATTGTTACCCTTGAAGATTTGCTCGAGGAGTTAGTTGGCGAGATTTACGATGAAAGCGATATCGCACCGATGGTTTCGACCCAGGTTTCCGAAAATGAATTGGCCGTTGACGGCTCGGCAGAGTTGCGTGTTGTCGAAGAGTCTTTTGATATGGATCTGCCAGGCAAACCAACCGATTCTGTGAATTTCTGGATTCTTAACCATAGCGAGCATATACCGAAAGAGAACGACAGGTTCACTATTGATGGTCTGGAGGTCGAGGTTGTGGAAGCGTCGCCCCGTAATATCGAGCGTGTAAGTATACGGCGACCGCGCGCGCAGGAAATGCCGGGTGATCTTGCCGAATCGGCACAGATGCTGAAAAAGAGCGACAGCAACTCCCACTAGCGGCGTCTTGTTCATTTGAACTAGCGACAACACGCATCGAACAATTCAACAAAGGACTGGTTGAGTTGGCGAAAACGAAAGACACCAAAACTTCACGCATTGCACTGATGGATAATTTTAGCGGCTTTGATGCCGTGTAAGGTACATACGACGGTATTCATCCCAATGAACTCGGCAATCAAAAGATGGCCGAGCGATGGTCGGAGGGTATCGAATCGTTCTTGACGAATCTCAATAAAGACTGAATTCAGATCGGGTTTTGTGTGCTTACCGTGAATAAGATCAGTGCTGGGTAATACCGCCAATTACCTGTTTCCCATATCCTGCATTCCTATCTGGTCTAAAACTCTGTGTTACTAATTAGCGCTTATAAATTGATGCAAAAACAAGGGTTTAAGCCGGAGCCGTCTCTTTTGATCTATATCAATATGGCTAAATCGGTGAATTGTTAACGTGGCTGAATGAATCAATCCGTTCAACCCGGAGCCACAGAAAAAGTTGCGACATTCGAGATTACCTTTAACCGTTATCTCGACGCGGACGGTAATGTCGTCAATCAACCACTGCCGGCTTGGGCCAGTGATAAGAGCACAATACTGCCGATCTACCGCACCATGGTGTTGTGCCGTACGTTCGATAGGAAAGCCCTTAATCTTCAGCGCACCGGTCAACTCGGCACCTATGGATCACCACTGGGGCAGGAGGCAATCGGCGCAAGTGTTGCGAGTGCAATGAAAGAAGAAGACGTGCTTGTTCCTAGTTATCGCGAGTTCAGTGCGCAACTGCACCGCGGCGTTACCATGCAAGAGTTGTTGTTGTATTGGGGTGGCGATGAACGCGGCAGCGACTTTCAAGGGCCGCGCGAAGACTTCCCGATTTGCGTACCTATTGCGACTCATGTATGCCATGCCGCAGGCATCGCCAGTGCGTTTAAGTATCGCAAACAGGCGCGGGTAGCCGTGTGTTTTATCGGTGACGGTGCGACATCGAAGGGTGATTTTTACGAAGCGTTAAACGTGGCCGGTGTTTGGCAATTGCCGTTGGTTGTTATTGTGAGTAACAACCAGTGGGCTATCTCGGTACCTCGAAACAAACAATCCGCAGCACAAACTCTGGCGCAAAAGGCTATCGCTGCCGGTGTTCCGTGTGAACAAGTTGATGGCAACGATGCCATCGCGCTGAGAGTGGCTGCGCAAAGTGCTATTGACAATGCGCGCTCTGGTGGTGGTCCTTATTTAATAGAGGCGTTGACTTATCGGCTGGGTGATCACACCACCGCGGACGATGCGAGTCGTTATCGAGATACGGAAGAAGTCGAGAAGCAAAAACAATTGGATCCCATCAAGCGATTGTGTTCGTACTTATCGAATACGGGATTGTGGTCAGACCAGGAAGAAAGTGCATTGGTACAGGAATGTGAACAAAAGGTCGAGCAAGCTGTGAAAGATTACCTGAATACACCCGCACAACCCGCACAAGCCATGTTCGATTATTTGTATGCAGAGTTACCTGCATCACTGCAGACGCAATACGATGAAATCGTTTCGAATAATCATGACTGAGATCACTCTGGTTGAAGCTGTGAATCTTGCGTTGGCGCGCGAGATGGAAAACGATCCGAATGTTATCGTGTTGGGTGAGGATGTGGGTGTCGATGGCGGCGTGTTTCGCGCTACCGTCGGTTTGTTGGAAAAATTTGGAAGTGAGCGGGTGCTCGATACACCTTTAGCGGAAACCATGATCGGCGGCATCGCGGTGGGTATGGCAGCGCAAGGGTTGCGGCCGGTCGCGGAAATTCAATTCATGGGTTTCATTTATCCGACCATCGATCACATCGTGAATCACGCTTCACGTCTTAGAAACCGTACCCGTGGCCGTCTCAGTTGTCCGATGGTGTTACGCGCACCCTTTGGTGGTGGTATCGGTGCACCGGAGCATCATTCGGAGAGTACCGAAGCGTTGTTTACTCATATACCGGGACTGCGTGTGGTCATTCCGTCTTCACCAGCACGCGCATACGGTTTGCTGCTGGCGGCGATTCGCGATCCTGATCCCGTAATTTTTTTAGAACCCAAACGAATCTATCGACTGGTCAAACAAGAAATCAACGATAACGGTGAAGCCTTACCGCTGGATGTCTGTTTTGTATTGCGGCCGGGAACGGATATCACGATTGTTACCTGGGGTGCGATGACCCATGAAACACTGCAGGCAGCAGAGCAATTGCAGGAACAAGGCATCAGTGTTGAAGTGATCGACGTCGCGACTCTAAAACCGCTGGATATGGACACTATATTAGAGTCGGTGGAAAAAACCGGCCGTTGCGTTATTGTGCATGAGGCGGCGCGTAGTGGCGGTTGGGGAGCGGAAATCGCGGCGCAATTGGCGGAACATGGTCTGCTTAATCTTCTCGCACCAGTGCAAAGGGTGACCGGTCATGACACGGTTATGCCGTTGTTTCGGTTGGAAAATAAATACATGCCGTCAACTGAGCGTATTGTGAATACAGCGCGGTCGGTGATGGAGTTTGCATGAAAGTTTTTAATTTACCCGACCTCGGAGAAGGCCTTACCGACGCTGAAATTGTCGAGTGGTATGTTAAACCGGGTGATGAAGTCACCGCCGACACGCCACTAGTCTCCGTAGAAACCGCAAAAGCCGTCGTTGATATTCCTTCGCCTCGCAGTGGTCGGATAACATGCGTGTTTGGCGACGTCGGCGATATTATTGAAACCGGTAAACCCTTAGTTGAATTTGAAGACGGGGAAGAAGAGCAGCTAGATACCGGAACCGTTGTCGGTAAGGTAGAAACCAGCGACGAGAAGCTCGAAGAAAAACCCGCCGTTATAGAAAGTAAAAAGAGTGCCCGCGTAAAAGCGACGCCGGCGGTGCGCGCGTTAGCCCGGCGTTTGGATGTCGATCTCTCGATTGTCAGCCCAAGCGGACGTGACGGCACCATTACTGTGGCGGATGTGGAACGGGTATCGAAGCGTTTGAAAGATTTGGGGCCGCCAGAGTTGTTACGCGGTGCTCGGCGCACTATGGCGATCACTATGGGACGCGCCCAAGCGGAAGTTGCACCAGCAACCATCGTGGATGATGCCGATATAGACCATTGGCCACAGGATACCGATGTTACTGTCCGATTGACACGCGCGATGGCCATCGCGTGTAAAACAGAGCCTTCACTTAATGCGTGGTACGACGGGCATTCAATGGGTCGTCGGGTGTTGGAAAAAATCGATATTGCCATTGCCGTCGATACTCCGGATGGACTATTCGTGCCGGTATTGCGCGATGTCGCTAACCGCGATGACAACGATTTGCGTTCGGGGATCGATCGCCTGAAAAATGATGTTCAAGCGCGAACCATTCCACCCGACGAGATGCGTGCATACACCATTACCTTGTCCAACTACGGAACCATTGCCGGTCGTTATGCGGTTCCGGTAGTCGTACCGCCGACCGTTGCGATTGTGGGTGCAGGTCGGATTGAAAAACGCGTTATTCCTGTGGGAAACAAAATCGAGATACACCGAATTTTGCCCTTAACGTTGACCTTCGATCATCGTGCGGTGACCGGCGGCGAGGCAGGACGTTTTTTGATAGCCATGATTAGCGATTTGGAGTCATGAGGGCGATGAAACTCACCATGTTTGTCAATTCTGTCTGCGGACTTATTAACGGGTTTCCCGGTCTAATAAATAAATCTCGTATTACCGGGTTAAGTTGACATGAAACGGATTCGATACACTTTTTTTTTATTGCTTATCGGTTTACCAGCGGTCTGGTTATCCGCCGATACGCCTGAATCGGATCAATCCAAGGCCATCGTTCTGACTGTCGACGGAGCTATCGGTCCCGCCACCAGCGATTATGTGCGCCGAGGAATCGCCGATGCACAAGAGATGGGTGCCTCGGTCGTTATTCTTAAGATGGATACACCCGGCGGTTTGGATATGGCTATGCGTGACATTATCCAAAGCATTATTGCATCGCCTGTGCCGGTGGCAGTTTTTGTGACACCCAGCGGTGCGCGGGCGGCCAGTGCCGGAACATATATTTTGTATGCCAGCCACGTCGCTGCTATGGCTCCGGCAACCACGTTGGGCGCGGCGACACCGGTGCGTATCGGCGGCATGCCGGAAAGCCCACGTTCGCCGTTTCCGACAGACGCTCCCGACAAAGAAGTGGAAGGCGATGATAAAGATAAGGAAAAAAAGGATGACGAACCAAGTGGCGGCACACCTACCGGCGATGCGATGGAAAAGAAAATGATTAACGACGCATCCGCATATATTCGTGGTTTAGCGCAAATGCGGGGCCGCAATGCGGATTGGGCGGAAAAAGCCGTGCGTGAAGCCGCGAGTTTGTCGTCCGAAGAAGCACTCGAATTAAAAGTCATCGATATTGTCGCCGACGATCTTCAAGATCTACTGGAAAAGATCGATGGTCAAACCCTGAATATTCTCGGGCACGACAGAGTACTCGACACCAAGGATTTGGCTACCGTGGAAATCGTACCGGATTGGCGTAGTCGTTTGTTGTCCGTAATCACCGATCCGAACATTTTGCCCATCCTGATGACGTTGGGTGTATTTGGTTTGCTTTACGAAATGCTCAATCCCGGTTTCGTCCTTCCCGGCGTTTTAGGCGGGATATGTTTATTGCTGGCGTTATACGCCGCGCAAGTATTGCCGGTTAGCTATGCCGGCATGGCGTTAATTATTCTCGGCCTGGCGTTCATGGTCGGTGAGGCATTCATGCCGAGTTTCGGGGTGCTCGGCATTGGCGGCGCTATCGCGTTCGTCATCGGCTCCATTATTCTTATCGATACCGATCTAGAAGGTTATGGTGTGTCGATTCCATTTATTGTCGCCATGGGAATCACCAATGCAATTCTGTTTGGTGCGATTGTGGCCATGGCGATGCGCGCCCGCAAGCGGCCGGTAGTCAGCGGCCATGAAGAATTGATCGGTAGTGTCGGCGAAGTCCTAGCGGGTGAAGACGATACGAACCGTATCAGAGTGCACAGTGAGGATTGGCAAGTGCGATCCGACGCACCGCTTAAGTCGGGTCAGAAAGTTCGAGTTAAAGCTGTCGACGGGTTGACGCTGGTTGTCGAACCCATCAATGCAACAGGAGGGCAAACATCATGATTTATTGGGGAACATTTACACTACTTGTTATCGGATTCATCTTCACCTGGTTTCGTGTCTTGCGCGAGTACGAGCGTGGAGTCATTTTCATGTTAGGCCGGTTCTGGAAAGTTAAAGGGCCAGGCCTCATCATCGTTATCCCTGTGATTCAACAAATGGTGCGAGTGGATTTACGCACCATTGTAATGGATGTGCCCACGCAGGACGTGATTTCCCGCGACAATGTCTCGGTCAAGGTTAATGCCGTAGTGTATTTCCGCGTGGTCGATCCCGAGAAAGCCATTATTCAAGTAGAAAAGTTTCTCGAAGCAACCAGTCAATTGGCCCAAACGACATTGCGTTCCGTTTTAGGTCAACACGAGCTTGATGAAATACTGGCGGAACGTGAAAAACTCAATCGGCATATTCAAAAAATTCTCGACCAACAGACCGATGCATGGGGTATCAAAGTATCCAACGTCGAAATCAAACACGTCGATCTCGAACAAAGCATGATCCGTGCGATTGCCAAACAGGCCGAAGCGGAACGCGAACGGCGTGCCAAAGTTATTCACGCCGAAGGTGAGTTACAGGCTTCGCATAAATTACTCGAAGCGTCACAAGTGTTGTCGCAACAAACCCAGGCCTTGCAATTACGTTATTTGCAAACCTTGACGGAGATTGCGGGAGAGAAAAGCTCAACCATTGTTTTTCCGCTACCGATTGACATCATGGAGCCGCTTAAGAAGCTATTGAATAAGTCCGAAGACAGTTAGTTGACATGATCTTCCAGGTATCAGACGTTTAATTGTGTTGTTCCGGCACCCGCTAACCCCGCGAACGGTATTACTGAATTCCTAGTATCAAGTTTGGATATAATCAAAGAGCACCGGTATGAAAGCGGTTGTATATACTCAATACGGGCCGCCAGATGTTCTGCAGTTGCGAGAGGCAGAAAAACCTGCCCCGAATGATGATCAAGTATTGATAAGAGTTCACGCGACGACAGTCAATCGAACGGACTGCGCTACTATCAGAGCAAAACCGTTTTTCATGAGGATCGCTACCGGTTTGTTCAAGCCAAAAAGACAAATTCCGGGGTCCGAATTTGCAGGAGAGGTCGAAGCGGTTGGTGCGAACATATCCTCGCTAAAAGTGGGGGATAAAGTTTTTGGATTTGATGATAGCGGTGCGGGGTCGCAGGCTCAATACATGACAACAAAAGAGAATAAAGTCATAACCATGCCGGACGACGTTTCTTATGAACAGGCGGCGGCCAGTTCTGAAGGTGCGCACTATGCCTACAATTTCATCAATAAAGTGAATCTCAAGGCAGGACAAAATGCGCTGGTAAATGGGGCGACCGGGGCAATTGGTTCGGCTGCAGTTCAGCTTTTGAAGTATTTCGATGTGAGCGTCACCGCGGTGTGCGCTACGAAAAATATCGAATTAGTAAAGTCGCTCGGAGCCAGTAAAGTTATTGATTACACAGCGGAGGATTTTACACAAGACGATCAAAAATATAATTTGGTTTTCGATACAGTTGGTAAGAGTTCGTTTTTCAAGTGCTACGATTTGTTGAAACCAGGAGGAATTTACATCTCCTCGGACTTGGGTTATCTGGCGCAGAATATTTATTTACCTGTAATCACTCCGATAATAAAGCCACTGATAGGATATAGGAAAACAATATTTCCGTACCCGGTAGACATTAAGGGAACACTGTTGCTGATAAAAAAAATGATTGAGCAGGGAAAATTTAAAGTAGTTATCGATAGGCAATATCCGCTGGAAAAAATTGTTGAGGCATACAAGTATGTTGAGAAAGGACAAAAAATAGGAAATGTAGTTATAACCATGCAGGGATGATGAAAGCAATTGTGTTTACACGGTATGGGTCACCGGATGAACTTGAACTGAAGGACGTACCAAAACCAGCGCCGAAGGACAACGAGTTACTGATTCGTGTTCACGCTTCGTCTATTAATTCCTGGGACTGGGAGTACTTAAACGGTACTCCATTTATCAATCGTTTGATGTTCGGATTGCTAAGACCAAAGCCTGGTAAGCAGAGACTCGGTGCGGATATCGCGGGAGTCGTCGAGGCAATTGGCAAAAACGTTACGCGATTCCAACCTGGCGATGAAGTGTTCGGGGACCTGTGGGATAACTGGGGTGGTTTTGCGGAGTATGCTTGCGCGCGTGAAACTGCGATGGAAGCTAAACCTGCAAACGCGACTTTTGAGCAGGCTGCTGCTGTACCGCAGGCAGGCGTCCTCGCCTTGCAAGGAATCCGTAAGGCCGGACAGTTGCAATCGGGACAAAAAGTATTGATTAATGGAGCGGGTGGTGGTGTCGGTACATTCGCGATTCAACTTGCCAAACTCGATGGATCGGAAGTCACTGGCGTGGATGCTGCACATAAATTAGATGTTGTGCGTACGGTTGGTGCGGATCACGTTATCGATTACGCCTGTAAAGACTTCACAAAAACTGGGGAATGTTACGATTTGATTATCGATTGTCAAAACTATCGTTCAATGTTTGATATCAAACGCACGTTAAACCCCGGAGGCACCTATGCCATGGTTGGCGGATCGATGTTTAGGGTCTACCAGCTGTGGTTCTTGAATTTTATTGCCTTACTCACCCGTGAGGACAGGAAACTTTGCCTGGTGGCAGAGGGACCAAACAAAGGTCTGGCTGATCTCAAGACGCTGATGGAAGCCGGCGAACTTGTTTGTATTATCGATAGAACTTACTCATTAAGTGAAGTGCCTGAAGCCTTGCGTTACTTTGGAGAAGGGCGTCATAAAGGAAAAATCATAATCAATGTGCAAAGCTAGATGACCGTACTGCGGTTTGTTTAACTAGTCGTCCCTGAAGAATTGACAAGTTGTTAAAAATAAAGAGGAAGGATAGTCAATTTGATAAAATGAATTGCAAGAAAATGATCAAATGGATGCAAAAGCTGGCAAAAGATGAAGCCCAAAAAGCCTGATAATCACCCGGATTTATTTCGCTCTCACCTGTCTCAGATTCTGAATTTATCCCACCCATTATGCCGATTGGCGGAACAAATCGATTGGGATCGGATTGAGCGCGAAGTCGAAGTGTTTTACGCCCCTGGCCCCGGTCAACCACCCTTAGCGACCCGATTAATGGTGGGATTGCATTATCTGAAGTACACGTTCAACGAAAGCGATGAGAGCGTGGTTGAGCGTTGGGTGGAGAACCCGTATTGGCAGTACTTTTGTGGTTTTGATCACCTACAGCACGACCTGCCACTGCACCCCACCAGCTTAGTGAAGTGGCGTCAACGGGTAGGCGATAAGCTCGACGTGTTATTGGCCGAAACTATCAACGTGGCGCTGCGCACACGCGCGTTAAAATCGACAGCACTCAAGCATGTGAACGTGGATACCACGGTGCAGGAGAAGGCCATTGCGTTCCCCACCGATGCGCGGTTGTATCACAAGATGCGCAAAACGCTGGTTCGACAGGCGCAGCGACGTGGTATCCGTTTGCGTCAAAGCTATCGGCGGGTGGGTCACAAGGCGTTCATCCTGCAAAGCCGCTATGCCAATGCTCGTCAGATGAGGCGCGCGGCGAAACAAACCCGCAAACTCAAGACCTATTTGGGCCGCGTGATGCGCGATATTGAGCGCAAATGTGATAGTGATGATCAGTCCCTGCAACCTCTATTGCTGCAAGCCAAGCGCCTGTTCGATCAACAACGCCATGACACGAATAAGCTGTACAGTGTGCATGAACCCTATGTGCGGTGCATTGCCAAGGGCAAAGCACACAAACGCTATGAGTTTGGTAACAAAGCCTCGTTGGTCACCACCTCAAAAGGCAATTGGCTGATCGGTGCACAGTCACTACCGGGTAACCCCTACGATGGTCATACCCTGCAGGCGGCATTACAACAAACGCAAACACTTACCGGCATTACACCCCAATTTGCTTATGTTGACCAAGGCTATAGAGGGCATGGGGTAAAACAAACCCGGGTCCACATTGTTGGAAAAATACCCAAACGTGCCAGCGCCAGTGTACGCAAATGGATGAAGCGACGGGCAGCGATTGAACCGACTATTGGCCATCTTAAATCAGACCACCGGTTGGGGAGAAATTATCTCAAGGGCAATGCCGGTGATCAGGCCAATGTCGTGCTCGCAGCAGCCGCTTACAATCTAGCCAAGCTGTTGGCTTGGTTTTATTGTGTCTGCGAAAAGTACCTGCCGACGAATGACAAAATCGACCAATCACGATTGCAGACTCTATTCATCGCAAATTAGTGAATACTTCAGGGACGACTAACTATTTGGCGCTAAGGTTTGGTTTCAATGTTTTGTCCAGAAACTTTATTGTACGCTTCCAGGCCAAATCAGACGCCGCGGAATCAAAAACATCAGCATGATCTCGTTCGAAAAACCAATGCGATGTTCCGGGATAGGTATGAAATTCAAAATCCCGGTCAGCACGCTCAAGACAACCACGTAGTTCCTCAACAGCGGCTGGTGATACCCACTCATCAGTTTCTGCGAAGTGGCCGAGAAACGAACTGCTGCTTTGAGAGTAGTCACCGCCTCGTGCGGCATAAAAGGTTGTCGTTGCTACAATTGGCAAGTCCGGGCGCTGGGATAGCCAATACGCCCAGTGTTCACCCATCGAGAATCCTACAACTGCAATCTTCGGTGTGGCGACTTGTTTGTGTTCGGACAGAAATTTGATCATCCGAATTAGATATTTGTAGGCAGGTTCTTTTCTTGTGGAAGCTATTTTCGCCCTTAGCCGCTTGGTTGCACTTTTTGATTTTGCAGTTTTTCCTCCGTAAAGGTCTGCAGCAAGGGCAACATAACCCGCATCCGCAAAACGCTGACACAGTTTTCGGAAAAACTGGTTCAGTCCCCACCAAGAATGGACTATCAAGACGCCGGCGCATTTGTTTGATTTCGGCGTAACAAGATGCCCTTCTGGCTGTGTCATCGAAAATCAAAAGCAGTAATTAAATGAAATCAGGTCTTCTGCTAAATTTATTTTCTTAAACTTCTAATCTTCCTTGTCTTCTATTCTTATTTGTTAAATCAACCAATTCAAATTAAGGGCTATTGAAGTGGGGTTGTTAGTGCGACATCAAAACAGGAACTGTCATGTGTTTGAGTAACTCACGTGTGACACCACCGAGTATAGTTTCGCGGAAGCGGGAGTGGCCATAGGCTCCCATAACAATCAAGTCCGCGCCGATATCTGTTGCATGGGAGAGCAATACGTTGCCCGCATCAATGTCATTTGCCACCGATGATTTCGCTTCGACTTTTACGCCATGTCTGGCCAAATGCTGAGCAATATCGGCACTCGGTAAGTCCCCTTCATCAACGGCCTGTTTTCGCGGATTGACGGACATCACCTCAACGTTATCGGCTGTTTCCAGTAACGGCATGGCGTCGTTGACGGCACGGGCTGATTCGCGACTCGCGTTCCAGGCAACCAGAATCGTTTTCCCTATGTCTTGATAATTGCCAACGTAAGGAATGATCAGGTTCGGCCGTCCGCTATCCAGAATGACCTTGTTAATAAATCCGATGCTGATATCGTCGTCGTCATCCGGATTGGGTTGACCCAGAATCAATAAATCCGAATAGCGTGCGTTTTCAGTCAGTACTCCCAGATAATCTCCCTCCAATGCGCGCCATTCCAGCGTAGAACCAAGGCTTTTTACCAGCTCCTCACTGGACTCCTGGCATTTATCCGCGCGTTCCCACATGGCTTTCATACCTTCTTCGATGACCTCCTGGCCGATAGGAATTTCAGCGTATACCGGAATCTGATAACGGGGTACTACATATAATCCGGTGAGATGAGCGTCGCAGCGCTGGACAAATCGTGTGGCCGCGTTCAAACGAGCAGGGCATGCCATGGAATGATCTACATGTACCAGGACGTCTTTGATCGACATAGTCTTACTCCATTGGAATTGTTATTTAATATTTTAATCTGGCATTGATATCAGCGATCATGATCCAGGTCAATATTCGCACTTATCACAAATGCGCGATCAATTGACGCAGGTCAGTACACTGTCATTTCAGGTTTGGTATTAGTATTTTTTACACAGACGTATTGATTGAATAAATGTTGACACTCAAAGACTGTATCGAGTTATGTGATTGCGACGAAGAGGAAATTCGCGCTATAGCCGAGCATGAACATATGCCCGAAATTCTCGCTGTGGAGCTGGCTCAATATCTTGAGCACAGCCCTGATGGCATACCTACGATTCGGCGTTTTATTATCGATGATATTCAAGCCGCACAAGCTCGTGGCGATGCCGAAAAAGTTGAGCAAATGCGCCTTGCTTTAAAACATTTTGTTGCCCGTCACCCCCATTTCAATAACGGTACAGAATAGACTTTTATTTAACTGTCAAACTATTTGACCGTCAAACAGGGGCATCGCGCCAGTTGCGTTACTTTATGGGTCACGCTTCCCAATAGCATGCCCTTGATTTCGCCAAGCCCACGGGTTCCCATAACGATGACATCGGCGTTTTCGTCTTCGGCGTATTGTACGATTTTGCTTGCGGCATTGCCTTCAGCAAATTTTGTCACAATATTCTTTGCACCACCTTCCGATGCTGCACGCTGGCTGTCCGACAATATATTGTTGCCCAGAAAATCATAGAAACGATGCTCGCTGATGCCAGGCTCCATGTTGTGTAGAGTAGCTGCGAGAGTGCTTGGAATGTTATCTACCTCCGTTATCTGGGGTCTAACCTGATCTATCAAGTGCTCCACTTCCGCCATACGGCGAAAACCAGCAGGAACTTTGCCGTGCATTAAGATATGTAGAATGACGAGCTTGGCATCGTACTTGGATGCTAAGTTCGCCGCGGTTGATACGGCCTTATAGGCGTGCTCGGAACCATCGGTGGCAACGAGTATAGTGTTAAACATGCGTCAATCTCCACAAAGTTAAAATTATGTTATTTGCCCGGTCGTTTTGCATATTGACCTGGGTCAAACAATTTCTGTAATTCGATCTCACGCGTTATCGGCGATGAGTTTAAGAAAATCGCTCTTGGTAACAATGCCGACCAGTTTTCCATCGTCGAGAACAGGCAGACAACCGACTTTTTGATTAAGTATCACCGAGGCCGCTTCCTGCACTGGCGTTTGCGGTGTTGCGCTGTGCAACTCGTTTGACATGGCTTCTTTAACGGCATAGTTGTCAAACAGCTTGTCGATCATGTGTGACCCGTAGCCCATTGCCTTGAGCAGGGCGCCCCTGTACAAGTCCCGTTGACTGATGACAGCGCACACTTTGCCCTCTTCGTTGATAACGGGAACATGGCGAATATCCTTGCTTTGCATCAATTCATCCGCAATCGATAATTTGTCGTTTCTGCCGAGCGTATGGACATTGGTTTGCATAATGTCCTGAACTTTTTGATTTGATTTATTATTCATGGTGCTTTCTCGTATGTGGTGCTGGTTTTACTATGATTTGGAATTTACTTATCCGGTTTCTCCAATAGTGTCCGTATTTGTTCTTCTTTTTCGGCAACCAGATCCTTGTCGACATAAGAGCTGACGTGTTGGCCTGTCTGATCGTTCAGATTGGATCGAATCAATCCCAGAAAACCAGGCGATGCCGAAATAATGAGTCGTTCAAACCGGTTCTGCTTGCGTGCGTCATCCAGGTATCTATCCAATTGTTTTGCAAAGTGAGTTTGTTCCTGCTCCTTTGGGCTGATATTAACTTCCATCGCATGACGCCCCTGACCCTCACTGTCGAAAGCCCGGCCCGGCAAATCTTGCGTGAGTTCCTGCTCATGCGCCCGGCTCTCAGGGTGCGACAATGTCGTAATTTCTGATAATGGCACTGTCAGAGAACGTGCCTCGAAGATGCGCGCCGTGGCGCTGTTAGCAACGACAATCCAGGTTATCGGTAGTGAACTCATACTTGTGCATTTATGTCGAGGTGTTGATAGTTGCTATTAGTTCAGCATTGAATTACCCGGAAAATACTGACTTGGATCAAATTCGATACAAAGTATTTCTCATCTTTTTGGGTGTTTTACGAAGCCCTTTATCTGCGCCAATGTCTAACCGGAATTTGCCAGGGCAATCCACCAGGCGACGATAACCAGAACCACTGATATAGCGGCGCAATTGCGCTGAATATTTACTCGCGTTACAAAAACGGTAAAAAAGCTTGCGGCAACTCCGACGATTGCGCCCATGATGAATCCGGCAAGATGTGCTAATACATCGGTTCGTTCGCCGGCGGTACCCATAAATGCCAGCAATGCCAGTGCGCTGCCAATCGGTAACCAGCGCCGCAGCAGGCTTTGGCCGAGTCGCCGTCGTTGTAGCCAGGCATGTACTGCGAGCGTTCCCAGAGCTCCAAACACGGCCGTGGATGCGCCAATGGAGATATGATAGGGATGATACAAAATCGCGTTCATGGCATTGCCCAGTGCGCCTGCGCTCAGAATGGCCAGCCAGGCAATGCCGTATCCGGTAACCTGACTGACCAATAGTCCAAGTAAAATCCCAAAGAACAGATTGCCCAACAAGTGCGCCATATTCGAATGCAGGCTGAGAGCGGTAATACAACGCCACCATTCGCCCTGCTGAATGAGTCCCGCGTTAGCCGCCCCTGCGTCAAGCCAATCTAGCGAAAATGCAGATTGCCCCCGCAAAATATCGACCGTCAGTAAAATAACGCCGTAGACCGCGGCCCCGCCCAGACCTTCAGAAAACAGTGCGCGGGGCGTTAGTCGCAGCGTTGCAACGCGATTTTCTTTCGTATAATGCTCGATTTGTTCCCGCGCGCGTTTGGCATCGTCTTCAGTCACCACCAGGGCGTATTGTTTATCGATGAGCAGGAGTTCGCATTCAATGCCTACCGCGACAAGTACCAGAGCGCGTTCTTCGCACTGTGCGCGTGATGCGGATTGGAATACTATGGTTTGTGCGATCATTATCTAGCTTTTGTGGTTACTATCTGAAAATAACGAACTTTTTAAACCCTAGTCGGTCTGGTATTCAATGTTTCGAATTATTGTCATCATTATTCTTTTTAGTTCGCACACGCCATCGATATATGGGGATGTTGTCGGGCGCTTCCAACAAGGAGATCTGGATGGTTGGGAAGTCAAGAAGTTTGAGGGTGAAACCGAGTATACGCTGGTTGAGGATTTAGAAGGCTATGCGCTGCAAGCGAGTAGCGACGCAAGCGCGTCAGGCTTGCATAAAGCCGTTAAGATCGATCTGACCCGGACACCGTATTTGAACTGGTCATGGCGCGTGAAAGGGACGTTGAGCGACATTGATGAGACCACGAAACAAGGCGATGACTACGCGGCTCGCGTTTATGTGGTCAGAAAAAAAGGACTGCTTTCGCTGAGTTCGCTGGCGATAAGTTACGTTTGGTCTAGTCACCAGCCAGAAGATACGTTGTGGCCAAACGCGTTTACTGAAAAGGCGGCCATGATTGCCGTTCGTAATGGTGACGCGGATGCAGGTCAGTGGGTTTCCGAAAAACGTAATGTGCGCAAGGATTTTAAACGCGCATTTGGAAGCGATGTAACGCAGGTTGATGTAGTTGCTGTCATGACCGACACGGACAATTCCGGTCAATCCGCGGAGGCAAGTTACGGTAATATCCGTTTTACGGCCGACTAAACCGTTCTATTTATCCGTTCAGGATAAAACGCGACAACACCAGCGCCGTGCTGGTGATCAAGCCCAGCAGGGGAATCCAAACGGGAACGGTTTTTACCCCGGCAGGAGCCGGTTCGCGGTGTTTGATCAAAAGCAAGGCCAGGTTGAGTAATACAAATACGATTAATAGCACCAGGCTGGTCATGGATGCCAGTGTTATTAATGGGATGAAAAGGGCTAGCGTGGCGACGAGTACTGCGACGCTGATCGTAGCGTTGATCGGGGTGCGGGTTTTCGCGTTCACACGACCAAAAAATGCCGGTAACCAGTGGTTGCGGCTCATGCCGTATAAAATTCGTGATGCCATGATCATTTGGATCAAAGCACCGTTAATGACTGCGAATAATCCGATAAAAGTAATAAAGTAAGGTCGTTTCTGCGTGTTGATTTCATAAACCAGCGCAAGGGGCGATTCACTGGTGGCGAGCATCTCGGGTGATGTTGTCGAAACAGCGACAATGGACACCGCAGCGTATAACAATGTGGAAACGACGAGCGCAATAATGATCGCGAGGGGTAAATTGCGGCTGGGATTTTTGACCTCTTCCGCAACATTTACCATGTCCTCAAAACCCATATAAGCGAAAAAGGCCAGAAACCCTCCGACCATCACCACTGACAGTGCGTCCTTTTGTAGTGGCGGGATCAGGTCTGGAAGTGTTTGCGGGATCTCCGTCAGCGCATCGCGTCCAACCCATACTATTAATAGTAGACCCAGTATTTCTAATATCGTAAACAGGGCCGCGACAAGGATCGATTCTGAAATGCCCCAGATAGCGATACCGGCGAGTACGGCGAGCACAACGGCAATAACCAGTGGATCAGGTAACTCAACGAGTAGCTTTAAATATCCGACAAATCCGCGTGTAATTGTGGCGGCGGATACCATCCCGCCCAATGCGATTAAAAGCCCGGTAACGATGGAAAGAGATTTTTTATTGAAGCCATGTTGCACATAGACGGCTTCGCCCGCGCTCAAAGGATAGCGCGACGCGAGTTCGCCGTAGGTAAAAGCGGTGAAAGTCGCGACGGTAGCGGCAAGCAAAAATGCGAAAGGTGCATAAAACCCGGCAATTCCTGCGATTTCGCCGACCAATACATAGATGCCTGCACCAAGAATATTGCCCAGGCCATAAAATACTAATAATGGAAGTGAGATACTGCGTTTTAGCGCTGGTTCACGATGTTGTTGACTGCTGTGGTTGTTCGCTTTCGTCACTGGGTGTCGCCTTTTGGAATATTGAACTCATTTTGCGCTAAGATGTTAAATTCACAGAGTTATTGAAACATGACCGTGGTCAATTTTCATGGCATCAATGCGTTCATTATGTTCGGAAAATTAAACTAACTTGAGGAATGATATGAAACGATATTTGCTGACACTTTTAATAACCGTGCTGGGGGTTTTTATGTTGGCGGGATGTGTTACGTCAACCGAAGTTCCGGGTAGGCCGAAAAAAATTCAGATTGAAAATGAACAAATACGAACCTCTATGCGCCAGTTGCTGGAGAATGTCGTCGAAATTGAAGGCACGGTTGATCCGGCCATTTCGGTAAATGAAAACAGCCGAATTGAATTGATGACGAAACTGATGAAGATGGAAGAGCTGACTTCAATGCTGGGTGCGGGGCAGCACGTCACCAACCATCCGTTATTGGAAGAGAATATCCACCAACTGCGTGCCGACATTGTGACGGCGCGACGCGCGATTGAATTACAACCGCCTAATTATTACTGGGTGGGGCGTATCGCGGGTAGTTGCACCGCTTGTCACCGCGATCCCCGATAGAAAACAAAACGGTATAATACTGGTCGTAGATTGGCATTTGCTGAACCAACCTTTTGCGGGCGTATCTAATGGTATTTATAGCCCGATAGAGATCCAACCTGGAGTTAATAATGAATAAGAGATTTTGTGTTACCGTTATGACCTCACTGATTACACTGTTTGCCTCGTTGCTGTTCGCGCAGGAAGATGGCAAAGCTGTTTATGAAAAATCCTGTATTGCCTGCCACGGTGCGGGTGTCGCGGGCGCCCCCAAACTTGGAGACGCGTCATTGTGGAAAGACCGCGTTGCCAAAGGCAAAGATGTATTGTACGAGTCATCCTTAAACGGTGTTCAAGGCTATACGGGCTACATGCCACCCAAGGGCGGTAACACCAATCTTAGCGATGAAGCGGTTAAGGCAGCGGTCGACTACATGGTCGAGCAGTGCGCGGATTGTTAGCGGTTATATAAGGTGTAACCTGATTTTTTGGACGACGGACAGAGTTTCAGTAAATCGATTGGTAAACGATTGAGTAGGGTTAACTTAACGATTTATCTGACTCTCAATCCACCGGGTTAAACTATTCGCATCCATTGCACCCGCCTGGCGAGCGGATTCGGTGCCGTTTTCGAAAATCGCAACCGTTGGAATACTGCGAATATTAAAGCGCATGGCCAGCGATTGTTCCTGTTCGGTATTTACTTTCGCGAAACGAACGTGCGGTTCCATTTTGGCCGCTGCCTGTTCAAACATTGGTGCCATCATTTTACACGGCCCGCACCAGGACGCCCAAAAATCGACGACAACCGGTGTGTCGTTACTTTGTATCATCTTGTTAAAGCTGATCTCGTTCAGTTCGACCGGATGACCTTCAAACAAAGCCCGTTTACAACCTCCGCAGTTGGGTTTGTCTGATAATCGTGACTCCGGTAATCGATTTGTCGCGCTGCAGTGTGGGCAGACGATATGTAGTGATTCGCTCATTGGATCAGTTGGATATTTGTAACGCCTGAATGGATTGTTCGATTTTCTTTTCCAGATAGTGCCCGTAAAACTCGAGCGACGAAACACCTACCAGCGGATCGGACAATTGTTCACCATCGGCGTTGAAGAATAAAACGGTCGGCGTAAATAAGGAAACATGAGATTTCACGAAGTCTCGATGCGTGATGGGTGAGCCGTCAAAATCGATCAGCGGTTCGGTTACGTCAATATTCACTTCGCGCAGAATAAACCTTTTGTCTTGCGTCATAAATTGAAAATCCGATCGTTTAACCGCTTCACAGTATTCGCAGGTGTGCGATGCGATCAGCGTGACGATAGGGCGATTTTCCGTGCGGGATACCTGCGCATCTTTTTGCAGATTCGTTGCGATAACCAGCTCTTCGCCGGTCCCGTTTGCAACCGAACTAAGGATGAGGCATAAAATAAAAACTACAGTTTTATACATAACGTCTGATTTTCGCGTTTCTCTCGGCGTTTGGTTCGAAAATTTCAAACAAAATGAGATTTGATAGCAATATTCATGTCGCTGATTATACCGCCGATCACGAGGTATGGCCCCAGAACCTAACTCCGTGCGCTGGTATAATACAGTTGTTTATATTCGCCTAAGTCGCAACAGACAAACCCGATGCAGGGTAGTTCCGCTAATCATAATTCGTCCGCAACCTTCAAAGACCGCTTAACGCGCTGGTATCGCGAGTGGATACCGCGACCGATTGGCTGGTCGGCGGAGGAGCAGGTCATGTCGCGCCGCAAGATGATGCGGATATTTTCCGGTTTAGTCACTGCTGCGGTTTTGGCCGGGGCGCTGGGCGGGTTTATGGTGGCGTTTCCACAAGTGGCGGGTTTATTGTGGTTTTTGCAGGTGTTATGTGTGCTTGCGCTTTTAGGTTTCACTATCGCGGCCCTGGCCTGCGCGCGTCGTTGTTATTTCGATCCCTTAACCCGTGTTCGCAAGTGGGCATCGGAAATTCGTCAGGGCGATTTTTCCGCGCGTGTCCCTGTGACTGATGACTCCGAATATGCGGGACTGAGCGATGACATTAACCGGTTGGCGGAATGGCTGGAGTCCCTGGCCGTGGATGTCGAAGGGCAACTGCGGCGCCAGGCCGAACGACTCGCGGTAAAATCACAATCGCTTCAACTGCTGCATGACGTTGCATCGGGCATTAGCGTGTCGGCGGATATCGACGAGCTGGTCGGCAATTTTTTACATGCACTAAAAGATGCTATCGGTGCAAAAGCAGGACGTGTTTATCTGCGTTCGGGTAACGACAAATCGCGACTGGTACAAAGTGTTGGCTTTGATAACGATATGGCAGACACGCCGGTATCGTCGCATTTGACGAGGGTCGAAATGCTCAATCAAACTGCACCGGATAATCTCAGCGCGATTGAAATTCCGCTGCAACATCATGATCGTGTCCTGGGTCAGTACAAACTTTACGTTGATGCGGACAGTGCACCACTTTCCAGCGACATGAAAGAAATGCTCAGTAGTATCGGTCGTCAGTTGGGTATTGCGGTTGAAAAACTTCGTCTGGATAAAGAGCAGGAACGCATATCGCGTATCGAAGCGCGAACGCAGTTGTCGAATGAGTTACATGATTCATTGGCGCAAACACTGGCCAGCCTGCGATTTCAAGTGAGGGTGTTGGACGAGACTCTGCATCAAAACGACGAATCCGCGGTTTGGGAAGTGATGGAACGGCTCGAAGCCAGTATGGACGAGGCCTATGCGGAACTACGTGAACTGATTGCCCATTTTCGTGCGCCGATAGACAAGCGAGGTTTGTTGCCCGCTATCGAAGCGGCCGCATCACGTTTTCGCAAACAGACTGACATTCCGGTATTTATTCAGAACGAATGGAATGAAAAAATCGACTTGTCCGGTGAATGGGATATGCAGATTGTACGTATCGTTCAAGAGGCGCTTACCAATTGCCGCAAACACAGCGATGCCAGCGCTGTACGCATACTGTTACGCAGTGGCGCCGACGGAACACATCGTGTGTTGATTGAAGATGATGGTAGGGGTTTCGATCAACCTATACTGTCGAATAAACCTGGCGAACATATCGGACTATCTATAATGCAGGAACGTGGAAAAAAAATTGGCGGGGAAGTGCGCATCGATAGCGAACCGGATGAGGGCACGCGTATAGAGCTCATAATCCCGACACCGGGTAAAATAAACATAACTCAACCCGAGAGAAACGTTGCCTGATGAAAATACTGGTAATAGACGATCACTCATTGTTTAGAGTTGGATTGGAAGGGCTGCTTGAACGGCGCGGTATCCAGGTGCTTTCATCCGGTGAAGGCCGTGAAGGCATACGCATGGTAGCGGATGTCAAACCAGACGTCGTACTGCTCGATTTGCGCATGCCCGAAACCGGCGGTATTGAAGTACTGCAAACTTTGCATGAAAAACATGCAGAGTTACCTGTCGTCATGTTAACTACCAGCACAGGCGAAGACGACCTTGCCGAATGTCTGCGTTCCGGCGCCAGTGGCTATTTGTTGAAAGACATGGAGCCGGACGAACTGGTGCTTGCATTGAAAGAAATCGTGGCGGGAAAAACTGTCGTCGCGCCGGGGTTGACCGGCGCATTGGCGAACCTGGTCAAACACGGTGACCGTGAAGAAAAAGAACAGTCAACACCATTTGACAGTCTGACACCTCGAGAACACGAAATCCTGTGCCACCTTGCGGAAGGCCAAAGCAACAAAATGATTGCCCGCGATCTCGATATTTCCGACGGCACGGTAAAACTGCATGTCAAAGCCATCCTGCGAAAACTCAGCGTGCACTCCCGCGTCGAAGCCGCGGTTATGGCTGTTGAGTCGGGTATTTGTTCACGCTCAAGAACGGATGTTTTGTAGCAATACTGTCTATAATTACAGTTATATTGAATAACGACGCAGGTTGCTGTGTTTCCCCGCCTGGCCTTTGCTAATAATATTTTGAGGTATAACTCCTAACATGTTGTTTGAAAAAGACAAAAAACAGTCGAAGCGGTAACGCATGGCTACGCTACGAGATTCAAATTTGCGGGATATACAGCAACATGCTGTGTTAAAACACAGCAATGTGCTGTCTACTCACTGTTAGGAGTCTAAAGAAGACATGAGAGACCGCATCAATAAAATCCGAGAATTGCTGGATGAATTAGAGACGGAAAATCAAACAGAAGAAGATGTGCAATTCGTCAAGAACTTTGATGCACTTGAGATACCTTCAATAGTGTGTTCGATTGTGGATTTCCTGCTTCCAGATCTTTCTCCTATTGAGGGAGTGATATATTGGCATCTCTTTCGCCATTCAATTTTGCAGAACGGTCAACAATATATTCGTGTTGGCCAAGCTTCCTTAACAAATATCACGGCCTCACAGCACAAGGGAAAAGATTCATTGAGTCCCCATTCGGTTCGTCTGGCATTAAAGGGGCTCCAGGAAAAAGGTGCGATCTCCTTGGCGGGGGATGTGACTCATGCCGGTTCTCTGTATAAAGTTCATCTACCGGATGAAATCCCATCGTGCATAGAAAGAGAGAAGGTGAAATCAAATGCAGAAAAACAACCAATTGAAGAAACCAAAGAACTCGATTATTACAACGTAGCGGAAAATCGACTTAAAGTCTTTGAGAGAGACGAATTTAAATGCCATTACTGCAAGAAACAGCTTACACGCTTTTCCGCAACTCTTGATCACATTCAACCTGTGTCCAAAGGCGGTGATAATTCCTACGACAACTTAATTACCTCTTGCTTGCATTGCAATTCGCAACGTGGAAACAAGCCCGTAATGGATATTATTTTAAAAAAAACAAATGACTCCTAACAACCGCATCAACTCGGACTGGCAATTCCGCTGCGCTCCATTGCCAGCCGGTTATGCGGAGCGTTGGGCCTGGTAGGTGAGCTTCCCGGACTTCCTTCGGCATGGCGTGTGGCACACGACTTCGGTGGACCGCTATACGTTGATTGAAGCCACCGGAGCGATACTACCTGAGTCCCCGATCCCTGACGAAGAGCGCTGGGGAACCGCAGCTGGCCCCGACAACTATCCGTTTGTCCGACACATCGGAGGAGTAGCCCTATTCGATTTCCGGGAGTTTGATGAAGACGCATACGCACAGGAATACCCGATCTCTACTTGGTCAGAGTTTGTTCCGGCTCGAAGGTGCTGGGGCCGTGCAGTATGGCTCAAATTCGAGCCTGAGGAACTCCCGGGGACCTTCATTGAACCCAGGGCACTTCTGGAGCGCTGGCGCAACGGGGACACTCTCGGAAGAAACATCATGCCCATGATTGAAGCAGCGCACCTCGGAGAGATTCCTTTGTCACTCTGTGTCGAAGTGCGGGAGTTGACGAGATAGCATCGGCAATGCAACGGAACCTTGGAGGCCTCTCATGGCCAACAATCATCCCAACAAGGCGATGCAGCGGACCAGTGAAAACGCTGGCCGCTGATCGCTCGCGTTAAGCATCACAAGGAGATGTCGAAGTATGTTTAAGAAAATTTTTCTATTGGCTGTTGTACTTGCCTTTTCAGAACAAGCCACCCCAGCAATAGATGATAAAGAATTCGCTAAATGCGCTGTTATTGATGGAGACTTGGCTCGCCTAGAGTGCTTTGACAATTTAGCAAAAAATAAAAACCTTAATGGTCGGCAAGTGCAACCGACGACCATAGCAGGTAAAGGAAAATGGAAAGTATCCGTAGATGTAAATCCAATTGATGACTCGAAAACTGTTACATTAGTTCTTGATGCAGATTCGGGTCAAAATAGATGGGGTAATTCAGTGTTTCTAGTCGCAAGATGCAAAAGTAACACTACAGAACTTTACATAGGTTGGAATGATTACCTTGGTAGTGAAGCGGACGTACTTACACGAGTTGGCACTAACAAGGCAGTTACACAAAGATGGAGTATGTCTACTGATAAAAAGGCATCTTTCCATCGTAAGCCAATACCTTTCTTAAAAGAAATGCTAACTTCACCAAAATTAGTTGCTCAGGTAACTCCCTACAATGAGAGTCCTGTAACAGCTATCTTTAATACTGCTGGTTTAGAAAATGCAATTAAACCACTTCGGGAAACTTGCAGCTGGTAATGCTTAACAAGTCACTTAAATCAGACGTGTGCTGCGCACACGCCGTTTAGTTCAAACGTTAGGCCTCACCGAGATACTCGAGGTTCAGGAGAACTATGTTCGATCACGTCGTGTTTGGAGTCAGCGACTATGCAACGAGCAAGGCCTTTTTCCTCAAGGCGCTCAAACCGCTCGGCGTAACTATAGCTTCGGAGGGGTCGCTTGGTGTTGAGTTTTGTTGTCCTGACAGCAATGCATCACTGTGCATCCGCCGAGTCGAGGAGGCGGCGACGCATTTACACTTGGCCTTCAAGGCCGCGAATCGCGGGCAAGTCGAAAACTTCTACAGGGCGGCTATTGAGGCGGGAGCTAAAGACAATGGTGCACCTGGTCTTCGCCCGCAATACCACTCAAACTACTATGCTGCTTTCGTCATCGGTCCGGACGGACATAACATCGAAGTGGTTTGTCATGAACCTGAGGCCTAACAAGCACAGGCAGGCCGGCAGTATAACAAATCACTCAAGCCGACAAACGCCTTTTCTCCCCCTCCATGGGGATAAAAGCCGTTGCAAGCTAGCTCCACGTTATGCATCCAACCCCACAGTATCAAATTTATAAAGGAGTGAACCATGGAACTTGGCGCATTTTCAATCAGCCTGGCTGTCAAAGACGTCGAAGCTTCGAGAGCTTTCTATGAAAAGTTTGGCTTCAAGGTTTTCGGTGGAGATGCCTCGCAGAATTGGCTGATTCTAAAGAATGGCGATCACACAATTGGTATTTTTCAGGGCATGTTCGAAAAGAATACATTAACTTTCAATCCGGGCTGGGACAATAACGCGAGGCAACTCGATACATTCACCGACGTTCGCGATCTACAGCGTCAATTGAAAGCTCAAGGTGTAGAGCTATTGTCAGAAGCTGACGAGAACGCCACAGGTCCGGCGAGTTTCGTAGCGGTTGACCCCGACGGAAATCCAATCCTTGTCGATCAGCATGTATAGCGGTGTCCAATGAATCTAGGTTGGGCTGACTAAAACAAGATGCATAACAAATGGCGCCAGCACCGCGGGTGCAAGCACGATAGGTGCGTACGAATGTAGTTGAGATGACATTGATGACGGTGGCTTGTGAATGAAGCAGACCTTTTATGGCTGTTGTGGACATTATCCTCATTGGCGTGCTGAGGGGAATTCTGGCTTAATAGCAATGTATATTACGCCAGCAGGCTGCTAAACATGATGACCAGGCAATTCCAAAAGGAATTAGAGCTGCTATTCCCCTTCGTTACCCTGGCAGGAAAAAAATTTATTACTGAGTTCTATGACGCGTGTCGATACGTTGAACTGCCAGCGCAAGTGTCGATCTGCGAAGAGGGAGAGCAGTGCGCACAGTTGGCTCTGCTCCTGGACGGTGTTGGCCGGGTGTACAAATTGTCGCCAGGTGGTCGTGAGGTCACACTTTACCGGGTTGAATCCGGCGAGGGCTGTGTGTTAACCGCTTCATGTATTATGAATGATGAAGGTTTCCCGGCTGTGGCGGTGAGCGAAACTCCTATTCGCGCTGTCGCCGTTCCTGCGCACAAAGTAAAAAGTTGGATTTGCCTCGATACTCAATGGCAACAGTTCATATTTGGTCTACTGTCCCGTCGCCTGGGAAGTATTATTGCGGTGGTTGAAGAAGTTGCCTTTAAAAGGTTGGACGTGCGCCTGGCCGAGAGATTTGAGAAATCGTTATCAGCTGGAGTGTCCAGTCTGGATATAACTCATGCCGAGCTTGCGGCTGATCTTGGCAGCTCCCGGGAGGTGATCAGCCGTGTGCTTAAGGACTTCACCGACCGTGGCCTAATAGCAACAAGTCGGGGAAAGATTGAGCTGATCGACCACAATGCCATATGGCAGCTCTCAAAACAGTAACAGGTTCCAAGCGAATTGACTTTTTCAGTATTGAGTGACTTTGTCACTGACACTCTTGAATGAGCTGTATAAAATGCAATCATTTCTAATCGAGGTAAATGTCATGCAGAAAAATGTTGGTAACATTGATCGCGCTATTCGCGTGTCGGTCGGAATTGTACTAATCGCCTGGTCACTTTTAGCAGGAATTGGGGGCGCGCTCGGTATTGCAATGCTGGTAGTGGGCGCCGTCATGCTTGGTACAGCCGCCATTGGCTGGTGTCCACCTTATGCTCTATTGGGGGTGAACACTTGCAGAATTAAGCAGCCCTAAATACCGCGATTAACCCGATTCACTTTTTGATTTTATAAACTCTATAAACTCTTCGATGGCGCGCAGGCGGAATTGTTGACGTTGATAAACAATAGAAAACGGCCGTGAGATTTTAGGGTCGAGGCTGACCGCGGCCAGCGTGCCGAGTTTGAGTTCTTTCTCCAGAGTCGCAACGGACAGGATGGCGACACCGAGTCCCGCTTCGACGGCGCTTTTGATGGATTCGGGATTGCCGAGTTGCATGGCAACATTCAGATTGGAAAAATCCACGTCATGCTCTTTGAAATAATCTTCGGTGACTTCGCGGGTGCCGGAACCTTCTTCACGGCTGATAAACGGATATTCGGAAATCTCTTCAAGCGACACTTTTTCCCGGCCTGCCAACGTATGCGTTGGAGGGCAGATCAGCACCAATTCGTCATTCCACAACGCTTCGGTGGACAGGTGATACCCAGTTAGGCGTGAGGCTATTGATACCGCTTCCATGAACTCAGTGGCTACCCAGTAGTCGCTGTTGATCGAACACGGTTTTCTTCTTCAGTATGATGTAAACCGCTCGGCCCAGTTTGTGCGCCAGGATGGTGGGCGCTTTAGCCTTGTGTTGATTGGCTTTTTTCTCCACCCAGGCCTGTGCTTCAGGGTTCGCTCGCAAAAATAACACAGCGGCTCCAGAAAAGGCCCACTTCAGAAAGGAATTGCCAATCTTTTTACCGTTGCTACCGTAGCTTTTTCCTCCTGATTCCCTTTTGCATTTGACAAGACGACAGTAAGAGACAAAATCCTGTATCCGTGGAAATCGTTCGATATTCTCAATCTCATATAAGATAACCAGCGATAGAATCTGACCGACACCTGGAATAGACCGTAGTACCGTCAGACTTTGCTTATCGACTTGACTGGCTGTTTCTGAATATGCCATTCCACCTTACTCAACTGCCTGTCATAAAAATCAATCAGATTCAAATCCAGTTCGATACTTTTTGCGAGTGCTGCTGTCTTCATAACGATCCGCTACTCCCTTTCGATTAAAGCCATAGCGCAGGTTCTTATTGATCTCAGGGTGGTTACACTGACTATTGGTATTGTGGATATGCGCTAGTAATTCCGCTCGTTTGCGCATCATGTGCATACGCCGACGCATCAGATCGCGTGTCGCTCGCATCTTGCGTAGATAAACATAGGCTTGCGGAAATATCCCTCCCCGCATTAGGGTAGCGATCTTATGCGAATCAATCCTATCATTTTGGCCTTGCCACCATGAATCGCCCGCATGTACAGGGCATGACCCAGAACAAAATCAATACCTTCCCGATCACGCAAATCAGCCACCCAATACCAGGCAAACATACATTCAACACCAATCACCAAGCGAGTACGAAAGGGGGCTATCGCTTTCAACAATGCTTCTGAACTGGCCTTGATATTTTTATGCAGAACAATCTCTTCTGTCTGGTTTAATATACAGATATAAAGACTGCGGGCATCCAAATCAATACCGCAGTAATAAGCATGCTGTTTGGTGTAAAATTTCATTTTGAGGTCTCCTCTTGAGTCATTGTTTACAGACAATATGGATGGTAAATCATTACCAAGCCCCAAATCTTGGGAGGGGGCCTCAATGAGTATCAAGGCAAATTAACTCGGACGGCAAAAAGCGCTGTTCGCAACCACTCACTCCAAGTTGTAACTCAAGAACCATGGAAAAATTTCCGTTGCACAGGATTAGCCCGAAGTCAGTTACGCTTTTCGGCTTGGACGGAGATGTTTCACTGGAGATCAGCCTGTCACCGTTCGAGCTTAGTGCTGGCGACTATTCGGAGAGAGTGGGAACTTCGATAAGGCTTGATGGCATCGACATTCCATCTGTCCCTACGGCGCTTGAGGGGAAAATTTTTGAGTTTCCAGTGAACTCTGAACAAGGGTACATTGATGCTTCGATCTACTTTTTTGTAGCTCATCATCCGGTAGACGTGACGAGTATTATATTTGGAAAGATCAAAGACAGAAGGTTGCCGGTTAAGCTACGTACCACTTGGTTGCTAGAATTTGAAAATAGCGGCTTCCAAAATTTTCAAACAGATGTAGAGGCCGCTATTGAGTTGTAACCATCAGCTCAAGCCGCCGCGAAGCGCGCGACGCTACGCGGTTTGGCATCGTGGCGGAGCGGCGTATCGTGTATCTAGCCTGCGGGTGCCACGATGAGGGAAGCATAAGAACTTAAATGAGGTGAAATCGATGACGGCGGCGTATGGACGAGATAATGTCTGTGGGGCAAGAGACTCGTGAAACCGTCAAGTGTAATGATCTGGGCCATTAATGAAATTCGAAAATAAGGACGTTCTGAAGAAGTTCGAGTCGTATCCTGTAGAAATACGAGAAAAACTCGAATATTTGCGTTCGCTTATCTTCGCGGTTGCGAGAGAAGACAAAATTAACGATATTGAAGAAACTCTAAAGTGGGGAGAGCCGAGTTATCTATCTAAGAGAGGCAGCACTTTGCGAATTGATTGGAAGAAAAAGAACCCTGAACGGTATTCGATATATTTCAACTGTAATACCAAATTGATATATACGTTTAAAGAGATTTATCCTGATACGTTTAACTATGTGGGCAACAGGGAAATCTTCTTCGGGCTGGATGAAGCGCTGCCAACAGAGGAGTTGAAGCACTGTATTGCCTTATCGCTAAAGTACCACAGCGTGAAAAAATTACCTTTGTTGGGAGTGTTCAGCACATAATAGCGCGTTTCATCTGTCACAAGCAGGGCGTGATTATTGAAGTGTATTGCGCTGAACGAAATAACAAGGGTGTTGCAGGCAGTCAGGTGTAATATATTAGGTCTTACTTGGGCCAAAACAATTTATTGAATGAAGGGGCATACACATGACTCAATACATGATTACCTATCTGGGCGGCAATCAGCCGTCCACTCCAGAAGAAGGTAAGCAGCATTTCGCGAAATATAAAGAATGGTTAACGTCGTTGGGCGATGCGGCGGTGAGTCCCGCGAATCCACTTAAAAATACGAACACGGTTAAGCCTGATGGTACCGTCAGCGACGGTGGCACGACAGCGATGTCGGGTTTTACCATAGTCGAAGCAGAATCAATGGAGGATGCACTGGCAATGGCGAAATCCTGTCCATTTCTTGAAATTGGCGGCTCACTGGAGGTGTCGGAGCTGGTAAAGATGTCTATGTGACGGGAGATTTTGCAACGCACTCCGGCGCCGGGCGTTGGTTGCTATGAGATCTATTGCTGGACGACCAGCCTTTTCGTTATACATTCTTCATGTGGTTAGTGTTGATCGATATTAAAAACGGTTACTCGCCGCGCGAATGGTCGTCAGGTGCATTCAGCACATTTTTTGTTTGGCCGAGTGTGACAGGGTCGGTGTTGTCAGAATGCGGAACAAACATAATAATCAAATTTAGCACCAGGTCATGAAAATAAATTTTACGAAGAAAGAGTATCGATTGCTTTTGGATATCATCTATCTTGGGCAGTGGATGGTCGAAGCACACGAAACAGGTTCATCACCGAAGAGTGAGAAATACGACATGGTAGCGCAAAAAATTTACTCGCATGCCAAGGAAATGGATTGCGAAGATTTAATCGAAGCGTCGAAGGAAATGGCGGGTTATTTCCCAACTCGCGAGTATGAGGATGAAAGCGGCGTTCACGATATTATCGACGAATACAATTCGGACAACTTCTGGGAAGCGCTGATCGAACGCCTTACCGAGCGTGACGTGCGAGCTGAATGCTCGTCCAAGAATATTCGGCTCAATTCTGTTGAGGAGTATTATGAACTGCGTTCACCCTATGAGAAAAAATACGCTGAAGAATTTGAAAAATTCGGAATAGACAGACTGGCTATACGTAATAATTAAGGTGCTGCGCTGTCGTTACCCTGTCATTACGTTGGTAACTCAAAATCGTAATTTGCGCAGAGTGTTTTGGTAAAATTACAGAATGTTGCGTTGTATTGTAAAGATAAATTATGCCCGCCAAACATTTTGTAAATGAAAATTCTAAGCTCATTGTGACGACATGGGAAGGTGACGCACATGATGTTGAATTTATTGAGGCGATAAAGAAATATCAAAATGAAATTCAAAACCATCCGGACTATGTTGGTTATAACGAAGTAGTCGATTTAACGAGAATTGGAAAAATCAATCTGACTACTGAAGGGATAAAAACCATAGGGAGCATCGCCTCCAATACTGATCAAGACAATGCCAATAGAAGGCTCGCGTTAATTGTCAGCTCCAATTTCGCATACGGCTTGTCGAGAATGTATGTAACATACAGGGAGCTTGCAACGGATGCCCGCAAAAAGATACGCGTATTCAAGAATGAAAAGGATGCGTATGAATGGGTTAAAGCAAATCCATCTTAAACTGCTTCTTCGTGCCCCTTAAAGGAGAATCTAAAGAAGTGTCGGCGTGGCAGGCATTGTACCGGGCCGGGGTTGTAATGTTCTTAACCTGGTCAATGGTACCGCTGACATTCTTATCGCCCCTGATCGATTCTACTCGCGCCCCTTATGTAAATCTCGCCGGCGCGTTTTCCGACATCGCATATTGGATTGCATTATCGGGGAGCAAGTTTGGAGTGCCGATCATCGGTGTATTTATGCTGATAGTTTTAGTCTCGCGCGACGGTATCTCGAATTCGAGAAGATGGAAGGAGTCGGGTGTAATTATTTCCGTTGTTGCACTCTTTGCTGGTGGCGGGGCGGCAATTAACGAGCATGTTATTAAAGAAACGCTAAAAATTCCGCGGCCTAATATCGTGTGGCTGGCAGGAGATGATGGGGCTGGTCCCTTAGGTATGACGCCTTTACAGTTTTATGAAACCGGAGATAAGGAAGCAAGGCGAGTGCCGCTAAAGAAAACGTTGAGCCAGAAACCAAAACCCGTTCTGTTGAGTTCGATGGTCGAGGCAGACTGGATTGAAGAAACCGGGTATTCATTTCCATCCGGCCATGCATTTTCCGCGATGTTTTTTGCGACATTCTTTTTAGCAATGGCTGTCACTTATATATTGAGCGCAAGAATCTGGTGGTTTTATGCGCTGCTTCCGTGGGCTTTGGCTGTTTGTTATTCGCGCCCGATATTGAGAGTACACACACCATTGGATATTACCGTGGGAGGGTTGCAAGGTCTGGTGTTGGGGATTATCGCCTGGGCTTTTGCGCGTAACTTTATACGCAAGCTTGATAAAGCATGAATTGCTCGTGCCGTGTTATTTCGCAGCCCCTTGCCAGCGTTGAAATAAATCTTCGGGTAGTTCAATTTTCAATTGGTCCAGAATTCGGTTGACCAGTTGATTAACAAGGTTATCGATGGATTGCGGTTGATGATAAAACGCAGGCATGGCCGGCATCATGATTGCGCCATTATCGATAGCTTGCGACATCAGGCGAACGTGACCTGCATGCAGTGGCGTTTCGCGCAATACCAGTACCAGTTTTCGACGATCTTTGAGTGCGACATCAGCGGCACGCAACAGTAAATTGTCTGTGTAGCAATTCGCAACGCCGGAAAGCGAGCGAATAGAGCAGGGTACAATGACCATGCCCGCAGTAGGATACGAACCGGAAGCAATACAGGCGGCGATATCGCCAATGCCATAATGATAGTCCGCAAGCGATTGTACATCTTCGACCGCATGGTCGGTTTCAATCAACAGAGTTCGTTTTGCGGCATTGGTGATGACCAAATGCGTTTCAATATCCGGCAGGTCATGCAGCACTTCCAGTAGCCGAACGCCGTAAATCGAACCGCTGGCGCCTGACATGCCGACAATTATCTTTTTCATATTATGAAATAGCGGGTCGTTTAATCTCTGGCAATGTCACATCTGCATCATCGATGTTGATATGTTTATAGGAGGCGCGCTCGTACTCAGGCGTATGCGGAAATGGCCGGCAACAATCGAAACCGACCTTACTGCCGATGTAATCCGGAAAACTGGGGTTGAGTCCATGTCCAAATACATTATCAATCGTAACAATGCCGGTTTTCGGGTTCATGCGTGTCGCCATCGCCCATTCGACATCGCTTGCGTTTTTGATATCGACATCGTCGTCGACCACGGTGACCATTTTCAGTGGCGGAAACGCGGCGAAGGTCGCCATGATAGCCTGTTTAGACCAGCCCGCGCGTTTTTGTTGCATGCTCACCACGGCATGGTAAAAACCACAGCCACCATGGCTGAAATAGACATCCTGCACGCCGGGAATCTGGCGTTGTAACAAAGCTAGCACGTTCGCTTCCCCAAGCAGACCTACCGAGTTCCACACTTCCACACCGGAAATGATGGTCTGGTAAATCGCATTTGGCCGTTTGTGAATCGCACGCACGTGCACTACCGGTCGTGGTTCGCGTTTTGCGTAGTAGCCGGTGACTTCCGCAAACGGGCCTTCGTCACCCAACTCGCCGGGTATCATTTCGCATTCCAGCGCGTACATGGCGCTGGCAACTAACTCAATCGGCAGTGTTTTGCCTTTGACCAGTTCCAACGGTGCGCCGTGAAACTCGCTGGCAATGCCCAGTTCGTCGGTATCCGGTGGCGCCGCTTCTGCGGGTGTTGCCGCTGCAAAATGAAGACCGGGACCGACGCCGCAGTTAATGCTGAAATGCAGATTCTCGCCACGTTCTTTGGCTTTGGTTAAATACAATTCAAGGTGACGACCGGCATCGATGTTGACGTGCAGAGTGTCTTTGTTGACCACCATGAAGCGTTGAATCGAAGCATTGCGCACACCGGTTTCGGGATCTTTCGCAATCACAACGCCGGCATCGAAATAAGGGCCGCCATCGCCAGCCGCGTGAACGGGAATCGGCATGGCGGATAAATCAAGCGGGTGATTTTCGCCTTGCAAAATTGGCCCATCTTCCAAAATAGCCGGATCGGTTGGATTTTGTTGCCAGTTCTTGATGCAGGCGGACACGTATTGGGGCAGGGTTTGCGCGTCGCGCCGCATCAGATCGCCCAACAACTCGCGCGACCAATACAACCCGGTAAACACCGGTGTGTCGTGATCTTTTACGTTTTCAAACAACACTGCCCGTGGGCCGCCTTCTAATCGCGCCGCCGTGCCTGCAAGATCAAGATTCAAATCCACTTCGGACTTTATCCGCGCGAGGCGACCCATCGCCTCAAGGTCATCTAGAATGGTGGAAAGATCGCCGAGATGATTGCCTGCCATTTATAAACTCCGATTTTTTTTTGCTTTTTTCTCTAACAATTTTCCTTAACGCAGCCTATCGTGCCAACTGCATCAACACAACACCCGTCGCGACGATGCAAGCAGCCAGTATTCTATTGCCACCGGATTTTTCACCCAGTAGATAAGTCCCCATCAACGCGGCCATGATGACGCTAGTCTCACGCAACGCGGCGACCGCACCCATCGCACCCTGAGACATAACATAAATGACGATGCCATAAGCCGTAGAGGCCGCTAAACCACCGGCGATGCAGCGCAACCATTTTGACCTGACAAATTCCGTAATTTGGCCGCGCCGGCGTTTCAAAGTATAAAGCGTGACTGGCCACCCCTCCAGAAAAAACAGCCACGCGATATAACTTAAAGCGTTTTCGGTACGTCTGACACCCATGCCGTCGATCACGGTATAACTCGCAATCCACAACCCCGTACTCAGGGCGTATAACACGGGACGCCAGTCGTGCTTCCACGGCAGGCCCCGTTCAAATGTCAAACTCATTACGCCTATCGATGCTACTGCAACACCTGCGAGCGCGAGTGGCGGAAGGAATTCGCCGGCGAAAAATGCAGAGCCGGCTGCCACCAGCAGCGGTGCCGATCCGCGCGATAACGGGTAAACCTGACTCAGGTCACCAAACTTGTATGCGCTGAGTAATGACCAGTAATACAGGCAATGCACGCCGACCGAAGCGATAAGAAACGGCAGGCTTTTTATCGACGGCAGCGGAACAAACAAAACCAGGATACCGCCTGCAA
Organism: Arenicellales bacterium; assembly: GCA_965216365.1. GTDB lineage: Bacteria > Pseudomonadota > Gammaproteobacteria > Arenicellales > CBDCFT01 > CBDCFT01. Next base: position 162,510 of record CBDCFT010000019.1, on the reverse strand, counting down.
GCATGGCGGCAGTGTGTACACCAGTAAAAACGAGTAAACGGTCACCACTGGATTTCACCAGCGCGTTCCACGACGCATGTAAAAACGCCGCCAGCAATACAAGGCCAATAAGCTGTAACGGGAGCATCGAAGTAAAAAGTGAGTTGATTGTTTCCGCTGTACGGTTACAACATGTGATTATTGTGTGGTTACAGTCTTTCTATCATGAAGTATGATGGCTTGCACTATGCAGGCCTTCGAACCGTCTACTTTTATTCTTATTTCCGTCGCGATCATGCTCGGCGGCGTCGTAAAAGGCGTTACCGGTATCGGGTTGCCGGTTGTCACAACGGCTATCGCATCGAGTTTTCTGCCCGCGCAACTGGTGCTGGGGTTTATCTCCATTCCGCTCGTGCTGACTAACCTGTGGCAGGCGATCAGTGCCGGCGACCCGTTTAAAACATTGCGGCGATTCTGGTTGCTTGTATCAGGGTTATGTCTGGGTGTGTGGATAACCTCGAGTTATGCGGCACTGGTCGATCCGCGAGTGATTTATGGCGTAATTGGTATCGCGGTATTTATGCATGCGGCTTCGAACCACTATGGTGGTGGAATGTTCGTACCGCAACACATGGAAAAATGGATCAGCCCGCTCGTCGGATTAGCGGGCGGACTCATGGGCGGTCTATCGACTATTTGGGGTCCGGTTATCGTTGTTTATTTTTTGATGCTGCGTCTAGCGAAAGAGGAATTTGTGCAGGTGGTGGGCTGGGTCTGGCTGATGGGTTCCATACCGCTGACTCTGGGTTACATCTCCAACGGCATACTGAACCGAGAAATTGCAATGGCGTCCGCGGCTGCGTGTATTCCGGCACTGGTCGGGTTAATTGCCGGACAGTTCATCCGTAAACGTATCGACGAGCAACGTTTTCGGCGAATTGTCATGCTATGTTTGTTAGTAATCGCTGTTAATTTGTTGCGCCGCGCTTTTTTTACTTAAGTCTATGCCTGATATTGTTATATCCGAATTTATCGACCAGCCGGCAGTGGAATTATTGTCCGCTGAGTTCGATGTGTTGTTTGATCCGGATTTGTATAAGAGTACCGATGATTTGATAACCCTATGCCGGCGAGCGCGTGGCTTGATTGTACGCAACCAGACTCAGGTGAATTCTGCGTTGCTTGAGCAATGTAAAGCGTTAACAGTCATCGGCCGTTTAGGTGTGGGTCTGGATAATATCGACATGCAGGCGTGCGCGAGTCGCGATGTCCAGGTATATCCTGCGACCGGCGCGAATGCCGTATCTGTCGCCGAATACGTTATTGCCGGCGCATTGATGTTGTCGCGCGGTGCATTCTTTGCAACAGAGCGCGTTTTATCCGGCACGTGGCCGCGAGCTGAATTGGTTGGACACGAAGTGAATGAAAAAACTTTGGGTTTGATTGGATTCGGTGCGACCGGACAGGCGGTCGCCAAACGTGCGCACGGACTCAATATGCGGCTGATTGCGTATGACGCCGCAATTGCGCACGAAGATGCCGTTTGGGACACGCAGTCCGTACATTCCGTGGAACTGGAACAATTGTTGTGTGAATCCGATATGATTAGCCTGCATGCATCGTTGTTGCCTGAGACACGGCATATTATTGATGCAAGTGCTTTAACCAAAATGAAACCGGGGGCGATACTGATCAACGCGGCACGCGGTGGTTTGGTCGATGAATCGGCGCTGGTGCAGGCGTTGAATAGCGGCAGGCTCGCGGGTGCCATGCTGGATGTTTTCGAAAACGAACCCCTGCCCGCGGATTCGCATTTATGCGGTGCGCCGAATCTGATTTTGACGCCGCATATCGCAGGGCTTAGCCACGAAGCGAATCACAGAGTCAGTATGATGACGGCGCAAAGTGTTGCGGCGGCCTTAAGAGAAACGGATAGACCATAGTGTTGGAGAATTTACTTGGATAAATGTCGAATTGCGCTCATACCCGGTGATGGTATCGGCAACGAAGTCGTACCCGAAGGCGTGCGTGTGTTGGAAGCAGCGGGCAGGCGTTTTAATATCGAGTTCGAATGGCAGGAATTCAACTGGAGTTGCGAGGTCTATAAAAAAACGGGTCGCATGATGCCGGAAGATGGCATCGAGCGGCTGAAAAACTTTGACAGTATATTTTTGGGTTCGGTGGGATTTCCGGGCGTGCCGGATCACGTGTCGTTGTGGGGTTTGTTGATTCCTATTCGCCGGCAGATGAATCAATATGTCAATTTGCGCCCGGTGCGTCTGCTAAAAGGCATTACGTCGCCGTTGCGTGATCGAACGGCCGAAGACATTGATTTTATTGTTGTGCGTGAAAATAACGAGGGCGAATATTCGGAAATCGGTGGGCGCATGTACGAGGGGACGGACGAAGAATTTGTTATTCAGGAAAATATATTTACCCGCAAAGGCGTTGATCGAATTTTGCAGTTTGCCTTTGAGCTGGCGAAAACGAGAAAAGCGTGTCACGTTACATCGGCGACAAAATCAAACGGTATTATTCATACCATGCCTTACTGGGATGAACGTTTTGAGGCGATGTCCGCAAGGTATCCCGATGTCCAAACGGACAAATTCCATATAGATATTCTAAGTGCGCATTTTGTTCTGCATCCGGACTGGTTCGATGTTGTTGTCGGCAGTAACTTGTTCGGCGATATTTTGTCCGATCTCGGCCCGGCTATCGCCGGAACCATCGGCATCGCACCGTCGGCCAACATCAATCCCACACGCGAATTACCCAGCATGTTCGAACCTGTACACGGTTCGGCACCGGACATCGCAGGCAAGGGCATCGCCAATCCCATCGGGCAAATCTGGTCAGGTGCGATGATGCTCGAACACCTGGGTCACACGGACGCTGCCAAGACTATCGAATCGGCGATTGAGACCGCGCTGCAGGAACCGTCTTTGCATACTCCCGATCTTGGCGGCAAGGCCGATACACAGACCTTGGGCAAAGCGATTGCGGACGCCGTTTAATGAAAATTGAATCAAAGTGAGTAAAAGAGACAACGAAACATTTGTAGCGAAATCAGGCCGGTTCATGGTGTTTGCCGCCTGGATTGGTTTAGCCGCCATCCTGACCTGGTTTTTCAGTGACTATCTCGATTCGCAATGGAATCCGAATCGCAGTGTCACATCGCGGGCGACAACCGATCAACATGAGGAAGTCGTTTTACAACGCAATCGTTACGGACATTACGTCGCGAGTGGCCGAATCAACGGGCATCCTGTTGTGTATTTACTCGATACCGGCGCGACCCATGTTTCGGTTCCGGAACATATTGCCGCCGGTATTGGACTGCAACGCGGCGCACCCTACGAGGTGTCTACCGCGAATGGAGTAACGACGGTTTATTCGACGGTGCTGCGCGAGGTGCAGCTCGGTCATATCGTTATGCAAAATGTGCGTGCGGACATCAATCCGAATTTTAAACAGGATGAAATTCTGCTCGGTATGGCATTTCTCAAGCATGTGGAGTTTACCCAGCGCGGGGATACGCTGATATTGCGCGGTTTATAGCGCGGCACGCCGCGCAACGCGGAAATTCAGGTTTAATTCAGAAAAGGTTCAGGGCGAATTCAGCCGTCATGCGTATTGTGTCATTCATCAATCATGACAACAGATGGAGCGCAGACGATGAAACTCAATAATCTTTTAATTGCGGCCGCGGCGGCGGGGGCCATTTCATTGGTCCCGGCGATTGCAAATGCCGGTGGTTACAACGATAACTACCAGGATTACGCGTACGTAACGCATGTTCAACCTATTACAGATGTGGTGCAGATCAGCGAGCCGCGTCGCGAGTGCTGGAACGAGTATGTCGCCAATACTTACGGCCCGGGTAATCGCGATCTATTGCCGGAAGGCGTTGGAGCCGCGACCGGTGCGGTGCTCGGTAACCTGCTCGGCAAGGGTCACCGCGACCGCGATTGGGCCACCGTGGCCGGTGCGGCATTGGGCGGTGCCTCTGGCCATGTATACAAGAAGCGTCAGCAACGGCGCCATGGCGACGGTCATTATGTTGAGCGATGCCGTGAGGTGAGTGACTATCGCTCGGAAGAGCGTGTAGTGGGTTACGACGTGTCTTATGAGTACAACGGTCGTACGTACCGTACGCGCACCTCGCAACACCCTGGAAACCAGATTCCGGTTAACGTGTCAGTCGTGCCACAGACTCACTGATATTTAGCGCACGGAAACTGACTTGAAACAATATTAGATACTATAATGGGGGTCTGGCTGCCGATCCTGTGAAGCAGGGTCGACAGCGGACATACAGGCGACGATTAGTTATGGGGAAAATTATTCAAACAATTCTGCTCACGATAACGTTGACGGCTACACTGCTAGCCGCGGGGTTGGCGCATGCCGACCACAAGAATAATAAAAACAAGCAGCACAAACACCAATCGTCGAACAGCGAGAATCTGGATAGCTTTGCCCGGAAAATTAAAAAGAAAGGCGGGCGTTTGTTGAAGTTCGTACAGGATGAATCCGGTAATACCAAAGCCAAGGTATTGACCAAGGACGGTAAAGTCCGTTATCTCAGTATCGATCAAAACGGCGATTAACCTACTTCTAAAATATCGAAATGCGAATTCTTGTGGTTGAAGACGAAGCCCCGTTGCGCGAACAACTGGTTCAGCGTTTACGCACGGAAGGTTATGCCGTAGACGAAGCAGCCGACGGTCAGGATGGTGTGTTTTATGGCAACGAGTATCCGATTGACTTGGCGGTTGTCGATATCGGGTTGCCCAAGCTGTCCGGTATCGAAGTGATTAAAGACATTCGCAGCAATGAAAAGCGTTATCCCATCCTGATTTTAACGGCGCGCGGCCGCTGGCAGGAGAAAGTGGAAGGTCTGGAAGCGGGTGCCGACGATTATATGGTCAAGCCTTTTCACATGGAGGAATTGCTGGCCCGTATTCGTGCTTTGATTCGTCGTTCAGCAGGTGAGGCTGATCCGGTCATTCGTTGTGGCGAAGTGACGTTGGACACGCGTTCACAGGAAGTTGCGGTCAACGGAAGTCGCCTGGATTTAACCGCTTACGAGTTTCGTATGCTGCACTACTTGATGTTGAACAGCGGTAAAGTCATTTCAAAGCTTGAACTCACCGATCACATTTACGATGAAGATGCCGATCGTGATAGCAATGTGATTGAAGTGTTTATCGGGCGCTTGCGCAAAAAACTCGACCCGGACAATTCATTAAAACCTATTGAGACCCTGCGCGGTCGGGGATACCGGTTTAACGTACCCGCGGCGTGACGCGCTCGCTGCATGGCCGTTTGCTGGTATCGGCCACCGTCGTGCTGGCGGCATTTCTTGGGCTAACCGGATTTGCGCTGGATAGGGCTTTTCGCACCAGTGCTGAATCCAATGTAGAGGAAAATCTTCAAGCGCAGTTATTCGGCCTGCTGGCCGCCGCTGACCTGGATGCAAGCGGCAACATGGTTATTGCCGAGCCGTTGCCCGAACCGCGCTTTGCCACCCCCGATTCGGACTTGTATGCGCGTGTCTCTGACGCTGCGGGGGAAGTGATCTGGCGTTCCGAATCTTTCCTGGGCGTGGACATACCGACCCCCGCAGCCACCGTTGCGGGAACGCGTTCATTTAATCGTGTTACCCAGAGCGGCGATGCGCATTACGTTCTGAACTATGGCGCGGCGTGGGAAGACGATGACCACGCAACCCGAACGTTTACGTTTACCGTGGCGGAAAATTTGAGTAGCTTCAAACGTGAGGTGAATCATTTTCGTCGCAGTCTTGCAATCTCATTGGCGGCAGTGACGATGGTTTTATTGCTTGTGCAGGCGATCATATTGCGTTGGGGTTTGACACCGTTGCGCAAAGTGGCCGATGAAATTACCGAGATGGAAAGCGGGCGCAGAGAGTCGTTAAGTTCCGATTACCCGGAAGAAATATCCAGTCTTACGCATAACATAAACACATTCATAAAAAACGAACGCAATCATTTGCAGCGTTACCGCAATACCCTGGGTGATTTGGCGCATAGCCTGAAAACACCGATGGCGGTCCTGCGTGGTATCGTTGATGCGGATACGCAAAGCAATGCATCTAATAAAGAAGCACGCGAACAGATTGATCGTATGAACAACATTGTTGAATATCAATTGCACAAAGCGGCGACTGCAGGCCATATTACGCTGTCCGCGCCGGTGGACGTGCAGGACAACGTACGCAAGGTGATACAGTCGTTGCAAAAAGTGTATTCGGGTAAATCCGTTGCCAATAAAATCGATGTTTCGGATAAATTGGAGTTCTACGGAGAGGAGGGCGACCTGCTCGAAATTCTGGGTAATTTGTCGGACAATGCCTTTAAATGGTGCCGTTCGCGCGTGGATTTAACGGCACGCGCTTTGGCCAAAACAGGATCGGCTAGAAACGGCGTGCATTTTCGTATTGAAGACGATGGTCCGGGAATCCCCGAAGACATGCAACAATTGGTGACCCAACGCGGCGTGCGCAGCGACGGACTACAAGGTGGCCAGGGCATCGGACTGGCCGTGGTACGGGATATTGTTCAATCTTATGGTGGCGAGTTAAACGTATCGACCAGTGATTTGGGTGGCGCGCGCATCGATATAACTATTAATTCCTGAACTCAGAAAAATAATGTCTTTGTGGGGAAAACTCATAGGCGCTGTCGTGGGTTACATGATCGGCGGTCTTATCGGCGCGTTAATTGGCGTCGTGCTGGGACACAAACTCGACTCCAGCGTAAGGCGTTTGTCCTATCGTCCCTACCCGGGCAAGGCAAGTCAGGAACGGGTGCGCAAGGCTTTTTTCACGGCGACGTTTTCAGTCATGGGCTATGTGGCGAAGTCCGATGGCCGTGTATCCGAGGCAGAAATAAGAGCTGCCAATGCGTTGATGAATCAAATGCAACTCAGCGAGGAGCAGCGTATTCGAGCGAGGGAGCTGTTTACCCAGGGTAAACAGCCGGATTTTGATGTTAATGCTGTGATAAATCAGTTTCGCTATGCCTGCCACAGGCGCTTGAATTTGATTCGTATGTTTCTTGAGATTCAGATTCAAGCGGCCCTGGCGGACGGCGCAATACGCGCGACGGAACAAACTGTGTTGGCGGATATTGCGCAACAACTTGGTTTTCCGCGCTTTCAGTTCGAACAGTTGTTGCAAATGATTGCGGCCACAATTCACTCGCAGTCGCAAAGACAAACGACTCACAAGGCGCCGATTTCGGACGATTATAAAATTCTGGGCGTGACGCGTGATGTCAGTGACGCCGAGTTGAAGCGCGCTTACCGCCGGTTAATGAGCCAGCATCATCCCGATAAACTCGTGGCTAAGGGTTTGCCCGAAGAAATGGTCAAGCTCGCGACTGAAAAGACCCAGCAGATCCAGGCGGCCTACGACCGGCTTTGCGAGGCACGAAAATAGTCGATTGACTTGAACCGAATGCTTTTATAATTACGAGTAGTTCTAAAAAAAGATTTTAACAATGTCCATTGCCTTAGCCGTTCGCAAAAGTAACAAAATTGTACTCGCTACCGATAGTCTAACGACATTCGGCAGCATGAAGGTGGGCGCGCCGAATTTCACGACGACGAAAGTGTTGCGGCACAGTGGTTCGCTTATTGCCGGAACGGGCTGGAGTAAATACGACGACATTTTGGATGACTACCTGGCGACCAGGAAATCCGTGAAACTGGACTCGCCGCGAATAATTTTTAATTTCTTCCATGAATTGTGGGCGGAAATGCACAAACACTACTCGTTTGTGAATGACCAAAGCGATGACAAGGAGTCGCCGTTCGGCTCACTGGATTCTTCATTCCTGGTTGTTAACAGTGCAGGGATATTTCATATTTCGAGTAACATGTCGATCACGCGTTTTGATCAATACATTGCGATAGGCTCGGGACAAGACTATGCGCTGGGTGTGTTGTTTGCGTTATATTCATCGCGTTTCAGTGTTGAAACGATTGCAAGGAAGGCAACTCAAGCCGCCATCAATTTTGATGTTTACTGTGGCGGTAAAGTCAATATATTCAGCGTTAAGCAGAAAAAGTAAATCTAAAATTACAGGAGAATTCGGTGACTAAGTGTATTCAGGTGAATGAGGCTGGCGGGCCGGAAGTGATGCAATGGGTCGATGCAAATGTTGGTGAGCCTGGAGCAGGCGAGGTTCAAGTTCGACACACTGCGGTGGGTTTGAATTTTATTGATGTTTATTTTCGCGCCGGCACTTATCCTCCACCGGGTTACCCGTTTACACCGGGACTTGAGGGAGCGGGTGTCGTGCAGGCGGTTGGCGACGGTGTAAGCGACATTCAAGCCGGCGACCGTGTTGCGTATGCCTCGCCGCCACTGGGTGCTTACGCTGAGGTGCGCAATATGCCGGCAGAGAAAGTCGTTAAGATTCCTGACAGTGTGGACGATCTAACCGCTGCCGCGATGATGCTGAAAGGAATGACCGCAGAATACTTATTGCGCAGAACTTATGCCGTGCAGGCGGGTGACACCATATTGTTTCACGCGGCGGCGGGCGGTGTTGGTTTGATCGCCTGTCAGTGGGCCAAACATCTTGGTGCGAAGGTGATTGGTACGGTAAGTTCGGATGAGAAAGCGGAGCTAGCCAAAGCGCATGGTTGCGATCATCCGATTATTTATACACGGGAAAATTTCGTTGACCGTGTGAAAGAAATCACTGGTGGACAAGGCGTCCCCGTGGTTTACGATTCCGTGGGTAAAACCACGTTTATGGATTCACTCGACTGTTTGCAGCCTTTGGGCAAAATGGTCAGCTTCGGGCAATCATCCGGTAAGGTCGAACCATTTGATATCGGCGTGTTGAGTGCGAAAGGTTCGTTGTATCTTACCCGACCCACGTTAATGACCTACACTGCCCACCGCGAAGACTTGGTTAATAGCGCGAACGCGTTGTTTGATGTGGTCGGGCAAGGCAATGTGAAAATCGATATCAATCAGACTTATGCGCTGGCGGATGCCGTTCGCGCCCACCAGGATCTGGAGGGACGTAAAACTACCGGTTCAACCGTCTTGACTATTTAAAATATTCCACGCGAGAAAGCCCGTGCAAGAATAAGGCCGTGAACAAACGGAGCAACCCTGCGCGGGTTGCTCCGTGGTTAGCTCAGTAAAGTGTGTTAGTACACGTGTTGTACGCGGCGGCTGCCGGGAACGATGTAGCCGTAGCCGTGTCTGTCATAACACTTTTTGCCAATCACCCTGACTTTGTCGCCGTAATAGTCGCGTTTGTACTTATACACCCGGTGACAATCCCGATGACGATATCCGGTGTGATGATTGAAATGGTGATGACCCCGATGTTTATAGTGGCCATGAGTAAAGCGATGTTTGTGATGGCGCGATTTTCGATATTTGTTCGGCCATGGATCATGGCGATTACCGTAGCGCCAGCCGTGGTTATTATGGCCATATTTATGCGCGTTTTCGTGTTTGTACTCGTGTTTGTCGCGATAACCGTCCGAGTGGGCATGGGCCGGAATGGCGGCAATGAGACTTCCCACACCGATTACCCCGGCGATAGATGCGATTTTAAAAAGCTTGTTCATAATTACTCTCCAGATTTGTCTATCGACAGGCGTATTTTGTCGTAAACTCCCTGAATCCGTTGTGAACTCTTTCTGAACAATATATGAAACCCACGCAACAACTGTGTTCCTATCTGGCGAACTTGAAATTTAATGACATCCCCGATCACGTCGTTCGTCGAACAGAAGATTTATTCCTGGATTGGTATGGATCGGCACTGGCCGGCCGGGGCGCGAGACCGGTTGTCGCGTTGGAGCGTTTTGCCAGGATCATGGGTCCGACTCACGGCCCGAGCCAGTTACTTACTTCGCGCGAAACCACCTCGCCTTTTTTTGCAGCATTAGTTAATGGTGCCGCATCGCATGTTGTCGAGCAGGACGACTTGCACAATTCATCGGTTTTCCATCCGGCAACCGTGGTATTTCCACCGGCGCTGGCGGTTGCTCAGGCCGAAGGCGTGAGTGGAAAGGAATTTCTAACTGCAGTCGTCGCGGGCTATGAGATGGGCATTCGCGCCGGTGAATTTCTTGGTTTATCTCATTACAAAGTTTTTCACATGACGGGAACGGCCGGGACATTGGCGGCAGCCGCGACCGTTAGTCATTTATTGAAACTGGACGAGGCACAATTTATAAACGCTATCGGGTCGGCGGGTACGCAGGCCGCAGGCTTGTGGCAGTTCCTGCAGGATGCTGCGGATTCAAAACAATTGCACACGGCAAAAGCATCGTCCGATGGTTTGCTTGCGGCGTACGCGGCACGCGATGGAACGACCGGTGCCACGCAAATTCTGGAAGGCGAGCAGGGCATGGACGCCGGCATGTTGGGTGACGGCAACACCCAATTCCTGACAAGCGATCTTGGTCGGCGCTGGGCAATAACGGAAACTTCGTTCAAGTTCCACGCATCTTGCCGCCATACGCATCCTGCGGCGGATGCGTTACTCAAGTTAGTGCAAGAGCACTCCCTATCGCCGGAGAATATCGATCGAGTACGTGCGTACGTCTATCAGGCGGCCATTGATGTGTTGGGCAAGGTAACAAAACCGCAAACGATTCATCAATCCAAGTTTTCCATGGGCTTCGTACTGGCTTTGATCGCTCGCTATGGCGGTGCCGGTGTTGCCGATTTTACCGACGAAGCATTAAGTGACACGCAACTTTTGGACTTACATGATCGTGTTGAAATGATTCTGGATGACGAGATCGATGCGGCTTATCCGAAACGATGGATGGCCAGGGTGGAAGTCGATAGCAAAGACGGGCGAACGCTATGTGCGCGTGTTGACGTTCCCAAAGGCGATCCTGACAACAGTTTGAGTCGCGACGAATTGGAACAAAAAGCAACCATGTTGGCGGGTTTTAACGGCGGCGCGAACTCGACGGAAATGGCGCAAATCATTCAAAACATCTGGCAAACAACCCGATTGAGTAATATAAGAGATGCGTTTTGCCTAGGTAATAAATCTGTCAATGCAGCCTAATAAATTACAATAATATCAAACGATTGCCGAATAAATATAAAGTTATATCAAATGTAGAATTCAACCGGATTTAATGGTCTAAAATAGTGTGCATCTGTAGCACCGGTTGATGAGAAGCTCCGGTTCGATATCAGGTTTAGCGCTTAACTTAATGTTGTTACTAATGATATTTAAATGACGTTACTCGCCACAACGCTGGACGACAAGTACGAACTAGAACAAGGCCGGGTTTACATGAACGGCGTGCAGGCGCTGGTGCGTTTGACCATGATGCAGCGCCAGCGCGATCGCACACGCGGATTGAATACGGGGTGCTTTGTATCGGGCTATCGCGGTTCACCCTTGGGGGGACTGGACAAGGCATTCTGGGATGCAAGCCGGTTTACCGGCAAAAACCAGATTCATTTCCAACCCGGTATCAACGAAGACCTGGCCGCTACGGCGATATGGGGTACGCAGCAGGTTAACCTGTACGATGACGCAAAAGTCGATGGTGTGTTTTCGCTTTGGTACGGCAAGGGTCCGGGTGTAGACCGATGCGGCGACGTTTTTAAACATGCCAATAATGCGGGGTCGTCACAGTATGGTGGCGTGTTGGTCGCCGCGGGAGATGACCATACTTGCAAATCGTCGACACTTCCCCATCAAAGTGAATACGCGTTTATCGATGCGAGTATTCCAGTTTTAAATCCTTCCAGTGTTCAGGAAATTCTCGACCTTGGCATCATGGGATGGGAATTGTCGCGTTACAGCGGTTGTTGGATTGGCCTGAAAACCATTGCGGAAATCGTCGATTCTTCTGCGTCCGTATATATTGATCCGGAACGATTGAATATTGTTGTGCCGCAAGACTACGACATGCCGGGGAGCGGGCTGAATATACGCTGGCCCGATCCACCCATGGACCAGGAAGCACGCCTGCATCGATATAAGCTCTACGCAGCCCTCGCGTTCGCACGCGCGAATAGCCTTAATAAAGTTGTTTTGGACAGCCCTAATCCGCGATTCGGAATTATTACTACAGGCAAGTCTTATCTCGATGTGCGTCAGGCCCTGGAAGATATAGGAATAGACGACCATCATGCTGCAGAAATCGGCATACGCATTTATAAAGTCGGCATGCCCTGGCCGCTGGAGCGCGAAGGTATACGCGAATTTGCAACCGGTCTTGAAGAAATTCTGGTAGTCGAAGAAAAGCGTGCGGTTATCGAAAACCAGCTCAAGGAGCAACTTTATCACTGGCGTCACGAAGTGCGCCCGCGTGTATTAGGTAAGTTCGATGACGAGGGCGACTGGATTTTGCCGTCAATCGGCGAACTGACCCCCGCACGCATTGCGCGCGTTATTTCAGATCGTATCGGGCGTTTTTACACCAGCGAAACCATAAAACAACGTCTCGAATTTCTCGCTGCGAAGGAGCGTGCGTTGTCGACGTTAAAACCCAGTGTCGAGCGCAAGCCTTATTTTTGTTCCGGTTGTCCGCACAATACATCGACCAAAGTTCCCGAAGGCAGTCGTGCCCTGGCCGGGATCGGCTGCCACTACATGGTGTTATGGATGGATCGCAGCACCGACACTTATACCCACATGGGCGGCGAAGGCGTGCCGTGGGTGGGCCAATCACCATTCAGTAACACCAAACACGTTTTCGCGAACCTTGGTGACGGCACCTATTTTCATTCGGGTCTGTTAGCGGTGCGTGCGGCCATCGCGGGTAAGGTCAATATCACCTATAAGATTTTATACAACGATGCAGTGGCCATGACGGGTGGCCAACCGGTGGATGGCTCCTTGAGCGTACCGCAAATCAGCCACCAGCTTTATGGGGAAGGCGTACGTCGCATCGCTATCGTTTCCGATGAGCCGGAAAAATATACCGATCGGTCTGTGTTTTCACTTGGTACGACTATTCATCACCGCGATGAACTGGAGCAGATTCAGCGCGAGTTTCGCGAAGCGGAGGGTGTTACGGTCATTATCTACGATCAAACCTGCGCTACCGAAAAACGTCGCCGCCGTAAACGCGGGTTGATGGAAGATCCCGCCAAACGGGTCCTTATTAACGAACTGGTTTGTGAAGGTTGCGGCGATTGCAGCATTCAGTCCAACTGCTTATCGGTAATGCCGGTAGAAACCGAATTCGGGCGCAAACGTGCAATCGATCAATCATCGTGTAATAAAGATTTCAGTTGTCTTAAAGGTTTTTGCCCGAGCTTTGTCACCGTCTATGGTGGTGAATTGCGTAAACCGAAATCCCGTCATCAGGAATTCGATTTTCCCGAGTTGCCGGAACCCGAAGTCGCAAGCACCGAGTCGCCTTACGGAATCATTGTTACAGGTATTGGCGGAACGGGCGTGGTGACCATCGGTGCGTTGCTGGGTATCGCCGCACATATGGAAGGCAAGGGTGTGTCCGTGCTGGACATGACCGGTCTTGCGCAGAAATACGGAGCGGTCACCAGTCATGTGCGCATCGCGAACAATCCTGAAGACATACAAGCTGTGAGAATTGCCGCCGGCGGTGCGGATTTGCTGTTGGGTTGTGATTCAGTTGTTGCTTCCGGTTTTGAAGCGTTGAGCAAACTGGACAAGGACGTGTCCCATGCAATTATCAATAGCCACCAATCCACCACCGCGCAATTTATTCGCGATCCCGATATGGCTTTCCCGCAGAATGACATTGAGCGCGCGATTCAGGATGCAGTGGGGAGGAGCAAAACAAATTTTCTGGACGCTACTGATCTGGCCACCCGCATTCTGGGCGATTCCATCGCCAGTAATCTATTTATGGTTGGTTTCGCTTACCAAAAGGGGTTGCTGCCCTTGAGCGCCGAGTCCATTGATCGCGCGATTGAGTTAAACGGTGTGCGCATCGACTTTAACCGGCAGGCATTTTTATGGGGGCGCCGTGCGGCATACGATCTAAAAGCTGTATCTGAAATAGCGAAACCGGTTGATTCGGCAACAGAGGGCGTCATAACATCTGAAACGACGATTGAAACCCGTGCGGAATTTTTAACTCAGTATCAAAACAAGCGCTATGCAAAACGCTACCGAAAATTGGTCGAGAAAGTAGCGGCGGCGGAACAGGACAAGGCCAAAGGCATGAATGGCTTGACGGAGGCGGTGGCCAAAAGCTACTTCAAGTTGATGGCTTATAAAGACGAATATGAAGTAGCGCGTTTGTATACGAATGGCAGTTTTGAAAAACAGGTAAATGAAATGTTCGAGGGCGACGTTCGCATTGGATTTAATCTTGCTCCGCCATTATTCGCCAAACGCGATCCTGTTTCTGGACACTTGTTAAAACGCGAATACGGCCCGTGGATGTTCAAGGCGTTTAAAGTTCTGGCAAAACTTAAATCATTGCGCGGTACACCATTCGATGTTTTCGGTTACAGCGATGAACGCAAACAAGAGCGCGCACTGATAAAAGAATTCGAAAAAACAATTCATACACTGCTTGCGGCGCTAAGCCACAATAACCATGCTCTGGCTATCGAAATAGCCGAACTCGCCATGCAAGTGCGCGGATATGGGCATATCAAAGAAGAAAGCGTGCGGTGTTACAAAGAACGCCTTGCTGAACTGTTATCAATGTACGAAAACCCGGAAGAACCAAGGCAAGCGGCATAAAATGTGATTATTAGCCGTCAGTAATCTGCATTTAGAAAGCCCAGGTTATTGGGAGGTGTGAGGCGGCGAATCAATATACCCCTTCCCCCTATGAGAGAAACAATATACTCCTTCCCCCTCTGGGGCAAGCAATATACTCCTTCCCCCCTTGGGGGAAGGTTGGGATGGGGGTGTAAAATATTGAGTGCCGGTTGGGTTTAACGTGTTCCCCAGAGCGCATTATTGTAAGAGCGAGCTTGCTCGCGATTATCACTTAAGGATAACTTATTCGCGACCAAGGTCGCTCCTACAGGAAAAGTTGCCGCGGGGTGCGCCTTGTGTGGGTGTGGGGTGCAATAGCGTCGCGTATTACACCGCAAACTCGGTGCGCGTCCTCGCGCATTATATGACCCGGATTACGCTTCGCTAATCCAGGCTACGCTTACTAACGTTGAAGCCAACCTGCGCGCGCTTTTAACGAGCGGTGCGATAATTTTGAAGCGCGCCGCGAGTAGCGTCAGGTTGAGCGAGTGGTTATGTGTCATCCTCAAAAAGAACTTGCTGACTAGGATCAGCTTCTAGCGGTTCAATGTTGCTGAATATAATTTTTGGCCGCTTAGCGAGCAATGAACCTTTTTCGTCTAGGCGCGATATTAGGCCGTGTATTCGACATTTCAAAAACAGTGATTTCTTAAACCGAACTATGCTGCCCGATTCGGGAGTACAGGTAAGAATATGTCCTTGGTAACTGAATCCGATAGTATTGGACATTTCGTTTCCTCTAGTTACCTCGCCTTCGAGCACGACTTTCTGTCCGTGTTTTAGTTCTGGAAATAGAACATCTGCCTGTTCCTCCTCTTCGAACGTAAATATTCTTCGATACTTCCTGGTTACGGTCTCTTCTGTAAGTTCACCGTTCTGAAATACGCCGATAGATAAAGTTCTTTCTTCCTCTATCAACTCGGACATCTTTTTAAGTAGCCTTGGGTTCGTCGCCACGTACATATCGAGGTATTCTTTAGGTATATATAAATATTCGCCTTCTGAGTTCCGTATACCTACTAGATTGTTACCGTCTTTAAACTTCACATCTTTGAACGTCTTAAGGGTAAGGTCCCCTAGGTGCTTTCCAATCTTTATTACCCACTGCATGGCAAGTAGAGATTTCTGAAGTAGGTCTTTAAGACCAATACCCTCAAAATCTTTCTCAGCCATCTTTTGGGCAGCTTTCATTCCGTAGGCTGTAACAACTACGCTGCCACCTACTTTAATAAGATCGATAAGCTCCGGGATTACGATTTCCCAAGTACCCTTTCTAACTCTTACTGGAAACTCGAAATCCTGGCCTTTCAGTTCCGGAACCTGTTGAGATACGAAAAATCTTATCGCTTCATCAAAGCCCAGCAATGCCTGCGCGGATTGTCTGGCGTCCATGAATCCCTCTTCAACCATTTCGCCACCGTACTTTAGGTAGCCCAAATATCGTTCGCTGGGTTCCACGCGCTTGATTACCTATATCGGGTTAATGACACATAACACTGAGTAGACAGCACATTGCTGTGTTTTAACACAGCATGTTGCTGTATATCCTGCAATCGAATTGGTCGGCTTTTTATCATTTGTAGAATACTCTTAATGTAAATAAATCCAACAATAACATACCATTACAACTGGTATTTTATGCGAATACGTGATTGTTGATGATGGGTAAGTACAGCACTGTGTGTCGTTATTGAATAACGATGTATGAGTTGAACGGCGTGTGGTCACCGAGATTTGTGCTGGTAATTAGTCGTAGGCCTTCTATTCATATTGTAATTTTACGGTGTTCGCCGTGCAGGCGGATTCACTGGGCGGTGGAACTTTGCGAAATCTCTGTCGGCGGCGCATTGTTTAAGGTTTGATAGACGACACAGTAGCGTTCGGTTAATTTTAGTAGCGTAGCGAGCTGTTCTTGATCGGCATCGGTATCTAGATCGAAACGCAATCGAATCTGTTTGAACCCTACGGGTGTTTCTTTATCTACTCCGAGTGTTCCGCGGAAGTCGAGATCGCCTTCGGCATGTACAGTCGCATCGCGTAATTCAACGCCGATGGCAGTCGCGACTGCGTTCAACGTCACGCCGGCACAGGCGACAAGGGCTTCCAGCAACATGTCGCCGGAGCAGGCAGACAAGCCATCGCCACCAGTTCCCGGATGTAAACCTGCACTGACCAAGCCTTTGCCGGTATCAACTTTGCAGGTCACACCGTCACCGATACGACCCTGGGCGCGTAAAGTTATGCCAGCGGAATCGGGTTGGTCCCGGTATTGTTGTTTTAGTGGTGCTTGCAGTGATTTGAGTTCGTCAGCTTTCATTTGTTTTCCTGTGGAAGAGGATTTCGCGTCAATAAGATGTATTGGTAGAACTAATTGAGGTTGAAATTTATGTTAACCCCAGAGCGTCGTGGCAGGTGGGTGAACCCGGTTGTTATCAAAGTTCAATCCAGGTCCCCGGTCCTTCTCCAACAATAACGGTCCGTCAAGATCAACGAATGACGCGCCGTCATTTAATAGTGTCGCGGGTGCCATACCCAGCGATGTGCCAATCATGCAGCCCACCATCCATTGCATGTTTGCATCTATTGCCATCTGGCGTAGCTTCAATGCCTCCGTGAGGCCGCCGGTCTTGTCCAGTTTGATATTGATCACGTCGTATTTGTCCGGCAACTCGTCAAAGTCGAGTGTCGTATGACAGGATTCGTCCGCCGCCAGCGGTACTATGGAATTGAATGATCGCAGCGGTTCGTCGGAATCAGCGGGCAGGGGTTGTTCAATCATTCTTACGCCTAATCCATGTAACTCCGAAACGACTTTTTCGAGTAACTCGATGCTCCATGCTTCGTTGGCGTCTACAATCAACGCTGTGTCGGGTGCTGACCCGTGCACAGCCTGTACGCGTTCGACAATTTGTTCGTCATCGAGTTTTAGTTTTAACAGTGGACGATGAGAATTTTGCCTGGCCGCAGCTCCCATCGCGTCAGGCGTACCCAGGCTTAAAGTGTAAGCTGTAATTGCAGGATCAGGTTGCGGTATTTCCGCAATATCCCACGCACGTTGTCCGTTGAGTTTCGCCTCTAAATCCCACAGCGCGCAATCGATTGCATTGCGTGCGGCACCCGCGTCGAGCTTGGTCGGTAGTTCGTCGCGGGTAATGCCTTCTTCAACTAACGGCGCAGTTGACTCGATTTGTTTTTGGACGTTGGCGAGGGTTTCGTCATAGCGGGCATAGGGTACGCATTCGCCGCGTCCTGTCAATTTATTTTCTTCTATTTCGACGACAATAACTTTTGCTTCGGTTTTAGTCCCCCGTGAAATGGTAAATGCTTCGCGCAGGGGCCAAGTTTGCGCACAAACTTTAACTTGCCGCATCTAGCATCTTATCCACTATTGCGACAACACCGGTTCGCACGGGATCGACGCAAGGCAATTGCAAGTCGTCTTCGGATTGTTTTAAAAAGAATTCTGCATCCGAGTTTGACAAACCACTTGTATTGATACTCATGCCGATGAATTTTACATTTGGACTGACCAAACGGGCGGCATCAATATTCGCCGCCATACAATCGCTCACGGTCGGCAGCGGTTGTTTGGGTAGACCGCGCATATTTGTGCGAGTGGGTTCATGGCACAAGACTAGTAAATCCGGTTGCGCGCCGTGTAGCAAGCCAAGACTCACGCCGGCAAACGACGGATGAAACAATGAACCCTGGCCTTCGACAATATCCCAATGTTCGGCATCATTGGCTGGACACAGTTGCTCGATTGCTCCGGAAATAAAATCGGAAATCACACCGTCGACGGAAATACCCCGCCCATCGATGAGAATTCCTGTCTGGCCAGTCGCCCGAAAATCGACCGGTATACCGTGTGTTTTCAATTCTTTTTCAATAGCCAGCGACGTGTACATTTTCCCGACCGAACAATCGGTGCCCACTGTCAATAAACGCTGGCCGGGTCGTGGTTCACCGTTACCGACTGGAAAGGGGCCTTTAGGGTGGCGCACGTCGTGAAGTTGTCTGCTATATTTTTCTGCGGCTTGCGTTACTTTATCGAGTTCATTTAATTGCATGTGCAAACCGCTTGCAATGTCCATTCCATTCCCTATGGCTTTGACCAACGTGTTTTGCCAGGCGTCGGATATCACGCCACCACGATTCGCCACGCCAATCAATAATGTTTGCGCACCACGTTCAACAGCTTCGCTAATCGACAGCTCGGGTAAGTCGAGTTTTGCATTGCAATCGTCGAGTCGCAGTTGACCGACGCAATCGTCAGGTCGCCAATAGTGCACACCAATGGCGGTTTTCGCTGCCAATGCATCGCGCGCATCACCAAGAAATAAAAGATAAGGTTTTTTGATATTCATTTTGTTTCCCAAGACTGGAACTATATACTAGATATGCACAAATAGAATAGTAAGCCTGACTAAAGAAGCACGGAGTAAAAACGGTATGAGCACGGTAACCAGTATGACCAATATCGACGGCACGATCACGCCAACGGAAGATGCCAGAATTCCTGTGTTGGATCGCGGCTTTTTGTACGGTGACTCTGTTTATGAAGTGTTTCGTACTTACATAGGCGTGCCGTTGTTCTACGATGAGCATTTTGACCGGCTGGAAAATTCTGCGCAACTCATCAGTATGAATATCAAACAATCGCGCGACGAGTTGACCGATGAAATTCGGCGCACGGTTAAAGCCAGTGTCACCGGGCAGGGTTCCGATGTTTACGTGCGTTATCAAATCACCCGCGGCGAAGGCAAGATTGATTTGTATCCGAGTCCGGATTTGCAGACCCGTTACGTGATTATCGTAAAAGAGTTGCCGCCCTGGAACGAAGAATTTTATTCGGTCGGCATGAGCATGGCGATTCCCAAAACACGCCGTAACCCGGTGAACTCGCTTGATCCCAACATTAAAGGCGGTAATTATCTGAATAATATTCTGGCTTTGACGGAGGCGCGCGAGCACGGCGCGGACGACTGCGTGATATTGAATCGCGAGGGCAATGTGACCGAAGCGTCGAACAGTAATGTCTGGTTTGTCATCAATGATGAGTTGGTTACACCTGGGTCGGGTAATTTAAAAGGTCTCACCAAACGGGCGTTGCACGAAGCGTTGAAAGATCGCGGCGTGGTCAGCTATGAGCGTAGTGTTCGCGGTGATGAGATTACCGGCGCGACGGAATGTTTTGTTTCCAGCGCCACACGAGAAATCATGCCGGTCAAATCCATTCGGCTTGAGAACGGTGATACAGTCGAGTTTCCCAACGGGGGTGGTGACATGACGCGCAAAGCCCAAGCTGCTTTCAAGGAATTTATCGCGGCTTATCTCGAAGCACATGAACACCTGCGTTTGTTTTAGTCGAGTGGCAAATTGAATTTTATTGTGGAATGTTCTTGTATTAAAAAGCATGGTTAATGACTGAAAAAACCCGACTAGGCATTCTGTTCGGCGGACGCTCGTGCGAACACGAAGTGTCGGTCACGTCTGCGCGTTCGATGTTGGCCGCGGTGAACAAGGACAAATACGATGTGACCATGATCGGCATCGACAAGCAAGGACAATGGTTGCTCGCCGAAGACGCGCGGCCGGTTCTGGAGGCAGGTGTAGTCCAAAGCGATGCGCTGTCGCCGGTGTTGTTGGATTATCCAGGCAGTCGCCAACTGGTGTCGCAACATTCCGATTCGACGCAAGAGATCGCCCAGGGACTCGATGTAGTATTTCCATTGTTGCACGGTCCTTATGGTGAAGACGGCACGATGCAGGGCTTACTGGAACTGGCCGGAGTAGCCTATGTCGGTTCTGGTGTGGTCGGCTCCGCGGTTGGCATGGATAAGGAGATGATGAAACGCGCATTTCGCGCCGAAGGTTTGCAGCAGACCGAACACATCACCGTGCGCCGGCAACACTGGCAATCCGACAGTCGCACGATCTTAAAAGAAATAACAGGCAAACTTGCATTTCCGTTGTTCGTAAAACCGGCGAACATGGGTTCAAGTGTAGGCGTCAGCAAAGCGCATGACGAATCCGAATTGATTGTGGGCATTAACACGGCGGCGGAATACGATTACAAGGTTATTGTCGAAGCGGGGCTGGAAAATTGTCACGAGGTCGAATGCGCGGTGTTGGGAAACGAACACCCAAAGGCTTCGGTCGTTGGAGAAATTTTACCGGGCAATGAGTTTTATGATTACCAGACAAAGTACATCGATGACAAATCGGACTTAATCATTCCGGCGAAAATTTCCGAACAAACGACGGAAGCGGTACGCGAAATGTCGTTGCATGCCTTTCAAGCTGTCGAAGCCGCTGGACTGGCGCGGGTCGACTTTTTTGTGCGGCGCGACACGGAGCAGGTTTATGTTAATGAAATAAATACTATGCCGGGTTTCACGCCCATTAGCATGTATCCGAAATTGTGGGAGGCCAGCGGCATTTCTTACACAGAACTGATTGATCGATTGATTGAATTGGCGCTGGAACGGCAAAAAGACCGGCAAAATACACGTACAGCGCTGTAGTTTCACGTTGACTGGCAGAGCTTTCTGACGCATATTGCCGGGCATACCGGGAAACACCCCGGTGATTGTTTTATAATGTTACTGTCCGAACAATTTCGATTGGTTAAAATCGGATTCGTACAATAAAATTTCTATCAACAAAGTGAGAGGGTAACTACCAGTATGAAAATCACTGTTCGTAAAGTCTCGGCTCTTGTCGCCGGTTTGTTTTTTGCTTCTTCATTAACTCAGGCTGCGACCGATTTAACGGTTTACACCGCTGTCGAAGCGGAAGATCTGAAAAAATACGCGGAGCGTTTTAATCAGGATCATCCTGATATCAACATTAAATGGGTGCGGGACTCCACCGGCATCGTGACGGCGAAATTATTAGCGGAAAAAGATAATCCGCAAGCCGATGTTATTTGGGGGCTGGCCGCGACCAGTTTATTGTTAATGAAAGGCGAGGATATGTTAGAACCCTATGCCCCGGCGGGATTGGACAAACTCGATCCGAAGTTTAGAGACAAGGACGATCCACCGACCTGGACGGGTATGGATGCCTGGGTAGCCGCGATCTGTGTAAACACTGTCGAAGCTGAAAACAATAATCTTCCGATGCCGTCATCCTGGGCGGATTTGACCAAGCCGGAGTACAAAGGTCATATCGCCATGCCGAACCCGAACTCATCCGGCACCGGCTTTCTGGATGTATCCAGTTGGTTACAAATGATGGGTGAAGAAGGCGGATGGGAATTCATGGATGGGTTGCATGAAAATATCGATCATTACACGCATTCCGGTTCCAAACCGTGCAAACAGGCGGCGGCCGGTGAAGTCGCGATTGGCGTCTCGTTTGCTTTCCGTGGGGCGAAGTCAAAAGCACAAGGCGCACCGCTTGAAATAATCATTCCTTCCGAAGGTATCGGTTGGGACATGGAAGCGACGGCAATCGTAAAAGGCACCGACAATCTGGAAGCGGCCAAGACTTTGGTCGATTGGTCCGTTACAGAGAAAGCCAACGAAATGTACAACGAAGGCTACGCTGTCGTCGCCATTCCGGGTGTTGCGAAACCGGTTGAGCATTTTCCGGAAGGCATTAACGAGGCGATGATTGACAATGATTTCGAATGGGCAGCGCAAAATCGTAAAGCAATTCTGGCCGAATGGCAGAAACGTTATGATTCCAAGTCTGAACCCAAAAGTTAAAATAATTACTTTGCACGGTTAATGGGTTGGCAAGCCGGTTACCGCGATAGCGGTAACCGGCTTTTTCATTAGTAGAGGCGGGGGAAGCATTATGGCTGAAGCCGAAACAAAAACACCATTTTTACGAATCACCGAACTGACTAAAAAGTTCGGTACCTTCACTGCGTTAGAAGATATATCGCTGGATGTTTTTGAAGGCGAGTTTGTTTGCTTTCTGGGTCCATCCGGATGCGGCAAAACTACATTATTGCGGGCTATCGCCGGACTGGATATTCAAACCTATGGCAGGATCGAACAGGCGGGTAAAGATATTTCGGCGTTACCGCCCAGTGAACGCGACTTTGGAATCGTTTTTCAGTCCTACGCGTTGTTCCCCAATTTAACGGTGAGAAAAAACGTCGCGTATGGTCTGGAAAATCGTAAGGCCACAAAAGCCGATATTGTCAAGCGTGTAAACGAATTGCTTGAGCTGGTCGGTTTACCCGAGCAAAGTGAAAAGTATCCGGCCCAATTGTCCGGCGGGCAACAACAACGCATCGCCTTGGCTCGTGCGATTGCAACAACGCCGGGTTTGTTATTGCTGGATGAACCGTTGTCTGCGCTGGACGCAAAAGTGCGGGTGGAATTGCGCCGCGAAGTAAAACAACTGCAGGAACGCCTCGGCGTGACTACTATCATGGTAACGCACGATCAGGAAGAGGCCTTGACCATGGCGGATCGTATTGTGGTTATGAATCACGGCGTTATCGAGCAGATCGGTTCGCCAACGGACGTGTATCGTGAGCCGGCAACACAGTTCGTGGCGGAGTTTATTGGCACCATGAATTTTGTGGCAGGCAAGGCTATCGGTGAGGGACAGGTGAGAGTGGGAGACGTAGCGTTGACCGCTGCTACTGGCGATTTGCCAAAAGATCAAAATGTGACCGTAGCCATCCGCCCGGAGGATATTGTGATCCAAGGTGTGAAAGGCGTTGAAAGTAACGCGTTAAATATCAAAATTGAGGAAATGGAATTTCTCGGTTCGTTTGTGCGCGCGGCGCTTCGATCTGAGTCATTGGGAGACACAAGACTATTAGCGGATTTTTCAATCAATCTGATACGCCGTTTAGGGGTTGAGTCAGGCGATGAACGCTGGGTTGTGTTGCCACCGGATAGCGTTCGTGTATTTACCAGTTAAGTCTTTACCGTGACCGCCGACGCTCCCACTGCCGATAGCCTGGAAAAAGTAAAGCCCAAGTCCAGTCTCGATGACTGGCAAATGCGCGCTTTCATGCTCGTAATAGGGTTGTACTTGTTCATTGCCTTGGCGTTGCCGCTATACACATTACTCTCTAAAAGCTTCAAGAATGACGATGGCGAGTTCATCGGGTTTGCCAACTACATCGAGTATTTCAGTACACCGGCGCTGGCATATTCTATTAACAACAGTTTATTCATCGCTGTCCTGGTCACGTTAATCACCGTTAGCGTTGCATTCGTGCTGGCGTATGCATTGACACGCAGTTGCATGCCATGGAAAGGGTTTTTCAAAAGCGTTTCCATGGTGCCGATTCTCGTGCCGTCATTGTTACCCGGAATTGCCTTGGTGTATTTGTTTGGTCGCCAGGGCATGATGAAATGGCTGTTGTTTGGTCATGAGATTTACGGGCCTATCGGTATCGTTATTGCGGAAGTATTTTTTACCTTGCCGCATGCTGTCATCATCATAATCACGGCACTGTCTATCGCTGATTCGCGTTTGTATGAGGCCGCGGTTTCGCTGCGTGCCAGCAAGGCGAAAATATTCTGGACCGTGACCTTGCCCGGTGCGCGTTATGGTTTGATCAGCGCTGCGTTTGTTGTGTTCACATTGTCAATTACCGATTTTGGCGCGCCAAAAGTTATTGGCGGTGATTTCAATGTATTAGCAACAGATGTTTACAAGCAGGTTATCGGTCAACAGAACTTTGAAATGGGAGCGGTCGTCAGCATGATTTTGCTGCTTCCCGCCGCTATCGCATTCACGGTGGATAGAATTGTGCAGAAAAAACAGGTCGCCCTGTTGTCTGCCCGTGCGGTCGCGCTGGAGCCAAAACCCAGTCGCCGATTTGATATGACCATGCTGGGATTCGCAATTCTAGTCAGTATTTTTATTCTCGGAATTTTACTCGTTTGCCAGTACGCCGCACTCATCAAATTTTATCCCTACGATCTCAGTTGGAGTCTCGTGAATTACGAGTTTGATCGTATGGATGGTGGTGGTTGGGCGTCCTATTTCAATTCAATTCGCATGTCGTTTTATACGGCGATAATCGGCACCGTCATCGTGTTTACCGGCGCGTATATGGTGGAGAAAGGCAGAGGTTTTCGCGAAGGCCGTGCCTTTTTTCAGTTTCTTGCCATGATGCCCATGGCGGTACCGGGGTTGGTGTTGGGCCTGGCGTATATATTCTTTTTTAACGCTTCGGGCAATCCATTAAACGCGATCTATCACACCATGATTATCCTCGTGATCAGTACGGTGACCCACTTTTACACTGTGAGTCATCTGACCGCTGTGACGGCATTAAAACAAATGGATGCTGAGTTCGAAGCGGTTGCTGCTTCGCTCAAGCAACCCTTTTACAAAACGTTTGGACGAGTCACCGTGCCGGTATGTCTGCCAGCCATTCTCGATATCAGTATTTACCTGTTTGTTAATGCCATGACCACGGTATCCGCGGTGGTGTTTTTATATGGCCCCGATACGACGCTCGCATCCGTAGCCGTATTAAACATGGATGACGCCGGCGATATCGCACCGGCCGCGGCCATGGGCATGATGATTTTCTATACCGCCGCCGGCGTGCGTATCCTTCACTATTTACTGACGCGTGGCATTGAAAAGAAAACCCAGGCATGGCGCATGCGTTAAAAGTCGGATTGGAGTCCAGCTGTTTGCGATCAGCTATCGGCTTTCAACATTCGGGGCAGGTTCTAGAGTTTAAAATACGGATTGCCGACATCTAATACTAGAACACATTAGTGGGAGTGAGCTTGCTCGCGAACAAGTTTAAATTAGGAGTAATCTATGAAATACCTTCACACCATGGTGCGTGTCACTGATATCGACGCGTCAATTGATTTTTATTGCAATAAGCTCGGGTTAAAAGAAGTTCGTCGGAACGACTATCCCGATGGGCGGTTTACTCTAGTGTTTCTTGCGCCGGAAGGACAGGAAGATGCGCAAGTCGAACTGACATATAACTGGGATCCGGAAGAATACGATAGCGGCCGCAATTTCGGGCACCTGGCTTACAGTGTCGAGAATATTTACGAGACGTGTCAGCGCTTAATGGATGGTGGCGTTACAATAAACCGACCGCCGCGTGACGGACGTATGGCTTTTGTACGATCACCGGACAATATTTCCATTGAACTATTACAGAAGGGCGATGCATTGCCATTACAAGAGCCGTGGACTTCCATGCCCAACACAGGAGAGTGGTAACCATGTCTGCTTATATTGTTGTGCAAGTGAACGTAAACGATCCTGCTCGATACGAAAACTACAAAACCATGGTGCCGCCAACCCTGGAAGCTTATGGTGGGAAATTTCTAGTACGTGGCGGCGCGTTGGAAAACATGGAAGGCAGTTGGTTGCCCGGCCGTCTGGTTATTCTCGAGTTTCCTTCAAGCGATAACGCAAAAGCCTGGTGGAATTCGGCTGAATACGGTCCGGCAAAAGAGCTACGACAGGCTACGGCGGATACAGAAATGATTTTAGTTGAGGGTGTTGATTGATGTTTGTCACGGCATGGCGTCATGTTATATCAAATTTGATCAATGATTTACATAACATCAGGGCTATTTCATGTGTGAACTTCAATTGATTCAAGCAGAAGAATGTCCTTTTGCGCAACGCACACACATGTGTCTTTTGGAAAAGGGATTGGATTTCGAACGAATCGAAATTGATCTCAACGATAAACCAAAATGGTTTGAAGAAGTATCTCCCTATAGTAAGGTTCCAGTGTTGAACGCGGGAGATGTGCGCGTGTATGAATCGACAATTATTAATGAGTTCCTCGAAGAAACATTTCCGGTGCCTCCGTTAATGCCCAGTACACCAGGAGAGCGCGCTTCTGCAAGAACCTGGATTGATTTTGACAACGTCAAATTCGTACCCACGTTCTACCGTTTGCTGCTTGAACAGAATCTATCGAAGAGACAGGGCTTGGTCGATCGAATGGTTGAGCATATGGAGTTTACGGAACGTCTTGGATTGGGCAGTAAATGGACCGGTCCGTACTGGTTTGGCGATCAAATATCGGTAGTCGATTTGGCAATGTATCCGCACTACGAACGGATAGCTGTATTGGATACTTATCGTAGCTTAGGGATTCCGCCTTCTTGTTCGCGTGTAAAAGAGTGGCTTGCCGCCATGCGCGAAAGGCCGAGTGCTAGAGAGACGGCCCATGACGATGCATATCACATCGACGCTTACAGTCAGTATGCGGACGGCAGTGCTTCGGGAACTACCGCACGGGATATGCGCATCTAGTTCTCTGATTGCTCTCGCTGTTGATTGATTAGCTCTTCGTCGGTTTTGTATTGGGGCAGCCCGTCGGTAATGTCGTAGTAGTCGCCCTTGTCCGGTGTAAACACATGTGCGGTAAGTTTCATTCCTTGAGTGGCGTCCAGCGTTCCCGCCGCGATTCCGATCTCATCCCATGTGTCACCCGCCCAAAACAGCGTCGATCCGCATTCGCCGCAAAACCCACGTTGTGCTGTGGGCGATGAGCGGTACCACCGAAGACTGGGTGATTCGTTAACAGTGAAATCTGATTTTTTAACAAATGCAGCGGCCATGAAATGACCGGTCATGCGCCGGCATTGACTGCAGTGGCAGGCTGTGACGGTAGTTGGGCGTGTGGCGAGCGTGTAACGAACCGTGCCACATACGCATCCTCCCGTTAGTTCTTTTTCGTTATGTTTGCTCATATTTTTGGCTTCGGTCTGAGGAGGCGGATAACTACTATGACTTGCCAAAAAACGTGAGTAGAATTCCAATGATAACGACTGCGACCCCAACAGTTTGTGTAAGGGTTAGGGATTCGCGCAGGATGGTGTATGAGGCAATCATTGTGATGATTATTGTGCCTGTGACAATGGTCGGGATGGCTACGTTGGCTGACATGGCTTCTTTTCCTCCCATGTCGCGGAACAAATAAAAGTACAAAATTTCAGCCGCACCGATGCAAAGCCCGGCAACGATCGACCACATGTAAACGCGAGGACTTAGCGATAAAGTATGGCCGCCACGCAGGGATAAGAACACCAGAAAGCTAGAAGATGTAAACAAAGCGGCGAGCTGTAGGCTGATGGTCGCAAGCACCGTGCTCGTGTTGACGGTTGGAACGTGGCCGCCGGCCACTTTGACAAAAAAGTTGTATCCCGCGTATAAGAAAGTAATGGCAACTAAAAGTACAATCGAAGTCATCGTTAAAATTGCTCCATTGTAGAAAACAATATTAGGTAACCTTAACACGCCGCGTCAGACGCAAAGTCAAATTCTCGCTGATGTTTTCAGATTGTGTTGACAATTCAACGACAGCACGGTCTATCGTGCCGTCTATGTGGCCGGCAGGAAAAGATATCTATTTGTTCATTGTTACGGAATAATGACTGCTTATCACCCGGCATAGTGAGTTAACGTATACTGCATGGACAATCCAAAATTTTCGATACGATAAGTTCCTGAAATATAATAATGGGAATCGCCACCCAAGATTCTTCCATTTTCATAGAAATCGCCAAACACACGCAAACGCTGAAATGTCAGTATTCCCATTGATATCAAACTCGGTATTTGGGCCGATCCAAGTGATAGACCATAACCCTTCTATGAGAGATCCGCGCATTTCACATGCTAAAACAAGCAGTTAACTAATCGATCTCTAAAAGTTAGAAGCATGAAAGCAACGACATCGCAACGCAAGCCGATCAGAAAAAAAGTGGGGCGCTCCGACGATCTGGTCAACGTCGCATCGGATTTATTTATGGAGCGGGGATTTGAATCGGTAACTATAAAAGACATTGCTCAGAGTGTAGGAGTGAATACCGCGTTAATCTATTATTATTTTAAAAACAAAGAAGATTTATTGCGAGCCGCAATCGAAAGTCTGGTAGACCAGGCGTTGAAAACGTACGAAAATATCCATGCAAAGCACGTTCATCCGAAGGATGTAATAAACGACTGGATCGATACGCATGTTCAGCTAAGAGATCCGATACGCAAGTTGGTGAAGATCAGCTTGGATTACCGCGGGTTGCGCCGGACATCCCGTCAGATAGACAAAGCGATAGACCGCTTCTACGACAATGAACGCGATATACTGACCAAAGTCATTGCCCAGGGAATGAAGAAAAAAGTCTTTGCCCGGGTTGACGCAGCCCAACTAGCGGCATTTATTTCGATGCATTTAGACGGAATAATGGTGGCGTCTGTCATTCGTCCTGAGATCGATTCCGCGTCCGCTATGGAATATTTAAGACAAATCGTGTGGCGGTCGCTCGGAACCAAACCGGCAACTGGAAAGAACAAGAATTAGTGTCCAACTAGCAAGCCGGGTTTTGACGACAATTTTTTAATTATCAGACCTAAACCACTCTATTTGCATTGGATTTTTACTAATTGACTAATTAATTAAGCTTTGGGATACTGATCGAGAAGATCGATTACTTTCTGTACGATCCACGGAGGAGAGACTCGTTTGGGTTAGCGAATTGTGGCCTGATTGAGACCATTAATCATGTTCTGGCAAAAGAAGTCTAAAGACGGCGGTGGTGACACACTGACGATATTTTTCGCATCCGATTTGCACGGATCGACGGTTTGTTTTAAAAAATTTGTCAATGGTGCCAAGTTTTATGGCGCCCATGTTTTGGTGATGGGTGGTGATACGACGGGAAAAGCAGTGTTGCCGATCGCCAAACAGGCGAATGGTTCTTATCTCGCGTCCGAGTCCGGTGAAACGGTTACCCTAGCCACAAAGACCGAAGTGGATGAGTATAGCGAGCGTGCCGCTAACAAAGGTTTTTATCCAGTCGTTGTGATGGAAGATGAGTTTCAGGAACTCAAGAACGATCCGGAAAAGCAACACCAATTGTTCAAAAAACTCGTTGTGGACCGTGTGGCGGAATGGTGTGACTATGCCGGCCAAAAGTTGAAGGACACGGGAATCCCGTTAATTACATCGCCCGGAAACGACGATTTTCTTCGAGATCGATGACGTTTTGAATAATTCTCCTTGTGTCCACTATCACGAGATGGAAGTGACGGATGTAAACGGCTATGAAATGCTGCATTGTGGCGGTTCCACTGTTACGCCCTGGGACACCGAGCGGGAATATACCGAAGACGAATATAAAACTAAATTTGACGAACTCGCCGCAAAGGTCACGAACATGGAACGGTGTATTTATAATGTTCATGTTCCGCCGCATGGAACGATTCTCGATACCTGTCCGATGCTGGATAAGGATTTAAAAGTAGTCTTCGAGATGGGGAACCCCGTGAGTCAGAATGCAGGTAGTACATCGCTGAAGGAATCGATTGAAGAACATCAACCGTTATTGGGTATTCACGGACACATTCACGAAGGGCGAGGAAGAATCAATATAGGACGTACTGTTTGTGTCAATCCAGGAAGTGTTTATCCGGAGGGAATATTGCAGGGCGCGTTGATAACGATAAAGGGTAATAAAGTAAAAGGAGTTAATCTAACTCAAGGTTAAAAATCAAAATTAATTATTTCGAGGAGGTAAGTGTGATGAGTGGAACCGATACAGGTGATCAAAGAATTTTCTTAAGGAAAGCGTCTGGTCTGATCAGAACAGCGGGCGGGCTGGATACTTTTATTTATAACCTCGGTTTGGTAAGTGTCGGCCTCGGCATCGCGAGCATCATGTTGTACGGTCCGGCTTACTACCCCGGTGGTAGCCTCGTGGTGGGCACGCTATTGGCAGGTGGTGCCATGGCATTGATCGCATTCGGTTTTATTACCTGGACGGTGACTTTGCCGCGCTCCGGCGGTGTCTATGTATTCGGATCACGCATATTGCCACCGTCTATCGCGCTTACCATGAGTTTGGTTGAAATTACCGCGTGGCTATTTTACTGCGCGATTGCGGCGTATTGGGATTGTGCTGTTGGGAATTTCGCCGGCGCTCACATTTGTAGGTTATCTCACTGAAAACGAGGGGCTTGTAAACGCCGGAGCATGGGTGGTGGAACCATGGCCGCTGTTCATTATCGGTTCCGCAATATTGGTGTTGTCCGGAATCATTCTCTCCGCGGGAATGAAGTTTTATTTATTGGTTCAAAAAATTGTTTTCAGCGTTGCAATATTATTCACGATTGTTTTGATCGTCGTGCTGTTGATGGGTTCAAACTCCGAATTTGTCACCAATTTCAACAGTTTTATGGGGCCAATACTTGGTGTGGAAAGCCCGTACCAGACAATCATTGACTCGGCGCGTGAAAACGGTTGGCTATGGAATGGAGAAACGGACGGTAAACAAACCTGGTTAGTTTCGAATTGGCCCTTCTTGCCCTTGGTAGGTGCGGCGTTTTCCATCGCGATTGGCGGGGAAATTAAATCCGTCGAAAGATCGCAAACTTATGGCATGTTGGGAGCGGTATTTTGTGCCGTCGTAATTTGGATCATTGTCGCAACCTTATGTAACTCTGTTTTTGGCTACGAGTTCTTGGGTAGTGCAGGGTATAACCTTCTCGAAGGTGTAGGTGTGCAAGTTGATCCCACTATCACGCTGCAAGCAGGTGTACTAACTCTGTCACCGTTAATTTGTATTCTGGTTTCTCTCGGATTTATCTTTTGGATGTGGATGTGGATTCCGGGAATGCACACCTTTGGCGTTCGCGCCATTGTTGCATGGTCATTTGACCGTGTTGCGCCGGAAGCGTGGGGAAAAATTTCTCCGACACGCCATACGCCGGTCGTCGCAATTGTGTTCACCATGTTCGTGAATATCGTGTTCATGTATTTATTCGTGTTTTCCGAGTTTTTCTCTAATATCGTTATTCTTATTGAGGCGGCCGTGTTAGCGTGGAGCGTTGTGTTGGGTGCAGGAATATTCTTTCCTTACATGCGGCCTCATATCTATGAGAAATCGCCCATAGCAAAACGCAGCATACTTGGATTACCTATGATGACGGTCGCCTGTGCGCTAGGATTTCTGGCCTCACAGTTCTATTTCTGGACATTGTGGTCTGATCCGGTCGCTGCGGGGCACGATCCGCAGCAACTTGCCATTGTTGCGGGCGTATTTGTTATAGGATTTGCTTTCTATTTCACGATGAAGATGCTGCGCAAATCTCAAGGTGTCGATGTGACGCTGGCTTTTAAAGAAATTCCGATCGAATAACTAACTTCAATCGACAACAGTAGCGTTTTTCACTCCGGGTGGGTTATTCTGAACCCACCCGTTGATTAGTTTAACAAGAAGAAGGGATAGTTTGGTTTCTGAAAATTTGCACCTTGAGTTTGTTGATGAAGGGTTAAACCTGGTCAGCGAAGCGGAGAAACTTGGTATCCAGTTACGTATTCTCGGATCGATTGCGTATCGTTTACAGTGCCCAAAAAATGTTCATCTGTTCGACGACATGGCGCGCGTCCTAACGGACGTCGATTTCGCAGCTAGTAAAATTCAAAACCAAGAAATACGCGAATTCATGATATCCCGCGGTTATGAACCGGATGAGGGTGTGTATGTTGCGTCGGAGGGAACACGGCACATATACCTACATCCAGAGACAAAACTGAATGTGGATGTATTCGCGGACGAATTATTTTTTTGCCATCGAATTCCGTTGCGCGATCGATTGCATTTGGATACACCTACGATCTCAACGACCGATCTTTTAATGGAAAAGATGCAAATCGTGGAAATTAACCTCAAGGATTTTAAAGATACACTCGTTCTCATGTTGGAGCATCCACTAGGCGGCCCGGAAGATAGTAACAAGCATATTGATGTTGGTTATATTTCAGGCATACTATGTCGAAAGATTGGGGTTTTTATTACACGTTTACGACAAACCTTAAACGGGTTCCCGATTACATTAAGGAGTTCCCCGCCATCACGGATGCAGAAGCAACCATTATTCGCTCGCGCATCAACGATTTGTTGCAAGCGATTGAAGATACGCCTAAGTCGATGAAATGGAAAATGCGTGCAAAAATCGGCACCAAGATGTTGTGGTACCAAGAAGTAACCGAAAAGTCGGAACAGTTTTAATGTAGTTGACCAGCTTCCATCGCTTAGGAATTTAGTTATCCGTATTTTTCGTTATATGCGTAGCCACCGCGCGCTCAAAACAAACCATTGGTGCTTTTACCATTCCGGCTCCAATCTGTTCGCCGTTACGTCCCGCTACGCCCATGTCCAGTTTCGGTTCAATACCTGTCTCGATTACTTTGAAAACATCGATACCGGTAGGTGAGCCACGGTAGCTGAAGTAGGGGATTTTGAAGTCGCTGTTTTCACCTACCGTAATATCGTAGAGCTCCAAGTTTCGCTGTGCCATAATTTCAGCCGAACCGCCTTGATAAGCCTGTAGTGGAAATGCGGCGGCTTGTGCAAAACCGCCCAAGCCTACGGTTTCAGCGATTGCGCTGTCGCCTCCCATCCAGGTGATTTCGTCCTCGGTGTGACCTTCAAACAATTTTGCTTGAACGGTGGGTAAGGCGCCACCAAACCACTGATTATTTAAACCGCTAACCCGAATACCGTATTCCCGGCAACTTAGTGCCATCGCGGAAACGACACTTGACTCTTCAACACCGTGGGCCGCATCAGCGATGCATTTTCCAGCAGCCATGGAGAGTCGTAAAAAGAAATAATTATCCGCCGTCAATGCCTCAACAGTTTTCTCCACGGCTTCGCGCTGGGTGGCGGAAAGTTTCAATAATTCGGGAAATATTTCCCGCGTAAACAGAAGCGATGCCGCGGTGTTTCGGCTGTGTAGTTCATCCCCCATATGCAATGCGCGAACCATTATTTTTTTTAGTGAAATACCGCCAGCATTCCTAATCGCGTCGCGAACCACCGGTGCGACTACTTCGTGTACGTAATCTAAACGTTCTTTTACTCCTTCATCATAGGCGCCGTAGTTCAGACGGCGCGGATTCGTGCCTTCATAAAAATTACAATAACCGACATTCCCATAGGTTTTGTTTCTCACCACAAAGACGGGCATAGAAGGAGAATAAATACCGGCCAGGGAACCGACGGCGGCAAAATCATGTGCGCCTGAGACCGCGATTTCGCCGGAATCCAGCTTCGCTATCGCCTCGTCCCGGTCTTTTGCCAAGCCCTCGTATAACACCCCACCGATAATCCCGTCCCTCTGACCGCCGACATATTCTTTCCAAGACATTGTCGGACCGGATGCAAGTATAGTGTTGGGTGTGAGGCCCGGTAGGACATCGATGGCGGGAACAACGTCTTCCACAATGGGTTCCGATGTATTCAGTCGATTTAAAGCCTCGGCGTTTGCGCTCTCTCTTTGCTTGGTCATTGCGATTTACCCTGTTGGTATTTGATATTCATGTAGTCACGCGAGTTTTCGTTAGTAGAACTTTAAATAACGGTCGACCTCCCAATCGGAAACATGGTTCAAATACAGCTCCCACTCGTTTCGTTTGAATTCAACGAACGTTTTAAACATGAGTTCGCCCATCACTTCTTTGCTGAGCGGGTCCACGGCAAAGGCTTCAACCGCTTCGGAGAGACTGCGGGGAAGATGAGACACGCCGAGTTGTTCTAGTTCCTCGTTCGTTTTGAGGTACATGTTTTCCGTATGCGGTGCGCCGGGGTCAATCTTCTCGCGAATCCCTTCCAAACCCGCGGCCAGCACCATGGCACCACCGAGATACGGGTTATTGGAAATATCCGCCGCTCGAAGTTCGACACGGCCACCACCCAGCGGCACCCTAAGGGAGTTGGTTCGGTTATTGTTGCCAAAGCAGGCAAAAACCGGTGCCCACGTAAATCCCGACATGCTGCCTTCTTTGATCAGACGTTTGTAACTGTTAATCGTTGGTGACACGACGGCGCACAAAGCGGGTAAATGCTTAAGAATACCGCCAATAAAGTAGTAACCGATTTCACCCAAATTGCATCCGCGTGGATCGTCGCTTGAGTCGAACAAATTTTCGCCCGAGCCGAGATCCGCTAATGACATGTTGTAGTGCGCACCGCTTCCGGCCCGATCGGCAAAAGGTTTGGGCATAAACGACGCAAAGTAGCCGTGTTGGTGGGCGATCTCCTGTACCAACATTCTGAAGAAAACGAAGCGATCAGCCATCGTGAGGCCATCAAAATACATGAAGTCGATTTCGAATTGGCCGTTACCGTCTTCGTGATCGAACGAATAAATGTCATAACCGCAACTATTCATCGCATTCACAATGGCTTCCAATGTCTCGAAACTATCGAGCGTGGATCTCACGTCATAAGCGGGTTTGGCATTCCAATCGCGTGGCCCAATGGGTTCGTATCCTCCATCCTCTGTGTCTTTAAGCAGAAAAAATTCGGGCTCAATACCAAAGTTAAATTGGTAACCCATATCCGCCGCTTGTTTTAGTACACGTTTGAATATATTTCTCGAGCACGCTTCGAAGGGTTTACCCTCGCACCATAAATCACTAGCGAACCAAACGACCTCCGAGTTCCATGGTAAGATGATTGCCGATTCGGGATCGGGATGAGCTGCGACTTCTTCATCACTGACTTCCTGGGGAACACCATCGAGGGCGGCTCCGGTAAAGAGTTCGGAGCCTTTAAGCATTCTATCAAGATGTGCTAAGGGAACTGTTTTCGCTTTAGCAACGCCATGTATGTCGACATAGCCGGATAACGCATATTTCACTCCTTGGGCGTTTAGTGTCTTGGCGTACTCTGATAGCTTGTTAGTCATGGGTTCTCCTTTTTTGGTTACCATTGATCTTATGTCTTGTATAGTATTCTGTATTTAACTAATCGATCAATTAAGTTCGTATTTTACCGAAAATGCACGAGTCGTCCAGCATTCAAATAACAAATCAAAATAATTAGCCCTAAGCCAGTCATTACGGTTATAAATATCCATGTTGAGTAAAATCCAACTGCCTTCCATCGCCATTCTCGGTTCTACGCTTTTGTGGGGAACTTTCTGGATTCCCGTGCGTGAACTCAACGAATTGGGACTTGGCAGCGTTTGGGCAACGACCGGAAGCTTCGTCATTCCTTTTGTTGTCTTGTTGCCTTTCGCGTTGGTGCGTTGGCGTCGAATCTTGAGCGGCGGGCTGCCAGTATTTATCGGTAGTCTGCTGGTGGCGGCTGCGATAGCCATCTACGCGGAGGCTTTTTTAAGAGGTTATGTCGCAAAGGTTATGTTACTTTGGTACCTGACCCCAATTTGGAGTTCGCTATTAGGTTGGCTACTTATAAGTGAGTTGATTACACGTAGCCGCATATTGGCGATTGTATTAGGACTTGCCGGGTTAGTGGTGATAACCAGTATGGAGAATGGATTACCCTTGCCGCGTGAAGCAGGTGAATGGATGGCGTTAATCTCAGGAATTCTATGGGCGTGGGGTATGGTTTATCTCAAGCAAACCGCATCAACGCCCATTATGGATAGAGTTTTTCTGCAGTTTGTATTCATGGGTATAATTTTTTGGCTAGCGTCTTTGGTCCCGGGCGGCACTGAAATGGTTCCGCTTCGTTATGAAAGCCTGTTGGCCACTTTGCCTTGGTTACTTGCGTTTGCGTTAATTTGGACTTTACCGTTGGTCTGGCTGACCGTATACGGTGCTAGCGTGCTTTACCCCGGCAAAGTAGCCGTATTATTGCTACTGGATATCGTCATCGGGATTACGTCTGCAACGATATTGACTGACGAACCATTTGGAATTCGAGAAATGTGTGCGGCCGTACTCATTATTAGTGCCAGTTTGGTTGAATTGTTTAATGGCGCGAAAAACTTGGATCCGGTTGTTTCACAAAGGGACGGAGTAGGGGAGTGACGAATAGCGATCGAACGATTGCTATCAATCTATGCAATGGAAACAGTCGTCGTAGGCAAATAACATTTAAGGTTGACATAAATATCATTATTATTCCCAGTGCTTCGCATGATTTAGCCGTGCAGCGATTTTTGAATGAGTTGTGGGGGCGGTTACCGAATGCTGAAGATGTTTGAGGTTTTTTTCGTGTTGTTTTGTATTTCGATTTATCTCAGCTTGAAAGTAACTCCTTCAGTGCTTCGTCAATAAATTTCAGGTCGTCGGGATCCCGTCCGCTCCCAGCGTAATGACCCCAATCGGATGGAATCACTCGAAGTTCGGCGTTTGGCATGTGATCGACTTCATACGCGTTATCTTCCGGCGGGAAATACAAGTCGGTTTTCCCCGGCATCACAATGGCTTTAGCTTGTATTGCGCCGAGTGCCTTCTCAAAGTCGCCATGATAAATCTCATTGGCACTGAGATCGCAATGTTGCCATGTCCAAATCAAGGCCAAGCTGTTGTTTGCATCACGATGCAGAAAGACCGCTTCCCAATAGCCAACCAGAAAGTCCTCTACCGACGCGTAGCCCATTTGCTTGAACATCTCACGGCGATAAAAAACTTGGGGCAGGGCCCATCCCGACCAGACTCTTCCTATCGCTCTTAGTCCACGCTCCGGCGGTGAATCGTACCAACCTTCGTTCCAGGCGGCGTCAGCAGTGAGCGCTGCTTTAACGCCTTCAAGAAAAACATAAGTGTGAGGTGTGGTTTTCGCCGCGCCGCAAAATGGGGCAATTCGTTCCACCTTGTCGGGATACAAGCAGGCCCATTGGTAAGCTTGTTGTGCGGCCATGGACCAACCCACTACTAAGGCAACGCGATCAATTCCAAAAACTTCTGACAATAGCCGGTGTTGCAAATGGACATTGTCATAGATCGTGACGCCGGGAAACCGCGACTTATTGAATGGTTCCGGTGTATTCGCCGGCGAAGAAGACAGGCCGGCGCCTAATAGATTCGGCACAACGATGAAATACTTTTTCGGGTCTAAGGCCATGTCCGAACCAATAAGGTATTCGTTATCTTCATGTGTGCCGCCATATCGGGTCGGATACACGATGACGTTGTCCTTAGCGGCATTGAGCACGCCATAAGTTTTGTAAACAAGCTTGGTGTCCCGCAGGGTGATGTCGCTTTGTAAAGCGACATCGCCCGCTTCGAAAGTTTCGAAACTACTCATTACAAAATATTCAAACTATTAGTAACGAATTTGTCTCGAATAGACAGCTTAGTAAAAACGCAAATATTCACGTTTCTCCCATTCCGTTACATGTTCGTGGAAACGATCCCATTCATTATGTTTGTATTTGCTGTAGGAGTTATGCATCATGGGTCCCAGCACTTCCTTGGCTAACGTGTCTTCATCAAACGCGCAAATCGCTTCAAGCAGGGTAGTCGGTAGGCGTTTTCGTCCCGCTTTTTCCAGTTCTTCTGGCGTAACGTCATACAAGGACGTGTCGCTAGATGGTCCAGGATCAATGCTTTCCTTAATACCCCTGAGAGATGCTGCTGCGGTCATAGCAAGGCCCAGATAAACGTTCATGCACATGTCCGACGCCCGGTTTTCTATGGCGTAGCGCGCTTGCGGTAAACGTAACATTGCTGAGCGGTTGTTAGCACCATAAGTAATATGCGTTGGTGCCCATGTCACCGTGCCACCTTCAAAACCCGAGGCACGTGCAATCAAACCCTTGTACGAATTAACAGTGGAACAGGTGATTGCGGTAAGTGCGGCGCCGTGTTGCAACAAGCCGCCAAGCACGTGATTGGTGATGTCTGTCCAACCACCACCTTCTGCTTCAAATATATTTACGCCTGGCTTATCTATTGCCTGGACGCTGTGATTAATATGTGCACCGCTTCGCCAGTCGCCTTGAGTGGGTTTAGGCATGAAGGTAACAAATAACCCATGCTCTTTGGCCACTTCTTTTAGTAGTATTTTTAAAAAGGTCAGACGATCTGCCATCTGCAGAACATCGGTGTAGGTGAAATCGAGTTCGATTTGCGAGTAAGCGCCTTCCGCTACCGTATCTTTCAATCCCCAGCCGAGTTCTCCCAGATAATCGATTAGCTGGCCGACATAGGGCATCGCATCAAAGGAGAATTCGACATCGTAACCGAAAGCTTGACGCACCGGACGAAAGCCATGACCCGGATCGGGATCGTCGTCAATTGCTTTAACGACATCGCCATCTTCGTTGTAGCGTAATACAATGAATTCAGGTTCAATACCGGCATAGAACGCATATCCAGCTTCGGCTGCTACCGCCACCTGTCGTTTTAGCGCTAGGCGCGGGCACAATGGATAGGGTTCGTCGTCCATAAACAGATCGGCAAAGACAATTGCGATCTCTTTATTCCACGGACAAATTTGAAGACTGGCCAAATCGGGGATGGGAACTTGGTCGGCATCCGCCGGACCGTGTTCTGGAACCATGGAAACGGAATGAACTGCAAATTGCGGGCCTTTCCCGCGGCAGAGCTCTTCGAATTCCGCTACCGGAACGGGTTTGGTTTTGGGTACGCCAAGCAAATCAATCCAACACGACATGACATACTTTACTCCCGCGGCCTCGAGCTGTTTTTTTGCTTTGGCAGCATCGTCCGCATCCGGCATCGCCTCGGCCATTGTGGTTGGATAAATTTGGTTCATTACGTTCTCCTCTTTAGCTGCAATATAAACCGGTTTATTCTTACGTGGACCATTGTTGTGAGTCCCACTTTAGTTGGTATTTAAAAACTTCCAGCCCCATCATCGGTTCTACGCCGGCGATGTCTTCCTGGCCATAGCACATTTCCAGAAAGAAGTCGCGCAAATCTTCTTGGGTTTTGCACAGCACCTCAATTAACAGGTCGTACTGGCCAGCCGAAAACAACACAAAAAGCACTTCTTCCCGGTCCACGAATGGCTTAGCGACTATCCTGGGGTCAGCGCCAGCAGCAAGTTTTAAGCCGATAAATGCGTAGGCGGCGTGACCGAGTGCCATGGGATCGGCTACAGCGACTATTCTTAACGCCCCGGCATCGATCATGTTATTTACACGATTGCGCACGGTTCCTTCGGACGTGTTAAGGTCGCGTGCGATTGTGGAATAGGCTAGTCGTCCATCTTCTTGCAACCGCTCGATAATTGCGCGGTTAAGAGGGTCGGAAAGTAACGAACGTGGCACCAATTTTGCGGCACCCGCTGGATTTTCCTTTTCCTTGCGTGCAGGCGATATGGGTAATGGACGCACACTCGTTTGAGGCTTTTTCATGCGACTTCTCTTATTTATCGATTAGTTACGAAGTTCGTAGAATAAAGGAGCGAATCATGACAATCCCTTATTAAATCAAAGCTGTCTTCACGATAGTCATAGTAATTTGCTTAATAATACTTGAAATCCGTAACCCGTACAAATAGTATTCTATAAGTATGTATCGTACCAAGATACACGATTTGATCTACCCAAGAGAGCTTCATTAAAGGGTAAAAAAAATAGATGAAAGACTCAATTTGTTCGAGTCACCATAAAGGGAGACATAACTATGTGTAGTGTATGCGGCTGTGGTCGAGGTGAGACGCGAATCGATGGTTTCGCCCATGAACATCGTGACGAAAATAGTCAACAAAGCAATGTAATACAGACGCATTCACATCATCATCATGATCATAACCATGACCATGCTCACGCGTCGTCTGATCAAAATATAAATTTTTCGCAAGCATTCGTTCCCGGTCTAAGTCGGACACAAACACTGGAAATCGAGCAGAACATTCTTTCGAAGAACGATGAGTATGCGAAGCAAAATACCGGGTGTCTAAAACAACATGGTGTACTTGCGCTCAACCTGGTATCGAGTCCCGGGTCAGGTAAAACCACGTTATTAACCGCTACAATCAAAGAGCTAATCGATACAGTTCCGGTTTCGGTTATTGAAGGCGATCAAGAAACGGCGAACGATGCCGAACGCATTCGCGCAACCGGTGCAAACGCGATACAGATAAACACAGGCCGTGGTTGCCACCTGGATGCGCACATGGTTGGTCATGCGCTTGAGGGATTGCCTCTCGAACATGGTGGAGTACTCTTTATTGAAAATGTTGGGAATCTAGTGTGTCCAGCAAACTTTGCGTTAGGCGAGGACTACAAAGTCGCGATTTTGTCGGTTACGGAAGGCGAAGATAAACCGCTCAAGTATCCTGATATGTTTGCAGCGGCGCAATTGATGATACTCAACAAAATCGATCTGCTTCCGTACGTTGATTTCGACGTTAATAAATGTATCGAGTATGCAAAACGTGTGAATCCGACTATCGAGGTACTCAGGCTTTCGGCCCGTTGTGGCGAGGGAGTTGCGTCGTGGATAGACTGGATAAATGCTGCAAGGGCACATGCACTTGAAGTCAATCCTGACGAACCATTAGGCGCATCCAATGTAGCGCACGGCCATGCAGCTTAGCAACATCACGTAGTGACTTCTCTAGCATTTCAAAATACTCACAATGCATGAACTTTCTATCGCTACGAGTCTAATCGAGCTCGCTTGTGAGCATGCCAGGAAGCAAAATGCTGGTCGGGTGCGCAGAATAAAAATCCGGCTTGGTGAATTATCGGGGCTGATGCGTCCACTTTATTTTTGTTTTTCCTATGCGTCGAAGGGAACATGTTGTGAAAACGCAATTCTTGAAATTGAAGAAGTGTCGTTGACCGTAATGTGTCCGCGCTGCGATGAAGTCAAAACACCTGATTCGCGTTACAGTTTTAGTTGCCCTACTTGCAGTACGCCTACACCCGAAGTGGTTACCGGACGCGAGATGCAACTCGTAGCATTGGAAGTAGCGGAGAAGTGTGACGGTGACTCGCTCGCAACACTGCCGCAACAAAGCGACGAAACCAAACGAGTGCGACTTTGAAGCAGGGTTCGAACTACTGGAACACCGCATGAAAATCGTACGAACAATCAGAAGAACGAATCGGGAGAATAAATGAGTAATAACGGATCGCCGACGTGGGAATTTGTCCCCCATCAACATCAGGGTCCGGCAATTCACACTGGCCCCGATGACCATATTTATTCGCCGACAAAACACAATGGCTCATTTAAAGCCCGTGGGCTAGCGACGTTTATGGGCGCTCCCTATTGCCCACCGGATCGCAACGCGATTCGAGACATGGGCGCGAAGATTTGCTTTTTAGGTGTTCCGTGGGATCAGGGTCAAATGGTCAGGGCCGGAACCTCTCAGGGGCCATCGGGTATTCGGGAGGCGTCAACACAGTACTTCCCCTATATGTTCGAATATGACGTCGATCTTATTTCTTTCTTTAGTCCGGTAGATTGCGGCGACGTGCCGATAATTCCAGGCAACAACGAGCGCAGTCATGAGTATATTTACCAGTATGTCACCGAGTGTTTGGAGGGCGGTGCTAAAGTAATTTTGTGCGGTGGTGATCATTCGGTTCCAATACCCGGATCGAGAGCGGTATCTGATTTTCATAAAAATGGAAAAATCGGCTATTTGCATGTGGACTGTCATCTCGATTCCGCCCCGGATTGGGAAGGAAATCCGAACACAAACTGTTCCGGCCCCGCGCGTGCATTCGATTTACCCAATTGCGATGGCCGTAACATGGCTCATATGGGTTCGCGAAATGGTCTTAACCCAAAGGACTGGGTCGATTTTTGGATTGATAACAACGTCCGTTTGTTGCCGATGCAAGAGGTCGTGGATCGCGGTATTGAGGCGTGTACCAAAG
Organism: Arenicellales bacterium; assembly: GCA_965216365.1. Lineage (GTDB taxonomy): Bacteria > Pseudomonadota > Gammaproteobacteria > Arenicellales > CBDCFT01 > CBDCFT01. The sequence goes on along the minus strand of CBDCFT010000019.1, from coordinate 120,235 downwards.
AAATTTTTGACATTGCCTGGGATGGAACTGATGGGGTGTACTGGTCATGGGACACGGATTCGCTGGATGCCAGTTGTATGCCTGGCACCACCGCACCGGAAACATTTGGTATTAAGTCGAGGGAGGCGATTCAACTAGCCCGCATCGCCGGCACTTATGGTGCGGATGTTATGGAGATTTCAGAACTGAGTCCTCACTTTGATGTGAGTCACATGAGTATCAAGCTGGCTTGTTGCATGGTGTATCACTACCTGGGTAGTCGGGCGAAGACACTGCGCGATCAAGGCAAAACGCCTTAAACTAGCAAATTGACTAACCCATTGCATGACAAGGCTGCTTAGAAGCAAAACTTATACATAAGAGAGCGAAAAAAATGAATCCTGCGATTAATTACGAACATCTCTTTTCACCGCTAGGTGATCCGGAAAATTTCAAGACACTGGGAATTATTACTTTTTTGCGTTCCAAGCAGGTTCCTATGGAAACGGAGGCGTTAAAGCAAAGCGGTGCCCGGTTCGCGTTTGTGGGTGTCCCTTATGATGAAGGTAATGTTGGGAAGCCTGGATCAGAGGAGGGTGCGCAAGCATTTCGTGTAGCGACTCATGATTATTTTCCCTACTGGTTTGAATACCAGGTGGATCTTCAGGGGAGCTGCGTTGATTGCGGTAACGTCAGAATTCCGAAAGTTGTTCCCGAACTTGCTCATGACCGTATCTATCGGGCAGTCAGAGAAGTATTGGCGGCGGGGGTGGTTCCAGTGATTTGCGGGGGCGATCATTCGATCTCGATTTCCGCAACGCGTGCGTTGTCCGATCACATTGGAGAAAACAAACGCATTGGTTATATGCACTTTGGCGCGCAGCTTGATATGGCCGATAGTTGGGCGGGTGAAAAAAACACCAGTCCCTGTACTTTGGCCCGTGTGAGTGAAATCGCAAATATTCATCCGGAGAATATCGCTCATATCGGCGCACGCAACTCGCTCAACCCAAAAGATCACATCGATCTTGCCAACGAGCGCGGTATTCGTTTTTACCCGACATTTGAAGTGCTGGAACGTGGTGTTGAGACCGTGGTAAATGAGGCCGCCGACCGCGTGTGGAATAACACCGATGCGCAATATCTTAGTTTTAATATGAATATAATGGATGCCTCCGCCGCCCCTGGGGTAACGGCACCTGAGCCTGGCGGATTGGAGTCGCGGGAAATAATGAAAGTCGCAACGATGTTGGGACAACGCGGGTCTGTGAGTCTGATCGAAGTTTCCGAGTTATGCCCAGTGTTTGACGTTAGCGGCACTACATCGAAGCTCGCCGCCTGCGTCGTGTTACGCCTCATGGCCGCAATGGCCAAGGAACGTGGAGAACTTGTCGACCAAAGCATAAGACGATCGGATATTACTTAAATGTAAGTATCAAGACTTGATCTGGTACCGCTAATTCCTGAGTTCGCTATCTGATATTGGCCGTAAAAAAATATTCGAAACCGTCTTTCAATGAATTCAAAAATAGGACTCTAATCGACCCGTAAGCAACGTTTATTGCGCTAAGCTTTTGCTTCCGCTTTAGATTACTCTACGGACAGTCTTTGTAAATTCGTGATTCCCAGAACAAGACTCTAAAGAGTTGAGGGCTTAATTAATTAGGAGGCCGTGCCTATCATTTTGAATGTTTTCTAAAACGACGGCAGTATTCGATTAGTCAAGTCGGTAGTGGCTCTGGAGATCAAACTTCAATCGTTCATTCACTTGCTAGCACGACACGGAAGAAAGCAACGAAGAGCAGCACGTAGTATACGCTTTTTCACTAAACTAACGTCTTGACAAAAGTAGCATCGAGTCGTTTGGAAATAGCAGCATCAGGTTTCGGTATATTAAGCTTAATATATGTTTTAGGTTTTGTTCTGGTAAAGCCACCAAGTTTTCCAAAGCACAAACAGTCTTCACTGCGTTGGCTTAAGGGTAGTAGCTTTTTGTCATCATCGTTCCTCTATGCGGTCGAAGACAGAGCAGCACGGGTTTACCCGTGGGTGAATGAGCTACGTTGTTGCTCATCGTGGCCCGTAGTTGAAGTGATGAGCAACAACGGCAGCCTAGAAGGGCTGTGACAGTAAGCACCCCGGCTTTAGCCGGGGGAATCTATTTAGTTCGTTGCCGGGCCAGTATGGGTGAACCAAAATCCACTTTTATTCAATCAATCAATTGTGTCTAACTGTTGCTGAGGGGGTGCGCAATGGCACAACTTGTCCCCAAAGCGTAACGGATTTCTTACAAGTCATCTCTTAGATCAAATTCTATTTGTTGCACTGATCACAAGACGGGAGTAGGCTGTTAATCGTCAAATGTATTGTGCGACAGAGACGGAAATTTACGGGTCTTAAGATTGGCAAAAACCTGGCTGACCTATGTCCACATCACACAATGGATGTGTTTTCAGGATGCCGGTTTTGCGTTGCGCAATACCGGCTTTTTTGTGGGTAAGGGCGTCAATTGTAAACATACATGTTTCACATCCACATTAAGGAGAAGTACGATGAAAGTAAAAACATTCAATACTACATTTCATGCGGCCGTACTACTGATCGGCACATTCAGCGTCTCGCCGGCTGCGTTAAGCCAGGTTGTCGCGACTCTCGATCCGGGTAATGTCGCCGTGTTTGCTCCAGATGGAACCGATTTCGATGTCGCCACTTGTGGTCCTGTAGCAACCTGTGACACATCGGATGATTTAACCAACAACAAAGTCGGTAACTTTGTGATAACTTCGGGTACCACCCAGAGCGATTTGGCACGCAGTACCATGACCAAGCAGTTTACGGTTCCCACGACAACTGACAGTGACATCGTATTGGACGCCAGAGTGACCGGGTCCACTGTGTGGCGTGGCTCGCTGTATGTTGTTGACTTCACGAAGATAGACAACATCACGATACCCTCGCTGGGCGTCAAGTCGGAAGCCTTCATCCGGGTAGGGTTGGTGGACGTAACTGACCCAAACAATGTTTTCGAAGTTGGCAACGCCGCAGTTGCGGATTTCGGCTGCGAGCCGGACAGAGCGGTAGAGCTCAAAGTAACCTTACCGCTGGTGAGTGACCCAGTTGAGTTTGGAGCTGAAGTTGGTTGGTGTGAAGAGGACAGTAGTGATACGTTCAGTTTTGGCGCGAAAGTCATCACAGGGCATACCTACGAGCTGCAGATGACCCTGTTCTGTCAGGCCACCACCGGCTTCCCGCTAGCTCTTCTTTCGGCCTGTACTTTCAACCCTAGTCCCCTGGCTTTTAACCTCGTTGACATCATAACAGGGTCAGGAAACAGCTTATCGTTCACGATACCAGGCGTATCGGTAGATTTCGGTGATCCAATAGGTAACATTGAATTCATCCCTGACACCACAATCGATTTGAGTGGTGCCCTCGCCGGATTAGCGGATTTCTTTATCCCCGATATTGACAACGGTTTCCTTGAGTGGGACTACATGACAGTAACCATCGACGAGGACGTGCCAACTCTGGTTCGATCGGGTGTTAGCGAGGCGCTCCGCTTGTTGCATACACCATCAGGGCAGCGCGAAACAAGTGGCCTCGTCTTATACCCTGCTCTTTGTACCGACGGCAACTGCGATTGGCCGGAGCGACCATAGCCACTTGACCCTGCGGGGGGTGAATCACCGTCTCTCGCTGCCCGCCATGGAAGTGCGGAGCACGAGGCCGGCAGCGGTAGGCGGAGCCAATATGCTAGCGTTTGACACGTCATCAAGCCTTTCGTCGAATGGGCCTTGGCGTAGGCGTACAGTGCAAACGCCGGCCCCACTCTACTTTACGGTGATCAGCTCAATCTCAAAGATCAATGTCTCATTAGGACCGATCTTTCCACTGCCCTGGTCACCGTATGCGAGCTCAGGGGGAATCACCAACTCCCACTTGGCGCCCTCTTGCATCATCTGCAGTGCCTCGCGCCAACCATCGATAACACCATTGAGGTCGAATGTCACAGGCTCACCACCTGCATAGGAGCTGTCAAATTCTTCTCCGTTCACGAGGGTACCACGGTAGTGCACGACCACAGTGTCAGTGGCGTCCGGTTGTTTACCGGCACCTTCTTCCAACACCCGATACTGAAGACCGGACGCGGTCTCGATGACACTATCCTTAGCTTGGTTGGCCACCCGAAAAGCATCACCCGCCCGCTTGTTAGCCATCGCCACGGTTGCCTGCTTCATGAACCGTTGTGTCTGATGTATCTGGAGCACGGCCTGTATTTCCTCCCTCGATAGCTGCGGTTGCGCGCCGGACAGCGCGTCTTGGATTCCCTGCGTGAACGTGGACGTATCGAGTTGCATACCCGCTTGCTCGAGCTTTTGCTGCAATTGCTCCACCACACGGATTCCCATCGCATAGCTGAACTTCTGTTCTTGAGTCGACAAAGACGCCTGGGCAGTGGCGATGCGAGGCAACGATGCGAGTAGCACGGTTATGCTGACTAAGATCTTGAGTGTCATTTAATCCTACCTCTAGAGTATTCCCTGTATGGATTTGATAGCCCTGCCTGCGTTACGACATAACGGAAGAGGGGTTGGGCGACTATTTCGTGTGGGGACACGAAATAGAGCGGCCGCCACATGATAACAAAACCGGAAGATAAAGGGCTAGCTATAGTCTGCTGACTGTTTTTCGATTTGTTTGTACCCAACATCGTCATGATTTTAAGCAGTACGTTTACTACACGATAGCGGTTTATATGTTGACGGGGTCACTCGAATCGCTCTTCGCGATGTCCGATCAAGCATGGATATCGACAAAGAGGAAATCCGATTTAACAATCTCATAGTGGAACGCGTTATGCCGCATACGCCTATGCAATAATAACTAACTAGTGTACTGTCTCTAAAATAGCTTTGCATTTCCCAACTTTACGCAGGATGTCATCGACTTTAGTGTTCCAAACGAAAGGTTTGGGATGTTCGTTGTACACCTTGATGAATTGTTTAATCGTATGCGTCAATTCCTTAACGCTGGTGAATACTCCACGACGTAGTTGTTTTTCAGTGAGTTGACCAAACCAGCGTTCGATCAAGTTTAACCAAGAGCAGCTCGTCGGGGTGAAATGCAGATGGAATCGTGGGTGTTTGTCTAGCCACGCTTTGACGTTCGGATGGGTGTGTGTGCCGTAATTGTCGAGGATCAGATGTAATGGTTTGCTTTTGGGAAACTCACGATCGAGGCGACGTAGGAATTTGAGGAACTCCTGATGACGATGTCGCTCATAACAGTTGCCAATGATGGTGCCTTCCAGGACATTGAGGGCAGCGAACAGCGATGTGGTGCCATGGCGCTTATAGTCATGCGTGCGGGTACCACAGCGTCCGCGTTTCATCGGCAACCCCGGCTGGGTTCGATCCAGGGCCTGAATCTGACTCTTTTCATCGACACAGATGATGGCCGCTTTGTCCGGCGGATTGAGGTATAACCCTACAATGTCCGTCAACTTCTCGACGAACTCAGGATCGGTGGAGAGTTTGAACGTCTCAGTGCGATGCGGCTGTAATCCGTGGGCATCCCAGATTCGTTGCACCGTAGCCGCACTCACCTTATGTCGGTCCGCCATACTACGACAACTCCAGTGTGTCGCTCCTCGAGGCTTCACATGAAGCGTGTCATGGACAATACGTTTGACTTTGGTCGCACTGATCTCGCGCTTTCGCCCGCGTCCGGGTTTGATCTCGGTCAAAGCGTCGATCCCTTCCATCTCGAAGCGCTTGCGCCACTCGCGCACGGTCACCACGCTCACGCCGACTTCTTTGGCGATACGTGTGTTGGGTAACCCCTCGGCGGCATACACAATGATTTGTGCGCGCCAGGCCATGGCTTGCGGCGTATTGTGCGCGCGCAACCAGGATTCCAGCCGGTCGCGATCTTGAGTAGACACTTGAAGCGCTTTAGCAGGAAGGTTCATTGCCACATTCACCGACGGTTTAAACGTCTCAGGTAATGATATCATCGTGCGAATATAATAGATAGTTATTTATGAGACAGTACACTAGTTCCTGTCCAGAATACCCCGAAATTGATAAACCGGGGTAGATGAAAACGGGGAATCGAGATGGAAAGCAACGTGTTTTCAAAAGGGTTCTTTGCGATTTGTCAGATCGCGCAATGGTTGATGGATGGGATTTAGGAATCAGGCGATAGCCGCCCTGGCGGTGATCGCCATCGTTGATCGTGTTGTTGGGAACTTAGCCGCAAGCGGCAAGTCGTTGGGTTAAGACCACCAGATTGTGAGTGAAAACGGCGCTGCGTACATAAGCCTTGAAATGATCGAGTCCTTTCCAGTTACATCGTGACAGACCAAAGCAGCGTTTCAAATAGGAGATGGTGGCTTCGATACCCGCGCGGAAGTTGCGTAGTTTTTTGTAAAGCCATTGATCTCCAGTCATGGCTTCGACACTCAGACCGGCACGTTTGTGGAAGGCTACCTGTTTGACTCCCAACGCCTTGGCGTCAGTTAAATTATCGCTACTGGCGTAGCCGCCATCGGCGACCAGGTCTCGCGGTGGTTTTCCGTAGTGGGCAATATGACGTTTAATCAATGGGATCAAACACACCTGATCTGCCGGATTACCGTCTTCGACCACCACATCGAGCACCAGACCACTGGTACCGCTCGATAGACTCAGCTTGTGTCCGTACTGAACGTCACGTTGACCCTTGACAAGAATAGCGGTGTGCGGCTCGAACAAACTCACCACTTTATCCTGCACCGGCACCCATTCGCCATCGATCACACGGCGTTGGGCTTGTTCAATAACCTGCACGATCAATGGCCGATAATCCTCCACCTTAGCACACCACGATCGTGTATCTGACTGTTTTGACAACACTTTATACGCCTCATCCAGATAGCCCAGTGTGTCAATCGTCACCTGCAGCAGGGCCTTATATAACGGGCGCCGCCGCGCAGTCGTCCGTGCCATCATGATCGCGTAGCGACGCCGTTTGGCCTTGCGTTGGTGATTATGAAACGTGATATCGCCCAGCTGGCGCGCCACCCTCAGCAACCGCACCATAACCCGCACACCATCGTACAGCAGACCCGAATCGCTCGGTTCCAGGATCGCCGTATCGGTCCCGGTGGCATCGATCCGGATCACCTCACCGCTCTCGATCCCACTCTCACAGGCACTAGCCAGCAAACATCGATCCACCGCCTCCCATGTCGAGGATCGAATCGCACTGATCAACCCTTGCAGCGTCGATTTTGACGGCGCCCGCTCATGCCCGACTCGGGCAAACTCCATGAACGATACCGAGTCCTTTAAGTAAAACGCTAACGTTCGATAATCGACTTGACGGTATTGCTTGAGAATTGCACATCTCAAAATCGCGTCCAGCGTCAAGCCGCTGCGTCCTCGTCTTGACCCACCGCATGAGCGAATGTCCTCACCCACCAAATCCAATAGCGCAGGATGTGCATCTAACCAATCCGACATGCGCTTCAACTCTCGCGCAATCTCGTGATCTGTCCGGGTTTGGAATATACTCTGCTGTGCGGTGCGGGTTTCTCTCATCGCGGCTCCTGGTGTTTCAGTCGAATCGTTTTTTGCAACTCAATTCTACTCGAAACACCGGAGCACTTAACTCTTTCCTAAACTACTCCTTATCCTTCAATTTCGAATTTCTGGACAGAAACTAGCTAGGCTTTTCAAAAGAATTGACAAATACCGGTTCGATATAATGATCTCTGAACTTGCGTCTAAGCTTGACGTTCGCACACAAGTAACAAAATATCATTTGAAGAAATTGGAATTGCCTTTGACGTAAGGCAATTTGTTTATATTACATTAGCGACATTAAGTGCTTATTAGGAGTCTGAAATACGACACATTACAGACCCAATTTCATGCACTAGAAAACTTCCGAAATTGGCCAATAGTACTCCAAGCTGCCTTTTGGGTATTCAAAGTGAAAGCGTACTGACGACCCAAAACCCGCCATTTAGTCAGAGCAATTTACCCGCGCACTCGGTCAAGGCTTGATCGAATATCGCAACGGCGGTATCGATTTGTTCGCGAGTTACCGTCAACGGCGGCGCGATGCGAAAGATGTTGGCCATGGAACGACGGCCGATATTCAGACTCGCTCCAAGCTCTAGCCTGGATATTTCACGAATAAGAAAGGCGAAGCCTATAAATCCTTTATAATTCAATTTGCTAGAAAAGAAATAAAGGAGGCTTCGCCGTGACCCAATGTACCCAAACGACGTTTGAATTTCCAGTGTGTAAAAGGCGCTGTGTGGAGGCGGATTTTGAGGGAGGGGCCATCAGCAGCGATGGTGGGGTGTTGTTGTTGCGTCAAGTGGATCGGGTGTTGGGGTTAAGCGAAGCGGTGAGTAAAGTACTGAGCGATCCGCGCCGTCAGGCCAGTTGTGGGCACGATGCGGTGAGTTTATTGCGCCAGCGGGTATATGGGTTGGCGCTGGGGTATGAGGATTTGAACGATCATGACACGTTGCGCAAGGATTTAGCGATGCAGACGGGAGTGGATCGGGATACGGAACTAGCGAGTCCTTCGACGTTATGCCGTTTTGAGAACCGGTCGGAACGTGACAGTGCCTGGCGCATCCACGAAGTGTTGGTGGAGCAGTTTATCGAATCGTTCAAACGCGCGCCGAAGCGTTTAGTGCTGGACTGTGATGCGACCGACGATGCGGTGTATGGGAGCCAGGAGGGTCGATTTTTTCACGGGTATTACGACCACTACTGTTTCCTGCCGTTGTATGTTTTTTGCCGAGATCAATTGTTAGTCAGTTATCTGCGTCCGAGCAAGATCGATGGGGCGAAGCACGCGTGGGCGATTTTGGCGTTGTTAGTCAAACGCCTGCGCCAGGTGTGGCCCAAGGTGAAGATTGTCTTTCGGGCCGATTCGGGGTTTTGTCGCTGGCGGATGCTATCGTGGTGTGAGCGTCATGGCGTGGGCTACATCGTGGGCGTGGCGAAAAACAAGCGTTTGAACGCCCTGACGGCAGATTTGCAGAGTGAGGCCGCCGAGTGCTTTGCCGTGAGCGGGCACAAAGTGCGCTGCTTTACCGACCTGCACTACGCTGCCGCAAGCTGGGATCATCCCAGGCGGGTGATTGCCAAGATCGAGTACTCACAGCACGGGGTCAATCCGCGTTACGTGGTGACCAACCTCCACGGCGATGTCCAACACCTGTACGACAAGTTGTACTGTGCCCGTGGTGACATGGAGAACCGGATCAAGGAGCAACAACTGGATATGTTTGCCGATCGCACCAGTTGTTCCGCGTGGTGGCCGAACCAGTTTCGCTTACTGCTCTCCTCGATGGCCTACACCTTGTTGGAGGCCATTCGACGGTTGGCACTCAAGGGCACCGAACTGGCCCGTGCCTATGTCGGCACATTACGATTGAAACTGCTCAAGATCGGTGCGGTGATCCTGCGCAATACCCGCCGTGTCCGTTTTCTGTTATCGAGTCGTTATCCCTATCAGCATTTATTCTTCCTCGTCGCCCACCGACTCGCACCCGGATAATCGACCGTTATCTCCATTTCAACGGCGTGATGCATCACGCCAGGACATCGCTCGCCCTGGGACAAAGAAAATGCCGATTCACCCCTGAAAATCGATCACATTGAGTGGAACAAATGCCAATTCACACCTCTATCTGAAAATACATAGGCCTTTCAACGACTCAACCTGCATAACAAGGCCTTTTCCTCCTGACACTCCACTACTCATGCAATATCCGGGCTAGGCAACGTCTGCTCACATCAAAGCCGAGCTCGCGCGCCGGAGTCTTAGTCTCCCGATCTTTCACTAGTTCAACGCCAAGCAGGAGTCCTCGCCCACGGACATCGCCAATAGGTTCGTGGCGTTGTTTCAGTGTCAGTAGCTGTTCTTTCATGTAGGTTCCGAGCTCTCGTGCACGCTCCCAGAGCGCGTCCCGGACAATGATCTCGACGACCTTGGCGCCAACGGATGCGGGCAGCGGATCGGCTGCGAGGGTGGTATAGAAAATATAGCCCTGGTCGTGACACCGCTGCTCGATCTCCGTCGATGTGATCGTTGCCGACAAGGGCAGGCCGGCGCCCAGAGTCTTCGACAGGGTCAGGATGTCGGGTACGACACCTTCATGTTCGAACGCGAAGCGATCCCCGGTGCGCCCAAGGCCGGTCTGCGCCTCGTCCAGAACCAACAGCATATCCCGCTCGGTGCATTTGCTCCTGAGCGCTTTGAGGTATCCGGGTGGCAATTCGATGATTCCGGCTGCACTGAGTATCGGTTCAGCGATGAAAGCCGCATAGCGCCCTACCGACTGTCGATCCAACATCTGAAATCCGAATTCCAACTCCTCTTGCCAGTTGTAGTGACCGTTGGTGTTGAACGGCGATCGATAAGCGTCGGGCGTCGGTAGCGCGAGTGAACCAGGCAGTGTTGGGCCGTAGCCCTGCCTCGCACCACTGTATGTACTGGCTGCAGCGCCACCGGTCACCCCATGCCAGGAACGGTCAAAACCCACCACCTCAAAGCCACCAGTAGTCATTTTCGCCATGCGCAAGGCTGCTTCGTTGGATTCGCCACCCGTGCTGAGTGGAAGTACCTTCGAAAGTGACTCGGGCAGAATAGCGGTCAGCGCCTCAGTTAATCGCAGTACAGGATCAGATAAAAAACTGCTATGAACGTGATCGAGTGTGGCAATAGCATCACTTACAGTCGCCACAATCTCAGGGTGCGAGTGCCCGAGGATGCCACTCATCTGGCCCGACGTGAAATCGAGTACGGGACGCTCATCCGGGCCGTACAAGTACACACCCTCAGCCCGGTGGATGATGAGGTCGGCAAATTCGCCGCCATAACGGAACACATGATGAGTCATCGGTGGGATCTTTAGATGATGGTAAGGACCCCTTGGAGTATACCCGGCGCCATTTAAGGATTACACGACGATCTGCCGACTGATTCTGATCCCCTATACAGTGAATAGACTAACGTCTCCGCTTTGACCGAATCTGGTGACAGTCGCTATTTCACCGTACTTACATTCGGGTACAAACATTGAAATGTCTCGTAGAAGTTGATGTTTAGTCGCGGGGCAGGCGTTTATAGGTCAACGGCCCTCGAAGCACAGTATCAAGCGCATAGTGAGAAAGATTCATGCGCTTGGTATCAAGAAGCAACAGGCGACGACACTTATTTCATAAATGGTGAGTTTAATACACCCACTGGCGGCGGAGAATTCATGATTCGCGCCGGTGTGCGCGGGTTAGCTTGGGCAGGCGGTGCATTCGGTGTAGCTCAGTCCGCAAATACCGGTGCCGTGCAGGAAATATGTGTTGAGGTCGAATAAAGAGCGAGGACGTTGCACGCTACAAAAGTGCGCTGTACGTCTATGCGGTCGAAGACAGAGCACCACGGGTTTACCCGTGGGTGAATGAGCTACGTTGTTGCTCATCGTGGCCCGTAGTTGAAGTGATGAGCAGCAACGGCAGCCCGAAGGGCTGTGACAGTAAGCACCGCGGCTTTAGCCGGGGGAATCTATTTGCTGTTAGGCGTCACCAGCACGATGTCCATGAGGACAAACAAATCGTTCTTGCGCGTTGATAGTTACATCAACTTGGTACTCTGCTGATTATCTTCCCTGCGTTGGTTGTCGTGTACCTCATCAGCGAAAATTGGACCAAAAAGAGGCATTGAATAGGAGAGAGATTACGCTACACATCCATAGTCTGCTGTGCATCTGTGATCTGACTAATTTTTATTGTTGACAAAATGTCTGTTTGTGGCCGGTAAGAGTGATTTTGGTTTACAACAGAGTTATAGTCAGATCATTACGCTGCCGCCATTGACGCCAAAACTCTGTCCAGTGATGAACGTGGCTCCCGGTCCCGCCAAAAATACAACTATGCCGGCGATTTCATCAGGCTGAGCAATTCGCCGTAGAGGAATGTCCTCTTCTTTTTTGCGCCACTCGGCACTCATATGCTCCCCGCCTAACATATCGGTGTCGACTGGCCCTGGACTCACGCTGTTGACCAGGATATTCGTTGCGAATTCCTTGGCCCAGGATTTGGATAGCGAGATGACCGCGGCCTTGGATGCGCAGTAAATAGAATGCTGTTCGCGCCCGATGTAGCCAAGATCGGAAGCAATATTAATAACCCTGCCGCCGTTTTCATTCTCGGTCATCTTTCGTATGGCTTCTCGTCCAACTAGAAACGTCCCACGCAGATTGACCGCCATAAGCGAATCGAATTCGTCTACCTGTGTATCCAGTAACGGTTTCTCAAGCGCCACTCCAGCGTTATTGACGACTACATCGATACCGCCTAAATCAGAAACGACTTCGTCGAGTAGTGTGATGACTTGTGTTTCGTCGCTAATGTCGCAGTGGTAGCAAAACACTTTGCCACCCGCTTGTTCTATGTCATTTCTCGTTTGTCTTGTCTCGAGAAGGTCGGCCAATGCAACCGTTGCACCCGCTTGTGCCATGGCTGTTGCAATGGCCTTACCAATACCGCGAGAAGCACCTGTGATTAATACTTTTTTATCACTAAGGATAGGCGAGCTCATCAGGCCATTAGCTCGCCGCGGTCGACACTAAGTGCTTGCCCCGTGATATTTGCAGCATGTTCCGAGGCGAGAAATAAATAGGTAGACGCCATATCGTCTGGTTCCATTAATCCTTCAATGGCTTGAGCCGACAGTATGTCGGGATAGGCATTCGTCCTCGTCACGGCCTTCGTTGCGGGCCATAATACTCAATGACTGCATTGCCGCATCGGTTCGTACCCAGCCGGGACAGACGGCGTTAACGCACAATACCGCGTGGACCAAGTTCTTCGGCGAGCACACGCATAAAACCAATGTTGGCGTGTTTTGACGCACAATACGCACTGAATCCCGCCGAGCCGGTTTTACCCCATACCGAAGACGTGATGACAATGCGTCCGCCAGGCTGCATCCGTGTTGCGGCTTCTCTTGTCACGTAATAAGTGCCAAGAACATTGATGTCAATGATGCGTCGAAAGGTTTCTTCGGTATTGGGATCGGGATCGAGAATTGGTGTCAATTGTTCGTAGCCGGCATTGTTAACGAGTACATCGAGCCGGCCAAGACCGCCAACTACGTCGGCAACCGCGGCGCGGTCGGAAATGTCGCACACCAGCCCTTGTACGGATTGACCCGTTTCTCGCGTGAGCGTAGCGGCTGAATCATGAACTTTTTCATTTGTTGCAATAATGAAAAGATCCGCTTTGGCGTGAGCGAAGCCACGTGCCACGCCAAATCCAATGCCTCGGCTCGCACCGGTTACCAAAACTTTTTTTCCTGTAAAGTCAAATGACATGAGTTATATCTGAGCGATGGTTGTTTGTAATTCTCGTTGCGCTAATTCCTCCGTTCGGCGTGCTTGTTGTCGCATTAAATCGCGCACGTGATTGCGCAAGTGGAAGAATTCCTCCGTTTCTTTAGTCCCAAGGCTACGTTCACCAGTAATGTGATCGGTAACCTTGATTTCCTCAATGACTTTAGCGGGCCGGGCGGAAAACATAAAAATCCGATCGGCAAGAACAACGGCTTCTTCAACATCGTGGGTGACGAAGATGGTTGTTTTACGTTCTTCGCGGTTTATGTCCAGCAACTGACTCTGTAAGAACTCCCGAGTCTGTGCATCCAGCGCACCAAACGGTTCATCCATTAACAAAATGTCTGGAGCAGCCGCTAATGTGCGTGCGATAGCGACCCGCTGACGCATGCCCCCCGAAATTCGATTAACGTAGTAATTGGCGTAGTCCTTTAGGCCTACTAATTCAAGATAGTGTTGCGATATCTTTTCTTTTGCGGCGCTATCAATGTCGTTTCGGTAACGAGTTCCGAAACGAATGTTTTCCAACACCGTTAGCCAAGGAAATGAGGTATAGGCCTGAAACACCATACCTTTTTTCCGGTCTGGGCCGGTCACTTTTTCCTCTTCAAGAAATACAGCACCGGCACTAACGGACTCTAAGCCACCTACAATGCGCATCAGTGTCGTCTTGCCGCAGCCCGACGGACCGAGATAAACGATAAACTCACCTTCAGCAATATCCATAGAGACGTCATCAATAACTTGCACCGAAGGGTGGTGTTTACCATCACCCTCGAACGTCTTACTTACATTCTCAATGCGAAGAAAAGTGGAATCACTGGTCATTATGTGGACGTTACAAATATCGAAACATGCGTCGATGAATTAAGCGGATGGCTTGATCGGTTAATAGACCGATAATGCCAATAGTGAGAATGCCAGCCATGACCTCGGGTGTTTTGACGAATCGTCTAGCGGACCAAATTGCATGACCTATGCCGCTGTTGGCGGCGACTATCTCCGCGATGATGATATAAGTCCAACACCAACCTAGTGTGATGCGTAGGTTGTCTACAGTTTTTGGCAACATTGAACGGTTTACGATATCCCAAGTGATTTGCCAGGGTTTTGCGCCCAAGGTGAAACCGGTTTCGATAAATTCACGCGGCACTCGTTTGGCGTCGTCAGAAATTAACAGGACAAGTTGAAAGAACGTGCCCATCCACAACACCGCAATTTTCGAACTTTCGCCGATACCAAACCAAATAATCAGCAACGGCACAAGCGCTGGAACCGGTAAATAGCGAATAAAGTCTACAATCGGTTCGGTCAATGTGCCGACAATTCGGTAGCTCGACATCCAGATTCCGAAGGGAATTGCCATGACAGCCGATAATAGAAACGCGCCCCATACTCGCGCAATGCTAATCCAGATATCCTCGACAAATTTTTGCTCGGCCAACATGGTATGCAACGCTGTAACAACTTTCCAAGGTAGTGGCAGGTAGCGTTGGGAAACAATCTCAAAATTGGCTATGACATACCAGAGGCCGATGAAACCGATGAACGCAAAGATTGCCAATACAACGTCAACCCGGGTATTACTGGTACCCCGGTAGATAAAGAGGTCGCGAAATTTCATACTATTATTTGCCGCCTCCCATGCACAAAAACTGGAGGCCGGGCGATAGGTTCGCCCGGTTCAATAAAGTCTAACTAGCGTTTGTGGTCGTCGAAAAGACCATCAGTAAGAGTAGGGTCAACCATGACGTCGAAGGATATGGGTGCATCCATCAGATCAAGATCAACGTTAATCTCATTCAAGCTTTCGATAACGTCACCGAGCTTTGCTTGCGTACCACCAATGCCGAAGAACTCGAGGGCATCTTCGTAGGATGTGTAATAAACACCACCGAGATCAGCAGCCATAACGTCGGGTGTTACATCGTAGGTCGGTGCCGCCACTTTGAGAAATTCGTCTGGATTATTTTTATAAAGATCAACCGCTCGATAAATACCACGCATCAGCTTTGCGTATTTTTCCCGATTCGCAGCATAGTCTTGTTTGTTGACGATAACGACGTCTGTTATTAAACCGTTAAAATCTTTCGAAGTCAGCAAAATGCTCGACCCCTCACGTGACGTGTTGGCCACAATTTCGCTCATCATCGGTTCCCAAGTCGCAACCGCTGCGACTTCTGGATCTTCGAATACGGCGGAGGCATCGTCCGTGGCGATGAGTCGCATATCGACTTCACTCAAGCTATGACCCGCTTGTTTTAACGCGTGTGCGGTCATAACCGTGCCAGGGTGGTTGATTTCTCCCGCAAATACTTTGCCAACCAAATCGGTGACGGAGTTAATGCCTGGTGCGCCGACTACACCGTCGGCACCGACGGATACATCGATAACGCCAATAACAATCAAGTTGGAATCGGGTGTCAGTGGGCGCGACATGTGCTCCCCGATAGTGCGCATAGTGCAATTGATCTCGTTACTGTCCAGTGCCGGGTATACATTGGCACGATCATTATCAAAAACCCAACTGACCTCGAGATCTTCTTCGGCAAAATAACCGAGTTCGGAGGCGACATGTGTCGGCGCGAAACCGAACCAGTATGGGTAAGCGCATTTAATCTGATCCGCGGAGTGGGCTGGATTCGAAACTATCGATACGAACACGATAGCCAACGATAAATTCAGAATTGCTGAACGTGAAAAAAACTTGATGGGTTTCATTTTATGGATCTCCTCTCGTGATTATTGATATAAATTGTCAGGTTAGTTTAATCGAATACATCTTTAGTTTCAGCCTTTGAGTGGGTTCTTGGCGATGGATTTTTAATCTCTAAGGGTCGAATTCCCCGCCCCTTGGGGCGAGATGGAAAGCTACATTATCAATACCCCGTAGCTTGCTGCGGGGTAGTTTATTTGTTGGTAGGTCAAATCGTTAACGGTGCCTTTCTTTGATGGCCTCGGCAATCAAACAGATGATTTCATACATCATGGTGGCGCCAACTAGTGCCGTGTTGCCACTCGGGTCGAATGGTGGTGCGACCTCAACCACATCACCTCCGCGAAAATCGATACCTCTCAGACCTAACAATAAACGTTGCGCTTCTACCGTGGTGATGCCACCTATCTCCGGTGTACCGGTTCCGGGTGCATAAACAGGGTCCAGTCCATCGACATCGAAGGAAAGATACGTCGGTCCGTCGCCAACCACGCTTCGTGCTTCCTTTATCACCGCTTCCACACCTAAAGTCGTAAACTCTTCCATAAAAATAACGCGCATACCGGAGCTTAAAGAAAAGTCCCAACCCTCGCTCGAGTTTTGTGCGCCACGGATACCAATTTGAACCGTACGTTTAGGGTCCAATAATCCTTCTTCAACAGCGCGTCGAAAGGGCGCGCCATGGGTGAATTTCGAACCCATAAACTCGTCCCATGTATCCGTATGCGCATCAATATGGATCATGCCGATGGGATTTTGTTTGCAGATGGCTCTGAATATAGGTAGCGTTATTGAGTGATCGCCCCCGGCGGTGATTGGCACTACACCGGCTTGGTGCAGCAGGCTGTAAAATGCCTCGATATCATCCATTGCACGTTCTATTTCAAACACATGCGTAAACGGTACGTCGCCAACATCGGCAACGTTGCACAATTCATAAGGATTGACACGTGTCACGTGATGTATAGACCTGGTCAGACTGGATTGATTTCGAATTTCGCGCGGACCATGTCTGGCACCTGGTCGATTAGTGGTTCCTCCATCATAAGGGACGCCCACTAACCCAATATCAAGTTTGGCTAGATCGGTCGCGATAGGGGTGCGCATAAACGTTGGAATCTGAGAATAGCGCGGCGCAGTCATTGGATTAAGAAATTTTGGCTGGATTTGAGTCGTCATTTTTTACACCAGGTTAAAAAGGTTCTGATTTTTAACGGAATGGTTTTAGTATCATTGATACTATAACGGTAAGGCTCTAACGTGTGAATATGGCTTGCGGTATTGTTATCGAACCTTAAGTTTGTACAGAACGGAATGTTTCTTTATTTAATCGTAAATAACAAATCGATGCCCCGGTCATCCTCGACTAAAAGGACGTGAGTAAAAACGACATAAATAAAATAATCGTTACAGGTGGTGCCGGGCAGTTGGGTCGTTATGTCGTTGCGGAACTCGCTCGCGACTATCATGTCACGGTCTTAGATTGCGTTGCAGACCAAACAGCTCCGGATCAAGTCGTGGGAAGCGTGATGGATATCGAAACCGTCGCGTCCGTTTTTAGAGGCCAGGATGCAATCATCCATTTAGCGGGCATTGACGCGGCAGTTGACGCACCACCGAAAGTTGTTTTTGAAACTAATGTGCAGGGAATATGGAATGTACTGCACGCCGCCGACGAGTTAGGAATATCGAAAGTTGTAGTCTGTTCAAGCGTGGCCGCATCCGGGTTCAGTGTCGAGACACCCATCGTGATCCCGCAGTATTTACCGGTCGATCACGCTCATCCGTTGCGTCCGTGCGGAACCTATGGATTGAGCAAGCTACTGGGTGAGCAGATCGCCCAAAGCGTTGTGCAGCGTGGGCGTGTTTGTATTGTGTGTTTGCGCCCAGCCCTAGTTGCATTTCCAGGTTTAATCGGCGAGGTGGAAAAATGCGTTCAAACGGTCGATTCGGGAAATTATGACGGACTACCGGGTAAAAATCCTGCTTCAGCATTATCCATACTCAGAGCGTATGTTACTCCTGAAGATTGCGCGCGTTGTTTTAGGCTCGCCCTTGAAATAAATGTGGGTGAATTCGATAGTTTTTACGTGACCGCGGATGATACGTTTAGTCCGGCGCCTACCTTAGAAGTCGTAAAAATGCAATATGGCACTCTGCCACAAGTGCGAGATGCCAAGAGATTCGTCCATAGTCCGCGCGCGTCCGCTTTCGATAATTCACGAACAAAAGAAAACCTTGATTGGTATCCACAAGGGAGTTGGCCCGAATTAGTGGCATCCCAAGAAATCCGAGAAGACAAATCCAATTCTTCAGGAGAATTTCCGGGATAGCTTACTCTTCGTTCAGGTAATCCGAGACAAAACCATGACAACACTACGACTGCATTCCGAACCGCTACAAGACCATTGGCTCGATGCTTACGGGCATTTAAATGAAGCTTACTACCTTGTGCCATTCAGTAATACTACCTGGGTTTTGCAAGACCACTTTGGTATTGGCACCGATTATTTTGATAAGACCGGCTGTGCCATTTATACGGTGGAAACCCATCTTCGCTATTTGTCGGAAGTGCGAAAACCAGCCCTCATGGATATCGAAAGCATTGTGCTCGGGTCTGATGCAAAAAAGATTTGGTTTGCACACCAGATGCGGGTGGACAACACGCTATGTGCCACAGCTGAATTCATGGTATTGCACTATGATACCCGTGCGGGCCGTACCTCGGCGATGCCCGATGATGTTCAAGCACAACTAAAGGCTACGGAAATTGTTGAAAAACCCGATTGGGTAGGGCGTCAAATCAGTCTAGTTAGCCGCTAATACATAATTAATCCGTTACACAACGATTAGCTGTTGCGTATTAATTTACGCCGCTCACTATTCCGAGTCTGTCATAACAGGGCAAATAAGGAGACTGCTCGAAGCGCTTAGTGCTGGTCAGAACAACGTTATCGTTGTTAATTTGATCTATCGTTTTCTCAGCCGATACATTTCAGCACGAATATTGAAGAAGAAACGCGATATCGTGCAGGAAGAATCGAGCTGGATCTTCCGGTACTCTCGGTGGGCAGCGTGGTGATATTTGCAAAATAGAACTAAGGGCACGTTTGAGGCACCCTTAGTTCATTTTGCGGTTTTAAAATTTAAGCTAGTGCGGCGTCTTTCAGTTCCGCAATCGGTTCAGCGTAGTAGGGAAGGTTGTCGACACGCGGTGTCCAGCTTCCGTCGTCGATACATTTTCTTACATGTGCGGCGATCTCTTCCATTGTGGCGAACCATACACCGCCACGGCTTTGCATCTCTTCAATCATCTGGGCTAAGCGATCACAACGCGCGAGCCTGCCGGACACAAACGGATGCCACACTGTTACCCACAGTCCTCCGTATTTGTACATGGCTTCGAATTCCGACATAAAGACGTTCATGGCCTCGTCCGGCGCTTTGATAGGCATCATATAATGCATATCCGGTGCATGAGTGTAGTGTGGCCAGTCATCCATGCCCCAATGACTCGGTAATTCTATGACTTCGCCGTTACTCGTCTTCAACATATACGGGATGTCGTCACCCATCAAACTCGCATCGTAGATAAAACCTTGGTCTATCATGTAGTCGATGGAGTGCTTTGAAAAGTTGTAAAGCGGGGCGCGCCAGCCGCGTGGTTTTTTGCCCGTCATTTTTTCGATCACAGCGATTTGGCGCTCGAACCAATACAGTTCGTCTTCCGGACTGAGTTTATTGGGGTTCTCATGCAAATAACCATGCGCCGCAATTTCGTGCCCATCTTTGAGAATCATCTCCACCAAATGCGGATATCTTTCCATACACCAGGCCGGATAAAAGAAGGTTTGCTTTATGTTATAGCGGCGGTACACATCGAGTATTCTCGGTATCGCGACCTCGTCATACTTTAACCATGACATCGTGGACAACATGGTGGGTGCGCGGTCACGGTGTTCCAGATGGAGAATGCTATCCGTATCAATGTCGAATGTAATGGCGCACGCACATTTGGCGCCGTTAGGCCACGGAACTGGGTTTTTTATCATGATCTACTCCTCGGTTTGGTTCAATTTCGTTTGCTATTTGATGGCAATACCATCCGCTTGAAACAAAAGTCCTTGATGTGGGAGGCCGTATACCCGCACCGGTGTCATAGCCGGATGCGCATCTGGTGCCAATTCCTCCCACACTTTCGAGACAATATGAAAATCTTCGTCCTGGGTAGCATGAGCATTGTCTGCGAAAAATAGATTTAGTTTCACTAGATCATCCAGGCTTGCATTGTCTTCGGCAAGAATGCGCTGCAGACGATCAAATACGACCCTGGCTTGTTCTTCAATGTTATTTTCGCCGAGTACCGATCCATCCGCACCTAGTGCAGTTTGACCGCTCAAATGTATTTCGCCCGCGGCACTTAGGCCACCAGACATCGTGTCAGGCTGGTAGTGGCCGCCTAGATTGCTTGGGTTAAGGGATTTGCGATTCTTGTCAATAATCGCCATGGCATCGATTTCTATTACCAACCCTGGGTAAAGAAGATCGACACCGAAGGCGGTGAGTGCCGGCCAGGGTTCGGCAAAAATCGTTTGTGTTACATCAAGGATATCCTGAAAGAATTTTTGTTCTTCTGGTCCATGGCCTGTATGTTTGTAGCAAATTTTAACGTGACAAATATCCTGCGGTGTACCGCCTGCATCGAGTACAACTTGTCGAATAAACTCATAGATGTTTTGTGTCTGCGCAACGATATCGTTAGCGTCTACGGGTTGCGCCTTTTTATCCGCGGAAATCTGACCGCCAACAAAAATACGTTCGCCGGTACGCCAACCTTGGGACAGCGGAACAGGGATACTCCAATCCCAACTTCCCTCTGGCATGATGCGTTGGCGGTTTTTTTGCGACGAACCTTTTAGCGCGATTCCTTCAATTTGAATAAGTTGGTCGACGTAAGGCATGCCTTTTATCCGTACCGCGGTTGCGGCAGGTCCTGGGTCTGGAAAATACTCGAGACGAACCTCGGTCATATCTTCCCAGTACTTTGTCGCATCAGCGTCATCACCATCAAAAACGTAATAAGTATTGAGTCGTGCCAAGTCGCCCAAACTACAACCGGTTTGTTCGAGGGCACTTTTCATGTTCTCAAAAACATTGCGGGTTTGGGCCGCTATGCTGCCCTTATCACGTATGCCACCTTTAGTGTCTAGGGTTTGTTGGCCACTAACAAAGATTTGATCGCCGGCCTCCACTGTTTGCGCGAAAGGAGATGGACGCGCCCAGCTCCAATTGTTGTTAGTTAGATTTGTTTTCCTCGACATTGGTGTTGTTTTTCTTCGAGAATAATTGTTATACGTGCAGTCGTTTTAAAAATATTTTGATTTATGTCACGTACATGTCGATTGCCGACACATGAAATTAAAAGAGCATTGTCACGATCAGTCAAGTGCCAACGAACGATGAAAAGAGTTTACATTTGCCAAAGCGGTTTCAATCGCATCATCCTGCTCCGGTAACGCCCCGCAGTATGTTTGGATGGCATTTTCACCGAGTGGCATCCACTTTTTAATCCAATCTTTGATCACGTCAGCGTTGGTATCTTTCTCCAGCGCGAATTTAACCAACCCCCCGCTCCAACGCCGCGACCGATCACTATCCCGCATCTGGTTATCAATCAACAGTGCCGCCAGTGGGTCATTGAACCGTCGGCCCACAAGTCCAAGTTGTCTTAGCGCTTCATCAGCGGCCGGTTTGGCGACCAGGTTGAGAGCGACAAAATTTTCACCCCAGTCATAGGTAATTAATACTTTTTCCATGAGCTCGCGCAATCCTTGCCAAGCGGGATCGTTTTCCCAATGATGGCGTTCCTTGGCTCCGAAGCCCCTGTTTGGATGCGCGTTCTGCAATTCGCGTGTTCGGTAGGCTACACGTTGCAGCCAGCGGAATTCATCCCCCTCCTGAAATCCCGCGCATGTTGTGATGGTGCTGGCTGGAGCAACTTGTAACAGGTAGGCAGCGTCCATTTGCAACGTCGTTTGCAGGTAGCGCCGTGGTGTATACAAGCATTCCAGCACATCGAGCCACTCGGGTTGCAACGTGTCGTCGTGGCCAATTTCATTGTGCTCGTTAAGCAGGCCATCAATGTAGTCTTCCTGGACATCCTGGTTTCGCGTGTAAACCCGGTAAATCAACTCGTCAGGATCGCGAAACTCTTCCCAATCGTCATGTTGTAAAGGACTGCCGAAAACGTTTTTTTTGTACCACGCGTTCATTGCCAGGTCCGGTGCTGGCGATAGTTCATACGCCTGGTCCGGATGGCGATTTCGCGTGTGTAGATTTGTCGTTACAGTTTCATATTCGCTGGGGCGCCGCTTATTTTTTGCCAGCTTGCTCCAGGTTTTCATTCCACGTATTTCAACAGTCATATTATTTCTCTCTTATCGTGTTTCTGGTGTATTGCGATATCCACTATACGAGTGGCGGGAGACCAGAGGGCTGCTATCAAGAAACGAAGCGCATCTGGTCGGAGTCGACACGAATGAATCCTTCCAGTGCCGGCATATTGGCTTCAATGTCGGCCCGTGTTACGTCGCGTCCCAGCAAATCAGAAACAGTGGCAAACCGAATCACGCATTCACCCTCGACTTTGATTCGTAGGTATGAAGCATGCTCTTCCACTTCAATTTTTCGGTCATTGTTATCTTCCTGAATAGCTTCGAGAACAGCGTCTCCTATTTCTCCGGATTTGATAACCGGTCCGACGAATCGTTTCTTTGCAGGGGCGTCTGTCACTGGTCAATCTCCAAATAATTTATTCAATTTTTAATTTTTCGATGGAATGGCTACCCACACGGCTTCATCTTCGGTCTTAATAGGGTACGCGTTCAATGCAGTATCGTCGGGATTGATGCCTTTTCCGGTTACGACGTCAAACTCCCACAAATGAGCGGAACAGGTAAGAACACAGCCTTCCAAAATACCTTCAATAAGCGGGTGATTCTGGTGTGGGCAAATCGGATCGTAAGCTCTGACTTCTCCGCCCGGTGCATGCACAATAAGGACGTCCTGCCCATCAACTTTATAGACCTCCATCTCGCCTTCCCAAATGTCGTCAAGGTCGCAGACTTTTTTGTAGTTGATTGCTTCATTCACCTGTTAAGTGTCCGCGTAAATTTGAATGGCTTCCATTTGGAGTAGATTGGCCTGCTTAACCGTCGTCGCTTGTGGTAATGGTTCGTCAGCGCCATGCACCTTGGCTTGAAGCTGCGTTCCCTCTGGGAAAGGTGCGACGAGAACGCCAACGATTTGGTCGCTCGCAGTTTTAATGACGCTTTCAATGGTATCTTCATCATCAACGACAACGACTTTATATCCATAGTCCCCTTGTAAGTTAACGGCAAGTGGGATTTCGGCCATGTGTATTACTCCGGTTGCAACAGGTGAAGGATAGTTACAAGGTTACGCGACCGCGCGTTCTTTCGCGTCGTCGAAATCGTAACCATCTATCCATTGATAGTCGTATCCGTCGACGCCGCGCTCGGCCGGACTTTGTCCCATGTATTCATAGAATGAATCCGGATCAGGCGCGATAGTTCCATCGAATGCGCGATCGATAATGCTTCGATGCCCCTTGTACCTTGCCGGTTCAAGTTCAAATATCCACTTGCAGGGTTTGGAGCAGAAATGGTACCGGCGTCCCTCTAAATCGATATGATGGTCGACGGGTTGCCATTGGCCACCGGCGATGCCCGATACTTCCAGACCACACATATTGCAGATTAATGGCGGTGGTACAGGAACTGTTTTGTCATAGTGACCGTTCCGGATGTTATCGATCACAACATCCCAACATTTTCCGTAGGTTTCGTTCCATCCGGGATATTTCTCTTCCAGCCACTCGCGTTCCGCAGGCGATACCGATGCGATTGGTCGCCACCATTCAGTCGCACGATAAACATAGACGCCGATTTGTTGCGCATGGTGAAAAGTCGAAATGTCGTGTTTAAGAATATCCCAGTACCAAGGCAGGTCCAGACCCAATGCTTCTACTGTGCGAGCGAACTGACCCAGCACCCATTCGTCCATAAACTCTTTGAGAGAATTTTCACGATGTTCAAGCGGCGTGTAGTAATCCATGCCGATACCGCTCAAGGCGGAGAACTGTTTCCACATGCGCCAAAAAGCGATTTCAACCATTTGTTGGGCTTCTTGCTTCCTTCCGTTTTCGCACATGATACGCACCATGGGTTCACCTATTTGTGCGTGCCGGGCCTCATCGGTTTGTATGCTTTGTAGCATTGTTGCGAAAGTATGATCGCCACATTTGGCGGCGTCAGCGGAAAGCGCGACAAATTGTAAATTGGTAAACGCTTGTTCAAGTCCCATGTTGAGCATAATGGCCGCGCTCGTTGCATCGCGAGTGTGAGCGATATCATCGAGCGCGTGTCGCAGACTAATGATGATCCAGTTTTCGGTTTTCGAAGATTTATGGCACCAATCGAACACTGCGTCATGTTTTAGAAACTCGTAGGCAAAATAGATTTGAATTTGCCCATGGCGAATTTCATCTAAAGTGCCAAACGTTGCCATATTGCGCATGCCTGGACTGCGCGTGAACCGGGTCATGCGTGCGAATGCTGATGCCGAATGAAACTCGGCCCAACAGACCGCACTAAAATGCAACGCTAACAGTGCTTTCCAGTGTGGTGAAGCATTCTTAAAAAAGTCCGCCCGTGCTAATGCTGCTTTTACCGAATACGCACTGACATCTTTATCTCTTTGCGATTTAACATAGTCGCGATACGTTACTTTGTATGGCTCGTCGAATGTTTCCCAGGTCTCAACAGGAATGTCGAAATTGTTCGACATGGGTTGTGGAAATAGTTCATCTTCGGACACGTAACTAGGTGTCCAGTTTGTTTCGCGAGCGAGGTCGTACCATTCTTCCATCTTTAGAAGTGCCATAGCGAATTTCCTCCGAGTAGAGTTCTCATACAGCCAACGCGAGCGGCTGTAGTGGAAATAGAAAATAGTAAAATTCTTCTGGTGGGTGATAATCGTCCGTTCCTAGTGGCGCGAAAATTGACGAGTGGACTCACAACGTTATAGCCCATGCCGACTGGTAATAGGGAGCAGCCCACCAAAGGGATGTTTTAACGAATATGTAAGGTTGCGCTTTTCCATCTCCTCACAATCAAAAAATGATATATCTCTATTTTGCGAAATACTTTTATAATTTAGCGAAATACTACGGGAAATTACCTCTTTAGACAACTTTTTATCGTAATTCGTGAAATGTAGAGCGTCTGATAATGAATTCGTAGAATAAACAAATAATTGGCGCTAGCTAGTTCCTGTCCAGAATACCCCGAAATTGATAAACCGGGGTAGATGAAAACGGGGAATCGAGATGGAAAGCAACGTGTTTTCAAAAGGGTTCTTTGCGATTTGTCAGATCGCGCAATGGTTGATGGATGGGATTTAGGAATCAGGCGATAGCCGCCCTGGCGGTGATCGCCATCGTTGATCGTGTTGTTGGGAACTTAGCCGCAAGCGGCAAGTCGTTGGGTTAAGACCACCAGATTGTGAGTGAAAACGGCGCTGCGTACATAAGCCTTGAAATGATCGAGTCCTTTCCAGTTACATCGTGACAGACCAAAGCAGCGTTTCAAATAGGAGATGGTGGCTTCGATACCCGCGCGGAAGTTGCGTAGTTTTTTGTAAAGCCATTGATCTCCAGTCATGGCTTCGACACTCAGACCGGCACGTTTGTGGAAGGCTACCTGTTTGACTCCCAACGCCTTGGCGTCAGTTAAATTATCGCTACTGGCGTAGCCGCCATCGGCGACCAGGTCTCGCGGTGGTTTTCCGTAGTGGGCAATATGACGTTTAATCAATGGGATCAAACACACCTGATCTGCCGGATTACCGTCTTCGACCACCACATCGAGCACCAGACCACTGGTACCGCTCGATAGACTCAGCTTGTGTCCGTACTGAACGTCACGTTGACCCTTGACAAGAATAGCGGTGTGCGGCTCGAACAAACTCACCACTTTATCCTGCACCGGCACCCATTCGCCATCGATCACACGGCGTTGGGCTTGTTCAATAACCTGCACGATCAATGGCCGATAATCCTCCACCTTAGCACACCACGATCGTGTATCTGACTGTTTTGACAACACTTTATACGCCTCATCCAGATAGCCCAGTGTGTCAATCGTCACCTGCAGCAGGGCCTTATATAACGGGCGCCGCCGCGCAGTCGTCCGTGCCATCATGATCGCGTAGCGACGCCGTTTGGCCTTGCGTTGGTGATTATGAAACGTGATATCGCCCAGCTGGCGCGCCACCCTCAGCAACCGCACCATAACCCGCACACCATCGTACAGCAGACCCGAATCGCTCGGTTCCAGGATCGCCGTATCGGTCCCGGTGGCATCGATCCGGATCACCTCACCGCTCTCGATCCCACTCTCACAGGCACTAGCCAGCAAACATCGATCCACCGCCTCCCATGTCGAGGATCGAATCGCACTGATCAACCCTTGCAGCGTCGATTTTGACGGCGCCCGCTCATGCCCGACTCGGGCAAACTCCATGAACGATACCGAGTCCTTTAAGTAAAACGCTAACGTTCGATAATCGACTTGACGGTATTGCTTGAGAATTGCACATCTCAAAATCGCGTCCAGCGTCAAGCCGCTGCGTCCTCGTCTTGACCCACCGCATGAGCGAATGTCCTCACCCACCAAATCCAATAGCGCAGGATGTGCATCTAACCAATCCGACATGCGCTTCAACTCTCGCGCAATCTCGTGATCTGTCCGGGTTTGGAATATACTCTGCTGTGCGGTGCGGGTTTCTCTCATCGCGGCTCCTGGTGTTTCAGTCGAATCGTTTTTTGCAACTCAATTCTACTCGAAACACCGGAGCACTTAACTCTTTCCTAAACTACTCCTTATCCTTCAATTTCGAATTTCTGGACAGAAACTAGCTAGTTCCTGTCCAGAATACCCCGAAATTGATAAACCGGGGTAGATGAAAACGGGGAATCGAGATGGAAAGCAACGTGTTTTCAAAAGGGTTCTTTGCGATTTGTCAGATCGCGCAATGGTTGATGGATGGGATTTAGGAATCAGGCGATAGCCGCCCTGGCGGTGATCGCCATCGTTGATCGTGTTGTTGGGAACTTAGCCGCAAGCGGCAAGTCGTTGGGTTAAGACCACCAGATTGTGAGTGAAAACGGCGCTGCGTACATAAGCCTTGAAATGATCGAGTCCTTTCCAGTTACATCGTGACAGACCAAAGCAGCGTTTCAAATAGGAGATGGTGGCTTCGATACCCGCGCGGAAGTTGCGTAGTTTTTTGTAAAGCCATTGATCTCCAGTCATGGCTTCGACACTCAGACCGGCACGTTTGTGGAAGGCTACCTGTTTGACTCCCAACGCCTTGGCGTCAGTTAAATTATCGCTACTGGCGTAGCCGCCATCGGCGACCAGGTCTCGCGGTGGTTTTCCGTAGTGGGCAATATGACGTTTAATCAATGGGATCAAACACACCTGATCTGCCGGATTACCGTCTTCGACCACCACATCGAGCACCAGACCACTGGTACCGCTCGATAGACTCAGCTTGTGTCCGTACTGAACGTCACGTTGACCCTTGACAAGAATAGCGGTGTGCGGCTCGAACAAACTCACCACTTTATCCTGCACCGGCACCCATTCGCCATCGATCACACGGCGTTGGGCTTGTTCAATAACCTGCACGATCAATGGCCGATAATCCTCCACCTTAGCACACCACGATCGTGTATCTGACTGTTTTGACAACACTTTATACGCCTCATCCAGATAGCCCAGTGTGTCAATCGTCACCTGCAGCAGGGCCTTATATAACGGGCGCCGCCGCGCAGTCGTCCGTGCCATCATGATCGCGTAGCGACGCCGTTTGGCCTTGCGTTGGTGATTATGAAACGTGATATCGCCCAGCTGGCGCGCCACCCTCAGCAACCGCACCATAACCCGCACACCATCGTACAGCAGACCCGAATCGCTCGGTTCCAGGATCGCCGTATCGGTCCCGGTGGCATCGATCCGGATCACCTCACCGCTCTCGATCCCACTCTCACAGGCACTAGCCAGCAAACATCGATCCACCGCCTCCCATGTCGAGGATCGAATCGCACTGATCAACCCTTGCAGCGTCGATTTTGACGGCGCCCGCTCATGCCCGACTCGGGCAAACTCCATGAACGATACCGAGTCCTTTAAGTAAAACGCTAACGTTCGATAATCGACTTGACGGTATTGCTTGAGAATTGCACATCTCAAAATCGCGTCCAGCGTCAAGCCGCTGCGTCCTCGTCTTGACCCACCGCATGAGCGAATGTCCTCACCCACCAAATCCAATAGCGCAGGATGTGCATCTAACCAATCCGACATGCGCTTCAACTCTCGCGCAATCTCGTGATCTGTCCGGGTTTGGAATATACTCTGCTGTGCGGTGCGGGTTTCTCTCATCGCGGCTCCTGGTGTTTCAGTCGAATCGTTTTTTGCAACTCAATTCTACTCGAAACACCGGAGCACTTAACTCTTTCCTAAACTACTCCTTATCCTTCAATTTCGAATTTCTGGACAGAAACTAGCTAGTTCCTGTCCAGAATACCCCGAAATTGATAAACCGGGGTAGATGAAAACGGGGAATCGAGATGGAAAGCAACGTGTTTTCAAAAGGGTTCTTTGCGATTTGTCAGATCGCGCAATGGTTGATGGATGGGATTTAGGAATCAGGCGATAGCCGCCCTGGCGGTGATCGCCATCGTTGATCGTGTTGTTGGGAACTTAGCCGCAAGCGGCAAGTCGTTGGGTTAAGACCACCAGATTGTGAGTGAAAACGGCGCTGCGTACATAAGCCTTGAAATGATCGAGTCCTTTCCAGTTACATCGTGACAGACCAAAGCAGCGTTTCAAATAGGAGATGGTGGCTTCGATACCCGCGCGGAAGTTGCGTAGTTTTTTGTAAAGCCATTGATCTCCAGTCATGGCTTCGACACTCAGACCGGCACGTTTGTGGAAGGCTACCTGTTTGACTCCCAACGCCTTGGCGTCAGTTAAATTATCGCTACTGGCGTAGCCGCCATCGGCGACCAGGTCTCGCGGTGGTTTTCCGTAGTGGGCAATATGACGTTTAATCAATGGGATCAAACACACCTGATCTGCCGGATTACCGTCTTCGACCACCACATCGAGCACCAGACCACTGGTACCGCTCGATAGACTCAGCTTGTGTCCGTACTGAACGTCACGTTGACCCTTGACAAGAATAGCGGTGTGCGGCTCGAACAAACTCACCACTTTATCCTGCACCGGCACCCATTCGCCATCGATCACACGGCGTTGGGCTTGTTCAATAACCTGCACGATCAATGGCCGATAATCCTCCACCTTAGCACACCACGATCGTGTATCTGACTGTTTTGACAACACTTTATACGCCTCATCCAGATAGCCCAGTGTGTCAATCGTCACCTGCAGCAGGGCCTTATATAACGGGCGCCGCCGCGCAGTCGTCCGTGCCATCATGATCGCGTAGCGACGCCGTTTGGCCTTGCGTTGGTGATTATGAAACGTGATATCGCCCAGCTGGCGCGCCACCCTCAGCAACCGCACCATAACCCGCACACCATCGTACAGCAGACCCGAATCGCTCGGTTCCAGGATCGCCGTATCGGTCCCGGTGGCATCGATCCGGATCACCTCACCGCTCTCGATCCCACTCTCACAGGCACTAGCCAGCAAACATCGATCCACCGCCTCCCATGTCGAGGATCGAATCGCACTGATCAACCCTTGCAGCGTCGATTTTGACGGCGCCCGCTCATGCCCGACTCGGGCAAACTCCATGAACGATACCGAGTCCTTTAAGTAAAACGCTAACGTTCGATAATCGACTTGACGGTATTGCTTGAGAATTGCACATCTCAAAATCGCGTCCAGCGTCAAGCCGCTGCGTCCTCGTCTTGACCCACCGCATGAGCGAATGTCCTCACCCACCAAATCCAATAGCGCAGGATGTGCATCTAACCAATCCGACATGCGCTTCAACTCTCGCGCAATCTCGTGATCTGTCCGGGTTTGGAATATACTCTGCTGTGCGGTGCGGGTTTCTCTCATCGCGGCTCCTGGTGTTTCAGTCGAATCGTTTTTTGCAACTCAATTCTACTCGAAACACCGGAGCACTTAACTCTTTCCTAAACTACTCCTTATCCTTCAATTTCGAATTTCTGGACAGAAACTAGCTAGGCCTTAATACTGTTTCTCATCAGTGTGGCAAGCACCATATCAAGGCATTTGAAATTTGTGCTCTGAAGGTCTAATAGTGAGTACGGGACAATCTGCCATTCGCACAACTTTTTCCGCTACGCTACCGACCAATACATGGTTGAGGCCACTACGGCCATGCGTAGCGAGCACAATCATACCGCACTGTTCTTCGCGTGCCTTGCGAATGATTTCAACAAAGGGATCCCCTTGGCTGACTACGGCTCGTACCTGCAAGTCGCGTTTATCTGATTCAAAAATTTTGTGTGCGTGATCTAGTGCTTGTTGTTCGGCTTCACGAAAAATCGAGTCGACGTATCCAGCAGGTGATGGGCGTGATTTCTTCTCTTTTAGTTCATCCGCTGTGAGCACGTGCAATACGACAATTTCCGACTCGAAATTTTCCGCGACATCGGCCGCCATGCGTAATCCCGCGTCCGAGTAATCGGAGAAATCGATTGGGGAAAGGATTCTATGTATTTTTTTCACGTTTATGCCTCCTTTTAGATGGTTGCCAAATCAATGTTTATCGGCAAGTTCGAGCCTCCATGTCGGTTTGGTCATGCTCCTGAATTATGTTGCGTTATTGGTAAAACTTCAGTAAGTTTCAATTGCGCGGAACGCAATAATGAACAAATATATTGACGAAATTCGTAAAAGTAAATAAATTAATTAGTATGAGTGCTGGACAGATTGCCATTTTGTAAACGAAATTCGTAAAATTGGTTGTCAAAAATTAAGCAATGCTCAAGATAGGTTTAGAGCAGTTAGTTGGTGGTTTGAAATTTAACTAACCTAAGAAAAAGTATGTTTATGAAAGAACAAATGGAGGAGTAGTTGAAAGCATCGCGCAATACGGCATCGGTAAAGCGTAAGGTTTCAAGTCGCACTAGACACAGGTCAGACAATTCATCGCCGCTTATGGGTGGGCGGCATATGAGACTTGCTGAAGTTCAAGATGATGCGATTTCATATTCCCCAATACCCAACATCGAGGGCCTTAATCGGGAAATTGTAGCGATGTTGCAAGAAGATGGCCGAGCCACCTTTTCTGCGATTGCGCATAAGTTGAGCGTTTCGGAAGCAACAGTTCGAACACGTGTTGCACGTATGCGACAAGCAAATCTAATTCACTTCATTACCGTTGTTAACCCACTAGCACTGGGTTATACGGCTTGGGCGATGCTTGGAATTAAAGTTGCACAGGGGGTAAGTGCGGATGAAGTTGCACAGTATTTTCGTGATTGTCCGGAAGTGGTTTATGCGATGAGAGTCGCGTCACGTTTTGACTTGCTTGCCGAAGTGGTCTGTGAATCTCCTGATGAGTTGCGTAATTTTCTCGACACACACTGCTACGAGTCGGACAAGATAGCATCCGTTGAGCCAATGGTTGGCCTTGGCCTTTACAAAAGTCTCTTTAAGTGGGATAAGCCGCTCGTTGCTGGAAACGGAAACGGCAGCAGCTCCAAATCTAGAGCAAAGGTTTGGCGAAAAAATGGTAAGCGTAGTGCTTAATATGATGCGCGGAATGATTTACGAAGAGACATAGTTTGGGGTACTGAACGTGGCAGTTGAAGAAAAAGTTGCCGTTGAGGAAAGAGAACAGATAGGCTTAACTGAGTCGGGTGCGCAAAGTTCCGTCGGTGTAGCCGATCCAGCCCCATTATTTAAGCCGCCCCGTGAACGCTTTTTAGAGGTTCGAGGAACCGTCAACAGAACGCAAAGTTTTGTCTTGGGGCTAATCGGTGTCATCGCATTTTTTGGTATATGGGAGATATGCCACTACTTAACGCCCGAGTCCCAACAGAAGTTTTTACCGAGTGTCGAGCAGGTAGTTGGGAAAATATATGGGCTTATCAAAGAAAAGGGATATATCGCTGACATTGGTAAAAGCGTATATCGAATCTATGTCAGTTTCTTCGCGGCTTGTTTGCTTGCGGTTCCGCTGGGCGTGTTGATGGGGTCATTCATCAAACTTCGTGCGTTGATCAATCCGACCGTGGGCGGTTTGCGGTATTTGCCAGCCGCATCTTTTGTGCCGCTTCTACTCGTTTACTTTGGGCCGACTGATTTTGCGAAAATGGCCTTACTCTTTCTTGGCTGTGTTTTCTTTCTCATTGCATTGATTCTGGACAATGTGCTGGCGGTGCCCAAAGAATTTGTTGAATCGGCCCAAACGATGGGGGCGAGTCGTAGTCACATCGTATTGAAAGTGACGTTTCCCGCGGCTGCTCCGCAAATTTTAGATTCTATGCGTAACATGATTGCTGTTTCATGGACTTATCTGGTCATCGCAGAAATTGTCGCGGCGACGGATGGCATTGGCGCGGTAATGATGCGTGCCGCGAGGTTTCTGCACGTAGATATCATTATGGGGGGGATATTGACCATTGGTGTGCTCGGTGTGTTAACGGATATTTCGTTTCGCTTGGCGAGTCGTCTTTTGTTTCCTCATATGTATGCGCGGCACTGAGGGGCGGTCGAATGATTTTTTCTCAACAAAAAGTAAACGAATCACGTCATACGGCATTGGAACAGGGTCGTGAATCAGGCGAGCCGCCAATTCGTGCTACACGTGTAACGAAAGAATATGTTGGCGGGAAGGTGGTGGCATTAGACGATGTTTCCTTAGATATAAAAGAAAACCAAGTAACCGCGTTGATCGGCCCATCGGGCTGCGGAAAGACGACCTTATTGCGACTTATCGCGGGACTGGAGTATCCGACACGTGGCGAAGTCATGGTATACGGTCAACCTATCTTGGGACCGGGGCCGGAACGCGGAATGGTGTTTCAGGCCTATACTTCTTTCCCTTGGCTTAACGTGCTTAAGAACGTTGAGCATGGTATGGCAATTCAGGGGGTTCCAGGTACCGAGCGCCGAAAGCGTGCAGAGCATTTTTTGAAACTCGTTCATCTGGATAATTTCGCTAACGCCTACCCGGTAGAATTATCTGGCGGTATGAAACAACGCGTGGCTATTGCACGCACGCTTGCACAGGATCCCCAACTGCTGTTACTCGATGAGCCTTTCGGTGCACTCGATGCGCAGGTCACTTGGGAAATGGAAGAGATGGTAATCGAGATTATTGAGAGCGAGAGCAAAACAGTGATTTTGGTGACCCATGATATCCAGGAAGCGATTTATCTCGCCGATAGAATCATATTTTTCACTCGGCAACCCGGCAAGATCAAAGCCGATCTTGCCATGGAGTTTAAAGGAGGAAAAAGATTTCCAAAAAAGGAAGATTTGCTTGCTCACCCAGGTTATGTAGATATGGAAAAGCGCCTCTATCAGATGATGCGGGAGGAGATCCAGGGGCGTATTAGCTAATAAATTTCTCCCACAACAATCAAATATCGATGCAGGAGGTAAGACTATGATGAAAAAGAGTTTAACAATTTGGAAAAATTTGTGCCGACGTGCGCGTCAAGTTTTTGTGGTAACTGTGCTGGCAACGATGTCGATGTTGTTCATCGGATCGGCAAACGCCCAAGAGACTGTCCGGGTCGGTCATTTTAGTTGGCCAGGGTACGGGTTTCTTTATGTTGCCCAGGCAAATAATCTCGCGCCGGATCTCAAGTTTGAATTCACGGTTATTGAAGACCCGGTACAACTGTTTAGCCTGTTGTCTACCAATCAGCTCGATGTTGTATTCAGCACCATCGAATTTGGTCCCATCGCCGCGGCCGAAGATATGGCATTCAAGCTGACCAACATATCCAACCTTGCGCATGGTTCGGATATGATTGTTTTACATCCGGACATCAAGGAGGCCGCCGATCTTAAGGGCAAACAGGTGGCGATATTGGAAGGTGGTCTATCGCATATCATGATGGGAATCTGGTTGCAGCAAAACGACGTTAAGTGGGATGAGGTAGAGATGGTCAACCTGATTGCTGGTGACGCCGCCGCGGCAATGATGAGTGGCCAAGTAGCGGCTGCTGAACTGTGGTCTCCTTTTAACTCGCAAGTGTTAGAGAGTCTGGAAGGATCTCGCGCCGTTGCTAACTCCTTTGATGATTATTGGCTAAAAACCGCGCTCATTGCTGACGGTATTTATATGTCAGATGATTTTCTGCAAAACAAACGCGCGACCGCGGTAAAAACCATGCAGGCAATCTATGCAGGTGTGGAACATTGGCGGGCAAATTCCGAGGAATCGAATAAACTCATTGCTGATTCTGTAGGATTTACCGTAGAAGATGTGGCCGCCATCCTTGGGAATGGAACTCTGACGCGTGACGCCGCAAACAATGACCCCAAAGACGGGGAATTGTATATATACAGTTTGGAAGATGCGGCGCGGTTTTGTGGTGTGGCTGACGGTGAACCGCCTTTCGGACAAACGAACGGCCAGCTTAAAGAGCATTGGGAGTTAACCAATGAATGGTGGATAAACTTTGGGTTCATGACTAAGACCGTCGACTTTGATTCCGGCACGGATTGCGCGTTGCTAAAAGAAGCGTTAAGTGGAAGTTAAAAATAACGACCAACAAATAGCTTAACGTGTGCTAAACGGGGGCTGAAGAAGCATTTCTTCACGCCCCCTTTTTTTATCAGATGGGTAATTCAATTCTTATCGAAACGATGAAAGCTATATTGCTGCGATTGGTCGACATTTATCATCTTTGGATGTTGTAGTCACATTGAGGCCGGACTCCTGAATGAATAATGACCAGACGAGTCCCAAACCTTAAGTAGAGCGCGAGGTTTGGTGGAAGGAAGCTGGACGATTAACGGTAATGGAAATCGCGACCGCTGATACCTGGTATGAAACCCAACGGATGGTCGATGATGTCACGTATATTGGTGAGCCATTTATTAAGACATTCTATCGTTGCAATATTTGGCACGTACGCGGTCGAGATAAAGACATGTTAGTAGACTCCGGCATGGGTGTCGTCAGTCTTCGCAAGCATATACCACTAGTCACCGAAAGACCTTGTATTGCGATCGCGAGCCACACGCATTTCGATCACATCGGTAGTCACCATGAATTTGAAGAAAGATACGTTCATATCAACGAGGCGCGCATAATGGCTGCTCCGACTCGCGAATCGACACTTGCGGATCCATATGTGGAGGACGGCATCTTTTTCAAACTTCCGCCACGACCCTACACGTCTACCGAGTACACAGTGAAAGCCGCACCGGCAAGCCGGTTGTTAGAAGATGGCGATGTTATCGATCTCGGCGATCGTCATTTCGACGTGATTCATACTCCCGGTCATTCCCCCGGCGGTATTATGCTCTACGAAAAGTTGACGCAAATACTTTTCTCAGGTGATACGGTGTATGACGGCCCGCTCATAGACGATGCTTACCACTCTAATTTGACGGACTATATCGACACGATGAAGAGAATCTATGACTTGCCGGTCCGCGTCGTTCACGGCGGTCACTTTCCAAGTTTTGACGGTAGTCGTTATCGTGATCTTATTCGGGAATTTCTAAAGGAGAAGGATCGTTAAAGACAATAAGTTTTTGATGCGATTAGTCAACGCCTAACCAGTCAATTTGAATAGAAGTGTAGATCGCTGTGAATAGACTGGTACCAGATTCTGTTGTTGTCCCGTCTGGCATTGAAACTGCGGATTTTCACCTTCGTATGTTGACAGTAAACGATCTAGTAAAAGATTACGATGCGGTGATGAGTAGTGTCGATCATCTGAGAGGCGTGTTTGGGCCGAATGACCGATGGCCTGAAGATGATCTGACCATCGAGCAGGATTTGATCGATCTGGGTTGGCATCAGCAGGAATTTCAAAACGGGAGTTCATTCGCATTTACCGTAATGAATCCGAGTGAAACCAGGTGTCTGGGTTGTGTTTATGTGTATCCCTCCGAAAAGGTTGGATATGACGCTATGGTTATTCTCTGGGTTCGACAAAGTGAATTGTCCAAAGGTCTTGATGAAAAATTGTTCTCTACTGTCAAAAACTGGTTGTCGAAGGACTGGTGGTTTAAGACATTTGCTTTCCCAGGCCGCGAAATCAGTTGGGCCGAATGGGATTCGTTGCCCAAAAAATGATGCCGAGTTTTGCAATACGTTGTCTATTGTATTGGTTAGCGTACACCTAACAGTAAATGTCAGGTTAAATCAAAGTTAGACATTCACTTTCGACCCAATTGAGACTTTCGTAGCGTGCCAAATGGTGGTCTGAGTTCGAGTGTTAAGCGGTCAATCTGATATCTGCGTTCTCTGTAAAATGTCCAAACAAGACGGTACACAGCTTACTCATGCACTGTTATTAAATTACGCTGTATGTTGCGGTATTTCTCCAGTGGTGGGGATCCACTAACTATTTGGGAAATTCGGTTGTATGCTTATGTTATTGTGCGATTTATCAGCATCAACAAGGCTTCATCAATATTGATCAGTCGACAAACTCGAATGCGCGATAGACAGCAAAAGCTATGTTAAGACACTGTCACGTGTTGTTGACTCATGTTTAGCTGTCGAACTGGAGGGTTGCTCTGTCGACTTTAAGAAACAAGCTTATCGAGCTGATCGACTCATCGGAGACTGAGCGGCCGATTCATCGATTCTTAGAGGCTAATCCTCACGTTCTCGCAGGCTCACTGTACGTTCTGTCGAATACCGTCATCTCGGAATTTCGACTTGGTACAGACTATCGCCCGGACTTTGCGTTGATAAACTCAACTTCCGGATTCACTTATCTTCATCTGATCGAGATAGAGCGCCCGGCGATGCGTTTGTTCAACGCAAACTCGCACTTCAGTGCCGAATTCACTAAGGCCATGCAGCAAACGTCTGATTGGGTTCATTGGTGTTCGAAGAACCAGGAGCAGCTTGGAGACACTTTGGGGCTTTTGTACGAGGGATGTTCCGAGTCGGTTCCGCCTCAATTTATTGTCAAGACGCTCCTCGTTGCTGGTCGGCGCGAGTCGCTGAAGTCGGCTCGGACCAAGGAGCGCTTCGCCCAACTATCGACTTTACATGGTGGATTCTCGGTAGTCCGAACGTACGACGGGTTCTTAGAGGATATCGGATTTGTTTTACGTTTTGACCCGACGAACAGACAGAATGTCCGATGTGTCACTTATACTGACCGTTCATTCATAACCAAGGTTAACGGTTCTACCAGCTAAAAAGCCCATGCAGCACTCGCGCATCGCGTGCCACCGATGGGCTAGACGCTAAGAATAGAAGATTGGTCCATAGTTAACCCAATAAGAGTCTTTGTGGTCTGCATCGAATGGCTTCCAAAATTGGCCATTAGTGCTCGCTTGCCGGCGTTGGTTTGTGAGGCAACGTGCGCGAAATTTCATATGTGAAAATCGACCCCAAGCGGACATTTTTCCAAATTACAGAAAACTTCCGTTGCATACTTCAAGCGGACGTTCGCCAGTTTCAACCAAACCCGTAGAATTGCAATATTGATCGTCGATATGCTATTTTGCAGTTCTTTATCAGGATTTTCTTTTTTTATACTTCGCTCTGTTTCTTCTAATCGCATTGTGGTTTTCCTCTGCCCACGCAACGAGTTGATTGATAGGTTCTAACACGGTTGATCCCATTTTGGATAATTGATAAACCACCTTTAGTGGACTCTCGTCATAGACGGTGCGGGTGATATAGCCATCAGCCTCTAAATCTCTGAGCGTATTCGTTAACACCTTTTGTGAAATATCACCAATAGCTCGTTTGAGCTCATTAAATCTCGTCGGATTTTGTTCCAAAACAGCTAAAACGAGCAGGCTCCATTTATCGCCTACACGATCGATGATATCGCGGTAAGGGCAATTTGCAGCGTCCTTTTTATCCAACACGGTTACCTTCAGCATACTTAGTCACCTATAAGTGCGTAATTGACACTAGGTATTAATTATATACTATAAGAATACCTATTTATTAAACTGTCTTATTAGGAGAAACCGAACATGAAACAGATCATTCGAAAAACAGTAAGTGTAATATTAATCGCACTCAGTACTGGTACAACCGCTTTGGCAGAGAGTCCAAAGGACATAGCGGTCGCAGAAATGGCGTCCCTGTTCGTATCGTTTGACGTGGATGAGGCCAAGAAAACAATGGCAGAAGACCTGATTCAGCACAATCCAACCGTACCGACCGGACGCGAGGCGCTGATTGGCTTCATTCCGGCTTTGAAAGAAAGCGGGATTACAGCCACCACTCACCGCCTGATCGCCGAAGGCGATATGGTGGTTGTTCACAATGAATACAAAAATGCAAAACTATTTGGTGGGGAACATCTGGCTGCGTTTGACGTTTTCCGTATTGAGGATGGTAAAGTTGCTGAGCATTGGGACAATCTGTCGCCTGTCACCCCTCCCAACCCATCCGGTCGGACACAGTTTGATGGTACAACTGAGATCACGGATCTGGACAAAACTGCTGAAAATAAGGCACTTGTCACCAATTTCGTGAAAGACGTTCTTCAGGGCGCCGCACCCGATAAGATCACGGATTACATCTCAACCGAGACCTATCTGCAACATAACAGTGGTGTAGCTGATGGATTAGATGGATTGAATGCGGCGATCAAGGAAATGGTGGACGCAGGTCAGCCGATGACCTACAGCAAAACTCATTTCATCGTTGCGGAGGGGAACTTTGTACTAGCGGCCTCCGAGGGAGAATTTCTTGGCAAACATTCCGCGTTCTATGATCTGTTTCGTGTTGATGACGGCAAGATCGTTGAACACTGGGATGTCATTCAGGAAATTCCCAGTGAGTCTGCTAACGGTAATGGCAAATTCTAGGCGTTAGCGCGTCAGGCAGGCGCATGTTCATTATGCCGCCTGACTTGCAGTTTTCACTCAGAAAGTCTTGAGTGAGAATCACGTATCTACATCTCATTGGGGACTTCTATCATCACTACTGCGCCACTTTCACTTGCAGACTATCGTGCTGAGATTCTTCTCGACGATGCGCCAATTATCGTATTAAGATCGAATTGGCATGAGCTTTTAAGTCCGGTAATACAGAATCTCGGAGTTGCACTGCCTAGTGGAACATCTACATATGAAGCACTGCACATATTGCATGGTGTCCTTGCGCCGATAGACCCAGGTGTACTCAGTGACGAGTTAATGGACTGTATCGAGACAATCGCGTTCGGCGCTAATAGACGTAGGCAGAGTGTCGATCCATACTCACTACCTACGATCGCCACACAGTACAAGTGTGATTACCCTGCGGCGGATAATACAACCATCTGGGTTGGCGACATTACGCGATCAGGCGCCGATGCTATCGTGAATGCCGCCAATTCGGCACTGCTGGGGTGTCGGCTCCCGAACCATACGTGTATCGACAATGCGATTCACTCCGCCGCAGGTCCTCGCTTGCGTGATGACTGTGCGGTGATCATTGATCGGCAACAAGCACCTGAACCGGTCGGTAAGGCAAAGATAACCCGAGGCTACGCACTCCCGGCACGCTACGTGCTGCATACGGTCGGCCCACAGTTACGTCGAGGATCACAGCCGAGCACACTCGTGCGTGAGCAACTTGCTCGCTCATATGTATCTTGTCTTGATCTTGCCGCGCAGGTTGGATCAATCCGCACAATCGCTTTTTGCGCGATTTCAACCGGCGTATTTGCCTATCCAAAGGATCAAGCCGCTACGGTTGCATTGAACTCAATTGCAGACTGGATGCAAACCTACCCGAACCGGTTCGACCGTATCGTGTTTAACCTGTTTTCGGCAGAGGACGCTGTAGTATATGAGGACTTATTGAGTGCCTGGTAACTTGATGGATGGGGATAAGCTCGACTTGGCCAGAAACTGGGTTGCCGAGGCTGAATATATTCTGTTCACAGCGGGGGCGGGGATGACTGCTGCTGCGGGCATCAACTATGCCGATACCGAGCTGTTCGCGCGCGAATTTCCCGCAATGCTTCAGTACGGATTTAGAACTCAATATGAATTCATTGGATTCAACAGTTGGACGCCGGATTTGCAATGGGGTTATTGGGCGGCACATGTTGATCTGGTTCGCTTTCGTTGGCCGAACACGGCGGTATACGATAGTCTGCATCAACTTTCTAACCACATTGATCCCAAAAACACGTTCGTGATGACATCTAATGTCGATGCAATGTTCGAGCGTAACGGCTTCGATCCTGAACGTATCTTTACGCCGCAAGGGGATTATGCGCTGTTACAATGTACGACGCCTTGTTGGCGTAAGGTTTGGCCGTGGAAAAATAAGATAGACCAGATTCGTACAGCTACGGATCCCGATACACAACGACTCACTGACTTAGACCTTGTTCCATATTGCCCCAATTGTGGTGGCCCGGTATTTCCGAATGTCAGAGCGGATGACTCATTCATTTTTGATCATTTTGAACCCAGTGCCAGGCGATTACAAAACTGGTTGAATGAAGCACAAGACTGGCGGGGATTGGTAATTGAGGTTGGTGCGGGTTTCAACACGCCCTCAGTGATCCGCTGGCCGGGCGAGCGGTTGGTTTATGCAAACCCCACGTGGAAACTCGTGCGGATAAATCTTACCAATGCAGGTATCCCCGACCCGCTATCCGGGCGCGCGGTTGGTTTCGAAGGTGACGCCGCGAATATACTTTCAAAACTGTAAAAGCAGTTAATTTGACTACGTAACATCGTGCAGAACAGTTTAGAAGCGAAACATGATTATTTCTGTCGAAATCTATTTTGCCTACGTGGCCACTGTGCTTGTCTTTTTTGCACATCCCCCTGGACCGGGCCAGCTCCTTTACATGGCTTATTCGATGAAGCTCGGAGTCCGCAACGCACTGCCCGTCATTGTGGGAAACCACATAGCTAACATCATCCAAATGCTGCTGGCGGGTTTCGGCCTTGTCGGCGTTGTTGCCGCCTCGGCCAATCTGTTTGTTATCGTTAAGTGGTTAGGTGTCGGATACTTACTCTGGCTCGGCTTGTCGATGATGCGACGAAGGAGCGAGCAAACAGTTTAATCCAGTTGATCGAAGCGCTTCGCTGGTTAAAAGGGGAT
Source organism: Arenicellales bacterium (assembly GCA_965216365.1). Taxonomy (GTDB): domain Bacteria; phylum Pseudomonadota; class Gammaproteobacteria; order Arenicellales; family CBDCFT01; genus CBDCFT01. The sequence continues at coordinate 78,821 of CBDCFT010000019.1, read as the reverse complement.
TCGTGACAGCCGCTGCAAACCCCTACGCCGTAGCATTCTTCGCAGCGCTATTCCCTCAATTTTTAAAGCCCGATGCGCCGCTTGTCCCGCAGATCGTAGTACTCGGTGCCACCTATCTTGTCATCGATGGCATAATCCTTCTCACGATGGGGGCATCAGCGACAAAGATACTGTCTTATCTCGGCGCCCATGCCGGAATGCTCATAACCCGAGTATCTGGCGCGCTTATGATTTTAGCCGCAGCGCTTCTCGCCATGCGTGACATTGAGCCTGGGACAAATCGTCAGTAATGCTGCACAGTAACGTACCGCATTTTCGGTAGATGAGGTTCTGGATACTATTTACGTTCCGTGTAACATGGATTCGTGTCAGGGATTCGTAATTATGGTTTTCTGATATTCGATACATAACGGACTATTTTTGAGATAGCTTAAAGCTTCCGAATATTGGCCGGTAGTTCTCGTTTTATAAAACGATTATCAGACCGACCTAAAAGACATAATAGGTTGGTCGAAAGTACAACATCGTTCTTTTCGTCGTGTCGAAAGTATTAGTAACTGATACCCGAAGGAACTTTATACGCAACCTCGCGCGAAAAACGCTCTGTCCACCTGTGTTGCTTTAGAGTTAAAGACTATATAAGTCGAGAAGTTGTAAATCATGTTTCCTAAAACACTACAGGTAACGTTAGTCACCGCAATATTTGTATTTATTTTTCCTGCAAAAGTTCTGGCAGACGCTCTATTTTCGTTGGAGGTCAAAGAAATACTGGTAAGTGATGTCGAACCAAGTCTGCCAAAAGTTACCTTTGAAGTTTGGCTGCGAGAAATGTTGGATGATAAATTCAATATTCATTGGAAAGGCGGGCAATGTGGGCGATTTCAAGGAGTTGAGTTACGGGCATCAGGCATTGCAGAGCGGATGTGTCTACTCGCGAGCAGGGGTAGCATCTCACCCAAAGAGATCGAGCTTATTTTTGGTAAACGCGAGAACTGCCCAAATCTGCATGAATGGTGCGTAAGGCGTATTCGACTGTACCCCGGTTCAAGTGCCTATGGGTACCAATGGATAGAATTCCAAAAACTCAGCCATCTAGCGTCCAGACTATCGGCAGATTAGCAAGAGTGGACGTGAGTGGTTACACGTGACACGACTCGAGCAGGAAGAACGAGAAAAATGGAAACCTGGGACGGCATTTATCTCCTGTTTAATAAACCGTGGGAAAACCCGTCTAATGCGTTACGCGAGAGATGGGCGAATAGATTCTGTAAAACGCTTATTAAAGCGCGGTGTAAATATTGATAAAGGGTCCGTCGGCTGTAATTTTAATTTACACGAAGCGCCAGAGAGCGGAAAAACAGCGCTAATATTTGCCGCTGAAAACGGACACGAACAAGTCGTACAGGAATTGGTAAACGCAGGTGTCGACATCGTAGTGCGCACCAGCAAAGGTCGCACGGCGTGGACATTCGCAGCCGATAATGGCCACTTTGAAGTCCTGAAAATTCTTTGGACAAACGCTGGGAACCAGATCCCCCAGTGGCAAGTCTCCGCATTTGTCAGAAAGGCTGTCCACCGTGATCCTGAGATGGTTAATTATCTTGCACACCGGGTGAAAAATCCGGCAAACCTGGTTTACTCACTCAGAAGCGCTATTAACCACGGTGATCCATCTTCAATAAAAATTTTACTCGATCATGGGGCTTGTGTAACGGGGATGGTTATCGCGGAAGCTGGTGTTCGTACTTGGGATAATCGAGTAGAAGTCCTGGAACTACTTCTAAATCATGTTAATTCGCCTGATTTGCGATCCATCAAGGCACAGGGCACATACATTAACTATGTGACTCCACTCATGATGGTGATTAACAAAATCGATGTTAAAGTTGGATTCGAAACGATCGATACCCTCATTTCGTATGGCGCTGACATAAACACGTTCGACGTGCATGGAAAAAGTGTTTTAGACTACGCAATAGACAAAGGCCATACAGGATTGATCCAGGAGTCGAGGAAATTGGGCGCTAAAGAGGGGCAGAATTAGTCTCCGCAGAATGAGATTTCACTATTTCAGGCTAAATTGCAAGAAACCAATAGCTTATAACTACTTCATCCAAGACAATTAGCCCGGAACACAACCGTAAGCCGACCCATTTTTATAGTTCATAAAGGGTCTCTTGCTGGCCGGAAAGTAAAGAGATATACGTGAGCCAAACCTAAACGTCGTCTATGCCCATTGAGATTTGGTGGTTAACCGTTTGCATTCTCATTAAGGCAAGCGCGAAATTAGTGTTTGTGCGAGTTCCACTGCCTGCTCTACAGTAGGAGCTACCACCAACAAACCCAGATCGTCCTTTGCGATACGGACATTGCCCATACTCATGTCAGGTAGATCCTGCGCAACGGCGACATACCCCTCAATGGCGATAGGCTGCCAAGGCGGATAGTTCGCAGTAAAACTGCTGTTACTTTGAATCTCGTTTAGCTTATCGGCTAGCTCCTGTGCACCGGTACTACGAAAGGCACTGGCATTCTCAACACTGACCGCGACCGATTCGTAGGCTGCGTTAGCATAACCACAATGGCTCTCCCCGGTCTTGACCGGATCGTCCACAGCACTTCCTAGTATCTTCTTGGCATCTGCTTTCGTCAGCAGCGTACACGGGTCGATATCCCCGGCCCATAAAGATGTCGATGACAGGGCAAGGACGGAAAGCGTCAAATGAAACGTGGCGAGATAAGGGAATGAGATTGGATATTTCGATCTGTTGCGTTTCATGGAAATCCTCCTATGGCGTGTCGTCTAATGAATCCACTATTATTTGAACTATTTTACATGTTAATTGGTTGTACTGGTTGTTCGTGCCATACTCACTTATTTCACACCCTAAAAACACCGGATGCCGAGTGGTTTTCACAAATTGTTGGCGGTGAAGTCACATCAATATCGTATCGACTAGCACGAGAACTTTAATAGCTCGGATCGTTGGATGACCTACCGTTATACGCTGAACGTAGAATATTGTTTGTGGCTTGAAAACTGCTTCGTCGTTGCCCAACTGTTTGCATACTTTCAATGTGCATTTAGTGATTTAAGGCCAAAAACCGCGCTAATATCGCAATCCAGTGTGCTAACAAACGAGATTTATTCGCTAAATTTACAGAGTTAAAAGAAGAATATCGATTGTTTTGGTTGCGAAAGCTGTTCTCTTTTTTTCGTAAACGATTTATTCGCAAAGGCTGCTTCAAATGAGTAAGCGAGACCTAATTGAGCGCTTATCGAAGTTTGGCTCTGAACAGGGTGTTCTTTTTCTCTTTGGTTGCTCCATTGTTGTTCTTGTCTCCGCGAAGGCTTTCGCGCTCGACATCTCGAACTATTTCGAACCGGAGAACACCACCAAGATCTTTCAGTACTCCAGTAGAACAGAGAGCGGTCTGGAAAATATGAACACGAGTGAGTGGAGTTTCGAAGGTCGATTAGTCCAGATGCACGGAGGATTAAAATCAGTGGATGGCAAAAATAAGCTAACCGTTACGACTCATACGAAAGAGCTCAAGGATTTTCCAACAGGATATGAAACATATTATGTCCACGAGGGGAATGGATACTACTCGCTCAGCAATGATGACAATGGAAAGCAGGTGCGCAGCCTGATATTGCCGCCCGGTGTTCAGGTCGGGCAAACGTGGAAAGGAAGCGATTTCTGGGACGAAGACACCTTAGATGCCGTTATCGATTATTCGGTACCCGCTGGCAGCTTTCAAGATTGTCTACAAATTAGCCGTATCAATGGTGATCGAACCGATCTAAGTCAACGGGTAGGTGAGCGTCAACATGAAGTGGCCATCATCTGTCCAAAGGTGGGCCTGGTTAGCTCCACTGTGACAAACATCATTAACGCTATCCACTTCAAAACTGTAACAACGATCGAGCTAATCTCTATTGAATGACCGTTCTATTGCGTATAAGTCAGGTGTGTATAGTCCCTTTGGGCAGTCTAAGGTCAGTAAAGTCTGGTTTTAAGCGTTATCAGACCTATTCAGCCACTAGCAAGGGGTCCGTAAATGGCCGAAAGCACGCGGTTAATCGGAATTCAATAATAATTTCTCTTTAAATAGATTAAGTAAATTGTGAGGACCGCGGGTTGCTCGACTCGGGTTGGTACTTGATTAATATTCAAGTTTTCTGCTCACGCAGTTTTTCAGTGGTTGTCCAGCTATAAAACGCGTTATGTTATCGAAGATGAGATCGAGTGTTCGTGGGGTGCAGTACTCGACATCATCGGATGAACAATGTGGTGTGATAATCAAATTTGGAGTAGTCTACAGCGGTGGGTTGCGTGGCAATAGGTTCGCGAAGTGAACGTGGGCTGTATATGACTTTAGAGTTCATATTGGGGTGTTACCGTTTGCTTCTGTTTCAGGGGCCGAGGGTTTTCGTAACTACCTTCTGAAAGCACTGCAGAGTCATTCGCATTGGAGTTTTTGGATGCGAAATTACGAAAACATTTAAGGCAAGATCTTCTATAAGGGGAGTTATTGGCCACAGTTTCTTTTGTTTAACTTCGGTATCGGTAAAGCCCTCGGGTAAAAAACATATTCCTGCCCCTGAAAGCGTGAGCCTTTTCGCCTCTTCGAGACTGGAAGAAGCTCCGCCAACATGGTGCCCCAAGTGATATTTCATTCGAAATTTGGTTAGCTGTTCGGGTTCATCTGTTCCCGTCAATACGAATTTTTCTTCGCTAAGATTCTCAAACTTTTTAACTTTTTTGCCAAATAATCGATGACCCTTGCAGCAGTAGGCTCGATGATGTTCCTTGAACAATAGGTCATAGCAAAGCTCCTGATTTTTAATGCTAATGGGCGAAATACCGATATCAATGTTGCCCCTGAGAACCGCCTTCGATATTCCTTCCCACGGCACAATTTCTATATCTAACTCAACATGTGGATATTGTGCTACAAAGCTTTCAAATATGATGTCCAGTTTAGAACATACAATATTACTGATCATTTGAATCTTGATTTGTCCGTGAATATCTTCCATTAGATTGTCGATATTGCTTTGGATGCCATCTACACGTTTAAAGATCGGATCACATTGCTCGAAAAGAAATTGACCTTCGTCGGTCAGTTCAAAACCTCTTGGTCCCCTGAGGCACAGGATTACCCCTAGTTCATTTTCGAGTTTCTTGAGAGAATGGCTAATGGTAGATTGTTTCCTTGATAGACTGACTGACGCTGAGGTCACGCCTTTCGATTTCACAATTTCGTGGAAAATCTTCAGTAAGTTCCAGTCGAGTGATTTTGCAAAATTGGTGTGAGAGATTGTCATTTCGATGCATAGACACAATCGATGTTATTCATATATGAAAAGGTGTTTTCCCACTTGTTTGCCTATGTTTAAGTATAACCAACAGTTGTTCAAACATTAACAGTCAAAACTTGGAACCTATTATGAAAAACTCATTTAAAAAACTTAAGGTATTACTGTTGGTAAGTGTCTTTGGGCTGCCGTTATCAAGCTATTCCAACGAGAAGGTCAACATCGCAATCATTTCATTTTCTCCCTATGCCCCATGGTATATCGTAAAGGAGAAAGAGATGACGAAAGGAATTGATTTGGAAGTGCAAATCATTGAAGACATTACCGCGAAGAACGCGGCGATATCAAGCGCAGAACTCCAGTGCATGATGAACACTCTCGACTCGCTTGTGGTTGCAGTGGCTGCAGATGTGCCAGTTAAAGTCATCGCGATTCCAGCTATGTCCTACGGACTTGACGAGATGGTTGTCAGCGAAGAAATCAGTTCCGTGGACGATTTTCCAGGCAAAAGTTACGGTGCAGACTATGCTTTCCTAAATCATATGTGGATGTTGTTGACGCTCAAGAAGGCGGGCATTGATTACAGCGAGTTATCGCACAGCATTCTCCTACCTCAGGACAGCGCGGCGGCATTTGTCAGCGGCGCTTTGGACATTGATGTCAATTACGTTCCGTTTTCACGTCAATCGCTAGGTAGGCCAGGCTCGCACGTGTTGAAAACGAGTCGAACCGATAAGACATGGGAACGTGGACTGATCTCCGAATCAATTGCCTGTAATAGTCGATGGCTCGAGGACAAACCAGAAGTCGCCAAAGAGTTACTGCGAGCTTGGTTTGAAGCGGTCGATTGGTGGAAGAGCAATCCAGAAGAAGGTAATGAGATCATCGCTAAAGGGTTGGATTGGCCGGTCAGTGACGTTAAAGAGACGCAAAATGGTGCGGTGATGTTAAATGCCGCACAAAATCTTGGTGCGTTTGGCCTTGGAGGTGCGCCACTTTGTGCCAGCCTGCCGGAGAATATTGACCCTGCACCGGTAGAACCCAGTGGCTGGGGAAAAGAATTATTCAACGGCGCACCAGATTGCGCCGCGGGATATGCGCTGGAAACTTGGGAGTTATTCGGTGATATCTATGTGGAAGCCAACGTCATGGACAGCAAAGCTGATGCATCAAAAGGCATTGATACATCCGTGCTGCAGGTACTTGCCGATGATGGGATCACTGATACCTTTTCATCAAATCAATGGATTGGGCGCTTGGGAATTGACTAAAGCTTTCTCCATTAATGTTCGTGCTGCACATCACACCTTTGAGATCAGAAAGATTGTGAAACTCAGTTTACTAATAACTTTTTTGAATAGGAAATAAGAAATGCCAGATAAAACAACCGGTGAATTTCGTGGAAACCGAAATCTAAAACGACTGCAAAAAATCTCTCAGAAAAAACAAGACGAAGAAATAAAACGCTGTCTGGAATTGGGGCTTGAGGCGGCCGATTCAATCAACGACCGCACCATCTCCTTGTTTAGCCGTGGGCATCAACCCGCGTTCGCCGGTATCAATACCTTTATGAAAGCGCCGTACTGTGAAGATATTCGCAGGGTAGGTGACTATGAAGTGGCGTTTCTCGGGATACCGTTCGATACCGGCACCACATACCGGCCTGGCACCCGTTTCGGCCCCCAAGCTGTCCGCAGGATCTCCGCCGTGTACGACGGGTATTCCGTCGACGGTGCGGTCGATCTTTTCGAGGAACTTGATATTTGCGACGCGGGAGATGTGTTCGTGATTCCTGGCAATATCGAAAAAACTTTCGATCAAGTGTCAAAAGCGGTATCTCACGTTTATACATCGGGAGCTTTTCCCGTTTTGTTGGGTGGTGATCATAGTTTGGGTTATCCCAATGTGAGAGGGATCGCGCCACATATCGACGGTAATGTCGGCATTATTCATATCGATCGACATATCGATATGCAAGACATGGATATGGATGAACGAATGCATACGACGCCGTGGTTTTGGACGTCGAACGGCCACGAGAGTGTGGATCGTGGTGGGTCGCATCACGACCATAGTCATATGCATGACTATGGTTTATCCAATTGCCCACCGAAAAATTTGGTACAAATGGGTATCGGTGGTTGGTACGGTTCCCGGCCCGGCTCAAAAGTGGCCAATGATCGTGGTAGTAGTGTTATGACCATGACGGATATTGAAGAACTGGGATCGAAAGGGGCGGCCGAACGCGCCTTGGAAATTGCCTGGAAAGATGCGAAAGCAGTTTTTCTCTCATTTGATATCGATTCTATCGATCCGGGTTTTGCTCCTGGAACCGGAACACCGGAACCGGGCGGTTTACTGCCACGTGAAGCACTTGAAATGGTGCGATTGATCGCGCGGGAAGGATTGTGCGGAATGGAGGTGGTAGAAGTGTCTCCTCCCTACGATGTCAATGACAACACCGCGCAATTGGCTTGCAGGGTGATTCTCGATGCCTTGGGGACAATGACGGTTGAGGGTAAGCTAGGGCATCGATCCGAAGTGATGGCACAATAATAAAAATGGTCACGCTGCTATTTGTTGGGTTTTTATTCGGGCTGCGCCACGCGTTGGAGGCTGATCATCTAGCCGCTGTCGCCGCAATTAGTTCTCAATCTAGATCTTTGTCTGAAGGATTGCGTCATGGCGCCGCTTGGGGAATCGGGCACAGTGTTACGTTGCTGATAATAGGGGGTTTTGTGCTCAGTTTGGAGGAAACTATTCCACAAACTATTGCGAGCATATTGGAGTTGATCGTTGGTTTCGCGTTATTGTGGTTAGCTGTTGATGTCCTGCGACGGGTATATCGCCAACGCATACATATTCATCCACATACTCATGACGACGGAACGGTGCATACTCATGCTCATTCGCATCATGAATTGGAATCCCACAACCATTTGCATCGGAGTTTTCCTTTTCGTGCACTATTTATCGGGCTTCTGCACGGTATGGCGGGTTCGGCTGCACTAATACTGATTGTTTTGCAATCGGCCGTGTCATTTTGGTCGGGGGTAGCCTATATCATTTTATTTGGTGCAGGCTCGATTATAGGCATGGCAGTATTGTCATTGGTGATTTGCGTGCCGCTTCGTTGGTCATGCACACGTTCTTCCGCGCTTATTAACGGAATTCAACTGTGTGCCGGGTTAGTTGCGGCGGTTATTGGGATTCACTTAATCTATGAAGTGGGATATGTCGATGGGTTCTTAACACGACTCTAGTTCGTTATTTCTCTAAAAGGTCTGTTAGTGGCTCACCAAAGCTGGAGATAATAATTGCGTTCCCACGTAGACACTTCCAGATTGTAGTTATGCCATTCCGCTCGTTTGTATTTCAGAAAGGTGTCGTGAAACGCATCGCCAAAAACTTGTTTGGCTAGCGCATCGTTCTCGAATTGATCCAGCGCGGCCGCGAATGTTTGTGGTAGCCGGTGAATATTAAGTTGTGCGAGTTTCGTGTCATCCATGTCATAAGTATTGAAGTCAACCGGTTCGCCCGGGTCGAGTTTTTCCCGGATGCCTTCTAATCCTGCTGCTAACACCATGGCTGTACCGAGATAAAAATTGCATGCGCTGTCCGCCTGGCGTACTTCCAGACAATAACGATTCATCGGCAGGCGACAAATCAGAGTGCGGTTGTTGTGGCCATATGCCTGGTACACAGGTGCCCATGACATCTCGCGCATACGGCCATAGGGTTCCAGCCGTTTATAGGAATTGACGGTAGGGCAGACGACCGCGGTTATCGCGCCCGCGTGTTTGAGTACACCCGCGGTAAAGCGATACGCCAGTTCCGAATAACCGCGTCCTCCTGGGCTGTCGTTTTTGTTGTGCGATTCAAATAGATTCTTGTCAGAATTTTTGTCGGCCAGGCTCACATTCATATGTGCACCCGAGCCAAAGGCGTCCGACCACGGTTTTGGCATAAATGACGCGATACAATCAATGCTGCGCGCAACGTGTTTGGCCATAAGCCGAAAAATGATCATGCGATCGGCCATTGTCATTGCATCGGTATAACGAAAGTCGAATTCGTACTGACCATCGCCGCCTTCATGATCAAATGAATAAACATCCCATCCCATGGTGTTCATATAGTCAACCATCGGCGCCAGGAATGAGTCAGCCAGAATAGTGGTTTCCAAGTCGTAGCCACGCGTGGGTAAATTTTCTCTATCCTCGCTGACAAAGGGTTGCCATTCGCCGTCCACCTGGCGCAAAACATAAACCTCGGGTTCTACGCCCATGTTCATGACAAATCCCTGTTGGTTTGCCGCATCAATCTGTTGTTGAAGGATCCACCTGCTGTCGTGATCGTAACGTTGATCGTAAAAGTAAAGATCGGTCGAGGCGATGGCGTACCGTGTATCCCAAGGCAGAACGACAAAGGTAGACGGATCGGGGATGCTGACACATTCGTCTTCGTTCGGACCTAGCTCACCCATGCCTTCGAGCGCACCGACGGTGTACAACTCCGAGCCCGCGAGCATGTCATCCAGGTGTTCAATGGGCACTGCTTTGGATTTCGGTACGCCGTGAATATCGACGTAACTTCCGAATACATACTTTACGCCGGCGTCAACGAGTTCTTTTCGCGTTGATTCAATATCAGTCATGGGTAATGCAATCGGGTATGTAGATTAGCGCCAATAACCGGGCAAGCGATCGACCCCGTTTTCCCACACGCTGGATGAACGCTCTGTATCTAACTGATAATCTGTGGGTTCTATTTGAAAAAGCCGTTGCCCGAGTTTGAATGCTTCATGTTCCGGTTCCAATGGATCGACCGTGACGTCTCCCCGGCGATTGCCAATGCCAGTGACAAACCCGACGAAAGAATGATGCAGGTATCTGCATAATTCGTGCATATGTTTGACGACTGCGAGACGTGCACCGAAGTTGCTTTCTTCGGCACTCATCACCATCGCGACGCGTTTTCCCATGATCTTCTTGGCCACACGCTCGGAATGAGGGTAGGAAAACGCGACGTAACAGAACATTCGATCGAAAAAGCTTTTCAATTGACCGGACATGCCATACCACCACAGCGGTGTAGCGTATATCATCGCGTCGGCGGGCAAAAATTTTTCCATGAACAACTCATAGTACCGGTCCTGGATAGTGCACTCGCCGGTATCGGAGCGGCACTCTTTGCAATCGCGCAAGAAACCTGTCATCCAGTCCGCCAAATAGATGAATTCGACATAATGCCCCGCCTGTTTTACGCCGTCTACGGCGGATTCCAACAAGCGTACTGAGTTGCCGTTTCGCCGTGGACTTGAGCTGATTGCAAGGATGCTTTTTTTGTCTGTCATAGTTCTATTCATTACTACTCGTTTAAGATGACAATATCATCCGGTCGAACAAACAACGTCACGTCCTCGTCGACCTGGGGTGCAACATGAATGTCGGACCGGATGAGCAGCGTTTGATTCGGGCAATTCACACTGTGTCCGCGTAAACGCACATGCGCTCCTTGAAATACACGTTCTGTAATTCGCACATCGCCAATGCTGATTGCTTCGGATTGTGGTTTTTCCGTGCGAAGATTCTCCGGTCGTATGGATACATAAACTTCTTCATTTGAATTTACCATGCCGTTAGCAGGAAGACGTCCAAGCGGTGAGTTGATAAATAAATAGCCGCCATCATCTTTCTCTGGTTGTCCGCTGACTACATTACTTTCACCCATAAAAGTCGCGGAGAATCGTGTTTTGGGCCGTTGATAGACCTGATCGGGCGGTCCTATGTCCTCTATTCGACCTTGATTGATGACCACGATAATGTCCGCAATGCTCATCGCCTCATCCTGATCGTGTGTGACATGAACAAACGTTGTGCCCAATTGTTTTTGCAAGCCGACGAGTTCGTCTTGCATTTGCCGCCGCAAATTTAAGTCCAAAGCTCCCAACGGTTCGTCGAGCAATAGGACGGCGGGTTCCACGGCAACGGCTCTCGCTAGTGCGACCCGTTGCCGTTGTCCTCCGGATAGTTCATGGACTCGGCGTTCTCCATAATCTTCCAGTCCAACGAGTCGAAGTGCTTCATTAACACGATTACCTCGTTCCAGCTTGCTAACGTTTTGCATTGCCAAACCGAAACCCACATTGTCACTGACGTTCATGTGTGGGAATAGCGCGTAATCTTGAAACACGGTCACCGTCGGTCGTTTCGCAGGCGGTACGAACGTGTAGTCTTGACCGGCAATGCTAACGGTGCCTGACGTGGGTGTTACAAATCCGCCAAGAATCGAAAGAAGCGTTGTCTTCCCGCTGCCGGAAGGTCCAAGCAAGACGACAAACTGCCCTTTTACGATGGTAAGGTCGATTGAGTGGATGGCGACCAAATCACCATACTCTTTACGTACTTGTTTTAGTTCGACAAGAGCGTCTCGCATTTATCGTTTTCGCGTACTCATCAATATCGCAAATAACACCGTTGTAATCGAGATGGCAAAGACAACGGTCCCCGCTGCATTGACTTCTGGTGTCAACCCTGCTCGTAGCATTTCAAAAATGATGACCGGAAGTGTGATATCGAAGCGGCTGAGTAGAAAAGCGATAATAAATTCATCCCAGGACAAAGTCGCGGCGATACAGAACGAGGCGAACAACGCGGGCCGTAACATTGGAACCGTAATCAGAAGCAGCGTTTGAATGTCGTTGGCACCGAGGTCATGCGCAGCCCGCTCGATATTTTTTTGATGGTTCCCCATTTGCGAAAATACAATAGCAAAGCACAACGGTAAGTTAATAACGATATGTCCGATGGTTACAACCGCAAGCGATTTAGAAACGCCCAGAACATTAAACGTAATTAATAAACCTATCCCGATAATAAGATAGGAAACCGTGATCGGTGCCATTAACAAATATCGCGCCGCGCTGGCGAAGCGTAGAGAACGCCGGGCCAAGGTATACGCCGCAAGAAAGCCGAGGATGGTGGCAACAAGGGCGGAAATACAGGCGACGACAACTGAATTAAGTAACGATTCCATTAGCCGACTGTTGCTGAACAACCGATCGTACCATTGCAAGCTGGGGCCTTTGAACGGTGGTACCGGTGTCAGGCCGTCTTGAAAAGAAAACAATATTAATATGAGAACCGGTAAGTAAATAAACACAAAAAGCAGCAGTAGGTATAGACTGCTCGGGAGGTGTTTCCAGCGTATCGTTTTCACAATCGATCCATTTTCAAATGGCGTGCGAATACGAGATACGTTATGGTGACGACTAACATCAGCGTTACGCTCATGACGGACGCCATGGGGAAATTGGCTGCACGCCCAATTTGCAGCATTATGGCTTGCGGGATTAATACTTCGGTGTTCCCGCCGAGAATCTGCGGGGTGATGTAATCCCCTATAGTGATGACAAATGTCAAAAACGCACCCACCGCGATTCCTGGAATACTAAGCGGTAGAGTCACTCTTAAAAAAGTTTGTACTCCGGACGCACCCAAATCAGCCGCGGCACGCCGATAAGAGGGGTTAATTTGTATCAAGTTTGCATAGATGGTTAGCGTGAGCAGCATCGTGAAAAAATGCACAAAGCCAAGGACGGTGGCACCGCGGTTGTATCCTAACGACAATGGTTGGTCAATAATTCCTATTGACAATAATGTCGTGTTGATAAACCCGTTTTCGGACAGCACTAATAACCAACTGTAGGATCGCACGACATAAGATGTCCAAAAGGGCAGTATGGCCAGAATCAATGCAAATCGTTGCCAATGCCGTGGAATTCGGTACGCGATGATGTATGCCAGAGGATAGGCTAGTAAGATGCTTACGACCGTCGTAATAAGCGCGACTTCGATTGAATTGAATAGAGCATCGACCAGATAACCGCGGGAAAAGAACTTTTCGTAGTTCGCCCATGTCCACGTCGCTTGTAATTTTCCACCCAGCCGTTGCCAGAAGCTGACCGCGACCATTATTACAAGTGGTACAACGAAAAATAGGGCGGTTACGCATAACGCTGGCGTAATCGCCCAACGCGAAAAATCGAAACCCCTACGTTTGTAGGGGTGTACGATTTCTGTCATGAAAGACTAGCTGATTAAGACTGAAGGAACTCCGTCCACAAATCCAGCATCGCCTGATCCAGCTCAGGCTCGGTAAGGAAAGATAGGTAAGATTTTTCCAAAAATCCCGGTTGTTCGTCCCAGCGCAGAATTTGTTTTTGTTCGTCACTGAGCGGCGTGGTCGAATTAGTCGGCATCGCCCAATAACACTCTGATGTCGCGAGCGACGCTTGACCTTCGGGGCTGATAACCCACTTTACAAACTCATTAGCGAGGTCTTTCTTGGTGGAGTCTTGGAATATCGCCAGACCCTGGGTCCAAATCAAACCGCCGTTATTATTAATGGTCCACTGCAAATCCGGGTTTTCGGTTGTTAAGACGGACACTGTATATTCGGCGCCGCCGACGATCATATCGACATTGCCGTTTACCAATGCGTTTTGCACGCCAACAATATCGCCCACCAAGGACACCAGGGGTTTCATTTCGAGCAATTTCGGACGAATAACCTGTTCCAAATTATCGACAGTAACATCGGCGGGTTTCATGCCTTGGGATATCGCGATCATTTGGATAACGGGGAAGTAATAGTCATACACCGCCATGCGGCCACTGTATTTATCGTTCCAAAAAACACCCGGCTGACTCATGTCGGTCGCCTCAACTTTACTATCGTTATAAGCAACGCCGTAGTATCCAAACTTCTCGGGCACCGCATACAACTTCCCGTCAACGGAATTGTAGGGCGCGTTGCGAATCTGTTCGAAAATATCATTCCACGGGTAATCGTCCTTGACTAATTCGGCCAGAATCCCTTGTTTTGCGACTTGGGGAACATCTGGTGCATCAATAACAAATACATCCCAATCACCGGGCCGTGATTGTTCAATGAGGGATAAAGCCGTACCGGTTCCTTCGTAGGTTTTTACATTTACTTTGACATTGTGTTTTTGCTGAAAGGGTTCGATGAGCTTTGGGTCAGCATGATCGCACCAAACCAAGATATTTAATTCATCTTCCGCGCGGGCAACCGTGGGCCACAACGTTGTGGTTGCCGCAAGACTGGCCATTCCGGATAAAAATTGACGACGCGAAAATTCTTGTTTTCTGGGACTGTAAATTGAATTCATGGTTATCCCCTCCAAATTAATTGAGTTGTTTAGTTTAAAATTTAATTTATTACATTGTTGTCCTAAGTTCGTAATTTGACAATCGCAAACACGTTAGACTCGGCCCTTTCCATTTGGATTTGCGATTGTACCCATAACATCCATGGCTAACCTTACTGCAACCCTGGCCGCATTGTTTGCGGGATCGTAAACCGGGCTGCATTCGGTAATCACATAGGCGTCAATGCCACGCCGCGCAAACGCGCGAACAAACTTTATCATTTCTCTGGGTGTCATGCCGCCGGTTTCGGGTGTGGTGATACCTGGAACAAAAGCCTGATCCATACAATCGAGATCCGTATGTAACACAACCTTTTCGACTTCATCTGTCCAGACAAAATCGATGACTTGATCCGCGACAGCTTGTACACCTTGTTCCTCGATATCCCATATTGTAAACATGAGAATACCGTGTTCATCGACAAATTCTCGTTCTTGTGGTGGATTGAGTGCGCCGTTCATCCCGAGCAAGGCGACCTTTTTACAATTCGGCAACTCCGCAGTACGACTGACGGGGCACGCATGATTTAGCTCCTCGCCTCCGACATCTTTTGCGGTATCCATGTGCGAGTCAAAGTGAATATACGCTAAGCCACCGCTGGTACAGGTTTTCGACAAAGCGGAGGTTACTGGAATAGGGCAGGAGTCATCGCCACCGAATACGAACGGAATAGCTCCCGCGTTAACTATGTTGGTAATACATTCTTCAGCGCGATCGAATGTACGATGCGCATTACCTGGAATTATTTGTACATCGCCACAATCGACTAAATTCAAGGCATCGAATAAGTCGACTTGAAATTCGCCGTGATGACTAATGTAATGATCTGTCGCACATCGAATGGCTCGTGGACCCATGGATGCACCGGGACGGCAAGTGTTAGTGTGTTCCCAGGGTAGGCCGAGTACCGCGGCCTTTACACCTTTGTTCTTTAGTTGCTGTGTTTCTGGTGGAACCACATCGCCTTTCAGAAAAGATGGAATGCCAGAGATAAGATGGGTTGGGAAATCATCTTGCCCTTCACGCTTTCCGTAGGTGAGGTAACTGTCATGAGCCATATCTCTATCCTCTTAAATTGTTTGATGAGCAATTATCAACAATATTTGACTGACTAGTCAATTAGTTTCATATCTTAAGTTGCAACATAGCCTAGCTGAGCCCACAAAGTCTTTTTTAAATCGTTCATAGATTGAGTAATTTTTACGTCGGGTCGGACAATCGATCCGTAAAAAATGCCATCAATATGAGTTGACACAAATCGCGCTAGGTTTTTTGGGTCCGTCTTCTCGAACAATCCTTCTCGAATGCCATCGCGTACGCAATCCGCGATTATTTTCTTCTCCTGATCGTAAAAATTTATTATGTCTTGTTCAACTGAAGGTGACCGGCCACGACCCTCTGAATAGTCGAACATTATTTTTACTAGTTTTCGTAGTGAACCGGATAATTGAATGTTGTTATCTAGCCAATCGTTCAATAAATCGACGGGGTTATTATGGCGTTCCTTGATAACATTGTAATTGTGAATTGTTTGTGAGATGGAGTTTTGAATCGCGGAATGGAATAGTTGTTCTTTGTTATGGAAGTAGTAGTAAACTAGTGCATGAGTAACACCACTTTGTTTTGCAATTTCAGAAATGGTGACTGTTGAGTAGTCTTTTTCTGAGAATAAATCAAGGGCGACCTCTAACATTCTGGTAGCAACAGATTCTCTTTGGTTTCCAACCTCTTTAGGTGATCCTTTCGCTTTGGTCGTCATCATGGTCGTTAATTTGTTGTAGAACTAACGGTATTCTATAATGAATAAACAGAGGCTAGCGGTTTAGAACCGTCATCAATATTCAATATATCAAACACCCAAATACTGCGGAAAGGAACGGTATTGAAAAGGTATGCGTCCTTCTGTTTTATCCTTTGTAGGTGTAGTACCAAATCGTGTTTTGTAAGCACGGGTTAGTTGTTCGGTGCTGGTGAAGCCACAGGCGTTTGCGATTTCGGTAATTGATAATTCCGTTTGCGTAATCAGCCCACGCGCCCGGTCAAGACGAACGTTAATATAGTAACGCAACGGTGTTAAACCCGTGTGTCGCCGAAATAACCGCTCCAGTTGACGCTGGGACAGTTCCATATGTTGCGCGACTTCCGTAATTCCCAGTGGCTCTTCCAGGTTTCGTTCCATGAGCAACATCGCTTCGCGTAGTCGTTCAGGGACAGTGTACCCAATCGGTTCATGCGTCCTGGGCCGTTGTCCTTCTTCCCCTGCGCGCAGTCTTTCAAGAAAAATATAATGAGCAACAGCATTTGCGAGATTGATTCCATGCAGGCTGCGCAAGACTTCCATAGCTAAGTCTGCTGCGGCGAGTCCACCGCAGCAGGTAAGTCGATTTTTATCGATTATAAAAAGTTGCTGCTCTAAGCGAATATCAGGAAACAACTCGCGGAACGATTCCATGTGTTCGTAGTGAACCGCAGCTTGATGTCCTTTTAATAGTCCGGCGAAGGCAAGCACAAACGCACCCGTATCGAGACCGATCAAAGCCGCGTTGCATTTTTCCATACGACGCAACCACGCTTGCAATTTGTTGTTCTTGAAACGCTCCGGCGCCCAGCTTGCATTGATAACCACAATGTCAAAGTCGCATTCGGTTTCATGAAAAGGTCGCGTTTGACCGATAATCAATGCATTGCTCGCCTGAACATATTCGCCATCCAAGGATAAAAACTCCCAGCGAAACAGCGTATCTCCGTGGATATAGTTTGCGGCTCGAAACGGGTCAATAAACGCCTGTGCAGCCATGCTGTTGAAATCGGGTAATAAGAGCATGGCGATTCGCGTCAATAGAGGCGCTTTCGCCAGCTGGACTTGATGTTTTGAATCTCCGATCATGTGGCGATTATTGCATGTTTAGTGGCGAAAAATGCTAGGCCTGTATCAATATGAATTGTTAGGCTGCACTCGATGACATACGTCACTTAGATATAGGTAGAGGAGAACGATTATGGGTTCCAATCGAAAATTACTGGACATGGTTAGCAAGGGTTACCAACCGGAAGCGGCCCGATCATGGTCGATCCATACCGATTGCTATGTCGATCCTGTATTTCTCAAGCTAGAGCGACAACAAATTTTTCACAATAGTTGGCAATTCCTATGCCATGAAGAAAAGCTGCGCGAACCCGGTAGTTATGTCGCTGCCGATATTCAGGGGCAAGGCATTGTCGCTTGCCGGGATTCGGATGGGGAGTTACGAGCCTTCTACAATGTATGCAAGCATCGAGGACATGAATTACTTAAGGGCGAGGGAAAAACCAGGGTCATTACCTGTCCTTACCATGCCTGGGTCTATAACCTGGACGGTCGGTTGTCGAGAGCCAGACACTCGGACCACATAGAAAATTTTAACAAAGATGAGATTTGTCTTAGCCAGGTGCAGTTAGAGGTTTTTTGTCACCTGGTTTTCGTCAATCTCAATCCACAGGCAAAGCCGCTTGCCGAACAATCCGGTGAACTGGCCAAAGAAATTATGGGTTATGCGCCGGACCTGGAGAACCTGACATTCGCGCACCGTCTGACATATAACATTAAAGCCAATTGGAAGGCGGTCGTGGACAATTTTTTGGAGTGTTGTCACTGTCCGGTTGCGCATCGCGATTTCTGTACTCTGGTCGAGATGGATACCTATAAAGTTAAAACTTATGGCATTTATTCAAGTCACATGGCGAAAGCCGGGCGAGGCAATAATAAAGCTTACGCCGTCGACGATGCCAGTGTTACGGACCACGCGGTGTGGTACTTGTGGCCAAACACCACGTTAATGCGCTACCCGGGTCGGGGTAACTTCATGGTGTGGCGGTTTTATCCGATAGGTCCGGAGCAAACCCACGAAATATTCGACTTCTTTTTCGAAACAGCAGAGCCTAACGATGCAGAACGCGAGGCGATCAAGTTTATAGATGATGTTCTACAGCCGGAAGATATTAGTCTGGTGGAGAGTGTGCAACGCGGCATGTGTACGCCGGCGTTCAATCAAGGGCGTTATCTGATTGACCCTGAAGGCAGCGGATTGAGTGAGCATGCGGTGCATCATTTTCACGGCCTGGTTCTGGGTGCTTATAAAAGTAGTGGTGAATTATGATGACGCACACTACCCCCAGTGCCGTGCGCGAGAATTACCTGCAAGGCAAAGTCGCCGTAGTGACCGGCGGGTGTGGTGGCATTGGCTGGGCAATATGTCAACGCTTTGTGCGCGAAGGTGCGACCGTGTATGCAACCGACGTTGCGCAAGCCGATCAACAATCCGAGGACGTGCGTTACATTAAACACGATGTAACCCTTGAAGAAGATGCCAAAGCTGTTATGCGGCAGGTCGAAACGGATGCGAACAAGCTGGATATCCTGGTCAACGCGGCAGGCATCGAGATAGAGAAAACTATCGAGGAGACTTCGCTGCAGGACTGGAATCATATCTTTGCCATCAACGTTACCGGCACTTTTCTAACTTCTAAGTACGCGTTACCACTCATGCGTAAGGCTGGGTCCGGTTCCATCATCAATTTTGGTTCTTACGACGGTTTCATCGCTGATCCGTCGTTGGCCGCTTATTGTGCAACTAAGGGAGCGGTGCATGCGTTGACAAGAGCGATGGCCTGCGATCACGGGCCGGAAAATATTCGTGTCAATGCGATCTGCCCCGGTTATGTGGATACCCCCATGTTGCAAAGCTTTTTCGGCGATTCCGGTGACATCGAAAGCCTGAAACAGGCGGTCAGAGATGTGCATCCCATTCGCAACTATGGAACGCCGCACGACATTGCCAATCTGGTTAACTGGCTGGCCGGTGATGAAGCACGTTACGCTACCGGCCAACTTTGGGTAATCGACGGTGGCTTGTCGGCACAGGTTCAGCAAATGCGTTTATAGAATAAGGCGAAATTAAAAGACTCGGTTATTTGAATTTTATGGGACATTGTTTATGAAGAAATCAGTCATCATCACCTGCGCGGTTACCGGCGGAATTCACACGCCTACGATGTCGCCGTACCTGCCGATCACACCAGAGCAAATCGCCGACGCTGCGCTGGGTGCGTCTAAAGCCGGTGCATCAATCATTCATCTGCATGCGCGGCATCCGGAAAATGGTCGACCCGATTATCGTCCGGAAACCTTTATGCAATTTTTACCTGTCATCAAGGACAACTGCGATGCAGTAGTTAATGTCTCCACAGGTGGCGGCCTGGGAATGACCATAGAGGAACGCTTAGCTGCAGCGCTACATGCGAGTCCGGAAATGGCGTCGTTGAATATGGGTTCGCTAAACTTTGGTATTTTCCCCGTGGCACAAAAATATTCCGAATGGAAATATGACTGGGAAC
This sequence comes from Arenicellales bacterium, assembly GCA_965216365.1. GTDB lineage: Bacteria > Pseudomonadota > Gammaproteobacteria > Arenicellales > CBDCFT01 > CBDCFT01. Next base: position 58,886 of record CBDCFT010000019.1, on the reverse strand, counting down.
CCGCGTTTCTGGAAATGACGCGGGATTTTATTTTTCCCAACACTTTTAAAACCATCGAGTACGCGCTCAGCGAGCTTGGACAAGCGCATGGCACGCGTTTCGAGTTCGAATGTTATGACCTCGGACATCTTTATAACCTAGCTTACTTTGTTGATTTGGGCCTGATCAAACCGCCGTTTTTTATCCAGATGATCTACGGCATTCTTGGCGGCGCGGGAGCGGATCCGGACAATCTCATGCACATGCATACCATTGCACAAAAGTTATTCGGTAATGACTACGAGTGGTCTGTACTGGCTGCCGGGCGGCATCAGATGCCATTTGCCATCCAAGCTGCAACATTGGGCGGTGATTTACGCGTCGGATTGGAAGACAGTCTTTATATCGGCAAAGGTGAACTGGCCCAATCCAATGCTGATCAGGTAAACAAAATTCGCCGTATTATCGAAGAACTCGGTCTGTCCGTCGCGACTCCTGCTGAGGCGAGAGAGCGCCTGGCATTAAAAGGCGTTGAACACGTTCGATTTTGAAGAAGCATTACAATCCGAAAATAGGCTGATGGAAAAAATTGAAAAGGTTGCAGTGCTGGGTGCCGGTGTAATTGGTGCGAGTTGGACAGCACTGTTTCTTGCCGCCGATCTTGAAGTTCATGTGTATGACCCGGCAAAAGATGCGCAAAAGAATCTGCACGACTACATCCGGCGAGCCTGGCCGACGTTGCAGGCACTGGGATTAACCGCGAAAATTAAACCTGATGAGGTCGCATTTCATCGAACGCCAGTCTCCGCAGTAATTGACGCGCAGTTTGTGCAAGAGAGCGTGCCGGAGAAACTGGAACTTAAACATGCATTGTATGCGCAGTTAGAACCACACCTTAGCCGCGACGCTATCGTTGCATCATCGGCTTCGGGTTTAATGGTGAGTGAAATGCAAAAAGGCTGGCAGGATCCATCACGCTTTCTGTTAGGGCATCCGTTTAATCCGCCCCACTTGATCCCGCTCGTCGAATTACTGACCAATGAGAGAACAGGCGATGGGGTTTTAGAAGCCGCTGAAGCTTTCTACAAGAGTGCCGGCAAGGTCACTATTCGTGTAAAGCGTGAGGTACCGGCACATGTCGCAAATCGCTTGCAGGCGGCATTGTGGCGTGAAGCCATTCATCTGGTACAAAGCGGTGTTGCCAGTGTCGAAGATGTCGATAAAGCAGTTTGGGCCGGGCCTGGATTGCGCTGGGCGGCAATGGGACCGCACATGTTGTTTCACCTCGGTGCGGGCGCGGGAGGGCTGTTGGAATTCTGTAACCGTTACCGGGACAGTTTTCACCGTTGGTGGGATGATCTCGGTGATGTGCAACTGACACCGGAACTGGCCCAGGCGTTATTGGCCGGTGTTGAGGCGGAATCACACGGACTAAATGTATCCGAATCCGTCAGGCAACGTGATGCGTTAATCGTCAATATGTTGCAAGCAACAAAGGACATGCGTAAGCCTGAGGATGGGTAACACCTACACAGGACCAGTCCGGGGCCGGTTGCATCGATCAATTTTTAGCCAATCGCCAGGGTGACGTGTTTCATGCTGCTTGGCGGCATAGCGTATTGCAATACAGATCAACCGTGTGCTGGTATCTGTACTGACAAAGGGATTCATTTATACGACAATAGCGGCGTCAGATGAATAATTAAACTTAAACTCTAATCAACAATTACTGAGGAGCGGGTAATGAAGAAGATTCGAAATTGTGTTAGCAAAATGATTGCGTTTGGATTAGCCATTTTTATCAGTCAAGTTTGCACGTCTGTGTATGCCGCGGAGATGGGTGCGAAAGACGAACCCATTAAACTCGCCATCAACGAATGGACCGGACAACATATCAGCACCCATGTCGTTGGCAATATTTTGCAAAAGATGGGCTACCAGGTGGAATACGTTACCGCCGGCTATCAGCCCCAACTGTTAGCGCTCCAAGACAACACAATTAGTGCGACGCTGGAAATCTGGAGTTCGAACATCGGCGAGAACTACGATAAAGCGCTGGCTTCGGGGAATGTTGTGGAACTCGGTGATCTTGGTTTGGTTCCGGTTGAAACCTGGATGTACAACAACGCAGCAGCGGAAAAATGCCCTGGTCTGCCAGATTGGAATGCATTGAATGATTGTGCGGAAGTGCTGGGTAACGCCGAGACTTTTCCAAACGGTCGTCTGGTTGATTATCCGGCGGATTGGGGTACGAGTAATGTTGACCGTATCAAAGCTCTGGGTTTGAACTATACATCGGTTCCGGCAGGTAGCGAAGGTGCGTTAATTGCGGAAATGCAAGGGGCGGAAGCACGAAGTGAACCCATGCTGATTATGTTCTGGTCACCCCACTGGGTGCATGCTGTTGTCGAACTGCAACCTGTGTCTTTACCGCCTTATGAAGAAGGGTGCCATGACGACCCTGCTGTCGGTGTAAATCCGAATGCGACATGGGACTGTGACTGGGCGCGTGGTTATATCAAAAAAATGGCCTGGAAAGGCATGGCCGATAAATGGCCAGCTGCCCACGCCTTGCTTACAGCGTATACCTTGCGTAACGAAGATCAAATTCCGATGATGAATGCGATTGACCAGGAAGGTAAAAAACTTGAAGAAGTGACTGCGCAATGGGTGGCGGACAATGAGAGTGTATGGAAGCCCTGGGTGGATACGGCAACGCAGTAACTTTTAACACTTTTAATATAATGACGATGGGGCCGGAGTTTTTTCGGTCCCATCGAAAAATAGATTATCAGTGGATGTGTTGTGTCTGAATTAAGTCGCTCATCACAGACCAACGATGTAAAAATTTCCTGCCGTCACGTCTGGAAAGTTTATGGCGACAATGCTGGACAATTTTTCAATTCAGACGGTGGCAATGTAACCGACCCCAAGGCAGTGCATGCCGAATTCACGCAGGCAGGATATATTGGCGCGGCATGTAATGTCAGTTTCGATGTCAAACCCGGCGAGATCTTTATCATCATGGGTTTATCCGGTTCGGGCAAATCAACCATGGTGCGTTGCCTGTCGCGTCTTGTTGAACCAACTGCCGGCGAAGTCCTGTTGGATGGAGAAAATCTGCTCAACGCCAGCGAGAAAGAACTCATTGATATCCGCCGGCACAAGATGGGAATGGTGTTTCAGAATTTTGGGTTATTGCCGCACCAAACGGTTCTTGAAAACATCGCTTTTCCTTTGCGTGTTCAAGGCATAGATAGGCGCGAGCGTGAAAAACGGGCGCTTAAAGTCATCGAGCTCGTGGGTCTGGAAGGGCGCGAGGCCAGTTTTCCACGCGAACTGTCTGGTGGACAACAACAACGTGTCGGCATTGCGCGCAGTCTCGCGGTAGAACCTGAAATCTGGTTTCTGGACGAGCCATTTAGCGCGCTTGATCCGCTCATACGTCGGCAAATGCAGGATGAATTTTTGCGTCTGCAAAAAATGTTGCACAAAACCATCGTATTCATTACGCATGATTTTCTGGAAGCGTTGCGTTTGGGTGATCGCATTGCCATTATGCGTGATGGTTGGGTCGTGCAGATTGGCACACCGGCGGAAGTCGTCATGAACCCTGCCAACGATTACGTTGCGGAATTCACCCAGGATGTCCCGCGTGTTCGCGTCATCAGAGTGAGCGAAGTGATTGAGCCGGCCAACGACGGTATGCAGGCGGAGAACGGCGTTTCGTCCGATACGACACTGGAAGAGTTGATGCCATTGTTTGCACGGAATGAAGCCGGTGTACCGGTGATCGAAGACGGCAAAGTTATCGGCAAGGTAACGCCGAGTGGTGTGGTCAAGGCGTTGGCGCATAGCGGCGAAAACGCCTGAATGAAAGACGCGTTAGCGGATAGCCCAGGCGTACCGTCACAAAGCCGGATTGATGGTGACCTGGTAGCGTGGCTGGTGGCAGGCGTTTTAGTGATCGCCTGTTTTATCTGGCGCAAAGACATCAGTTGGTTGTTGAAATATCCCGCTGAATGGATGTTGCCCGTTTCCGACTGGATCAATATTGTGATGCAATGGTTTATCGATCATTTCAGGTGGTTGTTCAAAACCATTACCGCGATATTGAATCCGGTTATGAAGGGTATTCAGGCATTGCTGCATTGGTTACCCTGGCCAGCGACCATTACCGGTTTTACCGTGCTGGCTTATGTTGCTAACGGTTTGCGTTTGGCGATCTTTACCGCACTCGCGATGTTGTACATGGTCATAACCGGTTATTGGGACGAAAGCATGAATACTCTTGCTTTGGTTTTTGTCTCCATCCCAATGGCGGTTGGTCTCGGTTTTGTATTGGGGCTGTTAGCGTTTAAATCGGATCGTATCGATAGAATCGTGCAACCCTCGCTGGATTTGATGCAGACAGTGCCGACGTTCGCGTACCTGATTCCGATTCTTTTATTGTTTGGTTTTGGTCCCGTCGTCGGTTTGGTCGCGAGTGCGATTTATGCTTGTCCGCCCATGGTGCGGAACATGGCCCTGGGTTTGCAGCGTGTTCCCAGCGATGTTATTGAATCCGGTGCCATGTCCGGTGCGACCAAACGGCAGTTATTCTGGTGGGTGCGCATTCCGACGGCACTGCCGACCATCATGGTCGGTGTGAATCAGACGACCATGGCCGCGCTCAGCATGGTTATTATTGCCGCAATCATAGGCAGCTCGGCCGATATCGGTTGGGAAGTGCTTAGCACCATGCGTAAGGCTCAATTTGGTCAAAGCCTGCTCGCCGGAATTGTTATTGCGCTGATCGCCATGATTATGGATCGCATCAGCCGCGGTTTTACCGACCAACAAAAGCTATTGCACGACACCGGTTCGTTCTGGCACCGGCATCGCTACTTGTTGATTGCAATCATTGCCATGGTTGTTTTCACGTTATTGTCATACGTGATTCCGGTATTGCGAAGTTATCCGAATGACTGGGTGTTTTATCCCGCTGATCCGATTAACTCCGCGTTGACTTACATCACCGCAAATTATCCGCATGTTACGGACGCGATAAAAAGATCGACGCTGTTTTATTTTTTACTGCCTGTACGTATTGGTCTTGAATCATCCGTGCGGCCAGTTTCCTGGGGGTTCGAGCTGACGCCGGTTATTTCTTGGTCTTACGCCGTTGGTGTCGTGCTGATTGCGTCGTTAGCGACGAAAGCCTGGGGCTGGCGTGCTGGACTCTCTGCAGGATTACTGGGCGGCGTATTTTATTTCGGTTTGTCTAACACGCCGTGGCCGGCGTTTATTCTGGTCGTGACATTGTTGGCGTGGCAGGTCGGCGGTTGGCGTATCGGTTTGTTCGCACTGTTGGGAATGTTATTCATGTTAATTGCCGGCGTATGGCCACAGGCTATGTTGTCAGTCTATTTGTGCGGTGCTGCCGTGTTGACCTCATTCATTGTCGGCGGGGCATTGGGTATTTGGGCTTCCAACAACGACAACGTGTCCGCATTTCTACGACCGATCAACGACACATTACAAACCATGCCGTTATTCGTGTTGTTGATTCCTGTATTGATGTTTTTCCAGGTCGGCGACTTCACTGCGTTTCTCGCGATTATTGCCTATGCCATTGTGCCGGCGATTCGTTACACCGAACACGGCTTGCGTAACGTCAACTATGAGGTGGTTGAAGCGGCGCGCTCCATGGGCTGCACGCGCCGGCAAATCTTATGGCAGGTGAAACTGCCGCTGGCGATACCTGAGATTATGCTGGGGTTGAACCAAACCATCATGTTCGGTCTCGCCATGCTGGTGATTGCAGCGTTGGTCGGCACCAAAGGTTTGGGACAGGCTGTGTATATCGCACTTGGGGCAGCGGATGCAGGCAAGGGCCTGGTAGCTGGTTTCAGCATGGCCATCATCGCTATGATTACCGACCGTATAATTCAAGCCTGGGCTGTGCGAAAAAAAGAAGCACTGGGTATTTCCTGAATTTAATAAAGCGTAACTCCACATCGGAGTTGTTAGTATAGTAGTTATTTTCATTATTTCTTTTTCACACTGATGGGCGCAAATCCCGGCGAGACGAACACTGTCTTTCTGAGTATGACTCCAACTACAGATTCGGTGGTTGCTCGGTTAAGTGGTGATTGGTTGATAAAGAATGCCGGTGAGTTGGATCGCATTTTGCAGAAAATACGCCCACCGGATCACTCATCAGTAACTATCAACGCACAAGATCTCGGACGACTGGATACTGCGGGCGCATGGTTATTGCATCATTGGCGTTCACGAATTGCTGAGTCCGGTATTACGGTCAAACTCACCGGTGCCAGTACCGAACACCTTGCCATGTTAAAACAGGTGGCTTACGACTACGCGCCATGCGACATCGGACCGCCTGTTAAAAACTGGTTTGTGCGTTTGGTGGAACAAATCGGCGAGGCCGTAGTGGATGCGTTCACCGTTGCCGCCGGGTTTATCAGTTTTCTTGGTCAGTTGGTTATTGTTTGGGTGCGTGTTTTGATAAAACCCGGTCGTTTTCGTTTGACCCCGTTAATCGTGCATATGGAAAAAGTGGGTTTCGATGCCTTGCCGATTGCTGGATTGATCTCGTTTCTAATTGGCGTGGTACTGGCCTATCAGGCGGCGTTACAACTGACCGAACTGGGTGCACAAATCTATGTCGTGGATCTGGTGGCGATAGGGGTGTTACGTGAACTGGCCGTTTTGTTAACCGCGATCATTGTCGCGGGCCGTTCGGGTAGTGCATTCACCGCTGAAATCGGCTCGATGAAATTGAATGAAGAAATCGACGCCATGCGGGTACTCGGCATGGATCCGATAGAGACGTTGGTGATGCCGCGTGTGCTGGCATTAGTCATTACGCTGCCGCTGTTGACTTTTTTCGCGGATATGATGGGACTGCTCGGTGGCGCTTTAATGGCCTGGGTATCGGTGGACATCGGTCCGGGTGTGTTTCTTGAGCGATTGCCGGAAGTGGTCGGAATAGAGAATTTTTGGGTGGGTATCCTTAAAGCACCCGTATTCGCGTTACTGATAGGTTTGGTCGGTTGTTACGAAGGCATGCAGGTTCGTGGCAGCGCGGAATCCGTTGGGCGGCACACTACACGTTCCGTGGTCGAATCCATATTCCTGGTTATCGTAGCGGATGCCTTGTTTTCGGTATTTTTCAGTGTGATCGGTGTATGAGCGCGACACCGCGATCAAACACTAACATCATCGAAGTTCGTGATATTCGCAACGCGTTTGGCGCGCAGGTTGTGCACGATCAACTCGATCTCGATGTACACAGCGGTGAGGTGTTGGGTATTGTCGGTGCTTCCGGTACGGGAAAATCCGTTTTATTGCGCACCATTATCGGTTTGATTACACCACGACAAGGTACCATTCGGGTTTTTGGTCACTACACGAAAAAACTGTCTGACAACGATTCGGCAGAATTAAAACAACGTTGGGGTGTATTGTTCCAGGCGGGGGCGTTGTTCAGTTCGTTGACAGTAGCGCAGAATATTCAAGTGCCGATGCGTGAACATTTATCCTTGCCGCAAACGCTTATGGACGAGTTGGCGGCTTTAAAATTAGCTATGGTAGGCTTGCCAGCGGATGCAGGGCCGAAGTATCCGTCGGAGTTATCCGGTGGTATGCGTAAACGTGCCGGACTTGCGCGCGCACTGGCATTGGATCCTGAACTACTGTTTTTAGACGAGCCTACGTCGGGATTGGATCCCATTGGTGCGCATGAATTTGACGAGTTGATAAAAACACTGCAACAAAACCTGAATCTGACGGTGTTTATGGTGACGCATGATCTGGACAGTCTGCATGCAATTTGTGATCGCGTTGCAGTGCTCGCGGATAAGCGGGTACTGATAACGGGAGACATGCAACAGATGCTGAACTATGATCACCCCTGGGTGCGGCAGTATTTTCGCGGGCCGCGCGCACGTGCCGTATTACACATGAACGACTAAAAACTTACAGCGTATGGAAACAAAGGGAAACTATTTTCTAATCGGTTTGTTTGTCCTGGCGGGCGTCGCCGCAACGTTTTCATTTGTCATTTGGTTAATGCGTGGCGATATCAACCGGGTCTATGATTATTACGATATTTTTTTCGAAGGTTCCGTGGCAGGATTGGCAATCGGCGGGGATGTGCGTTATCGCGGTATCAAGGTAGGTTCAATTTCCAATATAGCAATCGACCCTGCACGACCAGGCACCGCCGGAGTGACGGTTCAGATCGATCACGCCGTGCCTTTGCGTGAAGGCGACATAGCGACCATAGAGCTACAAGGCATTACCGGTATTGCTTTTGTCGATATTTCGGGCGCCACTGCGGATAGTGCGGTGATTCCTGCCGGCACGTTGGCACAACGTCCGGTCATTCCATCCAAACCATCCAATATCGAAGCTCTATTCAGTGGTGCGCCACAGATGATTGCGAATGCCAATGTGTTGCTGACTCGTGTCAACGATCTGATCAATGACGAAAATCGTGCGACCATCACCAACATGTTGAACGACGTAAACGCGATTACATCGACATTTGGTTCAAGAGCCGATCAATTGGGTGATGCACTGGACAGCTTTGATCGTGCGGGCGAGGAAGTAGCGCTTGCCGCCACCCAGTTGCGCGAGTTGAGTGACAAGGCTAATACGCTGTTTGATCAGGCGGGTGGGACATTGCAAAACGTCGATACTTTATTGGCACAAGATGCCAAGCGCCTGGTTGCGGACTTGCGCGCAGCCTCGCAATCCGTGAGTTCATTTGCGTCGACCGCGCAGGGGGTGTTTGACGAGAATCGTGATACCTTGCGTCAATTCGCTAATGAAGGATTGCCTGACTTTGTGCGGTTTTTAAATGAATCACGTTTGCTGGTGGCAAATTTATCGCGATTATCGGAACGCATTGAAGAGGAGGGCGCGCGCTTCCTGCTGGATAAAAAACGTTCCGAGTTTCAGGCACAATAACCGAATATGATTATGAAACGATTGGCAATTCTTGTTTTTGTTCTTGTGTTGACTGCTGGTTGCGGCACCATTTTACCTACCGGTCCTGCGCCGGATTTGTATTACTTGACGCCGAAGAGCACTTTCAGTTCCGATCTTCCCGAAGTTAAATGGCAGTTGGTGATCGAAGAACCCGTGGCCGGCGGCGGTTTGGATACCAGTTCCATTGCAATGCATCCGAATCCGACGGAGGTGAAGTATTTCGCCAATGCGCGCTGGACGGAACGTGCGCCCAAGATGATACAAACCCTGTTGGTGGAGAGCTTTGAAAACACGGGTACGATTACTGCGGTCGGTCGCGAAGCAATTGGTTTGCGCGCTGATTATAGTTTAAAGACAGAGTTGCGGGAGTTTCAGGCAGAGTATTTTAACGGTACTGAGTCAGCGCCGTCGGTGCGCGTCAGAATAAATGCAAAAATCATCAAGCAGCCGCGCCAAATCATTGTTGCCTCACACAATTTCGAACGAGTGATGAAAGTGTCCGGTAATACCGAAATGAACTCCATAATCCAGGTGTTCGATGCGGCGTTAGGTAAGGTTATGAAAGAACTGGTGGAGTGGACGTTGATTTCAACCGAAGCGGTTGAGAATGAAAAATCACAATAACAACAGGTTTTAAGCAAGATGGATGAAGTGCAAACCAAACATGCCGCGGAAATACTCCTGCGTAATTTTCAGGCCGATACATTCTTTGAGTTGCTGCCCGAATCCTGTCGCCCGCAAACCGTTACCGATGGTTATGCCATTCAGCAACAATTGTTCGATTTATCCGGCGATGAGTTGGTGGGTTGGAAAATTGCTGCGACAGGTCAAGCCGGGCAAAAACACATATCGGTTACCCATCCACTAGTGGGGCGGTTATTGCGTTCACGTTGCTTTCAAAATGGCGTGAACTTGAGCTTCGGCAACAACAATATGGCGGTGGCGGAAGCGGAGTTTGCGTTTACCATGGGTCAGGATTTGTCTCCCCGCACCGGGGAATACAGCGTCGATGATGTGATGAGCGCGGTTCAATTTGCGCATCCGGCTATTGAGTTGCCGGATTCGCGTTTTCAAGACTTTACTATTGCCGGCGGGCCTTCGTTAATAGCCGATCTCGCTTGTGCACGATATTTTGTTTTAGGTGAGGCGACCGATAACGATTGGCGTAAGCTGGATTTAAAATCATGCAATACGAAACTCATCATCAATGGCGAAACGATAGCCGAGGGAACCGGCCAGGATGTGCTGGGCGGGCCGGATATTGCATTAACCTGGCTGGTTAATCAGTTAAGTGCTTTGGGTATTACTTTGCAAGCCGGTGAAGTTGTTACCACTGGTGTTTGTGGAAAGCCTTGCCCGATAAAAGCAGGCGATACGGTTGTAGCTGAATTGGAAGGGATCGGTAAAGCATCGCTTGCATTAAGCGTCTGACGTAAAGCCCCTGCATTGGTTTTACACAAAAACCGTCATGTGACGGCATCCGTTGGTGTCCTGGTTGCGGCCTCGGTATGGGGACTGTATTGGATTCCCGTGCGTTGGCTAAATGCGGCGGGTTTGCAGGATGTTTGGATAAATTTCAGTTTTTTCCTGATCGGTTTCTTGTTTCTTTCGTTTTTTATTGCGCGATTTCGTAATGAACTGTCACTCGATAAATTTATTACCGGGTTCTTTGTCGGTGGGGCGTTTGTTTTATATGGCGTGTCACTCGTCACTACACAGATTGTGACCGCGTTGTTATTGTTTTACGTGACACCGGTATGGGGGACGTTGTTCGGACGCGTGTTGTTGAACGAAAAGCTTACGGCGAACCGAATTGTTGCCTTAATTCTTGCGCTGCTGGGATTGGCAGTCATTCTGGGCTATGAGCAAAACATACCGATGCCGCGCAATCTTGGTGATTGGTTTGCGCTGGGTTCAGGTATTAGTTGGGCTTACGGTTCGGTGCGTATCTACCGCGAGCAAACTGTTAGTGTATTGTCGGAAACTTATGTATTTTTCGTCGGTGGTTTGGTGGCGGCTATTTTTTTGGTCCTGTTGCCAATTAATGAAATTGGCAACAGGCCTGCAACTGCGAATCTGATTTCGACCTCACCGTGGATATTGCTGGTGACGGCAATCTATTTGCCGACAATGGTTGTAATACTGTGGGGTGCAAAATTTTTAAACCCGGGCCGCATTGGTATTTTATTAATGTCGGAATTAATCGTGGGTGTAATCTCGGCAGCGCTGTTGGCTGGGGAACCTTTTGGTTGGCGGGAAATTTTGGGAACGTGTTTGATCGCGGGTGCCGCGTTGGTTGAGGTGATGCACTCGCGACACCAGGAGGCGGATTCAGCCATTGTCTAAAAAACAATAAAACATCGGGCATGATCGTATGTCGATCATGCCCTATTCAACAGGTCAACAGGTCAACAGGTTTATTGCGCTGCAGCCAGCGCCTGATCGATGTCTGCGAGGATGTCGTCGATATGTTCGATGCCGATGGATAGGCGCACCAGGTCTTCTGTCACACCCGAGGAGGCCAACTCGTCCGGTGTTAGCTGACGGTGCGTCGTCGTTGCAGGATGGCAGGCGAGAGACTTTGCATCACCGATATTGACCAGACGCGTGATCAACTGTAGCGCGTCAATAAATTTCGTCCCCGCTTCAATTCCGCCTTCAATACCAAAACTCAGAACGCCGGAGCCACGACCGCCCATGTATTTATCCAGCAATCCTTTGTGCGGGCTGTCGCTTAAACCGGCATAACGCACCCAGTTTACCTGTGCGTGATTTTGCAAATGTTGTGCGACGCTCATCGTATTGTCGCAAATGCGATCCATGCGCAGCGGTAGGGTTTCCAGTCCCTGCATGGCTAGAAACGCATTCATTGGTGCAATGGCGGCACCCATATTGCGTAGCGGTACGACACGGGCGCGTCCAATATAAGCCGCCGGGCCGAGGGCTTCGGTGTAGACGACACCATGATACGACACATCGGGTTCATTTAAACGCTTAAACCGGTCCTTGTGGGCGGCCCAATCGAACTTGCCGGAATCGACAATGATTCCGCCAACAATAGTGCCGTGGCCACTAATGTATTTTGTCAGTGAGTGCACGACAATATCGCATCCCCATTCGAACGGCCGGCACAAGTAAGGCGAAGGCACGGTATTATCGACAATAACGGGTACGCCATGTTCGTGCGCAATGCTTGCGATTTTTTCCAGATCCACCACATTGCCGGCGGGATTACCGATGGATTCGCAAAAAACCGCTTTAGTTTTATCGTCTATTAACGCTGCCATGTCGTCCAGTTTTTCCGGGTCGGCGAAGCGTGTTTCGATACCCAGTTGTGGAAGCGTATGAGCGAGTAAATTGTATGTGCCGCCATACAGCGTTGACATGCTGACGATGTTGTCGCCCGCTTCGGCAATCGTGACGATGGCGTAAGTGGTCGCCGCTTGTCCGGATGCCAGTGCAAGTGCTCCAATACCGCCTTCCATATCCGCCATGCGTTGTTCCAGCACGCCGTTGGTTGGATTCATGATGCGGGTGTAGATGTTGCCTTCGACTTTCAGATCGAACAGGTCGGCGCCGTGTTGCGTGTCATCGAAGGCGTAGGCGGTAGTCTGGTAAATCGGAACCGCGACGGATTTGGTGGTAGGTTCGGGTTCGTAGCCGGAATGCACGGCTTTTGTTTCGATTTTCATTATTATCTCCTGCGTCAGTCTCTTAGGGTTCAAATAGGATTGGAATATTACGGCTTTTAGTTATGGCCTGATAATAGCTTATCAAGTTTGAGAATTCGACAAGCAAATAGATTGAAAGGCTCGCGGCGAAGGTGTTTTGCGTGCTTTCGTACTATGATGGCACAATATAGAAAATCTCAGAACAGCTACTGATTTCGGAGTACGGCAAGATGGTAGATCAACCCATTGTAATTAAACGTCAGGCTGATGTTCCTGTTGATGACGATGCGGGCAAGGCCTACACCATGCCTGCTAAGTATTATCTCGATGCCGATGTGTTTGAGCAGGAAAAAGACAACGTTTTTTATCGCGAGTGGCATTACGTTACGCATCTTTCCAAACTCAGCAAGCCAGGTGATTTCGTCAGTTTAAAGATTGCTGACGAAAGTATTTTTATTATGCGCAGTGCCGATGGTAAATTGCGTGGTTTTTATAATGTCTGTCGTCATCGCGCGCACCGTTTGTTAGAGGGTTCGGGCAATGTCGATGTCATCGTGTGTCCTTACCACGCGTGGTCATACCACACTGACGGGAAGCTACGATTCGCACGTTACGGTGATGTGGTGAGCAATTTCAACAAAGATGAATTTTGCTTGAACCAAGTGAAAGTGGATGCAATATGCGGTCTTGTTTTTGTCAATCTCGACCTTGATGCTATGTCGTTGAACGAAAAGTACAACGGGCTGGAAGATGATATCAAGCAGCGGATCCCCTGGGTAACGCAGTGCGAACCGCTGCGTTCGATTCATTTCGGCGATTCACGTATTGCGGCGAACTGGAAGGTTGTAGTAGATAATTTTTTGGAGTGTTATCACTGTGCTAAAGCGCATCCGGCATTCTCTGATTTAGTCGATCTGAATGCGTATAAGCAAGACACATTCGATTTTTGGTCGCGACAAAGCGGACCTAAAACCCGTTATGAAAATAGCGCTTACGATTTTACCCAGAACGATGCGGTGCAGGGGGCAAATTTCTGGTATGTCTGGCCAACCACTACGATTAACGTATTACCAGGCGACGCAGGTTTTACTGTGTTGTCGATATTTCCCGATAGCCTGGACAAGACTGAGTTTGTCGGTGATCTCTTTTTTTCGAAAGATAAGATCGCAAGTTTTCAAAGCGGTGACATTGATGATAGAACGCGATATCTGACCGATGTGCTTGGCCCCGAAGACCAGTCATTGTGCGAGTCAGTCCAACAAGGGTTACGCTCACGCTCGTATAACCAAGGCCGGTTTATGGTTGATCCACAGCGCAGTGGTATAGCGGAACATGCGGTACATCATTTCCATAAAATCTATCTTGATAGCATGAAAGTATGATTAAATAGCTCGCCCAGGAAGCCAAAGAATTGGAGTTGTTAACCACTTAATTCGCTAAAATCCAATCAGTAAAGATCAATTTCCTGGAACAAACCACGAGGAGTAGATTAATGAAAAAAGTTGTAGCTTTATCAATAATGTTATTCGCGTTGTGCGGCGTAACCCGTGCTGCTGAAATGGGTGCGACCGATGAACCGATCAAAATAGCAATTAACGAGTGGACCGGGCAACATGTCAGCGCAAACATTGTTGGCGGTATTTTAGAAAAAATGGGGTATGCCGTTGAGTACGTTACAGCGGGTGCCGTACCGCAATTTGCTGCGTTGGCGGAAGGTTCCATTCACGTGCAGCCGGAAGTGTGGACAAATAACGTTGGTGAGATCTATCCCAAGGCATTAGAGGATGGCAGCATTCTCGAGCTGGGTTTACTGGGGTTGAACAACCGTGAAGGCTGGATTTATCCAAAGTACATGGAAGAAACATGTCCGGGTTTGCCAGCGATGCAGGCATTGCTCGATTGTGGCGACAAAATTGCCACAACGGATACATTCCCGAATGGCCGTGTGGTGTCTTACCCGGCGGACTGGGGTACACGCACGGCAGATTTGATAAAAACCCTTGGCCTTCCGTTAACCGCGGTACCAGGTGGCAGTGAGGGTGCTATGGTGGCGGAACTCAAAGCTGCCGTTGCACGCAACGAACCGTTAGTAATGATGTTCTGGGCGCCGCATTGGGTGTTGTCCGAAGTGGAAGTCGGCTGGGTGGATATTACGCCAGCCTACGAGCCGGCGTGTCATGATGACCCATCATGGGGTCCGAATAGCAGTGCCACACACGATTGCGACTTTGCTCAAGCCGCGGTCACCAAATCCGTATGGGGCGGTATGCCGGACAAGTGGCCTGCAGCATTTGAATTCATCAAGCAGTTTGAGCTAAGTGGTGCGGATCAACAATTGATGATGAAAGACATCGATGTTGACGGTAAAGATATGAAAGGTGTGGTGAATGCCTGGATTGCTGCCAATGAATCGGTGTGGAAGCCCATGACTGAGATGGCAATGAATTAAGAACTTGTAAGCGGTTTCAATTATCTAATAGCAAAAGGGGCTGCGGCCCCTTTTTCTTTGTGGGAGATGTGATTGTCAGATTTAGACACTGATATTGAGTTTTATGGGCTGCGCGGTATTACCCACGGTGGAGCGAAATTACTGACGGTGCTTGCAACTCGCGGCAAAAGCGCTATCAATGATTTGATTCTGGAACGCAAGGACTTGTTGGTGTATCCCGGAGCAGGGGAGTTGGTGCAATTTCATGAAAAACGCAGCGGTGCGCTGGATAATTTGGTCAGGCGTTACGCAATTCATGTATTAAACAAAGACGAATGGGATGAAAAAAAGAGGGAAGTTCTCGCCAACAACCAGCAGTGTCCTGATTCGAACTGATTTTCCGCCGTAAAGATTCCCGCGCGGGCACTTGTCTGGCACAATACCGGATAGATTTACACCCCATGTAAATACCAACAAACTAAACCCGTGAGGCAAGAGGATGTATAAATCATTACTCATTGAACCCGATAAATGTACCAGTTGTCTGCAATGCGAGATGGCCTGTTCGTTCGAGCACGACGGTGTATTCAATCCGGCCAAGTCACGCATCAAGGTGTTTGAATTTGAGCACGGCAAACGCGCCATTCCCTACACTTGCACGCAATGCGATGAGGCTTGGTGTCTGCATGCTTGCCCGACCGATGCAATCAGCATTAACCATGAAACTGGCGCGAAAGATGTTAACGACGATTTATGCGTCGGCTGTAAAGTGTGCACCATCGCCTGTCCGTTCGGCACGATAAACTACAACACCGATACCGGCAAAGTCGTGAAATGTGATTTGTGTGGTGGCGATCCGCAGTGCGCTGAAGCCTGCCCGACCGGTGCAATTACCTATGTCGACGCGAACTGGACGGGCATCAATCGCATGAGTGAATCAGCGGTGCAAGCGCACAGCTAAAACAGAAAAAATACGACAGCATTTTGGAGTAACGATTATGAGTTGGCAAAAGAAAGTATTACGTGTAAATTTGAGCGATCGCACTAGCCAGGTGGAACCACTAAATACGGACTGGGCGCACGACTATATTGGCGAACGCGGTTTGGCGACGAAGTATTTGATGGAGAGTATGGATCCCAGCGCCGATGCCATGAGTCCGGAAAATGTTTTGATATTCGCGACGGGTCCGCTGACCGGCACCATGGCTTCAACCAGCGGCCGTTACGCCGTGGTAACCAAGGGACCGCTGACGGGTGCCATCGCCTGTTCCAATTCAGGCGGTAAGTTTGGTGCCGAATTAAAGTACGCCGGTTATGATTTGCTGGTTCTCGAAGGCAAGGCGGATTCACCGGTTTACTTGCACATCGTCGATGACAGTGTCGACATCTTATCCGCTGATGATTTGTGGGGCACGACGGTATGGCATACGGAAGAAAAGTTGAAAGAGATTCATAACGATCCGCAAACCAAGGTCGCGTCAATCGGTGTAGCCGGTGAACGTGGCGTGTACTATGCTTGTATAGTAAATGATCTGCATCGTGCGGCCGGGCGTTCCGGTGTCGGCGCAGTTATGGGTTCAAAGAATCTCAAAGCGATTGCCGTGCGTGGAACCATCGGTGTAAAGGTGGATGACCCCAAGACATTCATGCAGGTGGTCAAGGAAACCAAGGCTGTATTGTGGGATAACGATGGCCGCAGGGAATTGGCCGAGCAGGGCACCAACGCCATGATTGATTCCATGCAGGAATTCGGTGGGTTGCCGACACGTAATTTTAATGAGGTGCAATTCGAAGGCACGGAAAATATTAACCCGGCCGCGATGAAAAAGCCGAAAGCCAATGGTCATGTGAATTTGCTGACAAACAAGGCCTGTTTTGGTTGCACTATCGCCTGTGGACGCATTGCGCATATAGATGAGGAACATTTTTCTATCGTGAACCGCAAGGAATACTGGCATGCCTCCGGTGGACTCGAATACGAAACTGCTTATGCCTTCGGGCCGGTTGTCGGTGTCGACGATATCGATGCGCTGACATTTGCCGGATACATGATGAACGAACATGGCATGGATCCGATTTCATTCGGTGTCACCCTGGCGGCGGCGATGGAGTTATATGAAAACGGGGCACTGACCAAAGAGCAAACCGATGGTATCGAACTCAAATTTGGCAATGCCGAAGCACTCACGGTTATGGCGGAGAAAACCGGCAAACAAGAAGGTTTTGGTGTCGAACTCGGTCTCGGTTCAAAACGCCTGACCGAAAAATACGGTCATCCGGAATTTTTTATGGGTGTTAAAGGACAGGAGTTCGCCGGCTACGATTCCCGTGCCTTGCAGGGCATGGGTCTTGGTTACGCAACATCGAATCGAGGTGCGTGTCATTTGAAACACGATACCTTTGCCGAGGATATGGAAGATCAAACGGGGCAGGGTAAGGCACAACCCTGCAAGGATTCCCAGGATCGCACTTCGGTTATCGATTCAACAGGTTTGTGTTTGTTTACCACCGCAGCCTGGGGTATGGAAGAATTTCGTGTGCAGCTTAACGCCGCTTGTCATTTCGAGTGGAGCGAAGACGAAATCGCCAAGTGTGGTGAACGTATCTGGAATCTAGAACGCATGTTTAATCTCAAAGCGGGATTAACCAAGGCGGACGATACTTTGCCAAAGCGCCTGCTCGAAACCCCGGCGCCCAGCGGCACGGCAAAAGGAAAAGTGTGTCAGCTCGATGTCATGCTGCCCGAGTATTACGACTTGCGTGGCTGGGATTCGGAAGGTGTACCTACGGACGACACGCTGGGGCGTTTGGGCATTTCTTAATCTGTTTAAATGAAAATAAAACTAAAAACCGGTGGACTGCTGGGCGAATATTTACCGCCCGGCAGCGCTACCAACCGGGGTGAAATTGAAGTTGAAGAAGGAGCTACCCCAGTTGATGTCATGCAACAACTGGGCATGCCTATGGACAGGACTTATCTGACCGGCGTCAACGGTGAAATCATCAACAAGGACAATCGCTCGACACGCGTGTTAATAGATGGTGATGAGTTATCGCTAATGCCGCCACTGAAAGGCGGTTAAGCTAATTAAATTCAACTAAAGATCAACGGTGATACACGACCCGTCCTGCTCTAATCGTTGTGGTGATATCTGCATAAGCGGTGATATCTTCACGTGGGTCGGAAGCTAACAAGACTAGGTCAGCATCGTAGTTTTCCTGCACCCGGCCACTCGTTTCATCAAATCCGTATCGGGTGGCAGGCGCGGTGGTGAGGGAGGCCAGTATTGCCTTGTAGTCCATACCTGCTTGACCCATTAATCGAAATTCCTCCGTCGTATCCGGGTCTTGCATGTAGCCCACGTCGGTTCCAAACAATATCGTGACGCCGGCTTCGTGTATGGCCTTGGTCTGCGCTATCGCGGTATTTTCAACCATCGTAACAATTTCTGGTGGCAATGCGGCTCGCGTTAACTCGGGTCGCCACGGCTTCAGTGTGGGGATGAGGGCTACGTCACGTGCTGCCATTTCTGCGGGTAGGTTTTTATCCCACGGCCCTTTGAGTTGTGACGGAAACACATGGGCCAATATATCCACACCGTTTTCGATAGCGACACGTGCACCGTCACTATCTGACGGGTGCGCGAATACTAAAGCATCTTTTTCATGGGCTGCATCAGTCGCTGCTCGCACATCGTCAGGCTCCATCACAACAACCCTGTCTGGCGTTGCCCACGAACCGGTGAACAATTTTATCGAATCTGCACCCAATCGTAATGTGGAGAGCACTTGCTGCCGGGCGTTTTCAGGATTTCTGAATTCGGGTAATTTGATGGGCTTAATATAGAAGGGGCTTCCGCCTACTGGAACAAATCCGCCTGCCGCAGTGAGTATTCGAGGACCATCGACCTCACCGTTTTTAATTCGCCCAGCGATTCTTTGTGTTTTCTCCAGCCACGATCCCGTATCGACTGTACTTACAAAACCCCAGCGTAAGAAGGTTTTGGCGAGAAGTGTATTGAGTTGCATGGCATCTTCTGACGCGGCTGCTTCAAGCGAACTGGTAAAGTGAACATGTGAATTCCAAAAACCTGCGGTGATATAAAGATCTGAGGCATCGATAGTTTTTGCAGCAGGAGGTATATCCACCGCATCAATCGAACCAACCGACACAATTTTGCCATTGTCCAGCACCACAGTGCCTTGTTCTATCGGGACATCCTCCGGTGCTGTAAAAATTGTGCCACCAAGGATTACAATCGGTTGTGCCACCGAAGATTCCACCGAGCATGCACATGCTGTTGTCATTACCACGGTGAATATCAAACGGGAAATAATGATATTCACGTTAAAAAATGAACATTGGTTTGATGCCCTCACTGTATTGATTAGTTACTACATTTGGCTCACGTATGGTGTGCAGAATTTTAGTAATTTCAAAAGTAAATATAAACGGAATACTTCGCGACGCAGTTATATTACGTCAATTTCGTCAATTGAATCGATAACCACATCGGCAACGTTAGCAAGTGCGTCATTGTCGCCGGCGCCGTTACGAATGCCGATGGCGCAACCGCAACCGGCCGCCCGTGCCATGCTGAGGTCGCTGGGGATGTCGCCTATCATGGTGATGCGTCGGTTTGACGCTGCAAAGTGCCGCGCGATGTCGTTAATAACCTGTGGCGATGGCTTTAGTGGACCATCATCATCGCCGCATTTGATCAGTCCAAAATGATGTGTGATTTGTAAGTGCTGTAACGCAGTCTCGGTCAGATCGCGATCATCCGTGGTTGCAACGGCGAGTCGAATATTGTTTGCGCTAAGCTGGTCAAGTGCGTCTGGCACATTGCCCAGTGGTACGATTTCGTCCGCATCAGGTGGTTGTTTCATTGTTTTGCCGAAGCTGGCGTGTACCGCGGATTCTGCCTGTTCCCAGTCAAATCCAGCCTGATAAAGAATCATGGTGGTAACGACCAGTATTTTTGAAATAGCAATAGTCGCGACCGGTCCTCCAGCGATAGTGCGATGATTTTCACCATCGTATCCTATGCCCGCATGCAGCGCGTTACGCAGTTTTTCGTCGGCGGATAAATATTCCATCAGGCTGTCTACGGATACACGCGCCCGGTTCGCCCACAGGGTATGAAAATCGATTAGCGTGCCGTCTTTGTCGAAGACAATGACATCCGCTTCGAAGCTATGGTCGCGAACCTGCAGACGCGCCATTCGTCAGATCACTATTTGGGAACGGAATTTAAATTTTCTGAGCGAAAATAAAACTGGTCTGGCCTACATGCTGGCGCATCGCGTCATGTTCGTAAACAAAATCCTGTAATGTTCCTGGTCGATTCCAGTCCCGTATCAGCTGCATGGTCTTGTTCAATTTTTCCGCTTCCACCAGTTTCCAGATCGAATCACCCGCGCGCCATGTCGGATCGAGTGGGCCGCGTGGATTGAAATACGCTTCGCCTTGCATGACGGCATCGACTGGAACGAATCGTTGACGTGTTACAAAACCAGCTTCGCGTAACAACCGTACCAGGGTCGATAAGGGAATATGACGCTGGGTCATGTCTTCCAGCGCAGCGGGAATAAGATGATAAAACCAGAAGCCCTGTCTAAGCTGGGTGCGGGTGCAGATATTGATGATTAGCACACCCGTGCGTCTTAGTACCCGCGCCAGTTCCTGAAAGACCTGCCTGTGGTGGGCAAAACCATTGCTGGCATCATCCCCCATGTGATGCAGGATTTGATTAAGCATGGCACCGTCAAAAGTGTCATTTTCGTACGGGAGTCTTTCAATATTGCATTCCTGAAATTCCACTTGATCGTTTGTGATGGCCGCGGAAACTTTTTCTTTCGCAACATTGAGCATCGCCTTGTTGCTATCGACGCCGCTGATTTTCTTGGTATAAGGCACCAGCGCTTTGACATAATTGCCTGTGCCACAACCGGCATCCAGAATTGTCTGTTCTCTGAGGGGTTTTGGTGATCGTGCCAGGCAACCGAGGATTAATTCGACCCCAATCGCCGCCCGGGTTTTGTCGAATCGATCAGCGATTTCGCTGTAGTTTTCGTAACTACTCATGTGCCATCAGGGTATATCAGCGTCACTACGTTGCTCATTCTCTTTTAGGTTCCTATTCTATCAGGGCGCGAAAAGCGAGGTAATGTATCATAGTCGCGGAATGCTCTATAGTGCGGGTTTTTACTGAGATAGTGGCTGATATGTATCCATTTCAGGGTTCCGATGCAGGCTTGTAGGGATTTGTGATTGTGAGTGAGGAAATTTTTGACGTGGTCGATGCATTCGATAACGTTATCGACCAAAAACCACGTTCTTTTGTCCATGCCAATAACCTGTTGCACCGGTCCATTCATATTCTTGTATTTAATGACGCAGGACGGGTATTTTTGCAGAAACGCTCCTTGTCGAAAGACGAAAATCCCGGTGTATGGGATGCGTCCGTATCCGGTCATCTGGATCAGGGCGAATCCTACGAGCGCTGCGCAGTGCGCGAGGCTCAGGAAGAGATAGGGTTATCCATTACCCAGGACGAACTCGAATTTTGTTTTAAGTTGGATGCAAGTGCCGCGACAGCCTATGAGTTCAGTTGCGTGTACAAAGTTTATTCGCAAGGCCCGTTTGAGTTGGACCCGGTAGAAGTTGACCACGGAGAATGGTTCGACCAAGCACACGTTTCAAGCTGGATTATACAGCGGCCCGACGAACTGGCTCCGCCACTGCGCTTGATATGGCGCGCATTAACGACTTGACTCGGTATCTGCAAAAGATACTTTGCGTCTATGACAAGCAACCCGAACAATACAATGCCGATAATTGGTCTTTCCAGTTACGGTCTCAACGATACAGGCCGATTTGATCTTCCCGCTGAGTATGTAAACGCCGTTCGTCGTGCGGGTGGAATGCCAGTGTTGGTGTCGCCTGGGGAGCCTAACTGGCGCCGGATTTTAGACAGGCTTGATGGTCTGGTTTTAACCGGTAGGGGAGACATTGCACCGCAGCGCTACGATGGCGGTGAACACGAAATGATTTATAACATCGACGAGCAGCGCGATAGTTTTGAATCGGCACTGGGAGGATATGTCAGTGAGAAGCCGCTACCTACACTGGCTATTTGCCGCGGAATGCAAATCATCAATGTGGTAAATGGGGGTCACTGCATTTGCACGTTCCCGATGTCTATGGCGATTCGACTGCGCACCGGGTTCCGCCACGTAATCCGGTACCGCACTCGGTGACGCTAGAATCGGGTAGTTTGCTCGCCCAGCGAATCGGCAGCACCCAATTCGATTGCCAGTCCTGGCACCATCAATCGGTTGACCGCATGGCGCAGGGGTTTGTACCCGTGGCTTATGCGTCGGATGGCTGTATCGAGGCAATAGAATCACCCGACAAGCCCTGGTTGAGCCTGGTGCAATGGCATTCAGAATTGAGCGCGGCAAATGACCCGCTACAGCAAAGGTTGTTTGACCGCTTGATTGAACAAGTGGTCAAATTCATGTTGTTGAATAGCGTTTAGAGTGGTTTTAGTTTGGGCTGGCCCTCGGTTCCTCTTCAACAATCGGGTCGGGCGTTACCGGCTCGGTTATGGGTTCGGTAGACGGTGGAGCAGGTGGCTGAGGGGGGGGTGGTGGTGCATCTGGG
Source organism: Arenicellales bacterium (assembly GCA_965216365.1). Classification (GTDB taxonomy): domain Bacteria; phylum Pseudomonadota; class Gammaproteobacteria; order Arenicellales; family CBDCFT01; genus CBDCFT01. The sequence goes on along the minus strand of CBDCFT010000019.1, from coordinate 36,139 downwards.
TCCGCGGATGCTCCGCCACTGGGTGAGGTTGCTACACCACCATCCACACTTGGATTTACTTGCAAACCGGATACTTTATGCGGGTTGGGTGTGGGGTCGTGATAGAGGAATTTTGGCGGACCGCACAACGAATTAATGATACCGTTTTCATCGATATATACGGATTCGCTCGCTTCAACCAATGTTTCATTATCGCCCCGCGTAACGGAAACAATGCCTTGGTTCAACGAAAACATACAAGCCAGGCGGAATGGTCGGGAATTCACAACCTTCAACGGCGGGGCGTTTGTCGGCATGAATCTCGTTTTCTTCACTGCAATTGGGCGGGCAAATACGCACGGTCGCGTCGGTGCCGCGGACGCCTAACGTGGCAAGCGGTGTTTGCAAACGAAAACCTTCCGGCATTTCTTTTGTGAATTTGCCGGTTAGAAAACGTACGCCGCCTTTGGCCATGTCAAATGCCGTACTGCTTGACGCATATGCATCAACGGAAAACGTCGTATCGGGCCGCACGGTAATTTTCGCGCCATCGATAAATCCAATAACGATGTAACTGTTGGCCTCAGTGCGTAATACGTCTCCTTGCATTATGTCATCGCCGACCAGAAGCGTTCTTGCGGCATCGCCCGGTTGCTGAGCGGCAACCGGGCCTTTTACAAGTAATGCGGTTCCGACGTTTTCAGCGGCGCTTGACATTTGAAAACCGATGAGAATAAACAGTCCAATGGCCAGTTTAGCGGCATGATATGGGTTGCGCGTGATACTGTTGGTTTTATCCACGTTGTAGGTGTCCCTTGCTGATGCCAAAAGTAACCGAATTCTATAATAAACAAACTATGCTGTACCGAATTAAAGCATAAAGTATTGTGAAACAGTATTTCATTCGCCTGGTTCCGAGTGTTGTATTGCTGGTTGTATTCGCATTGCATGCGGGTGGTGGGATGCGACTGCAACTTATTGATAAATTAGAGCAATTTTCATATGACACGCGTTTGAACCTGACCCGGACAAGGGCCTTCGACAAGCGCATTGTCATTGTCGATATCGATGAAGCCAGTCTGCGCGCGGAAGGGCATTGGCCATGGTCGCGTCACCGTTTGGCGGAACTGGTTGACCGTCTATTCACTGATTACGCGATTAGCGTGTTGGGCGTAGACGTATTCTTTTTTGAGACGGAACGAGCGGTCGGTATCGATCGATTAAAAGACCTGGCCATTCGGGATCAATCACCGGATTTTTTGGCGCGGTTGGATTCTTACACGGATCTGCTGGATGGTGACAAAGCTCTGGCCGCCGCGATAAAAAACAACAAGGTGGTATTGAGTTATTTTTTCGGACACGCGCTCGATGGCGTGAGTGAAAGCACGGGGTTGTTACCAGCCCCCGTGTTTACTGCTGAGGAATACTTGCCGGAATCGATTGATCCGGGACACGCATCCTACTACCTGGCTAATATCGATGTGTTGCAACAGGCTGCGTATGATGCGGGGTTTATCAATCTGGAAACGACGGATTCCGACGGCGTCGTTCGCAGGGCGTCCCTTCTGCATGAATACGGCGGTGCATTGTATTCTTCGTTCGCGTTGGCCGTCGCGCGTGCGTACACCGAAGCCATCCTGATCCCCTTGTTTGCGCAAACGCGCGGAACTCATGTTGTCGAGGCGTTTGAGTTAGCGGGTCAGCGTGTCCCTGTAAATCGAGGCGTAAACGTGTTGATTCCGTATCGTGGCACATACGGTGAAAATTACATATACCTTTCCGCGACCGATGTGCTGCGTGACCGTATCCCGAATCCGGTAGTGCTGCACGACGCCATAGTGTTGTTAGGCACCAGCGCCGCAGGCTTGGGTGACCTCAAGTCAACTCCGGTGCAGGAGATATTTCCCGGCGTGGAAATTCATGCCAACATCGTGTCCGGTTTGCTTGACGGCGATTTCAAACACAGACCGTTGTTCACTCGCAATGCTGAAGTCGGTTTATTGTTATTTATTGGATTGCTATTGACTATTGTTATGCCTATGTTAGCGCCGGTCGCGGTTTCGCTGTTTGTTTTGAGTGTTTTAGCCACGACGGTGGGTGTCAATTTTTACCTTTGGCAAGTGTATGGTCTGGATTTGCCGTTAGCTTCCAGTGTGGTACTGATTTTGTTGCTGGCGGGTATCAACGCAACTTACGGGTTTGCGGTTGAGTATCGCCTCGAACATCAATTGAAAAAAGCATTTAGCAGTTACCTCGCGCCTGCACTGGTCGAACGTCTGGCAAAGAACCCAGAACAACTGCATTTACAGGGTGAGACACGCACGATGAGTTTTTTGTTTACCGATGTGTCCGATTTCACCCGTTTCGTCGAGCATTCCACTCCGCAACAGGTGGTCACGACGCACAACGAGTATCTGGATAATGTTTGCCGCATTATCATGGATCACGGCGGCACTATCGATAAAATTGTCGGCGATGCCGTAATAGCAATTTATAATGCACCGCTGGATCAGCCCGATCATGCCGTACTCGCTGTGCGTTGTTCTCTGGCGTTGGATAGATTCGGTCGAGAATTTGTGCAACGCTGTGAACGCGACGGGATTGCGTTTGGTTACACCCGTGCTGGTGTTAACACAGGGTCAGCAGTCGTCGGCAATTTCGGCGGTCAAAGGCGTTTTGATTACACGGCGTACGGTGATGTGGTGAATACGACCGCCAGGTTGGAAGCTGCCAACAAAGCATTGGGAACGAGAGTGTGCGTTGCGGAGGCTACAGTCGCGCAATGTCCGGATGTCGTGTTCCGACCGGTAGGGCAATTGTTATTACGCGGAAAAAAAACGACCATAGCTGCTTTCGAACCGGTATTGGCGAGTGTTGCCCCGATTGACAATGGTGTTGAATACAATAACGCTTATGAATTATTGGTAAATGATCCCGGGCAGGCATTGGACGCTTTTGAGCAACTACTGAATCGCTATCCGCAAGACGCGTTGACCCAACTTTATGTGTCGCGTTTACAATTGGGTGTGACGGGAACGATAATTAATCTGTCGTCAGCCTGAGCTGGACGAATACTTAGTCAGCGTGCGTGTTGTCGGTGTAAATGCTGCGAATTTCTTCGCCCAGGACGCTTAATCCATGTTTCACGTTTTCTTCGTTTTGTGAGTAAGTGATGCGAATACACTCGTGCTTGTGCCGCCATTGTTCATTCAGACCTATGAAAAAATGATGGCCCGGGATAACCAGTACGCCTTTTTGTTTTAAGCGCTCGTACAATTCCTGTGCGCTGATGGGTAAATCGCGAAACCATAACCATAAGAACATAGCCCCCTCGGCGCTATGCACCGCGTAAGGTAGTCCTTTCAATTCATGGTTAAGATGCGCAATAGTGTGTGTTGCACGTTGTTGATACCAAGGGCGAATGACGTTACTCGACAAATCGAGAATTTCGCCGCTTTTTACCAGATCCAACGCGAGAGCAGGACCAAAACTTCCCGTGGCGAGGTTCAGAATAGCATTGGCGGCAGCCATGGTATCAATCACGGCTTTGGGTGCTATTACGATACCAGTGCGCACGCCGGGCAACCCCAGTTTGGACAGACTCATGCAGATAATGGTGTTTGGATTCCAAAAGGCTTGTGCTTCAGCAAAAAGGATGCCTGGGAACGGTGCGCCGTAAGCGCAATCAACAATTAGCGGTATGGCATGTCGCTCCGATAACTCCACCAGTTTCGCCATTTCTGCATCGGTAATTACGTTGCCGGTCGGGTTGGTTGGGCGTGACACGCAAATCGCACCGATTGTTTCGTCAATAGTGATGTGTCCAAAGTCGATGTGGTACTTGAAGGTACGATCATCAATGAATTCAATTTGCGGGCGCGTTGATTTGAACGTGGGCTTGGATAATCCCGTGTCAGCGTAGCCGATATATTCCGGCGTCAGCGGTAACAAAATCTTTTTGCTGGTACTGTCGCTGAATTCGCCGGAAAAAAGATTAAATAAGACGAAAAAACTAGCCTGGCTGCCGTTGGTAATTGCGATATTTTCAGGGTTGATATCCCAGCCGTAGGTCAGGCGAAACAGTTTAACCAGGGCTTCAATAAACAAAGTTTTACCTTGTGGGCCATCGTAGTTGCCAATCATGCGTTCGAACTCGTCGCCATTGTCGAGCATGGTTTGCATGCTGTGACGAAAGCGTTGTTGAACGGCGGGTATCTGAGCCGGGTTGCCACCGCCCAGCATGTCAAATTCTTGCTCAGAACCGGCGGCCTCGCCCAGGTCGGCCATCAGTTGCAAAATACCGGACTCGGAGCTGAATAGATCGCGGAAACGTGAAAAGCGCATGATCAAAAAATCACGGCTGGTGAATTAGTGGATTAATGGTGTATCGCCGGATTCGTTTTCGCTACCGGTTTAACGCGTCGCTGCGTCAGCGTGAGTCACTCTTGTTTGCATTATTGCCGGATGCCAGTGACTCATCGATGCCTTCGGCTGTGCCCTGGCTGTTTTCGCGTTTTACCGTGCGCGTCGCATGCTTGTTGTAGATAAAATCCGCCAGTATCTGACTGGCCTCGGTCAGTAGGATGGAATCGACATCGAGGTCATCGTCCGTATCCATAGTTTTATCTTCACCCGCAAGCAGTGAAATTTCGATCGCTTCACGTCGCTGGGTTTGGTTCTCCAGTTCCTCGCGCCGCGTCGATTCACGTAACGAAATATGGGTTCGCTCTTCCAGTTCGCGACGAATTTGCGATTCGCCTAATAGAAATTGAAACCCGGGTTCGTCGACGATTCGATCAGCGTGCCGGGTGCGGGTGGCAACCAGGGCGTCGGGATTGGAAAGGTCGCCGTACGGGACGTATTTTGCGGGTTCAATAGTCGTCCAGGCCAGTGAATTTTCCAATGCCCGTTCACCTTCGTCAGCGGCTTCGGCAGCCATGGGAAAAACAATATCCGGAACCACGCCGCGGCGTTGCGTGCTGTCCCCGTTAATGCGGAAAAATTGCGCGATGGTTATTTTGAGCTGACCCAGTCGAATATCCTTCTCTTCGGCATATTGATCCAGGCTGATCAGGTTTTGCACCGTGCCTTTGCCATAAGTGGGTTCGCCGATAATAAGACCGCGTTTATAGTCTTGTATTGCACCAGCGAAAATTTCCGAAGCTGATGCGCTGTTGCGATCAACCAGAACCGCTAACGGCCCGCCATAGATAACATCGGGATCCGGATCGCGATTGACTTCGACCTTGCCACCGGCGTTGCGCACCTGCACGACAGGGCCAGATTCAATAAATAATCCCGTAGCGGTAACCGCTTCAGTCAATGCGCCGCCGCCGTTGCCGCGCAAATCGATGACCACACCGTCTATATCGTCATGTTCCAATTCGATTAACAGTTGTTTGACGTCGCGAGTCGTGCTGCGATAGTTGCGGTCACCACGCGAACGCGCGGCGAAGTCGATATAAAAAGTGGGAATATCGATAACGCCGATGCGCAGGGTTTCGTTGTTTTCAACCGGTAATTCCAGGATTGATTTCTTCGCCGCCTGCTCCTCCAGCTTAATCTTGTCACGTGTTAAAGCGACTACTTCCGGTGGACCTTCCGCTCCCGTGCCGTCCGGCAAAATTTGCAAACGAACGATACTGTCTTTTGGACCACGTATCAGTTCGACCACATCGTCCAGTCGCCAGCCAATGACATCGACTAACGGGTCGGACTGTCCCTGGCCGACGCCGATAATGCGATCGCCGGATTGCAGTTCACCGCTTAAGTCCGCCGGGCCACCGGTAACCACCCGGCGCACGATGGTGTATTCGTCTTCGGTTTGCAGCACAGCGCCAATGCCCTCCAGCGAAAGACTCATGCGAATCTTGAAATTATCTGATGCGCGCGGGGAGAAGTAACTGGTGTGGGGTTCAATGGACGACATGTAGGCGTTGATGAAAATCTGGTACACATCGTCTTCATTGAACTGGGCGGTACGCCGGCCCAGTTGGGTGTAGCGGGATTGTAGCGTTTTGATTATTTCATCGTGAGTTTTTTCGGTCAGACGCAGACTCAAGATATCGTTCTTGACTCGTTGATGCCAAATCTCATCCAGCTCTTCCCGGCTCGTTGCCCAGGGAGCGTCGCGGCGGTCAAACCGGTATTGCTCGTCGACTTCAAAATCAAATTCTGAGTTCAGCACATCGAGCGCGTAGGCAACACGTTCATCGACGCGATCACGAAACACGGAGAACACCGCGTAGGCCGGTGCGAGCTTATGTTTGTGCAGGTAGTCATCGAATTCGAACCGGTGCTTGTTGAATTCGGCAATGTCTCGTTGAAGTAAGTAACTGCGATTGGGGTCCAGGCTTTCCAGGTACTTTTGCAGAATCTTTTCGGACAGCCCGTCATCCAGTTTGGTTTTCTTGTAGTGATAGCTTTGCACAAAGTGGTTGATCAGCAGCGTCGCCCGTTCATGTTTTTTCTCGGGTTGAAAAACCCTGCTCGACGATTCTTCTACATTGCCGAATACGGGTGCGGCGAGGATCAATATGCCGGACAACAGAATCCAGCCGATTTTTTGTACTCGATACATCATCGTCGGGTCAGCGCCGTTTAGTCCGGTTTTCGGAGTCAGGTTGCACAGGGACATAGTTTTCCTGAGATATTCAATATTTATAGTCCAATAATCAGCTTAAGATACGCGGGTTTGAGAAGTTGTCGAACGAATCCCTTGCATGAAAATATACGCTAATATTAACCCGATTACGCTTGAATTGGCACGTTACGCTTGGTTAACCCTATTTCATGGTGCTTGGATGAGGATGAATACTTGCAAACAGAGCATTGAAAGCGTAAAAAGCCATAATATTCCCAAGCTACAGAACACCGGCAAGTTGTGCATTTTGTGCAATGCACGAATGCGGACAAGCGAAAATTGACTTCGGGTCGCTATGGCTGGGGATGGTTTTCACCAAAACTTAGAGGACTGTAATAATGAAAAAACATTCAATAATGATGCCTGCGCTGTTGCTGGGTGGTCTGGTTGTATCCAGTAGCGCATTGGCGGCAAAAACCCTGGTGTATTGCTCCGAAGGTAGTCCGGAAGGATTTACTCCGTCACTGTATACGGCAGGTACGACGTTCGATGCCAGCTCGCGTGCGATGTTTGATCGCCTGGTGCATTTCAAACGCGGCACCACGGAAATCGAACCCGGTTTGGCCGAATCCTGGGAAGTATCCGAGGACGGAACGGAGTACACCTTTAAATTGCGTGGCGGAGTGAAATTCCATACCACGAAAAACTTCACGCCGAGTCGTGAGTTTAACGCCGATGACGTGTTGTACACGTTTAACCGTCAATTACGCGAAGATCACCCCGATCATAAGTTATCCGGCGGTACTTACGAGTATTTCAACGGTATGGATATGCCAAACCTGATCAAAGACATTGAAAAAGTCGATGACTTGACCGTTAAATTCATACTCAACCAACCGGAAGCACCGTTCATTGCCAATATGGCGATGGATTTTGCCTCCATACTCTCAGCGGAATATGCGGATCAAATGCGTGAGGCGGGTACGCCGGACAAAATCGATCTGGAGCCGGTCGGTACCGGGCCGTTCCAATTAGCCGGTTATCAAAAAGACGCGGTCATTCGCTATCAGGCCCACCCTGATTACTGGCCCGGTAAAGCGGCTATAGACAACCTCGTATTCTCCATTACACCGGACGCCGCGGTGCGCTATGCCAAACTGCAAGCGGGCGAGTGTCATGTCATGCCTTATCCCAACCCGGCCGATATAGAAGCCATGAAAGCCGACCCGGATATTAATTTACTGGAACAGGAAGGGTTGAATGTGGGTTATCTTGCTTTCAACACTGAAAAGGACCCGTTTACCGATAAACGCGTGCGTCAGGCTTTAAATATGGCGATCAACAAGGCGGCGATTATTGACGCCATTTATCTGGGTGCCGGTGTGGCGGCCAAGAATCCGATTCCGCCGACTATCTGGTCATATAATGATGCAGTGCAGGATTATCCGTACGATCCCGAAAAAGCCAAAGCGATGCTGGCAGAAGCCGGATTCGCGGATGGTTTCGAAACTGATATCTGGGCTATGCCGGTACAACGTCCGTATAATCCGAATGCGCGCCGCATGGCGGAAATCATTCAAGCGGACTTCGCCAAGGTAGGCGTTAAAGCCGAAATCGTTACCTTTGAATGGGGTGAATATCTCAAGCGTTCAAAAGCCGGTGAGCACCAGACCGTGTTGCTTGGCTGGACCGGTGACAATGGCGATCCGGATAACTTCCTGCACGTGTTGCTGGGTTGTGCGGCAGCCGAAGGTGCAAACCGTGCACGCTGGTGCCATAAGCCGTTCGATGATTTGTTAACGCAGGCCAAGCTTACGACGGACGTGGCTGAACGCACGAAACTTTACGAAGAAGCTCAGGTTATCTTCAAAGAAGAAGCCCCGTGGTACACCATTGCGCACTCGGTGGTGTTCAAACCCGTGCGCAAGGAAGTTAAGGATTTTCGTATCGATCCTTTCGGCGGGCACGTGTTCTACGGAGTCGATCTAGAACAATAATCCAACTGTAATGACGGGAGGCGCTTAGCGTCTTCCCGTCGTTCTTTACTTTCGGGGCGGATATTTGCTTCGTTTTTTACTGACGCGCGTCAGTTTAATCATTCCGACGTTTATCGGCGTCACGCTGTTGACGTTCGCGTTAATTCGCCTGGTTCCGGGTGATCCCATAGAGTTATTGGTTGGCGAGCGTGGTATCGATCCAACCCGTCATGCGATGCTGCGCGCGGAGCTGGGGCTGGACAAGCCATTGCTGGAGCAGTACGGTATTTATATCAGCAATGTATTAAAAGGGGATCTGGGTAATTCCATCGTTACCAAGGAGCCGGTACTAAAGGAATTTTTTACCTTGTTTCCGGCAACTATCGAGATTTCGGTTTGCGCAATCTTGTTTGCTTTGCTGATTGGTATTCCGGTTGGAATTCTTGCCGCGGTAAAACGCGGTTCGGTATTCGACTATGCCAGTATGGGCGTATCGCTTACGGGTTATTCCATGCCCATATTCTGGTGGGCATTGCTTTTGATCCTGTTGTTCTCGGTCAATCTTGGTTGGACACCGGTGTCCGGGCGTATTTCCGCATTCTATTTTATCGAACCCGTGACCGGGTTCATGTTGATCGATTCGTTGTTGCTGAATGAGGAGGGCGCATTCCTGTCGGCACTCAAACATCTGGCGTTGCCGTCAATTGCGCTGGGCACTATCCCACTTGCGGTTATTGCGCGCATGACCCGTTCTTCCATGCTTGAAGTATTGAACGAAGATTACATTCGTACGGCGCGCGCCAAAGGCTTGTCGCCGCTACGGGTTGTTTCCGTGCACGCACTACGCAATGCACTGATTCCGGTTATCACGGTCATCGGTCTTGCCGTTGGTGTGTTGTTTGCGGGCGCCATTCTGACCGAAACCATTTTTGCCTGGCCGGGTGTCGGCAAATGGCTGGTAGAGTCCGTGCGGCGCCGGGACTACCCGGTGTTACAGGGTGGTGTACTATTGGTCGCTTCGACAGTAATGATTGTCAATCTCATCGTTGATGTGTTGTACGGTTTGATCAACCCACGCATACGGCACAAACGCGCATGAATACTGCGAACGAAGCGCTGGTTGCTGCGGCGCCGCCACATCCGATAAAGGAATTCTGGAGTTATTTCCGGCAAAACCGCGGCGCCATGATCGGGTTGTTCACGATTATCTTTTTAGTGTTGATGGCGGTGTTCGCACAACTTATTGCACCACATGACCCGAATGAGCAGTACCGCGACGCCCTGTTGCGTCCGCCATTCTGGGTCGCAGGGGGTTCGACGGATTTTATTTTAGGCACCGATGATATCGGCCGCGATATCCTGTCACGCATTATTTTTGGTGCGCAGGTGTCGTTATCCACCGGATTCATGGTGGTGACGCTGGCGCTGGTTGCCGGTATTGGCTTGGGATTGATTGCCGGTTTCGCACGCGGCATTGTTGACATCGCCATCATGCGCGCCATGGATATTATGCTGGCCTTGCCGAGTTTGTTACTGGCCATTGTCGTGGTCGCTATATTGGGGCCGAGTTTAATTAATGCGGCCATGGCGGTGGTGGTAGTGCAGTTGCCGCATTTCGTACGATTGACCCGCGCCGCAGTCATGTCCGAAATGACAAAAGATTATGTGATCGCTTCCAAAGTCAGCGGTGCGGGTCTATTCAGGCTAATGCTAATTACGGTTTTGCCGAACTGTCTGGCGCCGTTAATCGTGCAAGGTACGCTGGGGTTTTCGACCGCGGTGCTGGACCTGGCCGCGCTCGGTTTTCTCGGTATGGGTGCGCAGCCACCGACACCGGAATGGGGCACCATGTTATCCAACGCATTGCAGTTTATTCAGCGCGCGTGGTGGGTGGTGACGTTTCCCGGGTTGGCTATTTTGATTGTCGTGCTGGCTTTCAATTTAATGGGCGACGGTCTGCGTGACGCACTCGATCCGAAACTAAAGCGCTAGTCTATGTCTTTACTCGATATTCAAAACTTAAGCGTCGAATTCGCCGATTTTCGCGCGGTGGATAACCTTTCGTTACAGGTGGACAGCGGTGAGGTCGTCGGTATTGTGGGCGAGTCGGGTTCAGGCAAGAGTGTCACCATGTTGGCTCTGATGGGTTTGATTGCTTACCCCGGTGTTGTTCAGGCGGACAAATTGGAGTTTGACCAGCGGAATTTAACCGCAATCAATAAACGCCAGCGCCGTGATATCACCGGCAAAGACGTGGCCATGATTTTTCAGGAACCCATGACCAGTTTGAATCCCTGTTTTACCGTGGGGTTTCAAATTATGGAAGCGATCAAAGTGCACGAAGGTGGAACGCGCCAGCAGCGCAGATTGCGTGCTATCGAATTGCTCGATCAAGTCGGTATACCGGAACCGCAAAGCCGGTTGGATTCGTTTCCGCATCAACTCTCAGGCGGCATGAATCAACGCGTCATGATCGCCATGGCCATCGCCTGTAAGCCAAAGTTGCTGATCGCGGATGAGCCGACAACTGCGCTGGACGTTACGATTCAAGCGCAGATTCTGCAATTGCTTCTCGATCTGCAACGCGACAGCGATATGGCATTGATATTGATTACGCACGACATGGGTGTGGTGGCGGAAACAGCGCATCGTGTCGTGGTGATGTATGCCGGACAAGTGGTAGAGCAACGCCAAGTCAATCAGTTATTCGACAATCCGCGTCATCCTTATACCCATGCGTTACTTGAGGCCCTGCCGGAGCGCAGCCAGGGTAGACGGCGTTTACCGACCATTCCCGGTGTTGTGCCCGGACAGTATGACCGGCCGGACGGGTGTTTATTTAATCCCCGTTGTCAGAGTGTGCAGGGGCAATGCCGCGAATCGATTCCCACTTTGCAGGACGACCGGGCAGGCAAGGTGCGCTGTTATTTTCCCGTTGCGAGTGCGGTATCATGAATACGAGAGTTTTGCATGCAAGCCGTCTCGCGCGTTACTACGACGTCAAGCAAAACATGTTTTCGTCAAAACGCGTTCTTAAAGCCGTCGACGGCGCAAACTTTTCCCTCGACACCGGTAAGACACTGGCTGTTGTAGGCGAGTCGGGTTGTGGCAAATCCACGCTGGCGCGCATGATCACTTTGATCGAGCCGCCTACCAGCGGAGAATTATCAATCACCGATGTTAACGTGGTGGGTATCACGCGTGCGCAAAAACAATCTTTGCGTCATTTGGTACAAATCGTGTTTCAGGATCCGTACGGCTCGCTAAACCCGCGCAAGAAAGTAGGTACTATTCTCGAAGAACCGTTGACTATTAACACCGATATGAATGCGACACAACGCAGTGACGCGGCGCGGGAAATGTTGGACAGGGTGGGACTTAGGCCTGAGCATTACGGACGTTATCCGCACATGTTTTCTGGCGGGCAACGCCAGCGTATTGCTATTGCACGTGCATTGATGTTGCGGCCGAAAATTGTGGTTGCCGACGAGCCGGTGTCGGCGCTGGACGTGTCTATTCAGGCCCAGGTTTTAAACCTGATGATGGATTTGCAGGAAGAATTCGATCTTGCCTATTTGTTTATCTCGCACGGCTTGAGTGTCGTGGAGCACATATCGGACGAAGTGATGGTCATGTATCTTGGGCGAGTTGTCGAGCAGGGCGAGAAACAAAAAATATTTTCATCGCCTGCGCATCCCTACACCCAGGCCTTGCTGGCCAGTACGCCTTTTGTAAATCCTGAGCGGCGTGCACAACGCGTGTTGCTCAAAGGTGAGTTGCCATCACCGTTAAATCCACCCACCGGTTGCGCGTTTCACAAGCGTTGCCCGCTAGCGTTTGATCGATGCTCGGTGGAAAGACCCGAACTTACCGTTCAAACCAACGGTGTTCAGGTTGCCTGTCATGCGGTGACGGAGCAAAACATTGATCTATGACAAAATAATGAAAGACACGGGAGTGCTAAGCTAACGATGTCGTAGATACTGACTTGGTCGCAAAACGCGAATCAGGGAGGAAGAACGTGGGAACCGGAATGAACTGGCGGTGGCTCCTTGCAGCCAGCGTGGTGTTCGCAGGTTTATTGCAGTGGCAATGGGCCTTAGCGCATTCTTATCAGCATTTTCTCTGGCGCTGGGCTGGCGCTGCATTTCTTGTTTTTCTGTTTGTATTTTTCATTTGTAAACTACTGACACGCTGGTTCGGCGAAAAAGTCGTACAGCGATTTCAAATCGGCACGCTGATATTTTCGTTCGCACCACTCGCATTATTTTTGCAAAGCGAATTTGCAACAACGGCCGGCCTGTTGTTAATCGTCAGTCTGAGTCTGATTGTATTGTTTGATTTAGCAGCCACTCGCCTGCGTATTTATTTGAGCGGCTTCGTCGTTATTTCTTTACTTGGGCTAGCTGCTTTAAACGCCGCAGTTGAGTTCGACACCCTGACTATCAAATGGGAAAGCCCCGATCAGGATACGTTTATCGCGATGTTTGGCTTGAACGGATCAACCGTGCAATGGGGGCAACACAGCGGTAGTTTTGAATTCGTCCGCAATGGGCTGGTGGTGTCTCGTGTTACGCTCACTCGCGTTGAAAAGAATTCTGACCGGCTTGGGTTACGCTTTTGGACGCATGCCGGGGATGTAGCGATTCAGGAAATATCTTTCGATAGCACTGTTTTGTTCTGGAAATATCCACTGGTCAAACTGGACGGTGACAAGCTGGCCGATTACCTGGCTTTGCCGGGTATGAAAGTCGCGCGTAACGGTACATTGATCAATGTGATCCCGATATACAAAGGGCCGCGATCATGGGTTTATCTGCAGTTTGACTCCTCTATCCGCCAACAACTGTATTCGACGATTAAGGCCGCGCGTGTCAGGGTATTGCGAATTGCCTGGTGGTCGGTTGGTATCACGGTATTTTTATTGGCGTTAATGCTAATTCGGTCAGAGATAGGCTGGTCACGATTTCCTCGTTATTGGCGTGCGTTATTTGCCAAAGCCGAACCATTCGATCAAGCCGGGTATGAGATGTTTTTAGCACATAACCGGAAGTGGATTTTTGCAGGCATCGTGTTGCTGATCGTTTTGGTGTTTGCTCGTTCCTGGGAAGGGCTGACGACAGACGCCTTGTTTATGGAAGACGCTGCACTGCATTTCAATAAATACTTTGGCGGTGCAAAATCATTCGAGTCGATATTTGATCGCCCGAACGGTTACGTTGCATTTTTCACGAATTTGCAAGCATGGTTGTATGCGAAAACGAAAATTGAATGGCAACCGGACTTGTATCGTTACAGTGGATTTCTGTTGGCAATGGTAGCGGCGTCGTGTTTAAGTTTTTCGGGCTTGTTCCGCAAACCGGTAACACTGTTAGCGCTTCCCGGCATCCTCGGTCTGGCAGGGCTCAACCACATCTTTTTCTGGAACACGATTACCTATCAAATATTCACTACGGTCGTGTTGGCGATTTGCCTGTTGTTCCTGCCGCCACCGGCTACACGGTTACGACTGTTGTTGCGACTGGCGCTTATTGCAGTGCTTATTTGGTCAGGGCCTTACTCGGTTATCGCGGTTGGGGTTGCCTTGTTGTTATTGCTGTTGCGCGTCTATCCGGGTTCCGGCTGGATTTATCTGTGGACCGTTGTGTTGGGCGTTTTGTATTTTATTGCATTCGATGGCAGTGCGGTGCAGCCTTTGGCACTATTCAACACCCTGCATCGCGCGCCGCATTTTTTCGCGGTGTTATTTGAAAAAGTATTGTTGTTGGACTTGTTTGGAGAAATCACGCTTGCCAAGGGACTCGCTCCGCTATTGTTGATTTCACTTCTTTTGTGGTTACTGCGAGCCGACCGGCAATACATAAAGTTATCCCTGACAATTTTTGCGTTAATGATAAGCAGTTTGTTGTTGTATTTCGTGACGGTTAAATATGATCGTTTTGTTATTCAAGAAAATCATATTCTATTGTCTTATTTTTTCTGGCTGGTTTTTTTGTTGCTCAGCATTGATAGAATCCTGGTTAAATTTCGTTTGCCGGGATTGGTATCGGGTACTGTCGCGGTAGTATTCGCATTTTTTGTTTGGAAAGATAACCACATGCATCCGAACAAACACTACTGGCCGAAAATGGACGAGTTACCGGGATTCATAGTCGCGGTAAAACACTTCACGGGAGTTCAACAATCACTGGTGCGTGAGGGAAAGTATGTGGTCGTGAGTGTGCCGCCAAGATGGCCGCCATTGCCGGGGCCGACGGCCGTCGTCGGCAAGCGCGAAAACAGTGTTCGCTTGCGTAGGCAGGATATTGAAGACCCCGCGCTGCAACGATTCGTGCTTCCCTGAGTCGCGGTTACAAGCGAATTGTCGATGTCATCCGCAATGATCCGGACTAAGCCCTACGTTCAAATAGCGCGCATCGATCACTGGTTCAAAAACGTTTTTGTTATGCCCGGTGTCGTCGTCGCGATATTTATCGAGCCGTCACTGTTGAATGAGTCACTCGGCTGGAGGTTAGTGCTGGGTTTGCTCGCTGCAGGTCTGGTGTGTTCAAGCAATTATGTTTTGAATGAATTGCTCGATGCAGAAAAAGACCGCGCTCACCCGGTAAAACAAAACCGACCCGTGCCGTCCGGGTTGGTCGATGTTCGAATCGCCTGGCTAGAATGGCTGACGCTGGCGGCTCTGGGTTTATCTGGCGCATGGTTTCTCGGCAAGGGATTTTTTTATTCCGCGCTTGTCTTGTGGGTGATGGGTTGTCTGTACAACATTCCGCCGATACGCACAAAAGAGATTCCTTATCTCGATGTATTGTCGGAGTCGATTAATAATCCATTGCGTTTGTTGCTGGGTTGGTACTTGACGGGCACGACGTTGTTGGCGCCGGTGTCCTTGTTGGTTGCCTACTGGATGGTGGGCGCCTTTTTTATGGCGGTAAAACGTCTGGCGGAATACCGTACCATCGCGGATAGGAAAAGGGCGGCTGATTATCGCGCCTCATTCGGGCATTACAACGAACGGCGTCTTTTTGTGAGTATTGTTTATTACACCGCGGCCTTTGGTCTTTGTTTTGGAATATTCCTGATTCGCTACCGACTGGAACTGGTATTGTCAATTCCGTTAGTTGCGGCGGTTACCGCCTGGTATCTGAATCTTGGCTTTCGCGACAACAGTCCGGTACAGTATCCGGAGAAACTTTATACCGAGAAAGGTTTGATGTTACTCCTTTTTGCATGTGCAGGTTTGATGTTGGTCTTATTGTTTGTGGATATTCCGATTTTGCACGACTTGTTCAGACAAACTCCAACAGCGGAAGTACCGGATTAGCTGCCGTTTAATATCTGCGCGATCTCGGCCAGGGCCTTATCGCGGATATTCAGTTCCTGCAAGTGTTCGATAGTGTTATTCACGTAAACCGTGTTGCGCCCGTTTCTGCCGCTCGCATTGCGCACAGTGTGCGCAATATCTTTTGCCTGCAATCGCCCGCTGTATTGGGGATGGTCGCGGCGAATGACGAAGGTGAGTGCCTGGACAACCTCGCCGTTTTCCAGGTAACAGGAACGCAGCAACGGTTCGTATGCGCCGGTAACCAGTTCACGTTCGCGTAAGTAATCGATGGTGGATGATTGGTGTTTTGTGTTGATTTTGTAAACCACGCCGGTGCAACAACCGCCACGATCCAGGCCTAATACCAAACCCGGTTTTTTCGGCGTGCCGCGGTAACGTATCGACCACAAACACAAACGGCGGTGATAGCCATACAGTGTTGCCTTGTGCGCGCTTTCAAACTCGAAACCGGGTTGCCAGATCAGCGAGCCATAGGCAAAAATCCACATATCGCCATCACACTGCGGTAATTCGATATCCGGCGGATTATCCAGTTTTAACCGGCTTAGCTGGCGCAGGTTTTCTTTGCTACAAATGGCCATTGATACAATCGAGATACAGGGCTTTTAGATTATTGCTGGTCAATGGAATCGGGTTGGTTGCCGAAGAAGGGTCAGCTTCCGCCATGGGCGCCAGTTTCCCGGCATGTTCTTCCTCTACGGCAATGTCTTTTAAGGTGTGTTGAATACCAATTTCTTCACGCAACGAAAGAACCCAATCCATGACTGCATTAAACGATGGATTGGACAGGTCGAGATAACGCGCTAGTGCGGTCATTTTTTCGTTGATCTCTTCTTGATTGAACTTTAAGACATAAGGCATGACCACAGCGTTGGTCAGGCCATGATGCGTGTTTAACACAGCGCCGCAGGGATGACTCAGGCTGTGCATGGCGCCCAGACCTTTTTGAAACGCCGTCGCACCCATGGTCGATGCGACCTGCATTTGACCGCGTGCATTGAGGTCTTGACCATCTTTCACCGCCGCCGGCAACCACTCTTTGACAAGACGCATGCCTTCAACGGCGATACCGTGTGCCATCGGGTGATAGACTGGACTGCAATATGCTTCGAGGCAATGTGATAGCGCATCCATGCCAACGGCGGCGGTGATATGCGCGGGCAAACCCGTGGTTAGTTGCGGGTCAAGAATCACGCGCTCGGGCAGCATCTTGGCGTGAAAAATAATTTTCTTAGTGTGGTCGCGTTCGTCCGTAATCACCGAGGCGCGACCTACTTCAGAACCGGTTCCCGAAGTGGTCGGTACCGCAACCACCGGCGCCATGCCCGCTTCATTGACTCTGGTGTACCAGTCCTCGCGGTCTTCAAAATCCCAAATAGGACGATTTTGCCCGGCCATTAACGCGATGGCTTTGCCGGCATCGAGCGCGCTGCCACCGCCATATGCGATGACGCCATTGTGCTCGCCTTGTTTGAACATAGTTACCCCGGCGCTGACATTAGCTTCGACCGGATTGCCCTGGACATCGGAAAATATAGCGCAGGCGAGGCCTGCATCGGTGCAGCTTTGAGCGGCATTGTCGACTATGTCGAGTTCGGCCAACCCGGGATCGGTGACCAATAGTGGGCGTTGCATGCCCAGTTCACGACAAGCGTCCGGTAATTCGGCGATGCGGCCGACGCCAAAGCGTATCGGTGTTGGATAATTCCAGTTCCCAGGTTTCGGTTCAGCATGCATGGTCATTGAAAAATCTCATTTGTTAGTATTGGTATCACTGTAAGCCATTTTAAGCGTCGCCTATTCCACCTACAATACGCAATCGAATAATTCACAACGAGCAACCATAAGTATGATTGATCTTTACTACTGGACGACACCCAACGGTCATAAAATCACGATGTTTCTGGAAGAGGCAAACGTCGAATACAACATCGTACCGGTTCATATCGGCAAGGGCGACCAATTCGATCCGGATTTTTTAAAAATTGCACCGAATAATCGTATTCCTGCGATCATTGATAAAGCACCAAAAGAGGGTGGTGAACCGATTTCTGTTTTTGAGTCCGGTGCGATTCTGCTTTATCTCGCTGACAAGACCGGTCAATTCATTCCACAGGATATTCGCGGGCGTACCGACGTTGTGCAATGGTTAATGTGGCAAATGGGTGGACTAGGCCCCATGCTGGGTCAGAACCATCATTTTGTGACCTATGCACCTGAGCGTATCGAGTATGCGATGAATCGATATGTCAATGAGACGGCGCGGCTGTACGCCGTGTTAAACAAACAATTAACCGGCCGCGAGTACATTTGTAACGATTATTCCATAGCGGACATGGCGTGTTATCCGTGGATTGTGCCGTACGAGCGCCAGCAGCAGGATTTGAATGATTTTCCTAATTTAAAGCGCTGGTTCGAACAAGTCAAAGCTCGCCCTGGAACTGTTCGCGCTTATGAAAAAGCCACGGCAATTAATACCGAATCGACTATGACGGAAGAAGCAAAACGCATCATGTTCGGGCAGAACGCGGCAACTATCAATACACCGCCTGCCGCGTAGATCGAATAGTTCGAATAGTAAGACAAATACATTTTCGAAACATGCAACCACTCGACGGCATTCGCGTTGTTGATTTCAGTACGCTGTTACCCGGGCCGTTGGCCAGCTTGATGTTGTCGCGGGCTGGCGCAGAAGTCATCAAAATAGAGCGCCCACCGCATGGCGATGAAATGCGTCACTACCAGCCGCTTTTTGGCGATACCAGTTCCAGTTTTGCGTTACTGAACGAAGGCAAGCGCAGTATTGCGATTGATTTAAAAAATGACAGGGACAGGCAAAAATTAATCGAACTAATTGTAAACGCTGACGTTGTGATAGAACAATTTCGGCCTGGCGTGATGCAACATCTGGATCTGGACTATGCAACATTAAGTCAATCACATCCAAAACTGATTTACGTTTCGATAACCGGTTTCGGTCAAACGGGGTCGAATGCGAACGAGGCGGGCCATGATTTAAATTACATGGCGACCAGTGGTTTGTTGGATCTCGCCTGTGACGATCACGGCAAGCCGGGAATTCCGCCGGTATTGGCGGCAGATATCGCGGGTGGCAGCTACCCGGCGGTCATGAATATTCTGCTGGCGCTACGTCAGCGTGATAACGCGGGAAAGGGTTGCCACATCGATGTCTCCATGACAGATGGTTTATTTCCGCTCGGATTTTGGGCCTGGGGGCAGGGCATGGCGGCGGGGCAATGGCCGCGGCGTGGCGGCGAGAGACTCACCGGTGGTTCGCCGCGTTACCAAATTTATAAAACCAAAGATAGTCG
This sequence comes from Arenicellales bacterium, assembly GCA_965216365.1. Classification (GTDB taxonomy): domain Bacteria; phylum Pseudomonadota; class Gammaproteobacteria; order Arenicellales; family CBDCFT01; genus CBDCFT01. Next base: position 16,924 of record CBDCFT010000019.1, on the reverse strand, counting down.
ATATTTAGCCGTTGCGCCGCTGGAACAACGATTCTGGCAGCAGTTTTGCGAGTTAATTGCACTGCCCGAGGAATTGCGTGACGACTCCGAAGTGCCTCGTGATGCCATTCAAGCCGTACAAAAAATAATTCTGGAAAAAACTAGCGCCGAATGGAAGAACATTTTCACCGGCCACGATGTTTGTTGCAATGTTGTTTTAACCCTGGAGGAGGCTGTTCAATCGCAACAGGCCCAGACACGAAAACTATTTGCCCATCAAATCAAAGGCAAGCACGGAAGTATGTTGGCGACAATACCCGTCCCATTGAACACAGAATTTCAGTCGGATAAATCGATTTCCAGGAGCATCCCCGCGCTGGGCGAGGCGAATGAGGAATTTGGTTTTGCGCCAATCGGGGTATAAGTTTGCCACTGGACGGTACTGATCATCGGCGACGCGTTTATTTAATGCGTCATGGTGAAGTGGATTACTTTAACCCGGACGGTCTGCCGGTCGATCCGCGCCAAGTTCGACTTACCGAAACGGGGCGCCAACAAGCGATAATGGCAGGCGCCGCGTTAGCGAATATTGAATTTGATCGCGTCATCAGTTCGGGCTTAATCCGCGCAACCGAAACGGCTCAGCTTGCATTAGGTGCACGGCGCAATGCGGTTGATGAGATTGACGGATTTCAGGAACTTAGGGCGGGCCGCTTACGGGATTTGCCAGCGGCGGAGATTAAACGTCGTATTGCTTATGCGTTTGATGATGCTGGCAAAGCTGATTCATTGTTTATCGATGGTGAACGCTTTTCTGATTTCGAACAACGTGTCCTGGCCGCATGGCACGATGTGTTGACCGATCAATCTTGGGGTCAACTGTTACTGGTCGCACACGAAGGCGTGAATCGCGCGATACTGGCCTGGGCTGCAGGCAGTGGCCGCGAGGCGATGATGCATTTCGATCAGGATGCCGGTTGCTACAACGTGATCGATATTGATATGCACAACGGGAATGTGATGCGTAGATTTATAAAATCACACAACGTAACACCGTATAATCTGGCCAAGCAAAACATGCACTTGAGTAATATGGAAGAGGTCTATCGCAAGTATCGAAACAAATAATTCATTATGACCGATAACAATAAGCCCGTACCGCCTGTCAGTGGAACCGTGGTGCCGCGTTATGCAGGGCCGTCAACCTTTGCGCGTTTGCCGGAGCTGCGTGATGTCGAGCACTGCGATGTCGCCATCCTGGGCATTCCTTTTGATGGCGGCACCAGTTACCGGCCCGGCGCTCGATTCGGCCCGCAGGCGATTCGCCAGGCATCGCGGCATTTGCGCACCAACTATCATCCGAACTACGACACCGAACCGTTCATGCAACTGCAGGTGGCGGACGCCGGTGACGTCGCGTGTAATCCTTACAGCATTGAACAAGCCATCGAGCAGATTCAAACTGATGCGACGGACTTGCTGGGTAAGGTCGGTGGTCTGGTCAGCCTGGGAGGGGACCACACGATTGCCGTGCCGCTGCTGCGCGCAATGAATCATCATCACGGGCCGGTCGCGCTGGTGCATTTTGATGCGCACCTGGACACCTGGGATACTTATTTCGGCGCGCCTTATACCCACGGCACACCGTTTCGCCGCGCCGCGGAGGAAGGCTTGTTTCTCGATCATGCGTCTATGCACGTCGGCATTCGCGGGCCGTTGTATAGCCGTGATGATTTAAAGAACGATGAAGAGCTGGGTTTCAAAGTCATTCATTGCGACGATTTTCAAACCGAAGGCGTTGACAGCATCGTGCGACGCATTCGTAAACGTGTCGGCAACCACGCCTTGTATTTGTCTATCGACATCGATGTGCTCGATCCCGCTCATGCTCCGGGAACAGGCACACCAGAAGTGGCGGGTATGACAACGAGAGAGTTGCTGCAAGTTTTTCGCGGTCTGGCTGATCTCAATATTGTCGGCACCGATATTGTCGAAGTCGCGCCTGCTTATGATCACGCCGAAATTACCGCACTGGCCGCAGCTACAGCGGCCTATGAAATGATTAATTTGTTTGCGCGGAAGTTTTGATTGCATTCGATAGCAATAGATTTTTTCTCATAAATTCCATATCCTTACGGGCTGTAGTTTATTTTGATTCGTATATTAAGTGACAAACGATAGCCAACACATTGAATTGATGGACACTACGTTGCGCGATGGCGAGCAGACCCGCGGCGTGTCGTTCTCGCAATCGGAAAAAGTAAGTATTGCCAAGGCATTACTAGGCATGCTTAAAGTGGATCGTATCGAAGTCGCATCTGCTGGAATTTCCGAAGGCGAAAAAGAGGCGGTGACCGCCATCAATCAATGGGCGGCGCAGCAGGGCTATCTCGAGCGTGTCGAGGTACTTGGATTTGTCGATCAAAAACGCAGCGTCGACTGGATTTGCGATACTGGGGGCAAGGTTTTAAACCTGTTGACCAAGGGCAGCGAAAAGCATTGTCGCGAACAATTGCGCAAAGACCTGGGTCAGCATCTGGCGGATATTCGTACCACGGTTGATTACGCTCAAAAACGAGGCTTAGCCGTTAATGTTTATCTTGAAGACTGGTCTAACGGTTACAAAGACAGCCGCGACTATGTCTACGAAATGCTGGCGGGTTTGCAGGGTTTGCCTATCGATCATGTCATGTTGCCTGACACGCTGGGCGTGATGACACCACAGGAGGTGTACGACAGCTTATCCGACATGAGCGGACGTTTCCCCGACTTTCATTTTGATTTTCATGCGCATAATGACTACGGATTGGCGACAGCAAATTGCATGATGGCGGTGAAAGCCGGTGTCGCGAGTCTGCATTGCACTGTGAATTGTCTGGGCGAACGCGCTGGAAATGTTTCGTTGGCCGAAGTCAGCGTCGTGTTGCGCGACAAGATGGGAGTGTCACTTTCCATCGATGAATCCAAAATATTTTCCATCAGTCAGATGGTGGAGAATTTCTCCGGTAAACGTGTTGCGGAAAATACGCCGGTGATCGGGGCCGATGTGTTTACACAAACCAGCGGCATACACGCTGACGGCGATCGCAAAGGGGATTTGTATAAAACCAAGTTGAGTCCTGAACGGTTTGACCGTAAACACAGTTACGCGCTGGGAAAAATGAGTGGCAAGGCGTCCCTGCAAAAAAATCTGGAAGAGCTTGGCATTAGTCTCGCCGAAGAAGAGCAGGCGCGTGTATTGGAAGAGGTAGTAAAACTGGGTGATTCAAAAGCAAACATAACGCCGGATGATTTACCTTTCATCATTGCCGATATTCTGGAAAGCAAGGATTACAAACACATCGAATTGCTCAATTGCTCGCTGACCAGCGGATTGAATCTCGAATCCACTGTCAGTATTCAGGTGAGCTTGAATGGCGAAATCTACAAATCGTCGGGTTCAGGCAATGGTGGATTCGATGCGTTTATTGATGCGGTGAAAAAAATATTAGAACCACAAGGATTCGAATTTCCGGAGTTGCTCGACTATGAATTGAGGATTCCCAAAGGCGGTCAGACCAGCGCTTTAACCGAAGTGTTTATTACCTGGCAGGACGGGCCACGCACGTTGAAAACCCGTGGTGTGAATTCCAATCAGGTGTTTTCCGGTATCAATGCGACTTTGCGCATGTTGAATATGAAGCTACATCAGCAGTATGGCGATGCTATTGAGATTCAGCAGCCGGTGGATGACCAGGCGATCGCCGTTTAGGTTTTCGTTTTTTATCAGCGTTGCTTGATAGTATTTTGCTGAACACGCGTTTGACATAAGTCGTCAAGAGCGAAAAACCGATAAAAAACAGCATTAAAAACGAAATTACGGACTCGGGGAATCCGAATACCCGTACAGTGTTTTTAAATAGACGTGTCATTTCCCTGATCCCCACGATTCTGGAAGTTACTATTGTGTTGCCGCCAGGGCCGCATCCTGTGATTGCATGAATACACATGAATGCTGGTGCACGTTCATGGTCGGCATCGAACCGTAAGCCATGATGAATTCACGCTGCGCAGCGTAGGCTTCACGTTCGCGTTGTACAAAGCCTTCGCATGTGCCAGTTTCGAAATTGCCGCTAATATGTTGCAGATAGTGCACGAATTCATGCACGACGAGACTGCGTTCAAACAGGGTTTCGACCGCTTCTAATCTGTCGTCAATATAAACAATGTTTTGATCGTTGTACCAACCGATTACCCTGCACTTTTCGTTTCCGCCGCATGCGTTATCAACAAAGAATTGATGCGCGCGAAATTGCAGTTGCGGGTTTATGCCGTTTGATTGATATCCTGAGATATAGGCGGCCCAGTTTAACAATCCGGTAAACTCGTCATGACGCGAGTCGAATGCATCCACGTGTTGTTGGGTCTTTAGTGCTACCGGATGAGCCGTAAAATCTTTGGCCATCGTTGTAGAAGCAACAAGAAATATGGTTGTTGCAAACAATGTAGCTATAAAATGTTTCGCTTTCATAACACCGCCCCCGTTGTTAAGAGTTGCTAATTACTCTAATGAGGATGGTGAAATTATTCTGTGAGAAACCTCACTGGAAACTGGTGCTGAATGAACGCCAAGGAGATAAAGAGAAGGAGATAGGAAACTCGCGCCATCCCTGGCGCTGTTTCCGTTGCTTCGGAACACCCCCCGGTGTTACCTCAGACACACCCTCAAGAAAGAGTATGTTTAGATTAAAGCAGGAGGCGTGCCAAAATGAGGATACTCTAAAATAAAATATAAAAACTATTAATAAACAAATAGTTAAGATGCTGTCTGTCGGATAAATTAAAAAATTTACGAAATTTTACACTGACTAATTTTGTCATTTGGCGGTGTTAGCGAGGAGGGACGACAAAATTTGTCACCTGTTTGTCTTGGTCAAAATGCATCCAGGCGCCGAAAATTTCCAACGATTGAGAATCCAATTCACTTCCAGTTTGGTGCGCGTTTTTCAATAAATGCGTCGATACCTTCAATGGTGTCATCCGCCATCATGTTGCACGCCATGGTAGTGCCGGCGTTGCCATAGGCATCGCTCATTTGCTGTTCGATTTGCTGATAAAACAATTTTTTCCCGGCGCTGATTGAGACAGGAGGTTTATGCGCGATTTTCTCTGCCAATTCGTTGACCGCCTGATCCAGTTTTTCAGAGGCGACCGCACGATTGATCAAGCTATAACGTTCAGCCGTGGCGGCATCGATAAAATCCCCGGTAAACAGCATTTCCAAAGCGCGTTTACGTGGCACGTTGCGGCTCAAGGCCACGCTGGGTGTGGAACAGAACAAGCCGAGATTGACGCCGGATACGGCGAAGCGTGATTTCATGGATGCAATAGCGAGATCGCAGTTCGCTACCAACTGACAGCCGGCCGCCGTGGCGATGCCATTCACCTTGGCAATGACGGGTTGCGGCAGTTGGGTGATACTAAGCATCATGTCACTGCACTGTTTAAACAATGCATCGTAATAAGATTGATCCGGTTGCGCGCGCATTTGTTTAAGATCATGCCCGGCGCAAAATGCCTTACCGTTACCGGCGATTACAACGACGCGCACACTCGCGTCTTTGGCAATGTCATCCAGTGCTTGTTGTATCGCTGTTAACATCTCCTCGGACAAGGCGTTATACTGGGCAGGGCGGTTTAAGGTTAATGTCGCGATACCGCTATTGTCACTGCGCAAAACGTATTCGGAATCGATTTCAGTTGCTGTCTGGGCCATTTGCTTTCGTCTCGTTTGAGTACAAAGATAATTACAAACTATTCTATTAACAATCGCAATGCCTAGAATAACCATCGAACAAATACACGCTTTAGCGGACGAGAAGTTACCGTTTGCTAAAGCTTATGGATTTCGGGTAGAGCAACTGGAAAGCGGCTCAGCGGTTGTACGCGCGCCCTATAGCGATGACTTTTTGCGCCCCGGCGGAACCGTTGCCGGGCCGGTGTTGATGGGCCTTGCGGATTATGCGATGTATGCGGCCGTGCTCACTAAAATCGGAATTGTCGAATTAGCGGTGACCACCAATCTGAATATCAATTTTTTAAAACGCCCCTTGCCCGGTGACCTGTTAGCAGAGGCCAAGTTGCTGAAGTTAGGCAAGCGCCTGGCGGTGGGAGAGGTGGCTTTACACAGCGAAGGCACGGATGACCTGGTTGCCCATGTTACGGCGACCTATTCAATACCACCCGCCGAGAACCAAGGCTGATTGGAGGACTGCATAGTGAGTAATTCTGATTTTTCAAATATTCAAGCATGTGTATTTGATGCCTATGGAACTTTGTTCGACGTGCATTCCGCCGTCGATAAGCATCGTGACCGGATCGGTGAGCAGGCAGACGACGTATCTAACCTCTGGCGCACCAAACAATTACAATACACTTGGCTCCGTAGTCTGATGAAAAAGCATGTTGATTTCTGGCAGGTGACGGGCGATGCGCTGGATTTTGCCTTGGAGACGTACGATATTGATGACTCGAGTTTACGGGAAGCTTTAATGGACGCTTATCTGCAACTCGATTGTTACCCCGAAGTGCATGAAGTTCTGTCGAAACTACAAGAAAATGGAATGAAACTTGCCATCCTGTCTAATGGGTCGCCGAAAATGTTGCAAGCGGCGGTCGACAATTCGGCGATCGGGAAATACCTTGATGTAAACATATCGGTGGAAGATGTTGGGATTTACAAACCCGATCCGTCAGTCTATCGGTTTGCAGTCGATCAACTGGATGTGCCGGCGGAAAAAATCAGCTTTCAATCATCCAATGCCTGGGATGCGGTTGGCGCGGCCTCGTTCGGGTTTCGTGTCGCCTGGGTGAATCGATTCTCTCAACGCCGCGAGCGATTGGGCAGCCCGCTTCATGCAGAATTAAAAACCCTGGATGAATTGCCGCCATTGTTGGGATTGTAGTTTTTAGCTTTCAGTTATCGGCGGTCAGCTTTCAGTAATCAACCGTTATCGGATTTAACTAATTAAGATATCCTGCTCCCCTCGAACGCGACACAGCGAACGTTGTAGCAGCGAACTTGGTCGCGAATGATTTGATTGCTCACTTTGATTTTGACTAATCGTTATTCGTCGATCACTGAACGCTGTGTGCTGATAGCGGATGAGAAGTGCAAGACATCTTCATTTCGTTCTTAACCTGGGGATGGCTTTGCGTTATCGGAATTCCACAATAAACCATTGACACCACCACCACAATTTACTAACCTCAATCCCATAGCGCTGATTTGATCTTCAGCTTGCGAGCGCTTAATAAATACGGCTAAAGCGACGGGCACACCCGCTTTAGCACAGGCTAACAGCGGGTTTTTTAATGCTCGCTGGACATTTATCAGGTGTGCGGATGTAGCGAGAGATTACGATAATGAATTCTACAGGCGATTTTTCTGAATACGGCGCTGATACCGTTGCTATCCGTGCCGGACAGCAACGCACGAACGAAGGCGAACACAACGATCCGATCTTTGCGACATCGAGTTTTGTTTTTAAAGATGCCAGGGAAGCGGCCGCCCGTTTCAAGGAGGAAGAACCGGGCAATGTCTATTCGCGTTTTACCAATCCCACAGTGCGAGACATTCGAACAACGGCTGGCAGCGCTGGAAGGTGGTGTGGCCTGCGCTGCCACCGCCGTCGGGGATGGGCGCGATACTGGCAATGGCCCTGGCGTATTTAAAAGCCGGCGATCATGTGGTGGTCGGGCGAAATCTGTTTGGATCGACGGTTACTTTGTTCTCGAAAGTGCTTAGTAAGTTTGGTGTAACCACGAGTTATGTGGATTTAACCGACCTCAACGAATGGGAGTCCGCCATTCGACCCAATACACGATTATTTTTTCTCGAGAGTCCGTCAAATCCGCTGGCCGAAATCGCGGACATCCAGGCACTGTCAGATCTCGCGCATTCAAACAATTGCCTGCTGGCGGTAGACAATTGTTTTTGTACACCGGCATTGCAGCGGCCCATACCGCTTGGCGCGGACATCGTGATTCATTCGGCAACGAAATACCTGGACGGGCAGGGGCGTTGTGTCGGTGGCGCGGTAGTCGTTAAAGATGAAGATGCGCATGGCGACCTGGTCAACATTTTGCGCAGCGGCGGCCCCAGTATGAGTCCGTTTAATGCCTGGGTGTTTTTGAAAGGACTCGAACTGCTGCGTTTGCGTATGCAAGCGCATAGCGCTGCGGCCCTGGAACTTGCGCAATGGCTCGAACAACATGCAGCGGTGTCAAAAGTGTATTACGCTGGATTACCTTCTCATCCGCAACATGAACTTGCGAAAAAACAGCAAACTGCATTCGGTGGCATTCTGTCGTTCGAAGTTCCCGGTGGTCAGCAGGAAGCATGGCGCGTTATCGATGCAACAAAATTCCTGTCGATTACCGGCAATCTTGGTGACGTAAAAACAACCATTGTTCACCCGGCCACGACCACACACGGACGTTTAACTCAAGAACTGCGCGACAACATGGGCATTAAAGACAATTTGGTTCGTTTGTCTGTGGGATTAGAAAACATTGAAGATATCAAAGCCGATTTGGAACGTGGATTAACCGAGCAATATTGACCAAAGGAAGGTTTACGTTAAAAACTGATTTAATGTTTCCGCTTACTCAACATTGCTTTGGCAACTTTTGATGTCGGTTCGTGGCCGAGTTGCTGGCAAATGAAATCCGCGGTATCGACAATCTTTTCTATGTCGACACCGGTTTTTATTCCTAACCCATTAAGCATATACAGCACATCTTCGGTAGCGACGTTGCCTGAGGCGCCGCTGGCGTAGGGACAACCGCCCAGACCTGCAACAGAGCTGTCGATTACCGATATGCCGTGCTCCAGTACAGCATACAGATTTGCCAATGCCTGTCCGTAGGTGTCGTGAAAATGAACGGCGATTTTATCTTTAGGTATTTTTGCAGCAACGGTTTCGATGAGTTCGCCAGCCTGAAGCGGTGTGCCTACTCCGACCGTATCGCCCAATGAAATTTCGTAACAACCTAAGTCAAATATTTGTTTTGCGACCTCGGCGACTTTCTTGGCCGGCACGTCGCCTTCATATGGACACCCCATTACGCAGGATACATAGCCGCGTACGGCGATACTGTGTTTATGTGCCGCTTCACAGACGGGCCGAAACATATCGATGCTGTCGGCGATAGAGCAATTTATATTTCGTTGGGAAAACGATTCCGATGCAGCACCGAATACAGCAATCTCTTTTGCACCGGCAGCAAGCGCGGCATCGAACCCACGCATGTTGGGTACCAGTACCGGATACGCGACGCCGGGTTGCCTGTCGATACCGTCCAACACGTCAGCACTGTGCTGCATTTGCGGAACCCACTCCGGCGAAACAAATGCGCCGACTTCGATGATGGATAGACCGCAAGCCGAAAGTCGATTTATAAATTCAATTTTTATGTCGGTCGGAATTTGAATGGATTCGTTCTGCAAACCGTCGCGCGGACCAACTTCAAAAAGTTTAACTTCTTTTGGAAGGGTGTTTGCCATTAACTTATTGGTTTTGAAAGCTAATCGGGCGCTGCTTCGTCGGATGCAATCGCGATCAACTCAACGCCTTCCTCAACGACGTCACCAGCCTTGAAGTTGATTGTTTGTATGTTGCCGTCCATCGGTGCAGCAATGGTATGTTCCATTTTCATCGCTTCGAGTACCAGCAACTTGTCGCCCTGACTAACTTTTTCTCCTTTTTTTATTGCGACTTCAATAATTTTTCCGGGCATGGGCGAACGCAAACTGCCATCGGCCTGTTCGAATGTATCGTCAGGGTGTGAAGGGTCGTAAGCGTCGAACTCAGTACGTTTGCCGTTGTAGAAAATCGTATAGCGATGACCTGACTGAATAACCCGGGCCTGAATAGTATGACCATCGATGTTAGCAGTCAGTTCGCCATCCACCGTCCGGGTTGCCGAAGCGCTAATCGCGCCGCCGGGCAATTCGATTTCAAAACCTGTATTTCGATAATGAGTAATCACGTCAAGTTCGCGGTCATTGTCGCGAAAGTGCATGACGTGAAAATTATCCTCGTTTAAACGCCAGCCATCTGAATTATGCCAGGGTGAATATGGGTCGGCTGACATTAGCGCATCATTGTATTTTTGTTCGGAAAGTAAAATTAATGTATGTAAGCAGGCGAGGGCCAGCGCTGTATCGGACGCATCTTCGCGTTCGACTCGAAGGTCGTTCTCGTGCTCATCAATGAAACGCGTTGTGACGTTTGCATTCGAAAACGCAGGATGTGTCACGACCGACATCAGGTAATCGAGGTTGGTGGTCAGGCCGGCAACTTCTGTCTCGCTGAGCGCCCAACGCAGTCGATCTACCGCGCGCATTCGATCTATGTCGTGAACAATGATTTTCGCAATCATCGGATCGTAGTGAATGCTGATTTCGTCACCCGTGACCACGCCCGAGTCGATGCGAATGGCTTCGTTCGATTGCGCAAACTTTAAATGTGTCAACATACCGGTTGCGGGGAGAAAATTGTTTTGTGTATCTTCGGCGTACAATCGTACCTCGATGGCATGCCCGGTAGAAGTGATGTCATCTTGCGAATAGGGCAGTGGCTCGGCGTTCGCGACACGTAATTGCCATTCCACCAGATCCAAGTCCGTAACCATTTCCGTGACCGGATGTTCCACTTGCAAACGCGTGTTCATTTCTATGAAATAAAACTCATCGTCTTGCGCAATGAACTCGATTGTTCCCGCGCCGACGTAGTTGATGGCCCGCGTGGCGGCAACTGCGGCATTGTACATGCGTTGCCGTTGTTTCTCGTCGATGTCCGGTGCCGGCGATTCTTCAATAATTTTCTGATGACGGCGCTGGATAGAACAGTCGCGTTCAAACAAATGCACAACGTTTCCTTGCGTATCGGCGAACACCTGCACTTCGATATGCCGTGGCCGGACCAGGTATTTTTCCAGCAGCACCTCGTCATTACCGAAAGAACTTTTGGCTTCGCGTTTGGCCGATTGCAGGGCATCGTCGAATGCAACGTCGCTTTCCACAACACGCATTCCCTTGCCGCCGCCACCGGCGGACGCCTTAATAAGTAGCGGGAATCCGATTCGTTCCGCTTCTTGTTTTAATGTGGCGATGTTTTGATCGTCGCCGTGATATCCCGGCACAACGGGAACCCCTGCCTCTTGAGCGATTCGCTTGGCTTCGATCTTGGAACCCATTGCCTGAATTGCATCGGCGGGAGGGCCAATAAATACAATTCCGTTTTTATCGCATGTTTTTGCAAACTCAGCGTTTTCCGACAAAAAACCATAGCCAGGATGAATCGCTTGCGCATTGGTTTTCATCGCCGCATCGATAATTTTATCAATGTCCAAATAACTCGCCGTCGCAGGAGCTGGGCCGATATGTACGGCTTCATCGGCCAGGCTGACATGAAGAGCGTGCTCGTCGGCATCCGAATACACCGCCACGCTATGTACACCCATGCGCCGGGCGGTTTTGAAGATGCGACATGCAATTTCGCCGCGATTCGCAATGAGTATTTTTTCGAACACGTTTACCGGCCTACTCGCCGCGCCACCTGGGCGTGCGTTTTTCGAAAAACGCAGTCACGCCTTCGCGGCCTTCGTCACCGGCGCGTATTTGCGCGATCACACTCGCCGTGCGCTGATTAAGATCGTCATCGATGGGTCGTCCGGTAACGCTGGCTATCAATTGTTTCGTGGTGGCTTGTGCGTGCGATCCACCCTGGTTAAGCGCATCGACAATTTCGTCAATAGTCTCGTCAATGATTTCGGGGTCGCTCAATTCATGTACCAGGTTAAGGCGTAAAGCTTCCTGTGCGCTAAAACGTTCGCCGCTGAGAAAGTAACGCCGCGCAGCGCGCGCACCGATAGCAGCAATCACATACGGACTAATCGTTGCGGGCACCAAACCGAGCAACACTTCCGAAAGGGAAAACGTGGAATTGTTCGATGCAACCGCAATATCGCAACAGGCTACTAACCCAACACCACCACCAAACACAGCACCTTGTACGCGCGCAATAGTCGGTTTGTTCAGTTCGTTTAGCGTACGCAATAGCTCCGCCAATCGTAGCGCATCCTGCCGGTTTTCCTCTTCGTCATAATCCGCCATGCGCCGCATCCAGTTCAAGTCGGCGCCCGCGGAAAAATTCTTACCTTCGCTCGCCAGAATAACGACATTAATAGAGTCGTTGTCGCTAATGGACTTTAAGGTGTCCGTCAAATCCGCAATCAAATGCTCATCGAATGCATTATGCACTTGCGGTCGATTTAATTTAATCGTTGCTACGCCGCGTGAATCGGTGGTTTGTATGATTGAGTCGGTCATAAATTAAATTGAGATTCGTTTGTAGGAGCGACCCCCTTCCTTCGCAGGGGCAGGCTTGGTCGCGAAAAATTTTTGTACTATTTCCAAATTCGCGAGCAAGCTCGCTCCCACAGAGTATCCAGCAGCTATGTTGAAACAAAGAATCATCACATTCTAAACACACCAAAACGTGTGTCTTCTATGGGTGAGTTGAGCGATGCGGAAATGGATAGCCCAAGTATCATGCGGGTTTGCGCAGGATCGATAATGCCGTCGTCCCACAAGCGCGCGCTGGCGTAATAGGGGTGGCCTTGGTGTTCGTATTGATCGCGGATAGGTTTTTTAAACTTTTCTTCATCTTCAATTGACCAGCTATCGCCGTGCATTTCCAGATTATCGCGTTTTACTTGCGCTAAAACATTGGCCGCTTGTTCGCCACCCATTACCGAGATACGTGCATTCGGCCACATCCACAAAAAGCGTGGCGAGTAGGCGCGGCCACACATGCCATAGTTGCCCGCGCCAAAACTGCCGCCAATAATCACGGTGAACTTCGGCACGTTGGCACAGGCTACCGCTGTCACCATTTTCGCACCGCCCTTGGCGATGCCACCGGTTTCGTATTTCTGACCGACCATAAAGCCGGTGATGTTTTGCAAAAATACGAGCGGTATGCCGCGTTGCGCGCAAAGCTCAATAAAATGGGCGCCCTTTTGAGCAGACTCTGAAAACAAGATGCCATTGTTGGCGACAATGCCGACCGGATAACCCATGATGTGGGCGAAACCGCAAACCAGAGTCGTGCCGTAAAGTTGTTTGAACTCATCGAACTCGCTGGCGTCGACAACGCGCATGATCACCTCACGCACGTCGAATGGTGTGCGTGTATCGTCAGGAACAACACCGTAAATTTCTTCTGCTGCGTACAAAGGATCGTTTGATTCGCGTAAATTCAGCGAAACTTTTTTTGTGTTATTTAAATGGCCGACGATGTCCCTTGCCGTGGCCAGCGCATGCGCATCGTCGTTGGCGTAATAATCCGTGACACCGGACCGTCGTGAATGCACGTCCGCGCCGCCCAAATCTTCCGCGCTGACAATCTCACGCGGTTGCGGCTTTGACCAATGGCGGTCCGCCGAGAAAAATCGTGCCCTGGTTTTTTACAATAATGCTTTCGTCCGACATGGCAGGTACGTATGCGCCGCCCGCGGTGCACGACCCCATGACCACGGCTATTTGCGCGATGCCTTCAGATGACATTCGCGCCTGATTAAAAAAGATGCGGCCAAAGTGATCGCGGTCGGGAAACACTTCATCCTGTTTGGGTAAGAACGCGCCGCCGGAATCGACTAAGTAAATGCAGGGCAGATGGTTTTGTTGTGCAACCTCCTGTGCGCGCAAATGTTTCTTGACTGTAAGCGGATAATAGGTTCCGCCTTTTACGGTCGCGTCGTTGGCGACAACGATGCACTCCTGTCCATTGATGTGGCCCACGCGCGGTAATAATGCCTGCGCAGGGAACGTCGTTATCATACATGTCGTACGCGGCGAATTGAGATAGTTCCAGGAAAGGCGATCCTACATCCAGCAACCGGCGAATGCGTTCGCGCGGAAGCAGTTTTCCACGTTCCGTATGTTTGGCACGGGATTTTTCGCTTCCACCTTGCGCAATAACCGAAAATTTGTTGCGCACGTCGTTCACCAATACGCGCATCGAATGAGCATTCGTTTCAAACTCCGCTGAGCGTGGATTGATTTTTGTTGTGAGAGTTGTCATGCGATTAATGTTTCCTTTCGCAGTTCGCGAGCAAGCTCGCTCCTACAAAGACAGTGCTTTAATAAACATCAACAAACTACCAACCACCCGTTTCCAACCAACGTTCGATCTGCTCGAAACGATCGAAGCCCCAGAACGGTTCGTCATCAATGACGATATAGGGCGAACCGAAGACTTTACGTTCAATCGCTTTATCGGTTTCTTCCCGAACTTTGTCTTTGACCGCCTGGTCTTGCAAGGCGGTTTCGATTTTGTCGCGGTCAATGCCGGCGTCAGCGGCAATATCAACTATTGTACTGCTACTGGATTATGTCCTTGTCTTCAACGAAATAGGAATTGTAAATTGCCTGGGCTAGATGTTTGGCCGCGTTTTTATCTTGGTTGTTCAGCCAGTAAAATGCACGACAGGGTGCTACTGACATAACCGGAAATTTTGTCGGAAATGTTAACTCGATGTTGTGTAATCGCGCTGTCCGGGCTATATCACGCGCGGAGTATTCATCCACCAGCGGATGTTGTACCAGGGGTTGACGTTTGGTGATTTTGAATACCGCACCCATTAGATATGGCCGCCAGACAACTTCGCGGTTGTATTTCGCTGCTAGTTGGTCAATTTGCGTACTAGCGAAATATCCGTATGGCGATGAGAAATCAAAATAGAAATCGATGGGTGTGCTCAAAACGTTTTCTCCAAAGATTGGTTTTTATCGACCTGTGAGATCACGACTAATCACCATGCGTTGAATATCGCTGGTGCCTTCGTAAATCTGGCAAACCCGGACATCGCGATAAATCCGTTCTACCGGGTAATCGTTAACATAACCATAACCGCCATGAATTTGAATCGTATCAGAGCAGACTTTTTCCGCCATCTCGGAAGCGAACAGCTTAGCCATGCAGGCTGCGGTTAAACAAGGTTTATTTTGATCGCGCAGCCGCGCGGCATTCAAATACATAAGACGCGCCGCTTCAATCTGTGTTGCCATATCCGATAAACGAAAAGCGATAGCTTGATGCTCAATAATAGGCTTGCCAAAACTGGTTCGTTCTTTTGCGTAGGCGAGGGCGTATTCGTAAGCGGCGCGCGCCAAGCCAACGGCTTGCGCGGCGATGCCGATACGCCCGCCTTCAAGATTGCTTAGCGCGATTTTATAACCTTCGCCTTCCTCGCCCAGGCGCATTGATTCGTGCACGCTGACATTGTCAAAAACGATTTGCGCGGTATCAGACGCTTTTTGACCCAGTTTGCTTTCTATCGATGTAACTTGATAACCAGGCGTATCGGTCGGAACGATAAATGCGCTGATACCACGTTTGCCGGCATCGGCATTGGTAACGGCAAACATCACAGCAAGGTCGGCATTCGCCCCGGTTGTAATAAACTGTTTTGTTCCGTTAATAATATAGTTTTCGCCTTCGCGCATGGCTTTCGTTGTGATGGCCGATGCATCGGAACCTGTGTGGCGGTTCGGTCAGACAAAATGCACCCAACAATTCACCGCGCGCGAGCGGGCGTAAATATTTTTCTTTTTGCTCGTCGCTACCGAAGCGCAACAAGGGCATGCAAACCACTGAATTCTGCACACCCATCACCGTCGAGCAGGAAGCATCGCCCGCGGCGATTTCTTCCATCGCCAGGGCGCATGCGACGTGATCCGCACCGGCACCATCCCATTCGGTTGGCACCAACATGCCGAGCAAACCCAGTTCGCCCATTTGCTTTATGGTGTCGCGCGGAAAGGTTGCGCTGCGATCCCATTCGGCGGCATTCGGCACCAGTTGCTCTTGTGCAAACTGGCGCGCCATGTCGCGGATCATTGTTTGTTCTTCGGTCAAGTTCATAATTAAGTATAGGAGCGACCTTGGTCGCGAATGTTATCGACCGCAGGTAACATTAAACTACTAGTTCAACACCAACAGCCGTCGCTTCGCCGCCCCCGATACATAAAGAAGCGACACCACGTTTCAAGTCGTAGCGTTCCAACGCAGCGAGTAACGTGACGATAATTCTCGCGCCGGATGTGCCGATGGGGTGACCAAGCGCGCAGGCGCCACCGTGAATATTTACCTTGTCGTGCGAAATTTTTAACTCTTTCATGGCAGCCATCGTAACAACCGCGAATGCTTCGTTGATTTCGAATAAATCCACCTCGTCCACCGACCAGTTTAGTTGTTTGAGAAGCATTTCAATTGCCGATACCGGCGCCGTGGTAAACCACTCCGGCGCATGAGCATAGGACGCGTGTCCGGCTACCCGCGCGATGGGCTTCGCTCCGCGATCTTCTGCATTCTGCAAGTCCATTAACACCAGGGCGGCGGCGCCATCCGAAATAGAGCTGGAGTTTGCCGGTGTGACAGTACCGTTTTCCCGAAACGCGGGCTTGAGTTTTGGAATTTTTTCCGTGTTCGCTTTGTGCGGTTGTTCGTCGCGGGTAATGGTCTGATCGCCGCGTCGTGTGCTGACCGTGACGGCTTGTACTTCACGTTCAAATGCGCCGCTGTCGATAGCTTTCTTTGCCCGCGTCAATGATTCTATTGCAAATTCATCCTGCGTCTCGCGGGTAAAGTTGTAGTGCTCGGCACAGTCTTCAGCGAATGTTCCCATCAAACGCCCTTTGTCGTATGCGTCCTCTAATCCATCGAGGAACATGTGATCGACGACTTTCGCATGGCCGAGCCGTAAACCATCGCGCACGCGCTGGCAGCAAGTAAGGCGCGTTGGTCATGCTTTCCATGCCACCGGCCAACATGATCTGGCCTGTACCTGCTTTGATTTGGTCGTGCGCCAGCATGGTCGCTTTCATGCCTGATCC
>CBDCFT010000018.1:0-7962 GCA_965216365.1 Arenicellales bacterium | reverse complement strand
TTTGAAATCTAGCACCGCAAATTTTCTAGGGTTCATATACCCTAAAACCAAAAATTCACTTCGTGTGTATGTACTACCGAATGCGAATGAAAATTCATTTGGTAATTGTCTTTTTAGCAACGCTAACGAATGCGAGAGCAGCGCGATTGGATTCACGCATGCGGTGCCCTAAATAAAATTCGTCTTCGTAGCGATAGATTTCAGGCAAGATTGCCCGCATCTCGTATGTCTTTTCCCATTGACTAGCATAGTGGTCAGGTAAATATCCGATGTATTTTCCGGAAAGTATCATCAAGGCAATGCTTTCCATGTGTGCTGCGGTAGCACGTTGTTGGAAGTCGAGTTTTTCTGGGGGTTTAGACTCTAGTGTGTACGAACGACCGGCAAACATTGCGCTGGCAATTGTCTCTTTGCTTATTTTTTGATCGGGCAAGCCATATAAATTGTGATGATTGCCGCAAAAAAGAAGTTGTGTCTCAGAAAACGAATGCTCGTAATTAACAGCGTCATGGTGACGTAGCATGGGTGACAAAATGACGTGATAGCGTTCTTCGAGCAGGCCCTGATGTAGCGCTTGAGGGGAGTTGATATCGATGTTGATTCTTACTTCAGGAGCGATGTCCGAGAATTCGGCAATAGCTTGTCCCAGTCTTAGCGATGTATTGGTTGCTACCGCGTCCACCACACCCAAATGCAGTTCGCCAATGAGTTGACCCCGAACACTCCCAACGGCACCGCGGAAATTTTCTAGGGAACGAAAAAGTTTTAGTGCCGCATCATAGATCGCTTGTCCTTGTTCGGTAAGTTGAAATCCTTTTCGACCCCGTTCGCACAGTCTAACGTTAAGGCGGTCCTCTAGTTGACGAATATGAATACTGATTGTGGAGGCCGATACGCCAAGCTCATCTTGTGCTGCCGCAAATCCTCCGATAGCGGACGACCGCGGCAAACACCCGTAACAATCTTAAATCGAGATCGCGTACGTTAGGAATGGGGGGTGCTTTATCTGTCATACATTTATAATAATAAATGTAAACATTAATACAACAGTATTTATAAAGGTTTATCCATTGTCTAGTTTACTAACTGGTCTATAGGCTCGACTTCAATCGGGCGGTACAAGTCATTCGAATTGATTTACGCTACGCAAACCAACAAAGAAGAGGAGTAAAGATATGAATCACCGATGTATACACAACGTTGTCTTTGCTACAACGCTATTGTTTTTCGCCAGTACCGTTCACGCAGAACAACTCATACTCGGCCACTCCACTTGGGTCGGTTACGGGCCTTTTTATATCGCTCGCGACAAAGGGTACTTTGAGGAAGAGGGGGTGGACTTAAAACTCCAGATCATGGAAAACACATCGTTGAAGATGGGTGCGTTAATGGCGGGTCAAATTGACATCGTCGCATCAACGGCCGATGAGTTTCCGCTCTACATGAAACCGAATAAACCGGTGAAATATATTTTCGCCGTGGACAATTCCAAAGGTGGTGATGGCGTTGTTTCGCAAAAAGAGATCAACTCCGTTGCCGACCTAAAGAATAAAAAAGTCGCGTTTGAAGAGGGTTCAGTTTCCCAGTTCTTCATAAATGCGCTACTTCGCGAAGCAGGACTGACCCAGGACGATATCAACATGGTGAATATGACTGCAACTGACGCTGGTGTGGCGTTTACTGCGAATCGTGTTGATGCAGCAGTAACCTGGGAGCCGCATTTGTCTCAAGGTGCGGCCACCGAGCACGGTAAAATTTTGGTCACCAGCGCGGAAAAACCGGGTTTGATCGTTGACGTTGTTGCCGTCACGCAAGAGACATTAGACAACCGGCGAGCCGAACTGGAAGCGTTGTGGCGTGCTTGGAATAGGGCGCTCACTTTCCTAGAAGAAAATCCTGACGAGGCTTATGCGATGATGGCAAAGGGCGTCGGTGGATGGCTTGAGGATCCGGAGGAGTTCGCTGCGACCGTCACGGGCATCGAGTATTTAGACGAAACCAAAAACCGAGACCTATTCGGACAACCCGACGCACCCGGGCAGCTCTATCAAACACTGGGTTACGCTTTGGATATTTGGCGCGATTTTGGTCGACTTCAAGTGGATTCTACTGCTGCCGACATTATCGAGCATTCCTTCGTAGGGCAGTAGTATCACATAGCCATGGGGAGGCTCGCGAGAACACTTCTTACTCCTAAGCGAAGCCTTCCCAGGATTCTCGAAGTCAGTGTCGGTACCGGAGTCGGTGCCGCCCTGTTTGTCGCGTGGTGTGTGGC
This sequence comes from Arenicellales bacterium, assembly GCA_965216365.1. Classification (GTDB taxonomy): domain Bacteria; phylum Pseudomonadota; class Gammaproteobacteria; order Arenicellales; family CBDCFT01; genus CBDCFT01. The sequence continues at coordinate 5,687 of CBDCFT010000018.1, read as the reverse complement.
GACATACGGCGGATTCATTAGCCAGGATTTTCTGCCAGCACCGCACCTCGTTGTAAGGGCGTTTTTTGAAAAACTGGCGGACGGGTCGCTACTTAAACACATCGGCGTATCATTACTCGAGATATATACGGGCTTTATCCTTGCCTCGGCGATCGCAATACCCGTTGGTATCTTTATGGGCAGTTTTCGAATTGTTGCGGCTGCAATCGAGCCGATAATTAATTTCGTTCGGTATTTGCCAGTAACATCGATGATTCCATTGTTGATACTTTGGATCGGAATTGGCTTAGAAGAAAAAATCGCTGTGATTTTTATCGGCACTTTTTTTCAACAGGTGGTGATGGTCGCCGATGTGTCCGCACGCGTACCACGCGATTTACTCGATGCTTCCTATACACTCGGCGCGACTCGCAGTCAGGTGGTGACTCGTGTTTTGTTTCCCGCCACTTTGCCGGGAATCATGGATACCTTGCGGGTGACCATGGGTTGGGCCTGGACCTTTTTAGTTGTGGCCGAACTCGTGGCCGCCGATGCCGGATTAGGATACATGATCCTTCAGGCAATGCGCGGTTTTCACCCTGACGTCATATTCGTCGGCATATTGGTCATTGGTGTACTCGGGTTGCTAACCGATATGTTCTTTAAATGTCTGCGGAACTATTTTTTGCCCTGGGCGAATATTCACTGACATTAAGTATCGTGGCCAGCTTATCCATCAATAACGTTTGTCTTAAGTTCAGTGCTCGACACCAATTGGACGTCACCGCACTCGATGGTTTGTCAATGGAAATTCCCGACGGGCAGTTTGCAGTCATCGTTGGGCCATCAGGTTGTGGCAAGTCGAGCCTGCTTTATCTATTAGCTGGGCTTAACGAACCCACTGCTGGCCAGTGCCGTATTGATGGAAAGTTAATCGACGGACCCGGATCGGACCGGGGTATGGTGTTTCAGTCGTATACCTTGTTCCCCTGGCTGACTGTGCAAAGAAATATTGAATTCGGACCGCAACTGCGTGGAATGCCGCCGAGTGAAAGAGCTGCCAAGGCACGCGAGTACATCAGTAACGTTCAACTTGAAGGATTCGAGCAGCATTATCCGAATCAACTGTCGGGTGGTATGCGTCAGCGTGTCGCGCTGGCTCGTACATTCGCCAATGACCCTGAAGTGCTGTTGATGGACGAACCATTCGGGGCCCTGGATAGTCAGACGCGAACAGTGATGCAAGAGCTGTTACTTGAAATTTGGAATAAAGATCAGAAAACAGTGTTGTTTGTGACTCATGATATCGATGAAGCATTGCTGTTGGGAGATAAAGTACACGTGATGTCGGCAAGACCTGGTCGGATAATCGAGACCATCGACGTGGACATTAGCGATCAACGAACTATTGACTTAATTACGAGTGAGTACTTCGTCAGTCGCAAGAAGCGGATTATGGAATTACTGCATGATGAAGTCATTGCAGCGATACAACAGTAAACGATTAACCTACTATCTAGGACGCTAGTATGTCTGATAAATCAACGATGAAGGCTGCCTTGCTGACGAAATACGCAGCACCTTTAGAAATTTCTGAAGTGCCAATTCCTGAGCCGAAACCCGGTGAATTATTGGTGAAGCTAGAAGCCTGTGGCGTTTGCCACACGGACGTCCATTTCTGGAAAGGCGAGCACGAACTACCGAGTTCGCTACCTCAAGTCATGGGTCATGAAGGAGTCGGTCGTATTGTTGAAACCGGTTCAAATGGTTCTACTTGGAAGATTGGGGAACGGGTCGGCGTGGGATATGTTTTTGATACTTGCGGTCATTGCCGTGAATGCCTTACCGGTTACGAAACCCATTGTAAAGATGTCACATGTACCGGCGTAAACGTTAGTGGTTGTTTCGCGGAATATGTGGTGCTGCGGCAAAACTGGGCCACCCGAGTTCCCGAATCGCTGGCGGTGACCGATGCCGCTCCCTTGCTCTGCGCAGGTGTCGCGGCATACAGCGCAATGCGTAAAGCACATCTTGAGCCTGGCGAGCTGGTTGTCATTTTTGGAATCGGCGGATTAGGTACCTACGCAATACAATATTCAAAACTCAATGGTGCTCGAGTTGCCGTTGTTGATGTCGACGACAAAAAGCTCGAGTTGGCAAGCCAGATTGGTGCAGATTATGTTTTTCGGGCAGACGAAAACCCGGAAGAAAAGATTCTGTCAATTGGAGGGGCCGATGCCTGTTTGAATTTCGCCCCCGTTGCGTCTACATGGCAACAAATGTTATCGAGTTGTGCGCCAAGGGGACGGATAGTACTCGTCGCGTTACCGACCGATCCGCTCAGCTTTGAGGCGCCGCAAATCATCGAGAGCGGGCTTACTGTCATGGGCAGCGCCGATGGAACCCGTCAGGAATTGCGGCAACTGATGGAGCTAGCCAATGCTAAACAAGTTGAAAGTGTGGTAGAGACGATGCCATTTTTAGAAATTAGTACTGCATTACAGCGACTCGACTCGGGTGAACTCAAAAGTCGGCTCGTTCTTGAATTTTAAATGCTGTGAGACGTTATTAGGGTATTGAAAGACATCGAGGAAACTATTAAGGCAATGGATACTCAGTCCATTTGTCGCTAACGGATTCAATGGATTCGAATCATCATAACCTATTGAAATAGAAGGAAAATGGTGGACCCGGTAGGACTCGAACCTACGACCAATGGATTATGAGCCCACCACGACAAATAATACGATCAACTAAATCAACACGTTACGTGCACCGGCCCAGTGCGAATGTGACTGAAAATGACTAGAGATGACTCCTTTCAGTCACGTTTTGGTCACGGTGGTGCGCGGCCAACTAACGCCAGATTTCCTGCCACACTTCGTATTCTGATGGCCGCAAGCGGAAGCGGGCGATGTTGCCTTCGTGCAAATTCATGATGTCGGTCTCCACCACCTCGATGAAACGAGCGCGGTTCTCTTGTGACACCGCTTCGGAGGCACGCGTCCGTCGATAAGCTGTGGTGGTTTTCTTGTCCATCTTGCCTTTCACAACCTCCCTCACAATCTCGGCAACAAGCTCACGATGCTTTAAACGGAACGGATCGGGCTCACCAAGGGATCGTCGTACAGCGGAGTAGCGCGCGCTGGATCTCTCGTAGGCCCAGCAGAATACATCACGCAAGAGCTCTACGCGGTTGAGTTCGTAAACACCTAATACACCATCAACGTAGGCACGATCTGGAACATCGACGAACGATAGCGGACTCAGATTATTGCGAATGAGTGGCAGATTTGCGGCAAGTCGAGATACTCGTTTGTTGACATCCTCGAATGGCTGTAGATACGGCAAGTGCACCATGGCGAAGAACGCCTGCTCGAACGGGTCCTTGACAACTGCAGCCGTGTCGAGAATCTGTAGAAAGCACTCTTCTATGAGTTGCGGTATCTCTAGGGGATGATATGAGGTGCCGTCGATGCCTACTGCAATGGTCCGCAGGCGCCCAGATGCTTGCGGATCGGCCAGCAGGTTGTCGGAGAGCAGCGCATGCAGGTTCGAAATGGTGTAACGATTGAATCCGACGTCCTCTGCTTGTTCGACTAGCAGGTCGATTGCGGCTTTGTGATTTAAAATCATCTGCGCTTCGCGGGCATCCTTACCCTCGGCGGTCTCCCCGTGGTCAAGCAGACGCTCGGTCTCAAGGAGTGAGTAGGTATTTCCTTCGAGGCGGCTCGAGTTCCAGGAGAGATCGATCAACAACCGGTGATAAATCTTTCGCGCATACGTTCCAGCGGGGTGCGCACCGTCCGGGGAACCGCCCATTTCGAGAAGGCGCTGCCGGACGTCGAGGGGAAGGTAGAAGGTTTCGTTCGGTCGATACCTGTCAAGAAATCCCCGGTCGTAGCCCACAGGTTGGCGGTCTTGAATGGGCGCACGAACGGCCTGCTTGACAGCCCCTCCCGCGGCGGAGATGGGGATGTTCGGAGTATGTGCCTCGAGTGTGAGCCTCCTCTTTGGAATCTTAACGGTCACGTCTTGTTGAGGAATCCAATAGCGGCTACCGCGACCGCGTCCCTCAATGCTTAGCCTCCTCTCTTTCACCAACCGCGCGAGGCGACGCTGTAATGTACGGCGGGGTAAGTTGATCTCCGGCTCGCCACCGATGTCGTCGACCGAGGCTCCCTCAGGAAACCGACTCACGGCCTGTATCAGTGCTTCGAGCTCGAATTCTGAGATCTGCTTCGGCATGTGGTCACCCTTGTGGCGCGTTTAGTAGCAATTGCGCCACAAAAAGCATTTATATGGCGCGATTTGCATTATCGCGCCACTTTAACTGGCGCGCAAGGTGCCATCATATTGATAGTTTTGTATTGCGTCCCCTGATCTCTCTGATTTCTTAAATCATTTAATGATGACTGAAAGCCAACGCGATTTTTCATATTCTGGTAGCGGTAGATGTTTAACCGGATCAGTATTTGCAGTAACTAATTTGATGATTGCGTGCGGTGTTTTGATCGCAGTCCAGCAACCGGTTTTTGCCGATGACTACCGCTCGCGATTTAATCCAGTCAGACCCACACACTATATCGCCGCTCTTGCGGATCCCGGTGCGAACTCCGGAAACAACGCTGAAACATGGGGCTACTGGCCACTTGATCCCGGACCTCGAGGCGTCAGGCTCAACAACTATTCAGACCTGCTGGCTTCCGACGGAGTCGCACCGGCTAAGTGGCAATTCAATCCATCGGCCTGGTGGCTGGAGGAAAATGGACTCATCATGGAAGCGCCGGATTTTCCCTTACACCCCGGAGAATACCTCGTGACCGGAGGTCGGGATGTGCTTTCCGCTTTGATCGTCTATCCTGCTGATGAAAACGGTAAACAACGTTGGGAGCTCGAGCATAATGCCAGTGTGCATGATGTGACCCATCTTGGGTGTCGATCGGCGGTTTATACGCCATCCTCGACCGATAAAATGTGCACGCCGGACAATGCGCCGCGTGACGCCTTTCGGGTCGCTGCCGGTCAACCGATGCCACCGGTCGAAGGATGTAATAAGCAGGACTATGCCGTCCTGATCGTTGTTGGTTTGCCAAAACAAGAATGATCTTTTATTGCGAACCTGTAAATCATGTCCCCGGTACGGACCCCACCGATCTACGCAAAATCCCCGCAAACTCAATAGTTGACTCAATCGAATTATTGGCATATGTTTAGGCATATGCCAAATGAATTGAAATAAAACTATGGAACATATCGAACGACACGTTAAATTATTTCGCAACGGCCGCAACCAAGCACTCCGGATTCCCCGGGATTTTGAGATAAAGGGGGACGAAGCCATTTTACGCAAGGACGGAGATCGACTCATCTTAGAACCCGTTCGTAAAGGACAATTGTTATCGTTGTTAAGCAATCTAAGTCCCTTGAAAGAAATACTCCCTGATACCGACAAAGACTTACCTCCACTAGAGGACGTTACTTTGTAAAATGGCTCTTAGGTATCTTCTGGATACGAATATCGTATCCGATCTCGTCCGAAATCCTCAGGGCATGATAGCTGATCGAATTGCTGCGGTAGGGGAAGATCTTGTTTGTACCAGCATTATTGTTTCGAACGAGTTGCGATACGGCGCGGAAATATCAAGCTCACAAGCGCTTATCGCTCGTGTTGAACTGATACTGTCTGCGATTGAGATATTGCCATT
>CBDCFT010000017.1:0-14601 GCA_965216365.1 Arenicellales bacterium | reverse complement strand
CCCTTCTATTGACACTGAGTGTTTACTTAATTGGAACCCCGCCGCCATCCCATCGGTAGGACAAATCGAGAAAGCTATCAGACTTGCACAAATCTGCAAAGTAGTTTGTTTTTTGTTTAATTCAATTCGGGTGCCCATTCTCTTTTTTGTGTCCACGTTTGGATACGAAGAAACCGAGTATAGAACAAAGCGATATTTGTACAGAGAGTATCGTCAAGTTAACGTGGTGCATACAACCGAATCCAAGAGTAAAGCGACTCATTACATTTAGCAGGCACATGTCACCTGTTGCCACTTATTGAACGCCTTCGCTGGAAACATTCGATAATGACATACGCGCATCAAATGGCGATCCAGCCGAAACAAATTGTTGACAACTCCGTGTGTCGATAGAAATCGTCGTTGTAGTATGCAGAATTTCTGTCCGGGTACTGAAAATGGTTAATCTAATCTCTTTAATCTAGTGTGACCAGAATGTGACTGAACCCAGTCATCACGTGTCTTTCTTAGTCACATTCAGTCACATTGGCGCTGAGCCGGTGTGCGTAAGTTGTTGATTAATAAAGGTGTGGATTCCGGATTGACTCGCTTCGAACCAGGTGGTCGGGAGTTCGAATCTCTCCGGGCGCGCCAGATTCCACTCGTGTCCATGGCGAATTGGTAGTTCATAACCCAAAAACGCGATCAAATCCAAGTCTTGCCACGGTCGAAAGGTACGCTACGATGTGGGTCCTATGCGCGAGCTAGCCATTCTGTTACTCCACTTGATCACGACTGTCATCAAGCTACTCCGTCCCGGCGGTGCGCGGTCGATCATTGCTGAATCGCTTCTGGTCAAGCATCAACTCCTTATCATCAATCGGTCGCGCCAACGTGGACCAAACCTGAGAACAATAGATCGTGTTATGGTCGGGCTGTGCGTGTTGCTGATGCGTCCGGGTCGTGTAGCCCGTTCAGCCGTCGTTCTTAAACCCTCAACGATTCTTGGATTCCACCGGTCGCTAGTCAAGCGCAAGTATCGATTTCTCTTCTCTCCGATACATCGTGGAAAACCCGGACCCAAAGGCCCTTCTCGCGAACTGATCGACGCCATTGTCGCGATGAAACAACGCAATCCGAACTGGGGCTGCCCCCGTATCGCGGCACAGATTTCACTCGCGTTTGGAGTCAGCATTGACAAGGATATCGTTCGCCGCGTTTTGGCCCGGTACTATAAACCCAAGCCCGATGATAACGGGCCGTCCTGGCTCACGTTTCTTGGCCATTTGAAGGACAGTTTGTGGAGTATCGACCTCTTTCGTTGCGAGTCTGCGACACTCAGATCCCACTGGGTTCTGCTGGTGATGGATCAGTATACTCGCCGTATTGTCGGTTTCGCGGTTCACGCGGGCACCGTCGATGGTGTCACGCTGTGCCGGATGTTTTCACAAGCAATTCGCGGTCATCCGACTCCCCGATTCCTGAGCTCCGATCACGATCCACTATATACGTTCCATCGTTGGCGTACCAATCTTCGGATACTGAACATAACGGAAGTGAAGACTGTTCCCTACGTCCCGCTGTCACATCCGTTCGTTGAACGACTCATCGGCACCGTTCGCCGCGAGTGCCTGGACAAAACGATTTTCTGGAACCCGCGGGACCTGGAGCGCAAGCTCGCCGATTTCACGGACTATTACAACCGTTATCGTGTCCACAGTTCGCTAAACGGTTGCACGCCCGCGATCCACAGCACGACCGATGAACACAAGATTGTTGATCTCAATAACTATCGTTGGCAACCACACTGTCGAGGGTAGTACCAAACGCCAATCGCGGCATAGGGACTATTTCGCCAATGACACCCCGTCCATAGAAGACATCGGCCGGGGTGAGATTATTGAGCGATTCATGATAGCGCTCGTGGTTGTAGTAATCGACGAATTGGCAGATACGCTCTTCTAGCTCACCAGGCAGATAATAGTTCTCCAGTAAGATCTGGTTTTTCATCGAACGGTGCCAACGCTCGATCTTGCCCTGGGTCATGGGGTGATAAGACCGACCGCGGGTATGGGTCATATTCTGGCTATCCAGGTTGTGCCTCCTAAAAAATCATCTCGCCTGATTCTATTGCGTTTTTCCACTAACTCCAGCTAGTCTGGTAGCCATGTTTAGATGGTTTGGAATTCTATTCGGAACGCTGCGTTCTTTAATTCGTCCGCGGCACGAGTTGGTACTTGACAATCTGGCATTACGTCAGCAACTCGCAGTATTGAAGCAACGCTATCCTCGCCCACCGTTGAAGAATTCAGATCGATTTTTTTGGGTGTTTCTAAGTAAAGTGTGGAGTAACTGGCAAGATTCATTACATCTAGTGTAGCCTGCAACAGTGGTACGTTGGCATCGCCAAGGCTTTAAGTATTACTGGCGTTGTAAGAGTCGCGGACGCGGGCGTCCCAAGACCGATCCTGAATTGCGGCACTTGATTCGACAAATGTGTCAATCCGATCCGCTATGGGGTGCACCGCGAATACACGGTGAACTCTTAAAACTGGGATTTGATCTATCCGAAGCTACTGTATCCAAGTATATGACTCGTCACCGTGGTCCGCCCTCGCAGACTTGGCGAACCTTTCTGCACAATCATGCAAAAGAAATAGTGTCGCTCGACTTCTTCACGGTACCGACTGCGACGTTCAAAATCCTATTCGTGTTCTTGGTGCTCAGCAATGATCGGCGGCAAATTTCGCATTTCAATGTGACTGAACATCCAACAACTCAATGGACTGCGCGGCAACTGCTCGAAGCGTGTGGATTAAATGAAAACCCACAGTATCTGATCCGTGACCGCGATGCGATCTACGGTGAGCTCTTTTGTAAACAGGCTAAAGTCCTCCATATCGAGGAAGTGATTACCGCTCCTCGATCACCTTGGCAGAATCCATATGTAGAACGGGTGATTGGTTCTATCCGACGAGAATGTGTCGATCACGTCGTTGTCCTGGGTGAGCGTCATCTAAAGTACATACTTTCGGAATACGCGGACTATTACAACAATACGCGAACCCATCTTTCACGTGAGAAAGATTCTCCATTGCGTCGTAAAACACAGAAGAAGGAATGCGGGAAAATCGTTTTACTAAAGCGCGTTGGCGGACTGCATCATGAATACGTCCGTATGGCTGCTTAAAATTACTGTGCGGATGATTTTTTGGGAGGCACAATGTAGCTATCACAGCTGACACCAGTCCAGTCTTACACGCTGATTGACAATTAGTCGGCCATCTTAGCGTTTAAACGCTTTAACTGTTTCAATTCGGCCTCGTCGTAGAGGAATTCCTCACGCACGATTTTTCCGTTCTCAATGGTATAGATGCCCACTTCACGGAAAATATGGCGCTCGCCGGTGTCTCGGAAAGTGAAATCGCTTTTGATTATCACCGAAAAACCGGTGGCACCAATAAAAGGACCTTCTGAGATGTATACCGAATTGATGTCCAGCCATTCATCGGTAAGCGACTCCTCATGGTCCGCCATGCTGGTACTGCCCGAAACCTCGTTAGATTGATCGCCCCAGGCCAGTGGTTCCACTTTTGTGGCGTTCTCACTGTAATAGTTTTGATAAGCCTCGCGGAAATTGCCTTGATTCCACAATTCAATGCAGGCATACGCGATGTCTTCGATTTCCATTGGATACTCCTTAGTTTCACTAGCCGTCGGAGGACGTGGTGTATGTCATCAAAACAATTCGGACTTCAGGGGCTTTGAATTAAGAGACGGTTTAGCTCATCAAGGTTGAGTTTGTTGACCGGTTATCCTAATGCATGTTTTTGTATGGCTAATGTGTTCAATTTAATCCGTTCTTGTTTATCTAAAATGGATTGCCCCCGCCTATAAAAGACATCAGCCAGAGTGAGGTTGCATCACAATTACGAGCTAGCACTGTGTTGACGGAGACATTAATTTTTGCGGATCACAGGTGCAGCTGGAAATTGCCAAACTGGGTACAGCTGATCTTTGTCGAAACCCTGACGGCATCTATTGCAGATATATCCTACATAGTCAGGGCTCCGCTTCATTTCATTCCTTCATTTAACCCGGTAGTATGTGCACAGAGCTAGTGTTGCTATTGACATTACCAGCATGTACTTCGTGCAGACCGTTGCCTACTTTCCAAATCTACTTATATGTCCCGGCACGCATTTTAAAACTGTCTTCAATGATGGACGCGATTGCCGCGACGCAGACTAGAAAACCAGAAATCGGGACGATAGCGATGGCGTACTTTTTAGGCATGTAATTTGGTTTGAAAACGAACTGCCCGTTTTCCCAGGCGAAGTACCACATTTCCCAGTATTTTCCGCCCATCTTGGCAACTGCCTCCATCCCGTAAATAATCATAATGATGCCAAGACAGAAAATCACCACTGTCCAAAATTGCCGGATAACAAAGGCCGCCCTCACTGGCAACCAGGAGTAAATCAGGTCAAGCGCGATATGATCCTTGTCTCTTACTGTCAGCGCCAGCGCCAGGAAGACCAACCAGATGTTGCTCAATACCGTTAGCAAGTCTCCCCAAACAGGTGGGTTCTCAAAAACATATCGCATCACCACGTTATAGACGGCAAAGACAACCATCAATAGCAAAAAGATTCCGCAAAATGCGGTCAATGCCTTTTTGACCATGCTATCGATCCGCGTAATGATCTTAATCATGATGAAATGAACCCGAAACGCGCTGCCCGCGGTTGAGTCCGTTCTTCAAGAAAATCGTAGTCATTTCACGAACCCAAAAACCTGAGGCAGATACATGGTGAACTGGGGAACAACGATAAGCACGAACAACAGTACGAATAGTGCAACGAGATAGGGCAACATCGCGAATGCGACTTTTTCCAGCCGTACATTTGCGATTGCCCCGGCGGTGAAAAACGCAACGCCAACGGGCGGTGTGACCGATCCGATTAAAAAACCTACTACGACCACAAGTGCGGCTTGAACATCGGGGTAGCCCGCTTTCACCATCACATCCACAAGAACCGGACCGACTACAATAATGTTGGCGGCTGAATCCATAACCATTCCAAGCAAACAGATAAACAGCACTAAAACGAAGGTAAACAGCAAAGAGTTATGGGCATAGCTCAACAACCATTGTTCGAGATCGTTGATAGCGCCAAGAGACGTCAACAGCCAACTGAAAGGACCCGAGGCGGCGATGATGATGAATACCATTGCCGAATTGCGAAAGGCGCGCACAAAAGCGCTTTTGCAATTGTTCCAGGTGATCGTTCGATAGATGAACAGACCAACAAATAAGGCGATGGTTGCGGTCAATGCGCCGGCCTCGACCACGCCTGCAATCCCAAAGACAACCGACCCAACCAAAACGATGGGAATCAACAGGGCGAATGACGATTGATAGCCGGAGATCGCCAGCGCTTTCAAGCTAAAGGGTTCTTCGCTGCGTTCAAAATTGTTGCGCTTGGCAATGAAGTAATTGATGATCATAAGCAAGAGGCCAATCATCAAGCCCGGAATAATGCCGGCAGAGAACAAAGCTCCCACCGAAATGCCACCTGCGTTTGCAAGAACGACCATCATGATGGACGGCGGTATGATTCCGCCGATTGTTGAACTGACGGCAGTGATCGCAGCGGCAAAAGAAGAGGGATAGCCTGCTTTTTTCATGGCTGGAACCAGCAACGATCCAACCGTTGCCGTATCGGCCACGACGGAACCGTTCATTCCAGCAAAAAACATGGAAACCAGGACATTCGCCTGCGCCATGCTTCCACGCATCCGGCCAATTATGCGTTGGCTCAATTGCACCAATCTGTCCGTGATGGTGGCGCTGGTCATTAGCTCGCCGGTCAGCATGAAGAACGGGATCGCCGTCAAAGGAACCGCGTCAATGGCGCTGAACATCTGACTTGGGATCAGGATCAGCGGGGCGGCATCAGTTATTAGAATATAAACAACGGGAATCAGAATAAGAGTAAATCCGACTGGCGCTCCCATAATGATGAGCAGAACAAGAACAACCAGAAGCAAGATGCTTTCCATAATTAGTCAGCTTAGTACCTTTTAGGGGATTCTTGCGTTGAGTCGGAAATGACAAATTCATCCTATCACACAAAGTAAAATGGCGCGGTGTTCACCGCGCCATTTTCTGTGGGAATAACTAACGAGTTTGCGTTATAACGCGCCGGCGTCTTTCAGCGCGGCAATGAAGTCGGTCATACCTTGCTCCTGCAGTACGCGTTCTGCGGTTGCAGGATCGTAAGCACCTTTGGCGTTTATCCAGGCATCTATAGCGCCGGCTCTCCAAAGTTTCATCTCCTCTTCGTTTGGCACATACCACTCTTCGATATCGGCTTTTATAGCATCCTCTCCGGCTTTCACCCACTCTCTATCTAGTTTTTGCACATGCTCCCCAAAAGCTTTTGCTGCAGTATGCAGCCATTCTTTTTCCTGATCGGTGAGTGCATCATACTGGGTTTTGTCCATGGATAATTGGTTACCTGACCACACACCACTTATCTCGGTGAAGTACTTAGCGACTTCGTGAAGCTTGGCGACATGTTGCCAGGGTGTAGCAACATACTGACCCGACACAACACCAGTTTGTAATCCCTGATAAAGCTGTGCCCAATCATAAGGCACTGGAATGGCTCCCCAGTTTTTGATGAGTGTGTATTCGATTGGGCTCTTGGTGACGCGCCATTTGATACCCTTCATATCATCGGGCACATGAACCGGGCCGTGAGCATTTCCAAGTTGGCGAAAGCCACCGCTGGAATAGACGGTCAAGCAAACGTGGCCAGCTTCCTCTGCAGCAATGTCACATTGCTGTTTAGCTAACCATTCACTTGAAATTCGATCAGCATCTTCAATGCTCTTGAAAATGAATGGAAGATCAAAGACTGCAAGCGCAGTTCCAAAATTGCCGAAATTAGCGGTAGAACTTGTCCAAAGCGCGATCAATCCTTGGTTAGCCTGTTCGCCGCAGGTTTGTTCACTGCACAGAGATTTACGGTAGTGTGGCTCAATTGTCATTTTGCCACCTGATACTTCTTCCAGGGTTGGTATCAAAGCTTGATCGATTGCATCGCCGATAGGCATTCCTTTGAAGCCAACCGTTCCCAACTTTAGCACTGTCTCGGCACTTGCTGACTGTGCGAACCAAGTGGCGGTTAAACAAAAAACCACTGCCTTTAATATAGACATATTCTTCACAGGATTTTCCTCCTAATGGGCAATTTTTGGATGTAGTACGCAAATAATATTTTCATATTGCCAATTTTAAAAAAAGTGACAGTTCTCACGAATACAGAGGACAGATTTTCTAAATGGTGTCACAATTAAAAGCCAACGCAACTCCGCACGGATTATCGGAATTTCACAATATTTTTAGAGTTAACCATGGACTCTACAACGCCACATTTTGTTCTGCCAGAAAAGTCGAGCCTGGGGCTGCGTGACCAAATTTGCGAAATTGTCAGCTCCGCCATTACGGCTCAAACGCTGTCGCCAGACAAACGTTTACCTTCCTGTCGCGAGCTGGCAGAGCAGCTGGGAGTTTCAAGAAATACTGTATTTTCCGCCTACAATCAATTAATTGACCTTGGGTTGCTCGTTTCGCGAGACCGGTCTGGTTACTTTGTTAATCCTATCGCTCTATATTCAACTGAAACAGCAGAATGGCAAAGTCATAATACTCGTCACGTCGATACCCCGGCACCAGTTACATTTGACTCATTAGGGTTGGCGCCCGTTGACAATCCACTGGATTGGACGAGTTATCCCTATCCATTCATATACAACCAGATCGATCCTGATCTTTTTCCTGCAGACAGCTGGCGAGAATGCACCCGGCTCGTGCTTGGACGGGCTAACATGTCTGCCTGGCGAGATGATGCGGTAGAAAGTGATAGTCCTCAATTGTCCCAGCAATTACGACAACGTTTGCTGAGTTCTCGAGGGATATACGCAAACGAGGACGAAGTACTTATTACGCTGGGCGCAACAAACGCGATATTCATTATTGGCGCAACCTTTGCACACAAGAATAAAGCTATCGCTGTTGAGGATCCCGGATTCCCGTATGGCCGCAATGCCTTTCAACTGACCGGCAACAAGCTTAAGGGGGTTCCAGTAGACGAGGAAGGACTCATTGTTTCGGCCATACCTGACTGTCAGTTAGTTTTTACCACGCCCAGTCATCAATTTCCCACTAACGTCACCATGTCCCAGCGTCGCCGGGAAGAATTACTCGAAGCCGCGGAAAATCAGGATTTTCTGATTATCGAAGACGACTATGAGTCGGAAATGAACTATTTTAATACCCGATCTATATCACTTCGGGCGCAGGACACTAACAATCGAGTGATTTATATTGGCAGTCTATCCAAGACTATTTCACCCGGTATTAGACTCGGATTTATAGTCGCTCATCCTGAAATAATTAAACAAACAAGGATCGTCAGGGGTGTCATGATGCGGCACCCACCAACCATAGTGCAGGAAGTTGTCGCATTGTTTTTTAGATTGGGCCACTATGATTCCCACTTGCGCAATATTGAGCGCAGATACAAACAACGCTGGCATGTTATGAATAACGCAATTACGGAACATCTGACAATGCTTAAAAAGACACCCGCCAAAGGCGGAACCTCATTCTGGCTTACCGGACCCAAAGGTTTCAATGCAACAGAATTGGGAGAACGTCTTCGCAGCCGTGGAGTTCTGATCGATATTGGTGAAAACTTCTGTTTGAACAAAGATAAGCGCAGCTTTCGCCTCGGATTTGCTTTTGTCTCCCTTAAGAATCTTGAAGTAGGAATTCAGATCATCGCTAAAGAAGTAAATCTAATGCTGAAGTAAAACAAATGGCGCGATAGATCTGATTCTGTCCTCGCGAATTCTTTAATCTGTCTCTCGACGGCAATATCAATTTTTTGCGTTAATTCGCAAAACCAAGAATTTACTTAGTCTACGTAATGGACTGTCAGCAATTTAAAATAGATATTCCAGAGGAAACTTTGGATGCTATTCGTAAAAAGGTATCAGCTTTTCCCTGGCACGAGATGCCGGACGATGGCGGATGGGAATACGGCACCAATCTGGATTACATGAAGGATTTTTGTGACTACTGGGCGAACGGATTTGATTGGCGCAAACAGGAAGCAAAAATTAACCGGTATTCCCATTTCAAGGCGCCGGTAGATGGAATTGATATTCATTTTATTCATGAAAAGGGCAGTGGGTCTAACCCCAAACCGCTCATCATAAGCCACGGTTGGCCAGGCAGCATTGTCGAGTTCCTGGATTTCATCGATTTGCTCGCCCACCCGGAAAATCATGCTGGAAGTGTCGATGATGCATTTGACGTCGTTGCGCCTTCTTTGCCGGGGTTCGGTTTTTCGGGTCGCCCGCCCCGGCCTTATGGACCAAGAAAAATGGCGGCCATTTTTAACAGCCTGATGACCGATGTCCTGGAGTATGAAAACTATATTGCGCAAGGCGGAGACTGGGGTGGTGCGATTTCAAGTTGGCTCGGGTTTGAACATGCCCCGGCATGCGCTGCCATACACATCAATATCCTGACCATGAGGCACAAGGATGAACCGCTGGGGGCCGAAGAGATCGCCTGGGCAGAACAGTTTGAAAAAGACCAGATCATACAAAACGGTTACCGCACTCAGCAGGCAACAAAACCTCAGACCTTGAGTTACGCGATGATGGATAGCCCGGTGGGCTTGGCCGCATGGATATTGGAGAAGATGCACGGCTGGTCTGATATTTCTGGAGATGACGTGGAGAGTGTCTACAGCAAAGATCAGCTGCTGACCAATATCATGGTCTATATCGTTACCCGGACTTTCAATACCGCTTCGTGGATTTACTACGGACGCCGCGAAGAGGGTGGAAGAATCTTGTCATCGGAAGGAAAAAGAGTCGAAGTGCCGACTGGCTGTGCGTTATTTCCCAGAGAACTCTTGGCCTGGCCGCCACGCAGTTATGCCGAACGAATTTACAACATCACGCAATGGACGGAAATGCCACGTGGCGGTCATTTTGCGGCAATGGAAGAACCAGACTTACTTATCGAAGATATTCGAAAATTTGTCCGCAGCCTCGATTGGCCAAACGATTAAGCGTACAGCGTAATTATGTATTCGATAATGTCTTCACCTGTGCATGGCGAATTCGTAATTCTGCCCTAAAACTGGCCGCCTGAGCAGTCTTGTCACCAACGGTGATCCAGCCTACCCTGCCGCCGTATGAAAGATTTATTGGTGCTGTTTGCACACCTCGTTGTCACCTTCGCAAAACTCATCGGTCCAGGCGGTGCTAAATCGGTTGTCGCCGAAAACCTTTTACTCAAACAGCAATTATTGGTCACTAACTGTTCTCGACAACGCGCCCCGAATCTAACGACAGCCAATCGATTTGTTTTCGGGTTGGGGCACTCTATCTTATGCCGAACCGAATCACCAAGGTGTCTGTGATCATTCGGCCGTCGACACTGTTAAAGTTCCATCAATACCTCCTCCGTCGGAAGATCGTCTGTTGTTTTCTCCTATAACTCGATCAAAACCTAGACCCAAAGGTTCTTCAGAGCAGCTCATTCACGCCATCGTCGAACTTAAACGGCGAAATCCAGTATTTGGTTGCCCGCGAATCGCCCTAATAATTTCGAAGACCTTTGACGTGGATATCGATAAGGACGGGGTACGACGCGTACTTGCTAAACATTATCACCCGCAACCGGGCGATGGTCTCTCGTGGCTCACCTTTATCGGTTATATGAAAGATAGTCTGTGGACTATTGATTTTTTCCGTTGCGAGTCAACCGCACTCAAAAAGTCACTGGGTCTTGATCGTCATGGATCAGTTCCCTCGCCGACTCGTCGGATTCGCAGTCCATTCCGGAGACGTGATCGGCAAGATTCTTTGCCAGATGTTTCCTATTGTTTATTTGAGTCTTTGTGCACATCCAGTTGACTGAAACGATCAACCCGGAATGAGTCAATGGACAGGGAAGAGTTACCTGCTTCGACTAATTGAGTCAGGATATGCCCGGTGATTGGACTGAGTTGAAAACCGTGTCCACAGAAACCGAATACGTGGTAGGCATTATCTGCGTTACGAGCCGGTCCAATGACAGGTATGCCGTCAGGTGTAACACCCTCAATACCTGCCCAGAAGCGATTGATTTTGATGTTGTTCAACTGCGGAAACAGCGATTTGACTGTACGTGCACTGGTACTCAGTCCCCTGGTATCAACCAAAGCCTGGTTGCTTACACGGTCGGCGTGTCCTATATGTCCTCCCCCTATCATAAATGTTCCATTGTCGAATTGTTTAAACGAAAGCTTTCTGCCAGTCGCACCCAGCACTTGTGTGAGCATCGGTTTTACTCGTTCGGTTATCATCAACATGAAAGCCTCTGCTTGCATAGGGACATCATCGCCGATCATATTCGCTATCTTGTTGCCCCAGGCGCCGGCGGCATTGATAATGATAGGCGCTTGAAACGCCTGACAATGAGTGCCGACTTCCCAGACGTTGCCCTGTCGCTTAACTGATTTAACGACATGATCATTGTGGATCGAGACGCCTAGTTCAATTGCTCGGTTGCGAAAAGCGCACACCGTTCTGAAAGGATTAGCGCTGCCGTCGCCGGGACACCATATCGCTCCCTGACAATGGGTCGACAATGCAGGCACTAATCCCTGTAATTGATCACGGTCAATCATCAATTCATGATCGTAACCCGATTGTTTGAGGCTACTTACCCGCTGTTCAAGCAGTGATAGTTCGTCTTCTGTCTCTGCAACTTTTATTTGATCGCATGGGACGAACCCACAATCGTCACCGAGCCAATCCGCCATCCGATGCCAGTAGTCCAGGGCAGCGCTCGATAACGGAATTTCTGCACTATGCCGACCCAACCGACGCACACCGCCGGCATTCACCCCGGATGCGTGTCGTCCGGAATAATCTTTTTCAATAATAGAACACCTGAAACCGGCTAAGCTAAGATGAATGGACGCGGATAGTCCATGCAATCCTCCTCCGATAATCAGAACATCTGGGTTGCTGGTATTTGATTGCTCGCCGCTAAGTTTCCTCATGTAACGAAGCCAGCTCGGCGATGGTAACTGGTTTGATAGGCGGACGAATCCGGTAGTAACCCACTTCTGCGACAGGTACTTGCCGTTGATCAGCAATCAATTCGCTAACCGTCAGTCCACAATACCGACCCTGACAAGGCCCCATCCCCGGTCGACCAAAGGACTTGGTCTGATTTGGCCCGGTGCAACCAAGATCGACATATCTGCGGATGTCACCGGAGGTGATTTCTTCACACCGGCATACAATAGTCTCATCCGCGGGTGTCAAAAACTCTTGTGCCGGAGAATACAAGCAGTCGATAAAAGACCTCGCCGATTTAAGCGGTGAAAGCTTACGCTGCGTTTCGCCTATCCTGTTTCCCGCTGTTGCTTCATCCGTCTTGCCCAGTGCAAGTGCCGCAGACCAGGCAGCGATAGTGCCCTGATACTGCGCTGCTTTGGCACCAAATATTCCCCCGCTGTCACCCGCAATTCGCAAACAATCCAATTCGCTTTCTCCACACGAGTCCGTGCGCGGATACCAGTAACGCTGCGCCTGTTGCCAGTCATGAGGCAGATTCAAATGACGTGTTATCTGTACATTGGGCACGACACCGATATGTATTCCCAACACATCGCAAGATAATTCATGGGTAGTGCCGCCAGAAGTAAAACGCAGCCCTTCGATTTTTTCGTTTCCGATTGCGCTTAAGTTTGTTGCATGACGGTAGTGACGAATTCCACGTTGACGAATCAGGCTGATTAATTTAAAACCATCACGCAACAACTCACCGGACTTCAGCATTTCTGGTAAATATTTTGCTGCGCGAAAGCTGTTTCGACATGATGTCGTCTCCACTAGGGCGGATATCTGACCACCGGCATCCAATACCTGTCGGGCGAGTAGAAACAGCAACGGGCCACTGCCCGTGAGCACAAATTCCCCATCCGGTGTAAGCCCTGCGCTCTTTAAGGCAATCTGTATACCGCCTGCAGTCATGACGCCGGGTAATGTCCAACCGGGAAACGGCATCGGTCTCTCCAATGCACCGGTCGCAAGAATAACTTGCTCAGACTGGATGTACGAAGAGCCGCCTTGGGCGGAATAATAAACTGCACCGTCTTCGGTAATTTGCCAAACCGTCGATTCTGGCTTCCAGGTTATCGAAGAATGTTCGAGACCAGACAATAAGCCTCGACCCTGTTTGTACTCCGGGCCCAGAACATCCAGTAAATCGTTTCTCGCGTTTTTTATGCCACGATAGATTTGTCCGCCGGCGGACTTTTGATCATCAATCACGATGGTGTCGATTGCCAAACCACCGGCAACATCCGCAGCGGCCAGCCCGGCTGGACCGGCACCGATAATCACCAGTGGTGCTTTATTCGTCATAACCGGGCTCACTTGCACCGCGCATTCGGCATATCGTCATCCCTTCCACCACATCAACCATACAGGCTTGTCGATTTGGAATACCATCGATTTCCATTAAACATTCGAAACAGGTTCCCATCATGCAGAACGGCGTCCGAGCACTTCCACTAATCGGTGTTGTCCTGGTGAAATTTATGCCATTGGCCAGCAAAGCTGCGGCCACGGATTCGCCTGCACAGGCCTGTATGATCTGATCCTCAAACTGGATCTTCACCAGCCTGGCTTCTTGCTTGACACTGCGATTAAATCTAAAACCGTTCGCCACTAAAACTCTCCAGATATTCGGGTTGGTCTTCACCACCGATCCATGGCGCCAGAACCAGGGCATGCGCAGCGGCTAATGTAATCCCACTATGGCAGGTAACGACAAACGCACCGGGATACGTATCGGATTGTTGATAAATTGGAAAACCATCCGGACTCATAACCCGCAGGGCGGCCCAGGCTCTTATGGTGCGAAGATGGGCGAGCAATGGATAAATTTTTATTGCACGACGAGCGATACGCGCAATTACATTCGGCGATGTGCGATCGTCAAAGCCAACGTTTTCCTTTGAATCCCCAATTTGAATGGCGCCTTCGCCGACTTGTCGAATTTGCACGGAAGGGTAGCGCATAAATGGTGCAATGCGTTCGCATATCATTACCTGACCGCGATTCGGCTCTACCGGCACGTTAAGGCCGACCATGTTTCCAAGTTCGCTGTTGCCAAGACCAGCGCACAGCACAACTTTTTCTGCAAACACTTCAACATCGCCGCTTAACTGAAAACCACCATTTACCTTTTTTATACTATTTATCTTAACGCCGTTAATCACTCGGCCGCCGTGCGTTTGAAAATCCGCGTACAAAGCCCTGAGGAGGTACAACGGATTCACATGTCCGTCCTCCGGACAATAAGTCGCGCCTGCCACATCGGGACCAATTTCGGGCGTCATTTCCCGAAGCGCATTATGTTCAATGTATTCGAATGGATAATCGCCACCCAATGAATCTCGAATGTGATTTAGACGTGATACCATTTGCTCGGCTTCCTCGTCACTCAGACAGAAATCCACCCCTCCC
>CBDCFT010000016.1:0-40988 GCA_965216365.1 Arenicellales bacterium | reverse complement strand
ACGCAACAAAGACCGAACCTTTTGCCGAAGGTTGGATGAACGAAAACGGCGTTTATCTGGGTCGTCCGGTCGATGTTCAACAATATGTCGACGGCTCGCTCCTGGTATCGGACGATAAAGCCGGCGCGGTGTATCGTATTTCTTATTCGGAATAAACGAAAAAGTATAAATACAATCGCGAATTGGGGCCGGGTATCGCCGATACCTGGCCCCTTTTTTCAAACGGCAGCTTAGCGATATGCTTCAAGAAGATCCATTCGAATGAAAGTTCAAAAATATGTTTTTGGCGCCGTGTGGCTCGGTTCGATTTGCGGTTTCGCCTCTTCTTCCACCACTGCAGCGGACATTGAAGCCGGACGCGCAAAAGCCGAGATGATTTGCCAAACCTGTCATGGCATGGACGGACAGGCGCTCGCACCCATGGTCGCGCACATCAGCGGACAACAGGAAGATTACCTGGCGGGTCAACTGGAGAATTACCGTTCGGGTAAACGCCATCACGAGCAAATGACCATCATCTCACAGTCGTTGACTGACGAGGACATCACGAACCTGGCGGCTTGGTATTCCAGCATTAAAGTCACCGTTGAAATGCCGGAGTAAGCAAAGCGAATAGCCTGTCGTTCACTCGTTTAAAACGATTGTGCCTTCCCTTTCTCCGCAATCAGAAAAACGGCTGCCGATAACACACCGAGTACGGCGAAGCCGGTTACCAGCGGCATCACTGTTCCATTGTAGGCATGACCAATCACGACGCCAAACACCAGTGAAATCAAGGTAGTAAGCGTAGCAATGACCGCGGCTGCCAAGCCTGCGATATGGCCAAGCGGCTCCATTGCCATTGCATTAAAATTTCCGAACAAAATCCCGACGCAAAAGAACAGCAATGACATATAAGTCATCAATAACCATAACGGTGGATGGCCTGAGTACACATACGCGACAAAGATAAAAATCAGCGACAAACCCGTCAACGACGTCAAGGCCATCCAGCTCAACCGTTTCATACCTATTCGCTTAACGTAGTGGGGAATTCACGTATGAAGCAGCGCCGATAACCAGAGCCAGCACCGCAAAGTAAAAGGGAAATTGAACCCCAAGCAAATACTGCTCTTGCAAAATCTGTTGAGCGCTGGTCAGATATCCCACAAAAGCGCCAAAAATCAACCCGGCGCGATGGTGTAGCAGACTGCGAGTCTATTGGTGCACGTTTCATAAAAAGCGGAACTGAGTTGGCTTATTGAAAACGGCCTGCTCTTTGTGTTGAAAGCGTTTCCGATTGTCGAACCGCAAACCATACAAGTGCTATCACCGCAAGGACAAAGAAAACGACAAAGATAATCCGCCAGTGTGCAACCAGCAAAATCCCTTGTCCAAGCGCTGGCGCAACAGCGGGAACCAAAATAAATACGGCCATAATCAATGACATGATTTTCGCCATGTCGTTGCCTTCGTATTGATCCCGCACCAGGGCGATGGTGACAATACGCGGACCCGCCGCTCCAACTCCCTGCAAAAATCGACCTGCCAACATGACTGCAAAGGTTGTCGCAAAAATGGAAATCAAACAACCGAGCATAAAAATGATAAAACCCCGCATAGATCGGCGGCTTGCGTCCGACACTGTCGGAAACAGGGCCATAAACAAGCTGCCCAACCGCTAGACCAAGGAACAGCACAGTAACAACCAACTGCCGGTCATTGGCATCGCTTACGTTCAAATCAGCAGCAATCTGACCAAGTGCTGGCAGCATTGCATCAATAGACAACGCCACCAGGGAAATCATTAACGCCATTAACGCAATGAATTCACCATTACCCTGGCGCATCTGTAAGAATCTCGACTGAAATTATAATATGGAGATGCCTGCTAATCGCGGCAATCAAGAGATGGTCGAGGTTACCACCCCGAAGATAATAGAAACAACTTTAATGTGCAGGTAACCCGAATTGAAGCACAATACTTAAAACCGCGAGCGTTCTGCTACGACTAATGTGACACCCATCCTTGCATCGGATTTTATTGTGTATCAAGACACCGTCGCATTCCATCATCCCGGCTTTCTACCAAATCAGATCACTTGTCGCTTGCAAAACGCGCGGCCCGACACCCGCTGCTTCAGTCGAGTTATTCGTTAATGCATCGAACTCGGCAAGCCCTCGGAACGAGAGTTGGGTTAACTCTTCGATTGATCTAACCGGTACCTGAAATGTCTTCGGCTCAAACGCAGCTTCCGTCGCCAGCATTTGGTCAATTAATTCTTTTTGTGAAATCAAATAAGCCGTTGTCGATAGTTGCCCGGGTTGTTTTACCGCAGCGACGACCTTCCAGAAGTCCCGTGGTATCGGGACCGGTTCATTGTTGCTGGTGACATAGACCGGATCATCGTCACGAAAAACCGGCCCGGTAAAGACCGATACCCGATGATTCATCAAATTCGCTGAGTGCAGTATATGGTGCTCGACACCGGCCCAGGTGGATCGATTACGATTAAAGTTTTGATGCTGTGGACTGCAATTCGTCCAGTGGAAGGTATCGTCGTGCGCTTTTTCAGCTTCGGTGAAATCAGCGCCCCAGGTTGGATCAAGCCTGCGCACCAGGTGCCCACGATCCAGCGGGTTAGATTCGTATAATTCGTTTTCCACCTGCTCATCCACCGGCAGGCGCGGGTCAAGAAACCATTTATCGCTGAACCCTTCGCGTGGGATATCGACTTCCGCACTGCCATCAATATTTCCAGCCGAGAAAAACGCCAGACGGCGTTTACGATTCATCACCAGGCTAAAATGGTGATAGGGAAAAACATGCCGCTGCCGTGCAGCGACGTTATTCCAAGCCACATCGGCGAAAATTTCATCCGCCAACCAGGGTATTTCGATACGGAAATCGCTACCAAGAAATGCCGGATCGTATCCGTCACGACTCCCATAGTTCGGATCCGGCGAGATGCGCTTTTTTTCTTCAACAGACATGGTTATAAACAATGATTTTGACGGTGTTACGAAACAGCATTCTCATCAATCCATTGCTGAATGATGTCAAACGTTTCCGGCAATATTCGCGGCGCCGAGTTCGCTGTAATGCCCAGGTTAGACGGCGTGCCGCCGATGCCGTAAGCATGAATCCCGACCGCGACTGGTGGTGAATCGGCCTGCTCGTGAATCCAGACCGGCGAGCCACTCTGACCACCGAACGTATCAATATCATAAAACACACGCCTGGCACTGACACTTAAAACACGGTTTGCGTGAAACCACTGTTGCTCCCCCCGGCCCCGGTCCGCGGGATAACCGCTGATATTAACCTGATGACTCTCCAGTTCCCCTGCGGGCAAGGCGGCGACGGAAAACCAACCCGTTTGTTCACCCAGGGGTTGATCCAGTTGTATGCAGCCAATATCGAAATCAGGATCACGCTCCTCGGCCCAGACACTCAGCGTCGATAGATTCGCGCTACTTACCGTGCCGAAAGGAAATTCGTCATGATCACGCCCGGGGCTGATTTCTATACTGTCCGCCCAACCGTTCATTTGTTGCGAATCGTGCACACAATGACCTGCAGTCAATATTGTACTCGGAGAGATAAACCAACCGGTTCCAACGAATTCGCCCGCGGACGAGTTAATACGCAGCGCGCAAATCATGCGCCAGGGTGACATCTCCGTTTCCCAGTATGCGTGTCCTGTCGTCGTTGGCAATCACCGATTCGAGGGTAGCACCTGTTGCAGGTGGTTTTATCGGGGAGTCAGACTTTCCAGTGACCAAAAGACGTGCGGCCCGCGACAGCCCATCCGAAGCCGTACCTGTATTACCGTTCGATACTTTTCGTTGTGTTTCAGCTCCTGCACTTTCCAAAGCCACTCCCGCTGGTTTTGATACTGACTCGAGTTTCATCCTCTCACTCCTATTGTT
Organism: Arenicellales bacterium; assembly: GCA_965216365.1. Taxonomy (GTDB): domain Bacteria; phylum Pseudomonadota; class Gammaproteobacteria; order Arenicellales; family CBDCFT01; genus CBDCFT01. Next base: position 37,076 of record CBDCFT010000016.1, on the reverse strand, counting down.
GTTAAAAGTTCGCAAAGTTTTGTTGCCCAACCATCAGTCTGTCTTCCATTCGATTGTCGCACCCAGAATGTTTATTTGACCCGGCTCTATGTCAGCGTCGGATTCAAACGGCACAAGTTCCAGTGTTAATTGCAAGTCGTTCAATATCGTCTGCCGCTTTTGGTCTCCCGATAGTGATTCCAAATACGACTCCAGATTAAACGCAAACGTCGCTGTGTCCATGGGTTGTGACGCTTGTTCACTGGCTGCCGGGAACAATGAAAAGCCACCCAAATACACATTCTCCCCTGTTCTCGTCCCTGTCTGTTCATCCACTCCTGCGACAAAGATTTTCACACGCGCCCGAACGTCCTGCTCCGACTGCGGCCGCGCAACCTTGACGTATAAAACAGATCGGCCAATCGGAGCGCTTTCCAAATCGCTCGCTACCGCCCGTTGAACGGACTGCGGCCAACTCGCTGACAATGAGATCTGTCGACGCGTTCCTGAAAGCGGTTCGTGCTTTTGATCTTGCGCGTGCAGTGTGCATGACGATAAAAACAAACACCCGGCAATCGTCATGCACACAAGCCATGGGCATGGAATACGATTATTCAAGTCCGTTAAAATGAACTCAGGTGATAAATATCTCCACACTGCCTGTTTGAATCTCGATATCCGCCATCGGTTCGCCGGTAAAAGAAACCGGAATAAGTTGAATCTTCAGTTCGTCCGTAATCTCTCTTTTTGAGCGTCGCAGTTTAGCCAGTGTCGGTGTCAAATCGAAAGTGTACGAACGTTTGTCGTGGCCGCTGTGAGCCGCACTTTCCAGCATTTTCAAATCCGCGAAAAACGTAAAACTTCCCACGTAATGTGGATCGTTTATTGGGGTGTCCGGTTCAAGATACGAGCAATTAAGAAACACACGCACCCGCACATCCAGATCTTTCGGAATTTTCACATCACGCACAACGGCGATCACCCGGCTGATACGTCCACTTTCCGTGGCGGGTGTTTTACCCTGAACGGTTTCGGTAGCTGCCGCGGATAATTTCACGGCAAACGCGGTTTCCTGTTCCGGCATAGCGGCCTTCGCCTCCGTGTCCGCGAATGTCTCACGCACCAACTTCATCGCCCGTTGGCGCGCCAGCATCGCACTTTCCGGCGGTAACGCGACATTATCATAGCGATAACCCAGCGCCAGGGTATCCTGCAGTTCGTTTACCACAACATCGAAAACATCGTTTTGCGGTGTTACAAAGTTGCCTGGAAAAACAAAATCCAGCCACAACGGGTCATCCGTATTCGGATTTCCACGCGCATTCCATAACGACCAAACCCGGTCAACATTACAGTGATGCAACCAGAATACAGGGTCGAGTGGGGACATAAAAGTGATCATGTCGCCGCGCACAAAGACGTGCACATCGTTATGCGGTGTACCTTCCAGTGGCGCGGAAAACCCGGGCGCCCGTTGAAAAGACGGATCGATGCTGTTCTGACTGAATGGTTGTCCACTGGCGAACAGTTCAAAGTCCGTTTCATCCAGAATACTTTCAATCACTTCGCAACCTGCGCTGTCCAGCGGGATAGTGTCGTCCGGACCGACTTCACGCGTGTTGTTCAGCAAGGGATTCGGTCCGCCGTTCCATTCCGGCTCGTAAAACGCCGCCGGCACCTGCGGGTCTTTCGCCCAGTCCCAGTAAGGTAAAGCGAAATCGTCGTTGCCCGTCAGGTCTCGACATATGGCCTCAAACGCACCAAGATAAGCCCGGTGCCAGGGCAGAAAGAACCAGTTACCGTGCGGACAAAAATTGAGATGAATTTGCGCCTGATTAACCCAATTCCTGGGATCGTCAGCAGGCAACGCCTGCATAGCGGCGACGGCTTCGCGGTAGATTTCCAGAACCGGATCGTCCAGTTCCATCCCGCCGACATCCCGGCGCACCCGTACTCCGTTCTGGACTGAGTTGTGCCTGACTTGCCGTCCACTTGATTCCTGCAATAGCAGCACTGGACAACAGCGCTGTACTTTTTAGAAAATCCCGTCGTGAATCGTTCATCATTTTTCTTCCTCCAGTTCCTTTCCAAGTGTGAATGAATTCCTTTCCGCCACCTGTCCTCTCCCAAACCAGCGACGCATTTAAGCACAGCTTTAACGGCTTTTCCTCATCCAAACGGATGAGGAAATTAAACTTTTAAGCAAAAAAAGATTTTCACTTAGCTTAGTCAATTATCTCACCTGTATCAGCGTTAACCCTGACGATACGAATCGATTTATCGTTACTCAACAGTTTTACTTTGTAAACGGAAGCACCGTTATATGTTTCAATATCCGTACGCAATATTTCACCACCGTAAAACTCTAATACCATGGACTCAATCTGACCCACACTGGATGCTTGCGCGTTTACAAAAGAACTCCAAAGCATGAATGTGCTGACGACCAATATTCGACCGATATTTTTTCCTGAATTCATTTTTTCCTCCATCTAATATGATTGTTGTGTACAACGATTTCTTAGCTAAACTGCGCAATTCCGGTTCATGTATGCTTGGGCGCGGTCGTTAATCCACGAGTATGGATCCACCTGGTTAATCATTTCACCTGCCAATAGACCGCCATTAAAAAGCACTTTTGCAACGCCATTAAAATCTTCCTCGCCGCAATACTTTCCCCAACTAGCGTGATAATGATCCAATGCGGATTCCGAGTCGTTTAGTTTCTTGTGAACATTGGCAAGCGCAAACAATACATCCGCCTCACCCTGGCTTAATCCAAGCTGATGCAAGGTGTTCAGGGCTGTATCAAAGTGCTTGATCGCCTGGTCTAACTTGCCGATATCCAGGTAAAGCTCGCCCAAATTTTCTGAAGCAGACGCTTTTGCATTCTCTACTTCAAAATTCAACGGTAACTGCATGTTGTCAATCTCAGCAAGATAACGCTTGTAAGTCGATATGGCTTCGCTGGGCATTTCCAGGCTGGTATATACACTGGACAACCTCTTGACGACTTCGTATTTTTTCTCGCCGTCGAAATGAGTTAATAAAATCCGATAATTTTCGGCAGCCAGTTCGTGAAAATGATTTACGCTATTCGCTTCTCGCTTAGACTCATAAGCGTTCCCTTGAGTAAACGCCAAATCAGCAAGTTTCAAACGAGCGTCGTGATTATCCGCACGCCATCTCAGAATCGCTTGATAGTTGGAAATGGCGGATACATAGTTCACTTGATCAAGCGCCCTGCCTGCCTGCCATGTATTCCACCAAACCAACGCATTGTAATTCCACGACGAACAACCCAAAAAAGCGACTAATAACGCCCCTATGCCCGGTTTAATCATTCTCTTTAAACGGTAACGCCACGGAAAAACCCAGGGCTTTATTTGTTTAATCAGCGCGTCACTTAAGACATCAAATTCAGATGTATCGACGCGCTGCGCCTGATAATTCGCGAGATCGGCAAGGTCGTCAGGTAAGTCTTCGGCAGACGGCATTTCGGCACCATCCACCAGGACGGGAATGACGCGAAGCTCACCGCGAATTTGCGCCCAGCGGCGTCGTTTTAATGCCGCGGCAATTTCCAGACGTACAAAATCCTGCGGGTCGTCCAGTCGTCGTTTGCCGTCCTTTGACGCGGTTAACCACTGCTTGCCAATGACGACCAGAAAAACATTGCAGCCACGCACACTGTCGTGAATACACTGCGCGAAGTCCTCACCTGCCTCGATATGATTGTAATCCTGGAAAACTTTTTCCTGGCCGAACTTGTTGCTGAGTTTGTTGTGCAGTGCAGTGACAAACCAACTGCAATCGTCCCGCCGGTAGCTTATAAATATTCGAGGTTTGGCACGTGTTTTCCGCCAAAGTCTGGTCGGTAAGAATTCACGTAATGCTTGAGTTGCGCCCATATTCGTATCCTCCATCCTTTGGAAAACTATACGTCCACAACGTCGTCAAATCAGTGAACTTCCTCACAGTTTTCTGGTGGTATGTTACCGGCTTTCTCCGCCCGGACGAGCAACGGCGAATTGGAACAACTGTCAACTATGACGCGCGTACGCTCGAGCCAGCTTGATGTGATAACCGTTCTTTTTGTATCCGGGACCGTTGTAGCCGCGCGCGAATGTGCTCCAGTTTTTTTCTCTAAGCGCCTTGGTTAATCCATTTGTTTCAATATAACGCCGGCAGGCATCCAGGTGCTCGCGTTCGTGCTGGTGCATTTTCCTAACGAACTCTTTGACGGATTTGTACTTTAACGATAAAGCGTGAAATCCCATCACCTGAAACGCACCCCAGGACGCTGATTCCAGTGCGGCATTCTCATGGATCGTTCTCGCCAGGTTTAATCGATCATACTCCGCAAGCCCGCCACGATAGTGCTGAGTCGTCCACTTGGAATAAACGATATCTGGGAATTCGGATTTATATGTATTCGGGTCGATATCGTACTTTTTTAATCGTCGCCAGAACACATGGCCTTCGAACAGAATTTTTGGCTGATCGATAATAAAACCGGCGCCAGCGGATTCAACTTCGTTAACCGCTTTGATAGCAGCCAGTTCTACGTTCATTTTCTTTGCAGTGCGTTCAAGGTCTTTCTCACTCAGATATTTGGCCGTCATTCTGGCGAGCACATCTGGAAACTGCTGGAACAACATGTTCCAGGTTTTTTCGCCGACAATACCATCGCTCACGAGATCATTGTCCAGTTGATATCGTCGTACCGCGGAATCCGTACCTGCGCCAAACTTACCATCGACGGACAGCGAGAAACCCGCCTCCAACAGCAAAGCCTGCAACACCGTAACCGCGTGTTGACGCGATGAACCCTTCTTTATCGTGTCCATGATTTTCCCCTCCTAAGGCTAAACAAAAATAACTATCCTTGAAACCATCTTAACTGTTAGTAGCTAGTCATACAGCTCGTACATCTTTTCAAACTTCACATGCTCTACCGCGTAACTGTCAGTGCCATCATTACTATTCGAGACCACGTAAGCTCCAGCATCGTAATGCGTCTCGCCCTCCTCTGTTTTTATTACACCCGCCCGATCCGCACGTTCCGCCCAAACCGTTCCTTCTTTGTAATAAACGCCGGGACTTACTTGCTGGTATGTTCTCGTAAAACTCTCATTGTTTACGGTATAGACCTCGCCATTGTTATTCACTACCCAGTCGCCTGCATGACAGGACTGGTCCGCACCCCATTTTCGATATGAAAAGCCATCGGTGTCTAAATCGAGTTGTACAGCGATAACTGTTGCATCTTTCTTTTTTCGATACTTGCGCCGCATAAAGCTCCTTTACCTGTCGGATCCGGTTTAATTCTGGAAAGATTGACTGTAACGACGCTAATCGTTTAACGCAATAGCCGGCCGGAGTCATTGATTTACCGCTTTTAGAATCGACTGAATCCAAATTCCCTCGTTCGCCGGATAACTACCCTGACCATGCAGCTTTGAAACATTGAAACCACCTGCATGATGCAACGCGATTAAATCCCATTGGCTATTGAAAACCGGACTGCCCGAACTGCCACCTTCGGTCGGTGCGCGGTAGTGCACTAAAGGCGCTTTGTGATCAAGCAACACATTGTCGTGAATCGACAGGGATAACTTTCCACCTTTGGGATGACCAATAACATAGACACGTTGCTTACTATTCGCCGTCGGCAAGTGTTTTGCGACAGTGTAAGGCTCAACCCCGGTCACAGGTTGACTGAGTTTTACAATGGTGGCATCGAGTTCGCTCGATGGCGAGCAAAACATGATTTCGCTGACCAACATTTCAACATCCGGATTTGCACTTAACTCAAAACTGATGCGAGCCTGATCCGGTTGTAATGAACCTTGTGTGCGATTGTCCGTGAGATTGCTGATGACATGCTCATTCGTCAGCATAAACAGTTCGTCACCCCATTCCGGCTTGATGTCTTTTCCGCGCAGAATAAAACCGGTCCCCTGCCCTTCCTGGAACCGGTCTTTGATCAATGCAATACCCTTCGACCTTTCGATACCTGTCGTGTACCATTTAAAACTTACGAATCCATCCGTGCCCAAAACCTTCTCGAACGATTTGTCGGTTTTAAGCTTGTCAACTTCCCGTTCACTGTGATCGCTTCTATCGAGTTGTATTTCGCCGCCATCGCGGGCCAGCAAGGCGGATTGCAAAACATGTAATATTTTTGAACCCGGTGCCTTGTCTTCACGCAACTGCCAGATCTCTTTAAATTGACGCAAGGTACTCCCCAATTCAAAAGCTCTAACTCGTGGATCCTTGCTATAACGAACCACCCAATCCAGCGCGACATTGTCGTCACCCAATGCGAGGTATATTTCCGCTGCATTCGCCAAATCCCAGGGCTGTAGGTGTTTCTTACGTTCTATTTTTTTAAGAATCTGACTCGCAACTTGTTTTGGATCGGGCAGATTCCGAGTCGAAATTTTTTCCTTTTTTGCACGGCAGAGTAACGCAACCAGATTAATACCAAACCATAACGCGTTTTTATCCCTCTTATAAATATCACCGTAAGCTTTCACCGCCATTTGCAAGTTTATAGCAGCCACTTTTTTATTTCGCGACATTGCAACGTCAACAAAGTTCTGTTTATACAGCCTCCCCATTGATCCACATGCTTCCTTGTATTCATCATGGGTTTTTGGCAGATGTTCGATCATATTCAATAAAACTTGCTGGGCCGCGGTATGGCTGCCTTGCTCAATTAGCGACTGAGCATACTGACGCCTGGCCGTGGGATGATCCAGGCCATTCTGTATTAGCACATCGGCCACTTGTTCCACCATTTCGAAACACCGTTCGTTACGCAACAAACCTAGAATCGCTAAAGCCTGTTTTTCTCCCAATCGAGTATCGCCCGATCTAATCCCGCCGACCAGCTCCCCACACAGTGACGCTACCCTTGGTTTATCAAATACCTTCAATGCATGTTTGAGTTCGCGTATAAATACGTCTGGTTTTTGAATCGCATTTTGCTTCAAACTCTCAACTAATTGCGCCGATAGTTTTTGCGTGCTTTTCCAATCGTATTTTTTAGCTGCTGTGCGAATGGAACGCAGCAACTTTTCGCTTGCTTTGTCGAGCGCCACGACCAACCCCTAAAGGTCGAGCTGATTGGTTAACGCATCTCTTAACGCGTCCTGCTGGAAATATTTCCAACTGCTATGCCGCCAACGCCCGGTATTCGTGACTTTTATATCATCAATCGCTGTTTGATTATGTTTTTTATAATCATTGGACAGATTAGGATCAAACCCGGCAACCGGATCCAGCTTGTCATAAACATTAGTCCAGTTGGTTGCCACGTGGCTGGAGGGAAATCCGTCCTCCCGGCTCCAACCGGGCATCATGTCCTGAATCTCATCCAGACCCAACGGGCTGCCGATGGTCATCAACGCGGACACCGGCGGGCAATCCGCGCGGTGTTTCAGGCAGTCATAAGAAATTACTGTCCCCATGCTGTGACTCACCACGATATGCGGGCCGTTATCAGCGTTTTGTTCCGCATCCGCCGTCATGGTTTCAACAAAACGTTTTTGAATTTCGTCTTTCACCATGAAACGCTCACCGGGTCGTGGTTCGTGTTCTGTATTGAAAAGATAGTGATGCACATCGCGTAACAGAACTTTCATCACCCGGCGTTTTACAAACCAGGGTAAGGGAATACGCTCAAAATCAACGTCTTCCAATTGTTGTTGTTCCGACTGGGAATAAGGGTCATTCATGTGCGTGTCGTCGCCTGCGGGGGCATCGGCGTCAAAATTGAGCCGCTCACGCAACTTTTGCACTGCCGCCTGTTGGTCTTCGGGCAAGTCCTCGATCCAGGCTAAATCTTCGTCGCCCGCCATCGTGACAGTTTCACCACCGGTGTGTTCGTTGCTGACGGACTCCTGCGCCTGCGCTTCATCCAGTGGTTTTTCATACAATACATCCGCCCAATACACGAATGATGTCGTCACCCCGCGGGCATGCAAATCAAACATGCCATCATGATTCAACTCGCGTAACCACGCAGCATGTTGTTTTTCTTTTTCCAGCTTATTGGCAATACCGTGAATAAATGTCACGTGTGGCATGATCTCCTCCTTTTACGACTCAAACTTTGATATTTTGCACCGGATAGTATTTCATCGAAATTGATTTATCCATTAATTCAACGGGTCTATTTGCGACTGAACCCAAGCAGAGCGGTTTTACCGGATTTAACGGAAAATTTCAGTGATAAATTTGGCACAATTTTACGTCAATAATTCAATTTCAACGCTAATATACGCTGCACCTATAGGCGCTAATCACAACTCAAATTCAAGACTAAGGAAAAAAAATGGAATCACTTTTAACGCTCGATAATCTGGTCACGCTGGGAATGTTGATCTTGTTGCAGGCCGTGCTGGGCTTCGACAACCTGTTGTATATTTCACTGGAATCCAAACGCGCTCCGGTGGGCAGTCAGGCCAAAGTGCGTAAGCTCGGTATTGGTCTGGCGGTGGTACTGCGCATCGCATTGTTGTTTATATTGTTAAAAGTCATTCAATACTTTCAAAACCCGATTTTATCTCTCCATCAAATAGGTGTTGTCGAAGCGACGTTTAATATGCACAGCATAATCGTCTTACTCGGTGGGATATTTATTATTTACACGGCGACCAAAGAAATATTGCACATGATGGGGGTTGAAGATCTGGAACATGAGGATCGTTCACCACGTCCCGTGGCTTTAATTATTTTCTGGATTGTCGCGATGAATCTGGTGTTTTCCTTTGACTCCATTCTCAGCGCCATGGCCTTAACCGATGTATTCGCCGTCATGGCCAGCGCGATTGTCATCGGCGGAATACTCATGGTCTGGCTGGCGGATCGCGTAGCCGGATTCCTGGAACGAAACCGCATGTACGAAGTCCTGGGTTTGTTTATCCTTTTCGTCGTCGGAATTATGTTGATAACCGAAGGCGGTCATTTGGCGCATTTGCGTATATTTGGTAACGACATCGTGCCTATGACAAAGACAACGTTTTACTTTGTGATCGGTATCCTTGTCGTAACGGATATTGTGCAATCGCGTTATCAGAAAAAGTTACTACGGCGCAAACGCGCGGAGATAGCTTTGAATTCCTGATTAACAAATTTCTCCAGCGAAGACTAAAACCAAGAACGGCCTGACTCCGAAATATCGGAATCAGGCCGTTTAGAGTAATAGTCCAGTAATGTTAATACCGCGCGTTAAAGACCAGAGTCTTAACTACCTGGCTTAAGCCACATTCATTCGACAACTGAGATTCTGAAAACGAAAACGACGCGGCACCTGCCGTTCCGTGTCTGCAACCGGATGTTTACCACCGCTGAATTTACTGTGACGCAAACGTTCCTGGCCTATTTGAAGTGCCAGTACGCTTCTACCTCTATTCGTCAAAGGTCTCACTGTTTCTCCCCTTAAAAAGAAAGTTAGACCCCAACCCATCCAAGTCTTCCGGCCGGTATGCTCCAACCTGGATTACTCGAATGCTTCACAACGCCCGAACCCAATCCCTGATACGATTTTCTTCCTTGGATAAATTCCGGGAAACCCGGATCTCTACCCCTTCCGCCCCTAAACCACTGGTTGCGGAATAATCAAATAAGCCCCTTTATTCGATACGATAAATGTCGCACAAATGCGACAGAAACTCAAGATAAAAACTATGGCGAAATGATGGAGTCGGAAAAAAGCTTTTAAAACAAATATTTAGATTAGTGCACCATGGTGGTAACGATATCGGAGTAGTGCAAAAGATGCTGTGTAACGCCGCCGAACAGAAGCTGTCGCGCGCGGGCATGGCTAAACCCGCCTACGATCAAAAACTCAACCTTGTTTTCCTTGCAGATCTTTAGAATGGAAGCGCCGACCGAGTCGCCTTTTTTATCCAACAGCAGAAGTTTCCCCTCAATTCCATGCACCGCCAGATAATCTTGCAGCGCCTTGCCGCTATCCTGGCGTTTCTTGGACACGATAATTGATACCTGACTCATTTGCTCCAACCAGGGCATGGTCATGGCCAATGCGCGGGATGCTTCCAGACTGCCATTCCAGCCAATCGCTGCATGCTCTACCCGTTTCGCTTTCCACTTTGGCGGCACAACCAACACCGGGCGACCGGCCCGCAACATCACGGCTTCAAGATTTTCACCGACCGGAGAACGGCGAATCGCGCCTTTACTCACCTTCGGTCGTGCAATAGCAACCACATCGGCCAACCGCGCGTGTTCGATCAAGACTTCACTGGTACGGCCAAATGCTTCAAGCCAGGAAGCGGATATGGAATCCTTTCCAGGTTTGTCGGTAATGGTTAAATCGTTTTTGGTACAAAACTCTTCAAAACCTGCGCGAACCGCAGCGGCTTGTTCGCGTTGGTCTTTTTCAATTTCTCCGGCAACGGATTTTTTCAGGCTGGCTGGAATACGATCGAACATGTACGGCGCGGCATCTTCAGGTTGTTGCATGACATGCAGTGCATCGATATGTGCACCAAAACGTTTGGCAACGACCAGCGCTGTATCAAGAACACCGTTGGCGACGCTACTGCCGTCCAGCGGAACCAGAATTTTCTTTATCGACATTGCGAGTTAATTTAACCTGAGATCAAAAATCAAAAAAGTCCTTCCACTTCACCGGACTCGCCAATACGAATGCTGTTGGCCGCAGGTACGCGCGGCAATCCCGGCATGGTCATTATGTCGCCACACACGACCACTAAGAATCCAGCGCCGGCAGACAAGCGCACCTCGCGAATGGGTAAGACATGACCACTCGGCGCGCCCTTCAAGTTTGGATCGGTTGAGAAGCTGTATTGCGTCTTGGCGATACAAACCGGAAAGTGACCATAACCTGCTTCCTGATAATCGGCAAACTGATTGCGCACTTTTTGATCCGCAATGATATCTTCAGCGTCATAAATACGCGTCGCGATTGTTTTCACCTTATCCCATAGCGGCATATTGTCATCGTACAACGGTGCAAACTGACTAGTTCCGCTCTCAACCAAATCCACGACATGTTGCGCGAGGTTTTCCGTACCCGCGCCACCATCGGCCCAGTGCGTACATTCAATGGCCTGCGCGCCATACTCGGCAGCCACTTCGCGCACGGCAGCGACTTCCGCATCCGTATCCGCCGTAAAACGATTGATGGCGACGACTGCTGGAACACCAAAAGATTTAACATTGCGAATATGACGCGCCAGATTGGAACAACCCTTTTTAACCGCGTCTACATTTTCATTCGACAAGTCATTTTTACCTACGCCGCCGTGCATTTTCAGTGCGCGCACGGTAGCAACAATGACTGCGGCTTCCGGCTTCAACCCGGCACTGCGGCACTTGATATCAAAAAACTTTTCCGCGCCAAGATCGGCACCAAAACCCGCTTCCGTAACCACATAGTCCGCCATTTTCAGCGCAGCCTTAGTTGCAATCACCGAATTACATCCGTGTGCGATGTTGGCGAACGGCCCACCGTGAATAAACGCCGGATTGTTTTCCAGGGTTTGCACAAAGTTAGGCGCAATCGCGTCTTTGAGCAACACGGCCATGGGGCCGGGAGCCATGACTGCCTCGGCACGAATCGGTTTACGATCACGCGTATAACCCACGACAATGTTACTCAGCCGTTTTTGTAGGTCTTCAAGATTCTTCGATAAACAAAAGATCGCCATGACTTCCGATGCCACCGTGATATCGAAGCCGTCTTCGCGCGGAAAACCATTAGCAATACCGCCCAGAGAGTTCACAATCGAACGTAAGGAGCGGTCATTCATGTCGACGACCCGGCGCCAGGTCACGCGCCGCGAATCGAACTCGGCTTCGTTACTCCAATAAATATGATTATCCACCAGGGCGGATAATAAGTTGTGCGCGGAACCGATGGCGTGGAAATCGCCGGTAAAATGCAGGTTAATATCTTCCATCGGCACCACTTGTGCGTAGCCACCGCCTGCTGCGCCGCCTTTCATGCCGAAACAGGGGCCAAGACTCGGTTCGCGCAAACATACTACTGCTTTTTTACCAATACGATTCAAGCCATCGTTCAAACCAACGGACGTCGTGGTTTTACCTTCACCTGCCGGTGTCGGCGTGATTGCCGTAACAAGAATCAGTTTTCCATCCGGACGATCTTTTAACGAATCAATATAGTCGAGACTGATCTTGGCTTTGGTTTGGCCAAACGGCACCATCGCATCGGACGGAATATCCAGCCGCGCGGCAACGTCGCTGATTGGTTTCATGGTTGCGGCGCGCGCAATTTCGATATCGCTCAAAACTTTGTTATTCATGTTTGTTCGATCCTGAGTATAATTATTTAATTTCGATTTTGTGTTCTGCGTGTCCGGGCGAGGTTTCAAGTCCCGAGCGTGTCACCCACTGACAAACCCGCTTGAGAAACGTAATCCGACGCAGATATTTTTCCACCATCGACAGGCTTTACCCGTTGCACATGGATCTGACCACCTTCGGCCGCGACGGAAAAACCGTCATCGCCTGCCGCGCACACGGTGCCGGGCGAGTGTGCGACATCACTCAATTTCACGCAATCGAAAATTTTTAACTCAGCGCCATTATTTGTTGTCCATGCGCCGGGCTGAGGATTAGTGCCGCGAATAAGGTTGTAAACTTCATCAACCGGTTTAGACCAATCAATTTTTGCATCATCTTTACCGCACCATCCCTCGTAAGTCCCGGCATCGGGGTCTTGTGGCGTTCCGGGTGGATTGTCTTCGCGCACCATTTCGATGCCTTCCAACATTGCGTCCACGCCCATGGGGAAAAGATGATTGAAATACAAACTACCCAACGTGTCGTCCGGCTGGATATCGACCTCTTTCTGCAAAATGATCGGCCCGGTATCCAGTCCGTCGTCCGGACGAAATATGGAAAGACCGGTTTTCTTTTTGCCAAAAATAATCGGCCAATTAATGGAACTCGGGCCTTTGTGATCGGGCAACAGCGAAGGATGATATTGAATCGAGCCAAACCTGGGCGCGTTGATCGCTTGTTCCGGCACGAACAATGTGACATAAGCCATCACGCATAAATCGGCATCGTGCGAACGTATTTGCTCCCAAACTTTTTCATCCTTGTAAGTTTTGGGCTGAAATAAAGGCAGTTGTTTTTCCAGCGCGAATTCCTTTAACGGATCCATGCGACTGCCCTTGTCCGGCGCGCAATAAACGGCAACCACCTGGTCCGTTCCTTTCTCCAGTATTTTTTCCAGCACGCTTTTGCCAAACGCCTGTTGTCCATGAACTATGAGTCGCATAAATATCTCCCAATAATTTTTAAACGCTAAACCGCACTCGATTCCTTCGCTTCAGCAATTTGATCCTCGGTAAAGCCCAACACCTGTTGCAAAATTTCATCGGTGTGCTCACCCAGCAATGGCGAACGCGTGACATCGGAAGGCGAATCCGACAGTTTGATCGGATTACCCACGGTCAGGTACTTACCACGCGTGGGATGATCAACCTCGACCACAGTTCCGGTATCGCGCAAGGATGGTTCTTCGGCCAGTTCCTTGAGTGACAATATCGGCCCACAGGGAATGTTCAAAGGATTACACAATTCCATGACTTCGAATTTGTCTTTGGTCATGGTCCATTGTTCAATCGTGTCGAAAATCTGTGGAATCTTGTTCAACCGCGCTTCCGGCTTGGCATATTCGGGATCGTCCTTCCATTCGGGTTTGCCGATCAGATCGCAAATACTGCCCCACACCGCGGCCTGGGTAATGAAGTAAACATAGGCATTGGGATCGTTTTCCCAACCCTTGCATTTAACAATCCAACCCGGTTGACCGCCGCCTGAATCATTTCCCGCACGCGGCGTCGCATCTCCGAAAGGTATGTCTTGTCCAAACTGGCTGTATTCTTTTAGCGGCCCGTGATCGAGACGTTGCTGGTCGCGTAATTTGACCCGGCAAAGGTTCAATACACCGTCCTGCATAGCGCAACTGACGCGCTGGCCGCGCCCGGATTTTTCCCGCTGATACAAAGCGGTAACAATGCCCAAGGCCAGATGCAGACCGGTACCGGAGTCACCGATTTGCGCGCCCGTCACTGTCGGCGGGCCATCGAGAAAACCCGTGGTCGATGCCGAACCACCGGTGCACTGGGCAACATTTTCATACACCTTGCAATCTTCGTAAGGTCCGGGACCAAAGCCCTTGACCGATGCGTAAATCATACGTGGGTTGATTTCCTGAATGCGCTCCCAGCTAAAACCCATGCGATCCAGCGCGCCCGGTGCAAAGTTCTCCACCATCACATCGCACTCTTCGATCAACCGGGTAAAAATCTCCTTGCCCTTGTCCAGCTTGGTATTCAAAGTGACGCTACGTTTGTTGTGATTCAACATGGTGAAATACAAGCTATCCACGTCAGGAATATCACGCAGTTGACCACGGGTGGCATCGCCAACGCCCGGACGTTCAACCTTAATCACGTCGGCGCCAAACCACGCTAGCAATTGTGTACAGGTCGGGCCGGATTGAACATGGGTCATGTCCAGAATACGGACATCTTCAAGCGCTTTCATAAAGTTCCTCTAAATAAATTAAATATCGATCAGTATTAAATTACTTGTACATTGTTTGTGCTTTTGTCCCCGGCGCATACTCGTTCGGATCAATCCAGACATTGACTACGGCGCACTTACCCGTTTTTGCAATCGCCTCGCGTGCGCGTTGTAACGCAGGTTGAATTTCTTTTGCCTCGGTGACTTCTGCGCCGTACCCACCGATCATTTCACCGAATTTGGAGAACGGCACGTCACCGAGCTTGTTACCAACATCGCCGCGTTCTTCTCCGTACTTGGTAATCTGGCCGTAACGAATTTGGTTCATGGCGGAGTTATTGCCAATTACAGCAAGGTAAGGCGCACCAAAGCGCTGTGCGGTTTCCATATCGAACGCAGTCATACCGAACGAACCGTCACCGTACAAACACATGACTTCTTTATCGGGGTGCGCCAGCTTCGCCGCCATCGCAAAACCGGTGCCGACACCGAGCGAACCCAAAGCACCCGGATCCATCCATTGACCCGGATTACGCGGACGCACGGCCTGGGCTGAAATGGTCACCACATCCCCACCATCGCCGATATAAATCGTATCGTCGCCCAGGAATTCGTTGATCTCGTAAGCCAGACGATATGGATGAATCGGATTCTGATCCGTGGTGAACATCGGCATCAACCTCTCAAGCTTAGTCGCTTCAATCTCGCGTAACTCTTTCATCCATTGTTGACGTGCCTGTCGTGCAGCAGTGTTGTCGCCGGATGATGCCGCCTGCGCTACCGCTGCTAGAATAGCGCCGGGATCGCCCGCCAGCCCAAGACTGATGTCGCGGTTTTTGCCGACGGTGGCATAGCTTTGATCGATCTGAACCAGTGCTGCCTTGCTTGAAATACGTTTGCCGTAACCCATACGAAAATCGAATGGCGTGCCGACGATGAGTATCACGTCAGCACTTTTAAATGCATCGCTGCGTGTGCGATCAAAATGATGCGGGTCGCCCTGCGGCAACATACCGCGGCTGGCGCCATTCATATAAGCGGGAATATCCAGCGCACGCACAAATTCGATGGCATCGTTGTGGCCCTGCGACGCCCACACCTGTTGTCCAAACAATACGGCCGGGCGTTCGGCATTGACTAAAATATCGGCCAGCTTTTGCACATCGGCCGGATCGCCGATTGAACGCACGGACGAGCGATACGAACCGGCGTGCGGTATGACCGCAGACTCGACAGGAATTTCACGATCCAGGATGTCGCGTGGTATTTCCAAATAAGACGGGCCATACGCACCGTTAAAACATTCGCGCGCTGCCATAGACACCATATCCGCCACGCGCTCGGTGGAAAACACGCCGGATGCGAACTTAGTAATCGGGGTCATCATGTCGACATGAGGCAAATCCTGCAGCGAACCCATTTTGTGCTGAGTTAACGAACTTTGTCCGCCAATGTGCAGAATAGGACTTTCTGAACGAAACGCCGTTGCGATTCCGGTAACTGCATTAGTACAACCCGGACCGGCGGTGGTGACAACACAACCCAGCTTGCCGGTCTGCCTGGCGTAACCATCGGCGGCGTGGGCAGCGGTTTGCTCGTGACGCACATCGACAATGCGAATACCTTCGTCGAGACACCCGTCATAAATATCGATGATATGCCCGCCACATAAAGTGAAAACCGTATCGACACCTTCATTCTTCAACGCCTTGGCGACTAAATGACCGCCGGAAACAATTGATGCGTCTTTGCTCTTTTGTGCGAGAGTATCCGACGCGGTATCCGACACGTGAATGTCTTTTGCTGCTGTTGACATGCTATACCTCCAAATAAGTTTTATTTTCTTGCAAGTTATCTAGTCCAGGTAATCCGCGTATCTGTCTACGTGATCAGCCAAATTCAGGCTGTGTTCCCGTACCAGCTTTTCCGCCTGCTCCGGGTTTCTGCTTTCGAGCGCTTCGATAATATGCATGTGATCGATAATGGATTGCGCGGCACGGTCGCGCTCGCCCATGGAACGGGTTCTGATCGCACGCATGTGTAAAAACAGGTTATCGGTAATTTCTTTTATTAACTCGCAGCCACACATTGAAATCAGGGCTTGATGAAACTCGATATTGGTTTGCGAGTACTCATCGATATGTGCGCGAATCTCGCCGTCATCAGTAAAGGTGGCAAACATCTCGCGCAACTGCGCAATCGCTTTGTCCGACGCGTGCTCGGTGATCATGCGCGCGGCCATGCTTTCCAACGCCGCCCACACATGTATCATTTCCAGAATTTCCTGCTTGCTTTTGCGCACCACAAACGCTCCACGGCGCGGGATCATGGTGACAAAGCCTTCCTGTTCCAGTCGCGCTAACGCTTCACGCACCGGCGTGCGGCTCACACCGAGTTGTTCCGCGAGCTGCCGTTCATCGAGCTTGGGTGGCTCCGTATCGGAATAAATGTTCATGGACGCAATGGCATCCTTGAGCGCATCGTAAACTTTGTCCTTGAGCACCGAGTTCGAATCAACAGGATGCAGTGCCACCGCTGTATCAACCATTACTGATCTCCGTTTCAATTAATTGGTATACGGTATACCAGCGTATTCTGCATCCGTATCCGCACATAAGCATCGTTATCTATTCAGCAGTGGTACCGTTTCCGGCCTTTTTACGTTTTAGATTTTTCAGCAGCGGCAACACGAACATCAACACCGCAATAACCAGGATGGTGGCCGACAAGGGCCGCTCAAAAAACACTGTCACGTCGCCACGCTCTGCAATCAGCGTTTGTCGCAAAGAACGCTCAGCCAATGGCCCTAAAACTATTGCTAACACCGCCGGGGCGACCGGGTAATTCAATTTACGCAATAAATAAAACATAACGCCAAATACCAATATCAACCATACGTCGTGCATATCCTGGGTCGGTGCAAAACCTCCCACCATACATAGTATGAAAATGATCGGCGCCAGAATCGTAAACGGCATCTTCAAGACCGAAACAAACAACGGAATAAAGGCGATGTTAATAATGACGGTAAAGAAGTTCGCCATGTAAAGACTGCCGATAAGACCCCAGACAAATTCCGGATTGTTGACAAACAATAACGGCCCCGGCCGCAAACCCCAGATAATCATGCCGCCAAGCAGGATAGCGGTAGTAGGGGAACCGGGAATTCCCAAAGTAATCATGGGCAACATCGAACCCGTACTGGCCGCATTGTTTGCCGTCTCCGGTGCAGCAACGCCCGCCATGTTACCTTTACCAAACGAGTCCGGGTCTTTGGACATGGTCTTAGCCACGCCGTAGGCCATTAGCGAAGCCGGGGTAGCACCGGCGGCGGGTAATATACCGACAAAATAGCCCAGTACCGACGAAGATAATATCGTAACTGTGGACTCTTTTAATTTTTTAAACGCGTCAATAATGCGTTTAGCCGCGAACGACGCTTGGGAAACTTTGACTTCACCTTTACTGGTTTCCAGCGTCCATAAAATCTCGCCGATACCGTAAATGCCGATGGCAAGTACAAGAAAATTAATACCATGAAAGAATCCCGGCAAATCA
Organism: Arenicellales bacterium; assembly: GCA_965216365.1. Taxonomy (GTDB): domain Bacteria; phylum Pseudomonadota; class Gammaproteobacteria; order Arenicellales; family CBDCFT01; genus CBDCFT01. The sequence goes on along the minus strand of CBDCFT010000016.1, from coordinate 18,977 downwards.
AAAAAGATCAAGCGCGGTTTACCCGATACTTCATCCAAACCTACCGCGGCAAAGACAAGGCCAACGGCGATAGAGAAAATAGTTTTGGGAATATCGTCACCGCCCAAACCGATAAACGTCGCGAATGCGAGCATCATAAGTGCGAATTCTTCCGCAGGCCCGAACTTTAATGCGAAGTCCGCCAACGGTGGCGCGAACAAGGTAAACAGGATGACGGAAATCGTTCCGCCGACAAACGAACCGACAGCGGCTGCAACCAAGGCCCAGTCCGCCTTACCCTGCATGGCCAGCGGACGCCCATCAAACACCGTCGCGACCGCAGTTGACGCGCCGGGTATTCCGAGCATGATAGAACTGATCGCCCCGCCGTACATGGCGCCGTAATAAACCGCCGCCAGAAAAATGATCGCGGCGGTCGGTGGCACTAAAAAGGTAACCGGCAAAAGAATGGCAACGCCGTTGACCGAACCCAGACCCGGCATGGCGCCAACAAACAACCCGACTACGCAACCTATCATCATGAGTAACAGGTTTTGCGGTGACAAAGCGGTCGCAAAGCCCTGCATCAACGGCTCGAGTATTTCCATAGTCGAATTTAGATTTTAATTATTTTTAATAAATAATTTTGTACAACGGATAAAACAACGGTTCGGAATAACCCTTGGGCAAAATAATTTTGAGCAAGGCCTCAAAAAAGAAAAACATAAATACCGGCATGCCGATGGCCAGGATGATAGTCAACAACCACGAGTGGCGGCCGACAAATCGAATATAGAAAAATAAAAACAACATCATCGCGAAGTACATGCCGATGAAATGTGTGAGTACTAAAAAGACAAGTAGAGAACCAACAGTAATAAAATTGATACGACGCGTGTCACGATCCATGTATTGCACATCGGAACGCGACTCAGGGGTCTTACGGCCAAACCAGCGAATAATGGTAACCATGCAACTGGCCAGCATGACGGCGGCCAGCCAGAAAGGCCATGCGCCACCACCCGGTCCGCGCCCTTCTTCCCAACCGATGGGGAGTTGCGCGCTTTCCCACATCAGGTAAATAGAGAAGAGTCCCATGAGTAATGCCATCACTAACTCGGCAGTACGAACCGTCATGCGACTCTCCTCTATCCGGGGTGTTATTGCAAAGGAATTTTTAGATCTTACCCATTCCTTTCAACAAGCCTTCGTGCTTGGTCTTTTCAGTTTGGTGATAAGCTGCTAAATCGCTGCCAGCCAGCCACTCGTCACAGAAAATACCGTCGCTTGAACAAAAATCTTGCCACTCAGCGGAGTCAAACACTTGCTTAAACAGGTTAATGTAATACTCCTGCGCTTCGGCAGACATTCCCGGAGGGGCGTTAATGCTGCGTTGCATGTAGTACACCAGGTCATCATGACCAAGCTCGCCGGAGGTCGGCACATCAGGAAACTGCGGTAAGCGTTCCGGGGTCAAGGCCATCAGTGGACGGGACTTGCCGGCCTCAAAGAAACCCATTTGCTCAGACGGATTATTCACAGTTGAGTTGATGTGGTTACCAATCAGGTTCTTGGCCACGGTGCCGCCACCGGGGAAAGGTACATAGGTGACTTCAAATCCAAACTTGTTTTGCAACATGCCGGTCACCAATGAATCTTCTTGACCTTCGCCGGTACCACCCATTTTCCAATCGAGTCCTTTTTCCTTCACGGTAGCAACATAGTCATCCAGTGAGTTGATGTCGGTTTCCGAGTTTACCCATAGCAGGAATGTATCCAACGCCATGCGACCAATCGGAGTGAACGTGGAAATATCCACACCCAAATCCGGATTCAACAATGGTGTGGTGTAGAAGCTATTAAGAGAAATCATCACGACGTGGTCATCGCCTTCCTTGTCCTTAAGGTAACGCAACGCTTCCGCGCCTGAACCGCCGGGTTTGTTAATGGGAATAAACGGTTGTGACGAAATTTTATTCTTTTGAATAATACTTTGCATCAAACGCGCCATTTGATCGGCGCCACCACCCGTACCAGCCATGATAATGAACTCAACCGGCTTTTTGGGTTCCCACGCATGCGCGGAAGTGGACAGACCAACGAGAATAGTAAAAACAGAAATTACAGGTAGAACAATTGCCTTTCTTAAAAGTGGCTTCATCTCTTCCTCCAGAGTCTCAGCAGCTTATATGCTTTGGTTAAAAGAATCTGGTATACAATATACCAGTTAACGAGAATAACCCCGTTGATCAAAAATGTAAACGGGTATCATCTGGAGGTAAATTCGTATCGATTGGGAATCGGATAATTAGTTCTTATAGCTCGGTGGACGCTCGATATGAAGTGTTTAATTGTTTGTTTTTAATAAATATTTTGACTCAGAACTCCAGGCAACCAAACATCTGCCGATTTTGATTTTTAGCGGGAATCCAACCGTTATCTTTGCTCGCGGGACAGTTCTCAAGAATAAAAAAGTCCGCATCACCCTGACCGGGTCTTTCATTAATAGCGTTGTGGGCATTTAGAGTTCTTCGATTTATTTGTATGTTGCCGGCGGTTGAGCAGAAATAATTTCTCCTTGCACTGGCTCGCCCCTGTCAATCAGCTTCCCGTTCGCATAGTAACGCTGAAATTGCGCCGGGAGTCCCTCGCCATCCAGCCAGCGGGGCGTAGTTTGCAAGTGATAGTGCAAATGCGGCAAATTCGAGTGTCCGCTGTTACCGCATTCTCCCAACAGGTCACCTGCTAAAACTTTTTGGTTCTTTTGTACCAGCACCGAACCCTGTCTGAAATGTGCCAACATGGAAAACTCGCCGTTACCATGATCAATCACCACATAGTTGCCCGGAATATCTTTCTTGTTGCGCTTACCCGGTATGTTGTCGTGAATACCGTCCAGCACATCGATAACCACACCGGCACCCGGCGCAATAATGGACCGGCCGAAGCAATAGTGGTTTTGGTTGATTTTGGGGTCACTACCATCGTAGGCCGTGATTTTTCCGGATAAGATATCGGCAATCAATTTTTTTGTGTCGGGCGGTGTTGACCCTGGTGCCAGTGCGACGATATCGAGTGCAAATCGCTGGTCCGGCACCAGAATATGAGCGGGGTTTTGTTTGCGTTCCCTGCCACCAGCAGCAATAAACGACTCACCGGTTAATGGAAAGATCAAATCCGTTTTAGTTTGGTAATTTAGATAATTAGTCGGCGCAGGTTTTAGTAAACAGCCCACCAATAACCCCAGGCTGACGCCACTCGGCAGGTATAGACACAGGTTTTTGAGAAAAGAAGTTATGCGCATCAAAGCCGTCCAAATCTCTGCCCGTCGTTTTGACTTTGGCTCGCTACGGTTGCCAATGCGGCGGGCGAAACAACCGGCCACATAGTTCGCTAATGCTTTTTGACTTCAACAGATCCACAAAAAACTTCGGCAATTCTGAAAACCAGATCTTGATCGGGTTTACGCTGTCAAAATCGCGGGCCAAACCATAAAAGGGCCGTTCTTCTTCCTCCTGAAACGTACCGAACAATCTGTCCCAGACAATAAAAATACCACCGTAGTTTTTGTCTAAATATTTTTCATCGCAACCGTGGTGTACACGATGGTGTGAAGGTGTATTCAAAAACCACTCCAACGGACCCAATTTGCCGATAAGCTCGGTATGGATCCATGTTTGATAGGCGATGACCACCAGCGTGCCGAAGATGATCAGTTCGGGTGCGAACCCCAACAACAACATGGGGAATAAAGCGATCATCGACCAGACGCCTTCAAAGGGACCGAAGCGCACACCGGTAATAATATTCATGTAACGTGAGGAGTGATGTACCGCGTGGTGAATCCATAGGACACGCACAACGTGAGCAAAACGGTGTTCCCAATAATAGAAAAAATCCGCAACGACTATGGCAAGCAAGATACCAGTGAGGTTAATACCAAAACCCCACGTAATATAGTTTTCATATACCAACGTATAAAAGCTATAAGCGAATGCCAGCACAAAGACTTCAATCAGCAGAAACGGAATTTGTGTCGAAGCACTAGCCAACATATCGGCTACACCGCGCCATTTGAGTGTTCTGGTGAATAGTCCCTTGGTCAACTCGATGACGAGCATCGCCACACCAATCAATAAAAAAGATTCATCGATACTGTTACCAAGGCGTTCGAGTGCTGAGCTATTCATTCGTGCCGACTCCCAAACCTGTTGTCAAACTACGCCAGGCCAATGCAGCGGCTTGTTTCGGCGTAGCCTCGCCCCCACGCACCAGCTCCCAAGCCGCAAAAATTAGATTGTCAAAAGCTTTGACTATCCATGCCGTCGGCACATTTGCGTCAAAGCTGCCTTCTTGTTTGGCCTGATCGATAGCTTCGGCCAATTCTTTGGCTTGACGGTGAAACTCGACATGAATTTCCGGGTGATCTTCGATGGCTTCCCGGTACAAAAACCACTGCCGGTCGGCCAACGGCATAACAGCCTCCATGGTGAGTCTCAGTGCCTGGGTATAGGATTGGGCGTTGGCGACTGCTTTTTCTACGGCTGCATCGAGTTCGTTAATCGCCGTTTTGGCCAGCGTTATCATTAAATCGTCTCGACTTTTGAAGTGCCGGTGCAACGTGGCGCGGCCGACACCGGCCCGTTCGGCAATATCCGCCAGGCTGGCGACCGGATTTTCGTTATAAAGTTGGAACGCCGCTTGAATAATGGCGCCCCGGCTGGAAGGTCGAATTGATGACATGAGACAATTATGTCTCATAAAAGACTATTTTGTCAATTCCTGCAATCCTAAGAACGTTAATAGAAAGACACAGACCGCTTGCACATAATATATATCTGACTATAGTCAGATATATGGAATCCACCCAGATTCAGCAAGTTCGCAGATTTAATAGAGCGGTTATACAGCGCATTGGAGCACTAAACGATAACTTTCTGGGAAGAAACAGGCCGATGGCCGAATCCCGTTTGTTGTTTGAAGTTGGCCGAGACGGCAGCGAAATCCGGGCACTCAGACGCCGGTTGTCTCTCGATTCAGGCTATGTCAGCCGCTTGCTGCGATCCCTTGAACGGCAAAGACTGGTCATAACGGAGCATAGCGACAACGATAGCAGGGTCAAACGTGCCGTTCTGACGACACTTGGGCTTGCGGAACTAAAAATTCTTAATGAGCTTTCCGACCAAGTCGCTCGATCTTTGTTAACACCATTGACCCTTGAACAGCGTCAAACGTTGATCGATGCCATGATGTGTGTAGAACAACTCATGCGAACGGCATCCGTCGAAATTGTTGCGGAATCCACTACCACCGCCGACGCACAGTACTGTCTCGGCGAGTACTACGCTGAGCTAGATAAGCGATTCAAAGAGGGATTCGATGTTAAGCAAAGTATTTCCGCGGAGCCCGAAGAACTAACGCCTCCAAACGGAATTTTTGTCGTTGCAAGGTTGGACGGATTGGCGGTTGGATGCGGCGCACTTAAAGTGAAGGACAATAACATCGGCGAAATAAAACGGATGTGGGTTTCTAAAACGGTTCGAGGGCTTGGGGTTGGCCGGCGTATTCTCGAAACCTTAGAACAACAAGCGGCAGAACTTGGTGTCGACATCTTGCGGCTCGAGACAAACCGAACACTAAAAGAGGCGCAGGCGCTCTACCGGGCCAACGGTTTTGTCGAAGTCAAACCATTCAATGACGAAACTTATGCACACCATTGGTTTGAAAAACGCGTTCCGACCCAACCGAAACCGGGATAGATAGGCAAACGGGACAGCCTCGGTGTGATGATTTAGGAAGTTGACAGAAAAACAGCGAACCGCGCTATACTTCCCAACCCACGATAAACCGCTGTGATCTACCCCAGCCCGCTTGGTTTCTAACTTGAATCAGGCCATTACCTCTTTCATCGTTGCGCCAATCTCCACCGGCGATTCTGCGACGTGCACACCTGCACTCTTGAGCGCATCGATTTTTTCTTCCGCACTGCCGGAACCCAATTGAATAATCGCACCGGCGTGCCCCATACGCCGTCCGCGTGGCGCGTAACGTCCGGCAACATAAGCTACTACGGGTTTTTCGGTTTTTTTGTCTTTTAAATACTCCGCGGCCTGCTCTTCCGCGATACCGCCGATTTCACCGATTAAGACAATGCCTTCGGTTTGACCGTCTGCGATAAACATCTCCAACGCATCGGTGAACGTGGTGCCCTGCACAGGGTCGGCGCCAATCCCGATACAGGTCGATTGACCGAGACCATTGATTGTCGTCTGCTCGACCGCTTCATAAGTGAGCGTGCTGGAACGTGACACGATACCGATACGACCGGGTTTAAACACTTCTACAGGCATGATGCCGATCTGACATTCACCCGGCGTGATGATACCGGGCGAGTTTGGACCGATCATGCGCGAGTTGGAATTTTCCAGCGCGCGTTTTACCTTCACGATGTCCAGCACGGGTATGCGTTCGGTCACGCAGGCAATCAATTCAATTTGCGCATCGATAGCTTCGCGTATCGCGTCCGCCGCTTGCTCACGTGGAACGAAAATCACCGTCGCATTGGCATCGGTTTTCTCCTTCGCCTCCGCTACCGTATCGAATACCGGCAAACCCAAATGGCGTTGACCGCCTTTGCCCGGCGTCACGCCACCGACGACATTGGTGCCAGCAGAAATCGCGCGTTCGCTGTAAAACGTGCCTTGGTTCCCCGTCATACCCTGACAAATGACTTTGGTATCTTTATTAACCAGGATCGACATGCACTATGCTCCGGGTTTTGAGAATGTGTTTTGCATTCGCTCCCACCATGTACGGCGGGTTTCGATACGCACCTCACTCGCAGCATTAACCGCTTTTTGTGCGGCATCCGCCATGTCATCAGCAAACACAATCGACGGGCCGGAATCGCGCAAACGCTGTAGCGCATATTCAGCGCTGGTACCTGCCAACCGAACCACCATCGGTATTTCGATTGGCGATTCGCGATTGGCCAGAATAATGCCGTCAGCAATGGTGTCGCAACGCATAATGCCGCCACCGAAGACGTTAACCATAATACTTTTTACGTCCGGATCCGAAAGCAATAAACGCATGGCATCGCGCACACGATCGACACTGGCCGCCGGTGGCACATCCAGGAAACTGGCCGGATCACCGCCCAGCAGTTTAATCGCATCGATAGTCGCCATGGCAAGGCCCGCACCACTCGCCATGAAACCAATATTGCCGTCGAGCTTGACGTAATTCAGTCCGTGATGCACGGCTTTTAGCTCGCCTATGCGCAGTTCGCTCTCGTCACGTAACTCACCGATTTCAGGATGGCGATAAAGCGCATTGTCGTCGAAAGTAACGGCTGCATCTAAAGCCATCAGCGTGTTGTCATCAGCCAGAGCAAGCGGGTTAATTTCGATCAGCGAGGCGTCAAGATCGATGTACATTTTGTACATCGAACGGATTACATTTGCGGCCGCATCGGTGTTATTTTTTTCGATCTTGAGATGCGAGACGAGTTGCTCAACGCTTGCATCGGTTAAACCTTCGACCGGATCGACGGGTACTTTTTTAATCGATTCGGGCGAGGTTTTGGCAACCGACTCAATTTCGATTCCACCGACAACCGACGCAACAAAGGTTGGCAGACTACTGGCGCGATCAAGCAGTAACCCAAGGTACATTTCGCGTTGAACATCGCACGCCTGTTCGACGTAAATTCGACTGACTTCGGTTCCGGAGCGTCCAGTCTGCTTGGTGATCAGAATGTGACCGAGCATTTGGTCGGCGTTTTCACGAATCGCATCCATCGAATCAATAACACGGATGCCGCCGGCTTCGTGCGGATGATCCTGGAAATGGCCTTCGCCACGGCCGCCGGCTTGAATTTGCGCCTTGAGCACCCAACGTGAACCGCCCAGTTCCTGGGCAACGGTTACAGCCTCGCCAGGTGCCTGTGCGACGGCGCCGCGGGGTATGGGAATACCCCGTTCAGCGAGTAATTGTTTCGCCTGAAATTCGTGAATATTCATCCTCTACCTTTGATTCTATCGCAACCGGTATGTCATTATAATTCGAAGAATCTGGTATACAATATACCAGACAACCGTTCATTACAAGCAGACGCTGACCAACCAACCCGAACAGCGTCGCCGCTAGAAATAATAAAAAATCAGATACGCGCCAAGCAATACAACAACCGATAACACCATGCTGCCAACAGGCCAGCTTTGCGACAGGATGCCTTTGGGGCCGTGGTGGCGGTAAAGGCGTAAGATGAACCTTTCAATGCCTTTGCGTATCCGTACTTCCAGACCATCCCGAGCGCTGAATGTCTTGACTGTAAACTCGTTCGCAACGGCGGCGCCGAATCGGCGATAAAACCAGTCGAAGTCCAGATTCACGGAGCGCAGCTCCGGCGGGTAGATGCCGTGCCACGTGAGTACCGAGAAGGCCAGCGCCGAGAACACCAGCAGCTGCAGCTGGGTCAGCACGTGGGCGGCGGTGTAGGGCTGGTAGTCGACCGCGAAGGGCAGCAGCGAGTACAGCCAATCCGGATAGACGCCGATGCCGATGCACAGGGCCGACGTCACCGCCATCGCAATCAGCATGTTGCGCGGTGCCTCCTCGCAGCGGATGCCGCTGTCGTGAGCGAAGAAGGCGAAGTACGGGATCTTGATGCCCGAGTGGTGGAACACGCCGGCGGACGCGAACAGCAGCGTGGCCCAGATCCAGAAATGGCCCTCCACGGCGACGGCCGTAATGATCAATGACTTGCTGATGAAGCCGCTGAACAGGGGGAATGCGGAGATCGATGCCGCGCCGACGATGCAAAACCCGGTCGTCCACGGCATGGACTTGTAGAGCCCGCCGAGCTCGCTGCCCTTAGCCGTACCGGTGCGCAGCAGCACCGCGCCCATCGACATGAACAGCAGCGCCTTGTAAAGGATGTGGCTGAAGGCGTGTGCCGCGGTGCCGTTCAGGGCGAGCTCGGTGCCCACGCCGATTCCCACCACCATGAAGCCGAGCTGGTTGTTGAGGCTGTATGCGAGTACGCGCCGCAGGTCGTTCTCGATGACGGCATAGAATATCGGAAACGCCGTCATGATGGCGCCGATCCAGATGAGTTCCGGCGTACCCGCGAAACCGCGCGCCAGCGCGTACACTGCAAGCTTCGTGGTGAACGCCGAGAGGAACACGGTGCCCGTGACCGTGGCCTGCGGATAGGCATCCTGCAACCAGTTGTGCAACAGCGGGAAGGCGCACTTGATGCCGAATGCCAGGAAAATCAGCCAGCCACCGAGACCTTCCAGGCCGACGTGCTCGAAGCGAATCGAGCCGGACTGCTGGTACAGAGCCAGTGCGCCGATGAGCAGCAGCAGACCACTCAGCAGCTGGACGAACACATAGCGCATTCCGGAGTGAAACGAGGCATCGGTACGGCTCGCCCACACCAGAAAGACCGACGAGAGCGCGGTGACCTCCCAATACGCGAACAAGGTCAGGAAGTCCCCGGCCAGCACGGCACCCACGGCGCCGCCAGCGTACACTAATCCGGCGACCTGCTGCACCCAGTCGCGGATGTGCCAGGCATAGACCACCGACAGGGCCGTCGCGATCAGGAAGATGGTGCTAAAGATCCGGCTCCAGTCGTCGACGCGATTGGTGACCAGATCGAGTCCCAGGTACCGCAGCGTGCCGTGATCGCCATCCGGGGTCGCAAGCAGCGTCAGGAACGCGACCGCCGGCAACGCGAGCATGTAGACGTTGCGCCACTGACCGCGCAGCAGCGGCACGACAACCGCACCGACGATGATGATGAGCGCCGGCGAGAGTCCCGCGAGGCTAGTCATCGTAGTAGTCCTCGGGACGCATCAGGATCTTTCGCAGCGCCTTGGCGCCGAGCACCAGCCCGACGCAGCCGAAGAAGCCATAGAACCCGTAGAAGCCGAAGAGATGCTCGATCGTGAAGTGGCCGTGCAGAGCAACGAACACCTCGACGACGAGCAACACTGCGCAGGCGATCCACACGCCGCGATAGACCTTTGTCACATTCTCCTTCGAGTCGAGCCAGTAGCGCGCTTCTTGCTTCATCGTTGCACCGCCCCCATTTGCCTGCGACGTGCTTTGGGCGCCGCGTATCGCCCTGCGGCACGATCGCGGTGCGCTTGCGCCACCTCTCGTCCGCCCGCTGAGGATCGCGCCGGAGCGCTCGGGCGGCCCGTACGCCGGCGGCCGAGTTTGTGCGCGACGCTCATCGGGCGGCCTCCCCGACCAGCTGGGCCAGCGTCAGTGGCACGTCCGGCCAAAAGAACAGGAGCACAGTCCCAGCAGCGGTGACGGTCACGGCGAGCACGATCGGGAACGGCGCCTCGCCGTGTGGCGCATCACGGCCGGCGGAGTCGCCGTCATGGTCCGTGCCGCCCCCATGGGCTGGCGGCATCCTAAAGAAAGCGTAGTAGACGATGGGCAGGAAGTAGGCCGCGTTGAGCAGGGTGCTAATGACCAGGACCGCCACGGCGACCATCTGCTCTGTCTCCAGCGCGCCCAGCAGCATGTACCACTTGCTGAGGAATCCCGCCATGGGTGGCACCCCGACCATGCTCAGCGACGCCACCGCGAAGGCACCCATAGTCCACGGCATTTGACGTCCGATACCCGCCAACTCGGACACCTCGGTTTTATGACTGGCGGTATAAATGGAACCCGCAGCGAAAAATAGAGTGATCTTGCCGAACGCATGGGCAACGATATGCAAACACGCGCCGACGATAGACAATGGCGCCAGTATCGCCGTGGCCAGCACAACATAAGACAACTGACTGACAGTGGAATAAGCCAGGCGGCGTTTCAGATTATCCTCGCGCAACGCGATGATTGAGGCGATGATAATGGTAATGGCGGCTGCGAAAATGAGCCAATGTGTGCTGGGTTGACTTTGCAGTAGTTCCAAACCGAAAACATACACCACGACTTTTACCACGCAAAACACACCGGCCTTCACCACTGCTACGGCATGCAATAATGCGCTGACCGGTGTGGGCGCCACCATGGCGGCGGGCAACCAGCGTTGTACCGGCATGATTGCGGCTTTGCCGATACCAAAGATATACATCAGTAACATCAAACCGACTAACGGCCCATCTAAATAACCTTGCAACATGCCGCCGGCTGCAAAATCAATCGTGCCTGTTAGTAGCCAGGTCCACAATATAGCGGGTAATAACAATCCAATGGACGTCACCATCAGTATACCCAAATAAACCCGACCCGCTTCAACCGCTTTGGCGTCGCCTTTGTGAGTGACCAACGGATAAGTGCTTAAAGTCAGAACTTCATAAAAAATAAACAGGGTTAGTAAATTACCTGCAAAGGCCATACCCATGACACTCATCAACGCGATGGCAAAGCACACATAAAAACGTGTTTGATTTTGTTCATTATTGCCACGCATATAGCCGATGGAATACAGGGAGTTCACCGGCCACAAAAATGCCGCTATGCCGGCAAACAACATGCCCAAAGGTTCTATGGAAAAATAAAAACCGAACCCCGGTGACATCTGCCATAAGGTGAGTTCCGGTCTTTCACCACCGAGCACACGCGATAGCAACAAGATCACATCAAGCAGCAGTAACAAGGACGTGACCATGGTGACGGTTTCACGAACGTTGGGCCGGCGGTCTGACAAAACGATCAATACCGCGCCAATTAACGGCAGCAACAACGCAGCAATGATCAGGGAACTCGTTGTCATTTAAACACCGCTAAATCACCAATACGAAACGTAGTACCATACGACTACGAACCACCCCGTAGCAGAATTTTTGCCGCCCGCTCGGCGATACCGACCGGCAACGCGGCGTGAATACCAAAGTAAAAATTAGCCAATACAAAAATCCATGTCGGCACAAGCAAGGTCATCGGTGCTTCTTTTACACCTGCATTTTTGCCGGACGCGGGTAAAAAGTAGGCCGCCTCCACGACTCGCCAGATATAAATCAAGGCTATGAGCGAACCAATGAGAACCAGCGCGACCACAAACCAAGTATCGCCTTGCAACGCCGCCAAGACTAAATACCATTTACTGACAAATCCGGCGGTGAGGGGCACGCCAACCAGACTCAATCCACCGGCCACGAACGCGGCCATGGTTAGCGGCATGGATTTCCCAAGTCCGCGAAAATTTTCCAGCGCCGCGCCACCGGTACGGTATATCACGCAACCGACTGCCATAAATAATGCGCCTTTCATCAACGCATGATTAAACACATGGGTTAACGCAGCGGTAATACCCAAAACGCTGGCAAAACCCGCGCCGATCACCATATAACCGATTTGTGCAACACTGGAATAAGCCAGCAAACGATTTACATCGTTCTGGTACACCGCAACAATAGAACCGGAAAACACTGCGATTAAAGCTAGCGGAATAAGAAACATGTCAACACGCATGACATCTGTCACGAATTCCACTCCAAAAATGCCAAACAAGACACGCAACAAGACATAGACCGCCGCCTTGGTTGCGGTGGCAGCCAATAAAATAGTTGCCGCCGTTGGCGCATAGGTATAAGCGTTTGGCAGCCAGACGTGTAACGGAAACAACGCCATCTTGATGGCCACACCGATAATAAAAAACGCAAACGCAACTTTAATTGTTCGTGTCTCTAAAACCGCCGGCAGACGCTCCGCCAGATCTTGCATGTTCAGCGTACCCGTCATCATGTAAAGCAGGCCAACTGCGATCAATATAAATGTCGCACCGATCGTACCGATAACCAGATAACGAAACGCTGCCAGCAAGGCGTGTTTATTCCGGCCCAAACTGACCAGCACATAGGTAGACAAAGAAGAAATTTCGAGAAAAACAAATAGATTAAACGCATCACCGGTAATGGTGATACCCAATAACCCGGTAACGCACAATAACCAGGCGGTGTAAAACAAATAGATTCGGTCAGATTCGACTTCTTTGGCAACACTGTCACGGGCGAACATCAAAGCAACCGCATTGACAGCGGCAATAATAAACAAAACTACGACGTTTAATGCGTCGATACGGTATTCGATCCCCCACGGCGCCGCCCATCCTCCCAAGGCATAAGACAGGACACCGTGATTCAAAACAATCACCAATAGTGCAATGGATACCGCCAGCGTGATAAAACCGACCAACGTCGCCAGCGCCCAGGCGAACCTTGGTTTCGTCGTCAGCACACACATGGGTGCTGCCAGCAACGGTATCACTACCTGCAGTACAATTAAGTGAGTATGAATCAAGATTCCTGTTCTTGTTTTATATGACTTTCTATCTTATCTTCGTTTATCGATCCCCACTCACGATTAATGCGAACCGTTAACGCCAAACCCAGCGCCGTGGTGGCAACACCCACCACAATGGCGGTGAGGATCAATACATGGGGCAACGGATTTGAGTAGACAGTAACACCTTCACCGACGATGGGAGCCGTGCCACCGGTCACATTACCTGCCGAGATATACAACACGAAAACGGAGGTTTGAAAAATATTCAAACCAATTATTTTTTTGATCATGTTAGGCTTGGCCATCACGATGTAAAAACCCAGCATCATCAAAACGATCACGATCCAGTAGTTATACAACGCAAGTATCTTGGCGATCATCGTAATGGCCCGCTACTCACTGTTTCGCTGCTCATCGTTTGTCGGTTCATCGGTTACGGGATCATCGGCAAAGGTATAAAACACCAGGGTCATTACCGACGCAACCGTGATGCCAACTCCGAGTTCGATAAGTAGGATACCGAGGTGTTGCCCATGCACGGGATCATGGCTTAAATAGTTGTAGTCGAGATAATTACCACCCAACAACAGACTCACAATGCCGACGCCTGCGTACAACAGAACACCTAGCGCTGATAACACACGCAACAGGTTCGAACCTACTACTTTTTGCGCACCCTGCACTCCGAATACCAATGAGTAAAGAATAAAACCGGCACCAAAAATCACGCCGGCTTGAAATCCGCCTCCGGGACCGTAATCACCATGAAACTGCACGTACAAAGCAAACAATAAAATCAACGGCACCATCAGCTTCGCCACGACGCGCAATACCAGATGATGTTCCATCAGTGCTGTGCCTCTTTCGAATTCACCCGTTGCCGGCGACGACGACCCAACAACGCCAAGACGCCGATACCGGCTGTGAAAATGACCGTGACTTCGCCCAGAGTATCGTAGCCCCGGTAACTGGCAAGAACCGAAGTCACCATGTTGGGTACGCCGATCTCTGTTGGGGATTCATTAATGTAACGCGGTGCGACATGTTGTTGTGCAGGTGCGTTCGGATCACCGAACGAGGGTAGATCCAGCGTGCCGTAGACCAGCACAGCGCCGGTTATGCTCACCAGAACAAATGCTAGCAGCGGTCTGGTGTGTCCGGCCTCTTGCTTTTTACCAATTAACGACAAGGCACCGAGGACGAGTATAGAGGAAATACCCGCGCCCACCGCCGCCTCGGTAAAGGCAACATCGACCGCATCCATTACGACAAAAACAGCCGCCGATAACAAACTGTAAATGCCAAACAACATGGCTGCAGCAAACAAACTACGTAAACGCGCAACGGCAACCGCGGTCGCCGCAAGAAAGAACAGCAAGATTACATTGATCGCTTGTTCGATGTTACGACTCCCCGCCGCTCAACAATGGCTTGTGCTTTCCATGCAAGGCAGCTTTTGCTAAAGCGTGTGTGGATGTTGGGCTGGCAAACACCAGGAATATTAAAATAAATATAAGTTTTACTGTAACCAGTGTGAGTCCGGCCTGAAATATCATACCCACTATCATCAAACCCATTCCCAATGACTCGGTCATACTGGTTGCATGTAGACGCGTAAAAAATTCCGGGAAGCGCAATAAACCAATACTGCCTGTCACAATAAAAAAACCGCCCGCAAGGAAAGCCAGCCAGGAGATGATGTCAGCGAGAATACTCATCGCTCAGTCGACGGACTCGGGTGCGCTCCGGCGGGAACGTCCGAGGTGGCCGTACTCAAAAAACTTGAGAACGGCGATAGTCGTAATGAAACTAATCAGCGCATAAACCAGTGCGATATCGAGAAATTCCGGACGCTCGGTTAGAAAACCAACAACACCGATCAATAAAACAATTTTAGTACTGAAACTATTGACCGATAAGATTCTGTCCCACACCGAAGGCCCCTGAAACGCACGCACCAGGGTGAGAAGCATCGCTGTTACAATTGCGCAAGTTGCTACTATAAACATCGGATCATTATGTAGTCGCAGTCAAGTGGTGTTACCTATTGCACGCACCCGCTCACCCATCCTGCCGGCCAATAAATCAGCCTTGGTGTCTTCGGTTAGTGCATGCACCTCAATCCAGTCATTGCCAACATCAATAGCTACTGTTCCCGGTGTTAATGTGATGGAGTTTGCGTAGGTGACACGTACCAACTCCGACAGGTTTGCCGCTGGAACGTAAAAAATACTGGGGGAGATTTTTAATTCCCGGCTCCATACCAATTTGGACACCGCAAAATTAGCAACAATGATCTCCCTGGCGAGCCATAACCAGTATTTAACAAAAACCAACGGTTTTAATGCGATTTCGACCGGGAACCGGTCTACCGCGTCCATGCGCCGTGCAATAAAAACCACCAGCGCACACGACGCAAAACCAAAACCAATCAGCAGAAATGTGTAGTGACCGGATAACAGCAGCCAGAATACTGCCAACGCTATAAATAAATACAACGCCCTCAACATGGTAGTTTTTCCGTCAACATGTGCCGCACATCACAATGACTGCTAATTAGTTGGAACTAGATTATGTCAAACCACACTTCGCTCGTACAACCATAACAAAAACGGGCACACATAGCGCCCGTTTCGTAAAAACATTCATATAAACTTATCTTTACGTCCTCTCAATGCCTAGGTTGCCGCCCCATGCCGATCATAGATCAAACCGCCATTGTAAATTTAATCCAGTTTTCGTTGCCCACCGATTGACAAATGCATTACATCGTCTAAATCAAACTCCGGTGGATCACCGAATTTTCGATAACCTACCGTGCCAAATGCGACATTACTGCCATAGGCCTTGGTCAAATTCACTTCCAAAGAAAAATCGGTCTCATCAGTGCCCAAGCCTTTGTCTTCGTCGGCAGTTGGGATCTTGACTTTGCCCGTTACATTCAGCATGAATGGCGTGTCAGAGCCTTAGTATGCGAAATACGATAAAGATGCTATCAGATCGTCGACCCCGGATTTCATTGTGCGTTCCTCTCTTTGCGGGTCACCCACCACAATGGTTACGGAGCCGCTATCTATAAAGCCGCATTTATTTAACTTATTGTTTTTAATTATTATTACTCACTGGTGTCCCGTTAACTTTAAAGCAGCGTGAGCTGTCGCTTATCTACCCATGAGTGCGTCACTATGGGATCACCGCGTAACAAAGGAATCAATTCACGCTTATCGAACAGATTCGTGTGCAATAACCTGATAATCTGTTGTATAGATCGCGTTAAACGATGAGCAAATTTCAAATAGGCTACGATCAGATAGGCACACAAAGCGATCCAGATCTGAGTCAGAACAGCGTTCTTACTGGTACCGACAAACGATTTGATCTTCAGATTCTGCTTGATGCATTTGAAGAACAATTCGATCTGCCATCTGGATTTGTAAATATCGGCAATCGTCTTGGCACTCAGCTGGGTGTTGTTGGTGATAAACACATAGTGCTTTGCGGTTTCAGGGTCACGATAACCCACTCGACGCATCGGACCACTGTAGTCTTTTTGCGCATAAAAACCGGTGTATTGAATCAGTTGATCTGATGTAATGCCTGACTTGTTATTCACACTGCGGCGTTGGATAACACGATATTTTGCATTCGATTTCTGTCGGCTGACAAAGTAGATTCCTTTTTTATTCAGGGTGTTATACCAACGGTAGTCCGTATAAGCGCGATCAATCACGACAATGCTGCCCTTCGGGAAGACAATCTGTTTTCCCACCACCACATCATGGGTTTTACCATCGGTGATGCAGTTGAATTCAGGTAGGTGGCCAGACTGATTAAGGCCAACATGCAATTTGACCGCACCCTTGGTTGAACGGAATTGTGCCCAAGGAAACAAGGATAAACACAAATCAATGGTCGTTGAGTCCAGCGCATACAGCGGGTTTTTAAAGCGAAACCCATGGTGGCACGGCTGATTCAGACAGCGCCCTAACAATTTCTGAAACAAGGCTTCATACAATTGATAGGGTTTATCTTCATTGATCCGGGCAAGTGTTGTACGACACAGCCGGGCACTGCCAATGTGGTACAGACGGTGGGACTGGACTTGGAGGCTGTCAATAATATCGCGCAGGGAAAACCGCCCTGAAACCTGCCCTAACAGCATCGCGGTAAACTGGCTCCAGCGCGAGGCTTTGCGAAAGGATCGGCCGCTATGGTGCTGTTTGGCGAGATGTTCGAATTCATGTCTCGAGATGAGTTTGAGTAATTGCGCAAAGACTGTATTACAATGGGCCATGGCTTGGTTTTTGTTTCGATTCAATGAGTTGTCGTAAACCCAATTGTATCAAAACAGCTAAAAAACCAAGCCTTTTTCGTTCCTTAACAGGACACCAGTGATTATTACTAAAAAGTATACAACTGCAAACTCCGGTAAACATTTGACCACTTTTAACAGTCCTTCACATTGTCCATACGGGTAATTTGCTAAGGTATTAAATACCCCCCAATGGCTACCCTGGAACTGCTACGACATGTCCTACAATTCACAAAATAGCGCATTGCCTGGCGTTGATTCGCTTATGACCAGCCTGATTGACGACGCGCTTTTTCCACTGCACGAAAAAATCACACAATTGGACAACAACGCCTTACCCCGCGACGACTACGACAAACTCGTTTGCTATCGAACGTCGGCTGAAAATACTTTGGACACGCTAATTGAAGGCAGTGACAGCATCAATAGTTTGTTAGCCAAATCCATCACCAATCGCGACAACCCGGCGACCCAGGCAGAAGTCCTGAATACTCTGTCCATGTTAAGCAGCATTTCGCAGCTCATGCAGAGCCTGTTAATGGTGCGTGACGACGCCAACTATTTGCTGGACGAATCCTGCAAACAATCAGTGGGCGCGGACGTGGTTGAAATTCAGGAATTAAAATCAGCGTCCGCGTAAGCGACAGTCACTGGGAATGCTCGAAAACTCACTACAATAATTTGTTACTAAAATAACCCCTGTTGCCGAGCGGCAGCAGGAAGAATCGGCGGCGGTGTTCGCCCTACCTTTGCCGGGACCGTAACCTTTTCCTCTTCCTCACCCTTCGCTACTTGATCCTCCAGCTTTTGACGCTTCGCTCGGTCGATCTCTTCCAACTGACGTAAAGTGCTTTGCAATCGGCGTTGCGCTTCGGCGCTGGCCGCCGCTTGCTCTGCCAGACACTCGTCGCTAACACATTCGTCGACAATGACTTGTTCGGACGACACCTCGCCCTCCGGCGGTGTGTTGGTGTACTGAACGACACCATTCTCGTCCACCCATTTATAAACTTCCGCATGCGCGGGCAAGACATGAATTATCGCGGCAAACAGCACACTAAAGTTCATTAACCGGCAAACTTTCATCAATGTGTAAACCTTTTTAGCTGAGCACGGTGTTCGCATTATACCTCCCAACACGCTTAATGCCTTTACATTCAGACCGCCGTTCACTAAGCAAATTCAACTATATCCCCCGAAAACCGATATTTTTTTGAAAAACCTCATCCATTTGGATGAGGTAATTAATGCAGCCGTCACTCATACTTCAATTGTCTTGATCAGTTGATGAGACATTACTGTCGGCATGCATTAGTCTGCAGACCGGCAACGTTAGCCCACCAACGGCATTAACAGGGAAAGTGAAATGACCTATGTCCAGATCACTACGCTATATCCGGTATCAAAGTTTGCGACTGCTCGTTGC